>NZ_OZ197277.1:0-1743983 GCF_964291045.1 Rhabdochlamydiaceae symbiont of Dictyostelium giganteum | reverse complement strand
ATGCATCATTTTTTTAAAATATTTTGCTTTCATAGCTTGATTTTTTTCTTCCAGGAGAAGACGGTTTTTACAAGAGTTCATCCTTGACAGAAACAAGCAAGGGGTTTTACGATCTTGTATCTATTTTGGATGAGGCTATTAGCATCATTTAAACACGCAAAGGGTTAATCGTGAAAGATCTCGCAGAAAACAACTTGATTCGTTTTAAAAACATCTCTAAGAAAAAAGAGACGATGTATGCTAACTTTATCGTTAAAGGACTCCGTAGAGGGGTGAACTTTTCCGCATCCATTTCTGTTGATATCTCTGCTGCAGAACTTCAAGCGACAGATCCTTTGGAAAAAATCATTGAAGAGTGCGCGCGTATCGGAGTCAGTGAATTCAAAAAAGCTGAATTTGAATTCGAAGGACTTGCAAGAATTTAATTTTTTCTGGGTGTAGCGCAGCTTGGCTAGCGCACTAGCATGGGGTGTTAGGGGTCGGAGGTTCGAATCCTCCCACTCAGATTGTTTTATAGATCATGAACGTGTTAAAAAGGGGTTTTCCTTCACATGAAAGACGCTTCTTTAGCAACTCTTAAAAAAGCAGCCAAAGCTCTTTCTGAAAGGTACCGAAATAGCGATACGCCTTACTTAAGATCAGAAGAAGATCGAAAAGCGTATCTCATCACAAGACTTCCTGCCACTGAATCTGTTTTAGCAAGAGTTTTTCAAGAAGTATCAAACATTACTATTGAATCATACCTAGATATAGGATCAGGTCCTGGCTCTTCTTGGTATCCAGCTAAACAGCAGTTTCCTCAGCTTAAATCAGCAGAGTTCATTGAAATAGATAGAGAGTTTGTTAGGCTTGGAAAAGAAAGACTTAAGCTAGAGCCTATTGTGTGGAAAAATGAGCCAGCAGGTCAGGGAGAAACATTTTCTTCTCATGATCTCGTTGTATTTTCTTATTCGTGGGGAGAGATTTTATCTTTATCTGTTTTAGAAAAAGCGCTAGAGTCGGCAAAAGAGTGCCTCATCATCATCGAACCAGGAACTCCTAAAGGGTTTAGAGCCATTTTAAAAGCAAGAGAGGCTCTTTTACAACAAGGAGCGCATATCCTAGCTCCTTGTCCCCATAAAAATGCGTGCCCTTTGAAGGGAGACCCCGGGTCCTGGTGTCACTTTGGAGTAAGGCTTGAAAGAAGCTGGGAGCATCAGTGGATGAAAGATGCCTCACTTGGGTATGAAGATGAAAAATACAGCTACCTCATCGTTTCTAAAAAGCCCCGGACAGCCAGTCAACCAAGACTTTTAAAAAACCCTTTAAAATTAAAAGGGCATTTGAAGCTGACCCTTTGTACAGATGAAGGGATCAAAACAGAGGTGATCACAAAGAGTGAAAACGCCCTTTTTAAAAGAGCAGGAAAGCTTGAGTGGGGAGATACGCTTTAAGATTTAACCTGTTTTAAAAGAATTTAAAACAGCTTGAATATGTAATTGAGTGGAGTATTTAGGCGGTATGAGAGGAAGTCTCATCACATCAAGCGTATCTCCAACTAAAGAGAGCGCGTATTTAATCCCTTGAGGGTTTGTTTCCATGACAAGCGCTTTACAAAGGGGAAGCATTCTTTCAAAAATGGTCTCCGAGGTGATGAAATCGTGTTCACAGAACGCATGAATCATATCTCTCCAGCTGCCAGGTAAAATATTGGAGACAATTGAAATCACCCCATCCGCTCCTGCTTCTAGATGAGAAAAGGCAAGAGCATCATCTCCTGAGTAGATCTTAAGAGAGGTGTTTTGATGAAGAAACCGGATGGTATCACAGCTTCCTGATGCTTCTTTAATTCCGATCACAGAGGGTAAATCTCCTAAAGTGGCAAGCTCCTGATCTTGCAAAGTCACCCCTGTTCTTCCTGGGTGGTGATAAATGATGAGGGGAAGGCCTACATGATCCAATGCTGCAAAGTGCGCTAAACACCCTTCAAAACTTGGTCTATTGTAGTAAGGCACAATAACAAGTGCTGCATCAACGCCTCTTTTAAAAGCCTCTTGTGTTCTATAAACCGTATGCGCTGTGCTAAACGTTCCTGTTCCTGCAATGATAGGAATACGGCCTCTTGCGGTTTTGACAGCGGTTTCAAAGATAAGAAAATGTTCTTCATCAGAGAGCGTTGGAGACTCTCCTGTTGTTCCGCAACACACAAGGGCATCTGTTTTTGCCTCGATTTGCAGTTCAATAAGCCTTGTTAACTGCAGAAAATCGACATCTTGATTTTCTTTAAAGGGGGTTACTAAAGCTGTGATAGAACCTTTGAACATACATCCTTCTCCGAGTTAAATACACAATATAGAGGTTATTAACGTCTTTTCTTAAAAAAGATAAAATCTATTTTAATTGATACCGATTTGTTCGGATAGATAAGACTATATTTTTATTAAGTCTCTAAGATGAGCTCTTGATGAGAGCTTTAGCAAGATACAGATCTTGCCTTAATGAGAAAAATGGTATAACTAAAGATAGCGCCTCACTTTTTCATTAAAAAAGAGAGCGCGCTAAACAGCTATCAACTCCTCTTAAAAAAATGAAAAAAATATTCTCTATTTTTCCTGTTCTTTTCCTCGATTTTCTCACCTATTCTGCCATCATTGCGTTTTTTCCCCATTTTTTCTTAAAGACACACTACGGTTTTTTTAGTGAAGACACCTCTTTAACAGTGCGGTATACCCTTCTTGGCATTCTCTCTAGCATCTACCCATTAGCGCAGCTTTTTGGAGCTCCTTTGATTGGGCACCTAGCAGATCAAATGGGGAAAAAAGGCGCTTTAATCATTTGTTATTTAGGAAATATCATTGGATATAGCTTATGTGCCTTAGGGGTAATCACTCAAACCGTCATTCCTTTTTTCTTAGGGAATTTTATATCAGGTTTAACCGGTGTCAACCTCTCTATTACCAATGCCATCATTGCAAGTAGCTCTATCAGATCAGCAAGAGCTAAGCTGTTTGCGCTCTCGCATTTGATGATTGGCCTGGGCTATATTTTAGGGCCGCAGCTCTCTTCGCTCTTTATGCACCACTTAGGAAGCCTCCTTCCTGCTGCAAAAGCGCTTTTTTTCGTGTGTATGGCGTGCTCTTTTTTAAATAGTATTTTCATTTATACCTGTTGGTCACAAGAGGATACCGCAGCGCCTCAGCCTCAAGTGCACCCTTTTCATTTTCGGTATTTTTTCAGCTGCTCTAAAAAATTAAAGGTTTTATTTGGAGCAGAACTTTTTCTCTTTTTAGGATGGTTTCTTTTTATTAAAACATTTCAAGTGTTTCTTATTCAGGTGTGTAGCTGCTCTGAAAGAGAGATCTTTAATATCTACTCGCAATACGGCCTCTGGTTTACTCTCTCTCAAATTGGCTTTATGGGAACAGGTCACATCTATTATGAACAAGGTAAGTTTTTTCTTTTGATGATCTTTATCTTATCAGGAGCGCTTCTTTCTTTAGCGTCTATCCAAGGGTACAATGAGGTGTGTTATATTTTACCTTTCATTACGATTGGATACGCTCTTTTAATGCCTTCTCTCTCATACCGCATATCTAAAGAGTCTGGAGATCAGGAACTAGGTAAAGTGATGGGACTGCATCAATCAGTGCAATCTTTAGCTAAAATGGTAGGGCCTCTTTTATCAGGACTATGTCTTATGTGGACACCAGTTACCACTGTGATCTTCCCAGCTCTTTTTGTCTTTGTAAGCGGCATTGTTTTTATCCTCACCCATCAGAAAAAATCAGAAGAGTCTTCGCTAAAGGAAGTTTAAAGCAAGAGAGATCAGCAAGCAAGGAAGAGGTTTTCCAACTTCAAAAAAATGAATAGAAGAAGATTTTTATCCCGAAGTTGCATAAAATGCAGTTTTGTAGATCTAAAAACCGTATAACCCCCTTTAGAGATGAGTGTATGGAAAGAGTTCCTTTTGGAAAGTTTGGATTTATTCATAAAGCAGCTTATGACGGTTTTCTTCTTCATGTTCCCAAAATGTTAGGGTGCGCTCTTTTACTTTTTGGCATAGGAGCTAACCTCTCTCATTTCAAACAAGAGAGGGCCTCTTCTTATAAAGATATTGAAATGATGTTTAATGCATGGGAGGGGAAACGAGATGAGCACCTCAAAAAATTTCAAAAACTTCTGCAAAAAAGGCCCTCGCTTAAGGCAAAATATGAAGGGCGTACCGTGCAACGGCTTATGGGAAGTGTTGAAAGAGAAGAAGCTTCTTATTTCGTAGATCTTATCAAAAAGCGCATTGCACTTTTTCCCTCTTACCACGCTGCATTTTCTTCTAGCTCACTTCTCATCGGACAAAAACAGTTTAAAGAAGCTCTAAGTCACACCATTTTACTCAAAGAGACACTGGATCAAGATACCACCCTATGGAATCAAGAAGATCGGGAATATGCCGATTTACTTTATGCCTATAACCTCTTAAGAATTTGCTTTTTGCAAAAAGAGTTAGGAAATCCCTCTTTAGAAAAGAGTGCTTGGCAAGATTTTAAAAAATACATGCAGTGGCTTCCTCAAGATCATTCTCAAAGACAGATTCATAAGGGCGCCTACAAATTACTGATGAAGAATTTCGAAAAAGAGGACCTCTCTTTAAAAGATTACATCTTGTATAGAGAAGCCTCTTTATCAGAGTAGATTTTAATCAAACGGTTTAAACGGGATTTCTTTCATCAGTTGATGGATGAAAAGGCCATTAAATATGCCCATGAGCATCAAGATCACAAAAGGGAGAACACAGGTGATAATGAGGGTGACACCTGCGAAGATAATTTGAATTGCTTTTTCCTGCTTCCCAATGAAATTTAAAGAGTGATAAACCGCTTTTCCTAAAGACTCCGGGAGTAAAAGAGAGCTAATACCTCCGCCAGCTAGGAGAAAAAGGCCAAGCGCTGGTCTAAAAGCACCTGCAACGGAAAAGAGAAATGTGAAGAGAAAGAGAATACAAAAAAACAGCTGAATCCAATAGGTTTTTACAAACTGTTCCACCTCTTTCATAGAAACGCCTTCATTGTTTGAATCATTACTCATCATCATCTCCTGCTTAAGTGTCTTGACTAAGGTATTTTGCTTTAAACGATAGACCGGAGGATAAATGAGATGAGAGGTTCCTCATCTCACTTATCTCTTAAAATTGCACTTTACATTGAGCTCCTCTTTTTTTCAATCAGGTATTTTAAAAAGAGGGATCGTCTCTTTAAAATATTGAGGAGATACCCTACACTTCTTCCTATATGAAACTCTTAAGTCACCCCTTTTTTAAGCGTGAAAAATTTACGGTCTATCTGATCATTTCAGTCTGGATAGGGGGCTTAAGCTTGATTTTGATCAGTTTTTTGAGTGATGGGGGATTTTTTTCTCGGAAAACAATCTATCAAAAGCTCTTACCTCCTGTTCACTTAACGGTTGCTTCTCTCAAAAAAGGGCCTCTTTCTCTTAAGGCATTTAAGCTTCCCCCTCATCTTACGCAGATTTTAGAGGACATCGTGTTAATTGGAATTGATACAAGGCCAGGAAAGGCACTACAAATGACTTTTTTAAGTGAAAAAGAAGGAAAGCTCATCCAAGGCGTACCGGGATCTGTTTTTTTCTTAAGTTATGAAGAGGGGCATTGGAGCATCTCCCCTTTTGTAACGCAGGTGAAGATGACGCTTCAATCGGTCTCTAAAGATCAGCTCTTCGTAGAGATTGAGGAGAGGCTTTCATTAACCTCTAGTGAGCGGTATCCCTTTTTTTTAACCCCTTCTCAGCTCTTAACTGAAGATATAGAACATACAGACGCTTTTACCCATTTAAAAGAGGGGAAGGCGTATCCTCAAGATGCTCTTTTAGAAGAATTTGATCTTTCTAATGCCACAGGTTTGCGGGGTAAGATGAAAGTGGAAATAGAAGATAAAATCTTCTTTTTAGCTGCAGGTGAGTGTCTTTTTTGGAATGAAAAGAGTTGGTCATTAGAAAAAGGAGATTTAGATCACCCTATCATGGCTGGGTGTCTTTTAAATCCTCAAGGAAACTTTACTTTTCAGTTATGGAGCGCCTCAGGACACACCTCTATCATGATTCCTCTTTCTGTTGAGGCTCTAGATCCTCTACTTTGTCATTTTCAAGAAAAAATCACCTCATTAAGGTATAAATCCCCCTCTCAAATGACCGCTCTTTTAGGAAAGAGGCGCGTCATTTTAGAAGAGGGGGATTGGTGGCTAAAGCAGGGAGAGCTATGGAAAAAAATCTCTACTTCTTCTGATTTAGAGTCTACTCTAACCCATCAACTCAGAGGAGAGCTTGTGATCATTCAGCAGCTAGAGAGTGCCCATCACCAAGCAAAAATTGGGGCCCTTGTGTTTAACAAGATGAGAACCCATTATGAGAGACAAACTCTTACTCTAAAAACAGACAATCAAACATCTTTGAAAAAGGGTTTACCTTCTTCAAAACAAGAAGGAATCAAAAAAGTATGACAATAAGATACTACACAGCATGCATGGTAGGAGTGATTTCTCAGCTGCTAGGAAGCGATCTAATTGTAGAGAAAAGAGCCTCCTTATTGCATCAAGAAAAAGGGCGCCGTCATGAACGCATTTTTCTCAGTGAAGAGCTAAGTAGTGTAAAAATAGCGTTAAAAGCGCTTCATGAACAGGCAGAGAGCCTTTTAGAAAACAACGCTCCTCAAGAAGAATTTCAAAAGGTTTTAAGGGAAGTCCACCTCTTAAAAAAAGCAAAACTAAAACTTGAAACAGAGTGGCATGAGAGCGCAAGAGAAGAGGGGCTGCAAAATAGCGATCCGGATGCTCTATGGGATCAAGAAGAGATCTTTATCTCTGAGCTTTTAAGAGAGTACGGCTCACCGGATTATCTTTATGCCGTGCCTCATGAACTCTCAGGCATGAAACTGCATCTTCACTCTAATATTTCTCTACCAAGAAAGAGCTGGCCAGAGTTTTTAGAAATTCTCTTAAGGCATCACGGCCTTGGGCTTAAAACGCTTAATCCCTTTGCTAAGCAGCTCTATCTTCTTAAGCAAGATATCGGATCCATTCACACAGTTGGAGACTCTTTAGCGCATGTACACGCCTCTCCTGATGGCAGCAGGCTGTGTTATTTAGTCACGCCTCCGTTAGAGCAGCTAAGATCCGTGATGCAATTTTTTGAGAAATTTTGTGATGGAAGACAAACTTTTATTCACCCTATCGGAAATAAAATTGCTCTCATTGCGGCAAAAGAAGAGGTGCTCCGGTTACTCAGTCTTTACGATAAAGCTTGGGGCTCTCAGCTGGGAAAAGTGACGAGGATGATCCCGGCTAATAAGCTTCCTGTGAAAGAGATGGAAAAAATTTTACGGAGTTTTTTCTATGAAGGAGCGCGCTCAAGTAAGCTGACACTCGAGAGGGGTGATCAAGAGCCTTTAAGCTTTTTCCCTTTAGAAGGAGGAAGCCATTTGGTTTGTATTGGATCTAAAGAGCATGTGGATAAAGCAGAAAAAATCATCCATATGACAGAGCATCAGCTGAGTGACCCTGCAGAAATGGTTGTGTTTCTCTACCCTTGCCGCCATAGTGATCCTCACGATCTAGCTCACATGTTAGAAAAAGTGTATCTATCTCTGACTTTAGGAGCAAAAGATGCCTCTTCTGAGGAGATGGAGCTCTCTTTTTCAGCAAGTAGCTCTCCTCATCCAAAAGAAGGAAATGCCCCTTCCCTAGTCGTTGCTCCAACGCCTCTTCAACCCCCTCATCAAAAGAAAATCGAATTTGAAAAAATGGGGACACCTCACTTTACACCCGATCCGAAGACGGGATCTGTTTTAATGACCGTAAGAAAAGATATCTTAGATAAGCTGAAAGAGGTGCTCAAAAAACTAGATATCCCTAAGAAAATGGTCCAAATCGAAGTGCTCATGTTTGAAAGACGGCTCCATGCTCAAAATAACTACGGACTTAACCTTTTAAAACTGGGTAAAGAGCGTAATGGAGTGAGCTATATTCCGTCTGTGAGCCCTTATTCTCCTAAAGGGCAAGCAGCTGGAATTTTACAGTTTTTCTTCCATGGAAAAGAGCATAGACACACCCCTCAGTTTGATGTCGCTTATAACTTTTTACTCACCCAAGATGACATTCATCTAAACGCCTCTCCTTCTGTGATCACGGTGAATCAAACGCCAGCTACCATCTCGATTGTAGAAGAGATTTCTATTAATAATGGAGTAGCTCCCCTTGATACCAATCAAGGGATTTCTTTTGAAAAGTCATTTTCTAGAGCCAATTACGGCATTATCATTAAATTCACTCCCACGGTTCACACTCCTGATGAAAAAGGACTTCCTCCTTCTGTCACGTTAAAGACAGATATCACCTTTGATACCACTAAGCCTCACCCTGATGATAGGCCTCTTGTCGATCGCCGCCATATTGAAAATGAGGTGAGAATTTTAGACGGGGAGACGGTGATCATTGGAGGATTAAAAAGAAAATCCAAAATGGATCATGAAGAAAAAGTTCCTTTTTTTGGAGATATTCCGCTTCTTGGAAAACTATTTGGAACAACCCAGCTTCTTGAAAATGACACGGAGATGTTTTTTTTCATCACCCCTAAGATTTTGCAAACCCCTCAAGAAGAAAATGCTTTAGGTGTACAAGAGGAGTTAACAAGACGGCCAGGAGACCTTCCTGAATTTTTAGAGCAGGTGGATCAGGCATTTGATGTGCAAAAAAGAGCCTTTTTTAAGCACAGCTTAAAAAGCTTGATGAGTAACGATAGGTAAAAATATGCATGATCCTCTTCAAGAAAATGATAGCTCTTCTTTACAACAGCTTTGCAAAGAGCTTCAGCTCACATTTACTGCATCTTTCATGCACTACCCTTTGATTACTCAAAAAAAAGCTATTATCCCTTATGCGTTTGCAAAAAGTAAACGGATTTTACCGCTCATGGAGAAGGAGGGGACGTTGTGGGTAGGACTTGATGACCCTTTTAACTTAGAGGCTGTAGAAGAGATCGCGCTTTTAAGAGGGCAAATCATCACCGAGGTGATCTCTACAGAAGAGGCGCTTGACGCAGCGATAGAATCTGTTTTTTCTCAAAAAAAAGAAGAGACGTCTCTTTTCATTGAAGAGATGACAAAAGATTCTTCACCCTCTTCTTCTCCTAAAGAAGGGTATGATCTTTTAGAAGAGGTGGTAGATGCTCCTGTGATCCGTTTATTAAATCTCATTTTATCAGAGGCGATTTATCAAAAAGCCTCCGACATCCATTTTGAGCCGTCTTCTCAAGGGTTATTGGTGAGATACCGCATTGACGGGGTGCTGCAAAAAAGACATAAACCACCCGCTGAGCTAGAGCTTCCTCTCATTTCCCGGATTAAAGTGCTAGCTAACTTAGATATTGCAGAAAAGAGACTGCCTCAAGATGGAAGAATTAAGCTGCATATTGCAGAAAGAGAGATCGATTTTAGGGTGAGCACAGTACCAGTGAGTGATGGAGAAAGAGTTGTTTTACGGATTTTAGATAAAAGCAATATGCCCCTTGGACTGAAAAACCTCGGCATGCCCCCTTCTATTTACACCTCTTTTAAAGAGCTTATTCATTTAAGTGAAGGGATGATATTAGTGACTGGCCCAACAGGGAGCGGAAAAACCACAACGCTTTATAGCGCAGTTAGCGACTTAAGCTCTTCAGAAATGAATATCATGACCATTGAAGATCCTGTGGAATATAAACTTGGCCACATTGCGCAGATGAATATTAATCCCAAAATCCCCCTCACCTTTGCAACAGGGCTAAGACACATTTTACGGCAAGATCCAGATGTCATCATGGTAGGAGAAATTAGAGATCAAGAGACAGCTGAAATTGGGATTCAAGCTTCTTTAACAGGGCATCTTGTCTTCACCACGCTTCACACCAATGACGCCCCTTCTGCAATCACAAGACTCATTGACATGGGGATTGAGCCGTATCTTCTAGCTTCTACAGTTGTTGGAGTGTTAGCGCAAAGACTCATTCGGTCTAACTGCCCCCTTTGTATTCATCCTTATACCCCCTTAAAAGAGGAGTTAGATTATCTTGGGCTTGAGAGTTGGGAAGGGACATTTTACCGCGGCAAAGGGTGCGCAAACTGCTTTGGAGTGGGGTATAAAGGAAGGATGGCTCTTTACGAGCTTCTTTTAATGACCCCGCAGCTTAAAGAAGAGGTGTTAAAGACAGGGAGTAGCTCACACTTAAGAAAAGTGGCTCTTGAGCAAGGAATGAATCCGTTACTCACCTCGGGTATTTTAGCCGTTCAGTCCGGAAAAACCACGCCCTCTGAAGTGATTCGGGTCACACGCACCTACGCAAGGCTATAATATGCCTCTTTTTCAATTTAAAGGGTTTCATACGGGAGGAAAAAGCTTTAAAGGGGTGATTGAGGCAGACTCTTTACAGCAAGCGTTAGATAAATTACACACGCAGCAGATCGTGATCACGCATCTTAAAGAGTATGCTCAGCTAGAAAAAAAGCTATATTTAAGCCAAGATGATCTTTTACATATCATGAAAATGTTAGGGCAGCTGTATGCAGCAGGCTTATCTCTTTATGAATCCATCATGGTGATTGAAGAGCGGTATCAGGCGGTGCAATTTCACCCTCTTTTACTCATGCTAAAAGAAGCCATTAAGCAAGGAGAGCCGCTCTCTTCTGCTTTTATGCATTTTCAAGAAAATATTAATCCTACACTCTTAGCGATTCTTAAATCCGGGGAAGAGTCAGGGAATTTAAATAGCTCGTTTCAGCAGATTACCCACCTTCTTGAAGAGAAAAAAAGAATCAAAAAACAAATGATCAAAGCTCTTTCCTACCCTCTTTTTCTTCTCTCTTTTTGCACGCTCCTCTTCATCAGTTTACTGCAGTGGATGATCCCTTCGATGCGTCCTTTAATGGAGGGAAAAACGCTTCACCCTTTAACAGCCTTCATGTTTTCTTTAAGTGACTTCTTTATTCACTACTCTCTTGTGATGTTGCTAGCTCTTTTCCTTTTGAGTGCTTTAGTCCTATTTGCTTTAAAACAAAAAAGCATCCGGATCAAACTAGATGAAAAAATCCTTAAAGTCCCTTTTATAGGGCAGTTATTTCTTCTTTCTATCACGGTAAGATTCTCTCAAACCGTTCATTTTCTCTTAGAAGGATCGGTTCCTATTGTGCAAGCTTTAAATCTTACTCAAAGCTTACTGAGCAATCACTTTTTAGAGCATAAACTTGCGCAAACAACCGAGCATATCATTCAAGGGAAACTCCTCAGCTCTCATGTAGAATGGCTCCCTCCTCTTGTTTCTAAAATGGTTCTTGTAGGAGAAAGAACAGGAAGAGTCTCTTCTATGCTAGTGCATGTTGCTAAGATTTGTGAGGAGGAGTTTCAAGAGAAAATGCATCAGCTCACAGCGCTTATTCAGCCGCTACTCCTTCTTTTTTTAGGGGTCATGATTGGAATTACCGTGCTCATGATCTTGATTCCTTTAACAGATATTGGAGCAGTATTGCAATCATGAAGACAACTCTTTATGATCATCAACTTAAGGGGAAGAAAATGAAAAAAAAAGTAAAAAGATCCCTCACGTTATTAGAGATGATGATTGTCATTTTACTGATTGGTCTTATTGGAAGTGTTTTAAGTTACCATTTAAAAGGGGCTCTTGATCAAGGTAAGAAGTTTAAAACAGAAGAGGGCATGAGACGGCTTAAATCGATTTTAGAGCTTCAGGTCATGCAAGGGTTTTGCTCCATTCAAGATCTTGAAGGAGAAAGTACACGGGATATTGTAAAAGAGTGTTTATTAGACTCTCATCTCATCTCTTCTCAAACCTTGAAGACCTTCATTGTAGATGGATGGGGCAATCCTTATCACTTAAGCATTGTAGATGATGAGCTAGAGGTGATATCTTCTAAGCTTAAAGACTCTAAGTAGATTTTCATGACTCATCGGTTACAAAAACGCGCTTTTACGTTAATAGAAATCACCATTGTCTTGGCTTTAATGGGCAGTGTTTTTTCCCTATTTAGCTTCTCTTTTCTTCCGTTTTATAAAAATTACAAGTTTCAAGCAGAGTGTCAGCTTGTGTACGATGTAGCAAGAGAGCTTCAAATTCAAGCTCTCATGCATAGATCAGATATGCACCTTCTCTTTCATCCAGAAAAAAAAGGGTGGCAGTTAACGACCGACTCTGATGAGCGTATCATTAAACCCCATCTTTTTCACCTCTCTCATATCCATAAAATTACAGAGGGAGAAGAAACAAAGGGAGATTTAACCCTCACATTTTATCCAAGTGGAAGAGTTTATCCTGAAAAAGCGGTGACGCTTTTACAGGATGATAGGGCATACACACTCTATTTTGACTCTCCTTGTCTCATTACCTCTCATCCTTATGAGGGCGCTTCTTCCCCCTCTCATTTTTTAGAAGAGAAGATCAAAGCTACGGAAACTCTTTTGCAGTCAAAGAGCTCTTTGTTCCCTTTAGAAAAATAAGTATTTATATTTAAGAACAATGTGGAGCTAGGGTACTTACAAAAAAACCTTCACTCTCACCCAAAAGAGCGTTATCTTCCAAATTTTTCATCAAATTCTCGAAAAAAAGCCCCCTCCCTTCTAAACTAAGGCCATGCGAAAAATGCAATTTTTCTCATGGTTCTTGAAGGATAGGAGAGTTAAGGAATGATGAATAGAAATACATTATTAAGCATTCTTTCTCTTGTCATTTTGACAGGGAGTCAAATGATGCAAGAGATTACTAAGACTCACCCTTTATACTGGGAAGAGAGTGTGATTAGCCTCTACCCTTCAGGGCAGGTAGAAAAAATTATCTTTTATGAAAGAGGGGTTCAGGGATCTCCTTCTATCGCTAAAATCCATATTTATTACCCCGCAACTGGCACAGTTTGGCAAGAAATGCATGTTGAGGTGTTACCTGGCTTTGAAGAGAAGATCATCCCTCACGGCATACAAACGATTTGGGATGAAGAGGGGCACCTTTTGCAGCAAACTCTTTACGTTCACGGAAAAATTGAGGGAGAGGCCCGTATGTTCTACCCTGAAGGGGGATTAAAAAGGGTGATTTCTTTTCAAAAAGGGCTTCGTCATGGCCCGTCTCTCACCTATTACCCTAGCGGCATTCTCTCAGAAGAGGCGTATTTTGTAGAGGATAAGCTTCAAGGAGAGATGATGCAATATGACCATCATGGCAAAAGATCAGCTCTTTTTGTGTATGTGAGAGGAAAACTTCACGGCACTGCGATGGAGTGGAATGAAGAGGGGTCTTTAAAAAGCCTACGGCATTTTGAAAAGGGGTTATTACACTCTCACGGTAAACAAATAGCCATCACTCTCTATGGAGAGGGGCATACTGTAATTGAAACGCAAGATTATCATGAAGGGGTCCCAATAGGCCTCCATATCAAGTATCACTTGAATGGACAAGAGGCGTATAGAGTAGAGTTTCATCACGGGAAAAAAACAGGGAAGGAGCAGTTTTTTTCTCCTGAGGGAAAACTCATTGGAAAAGGGGTGTATAAAGAAGGTATTCCTATTGGAGAGCACTTTAAATACCACACTGGAAAACAGCTAGCTTTTCAAGCCTGTTTTACCCAACAAGGAGAGCTTATTAAACCTATTAAGGAGTGGAACCTGAAAGGGCAAAAAATTGCTGAGTATTCTCTTCAAAAAGGAGATTTTCATGGTCCTTATCAAGAGTGGTATGATGATGGGGCGGTAAAAATCTTGGCATTTTATACGGCAGATGGTCTTGATGGCCCTTATAAAGAGTATTATCCAAATGGTCAAATCAAAGTAGAGGCGCTTTATAAAGATCAACATATTGAGGGTCTTTATCAAGAGTGGTATGAAAATGGAACTCTCATGATGAAGGCGCATTTTCATCAGGGGAAGAAAACAGGACACTTAGTGATTTGGCATCCCAATGGGATCAAAAAAACCGAGCAATATTGGGTGAGTGATCTACCTGATAAGGTGCATAAAGAGTGGGATGAGCAGGGAAAAATACGGATAGAAAACTGTTTTAATTTGGGAAAAAAAGACGGCTCTTCCAAGATATGGAATAAAGAGGGGGACTTGATTTCAGATATCCGTTACGTCAATGATGTTCTTCATGGCCCGATGCGTCTTTGGTATACTGGAGGCCACCCTCTTCATTTTGCTTACTTTAAAGAGGGGGAAAAAGAGGGAATCGAAGAGATTTTTTATCCAAATGGTCAGCTTAAATCCAAATCACACTATAAAAATGGAAAACTTGAAGGGAAATGTGATGGCTATTTTGAAGGAGGAGCTCTTAAGCTCTCTATGCATTATAAAAGAGGAAAACCTACAGGAGAGCATAGACTTTATCACCCTCCTTCTTTAGGGGAGGCTCAAGGACATGTCGCCTCTTTAACCCTCTTTGATGATAAAGGAAAAAAACATGGAAAAATGGAAGAGTTTTATCCTAATGGAGCGTTACGCCGCTTAGAGCATTATTACCACGGGAAATTTCAAGGGGTGTGTAAAAGCTTTGCTCCTGATGGCACCTTAGACAAAGAGGCGTGGTATGAAAATGGATTGCTCCAGGGAAGATATTTTGAGAAGCTGGTAGAGGGAAAAATCGTGATTTCTCACTATGAAAAAAATCAAAGGCATGGTCTTCAAGAGGTGTTTTCACCTCTTCCTGGAAAAGAAGAGAGCGTGAAGATCTTTGAAGTCCCCTTTATTCAAGGCCGCCCTGAAGGAGAAGCTATTTACTACGATACGGAAGGGAGAGTCCTTTCTAAGACGCCTTTTAAAAACGGAGTAGAAGAAGGGTTATCACTCTCTTTTGATTTAGAGGGAAAAGTCAAATTGGCATGCTGTTTTCATCAAGGGGTCAAAGAGGGCGTCTCAAAAGAGTATGACGCTTCAGGGCAACTGGTGTATGAAGCGCATTATCATCAAGATCAAAAAGAGGGAGAAGAGAGGCGTTATACCAAAAAGGGAAAACTGATTTCTTCCTCTTTTTATCAACAAGGAAAGCTTCACGGCCCTTCAAAAAGGTGGAATGAAAAAGGGGTGTTAATGTTTGAGGCAAACTACCAAGAAGGATACCGCCATGGTCCGTTTAATAAGTATGATGAAGAGGGTAAACCCCTTGTGCTTCAATCATTTGATCACGATCAGTTACACGGCATTAAAAGAAAATTCCACAAAAATCACCTTGTCCTTCAAACCGTTTGGGAGCATGGGAAAAAAGTGGGCTAATAGGGAAAATGGGGGCTAAAAGGCTCTTAATGTCCTCTTATCAAAAATCTCTACCGACATGAGGTTTTGGGGATTACTCTAAGCAGTTTTATCATCCTCTTTTTTCTACATTTAGGGGATTTATGAGCTTATTTTTTCTAAATACATAAGATTTATCCCGCCTTTTTCTCTAAAAACTCTTAAATTATCCCCCTTGTATTTTTTAAATCTATCGAATTTATCCCCCTATTTTTTCTAAAATAAGAGCCAAAGAGAGCTAGTTATGCAAAGAGAGCACTTAAAGTTTTTAAGGAATTGGCGCCATGATCCTATCCGCGTTCCTTTATTGATTAGAGGCGTAAGACATGTAGGGAAATCTTGGCTTGTTAATCGATTTGGTAAAGAATTTTCCTCTTATATTGAGGTGAACTTTGAAAAAGATAAGCGGATGCATGTTCTTTTCCCTCCCCATATTGCCCTTGAAAAAACATTAGAGGGGTTAGAAATCTACACGCAAAAAAAAATTATTCCAGGTCAAACCCTTTTATTTTTAGATGAGATCCAAGAGTGTCCTGATGCTATTCAGTATTTACGTTATTTTAAAGAAGAGATGCCAGAACTGCATGTCATTGCAGCAGGGTCATTTCTAGATTTTATGTTAGAAAAAGTAGGAATAGCTGTTGGAAGAGTGGACTATCTTTTCCTCTACCCTCTTTCTTTTATGGAGTTTTTAACAGCAAATAACAGGGATGATCTCAGGGAAAATATTGAACATGAAAATATCAATACTGCCATACATGCAGTGATTTTGGATTATTTGAAAAATTATATGTGGCTTGGAGGAATGCCAGTTGTTATTGATACATGGCTTAAACATAAAGATGCCTCTTTGTGTCAAAGTGTTCAAGACCACCTGATTAAAACGTATATCAAGGATGTTCAAAAATATGCTAAAGCTGATCAGGTAGAACATGTAGGACACGTATTCTCTTCTATTCCTCAGCAGCTAGGAAAGAAATTTAAATACTCAGGCGTAAATCCAGATGTTAAAACTTACCCTATTAAACAAGCGCTTCATCTTTTGCATCAAGCAGGCATTACCTATCCCTGCTTTCATACGTCTATAGATTCCTATCCGCTAGGGGCTGAAGCTAATGAGAAAAAGTTCAAAGTATTTTTCTTTGATATTGGAATTGCCCAAAGAATTCTTGGGCTTGACCTTGCTAAATGGGTGACAGATCCATTTTATGTTAAACAATTAGGATTCAGTGCAGAGCAACTGGTAGCACAAGAGTTCATTGCTTATTCTGAGCCGTCTCAAAAAGGAGAAATTTATACGTGGTATCATGAATCAGCAAGTAGTCAAGCTACAGTAGATTTTATCACGAGGCGCCATCAAGAGATCATCCCTGTAGAGGTGAAATCAAAAACTCAAGGAGGGATGAAAAGTTTAAAGAACTTTCTTGGTAAATATCCTAGCAGCCCTTATGGCATCAGAATTTCAGAAGGGATGTTTAATAGACAAAGCCCTCTTCATGAAATCCCGCTTTACGGAGTTAAGAAAATATAGTTGGAGGTCCCCTTATCACTTCTTTTGGTTTCAAGAAGAGTAGCTTTCCTATCTTTTAAACATGATAAGTTTTTACTCTTTGATGAGTTGATAAAGAAGCGTAGATCCGTAGTTTCTTGTGGATAAGAGTTTTAAGTGAGAAGTAGTTTGAGAAGATAGCTCTAAAGGAGAAGATTCTCTTGCTTCTATAAAAAGAGTCCCTCCTTGTTTTAGAAGAGGACTTAAGTCAAAGTGAGCAAGGAGCTTTTGATAGAGCTCTTTTTCTCGATAGGGAGGATCAATATAGATGATGTCACACACTGTTTTTATCTTTGTTAAAAAACTAAGTGCCTTCATCACATCTTGAGCGCAAACAGTAGAGTTAGAAGAGATTTTAAGAGCTTCTAAATTCATTCTTAATGTGTAAATAGCCTCTTTATGAGAATCGATAAAAATGGAGTGAGAGGCGCCTCTACTTAAAGCTTCAATCCCCATGAGGCCGCTACCCGCAAAGATATCTAGAAAAATCGATCCCTCAATCTCTTGCTGCAGGATATCAAAGACTGCTTTTCTCACCATAGACATCGTAGGTCTTGTTTGATCTCCTTTAGGAGCTTTTAGCACCCTTCCTTTAAAAGATCCCCCGATGATTTTAAGCGTCATGACTCTATCCTAGCTAAAATTTTAGATCATGATATAAGGAAAGAGAGAATTTTCCAACAGCATAAGGGAAAAAGCTCTCCCCTTAAGAAATCCAATAAGAGGCTTAAGGATGAGAAGGGGGTGAAATCGTTGTTTGAAGAAATAGAGTGTGGTGCTCATTTTTCCCTTCGATCACAAGGGTAAAATCTTCTTTGTGAGAAGACACTCCTTCAAACTTCAAACCCTTTAAACTTAAGAAAGGCTTTAATGCCCCTTGATTAAGAGGTTGCACCGTAGCATCAGAAGAGAGGACCCACGCTTTGATATCATGAGCAATCACGCTTTTTAAATCTTTCACCCTCTTTTGGAGTTTACGGGAGAAGGCTCCAAGGGTATTAGAGTCAATCAGCTCTACTTGATAGCTTTTTGAAAAGCGTTGTAAAAGATTGATATTACATCTCTTATCCATAGAGAGAAGAGATATAGAGCCCTTCTTGGATAGAGTTTGCAGCCAAGAGCTTGCCTCATGACTGAGTGTCTCTGTGAGAAAAGACCCCTTGGAAATGATGAGAGCGCTTACCAACGTGTCCTCTAAAGAGGGCAAGTGATGATGAAGAGAAGGGAGTGTGTACCGCTCAGAATAGAGAGATGATGCATAAGCTTTTTCTAAAAAATGGTGCATTTTTTGCGGATTAAGTTCCCCTAATGAAAGAGGCTTTTCGCTTAACCAAAGAGGCACTTTACCCATGATGACGATGTTAAAGGTGTCATTAGATTCTAGAAGAGAAAGAGATTTTAGAAGCGCCTTTTTTAACGGTTCATAGGTGTGAGAAGAGAGGGAGTCAGGGTCTAAAATGAATAGAAATGTATGCCTCAAAGAGTAGGGATTCAGAGTCCCTTTAGAGAGCCATTCAACAGAAAAAGAAAAGGAGTTATCTTTTTGCGGTGTTGTTTGGATACGGCTTCTAAAGAAATGACTCAAGTTTGTTTGTGGAAAAAGCTCTAATTGATAGTGCTCTAGAGAATAGGGAAGAAAAGAGGGCTTATCAGCTTGGCACAAGTTTTTTTCATGGGGGTTCATAGAGGCGCTTTTGTCTTGTTGTACTACATGAGCCCAGCTATTGAGGGGCCCCATCAGGCAAAACAAGAGGAGGCTTAGGAGATAAGATCTCAAAAACATTAGGGCATTCCTTGCTGAAGGGTGAGAATATTTTTCTCTAGGCGGCTTTTCAGATACTCTGTTGCAAGGGGGTGGCAAAGAAGTTCCTGAAAGAGCTTTAGGGCCTTTTCCTTTTGCTCTTGATGTAACGGGGACTTAGCACTTTCCCACATGACTATTTCAGCATCTACGCAGTGCATATAGAGGTGAATGAGCTCACTTTGAGAAGAGTAGGGCGCATTACTAAGAGAATATTGACTTGTTTGATCTTGCATCTCAGAGGTAAAGTCATCTTTTAACCTTTTTAAAAAGAATACAGCAGAACTTGGCTTTAAAGAAGGCGTCTCTAGAGAAATCCGTAAATCAACATATAAGAGCCCAGATTCTAGATGGAGCGGCTCACACTTAAAATCCTTTTGAATTTGAAGGTCTTTAAAGAGAGTGAGCAGTCCCTTTACTTCCTGGCTCTCTTCATCTAAAGAAGAGAGAGTTCCTAGTAAAAGCGTCCCTTTTGTGTAGGCAGCTTGATTGTAAATGTTGGGGGGAATTTTCCCTTCTAAATCTGTGAGAGAAGAGAGGTAAAAGAGCGCTTCTTGTGGTTTACTCAGCTTTAAAGAGGTTAAAGAGAGCTCAAGGAGGGTCTCTCCCCGGCAGTTCCAGGGAAAAGAAGTGTTTTGTTGAAGGGTAAGAAGAGATCTTAGTACCTGTTCTTTTTCGTTTAAGGGAAGTAAGTGTGATAGTAAAAGAGCCTCTTGTTCAAGGTTCTCCTCTAGGGGATTAAAGGTGATTTCAAACGCTTCATTCATCTGCAGAATCTGTTTTAAAAGAGATAGAGTTCTTTCTTGAATCATCTCTTCAACCTCTAAAGAGAGCTTTTTCTGGTAGTAGTTAACCAGCCACTTTTGATCTTGAAGCGAAATCTGTTCCGAAGAGAGCTTGATCCCTTGATACAAATGCTCAGCTGCCGTATCTAGCGCATTTTCTTTAGAATAGGCGTGAAAAAGAGAGAGGTGAAGCTTTGCTTTGGTTTCTTTTTCTTGAGGCAAAGAAAGCGCTTTTTGAGCAATAGAGATTAAAGTAAGAGTATCGCTCTCTAGTTTTTCAAGGCAAACGGTTTGAAGTGAATACACATCAGAAGAGAATTCATTTTCTTGATAAGTAGTAGAAAACTTTGTGAGCGCTGTAAGGGCCTCAGGGTATCTTCCCCTTTGAAAGAGCATTTTCCCTAAAAAAAATTGAGAGCTTTTTTGCATGCTTTCAGAAAATTGAGGGAAATAGGCTTCAGCTTGCAGAAGATCAGATAAAACCGTTTGCTCTAATAAGATGCGCTCATCAGGATTTGCAGAAGAGTACTCTTGAAGTGAGCAGTGAAGAGCGGATTGCCAAGCGTCTCTTAAGGCATTTTCGGAAGAAGCTTGCTCTATGAGGCTAAGCCATAGCTCACGGCTTTCTTTCCATTGATGGGTTTGAAGAAGAAAGGACGCTTTTGAGGAAAGAAAAAGAGTCTCCTTCCTTAAATGCGGGAAATAGGTTTCAAAGGCCCCAAGTGCATGCTCAGCTCTTCGTGTATTTTCTCCTTGCACATGCTGATCTATTTTTAAGAGAAGTAAAGAAGAGATCGCTTCATTTGCTGGGTAGTGAAAACTTGCTGTGTGTAAAACCTGATCAAAAAACGCCTCATCTTCAATTTGAGAAGAGCTTTTAAGAAGCGTGAGATAAATAGGAAGGCGCTCTTCTGTAGTGTCAGGCTCTAGTGTAAGGTAAATGGATCCATGATAGATCGATTCATGGGGCTGACTTAGCATTAAATAACTCTTAGACAGATAAGCGTGAAGAAGCGGAATATGGCTTTTTTCTAAAACATCTTCTAGCACCTCTTGTCTTTGGGTAAGCTCTAAAAATCTTTCCCCTTGAAAAAGAAGACGCATCTCTTGATACGCTGCAAAAGAAGCTCCCTTGCCTCCTAAAGAAACAAGGCGGCTAGCGACAGATATCCCCTCTTCTTGATTAAATGTTTCTAAGAGGACAAGTGCTTTCATCAGCCATATCTCTTGCTGATGGGGTAAGTGATGAGAGAGTTTGGTATAACAATTGACTGCTTCTTGAAACTCTTTAAGCTCTACATGAATGCTTGCAAGGTAAGAGAGTGCCTCATCTTGATAAGGGCCCTTTTGAACCTGTAAGAGGTAATGTTTTGCCTCTTCTCCATAGCTTTTTGCACAGGTTATATCTTGAGAGGCTTGCATTTTTTTTAACAAGATATCTCCTACCATAAAAGCTAGCTTTTCACGGGGTAGGGTAGGCATTAAATCAGGGCTTTGAAGCGCTTCTTTTCCAGTATTTAAGCACTCATCATACATCCCTAAGATGTAAAGGCACTCTGCTCGTTGCCCTACTGTTTTTTCAAACACACCTCTTGCATGGATATTTTGATAATAGGTCATAGCGGTTGCAAACTGCTTTTCACTGTAGGCAATATCTCCTAGAAGAGCGTAGAGAGGAGACTCTAAAGAAGAGTTTGTATTTTGAGATAAAAACTGCTGGATTTGCTGTTTGGCAAGAGAGTAGTCTTGATCTTTCCAAAACTCTGTCACCCTTCTTAAAAAAAACGCCTCTTGCGGAGAGAGAGATTTAGGTGTGATCGGAGCTGATTGATGGCTAAGTAAAACAAGGCAGCAACTTAAAAAAATCCACGGTTTCATAAAATAGGTCTTCCTTCTTTTAAAACCCTATTGAATAGGTAAAGTTTTTTTTTGTCCTCAAAAATTCACCACATTCTTCATAATTTATTCCACCAACGGCTCTTAACTGTTTAATAGGAGGATTTTTCTATGATAAGTATCTCACTGATGCTGCTAGCTGGAGCGTTTATTGCTCTTTCAAACTACTTAATGAGAAAAAGTGTGGATACAGGAGGGACAACAAAAGGGTTTCTTGTGATTCAACTCTTTGTTGTATCGCTTGTCGCGGTTCTTTTAAATCCCCTTCGCCTCAACGCTTATGCTCTTGATGTTTCTACTCTTTATTTAGGACTCTTTAGCGGAAGTATCTTAGCGCTCATGATGTTTTCTTTAGGAAGAGCTTTAGAGATAGGGCCAGCAGGGCTGACCTTTGCAACGCTCAATGCGGCAACTGTGTTTCCCGCGATGATTTTAGCTGCGCTTTTAGGGGCTTCTTATGGATATGCATGGGGTGAGTCCCACCTGATAGGATCACTTCTTGTATTAACAGGTCTTTTTTGGGCTGGGTGGAATACAAGCGGCATGACAGATAAAACGAGATGGTTAAAAGTGATTACTTTCATGTTCATGCTCCATGTCATCTTTTTAATCTTGCTCAGTCTAAGAGCATTTTTCCATACGTACTCAGCAAACACTTTTTTCCCCTCTCTTTCAGAAGGAGCTTTTTGTAGTCCATGGTTCATGCCGATTGCCTTTTTGACAGCAGCCTTGATTCAAGGGGTGATCTTTTTGACTTCAGAGAAAAGAGGGTTTCAAAGATCTGAGATTCTCTATGGGATTTTAGGGGGATGTGCAAACGGTATTGGGACATTTTTTATGATCCGCTCTACAGAAATCGCTCACGGGTTTGAGCAGATGATTCTCTATCCACTTCTTTCTATTTCTGTGATTATTTTATGTAATCTCTGGGGACAGATTCTCTATCATGAACACATTAACTGGAGAGCTACGCTTCTTTGCCTTCTTGGCATTGTAATTGCAGGAGCGTTTGCTTAAAGCATTAGAAGAGGCGTCTTTTACGCCTCTTCACTTTTTAAGAAAAAAGAAGAGAAGCTTCTATAATGCATGATGAGCTCATCAGCTTTTGGATCATGCATCTTTTGGAGTTCATGGTAAAGATAAAGACCTTGAGCCATATCTCCTAATTCAAAGCATAAAAGTCCTAAGGAATAGAGCGTATGCGCCTCTTTTTTCTCCAGGGATAAAAGTGTTTCATACACTTTCTTTTCCTCTTCTTTCCACCCTAAATCGTGATAGATTTTGGCCATTTGATGAAGAGCCCACTCATCTTGACTCTCATGATGCAGTAATACCTTTAGCTCTTCTCTTGCTAAGAGAGCTATTTTTTCAAACCGCGATTTCATTTCAGGAAGGGCGTATTGCCTTGCAATGAGAGGAAGCAATTGAGTATCTGTTAAAGGAAGTTGATAAATGGCATAGCAGGCCATATAAGCTGTTGCAAGTGTCTTATGAAGCTCAAGGTCTAGAGGGTAGAGTTTAACCCATTCTAGCATGGTTAAAATCGCATACTGATGGAGCGTTTCTTTCATCCATTGAGAATCTTCCCATAAACACCAATGCGCAAGAGGCTTCATCCCAGGAATTACCATTTGGACCCACACAGGGATTAAAGAAGAGGGTGATAGCTTATAGTGAAGAGAGTGGATCAGATGGTAGATGGGGCCTAGTTTATCTAAAGACCACGGACTATCTGGAGAAAGATTTAGGGAGAGTCCTTGAGCTGATTTAATAAAGGTTTCCTTGATTAAGATAAGCTCATCAATTTTGCGGCTTTGAAAATAAAAACGGAGCACAAGATAGGTAAATGTAGTTAAAAACGTCATTGCAATCATGGCAGCTGCTGCGATATTTTTTGCCATCAAAGGAATCAAAAATAAAAGGGAGAGAAGCTGCAGGGTAATGAGCGCAATAAAGACCGTATGAAAGAGCATATAACGGCGTATAAGATGGTAAAGATTGTAGAGGGTTTGTTCTACAAGAGCTGAGGTAAGAAGATATGATGAGTTTGATTGCATGAAAAGACACTCCCCTCACTATGATGAAGGGTAAAACAGAAATTTGTCAATGAATTGATGCAAAAAAAGAGATGAAAAGAGGGAGTCAATAAGATGTTTAATCCCTCTTTTGAAAGGACTTAAAAAACACTCTTTTAGATGGCGTTTCTACCCTGATGTTTGAATCATCGCTTGGATCACTTTTTGAGACACACCTGCCTGATTTAAACTCATGATGTCTGCTGTACTTAATGAAAATAGAGTGTGTGTTGCCTCAATTTGCGAGATGATCACATCATCAGAGATTCCAGCAGTTACCATCTGTTTGATATCACTGATTGTGAGGGGCTCTCCCTTTTGAATTTTATCTAAAGTGGAAGGGCTTTGCTGGCTAAGCGCTTTTTGATCTTGTTCATCAAGGCCATATCCAATGAGAGCTCCGCTTGCAGCTCCAATACCAGCTCCTATTAAAGCGCCGCTACCTGATCCTGTGATTAAAGCGCCTCCAATAGCTCCGATACTAGCTCCTGCAAGAGCGCCTGTTTGGGTATTTGTTTGACATCCTGTTAAACAGATGCAAGAGAGTGCAAGTAGTGCTGTCATGTTCTTCATAGGGCCTTAAGGGGTGTATTTTTCTTCTTATTAACGGAAATAAGAGAGTTTGGCAATATTTTTTTAATTTTAAGAAATGAGATAAGTGTTCATTTGAGAGGAAGAACAAGAGAGGGAGGATCTTTACGAGGGAAAAAAATAAGGGATGGTTTTGCCATCCCTTAAAGGTATCAATGATGTACTCTTAATAGAGTGACTGTTTTCTATTAGAAAGAATAGATCAAATCGATCTCGTACACCCTGTATGTTTGGAAAGGGGTAATTGTTCTATCTAATGTGACAGATTGTCTCCAAGCTTGGAAAACGTTGAGGTTACTTGTTAAAAGGTATTGAAGGCAAAGCTCAATTCCTTTGTAGTTAACGTTTCCATGGACACCGTTTTTAGAAGTCACAGGAGTGATTCCATTGGTGTAAAACCCTTCTTGAGGAAGATAGTTAAATCCAATCCCTGAAACATCAAAGTCTGGAATACACTGCGCTTCTAACACTTGATAATTTGCATCAAATGCCCAGTCACCTGCTTTTTTCATTGATCCTAAGCTAAATCCAGCATAACCACCAACGTTTGCTTTTTTCCCGTTTGTCAGCTCAAATGTTCCAACAGATACAGGACGTGCTTTATGGTTATAAAGCCCTGCAACGTAGAACATCGTCGGCTTTTTCCAAAGGAGAGGATAACATTTATATCCGACAATCATTTGAGACACAGCAAAATTGAATACAGGGGATTTGGAAATAGCTCCATTAACGCTCCAATCTAGACTCTTTGTATCCCAATCAATGAGAGAATATTTTGTATAAAGACCGGTATTTGCAATGTTTAAGAAGCCAGCTTCTCCAACCAATGCCGCATGCTCACGCATTTCATTCACCATGAAAGCGCCCACTTGATAATACACATCTCCTACGTTTTCAATCGAGTAGCTATCTTTAACAGATACACCATCAAAGTGTGAAGCAAACTGAATTCTTGAATCAAATAAGCTAGTTAAAGCGCCTCTTCTTCCAATTTCCACATCCATTGTGTGTTGATCTTTATCAACGAGACGGTATCCAAAGTAAGCTCTATCGATTTTGAATTTATCTTTTTTACCGCTTCCTAAGAGAGGATTAAAAATCCCTGCATCGTTATCAAAACGGAGTCTTGCTGCAAGCCAGGAATTGTCTGTGCGGTAGTCAACGCTTAAATTGAATTCAACATCGTAAAATGTATGGAATTTTCCATCACTAAAAGGGCTTGGAACAGCGCTTCTTCTGCTGCCTGTTTGCATTTCTGTGTGAACATCTCCGCTAATTGAGAGTTGTCCGCCCAGTTCTTTGACGGTGATCATACGTTTAGAATTAATCCAATCTTGGAGAGATTGAATATCAGGTTCTACAGAGCCTGCTCCATAGATAGAAGCTGTCAGCATCACGGCTGAGCTTAGAAGCGTTAATCGTCTCAATAAACTCATCAGAGTCTCCTCGTTCTTAATATAGAAGCTACTGAGTATAGGAGCTCTCTTTGTTTTTTTGCAAAGAAACGGTTTGAGAAGAGGTGGAAAAGAGAACTTAGAAGCAAAAATGTGGCTCTTTTCAGCCCCGCATTAAAACTTCAGCTGCCCTCCGACAAGCCACCCTTCTTCATCAATCATTTGTGATTCAAATGTGATATCAAATAAAGAGCCAGGAGATAATGTAAAGCCGATTGACATTCCAAGGCGGTGAGAACTCTTCAGTTTAAGGACATCTTGAGGATTGATAGGAGATGTGAGAGCTTTAAGTGTGCCTTTCATACTGGAATATTTAGCTCCAATATAGGGAGTCAGAAAATTTGCTGTATAAGAGAGGGCAAGAGAGGTTTGCCATTCAAAGGCGTGAAAAGCATAAGACTCCTTTAAAGGAGATCCTGCTTGAATAGCTAGGTTGACATGGGGATTAATCCACTCTGCTTTCCCGTCCATTCCAAGGACACAATTTCCCCATTGAGAAAGTAAGAGTCTTCCCCCGCAACCAGCTACCCATCCCGATTTAAGTTCATAGAGATTAAGAAGCGGGGTAAAAAGAGGGGCGTAAGAGAGTCTTCCTTGAATAGATCCTAAAGAGCCGTATAGCTCTAGGCGGTCTAGATAGTTGAGGGTAAAAGTTCCGAGGTTTTTGAGGAAAGAAGCTTCATTTAGCTTTAGAGGCTCTTCCCCTTGAATGAAGAGCCCTCGGTTAGAGACGCTCTCTTTTTCATATCCCATTTTAACGCCAGCAAAGGCGTCCTCACGCATCCAAAGACCTTTAAAGGTCAGCTGGGGAGCTGCAGGATTATTAATCGGTAAAGCAGATAAAGAAGAAAGTAGGCATAGGCTTGTTAAAGGAATAAGATATTTCATAAACGGTGATTCTAAAAGATTTGGATTTCATCTGCAAAGAAATCGTACAGTCTAAAATTAAAAAATAGCTTAATTTTTTTTCATGCTCTGATATGAGCCGGACCCTTTAACTAGAATTACTCGACACTTTGCTGCACAAAATCGTTGCTAAAAATCCTTTCAGATACCCGGTTCCAAAAAGAGCTGCTCTTCTTACTGAAGCAAGGCCTTTTTCTGGATCAGCAATTGCTGCCATATTCATAGCTACTCTCCTAAATAACCCTAGGTTTTCTGCACTATTTTCCCCTATCCATTAAGTTATCCTCTTTCTCAAAAATTACATCCGCTATTAAGGAATATTGATTTTCAATACTCTAGTGTTGCCGGATCCACTTTCCAAAATCTTTTGCGGATGCAAGGCGGCTAGAGAGATAAAATCGTCTGAATCATTCCCCTTCATCTGATCCATTTTTCTCTCTCTTTAACCTGATTTTGGGTAAGGCACGCTAACTTTATCCATTTACTTCCATGAGGGAGTCAATCTAACTCTTGGTAAAACAGGTGTGGCACTCCTTTTCATTCTACTGCATGAGCTTTGTCAAAAAAAATCTCTATTTCAGCATAAAAAGACGGCTGATTATTTTTTACAGCTAGCAAGTAACCCGCTTTTGCATCCATGATTTTCTCTACTGATTCTGGCACAGTGAAGTGAGCATCTCCTGATATAATTGCTCCTTCTATATCAATTTGCTCTAAAATGATTGGTAATGTGGTCTTTTCTACTGTCTTATCTGGAACTTTCTCTATGGCAAGACCAAGTCACAAATAATTCCACGACATGGGTAATATCACCTAAAAAACTAGCCCCTGTTAATTTTTTACCATCAAGTGCAATTGGTTGATCTTGTAAGGAACCTGAGAATTTTACTAAATCATTTTTGCAAATAAATCTTCAGAGCTTTCGGAGGAGTTTTGAATAAAAACTATCATAGAGTACTATGGGAAGGTGGCGAGATATTTTCTTCTAGGATAGATGAAAACCACCCTTGTTGATGGTAAGCATACTCAGCAAATTCTTCAATCGTATTACAGTCACAAAAAAATCCACAAAGAACGATGAGAGATAACTACCAAATAGGGTATAAAATCCTCTTGTGGTTACGCCTATAGTCTGGGAAATCTGCAAATGAGCCTTTGTATCTGCAAATAGATGAGCATCAAATGCCTCGCTAGCTTCTAGAATTTTAGTATCAATGGGCTAACGCTGTGTCATAGGTTCCTTTGTTTGAGGGACTAGTATGTCATCTATTATCAAAACATTTTAGTTAAAGCGCCCTGTATTTTCTTAGTGGAATAAAAAAATCCTATTGATATGATCACTAATTATTAAAGTTTATTGATTAACTCTTTAATTAAGGATTATTATGCGTATTTCAAATGCTCATTTACCCTCTATTTGTGCTCTCATTCCAATTTCTAATCTAGGGCACATAGAGCAGGTAAGGATTATTTTAGCAGAAGATCTAGATCAGCTGACAACTTTAGAAGGGTTTTCAAATCAAATTCTGATTAAAGGTGATGTTAATATTTGCCCCTCTAACATCCACTCTTTTAACCTTTTAAAATCCAAAGAGATCGAGATTGACGGCTCACTCATGTATGATGGATTAAACTTTCCAAACGTTCTTGATAGATGTAAGGAGGATTCTGATGAAGAGACATTTTGTTTTTTACCTCAAAAGCTCAAAGTTAAAGGGAATGTGAGTTTTTCTAGTCTTTCTGAACTTTCTTCTTTGCCCAATCTATTTGAAGTTGAAGGAGACCTTCAAGTGTCTAATTGCAAGGATTTTACAATTTTGCCTGAGGGTCTTCACGTAAAGGGCTCTTTTGATCTCTCTCATTGTATGGCTCTTATCACTTTACCTGAGGGGCTTAAAGTAAATGGCAATCTTTCCCTCTATGGTTGTGAAGCTCTTATCACTTTACCTGAGGGGCTTAAAGTAAATGGCAATCTTTCCCTCTATGGTTGTGAAGCTCTTATCACTTTACCTGAGGGGCTTCAAGTCCAGGGCGATATTTTACTCTCTGATTGTACAGCTCTTACAACTGTACCTAAGGACCTTAAAGTAAAAGATTTTCTCTTTCTCTCTCGTTGCACGGCTCTTACCACTTTGCCAGAAGGTCTCCAAGTAAATAATCTTAACTTATCTCATTGTACAGCTCTTACCACTTTGCCAGAAGGTCTTCAAGTGAATGGGTCCCTTGACCTCAATGGTTGTACGGCTCTTACCACTTTACCAGAGAACCTTAAAATAAAGAGCTCTCTTAACCTGTCTGGCTGTACAGCTCTTATAACTGTGCCGAAGGATCTTCAAGTAAAAGGCTCTCTTAATCTGTCTGGTTGTACAGCTCTTACAACTGTATCGAAGGGTCTTAAAATAAAGAATTCCCTTAACATTTCTGGCTGTACAGCTCTTACCACTTTACCAAAGGGCCTTAACGTAAATGGCAATCTTTCCCTCGATAGTTGTGAGGCTCTTATAAGTTTGCCAAAGAAGCTTCAAGTTCAGAGCGATATTTTACTCTCTGATTGCACGGCTCTTACAACTTTACCGAGGGGCCTTAAAATAAAGGGCTCTCTTAATCTGTCTGGTTGTACAGCTCTTACAGCTTTGCCGAAGGGTCTTAAAATAAAGGACTCTCTTAATCTGTCTGGTTGTACAGCTCTTACAGCTTTACCGAGGGGCCTTAAAATAAAGGGCTCTCTTAATCTGTCTGGTTGTACAGCTCTTACAGCTTTGCCGAAGGGTCTTAAAATAAAGGGCTCTCTTAATCTGTCTGGTTGTACAGCTCTTACAGCTTTGCCGAAGGGTCTTAAAATAAAGGACTCTCTTAATCTGTCTGGTTGTATAGCTCTTACAGCTTTGCCGAAGGGTCTTCAAGTAAAGGGCTCTCTTGATCTCTCTTATTGTACAGCTCTTACAGCTTTGCCCGTGGGTCTTCAAGTAAAGGGTTCTCTTAATCTGTCTGGTTGTACAGCTCTTACAACTTTGCCAGAGGGCCTTCAAGTAAAGGGTTCTCTTAATCTGTCTGGTTGTACAGCTCTTACAACTTTGCCAGTGGGTCTTCAAGTAAAGGGCTCTCTTGATCTGTCTGGTTGTACAGCTCTTACAACTTTGCCAGAGGGCCTTCAAGTAAAGGGTTCTCTTAATCTGTCTGGTTGTACAGCTCTTACAACTTTGCCAGTGGGTCTTCAAGTAAAGGGCTCTCTTGATCTGTCTGGTTGTACAGCTCTTACAACTTTGCCAGAGGGCCTTCAAGTAGGTGGCTCTCTTGACTTCTCTTATTGTACAGCCCTTACTGTATTACCCAACAGATTAGAACTTGGTTGTCATTTAATATTGGTAGGATGCCATAATCTCACATCCTTGCCCGATTGGATAGGGGATCTAGGCCTTTGTGATAATGGGGATGTACGTAACATAGATATCACAGGATTGGGGGCCCCTCCTAGCGTTATAGCTAGATTACAAGAAGCTACTGAGTATATTAGAGCTGTCCAGTTACAAAACCCACTTCTTAAGTGAGAGCTTATTCATTAGGTTAAAAAAATTTATTGTTTAATTTGTAATTGGCATTATTGAATATTTTGAGGTAGCATTTGAGAAAAACATTCATCTTTTCTTCTCATTAATCGATGGAAATAGGCCATAAAATAGTTACCTTTTTAGTTCGGTCAATTGAATGGAGGTTCCTAATATAGCCAGATATACAATGCTATCAATTCTTTCTTTTGAAATTAGGTCAAAGTGAGTCAAAAGCTAAGGTGGTAAAGACTCTCTTATTGACATACTTTGTAAAAATCCGTCCTGTATAGGGATTTTCAAGAGGTTATTTGTGCAAGAGAGCGGATACTCTAGGGAAAACTCTAGCTCAGATGATAGGAAGGAAGAATTTATGGATGCACCTCAGCAAAGGGAAAATAATCACTTAAGAAGAAGTGGAAGATATCTGACATCTTAGTTATTTGAAAATCCTACCAGCTGAAAATGCCGTTGATTAAATAGCTCTTTAAATAGGACGCTACAAGGGTAGAGAGTTTTTTTAATTAAAACTCTAAGGAGTTTTTAATCATCACTTGTCTTCCTCATCTCCTTTAAGCTAGGCTCTATGGGGGAGTTAATTATAAAACTGATCAAGAATCGTGCTTTGGTTTTTTCATTTTTTCCCTTAAACTAGAAAAAACCTTATGTCTTAGGAAATGTATGTCAATCACTTTGAATGGAAAGTCTATCAATTTAGAACAAGATCAGTCTGTAAAAGATATTGTCGAAAGACTTCATCTAAATAGTCCTGATCAAGCCCTTGCTGTTAAAATCAATGGGACGCTCTTGGATATTGATACAGCTGTTCAATTAGGTGATGATTTAGAGCTCATTGCTTTTGACTCTTTACTTGGAAAAGAAATTTTCTGGCACACTTCTGCTCATGTGCTAGCGCAAGCTGTTTTAAGACTCTGGCCAGAGGCCAAGCCAACCATTGGTCCAGCCATTGAAAATGGGTTCTATTACGATTTTGCCAATCTTTCTATTACCGATGCAGACTTTGAGACAATTGAAAAAGAAGTGAACAACATTTTAAATGAAAATCACATTCCTAAGCGGTACCTTTTTCAAGATAAAGAAGAAGCTAAGGCAAGATTTCAACACAACCCTTTTAAACTCGAGCTCATTGACGGATTTGAAGAAGGGCCGATTACAGCGTATGAGCAAGGGGAATTTTTTGATCTCTGTAGAGGTCCGCATATTGCCCGGATTGGGAAAATTAAAGCATTTAAAATCTTAAAAACATCAGGCGCTTACTGGAGAGGGGACGCCACAAAGCCCATGTTAACTCGGATTTATGGGATCTCTTTTCCTCACCGGCAGCTCTTAAAAGAGTATCTCTATCTTCTTGAAGAGGCAAAAAAGCGGGATCATAAAGTTTTAGGACCGAAACTTGGTCTTTTTTCTCTTAAAGAAGAGGCTCCAGGCATTCCGTTTATCTATCCAAAGGGGATGATTATTTGGAACCGCCTTGTCGATTTCTTAAGAGATTTGATGTTAGGGTCTGGGTATGATGAAATTAAGACACCGCAGCTCATGAATCAAGAGCTATGGGAAAGATCTGGTCACTGGGCTCACTACCGTCAAAATATGTACGCCTTTGAAATTGAAGAGAAAGCGTTTGCTCTTAAGCCGATGAACTGCCCTGGATGCATGCTCTACTTTGGCTCTCACACAAGAAGTTATAGAGATCTTCCAATGAGAATTGCAGAATTTGGGCATGTGCACCGGCATGAATTCTCCGGCGCTCTCTCAGGGCTTTTCCGTGTGAGAGGATTTCATCAAGATGATGCCCACCTTTTCATGAAACCCTCTGATATCAAATCCGAAATTTCAGGGATATTGCAGCTGATTGAAACGATCTATTCCACTTTTGGCCTAGATTATAGACTTGAGCTTTCCACAAGGCCAAAAGATAGCATTGGAACAGATGAAGACTGGGAAACAGCTACTTGCGGCTTAAAAGAGGCGCTTGAAGATTGGGGTCAACCGTTTCGTATCAATGAGGGAGATGGAGCCTTTTACGGCCCTAAAATCGATATTCACATTAAAGATGCTCTAGGAAGATCGTGGCAGTGTGGAACTGTGCAGCTGGATATGGCGCTTCCTGAGAAATTTGACTTAACCTATGTGGATAAAGACGGGTTGGCAAAACGGCCTGTCATGCTTCATAGAGCCATTTTTGGCTCTGTAGAGAGGTTCTTTGGAATTCTCATTGAACATTTTGTCGGCAAATTCCCTCTATGGATTAGCCCGCTACCTATCCGGATTATGACAGTTGCTGACAGGCATCTAGATGCAGCTCTAAGTATGCAGAAAAAAATCACCGAGTCTGGATTTATCTGCGATATTGATGATAGCAGTGAATCAATGAATAAAAAGGTGAGAAATGCTCAGCTTCTTCAAATCAACTATATGATCACGATTGGAGATAAAGAGATGGAAAATAAAACGCTTTCTCTTCGAACAAGAGATAATGTTTTGCACGGGGAAATGTCTCTTGATCTCTTTTTAAAACAGATTCATGAAGAAAAGTTAAGTAAATCTCTCACCTCTAGCTTTACGGTTTAATATGCCGATTATCACTGTAAGTAGCTTTAAAGGAGGAACGGCAAAAACGTCCTCCTCTCTTAACCTGGGAGCTGCGCTTGCTCTATTTCATGATCAAAATGTTCTTCTCATTGATTTTGATGCGCAAGCAAATCTCACTGCAGGACTTGGATATGACCCTGATGCTCAAGAGAGTTTAGCTCCTGTTTTACAGGGTAAAAAAAGGATTGAAGAGGTGATACTCTCAACAAACTATCCAAAGCTTTCCTTAATTGCAGCAGACACCTGGCTTGAAAGAGTCGAAGTGACGCAGGCCTTAGCAGCTGACAGGTATTCTCATGAAAAACTAAGAGACCTCTTAAAACCTCTCAAGCAGTTTGATACGATTATTATCGATACTCCCCCCTCTCTTTGCTGGTTAACAGAATCGGCTTTAATTGCCTCGCAATTTGCCCTCATTGCGGCAACTCCTGAGTTTTATAGCGTGAAAGGGCTGCAAAGGCTCTCGCAGTTTCTTGAAAGTTTAGGGACAAGGCATTCATTAGAAGTATTGGGCGTGATTCTCTCGTTTTGGAACCCTAGAGGCAAAAGTAACGACGCTTTCTTAGAAGTGATTGAAGAGACTTTTCCAGGAAAGATGCTTAAGACAAAAATTCGGCGAGATGTCGCTGTTTCAGAATCGAGCATCTATGGAAAATCCATTTTTGACACAGCTCCTAAATCACGAGCTGCGCAAGATTTTATTAAGCTATCTTCTGAACTTCTGCAAAGGTTATAAAGCATGTCTAAAGTCAACGATTTACTCTCAGCAAGACTCAAACAAAAATCCTCTAAGATGGGAGAGTTAGCAACACTTTCTTCAAGAGGTGATCTTTCGAGTTTTTCAGGGGTGTTTAAAATTCAGCCGCTTTCTCATAAAGATGAAGAGGTTTTAAAAACTCTTCTACAAGAGTATCAAACCGAGGAAAAGCAGCCCTTTGAAGAAGATTTTCAAAACTTATCGAGCCTAACATCTGAGATTAAAGCGATTTCAAGCCAAGCGATCATTTTGCATGGTGAGAGAATTCAAAAGGCGCAAACCATCTTAAAAAACTATAGAGATGGAGCATTTTCCAGATGGCTTCTATCCACTTATGGGAACCGGCAAACTCCCTATAATTTTTTACAATATTACGAATTTTATCTTAAACTCACTCCCTCTTTGCAAGATAAGTTAGAAGAGATCCCTCGCCAGGCGGTTTATACCCTAGCTAGCCGTGACGTTTCTTGGAATCAAAAGCAAGCATTTATTACTAGTTATAAAGGAGAGACAAAACACGAGCTTTTAGAGCAAATTCGGCTTCTTTTCCCCTTAGAAGAGAGTGATCAAAGAAGAGAAAACCTTGTGATGCAAGGGTTAACGCTTTTACAAAAACTGCATCAACTGATTAAAAGATCACACTTTAATCCGAATGCAGAAGAAAAACAGCTCATTGATCAGAAGCTTGAATCCATTCAAGCACTACTTATGCAAAAAAAGAAAACTTTGTAATTTGTGCTCCCCCCATCAAGAGGAAAATCGAGGGGTATATAACCCCTTTTTTCCTTAAAACATCCTTTCCTTCATGACCTCTTTAAAGAGATCTAAGAGCTCTTTTATCCTTAACATGAGCTAGGGCCCTTGAATTGCTTTCCTGAGCTTTACAAAGAGCGCTACCGTATTTTTATTGCCTCTATAAAAACACTCTAGATATTTTTGATATTTTAAAATTTTACATTTAGAAAATGGGATTATACACCGTTTTTACACTTAAAAAATTCAAAAAGCACTATTATCATTTATTAAAAGCTTTAAGTTTGTATAAAATAGTTGCGTTAATTTCTATCATCGATTGAATGGCTACGAAAATACAAACGGATTTAACTAAAAGGATTATATGCTATCTCATGGACTTGGAAAAATCATCAATGTAAGAGCGTATGCTCACCCATTTTCTCTGATAAAAAAAGTCATAGGATTTACTTTCCTTGGAGTGTGCCTTGTTAATGCGGTTGCAATTGCTCGCTTCATTTGGATAAATAGGCAGGCTGAGTACAGTGCAAAACTCCTCAAAAATGCCATCAAAGCCCCCTATCAAGATCAAAAAACCTACGCTAAATTGTTAGAGATTTTCCAAGGATCAATTCTTCATGTGACAGATTCAGGAAAAGCAGAAATTTCTCACCCCTTATATACAGGGACATGCTCTTTATATGAACTGATGGATAGGGTTGATCTTCTTGCTTTAGAAAACATCCATTTCAGTCCAAAAGAGAGATGGCTTGGGCTTCAATTAATCAATCAGGTGAACCAATGGGAAAAAAAAGCTTCTCAAATCAAATTGAGATTTTCTCTTTTATCCATGACAACAGGTGAGAGGCATCCAGGCCAAGAGGAAAAGGAGGTTTACACCCACCCCAGTTTCTCTCATATTGTAACCCTTAAACAGTATGATGACTATTTTTCTAAGACAATGCTCGGGGAAAAAGGGTCTTTTCGTTTTGAAGTTCCCTGCCCTATTTCTTTAGATCAAATCGTTTATGCATCTAGATCTTCTTTAGAAAATGTAGATGCCTCTTTGCAAGAAAAAGACTCTTCTTTAGATAGAGGATGCCTCTTATTACAAGGGGAATGGATCTTATCTTCAGCTCTAAAAGATGAAGCGCTTATCCTGAAATGGAAAGATCAAAAAGGTGTGCCGCAGTTCAAGAGCTTTCCCCTTAAAATAGCTACAAAAACGGCTTAATGTAAGGCTCTCTTGAGCAAATACCCCGTGATTTTTCATGAACTTAAGACCCCAAAGAAGTGAAAGGGACTACCTTGCATTTTCTTAGAGAGGTATAATAGAGGCCTATGTTAATTGATACGCTTCTTAAAGAGGGTTATCTTGAGCCTTTAGATTTGTATTTTGCCTCTCTTCATGATCTTAGCCAAGAAGAAGAGACTGCCTTACTAGCAGCTGTTATGCAATCAGCAAGAGAGGGGCATTTATGTCTTAATCTTAACGCTATTCCCCTTCCTTTACATGATAAAAAAGAGGAGTGGAGGCAGCTTGTTTTAAAAGGATCTACCTTACCCATCAAATCCCCTTATCTTGTAAGGCAAGATGAGAGAATTTACCTTCAAAAAAACTATCAGTATGAAACAGATATATTACATGAGTTAAAACGTTTGAGGGGAAAAGAGCCTCTTGCCTTTTGCTCTACAACGCTTGAGAGCGAGCAAAAGACAGCTTTTGAGCTTGTCCGTGAACATAAAGTCTCCATCATTGAAGGGGGTCCAGGAACGGGTAAAACCTATCTCACTTCAGAGCTTGTGAAAAGCTTTGGGGAAGGTGCTAGCATCCTTTTAACAGCGCCAACTGGAAAAGCGGCTGCTAGATTAAAAGAGAATAACCCCGCCCATATAAGTGGAACGCTCCACTCTCTTTTAGGGGTAAGAGCCTCTCAAAACCTTTTTATAAAAAAAAGCTTTTTAGAAGCTGATTTAATCGTCGTCGATGAATCTTCGATGCTTGATGCCAAAATGATGAGGTTTTTACTCAAAAGTTTACCGAATCATCAACGCATTGTGTTTTTAGGAGATGGAAATCAACTGCCTCCTGTTGAGACGGGGAGCCTTTTTTGTGATCTCATTGACCTTGTTCCAACAGCTCACTTAAAAAAATGTCACCGCTCAGATCGGAAAGAGGTCCTTGAAATGGCTCAAACGGTTTTAAGAGGGGATATGCCCTCTCTTGAGGGAAACTTATCGTGGGAAAATATCACGCAATTCATCAAGTGTTATCAACATGAAGGCGTGATTCTCACCCCGTTAAGGCAAGGCCCCTGGGGAGTAGAAGCTCTTAATCAAAGAATTGATCAAATGATACAAGATACGTTTTCTAAAGAAAGAGTAGTTCCTATTATGATCACACGTAACGATGCGGCGCTTGGCCTTTCTAACGGAGATATGGGGCTTTTAAGGATCCAACAAGAGACCCCTCTTGAAGCAGAATTTACTCTTGGAAAAGAGGTTAAAAGGTTTTCCTGCTCACAGCTTCCTCCTTATGAAATCTCTTATGTGTTATCTGTACATAAGAGCCAAGGAAGTGAGTTTCCTCATGTTCTTGCTCTTGTGCCTCCTGGATCTGAGCGGTTTGGGAAAGAGATGCTCTATACGGCTGTCACAAGAGCTAAAGAGTCTATACATCTCTTAGGAGATCAAGAGATCGTTAAGAAAACCCTTAAAGTGTCATCGTACCGCAGTTCTGGGTTAAAAAACAGGTGGGAAGCAGAATAAAAAAAGGCCTACTCTTTCAAAGAAACAGTAGGCTGATTTTAGAAAAGGGATAACTATTTTCTTACTGAATGAGACTCTTAAGGTGAGTTATTCAGCCTTAAGACGAACTGTTAAACGAGATTTTGTTCTAGCAGCTTTTCTTGTTGTAAAGCGGCCAGTTTTAACCCCTTTATCCATTAAGCTGTAAACGTGGTTAAGAGCTGTTTCAGATTGAGATTGATCATTTTTTGCTAAAGCAGTTTCGTAAGAACGAATTGCAGTTCTTACTGTCGACTTAAAGCTTCTATTTTCTAAACGTCTTTTTTCGTTTTGTTTTTCTCGTTTTTGCGCAGAAGAGATTTTTTTCTTTGCTGCACCTTTTTTTGCTTCTGCCATAATATGGAAAGTCCCTTGTACTTATAAAGAGATCAATTATGGGTTTATTCAGGTTTAAATTCAATGCCTCTTCCCCGTTTCCTTGAAATTATGCTTTTATTTTTTGGATTTTAGAAAAAAAACAACCGGGATTTCATAGAAGAAGAGAGGAAGAAAATGTCAAGCCGCTTTACATGAAATCTTAGCAGCAGCAGACCTGGAAAAAGGGAGGCATAAAGAGACTTGAGGCGCCATTTAATCAGATTGTGCATCACATCATCACCGGTTTTTTCTTTAAAAACGTTTTATTTTTGATCAAAAGGGAGGGCGTGAATTTCAAAAATAATTCTTTTTTCCCTTCCTGTATGCACCCTTCTTTTGCAGGAGAATGAGGTTTTTTAACGGGAATTTGAGAAATTTGCTTTTTCAGATGGTGTTGGATCTCAATATATGGTATAATTTTATTAATCTAAGGTTGGCTAGCGTAGTTGAGCTTGCCATCCATTAGTCGAGCATTCATTCAAAAACACTGTCTTACTTAGAAAGAGAATTCTATTAGTTATCACATGAATAAGGGAAATTTTTCTACGGTTTTTACCCAGCAACATCAGCAAAAAATTGAAGAACTCGTCGCTCTTGCAAAAGAGCAAGGTTACGTAACCTACGAAGAAATCAATGAAATCTTGCCGATGAACTTTGACTCTGCTGAGCAGATTGATCAAGTTTTGATCTTTTTGAGCGGCATGGATATCCAAATCCTCAATCAAGTCGAAGTTGAACGACAAAAAGAGCGAAAAAAAGAGGCCAAGGAACTTGAAGGGCTTCCCAAAAAAGTTGAGGGAACATCTGACGACCCTGTGAGAATGTATCTCAAGGAAATGGGCTCGGTTCCTTTGCTTACCCGGGAAGAGGAAGTGGAGATTTCTAAACGGATCGAAAAAGCGCAAATCCAAATTGAGCGGATTATCATGCGTTTTCGTTATTCGACGAGAGAAGCAATTTCAATTGTTAACTATCTCATCACCAACAAAGAGCGATTTGATAAGGTGATTTCAGAAAAAGAGATTGGGGATAAAAACGCCTTCATTGCGATGATTCCTAAACTCTCTTCTCTTCTTAAGCAAGAAGACAAGCTTCTGGAAAATTATCTCCTTGAGCTAAGAAACCCAGAGCTTAAGAAAAGTGATAAAGCCAAAATTCTAGAAGACATTGAAAAATGCCGCATTAGAACGCAAGCTTACTTAAGACAGATTCACATTCGTCACAACATCATTGAAGATTTTGGCGAAGTGATCATGACAGGGTATGACAGATTTTTACTCTTAGAGAAAGAGATTGGGGAGTTAACACCTCGTGCTGAAAAAAACAAATTTGCAGCATCTAAACTCTTAGCTGTCCAAAGAAAGCTCTCTAAACGAGAACTTGCTGCTGGAAGAACACTTGATGAGTTTAAAAAAGATGTCCGGATGCTTCAAAGGTGGATGGATAAGAGCCAAGAAGCTAAACGGGAAATGGTGGAATCTAACCTCCGTCTTGTGATCTCGATTGCAAAGAAATACACCAATAGAGGTCTTTCTTTCTTAGATTTAATTCAAGAAGGAAACATGGGTCTCATGAAGGCTGTTGAGAAATTTGAATACCGCAGAGGATATAAATTCTCAACCTATGCAACATGGTGGATTAGACAAGCTGTCACAAGAGCCATTGCTGATCAAGCCAGAACGATCCGTATTCCTGTGCATATGATTGAAACGATCAATAAAGTGCTAAGAGGTGCTAAAAAACTCATGATGGAAACAGGGCGAGAGCCAACTCCAGAAGAGCTTGCAGCAGAACTTGGACTTACGCCTGATCGTATCCGGGAAATCTACAAGATCGCTCAACACCCCATCTCGCTTCAAGCAGAAGTAGGGGATGGCGGAGAGAGTCAGTTTGGGGACTTTTTAGAAGACACCTCAACAGAGTCTCCTTCAGAGGCAACAGGGTATTCGATCTTAAAAGATAAGATGAGCGAAGTGTTATCTTCACTTACCGATAGAGAGCAAACGGTTCTGATTGAAAGATTTGGTCTTTCAGACGGAAAACCTAAAACTCTAGAAGAAGTGGGCGTTCGGTTTAAAGTGACCCGTGAAAGGGTGCGGCAAATCGAGGCTAAAGCGCTGCGTAAAATGCGTCACCCGACCCGTTCAAAGCAGCTTCAAGCTTTTCTTACGCTCTCTGAAAGCGAATAATGATTCTTAAACAAGAGCACCTTGACATCCAAGGTGCTCTTGTTGTCTTTTTTATCCTCTAAAACATTTTGTATTTTCTGATTATCCTATAAAACTATTTTTTTTAATTCCAGGTTTTTTGCATGCCCAAAACGGCTCAATCACGTGTCTATTTGAAGGGATAGGATTTTAATAGAATAGGAAATCAGAGAATGGAGTGTAGCGGGATCGAACCGCTGGCCTCAACAATGCCATTGTTGCGCTCTACCAACTGAGCTAACACCCCATGATAAGGGCCACATTGTAAACTAGCAGTTGAAGAATTTGCAATAGAAAACCACTTCTTGATGAGTTTATAGAAAAGTTTTATATCTCAAAATATGAAACACTTTTTTTTCGATCAAATGCCTTTAGCCCCGTCTGATCCTATTTTTCAGCTGCAAGTAGACTTTCAAAATGACCTAAGGGAAGAGAAAATGGATTTAAGCATCGGGCTATACCGTAATGCCTTTCTTGAAACGCCTATTCTAGAATCTGTTAAGCTTGCAGAAAAAATATTGCTGCTAGAGGAAACAACTAAAACATATCTTCCCATTCAAGGAAGTCATAACTATCTTCAAGAGACAGGCCGCCTGATCTTTGGATCACCCTTATATGAAGAACACGCTCACCGTATAGCAGCTCTTCAAGTACCAGGAGGAACTGCTGGCATTAGAATGATAGCTGAGCTCTTAAAGAAAAGCCCCAAGAGGGGAGTTGCAATACCACTTCCAACATGGCCCAATCACTTAGCGATATTTCAGCAGTGCAGATATCCTGTAGAGACATTTTCTTATTATAATAGTACTCATCACACTGTAGATATGCCCTCCATGTTAGCAGGGATGGACGCTCTTTCCCCTGGATCTCTTTTCCTTCTTCACGGCTGCTGTCATAACCCTACAGGAATGGATTTTTCTTTAGCAGAATGGGACTGCATTTTAAAGAAGATTAAAGAAAAAGAGCTGCTCGTACTCGTGGATCTCGCTTATCAAGGACTTGGAAAAAGTCTTAATGAAGACACCTTTTTGATTCGGTCACTTTTAGAGGAGGGGCTTGAGTTTATGGTGGCCTCTTCTTATTCAAAAAACTTTGCGCTTTACTCAGAGAGAGTAGGCTCTTTATTTGTCATCACAAGAGGGGAAAAAGAAGCGCGTCATGTGTTATCTCAGCTTAAGGTACAAGCTAGAGTTCTCTACTCAAATCCCCCTCGGCATGGGGCTATGCTTGTAGAGCAGATTTTACGGACCCCTTCGTTAAAAAGCCTCTGGGTTCAAGAAGTGAGAGAGATGCGCGAGAGAATCCAAGATATGCGTACTTTACTTGTAGAAGAGACTACAAAAGGAGGGAGAGATTTTTCTCACCTTTTAAGAGGGCACGGAATGTTTGGATTAACAGGACTGAATTCTCAAGAGGTGTTAAAATTGCAACAACTTTACGGCATTTACATGACTTTCGATGGTAGAATAAATCTTGCAGGGTTAAACTCTAAGAACATTCACGCTATGGTAAAGGCACTACATCTCTTATGACAAAGCAATATGGATATTGGATTCTCTCTTGTATTCTTCTCACCTCTTTAAGCTTACCTGAGAATACCACAAGCTCCATGCGATGTGCAGCAGTAGGTGTTACCTCTGGGGTGTGGAGATACGCCTCTCAAATGAAAAAAGTGCTGGGGACTCTCCCCTCTCAAAGGCTATCTAATACAGAATATGCCATTAAAGAGCTTGAAATGGTGAGGCTTGAAAACTATCAGCTAAAAGCGAAATTGGAATTTCTGCAGTCAGAGATTAAGCTGCATGAGCTTAAAGAAGAGCAGCTAGCTGAACTGAAGAGTAGACCTGTCACAAGTGATTATTTAAAACGGAGAAAAGAAGAGCTGTTTCAGCAGCTAGAGCTCTATTCTCACGCCATTACGGCAAGAATTATTTATAGAGAAAGCTCCGCTTGGAAAAGCTCTCTTTGGATTAATGTGGGAGAAGCTACAAACCGCATTTTACAAACCCCTCTTGTGACTAGGAATAGCCCGGTTGTTGTAGGGACAACAGTTGTTGGGATCATTGATCATGTAGGAGAGACAAGAAGCCGGGTAAGACTTGTCACAGATCCAGGAGTGACAGCCTCTATCCGGGTGATCAGGGGAAGCGCGCAGAAAAAAATTGCGCTTCAGGAAGTCAGACAATCGCTCATGAATCTTGCCTCTCATGAAAAAGAAGACACAGCTTCTAAAATCTATCAATTTGCAGAGCAATTTTTATCGTCATTTTCTCACGCAGATTATACTGCCTATCTTGCTAAAGGAGAGCTTAAAGGATCTCACTCCCCTCAAATGAAAACCCGGGGTAGCGTTTTAAAAGGGACAGGGTTTAATTGCGATTTTCCTGATGAAGAGGGGCCTTCAAGAGATTTAAGAACCGGTAAAGCGTTAAGTCATGATGAAAAAGGTATTTCTTTAATCACAGAAGGAGATGTCATTATCACAACGGGGCTAGATAGCTTGTTTCCATCAGGGCTTAAAGTCGGGGCTGTGCGCAAAGTGTATCCTCTTCAAGAAGGTAAATGCTTTTATGAGGCAGAGATTGAGTCGTTTATTCACGATTTTGATGAGCTCAGTTTTGTCACGGTTCTTCCTGCTTTATCTGAAAAAGAAAATCACTAGTTCTCATCTTTTCAGCTAAACGATGCGAAGGTACCCTTCAGTGGCTATGAGCTATATAGCAATAGTTTTTCTCTAATGTCGCCTCTTTGATTGATGCAGCTTTTTGTGCATGTTCAGGTGCTTCTTTATGATGTCTGAGATTAATATGCATATTTGCAATCCATAAAGAAACCTGAATTTTTTATCCCTTATTTTCCATTTTTCTAAATTGAAAATTCTAAAATAGGGAAAGAGGTGGAATCAAAAAAACGGAGATCTTTTTAATTGAATAAAAATAGGGTAGAAATTTTAGAATATTTTAAATAAAAATGTAATTGCATTATTATTAATAGAGTATAATGAAGTAAAATGGATGTTTAATTAAAAAAAATTAGATTATTTTTAATATGAGAATATTCGGTAAAACATATTCTTTCTTTTATGAGGGCTCTTTACAAGAGAGAGACCCTTCTCTTCAATCTAACAGCTATCCTTATTTATCTCGAAGCCTTCCTATTTTTATAAAAAATATTTTTTTGCTAACGAAAGAATGTTTCTCGCAAAAGAGAACGTATTTTATTAAAACTTTTAATAGGGATAAAGCTCTTGGAAAAATTATAGAGCGCTGGCAAGAAAAAGAGAGCCCAGCTCATTCTAAAGAAAAAATAGATCCATACCCTAAGTTAGCCATTTTAGATAGCAATATTCTCACTTTACAGGTTACTTCTCCTGAGAAAGAGTTTAAAAAAAATAGCACGATTAAAAAGCTGAAAAATATTCTTCAAGATAAACCCCACCTCAACCATTTTCAGAAAATTGGGGTTCAAGTTGCTTTAAATGTTCTTACGGGATTTGATTCATGGAGAGTTTATGATGAGTGTAACCTCTATTTTCACTGTTCTTTAGAAAATCCAGGATTTTCTTCTCTTAAGACTGATATCTATAAAAATACCCTTAGAGAAATAAGGAAAAAAGCAAAAGAGCTGGTTCATCAACCTTCTTACGATATCAAAAAGCTTTATCAGGAAATCTCAAATGATTTCATGGAGCTGATACGCTTAATGATTCAAGACGCCTTAATCCATCTTGAAATTCCTTATTGTGAATATGCATTTACCGCATTAGGCTCTCTTGCAAGAGGGGAACAAACACCTTACTCAGATCTTGAATTTGTTATTTTGACGCATCGATCTTTAAATGAAGTAGAAAAATTGCAGTTTGTCAAAGTTTCTGATTGGATCCATCATCAAATTCTTTTGTTAGGAGAAACCCCTCTGATTGAACTGAATATCAAAGAGATCCAAAATTTAGAAGAGATAAAAAAAGGATTTACACTAGATGGACCTCTGGGAAAAATGGCACCTTCATGGAATATGGACCTTATCACCACTTCGCAAGAGTTAATGCAGTTTCAGAAAACAAGAGATTCTCCAGAGCTTATTTTAAACTGTGCAACGGTGTATGGGAGTCATGCGCTCACTTATGACTATCTTCATCAGATAGCGCAATTGACTCATGAAGAGCGGCAAAAGCGGGCCATTCATCTTCTGACAAGAGATGGAGATCGATTTCAGGTCTTTGGAGGAAAAGTTCAGTCAACAGGTAGAGTGATGAATATCAAGTATGAGTTCTACCGTGCTATTCAGCTACGCATAGAAGGTCTGTGTTTCTATTATGGAGTGCAAGAAAGAAATATTTTTGAACGGATTCAACGGTTAAAAGAAGAGAACATTTTTTCAGAAGGGACTGCAGGTAAGCTCTACAGAGTCGCTACTGAAATTTTAAAGCTACGGCTTCAATATTATCTTGCGATGGAATCTGCATCAGAAGATATTCCTTTAGGAGATATTGATAGATATATGTCTATTTATCAACAACTGATTCCTTTCTCTAAGCAAGTTGAAAAATTTACCTTATTTAGAAGTCCAGAAATTTTTAGAGATGAGTTGGATTGTCCTATTACCTTAGTGAAGGGCATTTTATACACAGTTTTAGGAAAGGGAAGTGAGGGGGCTGTATTTTTACAAAAAGCTCTTAATGAAGTACTTTCTCTAGAATGGAAAGTGGAAATATTTCTTTCTCTTACGCAATGCATGATCGCGGCATATCAAATGGAAAAAGCAGGTAAGTATTGGGATCAAGCTTGGCATCATTTTCATTTAATCGATGAAAAGAGTCATTACCTTGATCTCTTAATCAAAATGATATTAGTCAGGTCTATGATGTTTTTAAAAGAAGATCATTATAGGGAATCAATTGATCTGATGAATCAGATGATTAAAAATGCCAGTGAGATCTCAGCTGTTTCCCTGCACCCTTTTTATAGCGTATCTTATTTGAGGTTAGGATCGATTTATTGCTTAAGAAGAAATTATATAAAAGGGATAGAAACATTAGAAAAAGCGTTACAAGCTCAGTCTGTATTGCATACAACCCATCCAAGACAAGCCGTGATTTTCTTTGAAATAGGAAAAGCATATTTAGGGTTAGAAAACTATGTAAAAGCAAAAAAGAGCTTAAAAAAGGCGTTTTATATCTCAAATAAATTATTAGGTTCAGCAGACACCTTAGTGAAAAAAATTCATCAAACGATGAGCCATTGTGCCTATTTAGCAGGATCTTTAGAAAAGGAGAAAAGAGGGGATCACAATAGCCATATTTAAAAAATTAATTCATAAGTGTTTGAATTTCTATAAAGAATGCATAAAAGTGAAGACTCTAAATTGCAAGCTAGAGAGATGAGAATTATGACTGTTTAGTATTTTTTGATGGTAATCAACTATACGATAAATTAGTTTTTATTAGTGAATTGATTAATGAATATAGAAAATCAACATTTTTTTTAATTTTAAAGTAATTAAAAATAAAGGATGAGTACATGAAAATACATTTCTTGAGTTCTGGATTTCTTTTACCTAAAATCCATCCACTTCAAAATACATTCCGTTTCCATCAAAGAATTTTACCTTTTGCTAATCCCGTTTTTCATCAAAGCTCTTTTAGAGAGAAAGGGCATAGTTTGGGTAGAGCTTCTTATATGACAACACCGCCCTCTTCTCAGCAAGATGATCAATCAAAAAATGAAAAAAGCTCGGAGGGAGTCAGCCACACCATTCGCCGTATGGCAGAAACTTTATTTGTGATTATATTAAGTGCTGGAGTTAGTACGGTCGTAAATAAAATTATCGAGCATAATAAAACCTTCACCCATTTTTTTGATGATAAGGTAAGTGATATTGTATTACATGAGCAACTTCCAGAAGATATTATTCCTCGGCTTTCAACAAAAAAGCTCGAAAATCTTTTTGATTCGATTACAACATCTTTGAAGGCAATAGAAATCAGCGGCCCACCTGGCATAGGAAAATCGACTATCGCCTTAGAATATGCACTGAATTATCAAAAAACAATGCCCAGTAAAAAGATAGAAAATATTGTTATCAAATGGTTTGATTTTTCTGAGGAAGAAGAGAACATCCGGCTTAAAATTGAAATATTTGGCGCGGAATTGGGGATTGAAAATAAAAATTTTGATCAATTGATCGTAGATATTCAAAAAGCGTTGTCTAATAGGCCAAACTTTTTATTGATCATAGATGAATTTCCCAAAGGTCCCATCGATTTAGACAACAAAGGGATGATCTTTTTAAGAGAAATTTTTACAAGAGCAAAGAGTGATTTGAAAGGGCAGATTCTTTTGACAAGAGAAGAAGAGGATGAAGAAGTTCAAAATAAACTTTTTAATAAAGAATCCATATCTGTAATGGAAAATTTTAAGCACTTTAAAATTACAAAAGATAGCCTGACTTCTCAAGAAGCTGCTTCTATTTTTACCCACGCTTTAGGGATTTTCTCCCTACCCGATGAAATTTCATTAAAAATACGGCAGTTGATCGATAAAAAACAGTTAAATAACCCTTCGACCCTTCGGCAAATTGCAAAATTGATAAGATGGGATTGCAGCAGAGGCAATTTAAAAAATGAGGTTTCTTTTACTCAGTTAAAGAAGGCTCTTGATTTTTGGGAAAATGCCATCATGAAGGGCTCAGAAAACACCTCTATTATTAGCTATTTAGAAAAGCAAGACCCCTTTTTTAGAGAGTTACTTAGCTTTTTGGCTTGGGTCAGTCCAACCTCCCTTTCTAAAGATGATTTTTCTAAATGGAGAAAATTTATAGTTAAAGACAAGAGTGAAAGAGAGCGATTTGATAATTTATACCGATTTTTAGAATTCCTTGAGTTAATTAAATATAAAAATGGAGACAAAATCCATTTATCTGAACAGTTTTCTAGAAAGATAGAAGACACTTATGTTGATCCTGAATCCATGTCAGATCAAAATTGGACTTTTTTAAAATCAACTCAGATGGACAATAGATTTTACTCATCGATAAAATTGAATGACAATGTGATCAAAAAAATCGATCAAAATTTTTCCGTTAAAGACATTGAAAACAATTTGTTTTTTCACTTATTACAAGCTAATAAACTCCTTCAGTTGAATCAAGTTTACAAGGCAGAGAGCTCTCTTCAAGAAATTTATGCAGGGCTTTGTAAAATTCATTACTTAAAAAGTGTGCAAGAGCTTTCTCAAGATCAACAAATTAAATTTAATAAATTTATTAATTCTGTAAAGGTTAAGTATGCTCACTATAGAGGAAAAACTGAATTTTTTCAGAATAAGATTGAACTTGCGGAAATTTTTTTTCAATATGCAATAGAGTTATCAAATATCAATCACACTCTGTCTAAGAGTCATGCAGAACAACAACAGAAGAATAGAATTTTTTCCCCTTTAGCAGACAAGTTTGATGAAAATCTCCTATTAAAAAGACAGGGCATAGGTTGGATTTTGCTAGAAAAACAAGAATATAAAAGGGCAGAAGAAACCTATATTCAGCTCATTAACGATTCAACAGACTCCTTTCATCAACAATATTGTTGGTTTCAGCTTTTGAAAATATATTATCACAAAGCGTATGGGATGAATCAACATCAAGAACCTTATGCATGGCCTAAGCTTTTGAGAATCTATTATGAGAAAGTACGAGGTATGGATAAAAAGCAAAAACCTAGCAAGGAATTAGAAGACAAAATTGATGACTGCATTACAAACATTGAGACTCTAAGAAAAATTACCGGCGCTCATCGTAGACGCGGAGAGTTTGATGTCATTTATGGCAAAATAGAATTAGCTAAAAGCCGGCTTAATAACGACCGTGATAAAGCAAAGATTCAAGCTAGAAGTGCAGGCGTATTTTTTAAAAGAGCCATTTATGAATCATCAGATCAAAGGCATATTTTAGCCACAGCTTACGCATTATGGGCGGAGGCGTATTGTGAACTAGGGACTAAGGAAGATCTTATTGAGGCAGCTAAGCAGTTAGAGAAGGCGATTTATTATAATAGGGAATTAGTGAGTAATGGAATGAAGAGATCTGAAGGCCCTCTTCAGGGAGCTGAAAATTTCCAGAAGCTAATTCATCGTTACATCGTCCATCTCTATCTATCGGACGAAGGGTTTGGGGGGCTAGGGTTTCCTTTTCATAGCCCCTTCTAAGATGAGGGATTTTTGCTGAGATCTATTTTTTTAATAGAGAACACATGCCCTTTCATCTAAAAAATAAAAAAATATGGCGTTTCAAATAAAAATGTGTAGAATGTGAAAAAAAGGGGGGTAAGAAAACGGAGGATATTCATCTGAAATAGTCAGAAAGCCAAATAAAGTGCTTTGTTTTTCATTTAATATGAATTGTTTTTCTTATTTTCCTAAAAAAAGAGCTGTGCTATTTTAATTAAAACAGTATCTAATCAAAAACTATGGAGATTATACATGAAAAGTCGTCAACTTTTATTAGGGCTATTTGCACTTACCTGCTTATGCAACTTGTCAGCCGATGAACCGACTCCAGCAGCGCCTAATACCACTGTTGTTCAAGAAGATGCAGAAGATACTACTACTCTACCTGTAAAAAAAGTAAATAGTGAAGATACAGATGATTGTGATGACGACTGCGAAGATGACTCTTCATCTACAGATTCTAATTAATTCTTACTTAAGAAGCTTTGTCTAAGGGCAGAGCTTCTTCTCTTATTTGATAAAATCAAAGTTCTTCTTAAAAACAATTCAAATTATCACATATTTCACTCAGCCATCTAACCTCTTTTAGAAAGAGTAATGCCTTATCTTAAGTGAGCTGATTTAATAGAACTTCCCCAATTGCAGTCTTTTTAGCTTACCCAAAAGAGAGAAGAGAGTGGATTTTTTAACCTATAAAAAGCTTAAGTTTTTCTAACAGCTGATGGGCATAGTGATCCCAATCAGCAAGAGGTCCAAAGGTGTGTTCATAAAGCGCCTTGCGAAGAGAAGAGAGCTCTTTTTGATAGTCAGGATGAGAGAGCTTTAGGGGAAGCTCTTCTAAGGTATCAAGTGATAGTGTCTCTCCGTAATGATGCAATGTTCTTCCTAAATCTTCTTGAGACCTATTTAGAGGATTAAAAAAGAACATCGGCCTATTAAAGGTGAGGAAATCGTATCCTACCGAAGAAAAATCTCCAATCAAATGGGTAGCCCTTGCAAGAAGAGGGTAGATGGGGGGGAAATCTTCTACCCATATCACAGAAGGAGGGGATTTAAGTTTTTGACACATCACACTGATTTCTTCTTCTAAATGAGGATGGAGTTTAACAACTAAAGGAGCATCTTTTAAATGTTTTATCAACTCTTTAAAGGCATAGTGAAAGGAACTGGAAGATTCAGCATCTTTCCATGTAGGGGCGTAGAGGACAAAAGAGTTTGGTATTCTTTTAGATGTCAGAGAGTGTTCATAAAATGTTTTATGCTTTTCTGCATAGATAGATCGAAAATTTCCAATAGGGATAACATGAGGAATAGATGCAAGGGCATTTTTTTGCTCTAAGAGACTAATCATTTTTTGGCCATACACAAGAACGCACTCTTCATGAGCTAGCTCCTCTAAAGACCCTTTCAAATGCCCTTTATCAGAGTTCCCATGAGGGAGCCATACGGTTTTAACCCTCTTTTGCTGAAGCTTTTCTGCCATGAAAAAGAGTTGATCAAAAAAACCTCTAGGAAGTGTGGTTAAAACAGTCTCAAATTTTGCTGTAATTTCAAAGGGAGCAAGGAGGGGATCTATGTAACTTGCCTCAAGATCTGGATAAAGCTCAAGAGCAAGAGAAAAAATGGAAGGATCTGTAATCACAAGAGGCCAGTTCATTAAGCTGCAAAGAGGGGCTAAATGGTCTAAATAGTGAGGGTAGTTTCCATCTAAATACCCTACGATAGAAAGTGGATTAGGTTGTAGGTAGGTCATAAATTTCTTATAGCTGAGTGCTTTAAGAAAAGTAAATTATTTTTTTATTTGAGTGTTGCAACGGTGATTTTCCGCCTTGTTAAAGAAGGCACTTGCATAAGAGGCACTAGATTTAAGAGATACCTGTTATGCTGAGTTTGCCGTGTGATTTTTTCTGTAAGAGTGAGAAGTTGTTCGTTAAGAGATGCCATTTCGATAAGAGAAGAGGTTTCTATCTCCTCTTGAGTTAAAGAGCTTTTTTCATGCGCTTGCAAATGACGGATATCTTCTAACGTGTGAGTGAAGATCATGATTTCTTCTTTGATAGCAAGCTGCCTTGCATACTCTTGATTCAAAATACATTTTTCTTCTAAGAAAAGATGAGTGAGTAACTCTCTTAAGAGAGAAATCTCTCTTTTAAGCGTCATAGAACGTCTTTCTTGAGTAGCAGCTATTGTATGAGAAATCATCTAAATACCTCTTTTTAATCCGTTTGATGCAAAAAGCGTGCCAAAAGTGTGCCAAGTTCTTGACCCTTAAAAAATGCATCTACTTAAGTGTTTGGTATTCAAAAGAAGAACTCTTCCAATAAACATAAGAGCGGCTTACTTTTTTTAAGTAAAGGTGGGGTTATGCTACACTTACACAGGTAAAAATTGACATGAGCTAGCAAGAGATGAAAGAGTTAGAAGAGTGGTTTCTTGAAAACCAAAGAAAGCTTCCTTGGAGAGAAAATAAAACACCTTACCGCGTTTGGATCTCAGAGGTGATGCTTCAGCAAACACAGGTCAGTGTTGTGATTGCTTATTTCTTAAGGTGGATGGAGCAATTTCCCACCATTGAATCTCTTGCTAACGCATCAGAAGCTCATGTGATTAAAGCGTGGGAAGGGCTTGGATACTATAGTAGAGCCCGTAACCTTCATAAAGCCGCTAAAATTATAGTCGCAAATTACCAAGGCCTGATTCCTCAAGAAGAGGAGTTATTAAGAGCTCTTCCTGGGTTTGGGCCGTATACTGTTGGAGCTGTGAGAAGCTTTGCATTTGAGCAAAAAAGCCCAGCTGTAGATGGAAATGTTGTAAGAGTCCTCTCAAGATATTTTGCCTCTTTAGAAGAGTGCTCAAAAAAAGGGCACTATGAAATGCTTACCGCTTCCATCCTTCCTGATGAGCGCCCCTGGATCACGATGGAGGGGCTCATTGAACTAGGAGCTGTGGTGTGTAAAAAGAAGCCCAATTGTCTTGAATGTCCCCTAATGGAGAAGTGTAAAGCTTATCAAGAAGGGCGGGCTCTAGAGTTTCCTAAAAAACAGAAAAAAGCGCCCCCTACACTTCTAAAAAGACATGTGATGGTTGCATGTTACCAAGACCTTGTCCTTGTGAAACAAGAAAAAGGAAAAAAGGTGATGTCAGGGCTCTATGAGTTTCCTTATGCAGAAAAGTTAGAAGAGCTTCCTTTACAGCTTCCAAAAGCTGTAGATATGCCTGAGGTTAAGCACCATTTTACAAGGTATCAAGCAACACTTTACCCAGCTCTTTATCACGCAGAAAAAAAGCATGAGATTACAGGGTATGAATGGCATGCTAAAGAAACCCTTGAAAAACTCTCTTTTTCTTCAGGTCATAGGAGAGTGCTGAAGCTTTTTCTAGAGCTTATTAGAGAATAGGTAAGCTTCTTTTTTTACACCAAAGGGTTTTGATAGAAGTTAAAAAGAAAAGGTTAGTCCTTTATTTAAAACATATTGAGAGATTTTCCAAGCGGTGATTCCAACCCCAATTCCAGCAGAGAGTAAACAAACCGACTTTTTTGCAATATCTCTATACTCTTCAAAAGAGGTGATTTCTTTTTGGTGAGGGGGCAGGAAGAGCCATTTTAAAGGTTTAAAGATCCCTTTTTCACAGATAAAGTGAGTAGGCTTATAAAGAGCTTGAGAGGTGAGATAAGGAGATTGAAGCCCTTTTTTCGAGTTTCTCGCCCCCATTAAGGAGTAAAGAGCAAAAGATACGGCACCAGTGAGCCAAATAGAGGGAGAGGGGGAAAGTGCGCAGGTGCCATAAAAAAGAGCGGCTGCTACATCTTTACTGATCCCTGTAAGCTCAAAATCCGTATCTTGAGAGTTTTGAGAATATGCTTTAAAACATCCTAGAGCAATCCGGATAACAGCTTCTACTGCAGGTAAAGCTGTAAACACCCTCGTTAAGGATTTTTGATTTAAGAGAGTAGGGATACTCTCTAAGGAATAAGTGAATTCAGGGAATTTTATTAACAAAGGTATTCTCTTATGTATTAAAAAATTTTTTTCTTATGAAAGCTGTCAAAAACGGAAGGGAGATGAATACAGTCATCGCACCGATAAGAGACAGGGTAAAAAAGAGGTGATTCTTTTCAGGGATTTGACTGGGAGGAAAGAAGGCAACAATGAGCGCAAAGAGGGTTGCAATAAAGCCCATAATGGTAAAGCCCCAAAGACCTACTTTTCCCCCTGGAATTTGAAAAGGACGGGGCGTTAAGGGGTGACTTTTTCTTAACTTGATCACAGATCCAAACAGAAGGAAATACATCGTTAAATAGAGCTGAGTCGTGAGCACTAAAAAGACCCAATACGCAATATTAATGGAAGGCAAGAATAAGAAGGCAATCGAGAGTAGCGATACAATGACTGCTTGAAAGAAGAGAAAGTTTTGAGGCACGCCGTATTGATTCATCTGCCTTAACATAGGAGGTAAATCTTCTTCTTGAGCTGCTGCAATGAGCCCTTTAGCTGGTCCCATGATCCATGTGGCTAAAGATCCTAGCCCTCCAATGGTGATAATCCCTGCCATGATAGGAATGAGAGGTTTTATCTCAAAGGCCGTGAAGAAAAAGGCAAACGCCTGCAAACATCCTGCACTAAATAACAGCTTAGATTGCGGAATCACAATCACAATGCTTAAGACCCCTAAGACAGAAAATAGAATGAGAGTAAGAGAGGAGATCCAGATGGCTTTAGGGTAGTTTTTTTGAGGATCTTTCACATCTGCTGCATGGACAGCTGACATTTCAATCCCTAAAAGAGAGATAATCACCCCTGCTAAGAGCGCCATTTCAGAAGGAGAGGAGAATTTGGGGATCCAAGAGGAGAGCTCAAAAGACACCTCTAGAGGGTGTCCGCTAAAAAACCAAATAATGCCTAAAGTAATGAGCGCAATACTGGGGATAAATGTCCCAAAAATGGCTCCAATGGAGCTTAAAATAGATGACGCTCTAACTCCTCTTAAATTCACAAACGTAGCTCCCCAAAACAGGATGAGAGCAAAGATAAAGGTAAGCGGCTTACTTTGAGAGAGATCTGGATTAAACAAAAATGTAATGGAGCTAGCTAAGAAAGAGAGCATGGTAGGAAACCATAAAAGATTTTGAATCCACAGGAGCCAAATGGCTAAATACCCAGCCCTATGCCCAAATGCTTTTTTTACCCACGCATACACCCCTCCTGACTCAGGCCATGTCGTTGCAAGCTCTGCTGTTAAAAGAGCGAGCGGAATAAAAAATGTAAGAACGCCAAAAAAAAGAAAGAAAACAGAGCTTAAGCCGCTTTCTGCCATCGGAGCCCACGTACGGATGCCTCCTAATGCAGCTAAATTAATCATCACAAGGCTTAATACAGAAAGAGTTTGTTTGGTATTCATATAGTTACGTGGGTAAGTGATTAAAAATCTAATAATATTTTAATTTAAAATAAGATTTTTTAGCAAATGGTTTAAAACCTATCCTTAAGGGATGTCAAGAGAAGCTGTTTTTGGAGATTTCAGAGATAAGAGGGTTTAAGACGACCTCTTCAATCCATCAAAGCGAGAACGCGATCTATAAAATCGTTGATTTTCATCTATTTGCATCAGAGTGACTCAGCTTTTTTTACCGTGTGATATGCCCTGATTTTTTGAGGGGACTCTAAGGAAAATTGCGGAAGCCCTTTTTGTTTATTTTGAAAATTCAGTAGCTTAAGCAGAAGAGAAGGTGTAATCCAGGAGGGAAGATGATAAAGGGCTTCTTGCATGAAGAGCTCTTTTTTTAATACTTTACGAGGAAAGTGCTCTTGATAAAGCTTTTCTTCTAAAAGAAAAATACGGCTGGCAAGTGAAGAGCCAAGAGCTGCTTGCAAAAGGTTTTTTGAAGCGAATCTAAAATAGATGGGCTCTCTTTTTCCGTTTTCTAAGAGGCAATACTCTTTAAGAGAGGGGTAGCTAGAACTTGTCCCTTGGATCATTTTATAGTAGAGATGATCTAAGAGAGGATCTTGCAATGTAAGCTCTTCAAAAGTGGTGATTTTTTGCGTGATCATTTCCTGAGCTACTGTTTTAGCAAGAGAGGGGTAATAAGGCACTTGATAAAAAGGATAAGTAGCATAGAGCGCCTCTAACATATGAATAAAAATTGTTTCTAAGGCGTTTTGCAGTTCTTTATTTTCCCCGTGAATCATATCCCAGAGGTTTAGTTTACTCCCCTCACATCCTGTTTTTAACTCCCGGTGAATATTACGTGAAGGGGTTATTTTAGGTGGAGGTGTTTTTTTGGATTTTTTCAAAGAGGCAGGAGCTATTTCAGATGGTTTTAAGAGAGTCTGGTGTTTTTTATCATACTCTTCAAAAAGAAGCTGATTTTGCTGAGAGAGGAGCGTGTGGTAAGAGGTGTGTTGACTGAAATAGGTTTGATGGAGTTTAAAGAAATGGAGTGTAGAGTCTAACATCATTGTGGTTCCTAAAGAGAGCATGAGTAAGAAAACCATGACAAAAGGGAGAAGATTCATAGGAAAAAAGGAAGCTCCCAAGAATGTGTTTGATGGTGAAGTCTTAGTTTCATCATGAGGGGCACATCAAGTGGCGGCGTTTTGGTAAATTCCCCTAAATTCTGATCAAAAAAACAGCACTCTAAAGAGGAGAAGTCTGGGTGGTAATATAGAATATCTTTTCTATAGACAGAAGGGTCTTTCCAAGAGAGGAGTATCACATGATGATTTTCTGCATAAAGAAGCGCTTTTAACGTGCCTCTAAAGAGAGGATCTGCATCCATTTGATGATCAAAAATAAGGCAAAGACCTTGATCTGTTAAGGTACAAGAGGTTAAAGAGTTTAAAATATTTTTGAGCTTGAGGGATAAACATTGACGATCTAAGAGAGAGGCTCTTTCTTCTTTGAGCTCATGTTTAATGGTCATGAACTCTTGATAACCCCTTAAGAGCATCTGGATGACAACTGCCATGAGAGAAAAGGCAATCAAGAGTTCTAGGAGAAGAAAAGAGCGGCGTTGTTTCATGGCTCTTATGATTGGATAATGGAATATTTTACTGCAATATGCATGGCTAAAAACCTCTCTATTTTTTGATGAGACAACAAAAAAATTCTTTTTGAGGGATAGAGGAGCCTCAAATTAAAGAGAAATTTAAAGTTAAAGCTTCTCTAACTTGAGAGAATCAAAGGAGGTGGGTATAATAAACCCATGGACTTAGCACAGCAGCCACTCGGGCCAGAGTATAAATATGGATTTACGACTGATATTGCCATGGAATCGATTCCTAAGGGACTTTCTGAGGAGACGATCCGTTTAATTTCAGCCAAAAAAAATGAGCCAGATTTTCTTTTACAGTTTCGTTTAAAAGCGTTTGAAAAATGGAAAACGATGGAAGAGCCCAAATGGGGGAACTTAAACATTGATCCTATTGATTATCAAAACATCTGTTACTACTCTGCTCCCAAAAAAAAGCAACAGCTGAGCTCTTTAAATGAAGTAGATCCTGAACTGATCAAAACATTTGAAAGACTGGGCGTTCCCATCGATGAACAAAAAAGACTCACCAATGTGGCAGTGGATGTTGTATTTGATTCTGTCTCCATTGGAACCACCTTTCAAGCAGAGCTAAAAAAAGCAGGCGTTGTTCTTTGCTCCATTTCAGAAGCTATTCACACCTATCCAGAGCTTATTGAAAAATATTTAGGAACAGTGGTTCCTGTAGGAGATAATTTTTACGCAGCGCTGAACTCAGCGGTGTTTTCTGACGGCTCTTTTGTCTATATTCCTAAAGGGGTGAAATCTCCTATGGAGCTTTCTACTTACTTCCGCATTAACGATCAAGAGACAGGGCAGTTTGAAAGAACCTTAATCATTGCTGAAGAAGGGTCGTATGTGAGTTATTTAGAAGGGTGCACAGCCCCTGCCTTTGATAAAAATCAGCTTCATGCAGCTGTTGTCGAGCTTGTGGCTTTAGATAGAGCCGAGATTAAATACTCAACTGTGCAAAATTGGTATGCAGGAGACCCTAAAACAGGCAAAGGGGGCATCTACAATTTTGTAACTAAGCGCGGCAGATGCCAAGGGTTTAAATCTAAAATTTGTTGGACACAAGTTGAAGCTGGAGCTGCCATTACATGGAAGTATCCAGGGTGCATTTTGCAAGGGGATGAATCGGTTGGAGAGTTTTACTCCGTCGCGCTTACAAATGGAAAGATGCAAGCAGATACGGGGACAAAAATGATCCACCTTGGTAAAAAAACACGGTCAACCATTGTCTCTAAAGGCATTTCAGCAGATCTTTCTCATAATAGCTATAGAGGCATTGTGAAAATGGCTCCAAGAGCTCACGGGGCTAGGAACTACACCCAGTGTGATTCGATGTTAGTGGGCGATACGTGCTCCGCTAACACCTTTCCTGTCATTGAGGTTGCTAACGCCTCTGCTCAAGTAGAACATGAAGCGTCCACTTCAAAAATGAACGAAGAGCAGCTCTTTTATCTTCAGTCAAGAGGGCTCTCTAGGGAAGATGCCATTAACCTCGTTGTTAGCGGCTTTTGTAAAGATGTTCTTCAAGAGCTGCCATTAGAATTTGCTGTTGAAGCGCAAAAGCTCCTCACACTAAAACTCGAAAATTCCGTAGGTTAACATGTTAAAAATTACAGATTTGGAAGTCCAAATCGAGGGTCAACCCATCTTAAAAAAATTCTCACTTTCAATGAAGCCTGGGGAAGTTCATGCGATCATGGGGCCAAATGGAGCTGGAAAATCCACACTTGCAAAAGTGCTAGCTGGTCATCCGGAATATGAAGTGACAAACGGAGAAGTGTCGTTTGAAGGAGAAGATCTTCTTGTACTCTCTCCTGAAGAGAGAGCTCAAAGAGGGCTTTTCTTAAGCTTTCAATACCCTGTAGAGGTACCAGGACTCACGAATACCCAGTTTCTTCACTCTGCCTATGTGGCGTGTAAAGGACCCATTTCTGCAGACGATTTTGCCACTCTTTTAAATGATAAAATGGAATCGATGCGTATTAAGTCTTCTTTTAAAACAAGAAATCTTAATGAAGGGTTTTCAGGAGGAGAAAAGAAAAAAAATGAACTCCTTCAGATGGCTGTCTTAGAACCTAAACTCATCATTTTAGATGAGATTGATTCAGGTCTTGATATTGATGCGATGAAAGATGTGGCAGAAGGGGTAAAAACGCTTTTAGATGGGAAAAGATCTGTTCTCATTGTCACGCACTATCAAAGGCTTTTAGACTACATTAAGCCAGACTATGTGCATGTGGCAATGGATGGAAAGATCGTGAAAACAGGAGATGCTCTTTTAGCACAGGAGTTAGAGCAGGCGGGATATCATGTCTATCAGTGACTTCTCCATTAGCGGGTTTGCAGGTTTTTTAGAAACGGTACATAAAGAAAGACCTCTTCAGAAAAAAGCGTGGGAGTCGTTTAAGCAAAAGGGGCTCCCTCACAAAAAACTAGAGAATTTTCACTACTTCCCTTTTAAAAAACTGTATGAAAAATCTCTTGTTTTAGGGCAAGGTATTCCTTCTCAAGAAGAAGTACTTGATCATGTGATGCCAGAGGCCAAAGAGAGCTATCTTGTGTTTGTCAACGGCTCCTTTATTCCAGAAAGATCGTGTATTCCAAGCGCTCTTGAAGTCCTCTCTTTAGAAGAGGGGCTAAAACAATACGGATTCTTTCTCCAAGGAAGAATCACAAAGTGGATCAAAGAAGAAAAAGATCCGTTTGCCCTTCTTAATTTTGCGCTGTATCAAGAGGGTGTTTTTATTTACTTACCCCCTAAGATGCAGCTTAACGCTCCTTTACAATGCCTGCACTATAGTACATCCAAAGATCACTATCACCCCTCAACTGTGTACTTTTTTGGATCGTTAGAATCAAGAGCAAGTGTTGTCTCAACTGTGGTTGGAGAAGGGGTTTATCACCCGGTGATAGATGTCTCTTTAGAAGAAAGAGCTCTATTTTCTTATACAGAATCTTCCAGGAAAGGAAAAGGCATCCTTTTAAGTGATGTGAGAGCCTCTATTAAGTCATGTGCAGAGTTTAACTACTTTAATATTACAGCAAGTGACGTGATCGCAAGACACCACCTTAATATTTCTTTAATGGGGGAAGGGGCAAAAACAGATCTTCAAGGGGTGTGGAATCTAACCAATCATAGTCAGTGCCACATCTCTGTTGATATGAAGCATTTAGAGCCGCATACATTTTCTCACCAGCGGTTTAAAGGGGTGTTAAGAGGGTCTTCTCAATCAAGCTTTGAGGGAAAGATTCATGTGGATCAAAAAGCGCAAAAAACAGAGGCGTATCAAGTGAATCACAACCTTCTTTTAAATGAAGGGGCGATTGCAAATGCAAGACCGAACTTAACCATCTTTGCAGATGATGTGAAAGCCTCTCACGGAGCTACAGTAGCAGAGCTTGATGAAGAGCACCTTTTTTATCTCCAAAGTAGAGGATTATCGCTCTCTTGTGCTAAAGAGCTTTTAGTGAAGAGCTTTATTCAAGAAGTGTTAAATCAAATTCCTTTCCCTAGCCTCTTTCATGACTTCTTTGTTTAATCGGTCAGATTTTCCTATGCTCAGGCGGACCGTTCACGGTAAGCCGCTTGTTTATTTAGACTCAGCAGCAACTGCCTTAAAGCCGTCTTGTGTAATTGATGCGATGACCCATTTTTATCAAACATCTTACGCGACGGTGCATAGAGGGGCGTATGAGCTTTCTTTAGAATCAAGCGCGCTCTTTCATGAGGTGAGGGAAAAAGTCAGAGCGTTTTTAGGAGCTGAAGATGTAAGTGAAATTGTGTTTACAAGAGGCACAACAGAAGGGATTAACCTTGTGGCAAGAAGCTACGGGGATAGTTACATTAAAGCAGGGGATGAAATCGTCATTTCTGGGCAAGAGCACCATGCAAACCTTGTCCCTTGGCAGCTTCTTTGTGAGCGAGTAGGGGCCACTTTAAAAGTCATTACTCTTAAAGAAAATGGAGAGTGGGATTTAGAGAGCGCGTCAAATATCATTACCCCCCGCACTAAGCTTGTTGCTATCACCCATGTGTCAAATGTGTTAGGGATCATGAACCCTATCCAAGAGGTGATCACCTTAGCGCATCAAGTGGGGGCTAAAGTGCTCGTTGATGCAGCGCAAAGCGCTGTTCACCACCCTCTTGATGTAAAAGAGCTTAATTGTGACTTTCTTGTCTTTTCAGCGCATAAACTGTACGGGCCTACAGGAGTGGGAATTTTGTATGGTAAGCAAGAGTGTTTAGAGATGATGCCTCCTTATCAAGGAGGAGGAGATATGATTCAAACGGTCTCTTTTGAAAAAACAACCTATCAAGCACCCCCGCTCCGTTTTGAAGCAGGTACTCCCATGATTGCAGAGGTGATAGGATTGGGACCGGCTCTTGATTATTTAAAGGGGCACTCTTATGGAGATCTTCATGAGCATGAAAAAAGGCTCATTAACGAAGTGTATAGCCGTTTAGGATCAGATATTCATGTACTTGGACCTAAAGATCAAAAAGGCTCTTTAATCACGTTTACCGTGCCAGGAGTGCACCCTTTAGATCTTGCAACAATGCTTGACATTCAAGGGATTGCGATGCGCTCAGGCCATCTATGCGCCCAGCCCCTCTTAAACCATTTTGGTCTTAAAGAAGCGATCCGGTTATCTGTTGCGCCTTATAACACGTTAGATGAAATGGTTTATTTCTGTGACACCTTTAAAAAAGTGATCAGTCAGTTAAGACCTCTTTCATAATGGTATAAAAAAACCCAAAGAAAGAAGCCTTTCTTTGGGTTTAGTCATCAAACTAAAAAAGTTTAAAATTAGAAGTCTAACCTAGCTTGAAGAGAGACTCCGCTTAATGCAAGGTCTCCTTTATAGTAGTTAGAAACTAAATGCTCTTCCCATCCGAGTTGAACGCGGACACGGTAGTTATCATCAGATAATAGACGATCCCAACGAATGCCAAGTCCTAAATCGACCATACTGTGCATGATTGACCAAACTTGTTGCTCATCATCACCAGTTGTTAAAAAGGTTTTTCCATCTAAAGCTGTTTGGTATTGTTTATCATGAAGCCGTGTTTTTCCATAAAGAAGAGACACATCAGCTTGGCTAAATACGCTAAGTCCCATTCCAAGACCCCATTGAGAATCAAGTCCTGCAAGCGCGCCGCCAGCTCTATATCTTACAGCAGCATCCACTTGACTAATGGCAGATGTTGTTGTTGATTGAACGGTGTAATTCACATGCAGAGGACGGTGAGACCAAAACCCTCTTACCCCCATGAAAGGACGAAGAATGAGCCACTTACTCACAAAGAACTCTCTTCCTAATTGCCAGTCGAGATAATCAAATTTAAGAGACCCTTTTGCTATAGCAGAGTTCACAGAACCTGTCACAGAAGCTGTTGAAATCGGATAGAAAGGCACGAGCACTTCATTACTATTTTGCGCTGTTTTTTCTTTATGATGAGATCTAAAACGGGTATAGCTTACCACGGTATCCCATCCATCATGAGGAAGGTTATAACCGATGCCTAAGCGCCATCCGAAGTTCCAATCAAAAGAAAAATCTTGTACTTGGGTATTGATCCATCCATTTGTAGCGGTGCTAGCTGAACGGCTAACATAGGTAAGACTATCTTCAGTTGGGTGGAAATAAAGTAGATCTAATTGTGTCCACACATCTGATCCATGTTTCACAACAGGTCTTGTTGGTGGATTGATCATTCCATTCGCTCCGCGGCGTTGTTCTAACGCGCTAACGCGGTTTTCAAGATTGCGCATTTGCATATCGTCCACAGCACATAAAGTAGAGCTGATGCCTACGAATGACATGGCGGCGATAGGTAATAGTTGTTTCAGTTTATTCATGCAGATCCCCCCTCAGTTTGGATCAATTTTCAAATTCTTTTTTCGTAGTGAGGCTACTTAGCCATCTCTTAATTTGCATTAAGCTTTGATGAATGCTTATATTCACTACAAGCGTTAATTCCAGCTACCCGCCCTTACTAGGAACAAGGGCGTATTTATCATCTCTTATATCGACTAAGAGTGCAATTAAAAGCTGGATTATAATGGTTTTTTAACAACAGAGAAGATCTGTTATAAATGACCTGACTCAATCTACGAAGAATCTCCATTTCGAGTCAAACAAAATCGGCTGAAAACAAGTTATCGTTAAACAAGAAGAGAAGATTAAGTAAAAGATCGTATCTTATTGAGGAGGAATTAATTGAACCACTCGGTCTACCGACTCAATCCACTCTTGAGAGTAGATAGCTAGCTGCTGCAAAATGAGATACCATCCAGACCAGAGAAGAAGAAGGCCGACAAGAGACTTTAAAGACATTCCCAAAAACGCAATTTGTACCTGCTGCGCTAACCGGTTAATAATCCCTAAGAACATATCTGCCATCAAAATTGCCACAAGAGAAGGGGCAGCTAGTTGAATCGAAATGGCTGAGAACTTCGATAACAACACAATCAGAAACTTCCAAAAACCGTGATGCAGCGTAAAAAATTGAGAGGAAATGAACCCATTTACCGCAATGGCTGAATAGGAGTTAATGACAGCTTGGAGAAAAAGGAAAATGCCTCCCACTTGATAAAAGAGCACAATGAGCGTGTAGTGATACAGCTGCCCAATCGGAGAGGTTTGGTTTTGTAAGAGAGGATCTGTTGTTTGCAGCGCAGAAGAGCCTCTTTGAAAGTCAATGATCACTCCAGATGATTGAGCCATATAAAACGGGATGTTGCCTAAAAAAGCGAGGATAAATCCGATAAAAAATTCTTTTAATCCTAAGGCGATGAAGAAAACATCAAAAACGGGGTAAGGAGGCTTTGCTGTTGCGATCACAAACGGGAGAAAAACAGCTGTTAGAGCCACTACAAGCCCCATTTTAACAGGAACGGGGAGTTTTGCTCCTAAGAAGGGAATAAGCGCTACAATGGGCGCTATTCTCAATACCGTTAAAAAAAAGAGCGTGAGCATTTGGATGATAGAAAGATCTGGTATGCTTAAGAGCAGGCTTAAGTAATCAGAGGTATCAACTGAGCTAGGGAGCATTTAGCTTACGAATTCCACTTATAGAAGTTTTGAAAAATCGTATTTGCAAACTGCAGAATTTGACCGCCCAGCCACCCTCCCATAAGGAGTAATGTAAAAATCACCGCAATCAGCTTCACGGTAAAAGAAAGAGTTTGCTCTTGAATCTGCGTTGCTGCTTGAACGATCGCGACTAAAAGACCCACACTCATACTGATTAAAATGGGCGGTCCTGAGAGTATGAGAATCAGCAATAAAGCTTGATAGGCAAGCTGATAAATTTCTGCACTAAACATGCAAGCTCCTATCTAAATGTTAAAACAAGGTTTTGAATTAAAAGTGTCCATCCATCAATCATGACAATGAGAAGGAGCTTTAACGGAAGCGCAATGGTTAAGGGGGAAAGCATCATCATCCCCATCGCAAGTAAGATGTTTGACACAACTAAGTCAATCACAAAAAACGGCAAGTAAATCGCTACGCCAATTTCAAAGGCAGCTTTCAGCTGAGAGGTGATGTAAGCTGGTATCAATACAATAAAATCTGTCGGTTGAAGAGACGGTTTAATTTCAGGGGGGAACGATTTAGAGGCCAGTTGATAAAAACTTGTGATGTGTTTACTGATCGTATTACGCTTTAAAAACTCTTTTAAAGGCTCTTTTCCCGCATTTACCACTCCTACCATATAAGAGGCAGAAGCTCCTGTCAGAAACTCTTGAGGAGGATTTGTCTGAATGGCAGTAGAAGCTGCTGTATACATACTCATAGCAGTTGGGAACATGACATACACTGTCATCATGAGCGCAATACCATTTAACACTTGGTTAGGAGGAGATTGCTGCACTCCAAGAGCATTTCTTAAAAGAGATAAAACAACCACGATTTTAACATAAGAGGTGAGGAGCATGACGGCATAGGGCAAAATCGAAAGGCCGACAAGCACCGTAATTTGGGTGATCAGTTGAGGAGGGGCAGTTGCTGCCTCTTCGATCATAGATGGCTGAGCACTGCCTGCAAAGACAGGATTTACGGCTAACATCAAGGCGATGATAAACGCCCATTTCATCCACTTCATTGGATCTCCCATTCTGATTAATGCTACTTTAAGTTTAAAAATACACTGCTGGATAAGCTGAAAAGAGCTGGTTTGACTCTTATGGCTTCACATACCGCTCAAACGCTCTTTCAATCCCTTTCCACTGATTTTCTATGGTGGAATTAATGATGCCAGATTCCGTTTCAATAATACAGCCACCCTCTGCAATGTCATCTCTTTCTTTAATGAGTAAAATTTCTAATTGCTCAAGCTTTTCTTTTAGGGCTGGCTTTTCACTCTCTAAAATTTCTTTATCATTTTTATTCACATAAATCGTGACAAAATGGTTAGAAGCCGCAGAAGTTAGTGCTTGAGAGACGATACTGACAATGGTATCCGGATGGAGCTCAAGCTCTTTTGAGACGATTTTCTTAGCTGCTTTAAGAGCAAGAGGTAAAATAAGCTGATTCATCTCATGGTAGAGCCGTTTTTTCTCTCCATCTAAGGCTAAAAGATGTTCATTGAGCTGAACAACCCCTTCTGCAAAGCCGTCGTCATACCCTTTTTGCTTAAGCTCTTCAGCCTCTATTTTTGTTTTTTCCCAAAATTGATCCACATCCTGTTGCGCTTTTTCTAAAACCTCTTTTGCTTCGAGTAAGGTAGAAAAATCGTCTTTACGGATGATTTTATGGTGATCAGGGGCATAGATGGCGCCTGATTCAATGAGATTAAATAGCTTACTCATGAGGCTCTCTTATGTATTGAATGAGTTCTAAGGTTTGTAGAGACAGCGCTTGGGCGATGTAGGGGTTATCAATCGAAGTCGATAGTTTTTCAATGAGGCGCGCATTCTCAGTATCAAAGCGGTGTAAAATGTACCAAATTAAACTAGGGTGCTCTCCGTAAATCGCTTTTGCAAGCCTATTAATGCCTCGCTGCCTAATTAAACTTTTCAGCTTATCAGCATCTCCTGTCCAAAGAGAGAGGTTCATCGGAGCAAAGGTGATCGGCTCTTTTTTTTGCACGAGCACTTTAAGATAACTATTTTGCTTCTTAGAAAGAGCGGCATAGATTTTGATCAATTTTTGCTTATCGATAATCTGCTTAAGCTCTGTAGCAAGGTCTCTTACGCCTAAAAGATCCACCACTAAAACAAGTTCAGAAGAGTCTAAAGAAAGAAGCTCTTTTAAAGAAGAGACTGGTAAAAAGGGAAAAGGAAGAAGATTCTCACTTCCTTTTTTAAGAAGCTCAGTTAATTTTGCAGTTAAAAATGTTTTTCCTAAAGCTGAGAGCTCAGTTAGCGCTCCTGTAAACCCTAGGAGTTTACTCACCGATTCTCTTTTTTCTAAAGAGAAGCAGGCTAAAAATAGAGCAATTTCTGTTTCAGAAAAAGATCTTAAAAGAGGAGCTATCCAAGAGGGGTGTACCCACTCAGGAATCTCTATAGAAGGAGCTTCACCTTCTGCTATCTTAGGATAATTTCTCCCTGCCCTTTCAACCTCTTCTCGAAAAGGAGCAGAGAGAAGCGTTAGAAGAGATGATCTTTCTTGATTTGGTAACTCATGTAAAAAAGCGTTAAGGGCAATTGAGGTTGAAGTTGTCATTCTAATGAGACAATTTCCTCAGGTAGCGTAACTTGTTCTTGGCTAAAAAGAGATGTAATGCCTCCCTTACGGCTAAGTATTGGATACACTTTCCACGCCATCCATACGCTTAAGAACAGAAAGAAGAAGTTAGACACAATGAGGCTTAAGAAAAGGAGCCTAAACCGAAGGACAGAGTGCTGACTTAAAATAATGGACCAAATGCTTGTGAGCTCTTTAGAAGAGCTTGTGATCTCTTCTGAAGATGAACTTAGCGTAATGTCTGTAAATCTTGATTTATCAGAGATTATGGTGACGTCATTGATATCAAGCCCATTTACGCTTCCAGACACCAAACGTTTAATCTTTGAGACAAGGTGGCTGTTAGGATCATCTACAATCCCTTGGTGTTTAACATAAACAGCAGCGGTTGTTCTTTGAAGAGTGACAGTTTGAGCCGTCCCTGTAGTTTCTTGAGGGAAAGAGAGCTGAACATCTGCATCAATCACCCCGTCAATTTTACGGATGGTGTTAGCAATTTGTTGCTCAAGCCCTGCTTGATAACGGATAGTCTCTTCTTTTTCACTGGTCATTAACCCTTGCTTTGCAAAAAGCTCGAGTAAATTGGTTCCTTTTTTACGAGGAAGGCCGTTTTGATTGAGAATCGACATGGCATAGGTCATGTTTTTTTCAGCAACGGAGATGTTCCACAAGGTAACAGCTGAGTCTCCCCCAATACCGCCGCTTGATTTTGCAGCCACTTTTTCGGCATTTATTTTTTGACTCGCAAGGAAGACAACGATTTCATTGGCTTCTCTTTCTGCAAGACCATTAACGATGACACGGTTGGTATCACATCCTGCTAAGAGGAACATGAAAGGTAGTATCCATAGAAGAGCTTTGCGCATATATCCCTTTGAAATGTGTGGAGGGTAGGTGAAGATGTTACATATCCCAACAACTCCATTAAAAGGTTTAACATGCCGCTGAATTTTTCGTCATGAGCAAAGTATAAAGATGAGGTTTTTTTGTCTTTTTTTCTGAAAAAATAGTGCTTTTTTACTTGAAAGATCGGGATCAAAAAAATCATGATGCACATGATGTAGGCTAGAAGGTTTTTTAGAGAGAGGTTTTTGATATGTAATTGATCTCTCCTATCAAAATTACATGATTTCTTAAAAAATCCATTTGAAAAACTGCTTTAATTAAATTTCTTTTAGGTGCGAATATTTCTTTTGAGAAAAAATCTTACCAAGGATATAGTCGCTTTAACATTGATCTCAATAAACGATTCATTATAGGAATATATTATGAGCTGCTCTCTTCGATCTAGTTTGCTCCAATGTTCTCAACAGCACATCTCTCACCCTTCCTCTATCTTGAATTTACAAGAGGGAAAAAAACTACTTAAACAACTCATTCCAGGAAGTAAAGAATATACCCAGTTACAAAATCTTCTTCTGAAGACTACGGGGATTTTTGAAATTACCATCAACGATGCCTCTTACAAAATCAATACCCTTTCAGAGCACTGTAAATTGCTAGGTGGATTTGGGGGATCAGAGCATGCAGCAATTGGGGAAGAAGTAAAACTCCAAGGAATTGGAGAAAAAATTAAAATTGAAGAAATAGAAAAACACATCATTTTGGAAGCAGGAATTGATCAACCAAAGTATCCATTGCAGTTTTCAGATATCGTAGCCTTAGCTGGAGATTTTTATGGTATTCCAGGAGAGGCAATCTCTTTACCAGGGGGTGATGATAACGCAAAAACTGTGCGATTTCAAAACGCCTTTAACACTCTTAAAAATGCAAATTTTGAGGAGGTTAAGGCTATTCTTGCTGAAATTAAACATGAATCTCGCTCTGTAAAATCTTCAAATACTCCGCATTATTGCTATAGCCACTGTAGTTCAAAAGGCATGAGTACTCTTAAAAAAATAAAAAAGGACTACCAAAAACTTCTTATTGATAATAGTGATCACTTTGAAAAAAATGCCAAAGATGCTTACCAAATTGGACACACTCGCGCTATTCAAGTGGCTAAAGAAGCCGGTAAAACCCAAAACAAAGAGAAGCTTAAAGAAGCTTATGCTCTTGATGCCTTTGCGTGCCACTTTCTTACCGATCTCTTTGCTGCGGGTCACATCCGTAACCAACGTGGTGATCTTGAAACCTTTCTTATTAACCAATTAGACTTTCCTACTAAGATGAGTAAAAAAATTGCAGGGATATTAACAGGTGCCCAGCATGAAAAAGATGGAGATGCAGGACTCAATGTTCGAAATGAAAATGGAGACACTTGGCAATCTTATGGAGATGGATGGTATTTTGCTGATAAGAGCAAAGATAATGCAAAGATGGTTATGGAAGCAGCTCAACAATCAGTGAATGAAATCTATAAAGCCTATATTAATCCAGCTGAAGAGCATATTAGTCAGATTACCCTTCTTATCCCCAAGCCTACAAAAGATAACCCTGTTCCTTTATATACTATTGAGCAAGATAAGCTCATTTTAAATAAAGATGATAAAAAAATCATTATTGACGCAAAAAACATTAATTCAAAAAAAATTCTTTCTTATTGTAAAAAAACAGCTGCTTTAGAAAAGATTATCTCTCATGCTCTCAAAGACTTACCTCAATCGTATATCAATGGTTTTATCTTTTCTGAGAAAGACTATTCTCCTTGGATCTCTAAAATATTGCTTCCCCAATGGGAGCGGATAACAGGAGTTGTTTGGAGGGCAGCAGGGCTTCCAACATATCACCAAATTAATACAGAGAATCGCCAACTTAATGCTAAAATTGATGAGGGGATATCTACTATTTTAGGAGAGGTGAGATATAATACTAATTTGATCTTAAAAAAGCTGGGTGCTATGGAAAAACAACTCCAGGAACTTCAGCAAAACTCCTCTGAGCAAGCTTTTAATACAGCTGTATTTAATATAAAACTGATTGCGGATAGGAAGGAATGTCTTTCTAGTATGCAGTCTGATCATCTAGAAAATGATCTCTCTAAACTTTTTGAAGCTATTTCTACTGTTTCTTATATTTGTAAGGAAAAAGACAGCTCTAACAAAGTGATTTTTTTAGAAAAACATACAAAAAAAATCATGGAAGGCTTATCTAATGATTCTGAAATTAAAATTCTAGTTACATTATGGTTCAGACAAATTTTAGAGCTGCAGCTTCAGGCGTTTGATTTATATCTAAGTCTTAAAAAATCCCATAAACCAACCTACAAGGTTATCTTGCAAACAGAGGAGTTTATGGACAATTTAAACAATCAGATGGAAGCAAATAAAGACTTAATCGATGAAAAACTTGTGATATACCCTTCGAGTTATATCAGTCTCCAACATGAGAAACTTAAAACATTAAAGAAGCTCGATTTTATCACTCAAGCAAGACATAACCCTAAGGAACAATAGAATGAACCCAACATCACCTTTCTTTCCTTTACAACGTGTATATTGCAGCAAACAAGATACATCTCTTTCTTCCTTTCATACAATTGAAGAAGGAGTACAAGTTATCACCCATCTATTAGAAAAAAACATATTGTGTTCTCACGACGTGATAGATCTCTCACAGGCATACCAAATGATCGATCAGTTAGAAAAGAAAGCTAACGCAATCACAGAAAAAGACTCTAATACTGCCTTAGATAAGATTGTTCAGAAGATTCACGCCATGCGTGAGAATACTTCAGTTGAGCAGATCATTACCGCGTATCATCTACAAAAATTTGATGTATATCCTATCAACCAGGCGTTTACCTTTCTTTTTCCTGCTATGAATGTGACCTTAGAAAAGGTAAAGGATATCGCTACCCATCTCCCTTTTTGTAATTCAGAAGATCATTTTGATGCCGATATTCGAGCTCTAATTGGAGAAGCCCCTTCTGCTGATGCTACAGCAATCTTACAGGGAAAAAAAGATCTCTTTTATAGACATACAGAATTAAAAAGGCTAAGAAAAAAAGACCCAGTTCGCTACCCTCCTTACCTAGATGAAATTCTTGATGGGGGATTCTTTTACCTATATGACCATCTTATTGCTATGAAAAAGCTCTCTCCCGAGATGGATCGAAAAACTGTAGTAGAGCAACTTCCTTTTTCCTCCTTTGCTAAAATTATCTTAGAGTTTAGGGAGGCAGTCCTCACTAAAATGGAGAAGATGATTCCTTCAGAAAGCAATAACATCGTATTTCTCTTAGGAGATACGAGATCAGGAAAATCAACAACTCTTTGTTATTTACGAAGAGATCCGATGGAGCTAGATGGTACAAATTATCAATCATCTATCGATCAAAACCGACTCATTGGGCATAATAGCGAAACTTCCTGCACCCTATTTCCTAATGTTGCGACTGACCCTGACATTGTCCTGATTGATTTCCCTGGATTTGTAGACACTCATGGCAAGGTTATCTCACTGGCGATTGAACTCACTCTCCGGGCTTTAGTTAAGAAATATTCTCCTAAAATTATGCTCCTGACCTCTATTACTGATGACAACGGAGGATTTAAATCAGCAAATGAGTTAGGGAACCGGGTAAAAAGAATACTTGGAAATTTAGATAATTGTATTTTAGGGTTAACAAAATATTCCAAAGATCCTGACTTCATTGAGATCAAGAATATTGAAAAAAGACAACGAGAAGAACTTTCTCGTCCTTCTCAAGAAGAATTGAATTTAGAAACAGAGATCAAGACATTATCACCTCTAGTTCAATCTTTACCATTGCTTCAAAATAAAATCAATGAGAAGAAAGATAAACTTATAGAGCTACAGCAAGCAAGACTCTCCTTATCAATGAATGCGCTTCCTGATACTGAGGAAAAGTCAAAACATTTAGAAAATCTTCGAAAAAAAGAAGAGACTTTTAAAAGACAGATCGGGATAGGAAAATTGATTTCTCTTGCTGATCTCACAGATCAAGTGGAATTAGAAAAGATTTTTCAAATTCTTAAATCACAGAAAAGAGTTACTTTTGCCCAGGTAGATAAAACTTTAGATTTAGAGCACAAAGATCTTATAGGCATTCTTTTTAATCGAGATTTCAATTGTTTTATTGATCCAATAGAAAAAGAGAATTCCTCTCCTTCTTCTAGTCCTGTCTCTTCTAATATCAGTACTTCAGGGGAGACAATTGCTAATAGTATTAAGTCTTCAAATCCTCTTTCTTCTAGTATAAGCACTTCAGAGGATGCAATTGTTAAAAATATTAAGACCTTTGAGCAAAATATTTTGGAGATGAGCTTAATCAATACGATGTTATCAGACTCTCATCCAGAAATTGGAAAGTTTTTTCATTTAGATGAAATGGACCCAGCTATTGTCCGAAAATATGATAAAGCAGTCATTACAGCTTGTATTAAGGGGTATATAGGAGAGGTAATCTCGGACTCGTTGGTTAATGAAGGCATTATAACCCAGTACTTAAAACAAAGTAAGGCAATTGATAGCGACTTGTCTTCATTGAAAAACTATATCCTCAAATTAAGAGGAGCGCCTTCAAATATGGATGAGGTCAGATTAAAAAAAGAGTGGGAACAACTTGAAAAAGAGCATAAGCAACAGCTAAATAGAAAAAAAGAACAATTCCAACTTCCCAAATGGATGACAGCTGCTCTTCTAATCCCATTAGGAATCCCCTACGGAGTTTTTGCTACATTTGCGGCAATTAAGCTAGACAAAACTCGTGACAAGCTTAGCAAAGATACTGCTTTAGAGTTATCTCAGAAGATAAAAGCAGTTTACCAAGGTATTATTGCTCTCAAAGACATTGAGAATGTTGTTAATAAACAAGATAATATTGCCAAGAGTATTGCCTCTAACCCCCTCTCTTTAGATTCAGTTTCTTCTTTACGAGAATCCATTGAACGTCAAATTAATCAGGTGAAAATCAGTTATGGAGAGGAAGATTGGAACAAGCGGGTAGAGTTTCTCATTGAGCAGTTTGGATTGGATTTTTCTTCTATAAGATCAAACTCCCCTTTAGGAGAAAAGATCTTATATGCATTAATATCCCAAAAAGTGTCATATGAAAGATTGCCTCCATATTTTAACGAGCATACTTTCTTAGCACGTATATATTCTTTTATGTCTTCTCAAAACAATTATCAAGACACTATTCAGCAGTTATTTCCAAGTTGGGAGGAAGCTAGCTATCTAGACCTTAAGCTCAATAATCTTGAGTATTTTTTCCATATTTCTTCAGTGACAAAACAAGAGCATCGCTCTCTTCTAGAAAAAGGACAACTATTATTTGAACGGTATAGTAAAACTCCAGCTATTCGCCTTTTGCTATTAGATGTTATCAATAAACTCCGGAAAGAAGTATCTATTGCTCATACAGATGAGACAGAAAGATCTCGCACTTCTTCTACTGAAAATGATCGAAAAAAAATCCTACAAGCAGTAAAGGACAATCCATGGATACTTGAATACAGCAAAGAACGGCTAAGTAAGGATCAAAAATTTGTCCTGGCTGCTGTAGGGCAGAATGGATTAGCACTTCAATTCGCAAGTGAGGCATTACAAAATGACCGTGATTTCATCCTCTCTGCTGTTCAGCAGAATGGACTAGTACTTCAGTATGCAAGTGAGACATTAAAAAATGACCGAGAGGTCGTCCTTTCTGCTGTTCAGCAGAATGAGGTAGCACTTCAGTTTACAAGTGAGACATTAAAAAATGACCGTGATTTCATCCTCTCTGCTGTTCAGCAGAATGGACTAGTACTTCAGTATGCAAGTGAGGTATTACAAAATGACCGGGAGATTGTCCTTGCTGCTGTTCGGCAGGATGGAGAATTACTTCTATATCCAATTAAACTATTAAACGATGACGAAGATTCCATCTTTACTGATATTCAGCAGAATGGACTAGTACTTCAGTATGCAAGTGAGACATTAAAAAATGATCAAGAGGTTGTCCTTGCTGCTGTAAAGCTGTGTGGAGAAGCACTCCGGTATGCAAGTGAGACATTAAAAAATGATCAAGAGGTTGTCCTTGCTGCTGTTCGGGAGGATGGAAAAGCACTCCGGTATGCAAGTGAGACATTAAAAAATGATCAAGAGGTTGTCCTTGCTGCTGTTCGGGAGGATGGAAAAGCACTCCGGTATGCAAGTGAGACATTAAAAAATGATCAAGAGGTTGTCCTTGCTGCTGTTCGGGAGGATGGAAAAGCACTCCGGTATGCAAGTGAGGTATTACAAAATGACAAAGATTTCGTCATTGCTGCTATAGAGCATTGTGGACCAACGCTTCAGCATGTAAGTGAGATATTAAAAAATAAACGAGAGATCGTCCTTGCTGCTGTAGAGTATTATGGACCAACGCTTCAGTATGTAAGTGAGACATTAAAAAATGACCGAGAGGTCGTTCTCGCTGCTGTAGAGCAGAGTGGGGAGGCACTTCAGTTCGCAAGTGAGACATTAAAAAATGACCGAGAGGTCGTTCTCGCTGCTGTAGAGCAGAGTGGGAAGGCACTTCAGTTCGCAAGTGAGACATTAAAAAATGACCGAGAGGTCGTTCTCGCTGCTGTAGAGCAGAGTGGGAAGGCACTTCAGTTCGCAAGTGAGACATTAAAAAATGACCGAGAGGTCGTCATTACTGCTGTAAAGCAGAATGGGAATGCATTTCAGTACGCAAGTAAGCGATTAAAAAATGATCGAAAGGCCATCCTTGCTGATGTAATGAGTGAAGAAGAAGAATCCTGGTATGTAAATGAGACACACATGATGGTTGAAATGTAGTCCTGGCTGCTATACAGCAGAATGGAAAAGCATTTCAGTATGCGAGTTTGGCATTACAAAATGATCCGGAGCTTATTGCTATTGCCAAAAATACTAACAGTTAGGATTTTAATCTATAAGTTGAGATATTTGGATCTCAAGATGAAGGGGGGGCATTTAGCCCCCATTTCTTCAAGAGCAGACCATAAGTCCCTGCTTTTTTTAATTCTAATAGCCTCTTATTAAATCTTCGAATCACTCCCTCCTCGTCAGGAACAAGTGTGATGAGTTTTAGTCCCTCATGATCAAGTGAAGGAAAAACAATTTCCATCTGCTCTGGATAAAGATTACTCACATAAGCCTCTGCGGTTAGCCTATCTATGATAACTCCGTCTATGAGTCCTACTAAGATATCATCTAGTGCATCAGAGACTGCTTCATAAAGTTCATAAGAAGCAGTTGGAAAATGCGTTAACAGCATATTAATCACTGCATGATTAAGAACGGCAACTTTTGGTGCTTTTACAGTAAAAGGTTTTCTTCCTAAGATCACCATGCCGGTTTCTAGGTAATTGTCAGAAAAAAGGTAGGTTTTTTCGTAATAGAGATGAGGCTCTAAGTTCGAGCACACGGCTGTATATTCCTTATCAAGAAGACCTTGGAAAAGATAATCCCAGTTTTGATAAGAAAGAGTGAGTGATAGGTTTTCTTTCTTTGCAATGAGCGTTAAAAGCTCTGTTGTAAAAGCTGTAATGCTAGAAGCTCTTTTAGATGAGGTAAGGGTGTGCCAGCTGCTATCTAAAGCAATGACGACATGTTCATGAGGGGGCATTTTAAGCATTCCCATCATAAGAAGAAGTAAGGGGGCTATCCAATAAAAAATTTTTCTAGTCTTCATTTTTTTTCGTGCAATAAATTTATTAAATGGCAAAATGCGGTCATTATGTCAATCAAAACTCCTATCATCCTTGCAAACTTCGGAGGTCCAAGAGATCTTCATGAAGTAGAACCCTTTCTCATTGAACTGCTAACAGATGAAGATGTGATTAGAACAAATCTTCCTACCTGCATAGATAAATGGCTCTTCCATTATATTGCAAAAAGAAGAGCTAAAAAAGTGACCCATGATTATGCAGCAATTGGAGGAAAATCCCCCATCTTTGAAGATACAGAAAAGCTCTCCTCTCTTTTAGCGCAAAAAACAGGAAGAGAGGTAATCCCTTTTCACAGATACATTCCGCTTACTCATCCAGAGTTTTTACAAAAGATCCTCAAAACAAAAACAAATTCCTTCACTATCTTGCCCCTTTACCCTCAACAAAGCTACTCCACAACAGGGAGCATTGCGAGGTTTTTTGCAAAGCATCTACCCCCTTCTCTTGTTCAAAACTTAAAGTGGATTTCTTCTTATAAAAATCATGAGAGCTACATTAAAGCGATGCAAACAGTGATTCAAGAGAGTCTGGAGAAGTTTGGATTACAAGAAGAAGACACCTTTTTCCTCTTTTCAGCTCACGGCCTTCCTCAAAAATTTGTAAGGGAAGGGGATCCGTATGAAAAAGAGTGTTATGCCTCTTATCAAGGGATTATGAAAGGATTTATAGCCCCATCACTTCTTGCCTTTCAGTCAAAATTTGGAAGGGGCAAGTGGCTCTTTCCTTACACAAGTTTACTGTGTCAAGAGCCCCGTAAATGGAACTTAGGAAAGCCGCATGTTTTGATGATTCCTCTTTCATTTACCTCAGATCATTTAGAGACGCTCTTTGAAATTGAGCAAGGCTACATCCCTCTTCTTCAAAAAAATGGGGTTAAAGCATACAGATGTCCCTCTCTTAATCACCATCCACTTTGGATTGAGGCATTAAGTGATATTGCTCAAGAAAAAACCGTGTGCTCAAATGAGAGCCTCATCAGAAAAAAGAGTAACTATTTTTAAGGGAAATTAAGAGGCCCTTTTTCAAGTGAAAAGGGCCTCTAAAGTCAGGGATTAGAACCTGTGCGCAAGCGTGAGTTTACTTCCCACAGAACTCGCATGTTCATGGTTAGATTCAAGATAGAGATAGTAAGGCTCTACCGTGATATCCCAGTGACGATTTTTAGCAAATCGAAAACAAAGAGGAATACCCATATCTGCTCCAAAGCCTACTTTTTTCGCTTCAAGCTTTTTAGAGTCCTTTTTCTTAGCGATTTGCTGTCCTACAAACCCTTTAAGGTTAAATCCCCACCCAAAAACAGAATTGAGTTCATGGAGATACTTAAAGCCTGTAGAGGCGTAAGCAAATTTTGCATGCTTAAACACGCCCATATTGGCATTCATAAACCCTACTCCGCCAAAGGGGGTAAAATGGTCCTTACCATCTCTTAAGAAGTTATACCCCAGTTTAACCTCTGCATCTAAGAAAGAGGTTTTAGAAGGGTAGCGGTGGACATGCACATGAAGCCCGTGAGGGTGATTGATCCGTGCAATGAACCTTGTTGCAAAGACATCTGTACTGAAATAGACGTCTTCATTTTTTGTTCTTTCGTAGAGAATCCTTCCGTCTCCTACTCCCACTTTGTGCTCATATTGAGGAGCAATGGGGGGAGGCGAGCTCACAATTGCAATGTGATGAGGATTGTGCGTTTCGACGATATAAGCTTTGCTACTATGGTCTTCTGCAAAAGCTACCTGCATTGTGATGAGAGCTAAAGATGAAATCCATGGATAATTCATAATTTTTCTCCTTGCTTTTTCAAAATTAGGATATTGCCTAGTACCTCAAGTGTAACGGCTTCTCCGGATTTTTATCAGCACAATTAATTTAAGATTAGAAATAAATTTGTATTTATTTCTAATCTCAAAATGTAGCGGATTATTATTATAGATTACTGGATACAGTAGAGTTTAATTTGTTAGAAATCCACTCCCATTCCAAAAGATAACCCTTGAAGAGAAAGAGATGTGGTTTGGTAAGGATTTATTCCCTCTAGATTTGCAGAAAGGGGAAGGACATAATTTTTATTGAGATTGACCCACTCATTAAATTCCCAGTTGGCAAATACATTGAGTGTCATAGATTCAAGCCTCTGCTGCCATTTGAGCCCAGCTATCATTTCTAAGTTAGGAATGAGGAGCTCTCTTACAGGATCATTTTGAATGAGCCCGTTAACGGCTGTAGAACTAGATATGATGGCCTGTTGCTGTCTATTCACCCATCCTAAAATCAGCCCCCCCGTTGTTTGAAAGTGCGCTCCAAAGTGCTCACTCCACATCCAATCCAGGTTAATACCAGCTCTTGGGCCTACTCCGCTCATTTTCCATAGATTATTTGTAGGAATGGACTGAGCAGAAGCAAGTAGATTCCAATTTTGATGGATAAAAGAAGATCTAACCCCCATTAAAAATTGCATGAGCGTAGAGGATGTGGCATGGAAGGGGTGCTGCACAGTCACATCCCATACATTGTAGGTAAGGGCTGCTTTGACAAAATCTTTAGACTTTTGAGTGTTTTCATTACGGAAGTAGGTGTATTCAGAAGAAAAATCCCAAGAGTCTATGCCTGATCTATATCCCATTCCGACACGGTATCCAGGATCCCATCTAAATGTAATAGGACTAAAGGTGAGCTGAGATAACGGATTAAACATCCCCTCTTGAAGCACCTGCACAGTAGAAGATGTAGAGGTGTAATGCATATCTGGTTCAAGCGTTTGAAAATAGAGGAGCTCTGCATAAAACCGAGATCCCTTTTCAGGAAGAGGAGGCACTTCTTTTTTGGAGAGTTTTTGCTGCTGAATCTCAAGGGCTGCAAGTGAATTTCTGTGCTCTAGAGAAGAGTTTTCTACCCTTTCTAGTTTTTGACTGAGAGTATCTGTTTGGTGAAGTACCGTATTATAGAGAGTTTCAATGTGACTTACCTGCTGCTGAGTTTGAGTCAAGAGGCTAAAATTGTTCTCAAGAAGATTCAAAGAGAGTGTATTTTGAGAAAGGAGCTCTTGAAGAGAGGAGAAATCTTCTAAAGATGCTTTCGTTTTTAGATGCTCTCCTACGTGACTCAGTTGATTTTTGATCACATTCAAAGAGAGTGAGACCTCTTGCATGTTAGCTTTTTGATCTAAATGAGAAAGAAGATCCGCCTGTGCTTTTAAAAGGGACTCTCGTTCTTTAAGGTGTGTTTGATGCAGTTCTAACAGTGTTTCTTTTTCTTGATGAAAAGAATCCATGAGACTCATCAGTTCTAAGTATCTTTTTGCAGATGTTTGATCAAGAGCGTCTCTAATGGTATGGATTTCTTCCATTACCGTTTTGATTTGTAAAAGCCCTGAGATAACTTTATCGCTCTCTTTTTGATGGGTTTTGAGTTGATGCCGCATCTCTTCTAATTTAAGTTCTAAAGAGCTTAAGTAAGAATATGAAGCAATCGGTTCAGGGGGTAGTGTCTCTTCTCCTTGAAGGAGTTGACACAGTAAAAGTGTTCCTAATGTAAAAGGATAAAGTTTAAAAAAGGGTGTATTTTTCATAGATGCATACCTCTTCTCTACCCAATATTAAAAAAAATAGTAGATTTCAAGTGAAAAGAAAAAAAGGATGAGGAACTTCTTTATCAAGAAGAGATAGAAAGCTTTAAAAGAAGCTATTTCTTTAAAATCTGTCGTCTTTTGCTATAGGAAAAAAAATGGAGCGTCAAAAGAGGGATATATCAAATTCCCCCTTTTAGTTTCTTAAAACGTTTAAGGAACTAAAAGGGAATTTTTTGTGTAAGAGTTACTTTGCAGAATAGAGTTGAAGAAGTTGATCTTTTTCATGTTCTGAAAGAGGTCTAAACTCTCCTTCTTCTAAAGGTCCTAGCACTAAAGAGCCAATGCGGATACGGTGAAGAGAGATGAGATCAAGGCCAGCTTTTTGTACAAGGAGTCTGACTTCTCTTTTTTTTCCTTCTTGAACCGTGATGGTTAGTGTCCCTTTACGCACCTTGGCAACTTTTGTAGGTTTTACCCAAGTGCCTTCTACAAGACCTCCTTTAGAGAGATCAATCAGGTGTTCATGAGTGATTTCTTGTGTTGTTTTAACAAGATACTCTTTGGTAAGTCCTTTAGAGGGGTGAATGACATCTTGGGCAAAATGGCCGTCATTTGTCACAATGAGAAGACCTGTTGTATCTCTATCTAGACGCCCGACTGTAAAGAGTCTATAAGGGAGATGATCAAAGAGATCCACAACCAGTTTTTTCGTTCCTTGCCTAAAATGAGAACAGATGTAGTTTCTTGGCTTATTCAGCATGAAATAAACTTTTTCTTGTTCTTGCTCAAGTTCTGTCCCTTGAACAGCAATCACATCTTTACCCCACTCAACAAGTGTTTGAGGGAGTCTAACAATTTCTCCATTGACGGAGACTTTTCCTTCAAATATTAGCTGTTCACAGGCGCGTCTAGAAGCGACCCCTGCTGCAGCTAGAGCTTTACTCAACCGTTTCATATGGCTATAATGCTACCATAATTAAAGATAACGAGACACATCCATTTCCTTGGCAGGATAAGAGATCTGTTTTAGAGAGCTTAAATGGAAAAGAGTAAGGATTCATATGACACTAGTAGAGGGAAAACTTCTTTTACTTAGACACGGAGCTTCCGTCTGGAATGAAAAAAATTTATTTACAGGGTGGATCGATATCCCTTTAAGCAATCAAGGGATGCAAGAGTCTTATCAAGCAGGAAAAGAGTTAGCAAACCTCTCTATTGATGTGATCTTTACATCAGGTCTCATGAGAGCTCAAATGACGATGCTCCTTGCCATGCAATCTCATCCCAGTGGAAAAACGCCCTACTTTATCTCTGAAGATAGCTTAAATAAGTGTTATAGTGAAAAAACAACACAAGAGCTCATCCCTGTGTATAAAGCTTGGGAGCTTAATGAACGGATGTATGGAGAGCTTCAAGGAAAAAATAAAAAGGAAGTGGCAGATCAATTTGGAGAGGCTCAAGTTAAAATTTGGCGCCGTAGTTTTGATATAGCCCCCCCCGGAGGCGAGAGTTTAAAAATGACAAGTGAACGCGTGCTTCCCTATTTTCAAGAGAAAGTGATGCCGCTCATTAAACAAGGAAAAACAGTTCTCATTGTTGCCCACGGCAACTCTTTAAGATCGCTTGTCATGATGTTAGAAAAGCTCTCTTCAGAAGATGTCATTCAGTTAGAAATCCCAACAGGTGGTATACTTAGCTATCACTATCATCAAGGAGTATGGGTAAGGGATGAGAGATAGAATTGATCTTGACTCGCATGTGATTGCAAAGCCTCTTTTTTCTGCTTGGGAAAAATGGGGAAGGCTAGATACGCCTCATGGTAAAGGATTGCTCCTTTACCCACTTGTGGACACAGCGATTAAAGAGCTCATGGAAGCTTTTGAAGGAGATCACACCTATCTTTTTCAGCCGACACCAGGCGGCATGTTAGGGGCGGAAAAGCTCTTTTTCCATCACTATTTATATGATGTGAGAGAAACCGGCAAAAATCAATTTATCTCTAGCATAACAGAGGAAGCCTCCATTTTAAAAGGGCTTGGGCTCATGGAGCAGCTTGGGTGCGGCGTTAAACTGGCTCCTGTAGATGATCAAGGAAGAATTGATCTTATGCAATTTGAAAAGATGCTTGGCCCTAAAACAGGTCTTGTTTCTATTTCTGCTGTGTGTCCTGTAACAGGTGTGATGCAGCCAGTAGAATCTTTAATCACGCTGTGTCACTCCCGGCATATTAAAATCCATGTGAATGTGACGCATGCGGTTGGCACGTGGGGCGTCTCTTTAAAAGAGTGGGGAGCTGATTATCTCTCTTTTGATGGGGATAAACTAGGAGCGCCCTCGGGTATGGGAGGGCTTTTTTCTAAAGAAGCTGTTTTTATAGAGCCGCATCCCTCTCTCATTTTAACGCTTAATCAAGTGGTTAAAGAAAAAATAAAAACGCAAGAGCAATTTGCCATGGAGTCTGCTAGAAGAAGAAGTGTGTTTGAGAAAGAACTCCTTCTTGCTTTTCCAGATGTTCAAATCATCGGGAAAGAAGTAGAGCGGGCTCCTCATATTTTAGCCATACATTTTCCAGGTATTACAGATGAGGCGCTTCTCTATTTTCTCTATAAGCACCGTATTGACGCCTCAATTGGCGGCGGCCCTTTTCAAACGGTAAAAGCTGTGCTAAAAGCTAGCGGAAAGAGTTATGAATGCGGAGGATTATCCCTTGCTTTTTCTCCCTATTTGCAAGAAGATGATCTTGCCTATGTGCTAGATATGTTCATTAAAGGGGTGCATAAACTGAAAAAAATGCAGGTGCATTTATGACTGAGCTAATGAAACGGTGTTACCGTCCTTACCCTTGGGCTAAATACACCAAAAAAATGGTCCATAAAATCGAGCAGCCGCAATTTGTAGGCTTTTTTCTTCCCCAAGATGTAGAAGGAAGAGAGTTAAGAGTTGTGGTTTCTAAAATAGGGGGAGAGCATGAAGGGTTTCATCTAGCTCTTTACGCTTTGATTGATGAAATGGACGGCGTCATTGCAGATATTCGGTATCAAATGAGCGGCCCTTCAGCCCTTACCGCCATTTTAGAGGCAGCCTGCCATTTCCTCTTAAGAAAAAACTACGATCAGGCGCGCCGCATCAGCAGCGATCTCCTGGATAAGGAGCTCTGTGATCAATCGTATAAAGAGGGCGTGCCTTTAGAGTTTTATGGATATATTAACCATGTCATTGATGCCATTGATGAACTTTGCAGTCAGTGTATGGATATTCCCATTGAAGATATCGGATATGTTTCTCCGCTTTCTCCAGAGCTCTTAAGCGGTGAGGGAATCGAAGGGTGGGAACTCATGCCTCAAGCAGAAAAGCTTAAGATCATTGAGCATGTCATTCAAACAGATATTCGTCCCTATATAGAACTTGATGAGGGGGGTGTACAAATTGTGAATCTCTCAGAAGATCATAAGCTCACGATTTCCTATCAAGGGTCGTGCACTTCATGCTACTCGGCAACAGGATCCACGCTAACTGCCATTCAGCAAATATTACGGGCTAAAGTGTTTGCTCAGATTGAAGTGATACCTGATTTATCCTCTCTTTCTTAAGATCAAGTTAAAGAAGTTATTCTAAGCACGCTCTTATCTAGCAAGAGTGTTAAGAGTTTCTTTTGCGCTCTTTAGATATAGGAGTCTTCAGTGATTCCTCTTTCTCCTTAATTAAAAATATCTCCTTTACAAAAAAACCGATTATTGCGATGAAAAAGAAAAATAGAAGCGGTATTTTGCAAGTTAATGCTTGCTAGATTCTAACAGATCATCAAGATGAGGTGCGTATCCTTACATCTTGCTGTTAGAACTTAGCTTCTTAGAATTTCTTATAGGAGACAAACTCAATGAGTTATATGAAAACCCTTTTGTGCACGTCACTCTTTTTAACGCAAACGATGATCCATGCAGGATCTTTAGAAACATCTCTCATGGATAATGCCGAAAACTGCTCTCACTGCCCTATTCACCACTCTTTGAATGGAAAAAAGGGAGGAGTTTCGATGGTTCAAGTCAAAGGTTATGATGATGGATCTACAACGCAAAGTTTAGGGACAAGTGGCAATTCTAGTAGCAATAGTCTCAGTTCTTCTCAAGATCTAGAGCTTCAGTTTTCAGGAGAGTTTCTCTATTTAAGAGCTATTGAAGAAGGGTTAGATTATGCACTGCTCTCTCCTGTACAAAAAGGATCAGAAAACACCTTTTTAGCAGGCGGCGCTTGGGGTTCAGTGAGCCGGATTCAACCAGGCTTTCATGCAGGGTACCGTGTGGGGGCCTCTTACGCACCTTCTAACGGAAAACTTCAAGCTTCTGTACAGTGGATGCATTACAAGCTCACTTCTTTAAGTAGCGTGAATGTTCCCTCTCCTGCAATCTCTCCAGTACAGCCTACAGATATCATTTGGCCTAATTGGGCTCTTCAATGGGGAGTTCCTAATGCCCAAGAGGCGCTAGCTAGCTGGAATTTAAAGATGGATGTTGTTGATGCAACAATGGGAGCTCAGTTTTCTCCTGGAAAAGTTGTATCTGTTAGACCCTTTGCAGGGTTTAGAGGAGCTAGCATCCGTCAAACTCTTGCTGCAAACTATCTGCAAGTTTATATGAATACAGGCGCTAGCACAGACAACGGGGAAACAGTTTATAACCCCACCTATACAGCCATGAGTCCAACTGCGCATTGGAAAAACCAAGGGTACGGGATTGTAGGAGGTGTTGATACGCAGCTCATGTTAGGACAAGGGTTCTCCTTTTTCTGCCAAGGAACCGGCTCTTTACTGATGGGAAGAATTCACCCTCTTTTCACTCAAGACACTGTAGGTCTTCCTACAGACGGTGTTTTACCTCCTGCTCAGCAAAACATGCATGTGACAAATGCTCAATTTGTGACAACACCTGTCTTTGAAGCTATAGCGGGTATTGGGTATCAACACGATTGGAAAAAAGTGGGAGTGGATCTTAAACTGGGATGGGAAGAGCAGTTTTGGGGTAATCAAAACTTCATGCCCCGTTTCTTAAGCCAATCAGGGTCTGGATACAGCTTTAATGACAGCGGAAGCTTAAGTTTAGGAGGCTATAGCATCAAGGCAACACTTAAGTTTTAATGAACTGATCGTAGAATACTTTTTATAGTTAAGGAAGCCTCTTAGGGAGTCACTCTAAGAGGCTTCTTTTTTATTCATAGAGGCTTAAATATGACGATTGGAAAGCTCTCTCTTCTTATTGATGCTTTTAAACAGCCTTCTTCAGAAGGTGGATTTTCAGTAGACTTGAAAATTAAAGAATAGTTTTTTCAGTTCAAAACGAGCACACCTCATCATTAGATTGAGCATTAAAGATGCAAAAAAATCTTCCATTAGATATGTTTAGTTTCATTCATGAGGGCCTATTTTTCTATCAACAAATCATCTAAAATGGACCCCACTTTGTCAAGAGAGCAACATGTGAGAGATCTTAAGATAACAGCATGGCTCACTAAAAATCTTTACTAAGGATGTTATGCGTATTTCAAATATTCACGCCTCACCTATTCAAAATTTGAATGCTACTCTTAACCTCGAGAGTCGTGAATCAAGTTTAGTCATCTTGGGAGAAGAACTAGGCCAACTTAAGACGATAGAAGGGTTGCCCCATCACATCGTACTTAAAGGTGATGTCACACTTTGTTTTGCTAATATCCACTCTTTTTCCCTTTTAAAATCTAAAGATGTTGAGATAGAGGGGAGCCTTTCCTGTGAAAATCGATCTTTTTCTGAATTTCTTGGTCAAGATAGGGAGGATTTTCAAGAAAATCAGCATGGCTTTTTTCCCCAAAAGCTTAAAGTTAACGGCAATGTCGTGTTTTCAGCAGTCTCTGAACTATCTTCATTGCCTAAAATATTTGAAGTTAAAGGTAACCTTGACCTATCTGAGTGCATAGCTCTTACTCAATTACCCAATAGGCTAAAAGTGCAGGGTGATTTAGATCTGTCTGGATGCACGGCTCTTACGCTTCTTCCTCAAGAGTGTGAAGTACAAGGAAGCGCTATTCTCTCTGATTGTATAGGTCTTACAGCACTACCAAATGGGTTTAAAATAAGTGGCGATTTAGACCTATCTCATTGTACAAGCTTGATAGCTCTCCCTAAAGAGCTTGAAGTACAAGGAAGGTTTCACCTGCCCGGTTGTACAGCTCTTACAGCGCTACCCAATAGGCTTAAAGTGGGAGGTGATTTAGACCTATCTAACTGTACAAGCCTTACATTTCTTCCTGAAGGACTTGAAGTACAAGAAATGCTTGATCTCTCCGGTTGTACAGCTCTTACAGCAATACCAAGTGGGCTTAAAGTGGGGGGTGATTTAGATCTCTCAAATTGTACAAGTTTGATATTTCTTCCTGAAGGACTTGAAGTACAAGCCATGCTTGATCTGCTTAGATGTATAGCTCTTACTACGCTCCCAAACGGACTTAAAGTAAAGGGGGATTTAGATCTCTCAGATTGTACAAGCCTTACGTTTTTTCCTGAGAAACTTGAAGTACAAGGAAGGCTTAGTTTATCTGGATGTACAGCGCTCACTGCAATACCGAAGGGATTTAAGGTAGAGGGCTCTTTAGATTGCTCGGATTGTAAAGGTCTTACACACATTCCTGAAGGGCTCAACGTGCCAGGAAACCTTAACCTTTCTCATTGTATATCTCTAACTGCACTACCTAATGGGCTTAAAGTAGGAGGGGATTTTAATCTCTCAGGATGTAAACAGCTAACACGTCTTCCTGAAGAACTTGAAGTACAAGGAAGGTTTAATCTCTCTCACTGTACAGCGCTAACTACAATCCCTAAGGGATTTAAAGTAAAGAAGTCTCTGAATCTCTCTCACTGTACAAGCCTTACACACCTTCCGGAAGAACTTGAAGTGCAAGGAAGGCTTAACCTATTTGGTTGTACAGCTCTAATAACAATGCCAAGTAGACTTCAAGTTAAGAATTCTTTGAATCTCTCTCATTGTATACAGCTGACTACATTACCCGATCAACTAGAGCTGGGTGGCGATTTAGATTTGAGTGGATGCACTAGCCTCTCATCTTTACCTCATTGGGTAGCTACTCTGGGGTATTGTTCTGATGGAGATATCCGCTCTATCGATCTTACAGGATCTGGACTCTCTCCTTTGATTATTCAGAGATTACAAGCGGAAGCTCTGAATCATGCAGGGGTTCAGTTTTACTTTTCTGAAGATGCTGTAGAAGCATACATCATGGAGTTTGAAGCTCTCCTTCCAGCTCTTGAATTTTGGGAAAAAGAAGCCAAAGAGGCGCCCATAGATCTTGAAACAATCTGCTATAAGCTTCACCAACTCCTCACTCAAGTGCAAGATCATGAAAACCTTTTAACATTTCTGATGCGTCTAACAGGGACTGCAGATTTTTATAATGCAGCAACAAGAGAATTTTTAGCAAAACGTGTCCTTAAGCTGATTCAGCTCATGGCTCAAAATACAGAGATATGTCATCATGCCGCTTTCCTCATTCATCAAGGACTCTCTTCTTGTGATGATAGAGTCATGACGACCTTAAGTGATATGGGCTTTTATCAAAAACTCCAGGATCTACAACATCCTTCTGTAAAGGCTGAAGAGCTCAAAAAATCTGCAAAAGGTTTTTTCTTCCTGGAACAGCTGAGTCAAAAAATTGAAAAGCATATCAATACACTGCAGTTTGTGGATGAAGTAGAGGTGTACATGGCATTTCATATCAGGTTACAGAAGATGCTAAATCTTCCGATTGATATCCAAAATATGCTTTTTAGAAAATGTGTTGCCATTTCTAATGAGGAAATTGACCATATAGGAAAAGAGCTTTTAGAAGGATTTTCAGAGGAGGCCTTTAACTCCTTTTTAATGAGCTGGGACCCTTGGAACCTGTATCAAAGGCGATTATCTGTCCTTGATTGGGATCATCTTCCTATGGCAAATAAAAGGATGTTTTCTACAGATATTTGTCCTTACCTGCAAGATCTTCCCACGCGCCCTGTACTCTATAATCATGTTGTCTACGATTACGATGCATTCGTGAAAAGATATATCCAAGAAGGGGTGGATCTATACGGGGTAAAAGTGCAGATTAAGAATCTTTTGCGAATGAAATCTTCCTTAGCAGAGTCTTCTACTTTAGAAGATGGGAAAGAAGAAGATTCTCTGATCAAACAAGAGCTGAAGAAACTTAAAAAATAACGATTCAGATCCCTCTCTCTCTACACACTTGCTTAGAAAGAAAGGGATTATCTCGTTCTTAAAAATAGAGGGGGAGGCATATTTTTTAAAGAAGATGCTGCACAAGAGTACAATAAAAATGCAGCGGCTAGCTGATCTATCCTGAGGAAGATAACGCTTTTTATCATAAAAGCTATGAATCCACATCAAAAGCGTAAAATTCAAGAGAGAAAAGAGACCTATTCTCCGCATGTTCGCGCCAGCTGTTAACGAAGAGAATTGTCATGCGTCAAGACTGAAGAATAGTAGACCGTCTATTGAAAAATTCCTTCTTATTTTCTAAAATGACTTTACATATTTTTTATTAAGGAGAAAGCGGTGGGTTTTAAAACAAAAGGTGCTTGCACCGGGTGCAAAGAAATCCTCACTCCAGGGAGAGGGGAGGCGCATTTACTTAAGTGTAAAGAGACACTACAACTTTTACAATCGGGGGAAAAATTAGAGGAAGGATATATCATCCGGATTTCTTGGGTTGAAGAACCTAATGTGTATTGGATGTTTGTCGCTGTTCCTAAAACACTTGCCCTCATTGATCTAGATGACTTCTTAAGAGAGATCTGGCTTGAGTGTTGCGGTCACATGAGTGAGTTTACGATTTTAGGAAAAGAGTATGTGTCTCATACCTATTCGGGCAGCCCGAGTAAAGTGATGAAAAAACATTTAGGAGAGATTGTCTTTGAAGGGCTAGAATTTGAATATACATACGATATGGGCTCTTCGACCTATCTTCTCTTAAAGGTTTTAGAAGCTATTGACGCTACTCCCTCTCATCAAGTCACGCTTCTCATGCGTAATGACCCTCCTCCCTTTGTGTGTGAAAAATGCAAAAAGCCAGCTGAAATCATTTGCATGGTGTGCGGAGCCACAATCTGTAAAAAGTGTCAAAAAAAACACCCTTGTGTAGAAAAAGAAGAAGCTACTTATATGTTAATGCCGCTTGTGAACTCTCCAAGAACAGGTGTGTGCGGTTATGGGGATGAAGAGATCTAAAAGATCAAGCCTTCTTTCTTTAAGAGGGTTTATTTTTTTAAGAGAGAAGATACGGTATTAAGATTAAAAGAGTTCCTAGCTCCTCTGAAGAGGAGCTTAGGGTAAGGTGCATTAGAATGTTAAAGAGGCCTTTAACGTGTAGCCAGAGAGCCCAAGATTGCCGTGACTGGTTCTTGTGGTTCCGTGATTAAATTCTGAGATAAAAAGAGAAGAGAGGTTTTGCTTTGCAAAGATTTGCTCTTCCCAACCGACTTGAATTTCAAGTCCTCCTTGTTCCCAATCCTGCGTGTAAGAAAGACCCGTATTGAGCTCAAAGACAGGAGCGTTAAACCAAAAACGGTTCTTAATTTCTGCTTGCTCTCCTGTTTGAGTTCCAATGGTTCCAGTAGGTATTAAAGTTTCTTGGAGCGTAGGATGAGATCTTCCTACAAGAAGAGCTGCAGTGCCTTTAGCAAAAAAGGATATCCCTTTAAATAAGAAATAGTTTGTCTCAGCACCTCCTACAGGGCCGTAGCTACTGACATTCCAATCTAAGTTGGTTAAAGCCGTATGAGAGCTCTCTCCTGCATCTCCAGGAAAAGCCGTGTTATTATATTGCGCGATAATATGTTGAGAGATCCAGGCAGATCTTGCTCCTAAAAAAGGACGGAGGGAAAAGCTTTTTGAGATATTAAAAAGAGAGTTATACGTTAAATCGACACAGTTCATTTTAAGAGACCAAAGACCCTGTGCAGAAGTGGCATAAGGATCATCGTTTTGATTTGCAAAGAGAGGATAGATGATTTGAGCGGGTGAGGGTGTAATAGAGCTTAGAGTATCCATTGCATAGTGCATATAGTTTAAAGAAAGCTCTCCTCTTGCATGAGGCACTAAATAACTAGCCCCTACTCGGTATCCTGGTTTAAAACTTGGCTGAAAGTGCGCAAATTTTCCTATTAGAGCAGTGAGAGGAGGTTTAGCTTTTGTTCCTAAAGAGGTGATTAGGCCGTAATTAAGCCCCTCTTGAGTAGCTCTTAAGTAAAGATATTCTCCGCTGATTTTAAATAAACTTCTATTTGAAGGAAGAGATACCTGAGAAGGCTCTTCTACCCCCAGCATATCCTCTGAAGAGAGCGCAATCCCTTGAGTAAAGACCTTTTGAGAAGAGGTTTCTTCAGTCAAATGCTCTTCACTTTGATGAGGAGTGAAGTGGCACTTTTCACAAGAGGCATTAAGATCTGCAATTAAAGCTTGATGGGTGAGTACAATAGAGCTGAGTAATAGATATTTGGCATAGTTCATGAAGTATTTCTCCTTATCTATCTCTCTGATATTGGATTCTTTACAGGGGATATTCCTGAAGAAGAAAACAGTAATTTTTTCAAGAGAGAAGACCTAAAATGGTTATAATTTCTTCATCTCAAAATCAGGAAATTTTGTAAACCAAATAGTCTATTTTTAAGGAGTAAAGGTTATGATGCTGAGTGCATGATGATTTCCCCCATTGAAACTGTTTGGAGAGTTCCTGAGGGTAAAAGAAGCTGTAAACTCCCATCTGGTAATAGAGAGTGGCAAATCCCTTGAATAGGCCCTTGAGGGAGCTTAAGAGTCACGCTCTTGCCTTGATAGGCAATATACTTTTTAAAATAGGGAAGAAACGGCTCAAAGCCATGCGTCATTAATAACTCTAAATTTTTTGTAAAATGCTTGAGAAGAGGCTCTACAAAAGTGGAAGGGTTGATAAGAGTGCCAGTCCATTCACAAAGGGACGTGACAGGTTGATCAATGTGCGCATACTCTTCCTTAGTCAGATTGACATTAAGCCCAAGCCCAATCACAACGCCTACTCTTTGATTGATCACAACTGTTTCTGTGAGTATCCCTCCAATTTTGCGGTAATCCAGTAACAAATCATTGGGCCATTTGAGCATGAGAGTGATCCCTTTTTCTAATAGCATCTCATGACACGCCATCGCCATGATTTGCCCTAAATTCAGAATATAACTTAAGTAAGAGGGAAGTGTTAAAAAAAGAGAGAGGTAAAGGTTTTTATCTTTGGGAGAAATCCATTTGCGGTTGTATCTTCCTCTTCCTGCTGTTTGTTCTAGCGCTGTAATGCAGGTGAGGTGATGAGGATGAAAATGCAGGGCATTTTCTTTTGCAAAGGTGTTTGTAGAGTTAATGGATTCTAAATGGATATAATCAATGATCATCATTTATACGAGAGATGGTCGAGATAATATCGGATTTCAAGTATTCTTCAAAGGAAGATGTTTGACTACCGTTATATATTCCGCGTTGATCTACGTATGATTGTGATTTTGCTCTCCCTCATGACAATCAGTACGCTTGTGATTGCTTCAATGACAACAGAGGGGGATTCTACCGCTTTTTTAACCCCCAGTGCTAAATCTCAAATACAGTGGTTTATTTTGGGATGGGGTGTCTTTTTTTTCTTTACCGGGATTGATTATAGAAAACTCAAGTCTTGGTCTTGGGTGCTCTACGGCATCATCATCCTTTTACTTGTAGGGTTATTTTTTACGACCCCGATTCAAAATGTGCACAGGTGGTACCGCATTCCAGGGATTGGAAGGGCGTTTCAACCCTCTGAATATGCAAAACTGATCGTTGTGATCACGCTGAGTACTTTTTTAGAAATGCGGGGAAGATCTACGCATTTATTAAGGACTGCCTTTGAAGCGCTTTTACTTGTTTTCATCCCCTTTGTCTTGATATTAAAAGAGCCCGATTTAGGAACAGCTCTTGTTCTTTATCCCATTGCCCTTGTGATGTTTTATTTGGGAGGGATACGGCAAAAAATTGTCAGGTGGCTAGCTATTTTAGGGGGAATTGGGCTCTTAAGTGTTGGCCTCATTTTTACAGGGACGATTTCTCATGAGAAGATCCGTCCTGTTGCGACCCAATTCATTAAAGAGTATCAATATGAAAGGTTAAACCCTTACACCTATCACCAACAAGCATCTCAAACAGCGATATCCTTAGGGGGTATCACAGGCCGGGGGTGGTTAGAAGGCGATTTTTCAGGTAAGGAGTGGCTCCCTGCCGCACATACCGATTCTGTCTTTGCCGCCTTTGCAGAAGAATTTGGACTGATGGGAATCTTTTTTATCCTTTTGTGTTTTTTCGGTTTGATTTATTTGAGTTTTCAGGTTACAGCTGGAGCTAAAGATGCATTTGGAAGATTTTTATCTGCTGGCATTGCCACCTATCTTGCCATGCAAGTGATTGTTAACATTGGAATGATGGTGGGATTTTTGCCCATTACCGGAGTTCCTTTAATCCTCATCACATATGGAGGGTCTTCTGTAGTCTCTTCTATGATGGCACTGGGGATTTTACAAAGTATTTATAGCCGTAGGTTTATGTTTTGATTAAGCATCATCAATTTATTTTTGCCCCAGGCCTTTGGATGGGCGAGGGAACCATTAAGCTCAGTCTTCTTAAAGAAGAGCTGATCTTTTCAACTAAGTGGAATACGTATGCTCAAGATTCTAGCGGGCTGATTGAGTGCATGCAACAAATCTGTGTTCAAGATGTGGCAGAGCCTGTCTATAATCAACTGATTTTTTCTGATGTCACCCTTAACCGTTTTACCGTTGAATTTCAAAGCGCCTCTTTAGGGAAATTAATGGGAAAAGGACTCACAACTGAGCATAAAATCGCTTGGGAGTTTAAAGCAGAAGATATCGGATTTGAGGGGCTCGAGATCTATGAAAAAGTAGATGAAAATAGATACCAGATGTATGCAGAGTATGCAACACAAGATGAATTAAGAACCGTGATTAAAGGAGTGATATGGCAAGTAATTTCTTAAAAAAGAAAGGGATCTATTTTCTTTTTCTCCTGACGCTTAGTTGTACAAGTACGCTTCTCATGACACGGCCTGAATTTGATCAAATTACGCTTGGAGCCCGGGTAGAGACAGTCATTTCTGCGTACGGCCCGCCCTACTCTATTCATTCGCATTCTGAGGGGATAGAAGAGTATAAATACATTGAAAGGGTGCTAGGGAGCAATGAAGTGGTTGAAGAAAATCGGTATACACTTGTTGTGAAAAATGGAGTAGTGATTTCAAAACGGTATAATCAAGAGTTTCCTTCTCCTTATCACGAATTTTCTGATGATGATCCAAATACCTTAGCAGACTAAGGGCGTCTTCAGATCTAGGAGAGAGAAATAAAAAAGCCTCTCTTTTTTATGCATCCATAAAGAAAGAGAGGCTTTTTAAAAGCTTTAAGCTTTGATTTTAATATCAACGCCTGCAGCGACAGGAAGAACTTTCAACTTGTCGATGGTATCAGGAGTTGGGCTTAAAATGTCGAGCATCCGGATATGTGTACGGATCTCAAACTGCTCGCGTGACTTACGGTCAACGTGAGGAGATCTAAGAACAGTATACACTTCCCTTTGAGTCGGAAGAGGAATAGGTCCAGCAATCCGAGCGCCCGTGCGCTTTGCTGTTTCGACAATGTCAATTGTGGCACGGTCGAGAACACGCTGATCGTATCCTTTAAGGCGGATCCGAATTTTTTGGCGAGGTTGTTTTGCCATGGGCGAATATCCTTATTTTTTAGAAATTTTTTCTTGAATGTTTGCTGGCACTTTCTCAAAGTGGCTCGGTTCCATAGTATAAGTACCACGGCCTGAGGTAATTGAGCGTAATTGAGTTGAATAACCAAACATTTCTCCAAGAGGAATTTCAGATTCAATCTCAACAAGACCTTTCGTAGAATTTTGGTTCATGATTCTTCCACGACGTTTGTTAATATCTCCAATCACATCCCCAATATGCGAATCAGGAGTTGTCACAACAACTTTCATGATCGGTTCAAGGATGACAGGTTGACATTTACGTGCTGCGTCTTTAAGAGCCATAGAAGCACAAATCTTAAAGGCCATTTCATTCGAGTCAACTTCGTGATAAGAACCGTATACGATGGCAACTTTGACATCGACAAGAGGGTATCCAGCAAGTGTTCCTGTTGTGAGTCCTTCATTGACCCCTTTGATAACAGCTGGGATGTATTCTTTAGGAATCGATCCCCCAACAATCTTACTTTCAACGATGTTCCCTTTTCCTTTCTCATTCGGCTCAATCTCTAAACAAACGTGAGCGTATTGACCCCTGCCCCCGGATTGTTTAACATATTTCGTCTCGATTTTTCCAGGAATGGTGATGGTTTCTTTGTAAGCCACTTCCGGTTTCCCAACGTTAGCTTCCACAGAAAATTCTCTTAACATTCTGTCTCTTAAGATATCTAAGTGAAGTTCACCCATTCCAGCGATAATGGTTTGGCCTGTCTCTTCGTTAGTTGAGACGCGGAATGTTGGATCTTCTTCAGAAAGGGAAGAGAGCGCTTGAGCCAGCTTTTCTCTATCTGCTTTGGATTTAGGTTCAATAGCCATAGAAATCACAGGATCAGGAAATACCATTTTCTCAAGAAGAAGCTCTTGTCCTTCAGAACAAAGAGTATCTCCAGTTGAGGTGTATTTCAGTCCAATACATGCAGCAATATCCCCTGTAAAGAACTCATCTCTGTCTCTACGTTGGTTAGCATGCATTTCAAGAAGTCTTGAAACTCTTTCCCGTTTTTCTTTTGTGGTATTAATTAAGCTTGTTCCCTTTGAAAGAACACCTGAATAAATACGCACGAAAGTGAGTCTTCCTACATACGGATCTGACATGATTTTAAAGGCAAGTGCAGAAAGAGGACTGTTGTCATCAGGAGTGATTTCAAGAGGCTCTTCTGTCTTCATATTGATCCCTTTAATCGTTCCACGATCAAGAGGAGATGGCATCCAGCGGACAATCGCATCTAAAAGAGGTTGAATTCCTTTATTTTTGAAAGCTGTTCCACAAAGGACAGGATTGATTTTGAGTTCAACCACCCCTTGACGAATCATGGCATGAATTTCATCTTCTGTTAAGCTGTTTGGGTCTTCTAAAACTTTAACCATGAATGTTTCGTTGCTCTCATCAATGGTTGCAAGCTCTTCGATCATCTCTTGGCGCAGCTTTTGGCATTTCTCTAAAAGATCGTGAGGAATATCGGCTTCTTCGTATTTAGCACCAAGTGTTTCATCTAAGAAAAGGTAAGCTCTCATTGTCACGAGATCAACCATTCCTTTAAATTCAGACTCTGCGCCAATAGGGCAATGAACGATTAGGGGATTTGCTCCTAGCTTATCTCTCATCGTATTGACAGCATTAAAATAGTCAGCTCCAATACGGTCCATTTTGTTCACAAAAGCAATTCTTGGAACACCGTAGCGGTTTGCTTGACGCCATACCGTTTCAGATTGAGGTTGAACCCCAGCTACTGCATCAAATACAGCGACTGCACCGTCAAGAACGCGAAGAGATCTCTCTACTTCGATGGTAAAATCGACGTGACCTGGAGTGTCAATGATGTTGATTTTACTTCCTTGCCAGTAAACAGTGGTTGAAGCTGAAGTGATGGTAATACCACGCTCTTTTTCCTGCTCCATGAAGTCCATGGTTGCAGCTCCTTCGTGAACTTCTCCCATTTTATGAAGACGTCCAGAATAGTAGAGAATACGTTCTGTAGTGGTTGTTTTCCCAGCATCAATGTGAGCCATGATCCCGATGTTTCTGACATTTTTCAGAATATCGGTTTCAGGACGTTTACTTAATTGGTTAGCCATGTTTGATTACCCCTACCATTTATAGTGAGCAAACGCTTTGTTAGCCTCTGCCATTTTGTGAGTATCATCTTTCTTCTTAATCGAAGAACCTTGATTGTTGAAACAATCAGACAGCTCTTGAGAAAGCCCTTCTTCCATGGATCTGCCGACTTTTTCTCTTGCATAGTGAGTGATCCATTTCATTGCCATCGAAGTGCGTCTGTCAGCTGGAATTTCAATAGGAACTTGATAGGTAGCACCACCAATACGGCGAGATTTAACTTCTAGAGAAGGCTTTGCATTCTCTAAAGCTTGTTCAAATGCAGCAAGAGGATCTTCTGCTTTAACTTTTTTAGCAAATTGCTCGATTGCTGCATAAACAATACGACGAGCGGTAGATTTTTTTCCGCTGAACATGAGTTTATTGATGAATTTAGCAAGAACAATGCTGTTATATAGAGGATCAGGCTCTATCGTACGCTTTACAGCGCGTTTTCTTCGTGACATCTTAGGGTTCCTTAACTTTTTATTTTCTTCACTGTGCTCTAAATGGATAAATTCCATCAGAGCGAGCTCTTTTCTGAGCTAGAATGACTTTACAGAAGTCATCCTCAATTACTTATCTGTAGAAATAGAGAGATCTACAGTTTTTTAGAGGGGTCTAAACCGCTCTACTTAGGCCGTTTAGCACCGTATTTTGACCGGCTTTGTTTACGGTCTTTTACTGCAGCACAGTCTAAAGCTCCTCGAACGATATGGTAACGTACACCAGGAAGGTCTTTTACTCTTCCGCCTCTTACGAGTACAATGCTGTGCTCTTGGAGGTTGTGCCCTTCGCCACCGATATAAGCAATGACTTCTTGCCCATTCGAAAGACGAACCCAAGCCACTTTTCTAAGCGCTGAGTTAGGTTTCTTAGGAGTTTTAGTCTTGACTTGCAAGCAAACGCCTCGTTTTTGAGGACACTCTTGCAAAGCAGGTGATTTACAACGTTTTGCTTTTCGTCCCCGCCCTGTTTTGACTAATTGATTAATTGTCGGCATCAGTTTTCCTTAAAATAATTCAATGTGAAAAAGAATTGCTCCTGAACATGCATATCCAAAGAACTCTTTTTCTGGTAGAGAGGATAACTTAAGAGGGATTTTTTTTGCAAAAAAATAGAGTAGAAGAAAAGAAGATCTTTAAGGGAAAGAGAAGAGGGTAGAGCCTAAGGACAAATTCAAAAATATTTAACCTTGTTATTGAAGGGATTTACTTTTGATCAAAAGGGAGAAGGAAGGTTTCAAGTGGTTCTCCCTTAAATTTTAATAAAAAATATTTCACGCTCTCTTTATCTACCACTCTGATCTTTTTAATACGCCTTTTTTATATTTGTATTCTAACTCAAGACTTCCTAAGACTATGAACACAGATAGTTTCAGTCCTACATAAAATGCTCCTGTAAAGCCTAGCATCAAGAGGTTAGCTTTTATTAACAATTGATATCCTAACGGGAGATATCCCAGCGCTTTTTCGAACTGAGTAGGAACAACTTGGATAGCTTTTTTTAAGAGGGTGTAGTTTTTCGTAAGGCAATAAAGAGCCATCAAAGCAGCTCCTGATATCGCGCTAATTTTTAAGATTTGATAAATGAGCTGTTTCTTTTTTCTTTGGATAGCAAGTTCAAGGGAAGGGACTGTGGTTAAATGGGTAAGTAAAGCTTGAGGGTTATGGCTTCTTAAAGCTTGGTCACTTGCTAAACTATTATCCATCCATTCATAGACTCTTTTAGTTTTTTCTTGATCAAGCTGTTTTTGATAGGCAAGATAGAGTTGATGGTCTTCAGGATTGGGATTTTTTAATGAAATATTTGAAATAGATATCCCCTTTGAGAGTTTTTTTTGAATCAAAGATCCATGAGAGGCGTCTTGAAAAGAAGGTAGCGGGATTTCCTTAATGAGTTCTTGTTTAATATGGCGCGTCATCCTATCGATCATCCGGTCTATAGATAGATATTCTGCAAATGTAAGTTCTTGATACATGAAGAGAGAATTGAGATTAGTTTTCTCTGAGTCCACGAAGGATTGCGCTAAGTCGGGTGCAGGAGTTGTAAGACCTTCAATTTTCTGCTGGTGTTGTAGATTCTCTAATTTAATCAATTGAAAATATTTTTCCACAGCTTCTATCCGAACCAAATTAGAGAAGTGTTTATCTACATGATACCCTTCTAAGGTGTCAGTGGATAGTTGACGGAATTTTAATTGAGCGATCTCATAGAAATTATAAAGGTGATCTTCTTCTTCTTCAGAGTACCTCAGAGTGAGCGATCTATAGGCTTCTTTACACTGAATCAAAGTGTAGGGATCAAAGATATTGAGGAACGAAATTGGAAGTGGATGGTTTCTCATGAGAAAGGAACGATCGATTTCATGAGGAGGATGTTGTTCTTGAAGAGCTTTTTCAAAATAGGTATTTTTAGGAATAGAAGGAGGCACTTGTGTGTAATAAAATTGCTTGATTAAATTCATGATACTCATTGAGCAGCTCCTAATTTTTCAAATAAATCTCTTGTTAAACTACATTGTGCTGGAATGAATATTCGGTAAGTATACCAATTGCTTAAGCCATCGCTGAGATCTTTTTCATTTTCAAGAGAAAGTTTTTTCAGCCTCCTGAGCTTGAGAATTTGTTTTGTATTCATCTTATAAATCGATTCAATTTTTTCATGCATCGGTTTAAACTGTCTTAACATAAAAGCAGCTAGTACAAAAAGCTCATCAGGTGAGAGGTTTTTGATATCTTGTTTGATGAGAGCTGTTAATTCCTCACTAGACCGAGTGAAAAAACTGTTTTCCTTTCGCATAATCTGCTCGATTTCATCCATTGTGAGACCATCGATAATATGAGATTTTTTTAGTAAACGTTCGATTTTTTTGAAAATTTTGTTCCAAATCCCTGTTTTATTTTCGAAATATTTTTTTGGATGCGTGAGAGTAGAAATAGATTTTTTACAAAGAGGGCAAGGAGAGTCTGCTAGAGAGTAGTCAGGATTTTTCCGTGTGAGTTTGATGGCGACGGAAAAGAACTCAAAGATATGTCCGCAGTTTGTAATGACAGGAAAGATCATGGGCTGATGAGAAATAGGACAGTTTTGTTCGGGGGTATCCATATCAGCTAGAAATAGACGCGTGATTTCAAAAGCTTTATTCGAAGCTTGATAAGAGTGACTAAAGGCCTCATCACGAATAGAGACGGCTCTTATTCTATGATATTGTACATAGGGAATGCCACCTACAAGTCCTGAAATCACCCCTGTACATAAGCCTGTAAGGAGTAATTGTACCGAGTCTGTTCGATGAATGTAATTACGTGCATGATGGTACACTCTTTGGTAGAGAGGATAGTGTTCGCGGTGAAGACGTAAGGAGGGAACGTGTACGGGTTTCCACGCACCTAATAACTTGACAGCTACCGCACTAGCTCCTAGCATGAGTCCTATTGTAGAGGTCATTTTTAGAAAATAGAGAGCCGTGTTAATAGGCTGATCCAAAACGTTATTTAAAGCCATTCGATCTCGTTCTGGACTAGAGGAGAGAAAACGGTTTTCTTCGGTATTAATTGTAAAAGAGAGAAGAGAGGGAAACTCTTCAGGTTGATGAGCTAGCTGATTAGAACTCACTACAATGGACATAATAAACCTTTTTTATGAATGGTGTATTTTTCTCATATTAGATACCTTTTGAAATTCGCAAAAAAAACCTCAATTTAGATTTCAGGTGACCCCTAAGAAGCTAAATGATAATTACTGATTTTGAAAATCTCAAAAGACCTCTATTGTTAAATCTTCAGTTATTTCAATTAAGAACATACGGATTTAAAGTTAATTAAGGCAAGCTGTTTTTTTTATTAAAAATGAGATGACTCTTTTACAAGAGATCTTAAGCTGCACATTTTGATCTCATTTAAAAAGCCATCTTCTTGACGTTCAGGACCTTAAGGAGGTAGCTTGAATGCCACTACTCTTTTGGCTATCTAATTTTTCTTTTAAAGCAATATATCCTGTAGGAACTAAAGAGAAAAGGTAGAGAAAGAGGGTGGCTACAGGCTTTATTCTTAAGGAAAAAATCAAGATCATTTGGCTAACTAAAAGCTGATTTGAGGTGCTGAGTTGATTAAAGGCAAACGTTCCTTTAGCTAGGATTTTTCCTAACAGTTTCTTGTTTTTCATTCCCCAATAAAACGTCAAGAAAGCCCCTCCAGAAATCAAGCTGATTTGAATCATCTTTTTAATCAGGCGCGCTTTTCTATCAAAGAGCTCTTGTTCAAGTGAGGGAATTGTTGTGAGATGAGTGAGTAAAGCAGTAGAATCAAGATCTCTTATCTTTTTATCCAAAGTTAACGCTTGATCAAACCATTTAAAGACCCGTTTATCCCGTTCTTCATACAGTTTTTGCTGATACGTAGAATAGAGTTTTTGATCTTCAAAATTCGGTTTCCATAAACTCACAATTGCAAGAGGATATTTTCTAGACATTCCATTTTGAATTGTTGTTATATGCATTTCATTTTGAAATTGAGGAAAGGGCATTTCCTGAATGATCTCTTGCTCAAAATGCATGGCAATACGGCCTGTGATCCGCTGCATGAAGAGTTGCTCGGTGAAGGTCACATCTGGATGGCAACGATAGGTATCAGAGTAAAAATATGATTGATTCACTATAGGGCTTCTTAGTCCTTCTAATAGGGGATTTTCCTGAATGGCATGTCTGATTTTAGGAGCCTCTTTTTTAATCACGCAAAACAAGGTTTCAATTGCCTTCAAGTTAATCCTATAGGAAAGGTGTTTATCTGTATGATACCCTTCAATGCTTCCAAGTGACATATAGCTAGCATGAGATTGAACAAGTGTTCCAAACAAACGAGACCCATTACCTCCTTCAAGATCTAGAGGCACAATCGGTCTATAAGCCTCTTTGCACTGAAGAAGCTTAAATGCATTAAAGTTATCCATACGCTTTGAAGGCACATAGAGATCTTTCATCAGAAAAGATTGATCAAAAACATAGAGAAAAGGCATCTCTTGAAAAAAATTTCCAAATTGGTGAGTAAAGGAGAAGGAAGGATTTATTCTATCGGAGTAGATTTGTTTCATCGCTTGGATAATATTCATTCTCTAACTCCTAATTTTTCAAATAAAGTTCTTGTTAATGGGCAGTTTTGGGGAATAAAGTCTCTTCGTTGATACCATAGATGTAAATTTTTTATGAGTTTAGGGCCATCATCAGGAGTAATTTTTTCTAATCTCATAAGTTCAGAAATTTGCGTAAGGCTCATGTCATAAATGATTTTGATTTTGTGGTGCATGGGTTTAAATTGGGTTAATATAAGAGCTGCTAGTGCAAAGAGCTCATCTGGTTGAAGTTCTTTTTGAGAATGATGAAGTAGATGAGTTATTTCATCTACAGGGCGCTCTAAAAAGAACCGTCCTCTATGAATTAATGACTCAATTTCACTCGTTGTGGCCCCATCCATAATATGCGACTTAGTCAGAAGATTTTCTAATTGCTCAAAAATTTTATGGCTGCCGTGGTGCATTATGTTGAGTTTATCCGCATCATAATCAATATTAGAAATAAAACTCCTACAAAGAGGACATAGACGGCTAGTTGATTGGCGGCTCTCGGATGGGAGCATCATTAATGATAATGAAAAAAGTTCAAAAACATGTCCACAATTTATTGTGACAGGAAATGCCAAGAGTTCCTGAGAAATAGGGCATATCCAATTTGATCGCTCAATTTTATTCTCTACAAAGATATTCATGATTTCAAACGCTTTATTAGAAGCTTCATGAGAGTGTTGAAAAGCTTTCGTTCGAATAGGAATGACCTTTAATAGAGTATAAGCGCCATGGAATAATCCAAAATAATGCGCTGTCGTCACACCTATTGCTAAGGAACTTCTGATGATGTTTAAATACATGGATTGATTAACCGAATTTTGAAAACGGCGATAAATGGATTGATTCAGAGGCGGTGGATTTGTTGGAAGTACTGCAGCAGTTTGAGCACTTTCTTGATTGCCCAATAACTTAACCATCACGGCTCCAACTCCTAAGGTCAGTCCAATTCCTGCACCTGTTCCTAAAAAACGGAGATAGTTAAGGGCTGCTTGATCAACCGCTTGGACCATAGCACCTCGATCTCGTGCAAAACTAAATTTTAGAAAAACGGGGGTTTCAGGAATAAATTCAAAAGAGAGAAAGGAGGGCAAGTCTCCTAATTGAGGACAAGAGGATCCAGCATGGATAGGGTTAGACATAATAAACCTTTTTTGTTCAGGGTATATTTATCTAATACTAGACCTCTTTTGAAGCTCACAACGGAAGCTCTCATTTAGATCCTTCAGGAGCTAAATGCATTTCATCATCTTTAGCTCAAGAGAGGCATCTTTAAAACCTTCTTGAGATATCAATCATGAAAATGGTTTCCGCTTAATTGAGAACTTCAAAGGATTTCTACTATTAAACGTTAATTTGTGTTAATCAAAACAATACAGGTGGGGGAATAATTTGAGCAAGCTTTTTTCCTTAAAAGAATCAATGCTAAGAGGATAACTCTTTTAAGGAAAAATTTTGATGTAGAAAATGGTTCAATTTTTTTAACCTAAAGGCTTGTTAGAAAAGAGCTTCTATCACACCGTATTCATTCTATAGAGCGATCACCCTCTTGAATCAAGGATCAAGAGGATGAGTGGTTAGAGATAAAAAAGCTTCTTTGCTGATTTACCTATTAAGAATGATAGTCTCTTACTCCATTTGAAATAGCAAAATATATTGTAAAGATCGGTTGGTTCAAAGCAAAGAGCCTATAAGGATATGTCTCTTTAAGACATGTAAAACACACTCTCATTCACAAGCTTCATGACTTTCGATCAGATGGAATAACTCAGTTACTCTCTTACACGGTTCAGGAATGCATCTTTTCTGGTCGTACCACTCTATGAGTTGGAGGATAAGTGTACTAGAGGTATCCAAAGAAAGATCCCTTCTCCGTGATATTTCGGTGAGTTGATGAAATGCTGTTTGGTAAATCGCATAGAGATTATGTTCGAAGGGAATAAATTGTTTGATGATGAAGGCAGTAAGAGCCACAATTTCATCTGGTAAAAGTTTTTCTGGAGTGCGGTGAATGAGCTGATTTAATTCTTCCAAGGGACGTCGAAGAATAGGACTTCCTCTTGAGATCATCAAAGAGATCTCTTGTCTTTCCATCTCTTTTATGACAGATGGCTGTATTAATAACTGCTCGAGTTTTATAAAAATATGGCGGCCGTTTTTACGGATCAGATCCGATTTTTCTAAATCATGATTCATTTCTGAAAGAGGAGCCGTGCATGTAGGGCAGAGATATTTTTTTGTTAAAGAGCCTTCATTACACGTCCGAATTTCTGCTGCAAGAGAAAAAAGTTCAAATACATGATGACACGGACTCTTCATCGGAAATGCCATCATCTTTTGAGAGAGAGGGCATATTAAATCTGAGGCTTGAACCTGGTCAATGAGAAATAGATTTAAAATATTTGAAGCGATTTCAGAAAGATTTTGACGCTTTTGATAGTGTACAGGGATCAGTGCCACCTTCGTGATATAGGTGCGGTGATGAAGAGATCGTAAAATGGAGCTAGCTGCTATATCAATGAGCATACTTAAGGTGATGATGTATAAAAGTGAGGCTTGCTGAAGTAAGTATTTTATCAAGGGCGTTAAGGGCTTACACATCACAGCATATAAGAGTAAATGCACGGGGGCTGTTTTTTTGAGAGTTCTTACAATGACAAAAGTAGAGGCTGTCATTAAGGCCATTGTTCCTAGGAGAGCGCCTCCTATAAGAGTATAAGCTGTGATTTTATGCAGAGTTTCAAGCGCAATTTGATTGGTGAGTTTTTGGAGTGCATGGAAATCTTTTTTAATATGTATTTCTAAAAAAAGATTAGACTCTTGATCCAGTTTAAAGGAAGCAAAGGAGGGCAGATCTCCTAGCCACCGGCGAGGAGATTGGGTAGGTATAGACATAATAAACCTTTTTTATTCAGGGTATATTTATCTAATACTAAAAGTCTTTTGAATTTCACAAGAAAAGTTGTTATGGATCCTCTTTATAGGATCCTTAAAACATGTTTTCATCTTAGATTATCCTTTCTCAAAGGGTCCATGATGAAAAGACTTTCTCGTTAATTTGAGAAACTCAAAGGATTTCTACTATTAAACGTTAAAGGGGTCACATTAGAAGATACCGATGAGGGAATAATTTGGGCAAGAAGTTTTACTTAAAAGAGTTAGGCCTTCTATCTCTTAGGTTATTAAAGGACACAGTACACTTACATCTTTTAGCTATTGAATAGGGAGGGCAATTTTTAGAGGGTTAAACGTGAATCAGCATCTTCTATAGCGTGAGAAAATACTCTGATAAAGGACTTCTTAAGATTTCAGATGAGTCTCTTACCTCTTTAGATAAGAGACTCATCTGATAGAGACTTTCAATTACTCTTTCATGGAAATCAAAAACTCAATATTGCTATTAGTTTTCTTGAGACGTCCTGTTAAGAGGTTCATTGCATCAAGAGGAGAGAGGTCAGCAAGAGCTTGTCTCATGAGATAGATTTTCTCTAACTCTTCAGGGTGACAAAGGAGCTCTTCTTTCCTTGTTCCACTCTTAATGAGATCAATCGCTGGATAAGTTCTTCTATCTGCTAAGCGCCGGTCTAGGACAAGCTCCATATTACCGGTTCCTTTGAACTCTTCAAAGATCACCTCGTCCATACGAGACCCTGTATCAATCAGCGTTGTCGCGATGATGGTGAGAGATCCCCCTTCTTCGACATTACGGGCCGCTCCAAAAATTCTTTTTGGCTTATGCAGCGCGTTCGCATCAATACCACCGCTCAAGATTTTACCAGAATGCGGCTGGATCGTGTTATACGCTCTTGCAAGTCTTGTGAGAGAGTCAAGAAGAATGACCACATCGTGATGGTATTCTACAAGTCTTCTTGCTTTTTCAATCGCCATTTCAGCAACCTGTACGTGTCTTTCTGGCGGCTCATCAAAGGTTGAAGAAACCACTTCCCCTTTCACGCTTCTCATCATATCTGTCACCTCTTCAGGCCGTTCGTCGATGAGAAGAACAATTAAGATCACATCAGGGTTGTTGGTCGTGATGGCGTTTGCAATATTTTGCAAAATAACGGTTTTACCGGTTCTTGGAGGCGCTACAATAAGACCGCGCTGTCCCATCCCAATAGGCGCTGCAAGATCTAGCACCCGGGTTGTGAGCTTATCTTTACCTGTTTCCATGACAAGCCGCTTATTGGGATAAAGAGGTGTTAAGTTTTCAAATAAGATCCGGTTACGGGCAGCTTCTGGAGGGCGGTTGTTGATTTTATCCACTTTAAGAAGAGCGAAATATTTCTCTTTTTCTTTAGGAGATCTAATGGTTCCATAGACAGTGTCTCCTTTTTTTAAATCAAACCGGCGAATTTGGGCAGGAGAGACATAGATGTCTTCAGCAGAAGGGAGGTAGTTGTAGTTAGGAGATCTTAAAAATCCAAAGCCATCCGGAAGAACTTCTAGCACCCCTTCACCCACTAAGATTTCTGTGGGAGATTCTGCTTTAGCTTTAACGATTTCAAAAACAAGCTGAGACTTTGCGATCGATCCTAAGTTAAGCCCCATCGCTCTTGCAACGTTATTAAGCTCTTCCACTTCCATTCTTTGGAGATCTGCAATTTTTGTGATTTGTTCTTGAGATGTGAGTGGAGGGGAAAGAGATGAAGTGGCTTCAGAAGGGATTTCTGAATCTGGTTGAGATGGGTCGGATTTCATTCGGGCTCCTTGCATAAATTGGGCATTAGCTTAAAAATTTCTTTTTTTATAGCGACTCTGTCGCCTTAAGGTTCTTATGAGAGCACCCTCTTATCGGCATTTCATGCAATGGGGCATGGAAAAGAGAGTGCCTGTTTTTTTTAATTCTTTTCTTCTCTCTTACTTTGAAGGGTCAAAGAAAGAGAGGGGGCTACAGCGTCAATATCACACTTCTCTATGCATGTCATCAAGAAGAGGCGCTTCAGGGGTAAAAATCTAAAAAAGCAGATTTTACCTCTTAGATCAAAAATAAAATTTAACCCTTGCCTGTCCTATTCACAGAATGAGAGCTTCTTAACAGAAGAGTTTCATTGAGTTTGAAAACACACTAGTTGTAATTTTTCTATTAAATTGGTGATTTGTCATGACGTTAGGCCCTAGGAAATTTATCAATTTGCCTTACCTAGGACTTTTAAGAGTGCTTAGAATTACAAGTAACTCTATCAGCATCAACTCTTTAACCTTCCGTTTTCTGCATCAGGCGGCAAATCAGTGATTCACCTCATGTAAAAAACCTGTATTGGATGGTTTACTTAACGTTAACACTCTCCCCAATTTTTTCCAATGGAAATGTGGACTTCTAAAGGAACTTTTAGCTGCATGACGCCCTCCATTTGACGCTTCACTTCATGAGATAAAGAGGGCATTTCGCTTTGAGGCGCTTCAAAAAGAAGTTCATCGTGAATCTGCAGTAGCATATGGCATTGGGGTTTTTCTTTTAAATAGGTATCGATATTGATCATAGCCATTTTAATGAGATCGGCCGCTGAGCCTTGAAGAGGGGTGTTAATCGCTAGCCTTTCAGAGGCATTTCTAATGAGGGGATTTTTGCTCACGATATCAGGAATTGGCCGTTTTCTTCCTGTCATCGTGATGGCGTATCCTGTCTTTCTTGCGGACTCTTTACAAGACTCTAGAAAATCTTTTACTCTTTTATACCGATCAAAATAGGTGTCAATGAATTGAGATGCTTCATGATACGTAATGCCAAGACCTTGTGAGAGCCCAAACGCTTGTTGTCCGTAGAGGACCCCAAAGTTCACAGCTTTTGCTCTTTGACGCATCTCATAAGACACTTCTTTTAAAGGGACATTAAAGACGAGAGAAGCTGTATAAGCGTGAACGTCTTCCCCTGCATTAAACGCTTCAAGAAGGGCAGGGTCTTCACTTAAGTGAGCAAGAAGCCGAAGTTCAATTTGAGAGTAGTCAGCAGAAAGAAATAACCCGTCTTGATCTTGAGGCTTAAACGACTCTCTAATTTTTTTTCCTAAAAGAGATTTAATCGGAATATTTTGTAAATTTGGATCTTGGCAAGAGAGCCTTCCTGTTGAGGCAACAGATTGATTAAAGGTAGGATGAACGCGGTGAGTAGAGGGATTGATTTGAGAGGGCAGCGGAGCGATGTAGGTGGATCTTAGTTTTTCTAACCCGCGGTATTCAAGAACAAGAGCTGCAAGAGGAACAGTTTCTTTTAGCTCTTCTAAAACAGCTGCGTTTGTGGAATACCCGGTTGTATTTTTTTTCAGCGGAGTGACCTGCATCTTTTCAAAGAGAAGGTGGCTGAGCTGTTTAGGGGAATTAATATTAAATGATTCTCCTGCAAGAGCGTATATCTTTTTTTCTAACTCTTTTTGAGAAGACTCTAGTGTATCTGCTAATTGACTTAAGGATACAGTATCTACAAAAATCCCTTTTCTCTCCATTTTAAGAAGAACAGGAATTAACGGGATTTCAATATCATAAAGAGTGCTATGCAGCTGATTTTTCTCAATTTCAGGGGCAAATTTTTCTTTTAATCTTGCTGTATAATCCACATCTTCACAGCAGTAAAGGCTCACCTTTTCAACGGAGACATCTTGCATGGATTTTTGATCTTTCCCTTTTCCAATCAAATCGGTGATTGGTGTTTTATGAAAATCAAAATGCGAAAGCGCAAGTTCATCGAGGTTGTGGCGGTGATTTTGCGGCGTTAGAAGATAAGAGGCTAGCATCGTATCAAATCCCACCTGAGGAAGGGGGAGGTTTTCATTGATAAGGGCATGTAGATCAAACTTAATATGATGCCCATAACAAGAAAGTGTAGGCGTTTGAAAAAGCGAGGTGAGCTGATTTCGGATGGTAGATTGATCTAACAATCCGTTAAACGGGATGTACCACGCCGCATGAGGCTTAGAAGAGAGCCCAATCCCTACAATCTCTGTATTCATAGAGTTAAGAGATGTGGTTTCTGTATCTAGACAAATAGAGGCCTCTTGTTTTAAAAGAGTACACACCTCTTGAAGCTCTTCTAACGTATTCACAAGCTTATAACTTGTTTTTTCTGGGACTTTAGGAGAAAGAGCTTCGAGCTCTTTTAAAAAAGAGAAGAGCTGAAGGTTGTGGTAAAACTGCTTGATTTCTTCATGCTGAAGCGGTTTTTTCAAAAAGAAAAGAGCGTCTTTAGGAAAGGGAATAAAAAGGTTAATCGTGGCAAGCTTTTGGCTTAAAAGAGCCATATCTTTTCCTTTTTGAAGAGCCTCTTGTTTTTTTTGACCTGGCACCTTATCACTATTTTCAAGGAGCGTGTTTAAATCTCCAAATTGCTCAAGTAAAGAGGAAGCTGTTTTAGGTCCAAACCCTTCAACTCCTGGAATATTATCAGAAGCATCACCAACTAGTGCTAGATAGTCAATTATTTGATGAGGATAAACCCCAAACAGCTCTTTGACTTTTTCGGTATTGACTTCTAGGTAATCTTTACTGGGATTTAAGAGATGAATATGATCTGATACAAGTTGGCATAAATCTTTATCACTACTACACAGTCTCACTTCGGTCTCAAGACTAGCTGCCCATACAGCGATGCTTCCAATCGTGTCATCAGCCTCTACTCCTTCAATGGAAAGAGAGGGAAGGCCTCTTAACTCACACCACTTTCTTGCAAGGTCCAGCTGAGGGACAAGATCTTGTGGCATTTCCTTACGGTGGCTTTTATAATCTGCATAAAGATCGGATCTGCTTTTTTTATTATTGATTCCATCAAACACCACAACGACATGATCAGAAGGGAAGTCCGTCATGAGTTTATTGATGGATCTGATGAATCCAAAAATGGCATTGGTTGACATGCCTTCATGATTTGTCATAGGAGCAATGCCGTAATACGCTCTAAAGAGAAAGTTTACGGCATCAATAATTAGCAGTTTTTTCATGAGATATATTCCAGTTTAGAAGAATTTTACCTCATTTATCATATATTAGGGCTGATAATAGTAAAGAAATTGCCCTTGTAGGAGTGAGACATCATCCGTTTTAAGTCCTAATACCGAACGCATCACATGTGCCGGGGTGAGAGACTGTCCAAAGTCATTAAAAAAACTATGAGCTGTTGAGAGCTTCACCACTTGATAAGGGGTTTCATCAGAAAGCCCTATCTCTTTGACTAAATCTTTCAGTGCCTCTATGTAGCTGCTATTGCCGTTATCTACATACCCCAGCGTCTCAGCTGTTGGGGCAGCAAAAATATGCGCGCCGTAGGTGTTGATTAAAAGGTCTTTTGTTAAGAGAGGGCGTGATGCTGAGACAGTCGAGATGAATTGATCATAAATGACAGAGATGATGGACTGAATCGATTCTCCTTCATCAGGCTTCCAAGGACGGAAAGGGTTGAGTTCATCTTTATCTTGCCCTGCAGTAAATGTTTTAGCTTGGATGCCATATTTTGTCATCACATCAGAGAAATTGAAGTTAGGGCCTAAAATGACACCAACTGAGCCAATCACACTTGATCTTGAGGCGTAAATTTTATCCGCTGCACAGGCGATATACATCCCTCCAGAGGCGCAGAGACCGCTCACATAAGCATAAACAGGAACTTCATATTTTGCTTTATAATGCATGAGAAGCTGATAGATCGCATCGGAATCAACAGAAGAGCCGCCAGGGGTGTTAATTTTGAGTAAAATCGCTTTCACACGGCTATTTTTAAAGAGGTTCTCTCTAGAATCTAAGAGAATATTATTGATCTTATCTTGTGTGAGATCTCCCACTCCAATCACCCCTTGAATATCAATACACAAAATGGCAGGAGAAGAAAGAGGAAGAAGCTCTCTATTTCCTTCTGCATCAGGAAGCAGGGTCATTTGAGATTGAGGAGAAGAGCAAGAAGGAGCGATAAAAGCAGATACACATAAAGCCACTGCAATCACTCCGATTCCAATCCCTAGAATGAGGGCAACCGACCGACAAAATAGCCGAAGTGTGCTGGCAAAAATAGATTCACGTATAAATTGCATAGGAGACCTCTTAGATAAGTGAGTTCATCTTAAAAGCTTCTGTTTAATTCAGCAAATAAAAACATGCTTATCTTCATAAGAGTCTCTGATTCAAGCATAAAAAATCCCTACGGGGAGTTAAATAAGGGGATCAGAGGCCTTTTTACAAAGTAAAAAAACGCTCTTTTTTTAAGATTGAGTACAATCTGCTTTAAATCATCATAAGAACTGGGGGTCAAGGAGATCAGGCTCTAAAAAGAAGATCCAATTGGATAAATAGGTGGTATAGTCCCTATGAGAAAAGCGCTCTTGTAAAGGGGAAGCTACAGGCTACTTCAGTCATCAGGAGACTTTTAAAAGGACTTTTGCCTTGTATGAGAAGAAGAAAAAACTTCCATCCCCCAAGAATACAGGTTTTTTTAGAAGGGGGGTAGCATCTTATCTTCAGGGTTTGTTATCGTTACAGTATGAATTTCATCAGCGATAAATTAACTGAAGCTCTTTTTGCGCTTGCCTTGATTGCTCTTTGTCAATGGCTTGTGATTAAAGGGCTCTACTATTTTGAAAAATCCAGGCCCTCTGGATCTTCTGCTAAAGTCACGCATATTTTAAAATTCCCCCTTTCATTACTTCTGTGGTTTTTACTCGGGCTTTATCTTCTCCGTTTATGTGTGCAAGAAATGGGTTGGGAAGTAAATCAAGCTCTTTTTAGCTCGGCAAGACGGATGGCGATCTTTTCCTCTGGAGTGTGGATATTTTTTAGATGGAAAAAAGTGTTAGAGGACCATTTATCTTTGCAGCTGAATAAACCGAGCGATCAAATGACCCTCAAGCTCATTAGCCGCTTAATTACCATTGCCACAGTGTTGGGTATTGTTTTGATTATTCTCCCTCTTTTAGAAATTGATACGACCCCGTTACTTGCTTTAGGAGGGGTGGGAGCCGCTTCTTTTGCACTAGCTAGTAAAGATGTGATTGCTAATTTTTGTACGGGAATATTTCTCTCTCTCATGAAACCGTTTGTCTTAGGAGATGAAATTTCTTTACCTGAAAAAAATATCACAGGGACCATTCAAGATATGGGATGGTTTACCACCTCTTTAAAAGATCGAGGAAGGCAGATGGTGTATCTTCCTAATAACGTTTTTTCAACGCTCATTGTCGTCAATAACAGCCGTAAAGCGCATGCGCTTTTTGAGCGCACCTTTAAAATTATTTATACAGACATTTCTCAAGTAGCTTTACTTACAGAAGAGATTAAACAGCTTTTAAAAGAGACGCCGTGGATTGATGCAAAGCTTCCTTTAGAGGTGTATTTAAAAGCGTTTGATGGAAGCGGGGGAGATATTGTCATCACGGCGTATGCTAAGGTAGGAAGCGGGGTAAACTCTCTTCTCATCCGTCAGCAAGAAGTGCTGATGCAAATCCATGAGATCTTGCAAAAGAGGCAGGTATCTCTTGCCATCCCTTTACTTCGTTAGATAGAGAGATTTTAGGCCTCAGCTGTGACTTTTTTAAACTGAAAGAGTTCATAGAGTCCAAGAAGTGCAAATCCGACAAATGCATAAAAAGTGACTGTGGGTATTTCATATCCAAGAGAGAGGGCAATGAGGACAATAAATTGAAGCGCTGTTGTGATTTTTCCCCATCTGATGGATCTAAATTCATACGTATGCCAGCGGTTAGAGGCACTTAAGTAGAGTCCAAAAATACAAAGAGCAATATCTCTTGAAACCATCGTCACAAGTTGCCACAGCTCAATTTTATTTTCGAACCATAGAGCTCCTAGTGCAAAGAAAACAAAAAATTTATCCATTGCAGGGTCTAAGACCGCTCCAAAACGGGATGCTGTTTTTGAGCGTCTTGCTAAATATCCATCAATACTGTCTGTTAGCATGGCAAGAAAAGTGGCCATCAAACGGAGCATCGGGCTTTCGATGAGAAAGAGAAAAGCGAGAGGGGCTCTAAGTAAAGATAGGCTATTTGAGATGTTGATCATAGTGGTTATACGCTTTTATGGATTTTTTTTCCCCTTCGCTTATACCAAAGAACAGCAATTGCCGTCACACCGAAAGCAGAAAAAAGGGTTAAATTGAGTATTTTGAGATGGTTTGTAAAATCGGGAGAGTGTTTCCCTAAGAACCAGAAGAGAGAAAAAGAAAGAGAGGTCCAAAGGAAACAGGCAGGAAGATCCCATAGAGCGAATTTTAAAAAGGGGATCTTACTCATCCCAGAAGACATAAATAGGCAATTTCTCACGCCAAAGGGAATGAACCTTCCAATCAAAAAGGTGAGAAATCCATATTTATGGTAAAAGTATTCAATCTTATCTTGCCGCTCTTTGGGGAAAATACGTCTAAACCAAGAGGTCTTAAGGAGCCACTCTCCTCCGATTCTTCCTATCCAGTAAGCAATCCAACCGGCAAAATAACATCCTAAAAAAATGGCAAGGTAAAGCTTCCACAAAAAGGCAGGGCCAAGAGAGAGCGCAAGAAGAGCTGAGAGGGCAATCAAAACATCTGCGCTAATAGGAAGATTAAACCCAGCTAGTAAAATAGCTGCAAAAATCCACCAATGAGCTGAGTGAGCATGAGCTAAAATCCAGCTAATAAGACTTTCCATGAAGTGTATTATAAGGCTTCATTTACTTAAGAGGGTAGTGAATTATTTTTTTTATCCTTGCAAAAGAGGCGGTAAGAGTTGTGATGAACCCCCTTTTTTTAGAGGTGTCATCAGAGAGATCAACAAAGAGAAGGCGTGTTTTTTAAGAAAATATTAAGAGCGCTCTTTAAAAAATCAGCGCTCTTAAAAGGATTTAAATAGACACAGCAGAAGGCTCTCCCTGAGGAGGTACGTGATCTGATGTGAGGTAATTAAACTGTTTGCCTAGAGCCTTAACTGCAAAAATCCATGCTGTTAAGCTGACGATCAGAAGAACACCCACAATTGGAATACTGCCTACAATGGTCCCAAAGGAAATGAGAAGAAATTGATAAATCAAAGAGCCGCCAGATTTTCCTAAACGAGAGCCGATTCCATCAATAGCTGCTTTCCCCCGTATTTTTTCTTCATTAGAAAGAGGGATAAACGCCAGTTCTTTCGTCGCATCGACAAGGCTGTATTTGGTTCCTCTTAATAGACAATTTTGCAAGGACCCTAGAAAAACAGCAATGGCTGGTTGCGCCATTCCAAAAGAGAGTCCAAGCCCCATAAGCGTCTCCTTAGGAAGAAGAAGCGCTCCAAAGAAAAGAAGCCCTGTAAAGAAGGTTAATATAGGAGAAATGAGCGCGCTTTTTGTCCATCCAAGAACCCGTATGATGTTTCCTGAGATAAAGAAAGAGATGATAGCTGCAATGAGCGCAATCCATAAGTTCACTTCAGCCATGTAGTGATTAAAGTCAGCAGCTAATGGATAGAGCTGCTTAACTTGATCTTTCCACACTACTTCAGCTAGATTAATCACAATGTTATACGTCACAACAAGAATGGCAATCAGGCAGAGGTAGGGAGATTTTAAAATCGAAGCAAAGCTTTTACGGATGCTCATTTTAATCGGAGCTTCTCTATGGCTTCTTAAGTTTTCTTCTGTATATCCATATCCTTTACGGTTCATCCACCAGTAAAGCATCATGCAGATGAGTCCTGAAGCAATGACTAACATGTTAATCAGGAAAATGGATTGATCCCAACCTGTCTTTCCAAAAGGAATGAGCGGATTAAACTGTTGAGTAGAGAGGTGAGCCGCTAGTGCTCCTGCGATGACACCGGATAAGTTGGTTCCCACTCCAAAGAGGCCATAAAACCGTTTTGCATCTTTAACAGATGTGGTGTCATTTGCAAATCCCCAAAATAAGATGGTCATGATCATGGTGCTCCACATCTCTGACATCACATAAAAGGTGGTGAAAGTCCAGTTTCTAATGAGCGCGATGAATCCTCTAAAACCCAAAGGGAGAAGCGTTTGCAAATGGTCTGCAAAAGCGTGAGGATGGAGTTTATCTTGATTGGGATAGAGAAAGAATGTAAAAAGACAAAAATACCCCATAAAAATGGAGAGCATGACATAGAAAATCGTTTGTCTGCTCAGGTAGTTTGAAAGTCTTGTAAATAGGAATGTGAGGATAAAAGCTGTAGGGAGAATCACCCACACTTTAATAAAAGGAAGAGCCTCTGCTCCTGATTGAGGTGCTGTAATTAATACGGCTTCTTTGGAAATCCGAAGGAGGTAGTAATTAAAACAAATTAGAAAAGAAATCAGTAACATCGGGATGAATTTTGGGTATTCTTCCCGGTGGACGGGCCACAATAATGCCCGAAGAGTACTAAATGATTTTAAGCTCATGTTACCCTTGATAAATCACAATGAGTATACACGATATTTTCTTTAGTTCAACGGGATTTCTTTAAAATAATAAGTTTGATGATTGTGAAGTTAAGGAGCACATGACGCTAAAAGAGCGTCTAAACCAGGTAGACTTTGTTGTTCAAGATAGGCAAGTGAAGCGCCCCCTCCTGTAGAGAGATGATTAAATGAAGAGGAAAGAGAAGCCTTTTGAATGGCAGCTACCGAGTCGCCCCCTCCAATAATTTTGGGGCAGTCTTGAGAAGAGAGGATTTGAGCTAGTTTATTTGTTCCTTGATCAAACGGCGGAATTTCAAAAACGCCTAAAGGTCCATTCCAAAAAATGGTAGAGGCGTTTTTAAGAGGCTCTTTCCAAGCCTCTAGTGTTAAAGGACCGATATCTAGTCCCATCCACCCTTCAGGAATAGAGGTAGGAAGTGTGATAGTTTTAAAAAGAGCGCCCTTTTCTTTTTGATTTGCAATGACAAGATCACAAGGGAGATGAATGACTGTCTTTGTTTCTTGGCATAGATGCATCAAATCTAGAGCTTGTTGAAGCTGCTTTGGATCAACCGAAGAGGAGCTAGTTTCTAACTGCTTAGCTTTTAAGAAGGTAAGCGCCATCCCTCCTCCAATAAATAGATCACTTACATGATTTAAGAGAGCGTGAAGGATACCCATCTTAGAAGACACTTTATTGCCCCCGATAATCACATGAAACGGTTTTTTAGGTGCTCTTAAAAGCGTCTGAAACACTCTAACCTCTTCTTCTACAAGAAAGCCCATGGCAGCTTTCTGAGGGAAGTATTTAGGTAATTCGGTGATGGAGCTGTGATATCTATGGAGCGCTCCAAAGGCGTCATTAACAAAATAGTCACACCCTTCTGAGAGCTCCTTTGCAAACTTTACGTTAAGATGAGGATTTTCTTCTTCCGGATGAAACCGTAAATTTTCTAACACAAGCACTTCCCCAGGAAGAAGTTTTTGAATCCTCTCTTTAACCTCTTCTCCCGTGCAGCTATTACAGAAAAAAACAGGATACGGAATGAGTGAAGAGAGTCTTTTGGCACAAACTTTCAAAGACAAAGAAGGACTCACTTTTCCCTCTGGTCTTCCTAGATGACTGATGAGAACAATCGCCGATCCTTGCTCAAGAGCGTACATGAGAGAGGGAAGAGATTTTTGAATACGCCAGTCATCTACAATTTCTCCTTGCTCTCCTAACGGGACATTATAGTCTACGCGTAGTAGCACCTTTTTCAAATGAAGAGGAAGATCTCTCATGTGAGGGTAGTCTTGTATAGGGACTGTCATAGATCAAAATTACAGCTTAGCAAAAGGGTTACTGGCTTGTTCAAAGCCGGTTCCTTTTGTTCTTTTTTGAAACTCAGATCTTAAAGAAAACAGCAAATCTTGATCAAAATCAGCTCTCATTGCCCAGCTTAAATAGTCAATGGGGAGCTCAGAAAAAGGTCTTCCCTTATACTTTCCAAGCGGCATATTTTTGAGCATAATGGGTTTAGTGAGCCTTGTAAGGAGCTGCTCTGTTGTCTTAAAGGTTTTAGAGAGGTATTCAAAGACGCGGATGTTGACAATCACATCGTTCATAGCCCTATGCGCCCCTTCGGCTTGAATGTTAAAGTGCTGACGGAGTTTCTCTAGAGAGTTTGTTGGGCTCTCTCCATAGAGTCTTGCAAGTCTTAACGTATCAATAAAGGTGAGGGTGAGAAAGGGGTTAGGAATGTTGTATCTTTTGCAAGATTCTGCAAGAAAGGAAAGATCCATTTGAATCCCATGTCCAATAACGGGGTAAGGCCCAACCATTTCAATAATTTTTGGAAGAACCTCTTGAATTTTGGGTTGCCCGGCTACCATGCTATCATCAATATGGTGAATTAACATGGAAGCTGCTGATATGGGCTGCTCAGGGTCAATGAGCGTTTCAAATGTGGCAAGTGTCTTAGCAAAAGTAAACTTCGTCACTGCAATTTCAATGATACGATCAGATTTAGCATCAAGACCTGTTGTTTCGCAATCGAGGCAGATAAAGGTTTGTTCGTTTAAAAGAGTCATGAATGCCTATGAGGGTATAAGAAGGTGATTAAGGGTTGTAATGAGAAAATCCCTAGATTTTCCGTCCTTGATGGAGTAATACATCGTAGGAAAAGAGGGGTTTAAAGAGTGAGCTTTTGCTTGGAGCGCTTTTTTTTCACCCTCTTTAATGGTGTCAGATTTTGTAAAGACGATCACAACCGATTTTTGATGGTGCTCTGCCCATAGGGCAATTTGTTTATCTTCTTCACAAAACTCTCTTCTACTATCCACTAAGAGTAAGATCACTTTTAGGGATTTTCTTTTGGTGAAATAATCGTGAATGCTTTTTCCCCAGCTCGCTTGATCTTCGTGAGATCTTTTCGCAAAGCCGTAGCCTGGAAGATCAACAAGAATTAACCTTTCATCCACCTTAAAGAAATTAAGCGTCACTGTTTTTCCAGGTTTTGAAGAGACAAAAGCTAGCTTTTTTAAAGAAAGAAGATGATTAATAAGAGAAGATTTTCCCACATTGGATCTTCCGACAAGAGCGATCTCTGGCATTTCATTGCCATGCATATCTAGCAGTTGATCGGTAGGTTTTAACATCGAGCCAAGAAACTTAGCTGAATCAAAAGAAAACTTTTTCATAACGGCTCCTTTGTGTAAAGCCTGCATTCCCTAGCGCTTGCACCTTGGTAATGAATATCTAGAAATAACGTGCTTTTAGGGAGTATAGATTCCACTCTTTCGGTCCATTCAAAGCAACAAATGCCCCCAGCTACTGTATAGTCTAAAAATCCTGCAGAAACAAACTGCTCTGCATGCTGAATACGGTATAAATCAAAGTGGTAAAGATCATAGTGAAGCCCTTGATAAACCTGAAGATAGGTAAATGTTGGGCTTTGAATATGGCGCGCAGGCTCTCCCGTTAGCTCGGAGATAAATCCTTTAAGAAACGTAGTTTTTCCTGCGCCGAGATCTCCTTTTAGCCCCAAGATCAGATTAGGCTTTTGAAGCAAGATGGCAAGCTCCCGGCCGAACTGCTCCATCTCTTGAGGAGAGGAGATCTGTTTAAGAAGTTCCTTCATTAGTGTCATCAAGCCAGTGGTCCACATAAGAAGAAAACTCTTCAATTTTTGAAAGCGCTTCCACAAAGGCAGAAATGCGGCTCTCTTCTAAATGCGTCTGGATAAATTGGAGGAATCTGTCTTCAATTTGGAATCTGTTTTGGTTGGTGACTTCCACAAGGTCTAAAGGTTTTAACTGATTTTTTGTAAAATCATCAATCACAGTTTGTTTTGAGTTAAACAGTTTTCCTGTTACAGCAGAAGAGAAAACAATCTTTTTCATCGGCTCTTTACGTTTACCAATGTAGTTTTTAATCACTTCGCTATCTTCTGATACAAAAAACCGCTTTACACGGAGGCCGTCTTGTCTTTCTGTGTTTTCAGGACATTTAGAGACCCAGTCATAAATCGCATCTTGAGGGTTCGGGTGGGTGTTATCTCCAAACACTTTACCTGTAAAAGGGCAGATGTAAACTTTTTTCGTCTGTTCGTTAACACTGGGCTGACCTACTTCGATTTTAATCTCCGTCTCTCTCCACAGTTTTCCCTCTTTTTCAAGTTTGTGAACGAGGTCGTCTTGACTTTGGAAAATCGTTTTTTCTCTTAAAAAAAGAACAGGCTCAATATTAAATTTTTTCTTTAAAAAATACAGATAGGTGGTAATAAGGTCAGCTTTTTTATTCTTTTTGAGGAATAGAAGGATCCCTTCTTTTAATTGACTTGAAATAACAATGTTTGACATGAAAAATCTACCTATCTCCAGGTTAATCCATTTAGGGTACTGTAACAGGAGATAATCTTCAAGGGATGGGATAGGATTTTAAGAAGTTAGGGGGGCTTAAGTTAAAGTGAAATGGAGCTCTACGGGGTTTTTATCATCCCTGCATTTTCTTTAAGGGAGGGTTTTTAAAAATTAAAAAACAGTTTCTCAAAAATTAACGCATCAACTTATAAATCACTTTTTTTATGGGTCATCAAACCTTTCGGATCAAGCACTATGAATCAAGAGGCGTTTTTTGCTACTTTCTAAATTATTAATCCTGATAAGAAAAAAGCTCCCCATTGATCAATATTATCTCTATTTTCTTGCATGCCTATCAAAATCGCTTTTTGTAAAGCATGTGCTTTATTGAGTTTAGGAGTTTCAACGCCTAGGAAATATTGATAAAAAGTCTTCACCATTTTGACAGTCACTTCTGAATCTAAAAGAGGCCAGTAACTAGCAATAGTGGATTTTGCACCTGCCCCTAAAAAAGACCATATGGGGCCAACGCTTCCTTCTCTCTTAAGGTTGCCTCTTCCTAAATGGCAGGCGCTCATGAAGACAAGATCTGTTTTAAGAACCATATCTGCAATCTCTTCTGAACGGAGTTGTCCAAAAGGGTGAGCATCATCTTTAGCTAATTTAAAAAGTCCTTTAAAAACTGAGTGAGGATTAGGATTTTCACCAAGGGGTTCATCCATAACACCATGACTTGCCATATGAAGCAACTGAGCATGAGGGGCTTTCTTAAGAACATTTTCTGCTGTTGCAAACGTTTCTGTGAATATTTGTGTTTTAATAAGCGATTCAGAAGCTCTTTTCTGATTAAAGAGGTTTTTTATTTCCTCAACTTCTACTTGGGTAAATTTAAGCCTATTATCCACTTCACGAGGGGTTGTAGGATTTCCAATTAAAAGAGCTTGATTAACTGATAACTTAGGAAGCTCATCAAGAAGGGATAAAACTTTGATCGAAGGAGCGACCGAGATAGGATGCCTTTCAATCAGGTATTGATCGTTAGCTGTATTATAAAATGCTCCAAAGGGAAGATGTGCTAAAAAGTTATCGGGGATAAAGGTGAGGCTTTGGCCTGAGTCTGCTGCTGGAAGATAGGGAGCTAAAGGAGTGATGAGAAGCTCATACCAATAAGAGAGGTGCCTCTTAAATGGATCTATAGCTTTTATCCCAAATTTAGGCCTTGATCTTGGCTTGTAAGGAAATATTGTTAAAGTGTTATCAATATCGTTAAATCCACTTAAGTTAGAAGGAAGAGCAATTGAAATGAGTTCTTGATTAGGAGAAATGATCCAAGCTTGAATAGAGGAATTTTCATCTACATCTATGAGAGAATAAGTGATAAATATCGTATGAAATTTTTCAGCTAGGCTTTTCATTTTCTCAAATGTTAAAGAATCTAGAGAGGATATTTTAGATCCTTCAAGAGGCAATTTTTCCATGATCAAAGAATTGAGCGCCCGGGCTCGCCTGCTATCTGAGATTTGTAAGGCTTCTAAGGTCTTATTTTGGCGAAGCAAAGTCTTTTCTAGTGAGATATACGGTAATGATAGCCCTTCAAATAAGGTGATCTGCCATTTGGATTTCTTAACACCTTGTTGAAGAGATGTAGCAATCTGAATGCTTTTATGTAGAGCCTCTTCAGCTTGGGTATATTCTTTTAAATGATAATAGACATTCCCCAAATTTCTATAAATATTTTCCTCCATTACAGGGTCTTGAGGATCTGGAAAAATTTTTAAAGTTTTTTCATAAAATTCCAATCCTTTACGGTATTCTCCTAATGCGAGGTAAGCATTTCCTAAATTGTTATAACTCATCCTTTCTTCTATACAATCTTGAAGATCAAGAGCAGTTATCAAATTATTTTCATAAAATTCTATCGCTTTGCGGCATTCTCCTAAACCGAGGTAAGCATTTCCCAAATTGCTATAAGCAATTCTTGCTCCTAAAGGGGCTTGAATGTCAATAATAATTTTTAAATGCTTCTCATGAAATTCTATCGCTTTACGATATTCTCCTAAAGAGAAGTAAGCAATTCCCAAATTGCTATAAGTTCTTCCTTCTCTTATGTGATCTTGAAAGTCTACCACAATTTTTAAAACCCTCTCATGAAATTCTATTGATTTACGATATTCTCCTAAAGAGTGGTAAGTAATTCCCAAATTGCAATAAGCCCTTGCAGCTCCTAGATAATATTGAAGATCTAGAGCAATTTTTAAATCCTTCTTATGAAACTCTATCGCTTTACGATATTCTCCTAAAGAGTTGTGAGTAATTCCCAAATTGCAATAGGCTTTTCCTTCTCCTATACGGTCTTGAAGATCAATCATAATTTTTAAATCCTTCTCATGGTACTCTATCACTTTATGATATTCTCCCAAAGAAACGTAAGCATTTCCTAAATTACCATAGGCTTTCCCTTCTTCTCTGCGATCTTGAAGAGCAAGAGCAATTTTTAAATGCTTCTCATGAAATTCTATTGCTTGACGATATTCTCCTAGAGAGTAATAAGTAATTCCCAAATTGCAATAAACCCTCCCTTCTCCCGCAAGATTTTGAAGATCAAGAGCAATTTTTAAATCTTTCTTATGAAACTCTATCGCTTTAGAGCATTCACCTAAAGAATCGTAAGTATTTCCCAAATTGCAATAAGCTATTCCTTCCCCTATACGATCTTGAAGATCAATAGCAATTTTTAAATGCTTCTCATGGCACTCTATCGCTTGACGGTATTCTCCTAAAGAGCGGTGGCTAATTCCCAAATTGCAATAAGCTTTTCCTTCCCCTATATGATCTTGAAGATCAAGAGCGATTTTTAAAGCTTTTTCATGAAACTCTATTGCTTTACGGTATTTTCCTAAAGAATCGTAAGTATTTCCCAAATTGCAATAAGCTTTTCCTTCCCCTATACGGTCTTGGAGATCAAGAGCAATTTTTAAAGCTTTTTCATGAAACTCTATTGCTTTACGGTATTCTCCTAAAGAATCATAAGTATTTCCCAAATTGCAATAAGCTTTTCCTTCCCTCATATGATCTTGAAGATCAATAGCAATTTTTAAAACCTTCTCATGAAGCTCTATTGTTTTGTCATATTCTCTTAAGGAGTGGTAAGCAATTCCCAAATTATAATAAGCTATCCCTTCTTCTTTACGGTCTTGGAGATCAAGAGCAATTTTTAAAGCTTTTTCATGAAACTCTATTGCTTTACGGTATTCTCCTAAGGAATCGTAAGTATTTCCCAAATTGCAATAAGCTTTTCCTTCCCCCATACGATCTTGAAGATCAAGAGCAATTTTTAAAACCTTCTCATGAAGCTCTATTGTTTTGTCATATTCTCTTAAGGAGTGGTAAGCAATTCCCAAATTGTAATAAGCTATCCCTTCTTCTTTACGGTCTTGGAGATCAAGAGCAATTTTTAAAGCTTTTTCATGAAACTCTATTGCTTTACGGTATTCTCCTAAAGAGTAGTAAGTATTTCCCCAATTGCAATAAGTCCCATTTTCTCCTGCACGATCTTGAAGATCAAGAGCAATTTTTAAAGCTTTTTCATGAAACTCTATCGCTTTACTGTACTCCCCTAAAGAGCGATAAGCAATTCCCAAATTGCCATAAGCTATTTTTTCTCCTACACGATCTTGAAGACGAAGTGAAATTTGCAACTTCTTGTTATGAAGCTCTATCTCTTGACTGTATTTACTTAAATTGCCATGAATCCTCTCTTCAACTTTATATTCTTGAATGCTTAAAGTAATTTTTAAAGCTTTTTCATGAAACTCTTCCCACTTCTGGTATTCTCCTAAAATAAGATAAGCATTTCCTAAATTGTTATAACTCAGCCTTTCTTCTATACAATCTTGAAGATCAAGAGCGATTTTTAAAGTTTTTTCATAAAACTCTATCGCTTGAGGATATTCTCCTAAAGAGCAGTAGTTATTTCCCAAATGGTAATAAGCCCTGCCTTCTCCTACACGGTCTTGAAGATCAAGAGCAATTTTTAAAGCCTTCTCATAAAGCTCTATCGCTTGGGGGTATTCTCCTAAAGAACGGTAAGCATTGCCTAAATTGGAATAGGCCCTACCCTCTCCTAAGCGGTCTTGAAAATCAAGAGCAATTTTTAACTCCTTCTCATAAAGAGCTACTTCTTTACGGTATTTTTCTAAAAAGTAGTGAGTCTTTCCCAAATTACTATAAGCTCTTTCCTCTCCTTCACATTTTTGAAGATCTAGAGCAATTTTTAGATACTTTTCAAGAAGCTCTATTGGGTTATGACCTTCATTTGTGATAGGATCATCATCCCTATTACTGCTTAATATTTTTGATAAAATTAGATCGTAAGCTTCTATATCTTCAGGTTGAATGCCGCTATCCTTTTCCACACTTGCTGAGTCTTGTAATAGACTTTGTTTCAACTCACTCAAGTAAGAAGAGTTATTTTGTAACTTAAGAGCATCTTCTTCTGAAATCCACTTTAGAAGCATTCCTTCTTTAAGAAGATACGGTTTTGTCTTGGCATCATGATCCCATTTGGAGACATCACCTTCGTAAAGTCTGCCTTTTTTGAGTTGTTGCTCTAGCGCCTTTTGAATATTGATAAGAGTTTCAGGGTTTTGAGTAGAGAGATGGTAGAGCCGGGTTTTATGGCTAGAGGCATCTAAAGAAGACGGCTGCATCTTGATTAAGCCAGCAGTTGTTAAGACATTTAAAGGCATGCTCATAGATATCTCCTCTGCATTTAATTAAACATAAAACGTAAAATCAAATATTACATAGCGTTAGAACTTTCTGTCATCACAATAATAGCTCTCCATAAAGTGATAATAATTAATTTTATGAATTGCTTTATGATGATCTCTAATCAAGAAGGGAGGAGTGTCTGAATAAATCAATTTTTTTATTTGAAAAAGGGGTGTAAAAATCAGAGGAAGGAAATCTTGATTTTTCCGTAACTATTCAGATACCCCCCTATACACATATTTGTGTATAGGGGGGGTATGATTTAGCTCTTAAAAATCTAAAGAGCTAACTGAGGAGGACCTGTTAGGTGATACGGATTTCCTTGAATAGCATCTGTAATTGCATCCAACATATTCCAGTTTTGCTTACGGGCTGTGGAAAGATAACTTCTAATTCGGCAAAAAATTTGTCCTCCAAGAAGTGTTCGGAAGCACCCTCCAATTTTTTGTTTGAGTTTAACCATCCGAATATCTTGTTCCCCTTGATTGTTACTAAAAGGGATTTTAGAGTCCCTGGTAAATGCTAGAACAGAAGAGACGTTTTGCTCTAGTCTATCTAGGAGGTTTTTTCCAGGCCTTTGCTTAGTTCTTCCTCTTTTTCCAGGAGTTAAGGATTCAAGTTTTGCGTGATGAGAGTATCCTTCTTGGATAGCCTTATTATAAGAGTGATGGATTTCTTTGATAATTTCTTCTGCTAGAGGCCCTTTTTTGAGAGCTTGATAAGCAAAAAGAAGAGTCTTTTTCATAGCTAAGGCACGTTCCTCTTTCTCTTCTTCATAGATAAAATTGAGCTCTCTTAAATGATGGACATTACACAGCACATGACTTGAGCCCGGATAATTAAAATAAGACTTCCAATGATCGTGAACAGCATAGTTTTTAAAAAGAGGTAAGATTCCGATTGTATCCATAGCTTCTTTTCCTCTCTTATGATGTATCATATAAAGAGTTGCCATCTGGAGATGCTGCACCATGGATCCACTTCAGCTTTTTCTCACATCTCATTCCTGTCTCATCAAAATGTAAGACTTTTGAACTTAAAAGATCCTTTTTTAATCCCTCTTCAAACGAGTGAAGTTCTGTAAAAAGCTGTGTATTGATGTTCATACAGCTCCCTGGAGATAGGGATATTCCAAGAAGATCTTTAAAAATTTGGTAGACTCTATTTATGGGGATAAAATGTAGAGAGCTCAGGTAGCTAGCTAAAGCTTTTATCCGGCTTCCAAATTGCACAGGACCCTTCACATGCTCTGGAAAAGAAGCCCTTGTTAATCGTCCACAGCGCAAACATGTTTTTTCTATGGCTTGGTATTCAGTCGTTTCTATCTTAGGTTGAGGGAGCTCAAACACTTGCCTTTTTTCTACGCAGTTTCCTGTAATTTCCTCAAGAGAAGCGTGACAATGTTGACAGCGATCAGGACTTAATAAAAACGTATGATTAGGATGACTCACTTGCGATCTTCCTACGCCCTTATGTCCCTCTTGTCCTCCAACTTTTTTACCTGAAGACTCTCTTAAGCTTTTAGGGATTTTCTTAAAACCATCACTGCTAGGGGGCTTATGACTATTAGAGCTATTTTTGGATAATCTAGCTTCTAGATCTTGAACTCTAGTTTCTAGTTTTTGAATTGTAGTGAGTAGCTGTTGCACCAAAAGATGAACATATGGTGGTGTCTGTTCAGGGAGAATTTTTAAAATCTCTTCAATAGAATCTGGTGTAAGATTTTCTAGCTTTATCGACATATTCCCAGGTTACTAACTATGATTGTAAAAAGGAATAAAAAATTTATCAGGAATAGGCATGGGTATCTGAATAGTTACATTTTTCCTTAGGTTATGCCTCTTATTTTAGTCACAGATAAGAGCGGTTTATTTTCTAAAGAGGGTTTCTTAAAGAAAAGAAAAATATGTGTTTTTCGTTTTCCTAATCTGTTATTATCGTTTTTACGAAATAAGGATAGCTTTATGAAAGAAGACATAATGGATTCTCTTGAACTGAAAGAAATTGCAGTGAAAGGGTATGAAAAAGTGGTAGTTGTTTCTGATGAACGGGTGAATTTAAAAGGAATCATTTGTATCCACTCTCTTGCCCTTGGCCCAGCACTTGGAGGGACCCGTATTTACCCTTACCCCAACTTTGATGCGGCTCTAACAGATGCCACAAGACTTGCTAAAGGAATGACGTATAAAGCTGCTTTAGCAGAACTTGGTCTTGGCGGAGGAAAAAGTGTCATCATCTGTAATCCTAAACAAAAAACACCTGAAATGCTTATTTCATTTGCGCAAGCGGTTCACCGTTTAGAAGGGCTCTACACGGGAGCTGAAGATTCAGGCTGTTTTTTAAGTGACGTCACGCTCATGGCTCAGCATACACCTTATTTTGTGGGGCTATCTCACGATAAAAGTAGCGGAGATCCTGCAACTTTTACAGCATGGGGAACTTATCGAGGCATACAAGCTGCTCTTCAAGTGACAGAAAAAAATAGCTCTGTTAAAGGAAAGACAATTGCTATTCAAGGACTTGGAAGTGTGGGCTCTTTACTCGCAGAAATTTTATTCTGGTCAGGTGCTAAACTGATTGTGAGTGATATCGACTGGGAAAAAACGCAGCGCATTGCGAAGAAATTTGGCGCTACAGCGTGTCCTGCAGATGATATTTTAAGTAGTGAGTGTGATGTGCTCTCTCCTTGCGCAATGGGCGGCATTTTAAATGCACAAACCATTTTACAGCTGCGGTGTAAAGCGATTGCTGGGTGTGCAAATAATCAGCTTCTTCAAGATAGTGATGCGGATCTCATTCGTCAAAGAGGCATTTTATACACGCCAGACTTTGTGATTAATGCGGGAGGCCTCATTAACGTCAGTTTTGAGCTAGAACATGAAGGGTATGATCCGATTAAAGCAAGAACCAAGGTGCATGGACTTTTTGATCAACTCATGCAACTTTTTGCTATTGCGGATCAAAATCAGTGCTCGACGCATCAAGCAGCGCTTGCCTTAGGAGATTATAGACTTAAATACGGTATTGGTAGAAGAGTCTTAGCTCCTAGATATCACCACTTTTCTACCTATAGTTAAGGGATTTTATGGATCATCTGAAGACGGTTTTAGAGCAGCAGGTAGATAAGATTTTAAAGAAGGTGACATCAAATCCTGTTCAACCTGATATTACGCATTCTACTCAAGTGCAATTTGGACATTATCAGTGTAATAACGCCTTAAAGCTGGCTAAAGAGTTAAAGAAAAGCCCAAGAGATGTGGCTCAAATGATGGTGATGAAGTGGAAAGAGCTTCTTGAAGAGACGCCTGATATGATCGCATCGCTAGAGATTGCAGGTCCAGGATTTATTAATATCACCTTTACTCCCTCTTTTTTATCTCAGCAGCTGATGCAGATGCTTAAAGAGCCGTTTTTAGGGATTGCAAGGCCAGAGCATCAAGAACGCGTGATTGTGGAATTTTCCTCTCCTAATGTCGCTAAAGAGCTCCATGTAGGGCATTTACGCTCAACCATTATTGGCGATTCATTAGCTAGACTCTTTGAGTTTTTAGGACATGATGTTTTAAGACTGAATCACATTGGGGATTGGGGAACGCAGTTTGGAATGCTGATTGCCTACATTAAAAAAGAACAGCTTTTTCAAAAAGAAGAAGAGTTTGATTTAAGTCAGCTGATGCAGTGGTATAAACTCTCTAAAAAGCTCTTTGATGAAGATCCACTTTTTAAAAAAACAGCTCAGCTAGAAGTGGTTAAGCTCCAAAGAGAAGAACAAGAAGAGGTTGCCCTATGGAAACGCATTTGTGATATTTCAAGGAAAGGATTTGAATTAATTTATACCCTTTTAGATATCGCTATTATTGAAAGAGGGGAATCTTTTTATAATCCGTATCTTGCCTCTGTGGTGAAAGATTTAGAAGATAAAGGGATGATTACCCTCTCAGGCGCTGCTAAATGCATCTATTTAGAAGGGTATGAAGGAAGAGAGGGAGAGCCTTTTCCCATCATCATTCAAAAATCAGATGGCGGCTACAACTACGATACAACAGATATGGCAGCCATTTGCCACCGTATTAGGGAAGAAAAAGCAGACCGTATTATCATTGTGACAGATTCTGGGCAGTCGCTGCACTTTGAAATGATTTTTAAAGCAGCAGAAAAAGCGTCTTACTTAGATAGAACAAAGGTAAGAGTTGATCACGTTCCCTTTGGGGTTGTGCTGGGAAAAGATGGTAAGAAATTTAAAACGCGGTCAGGAGAAACAGAAAAGCTGATCGATCTTATCCAAGAGGCAATTAATCAAGCTAAAGCGTTACTGCAAGAGAGATTTTTGACGCTCAGTTCTCAAGAACTTCAAGAGATGGCAACGATTTTAGGGATTAACTCTCTTAAATATGCCGATCTCTCTTCTCACCGTATTAAAGATTACACCTTTAGCTATGAAAGGATGCTAAGGTTTGAAGGGAATACGGCTCCTTTTCTTTTATACGCTTATGTCAGAATTCGAAGCATTCAAAGAAAGATTTCAAGAAGCATTTCAGAGGTGATGAAAGAGGGTATGGTTACTCTTGAGCACCCTTCAGAAATTGAACTAGCGCTTCACTTAAGGCAGTTTGGAGAGACACTAGAGAGTATGGCAGAAGAGCTGCTTCCCAATAGGCTGACAGATTACCTTTATACCCTTGCTGAAAAGTTCCACGCTTTCTTTCGAGATTGCAGGGTAGAAGGATCTTCTCAAGAAACAAGCCGGCTTTTAGTGTGTGAACTCACCGCTTTAGTTTTAAAGCAAGGTCTAACGATCTTAGGGCTTAAACCACTGGAAAAGATGTAGAGGGGGCAAGTATCTCTGTTTTAGAGGTGTGCCCTTTGATTTCTTGCACGTATTTAGGAACGGCGTAGCCAGGGAGACATTTTTTCAGCTCAGAGATTAAATGAAGACCTGTTTCTTCACTCACTTCAAAGTGAGCGCCTCCTTGAACTCTATCGAGTTGATGAAGGTAATAAGGGATGATGCCATGATTGGTGAGGCACGAAAAAAGCTCTTTGAGAGAAGATATCGTATCATTAACCCCTTTTAATAACACCGTTTGGCTAAGAACAGGAATGCCAATTTTTTGCACCCTTTTAAGTGCTAAGAGAATGTCATCATCTAGTTCATTGACGTGATTGACGTGAATCACAAAGACAATTTGGGTGGGGAGGGATGCAATAAGAGTTAAAAATGACGTATCTAATCTCTCAGGGATCCCTAAAGGAAACCTGGTGTGAAACCGAATTTTTTTTACGTGAGGGATGACCGAGAGACTTTTTAAGAGCTCTTCTAACCTGTAGTCAGGAAGAGAAAGAGGGTCGCCTCCGCTTAATATCACCTCTTCAATGGAAGGGTCTTCCTTAATGCATCTTAACTCCTCTTCAAAGAGGGAGAGTTTTTTCTCATAAGGAAAATGTTGCCTAAAACAAAACCTGCAGTTCATCACACAGTGGCTTGTCAAGACAAGAAGCGCTCTTCCTTGATACTTATGTAAGAGTTTAGGCGTTTTTAAGACTAATTCATCACCGACTGGATCGCTACAAAACCCTTGTGTCTTGATTTGTTCTTGTTTAAGAGGAACAAATTGCAGAAAAACCGGGTCCAAGATGTTATTTTTCTCAATTTTCTGAGCAAGTCTTAAGGGGAGATTGAGAGGGAACTGACTCCTTTGATCAATGACTTCTTGGTTTTTCTCTTCAAGCTCAAGAAAAACAAGCAGTTTTTTCACCTCAGTAAAGTTATCTCGCTGAATTTGTCTCCAATGCAGGGCCACGCGTGTTTACCTCTTAAGCGATTGAGGTTTCAGCTAAAAGCTTTGGAGATGCGGTATTTTCTCTTGAGATAGTAGCTCCTAAAGAAGAGAGTTTCTCTACCAAATGCTCATACCCTCTATCTAGATAGTGAGCTCCTGAAATGTGACTTGTCCCTGGAGCAATGAGCGCTGCAAGCACATAGGCAAACCCAGCTCTGAGATCAGGGATTTCAATATTTTTAGGTTTAAGAGGGGTAACCCCTTTAACCACTAAGCTGTGGCAGTAGTTACGGGATTTAAAACGGCAAGGTGTATGGCCTAAGCAGTTAGAAAAAAGCTGGATGTCAGATCCCATTTCATTGAGAGTTTCAGTATATCCAAACCTGTTTTCATACACCGTTTCGTGCACAACGGAGTGCCCCTCTGCTTGAGTTAAAAGAGCCACAAACGGCTGCTGCCAATCGGTTAAAAACCCCGGATGCACATCTGTTTCTAAAAGAATGCCCCCTTTTAAAGGCCCTTTATAGAAAAACTCAATGCCGTTACTTCTCACCTGAAATCCAGCTCCAATTTCTCTTAGCTTATTGAGAAAGGCAATCATATGAAGCTGCTGAGCCCCTTCTACAAACACCCTTCCTTGAGTGCTAATGGCTGCCATTCCCATGGAAGCTGCTTCTGTACGATCAGACACGACGGTGTGCTCCACTTCATAAAACTCTTGAGCCGGCTGAACCCGGATGGTTCTATCAACATCAATAGTGATGGCAACGCCAAGCTTTTGTAAGAACAGAATTAAATCAACAATCTCTGGCTCTGTGGCGGCATTTTTAATTAAGGTCTCTCCCTTCGCCCGGCATGCAGCAAGTAGAGTGTTTTCTGTAGCTCCAATGGAGGGGTAAGGAAGCTCTATAATGGCGCCTTTAAGCCCTTGATGAGCTCTTGCAAAGTAAGCGCCTTCTTTTTTCATTTGCCGAAACTCAATCGTAGCGCCGAGCTTTTCAAGAGCAATTAAATGAAAATCGACAGGACGGGTTCCAATGTTACACCCTCCAACAGTTGGGACGATGATATCTTCATCCGTTCTTCCTAAAAGCGCTCCAATCATCAGAATGGGAATACGGTTAGCTCCTGAAAACCGCTGAGGCACATAGGTTGTTTTAAGATGAGGCGTCACAATTTCAATGATGCCAAGTTTCTTATCCCAATTGACACAGCTTCCAATTTCTCTACAAAGATCAAGAGTCACTTCCACATCTCGAATTTGCGGCACGTTAAAAAAGGTGCACGGTTTATCCGAGATTAAAGAGGCGACAAGAAGTTTAGTGATGGCATTTTTTGCCCCTGAAATTTTGACATGACCTTGAAGAGGAACTCCTCCTGTAATTTTTAAAATATCCATTGCTTCCTCTTTATATGAACCCTTAAGACAAAGCTTTTTCCATTTTTTCTTCTGCATTTCAAGAAGAGGCGCTTTGATTTAAAAGTTTATGTGGCTCTTTGTAGAATTTCTGCATATAGATTATACGGAAATGGGTCATTTCTTCCATTAAATAGAGCCTCTTGAGGAAGAAGAGGTAAACCGCTTCTATGATGATGCGTGTAACTGAGCTTGATGGTTTGATGAGGAAACAGCTGCTTTCTCATTTCAAGAGCCATAAAACCCATGGTTTTCCTAGCATTAATCTCTACAATGGGGTGTAAAATCGCCTCTCCCCAGATCATCGCATCAATTCCTACATGTCCAAAAAAACCTAAAGAGGCCATTTTTTTTAATACTGATTCTGCTGTGATTTTATGTGAGTCTAGTTGAGGAAGATAAGACTTAAATAACAAAGACTCTTCCCCAATCACACTTGCCTGGTAGTGCCCTTTAGGGCTATTTTGTAGCACGGTAGATCCTACATAGTGAATAGTTTGATCTTTAGATATGATCCACTGCGTACTAAAATCTAGCACTCTTTTTACAAACGGCTCTGCAATGAGAGGTCTTCCTGCTAAAAACTGAGGGTAGGCAAACGCTTCAAGTTTTTGTAAAGAGGGCCCAGGAAGGAGAAGGTGTCCTTTTCCAGCAGATCCAAAGCAGGTTTTTAAAACTCTTGGCCCCTCTGTTAAAGAGATCCATTTTAAAAGCTGATCCCAGGAAATGATGAGTTCAGATCGGGGAAGATAGGTCCCTTGATGAAAAGAAAACGCTTTGGAGTTGACCTCTTTCACCACTTCCCACTCTGGCATCAAGTAGATAAGGCCGTTTTGTTTGGCAAAAGAGGCAAGAGCAAGAGAGGGCGCCCATGAGAGGATTTCTGACCCTTCTTTGAAAGGGCCTATAAAAGATTGAAGATGATCTTTATATTTTTCTACCCTAGAGGTGACTAGAACTTGATCTTCTCTTTTTTTATAAAGAAGAGGAAGAAATTGGAGCTGCCGTGTAATAGGAGTGCTATTTAAACTCTCTTGAAATACAGGGTGAGAGCTTCCTTCCATTTCCCGTTCTGCATCTGTATTAGCAACATGAATGAAGGGCATATGAGTTAAAATCTTTTCTGCTTGAGATAGAAAAAAGAAGACATGCAGCCATTAATACACATCAAGAAGATATCTTTTTTGATGTCTTAACTCTTTGAGATACGCTCTAGCAGAATCTAATGAGAGCTTTCCATACACTGTAAAAATGGTTAACATGGCCTGTTCCACATCTTTAGCCATGGGGTTTGCACTTCCGCATATATACAGGTATGCACCTTCTTGAAGCCACTGCCACACCTCTTCCCCTTTTTCTAAAAGCCTATGTTGAACATAGATTTTCTCTTCTTGATCTCTTGAAAAGGCAAGATCAATCAAAAGCTTATTTTGTACAGCTAAGGAAGAGAGAAACTCTTCATAGATAAAATCTGTTTTTTGATTTCTTTCTCCAAAAAAGATCCAATTTTTCCCCGGTGCTCTATGAAAGACCCTCTCTTGCATAAAGGCAAGAAAAGGAGCAATACCTGTTCCTGGCCCAATCATAATAATGGGAGTATTTAAATCAGCAGGGAGAAGGAAATGAGGAGTTGGCTGAATAAAGCACCGAATGGGTGTGGATTGAATGAGAGCTCTTTCTGAGAGAAAGTGACTTGCCACTCCGTATCTTAGCTCTTCTTGATGGTAAAAAGAGGTGAGAGCCACTAATAGGTGAATTCTATGAGGGCTAATAGAAGGAGATGAGGAAATCGAATAGAGTCTAGGGAGTAAAGGAGATATAGCTCCTAAAAGAGGGGTGAGCTCTTGAACACAACTTCCATACTGCGCGATGAGATCAATCACATCTATTTTAGAGAGATAAGAGGTGGTTTTTTCTTTATCTTGAAGTATTTTTTCAATATCTGGATGCGCCTCAAATTGTTTGAGAAGAGATGTTGTTACTCTTGAGAGATTTGCATGCTCTAAAAAGAACTCTTGAAGTGTCATCTGTTTTTGAGATCTAGGGTGGATGACAGGAGTTAATGGATCAAAGGGGAGCGCGTTTAAAATCCTTGTTACAAGTCCTAAATCATTAACCGGATAAATGCCTAAAGAGTCACCTGCTCTATAGGTGATATTAGAACCTTCTAAATTAATGACGAGATGAAAAACATCCTTTGATGACCCTTGCTTTGTGATCAAAGCTCTATGAAGAATGTGAGTGTGGTAAGGGTGTGTACGGTCAAAAGGGGCGTTCATAAATTCTTGTAAGGATAGGGTGTTAAACAAAGGGAATAGAGACTCTTATCTTGATGCAAGATAAGAGTCTTATGAGAAGAGATTAAAGAGATTGGCACTGACGCATATTCCACGCTTTTTGTAAAATATCCATCTTCTTTCCTGATAATCCTCCGACAAAATCAATGGCAGAGAGAAGCCTTGCACGGCACCGATCTTTTCCAAGGAGCTCAAATGAGTCGTAAAGAGGCGGGCCTTGTAATTTTGCAGATATCGCTGCATAAAGAAGAGGGATGATGACTTTTTTATGGTTCACTCCAAACGCTTCTGCCACTTGCTTTGAGGTGTCTTCAATGCCAGATCTTCCCCAATTTTCCTTTTCATCTAAGCTCCAAATCACTGTTTGGAGAATGAAAGCAGCTTTTTCAAGAGAGATGCCAGCTGGGGTAAATAACGGATGTGCATAAGGGAGGTGGTGGATAAAGAAAAATCCACACAGCTCGATAAATTCTGCAAAGGTTTTAATCCTTGTATGACAAAGAGGCATAAGCTTTTGCATAAAGGCGTCATTAAATCCCCAATCCCGGATCTTTGCCCAGAGGTTTTCTGTCGGAATGGAGTTAATGAGGTATTGTTGATTGAGCCAATCGAGTTTTAATACATCAAAAAACGCCCCTGACACGCCAATTCGCGCCGGATCAAACGATTGAATGATTTCATCTAATGAGTAAATCTCTTGATCTGTTGGCATTCTGTATCCCATGAGGGTCATAAAGTTCACAAAGGCAGCAGGAAGATAGCCGCTATCTCTATAGTAAAAGATAGAGGTGGGGTTTCTTCGTTTAGACAGTTTTCTTCCATCTTTTCCTAAAAGAAGAGGCATGTGAAGAAAAGCAGGAGGTGTCCATCCAAAGCTCTCATAGAGAAGGATGTGTTTAGGTGTTGAGCTGATCCACTCATCTCCTCTAATAACATGAGAGATTTCCATCAAATGGTCATCTACTACATTTGCTAGGTGATAGGTAGGAAAACCGTCAGATTTCATGAGGATTTGATCATCAATATCTGACCAAGCATACGATATACGCCCTTTGATCCCATCTTCAAAGACACACTCTCCTGTAAGAGGCACTTTTAAACGGATCACATAGGATTCACCCCGCTTTTCTCTCTCTTCTACTTCTTGAGGGCTTAAGTTACGGTATCTGCGATCATAGCCGACGCGTTTACCCAGTTTTGCGGCCACTTCGCGCATTTCAGAGAGCTCTTCTGCTGTTGCAAAGCATTTGTACGCTTTTCCGCTATCAAGAAGCTTTTGGCAATACTCTTGATAAATTGAGGTTCTCTCAGACTGCCGGTAAGGTCCAAAAGGGCCTCCAACATCTGGTCCCTCATCCCAGGAAATGCCTGCCCACTGCAATGCTTTATAGATATTGACTTCATATTCAGGACGAGAACGTGTTTGATCCGTATCTTCAATTCTTAGGATGAATGTTCCTTTGAAATGTTTTGCAAAAATCAAATTAAATAGGGCCATATAGGCTGTTCCTACATGCGGATCTCCTGTTGGAGAAGGAGCTATGCGTACACGTACAGTCATGATGTTACTCTTCTTTATTAAACACACCATTGTCCTGGAAAAAGAGATACTTTTCAAGCAGCTTGATGAGATAACTTCCCCCGCATGAGAATCAAGTCTTTCATGATATTAATCGACTCTTGTTTCTGCGTATCTAGAAGTTCATTGAGTAGGTGAGTATCATCTGACTCTTGAGAGTGCTGTTTCATTAATGCTTGATGAGAGAGATTCCTATCAAGACGATCCCGAGAGTTTTTCAAGAGATATGCAAGGTAAGGAGCATAGAGGTAAGAGAGTTCTTGCTGATGCTGGTGATACAGTTTACGGATTTGGTGTCTATGGATTAAAGGAATATCTGAGAGATCGTCTTGAAAGCTTGGAGAGATGGCGTCAGGCTCTAACGGGTATTTAGCGTACCGCTCCCCAATCTTAGAAAAGGAGAAGACACCTGGCACGATGATGTCTGCTTTAACCCCTGTTTTTTGAGGAGATTTTCCAGAAACGGTGTAGTAGCACCCTCTTGTGACTTTATACTCTCCTTGAGGGTTAATACGGTCTCCATATCTAGAATCGAGAGTAAAGGTTTGAAAGGTCCCTTTACCAAATGTTTCTGAATCTCCCACAATGACGGCTCTTCCATACTCTTGAAGGGTTTGCGCGACAATTTCAGAGGCAGAGGCGGTGAGTTTATTGGTGAGGATCACTAAAGGGCCATCCCAAGCAGTTAGCGGTTTTAGATTTCTCAGCTTTTGAATAAACCCTGTATGGTCTTTCACAGAAACAACAACACCTTGTTTCATAAAAAGACCAGCCACACCTACAGCTTGAGGAAGAAGCCCCCCTGTGTTTCCTCTAAGATCAAGAATAATTCCTTGTAGATTACTATTTTTCTTCAGCCTATTAATTTCTCCTAAGATATCTGATTCAGAGGAGTAGTCTGAGTCTTGATAGAAAGAGTGGAGCGTTAAATACCCAATCACGCCGTCTCCAAAAGGCTCTACACTTGAGGTGAATTGATTCTCTTTTAAAACAATTCTATCCCGGGTAACAGTCAGTGTCAGCTGAAAGGGCTCTTCTTCTTGTGTTTTAAGTAACGTAAGTGTCACAGGCGTGCCTCTTGGCCCCCGGATCAGCTCTACAGCATCGGTAATCTCAAGACCAATCACCGGGGTATCATTGACCGCGATAATTTGATCCCCCACTTTGACCCTGGGCTCTAAACTTAAAGGGCTCTCATCTAATATGCGGGTAATTGTCAGACCATTTAAATCATCTCTTAGCTGCGCTCCAATCCCATAGAGCTGCTGTTGCACTTGCATTAGGAGATGGCTGGCTTCTTTAGGAGTGAAATAGGCTGTTTGAGAGTCAAGTGCTGAGGTAATAGCTTTAAGAACATAGGTTAAAAAACGGTGCATTTGCAAAGAAGAAGAGCCTCCTAAAAGCGTCTCTTCTTTATGAAGGCGCCTTTTTTCTAAACGGGCTTGAAATTGGAGCTGTTCTTGAGGAGTTAAAATTTTACACGCTGTTTGAAGCTGTAAACTTTGAATGCGGTGTAGTCTTGTTTTAAGCTCATCTCTTGTTTTTGCCCATGTCAGCTCTTTAAATTCCTCAAGGCTAACGTCTTTTGCAAGAGGCATTTCTTTGATTTCCTCTTCAATAAGACGCCGTCTTTCAATGCTTTTTAATAAAGTAGCATACATCTCTTGATAAAAGCGGAAGTTTTTTCCTCTTACTTCTTGTAAAACAATCTTTAGGCATTCTGAAGAGGGATGAAGCCACGGTCTGACTTCTTCTTCAAGTAAGTAGCTATGCTGAGGGTCGAGTTCTTCTAAAAAGTTATCCAACGATCTTGTAATCAGCTCTTCAGTTAAGTGGTGATGGAGCGCATGATATTTGAGAATTTCTTCTAGCTTACGGTAGGCATCTAGAGAAGATAAAGAGGCATGAACAGGAGATAAAGAGAGGCAAAAGAAGAGGAAAAAGAGCGGTATGATCTGTATTTTTTTCATCTGGCTAAAAAAAACTCATCTGCTTTGTTTGAGGTGTAGGTTATACTATGTTAAGGGTTTATGACGATAACAATTTTCAGGAAAATGGCGTCTTGATAATTTTTTTGAATAAATGTCTTGATTTCAACTCCTTTTTACCTCATAATTAATTATCTAACGGCATAATAATTATAATAGAAAAGAAAATCGAATAATTGGAAGCCGCAGGCTTCTCAACTGTAACATAAACAAATCAATATATTTTAGGAGGATTCTATGTCTAATGACTCTCAAAACCGCACACCGTCGGTTGATGGATCAGGCAAAAAAGTAGTTTCAATCACTGAAGCTGCTCGTATTAACAACGTCACACGTCAAGCAATTTATGTTGCGATTAAGCAAGGTAAATTAAGAGCGCAAAAAGATGCGACACGCTGGACAATTGACTTAGGAGATTTAGAAGAGTACCGCAAACACAAATATTCACGTACAAAGTCAATGTTTGATGGCGAGTTATTATTTGATAATAACAAAGGTTACTATTCTGTTAATCAAGTTGCAAAAATCTTGGGCGTTCCTGCGCAAAAGATCTACTACGCAACACGTGTTGGCTTACTTAAAGCAATCCGTAAAGGTGCTGCTTGGGTTATTCACTCAAACGATGTGAAAGGATACCAAGAGAGCTACCTTTCTAAGAAGACTTCGCAATCTCAAGCAAGCTAGTCTTCCCCTAAGCAATCAAGCTTGAGGGGGCAATGCCTAAAAACTAGGATTAGGCATTGCCTCTTTTTCTTTAAATGCAGAGGGGCGCAAGGTATTTATAATATCCCTACATCAAGCTGACTTCCTTAAGAGGGTCACGCTTTATATTGAAATAGACTTTCTTGCCTGTTATTTTTCCCTTATCTCTTAACCCTTAAGTCCTAGGTTTATTAAACACTTCCTCTATCAAACCCTCTTATAGACTGCATTTTCTTGTTTTACATTCCCTTTCAAACTGTTTTATCCATGCCTTTTAAATTCTAAAATATAAATTTTTCGGTGGTTGAACTCTTTTATTTGGAAGATTCAGTTTTAAGAATCGTCTCTAATAGCTGAAGTTTTTCAGAAAGAGGAGTTGTTAAAGCTGTTTTTTGATTTGTTAAGCTTGTGTTTGCTCATAACTTGAACATGTTATTATATAAATAAAATATACGTCCATCAGTAGCTCCTAAGGACTGAGCAAAATTGATCCTTCCAACTGTTCATTATAACCTCCTATTTAATCTAGATTAAATAGGGGAGTATATAAAATAGTTCATTTCTTGTATAAAGCTCATGTTAGAGATAAATATCTGGTAAAATATTTACATTAAACCCCTGTTATGTAGGCTCTACTCTTCTTCTTGTTTATTATGAGACTTCTGTAATTTAGAGATCCGGCCTGCTGAGATTTTTTCTGTAAGGAAAACATATAAATTATTGATGCCGCCAACTTCGAGATATGATCTTGAAGATTGGGTTGCATGATATTCTTTTTTGCGATCGGCCCAAGTTTGTACTGCCTTAGGTGTTTTTTTGTAGTGACTAAAATGTTCCAGAAGCTTACGAAAATCATTAAGTAGAGAGGTGACCGTTTGGTCTTTAGAGCCATGAATAAATAGATGAATTTGCTGTTCAATAGAGCTTCTTTCAGAATGCGATAATAAATCCCTCAGCTCTTCTAAATATTTCCAAATGGGATCTTTACTTAATAAGCCGATAGATCTAAGATTTTTTACAACCTCTCCTAAGCTTTCAATTGTTCTTAAAATAGCATGTTTAATTTTTGCTTCTTTAAAACTTGAAGCTGTTAAGGAGAGATCTTTCCATGGTGTGAGAATCTCTTCAATTTTTTGTAGATGTTTTTGAGTATGCGTAAAATCTCCTAAGAGACAGATATTGGCATACGATCCAGGAGGTAATTTTTCAATAGATACAAGGGAAGGAGAAGGTGAAAATTCTTCTACTTCAAAGTCGATGAGTTTCTCAATAGATTGAATGACCTTAGGAATTTCTTCCATAAGATCAATCAATGCGTCCTCAACAAGTGCCTGATTAAATTCAATGGCTTCTTTTGAAATGTCTCCTCCATGATGGAGAAGATTTCCAATCATTTGAAGCGCCCTCCAGGGGATATTCCCATGTAAAAGGGCTCGGTATGCTTGATGTTTTTCTAAAGCAGAGCAATTTTCCTTTTGAATGATTTGTGCAGTTTCTAAACGAGCTATTTCTGAAATATCTAAGAATTCATGAGCAATCAGAGATTGCTTTGAAGATTTTTGATTAGAAATTTCCATGAGTAAATAAAGGTTATCTTTAATCAACTTCATTTCTTTTTCTGATAATTCATACTGCCTAGGCCACAGCATAATATTTTTTAGTGGCTGTAAAAGCAAAATTAAAGGTTGGATATTTTTTTGAAAATGAACGATTCTCTCTTTATATTTAAGATACTCCTCGCACTCTTTTTGAAAAGTTTGGAAGGCAGTTGGCTCTTTATCCAAGGCTTCATTAAATTTGGTACAGCTTTTTAGAAGAGCCGTGAGTTGAGAGAGATAAGAGGCATAATGGATGGTTCCATTTGAATACCCTCGGGGCATCTCCCCAGCAGAAAAATAGTTCCCTTGAAACACTTGATCATAACGATTTTTTAAATCTTGCCGTTTAGAAAAAATTTCACTCAAACAAAAATGCACAGGAGGCTCATTATAATAATTTAGAATTTCTTGATCTACTTTGGCCTTCGCTTCTTGGATGAGTAGCTTTGCTTTATTGACAAGCCAGTCAATTTCTGTCTGATAAAGAGGATACGCTTTTACACATAGATCCCGTTGTTTTGTAAGTGCGTTATCTTTGATAGAGAAAAGGAGTTCATCTATCAAAATTTGAGGAGGAGCATTAAGGAAAGAGTTGGCTAATTGATGCAATTCTTGACTAAATTGCTTTTGATTCATAATGAATAAATTTAATGGATTGTTCTTATAAGCTAGAATTTCTCCAATAGGCCGCGTAATAAGAAGATAAATTTTCTCATAAATGATCTGGATAGAGTGATTTAACATTTTACTGTTAGAGCTTTTTTTATCCCCTTTCTCATACTCTTCAAGAATGAGATGGATGGCTTGATCGATATTTTCTAGATGTGTATTTTCAAGATTATCTAGCCTGTCTTCCTCATGGATAAGAGACATCTTCTTTTTGCATGCTTCTATTTTTTGCTGGTAACTAGGAGCCTCTCTGATGAGAAAATTTCCTGACTGAACAAACTTGCACCACTCTGGGTAAAGATTACAATACTTTTCATATTTGATTTTCCACTGTTCAAAGTCTAAAGAATCTATTTTTTTTAGCGGATTATCTTGAAGAGGCTTAAGTAGATTTTTTTCAATGAGTGTGACTTTAGGATTTAATTGTAAGCAAATTTTTTGTTTTTCTTGATCCTTAATAGACATAGTTTGTAAAGAATTAATATCGATCACTTCATCAGAAGGGAGTATATTTTCAGGGATTTTTTCTATAGGATGAGAGTTTGCATTAGGTTTATTTAAATTTTGATTTTTTAACAGATAAGAGCAACAAAAATTTTGATCTGTAATTTTCATAATCAGGCCTCCAGATAAAAAACAATAATTGACAGTATCAAATTCAAATGGCATAAAGTCAATCACTAATCATGAGGGCTTACTTAATGACTAAAGCCTCTATTCAAGATCTGCTTTGTCATTTTATCTATTGAAGACGAGCGATTTAAATTCAAAAAAATAGGGCTTATTGAGGAATAGGTGAGTTTGAAGGGAGGTAATCTCTAAAAATAAGAGTGGGATGCAGGGCTTTTTTTATCTTTAAACAGTTATAAATCTTTTTAAGTGTTGTTTAATCAGAGAGGGTATTTTTTTAATTTGATTTTTTGTAGAGAAAAAATTAACATCCTATTTTTTAAAGGTGCGAAAAGAAGATTTTATCTTTTCGCATCTTAAAGACAAGGTTTTTTTGACTTCTATACAATAGATGGAAAGCCAAAACGCCTTTTATGTTGAGAATGAATCTTAAGACAATCTTTTGATGAATAGATCGGTGAGGATCTTAAGCCAAGTTTGATGATGACAATAGATAAGAAAAAAATTATAACCTTAAAAGGATCGTTATGCTAATTTCTGCAATGAGTAAGCTTTCTATATCAAATACAATACAAGGCACATCACCTCAGAGTATCGTTGAGGAATTAAACCATGACGTGAAAGAGATTTGCACTGTCTTAACCCCGGATCAGAAATTCTTTCCCCAAGGGTTAGATCATCTTTATCAAAAAGGGACTCAAATTATTGCTGCAGAGGTGAAAAACCAGCCTCTTGTCAATAGTTCTATTGTTTCTACCCTAAATACACTGGATGAGCAGGGCGGGTGGACGACGCTTCAAGAGGGTGTTGCAAAAGTGTGCCGGATTTTTCTTGAGCTCACTTGGTATCGCTCTTTTGTAGAAAAACAGCCTGTTTCTTTAGAGTTTAAAGGAAGTCTTCTTCCTCTTTTATCAGGAGATGTCAAAGATTTTTCTACTGCCACTTTTTCAGCAGATTTTGAATATAAATGCTCTCTACAAGCCATTAAGCTACTTAGGTCTTTAGCTTCGCAAGGGTTTTCTTCTTTAGGTAACAGCCCTTCAGATACTTTTACACAGTTGACAGAAGAGGTTAAAACGCTTGCTCAAAAAATAGGAAGCGATAAGGTAGAAGCTTGGTATCTTGAAGTGCATCAACTGAGATGGAGAGCCGCAACAATTCGGTCTTTAGACGATTTTAATCACATCATCACACCTGTGAAAGCGCATTTTCAAGAAAAAGGGCATCAGTTTACGTTAGGCCTTGTCTCCATCTATAAAGATTTACTCAAAAATAAAGATGTTTCAAGTGAGGTTAAAGCACAAATCGCTGATGAGCTTGTAGAACTCATTCATCTTCAAGATAAAGATTTTTTCCCAGCTTTTGGAGAAAAAGGAATTGGACGGACAGCATCAGCCAAACTAGATAAAGAGACTAAAGAGAGAATTGAAAAGGATGAGACAAAAGCCATCAAGCCAGAAGAGTTCAAACAAATCGCTTTAGATCTCATAAAAAAACATGACCGTTACCATTTCACACAAGTATTAATCCAAGAACTTGTTCAAGACCTAAGAGTGAATAAGAGTGATGCCAGTTTTGATTTAGATGGCTATATCAACACTTCAAAGATTAAGGAGCGGATTACTCAGTTAATTAAGCAATATGAAGCTGAGGTTACTTCTACACAAGAAAAAAGAGTAGAGCTGAAACTCTTTATTAATGAACTAGAACAATTTATTCAACCTACCCGGGACATCTACACAAAAGAAGAGATGGATGCAAGAGCTGAAGAAGTAAAAAGTGCTGGGGAAGAACTTCAAGATGCAAGAGCTGAAAATATGGATTTTGAAGTTGTCTGTGAATCTTTAGAATACGGGCTCCAAGCGCTGAGAAATTTCCTGAGAAATTTTGATGAAAATTTCAATGCAGGACTCATTAACCAAGTGTAGAGCAAATTTTTCTGATTCGATCTAGACTTTTAAAAAGCCCCCTATTCGGGGCTTTTTTTTAGGCTCTTTTACCCCTCTGAAGAGAGAGTGAGAACAGCAATTGATTCTAAGTGAGTTGTTTGAGGAAACATATCATAGAGGAAAAGATCTGTTAACTCATACTTGGCTAACCCTTTGATATCACGGGCAAGTGTTGAGGGCATGCAAGACATATACACAATCCGTTTAATGCCAGATTTCTGTAACTTCTCAATCACAGTAGGATGTACGCCTCCTCGCGGAGGATTTAAAATCACTGTATCTGGATGAAAATCTTTCAAGATTGTAGGGAGGAGTTTTTCTACAAATCCTGTATGAAACGGAATAGAAAGTCCGTAGTGCTCACTATTTTGTTTTGCGTAGTGAATAGCAAGAGAGCTCGATTCTACGCCAACTACTTGATGCCCTTTTTTTCCTAAGAGAGTAGAGAGGATGCCTGAGCCGCAGTAAAGATCAAGAATCTTATTTCCTTCTGCAAGAGAGGCTAGATGATGATAGAGCTTAGGGGCGAGGAGAGAATTGGCTTGCATGAAGCTATAAGGAGATACCATAAATTGATGTGCATCAATGGAGAGAGAAACCGAGGTGTCTCCCCATGTTTTTTTTCCTAAAGCAATCCCTTTCCATTTGTCTAATTGAGAGAGAGCCACTTTTTCAAAGGATGGAGGCTCTTTTTCAAATGTAAAAGCCAGTATAGCGCCTTCTTCTGTAGAGATGATTCTTAAAGAGCCCTCATAAGGCTCTAGGCGGTCTATAAACATTCTTACGAGATCAAAGGTTTCTTTATTTCCTTTGGCAAAAATAGGACACTCTTTCACAGAAATAAAGTCACTTTCTTGATAACCAGCTAGCAGCTTTCCATTAACAGGGCGTAATTTTAAGGTAATGTGTTTGCGGTAATTCCAAGGAGAGGGAGACGGTATGGTAGAGAGTTTAGGAATAGACCGTTTCGCAATTCTTTCAAGAGCATCTTGGACAAAGATGGCTTTATCGCGTAATTGAGCATCAGGGTGAAGGTGTTGGAACTGACATCCTCCGCACTTGGTAAAATGCGGGCATTTAGGCTCGACTCTATCTGGGCTATTTTGAATGAGAGAGAGGAGTTTTCCTCTTGCAAAGCTTTTTTTCTTTTCCGTCTCTTGATAGACAACAGTATCCCCAATTGCTGTATAGGGAACAAAGGTCACAAGACCGTTATTGCGGATGACGCCTTCTCCTCCAAAGGCCATCTTAGAGACAATTCCTTGTAGATTTTTCATAGAATTTTTGGGTTCATGGGTTTAAAATCCCGGATTTGGAGTTGAATACTGGATTTATTGAGAAAAGTGTTCACGTGAAGGCTAAAGGCTAAGTGAAGAGATAGCTGTTTTTTTAGGAGTTCAACCTTGCGATAAGCCATACCAAATCCAATTCCTTCAAGCATTCTCCCCTCTTGATCGATATAAAATTTGAGGTGAGATTTCCCCACAACTTTAGGAGGCCACACCTGTTTCACATCTGAGTAGAAGATGGGGACAGGGTTGTCATTACCAAAAGGCTCAAGAAGTGAAATCGATTCCATAAACTCAAACGAGAGATCAGAAAAGGAAATCGAAGAGTCAAGGATCAGTTTCGATCTGATGTCTTGCTCTTTTAAAACACTATCTGCACTTAAGATAAACCGTGTTTTAAACGCTTCAATGTTTTCTACAGCAATGGTCAGGCCTGCTGCATAGTCGTGACCTCCAAAATTCATTAAGAGATCTTTATTGGCTCTTAGAAGAGGAAGAAGAGGAAACTCAGGAATGGTTCTTAAAGACCCTTTTCCCACGTTTCCTTCAATGGCAATCACAACAACCGGGCGGTTATATTGTTTTGCAATCCTAGTAGCTAAAATGGGAATAATCCCTGGATGCCACTGATTAGAGGAGAGCACAATGGCTTTTTTGTGTAAAAATTGAGGATTTTCCAAAATCTTTGCATGGATATCATCAGAATTTTTCTTCTCCACCTGCCGTCTCTCTTGATTATGGAGATTCAGCTCTTTAGCTAGGGTTTCTGCAGTGAGGGGATCTTGACTGAGTAAAATCTTAACCCCTTTATTCGGATCTGCAATCCGCCCTAAGCTATTAATTCTTGGGGTGATTTTAGAGGCAACTTCTGATGAAGTGATATCAGGCAAATTGATATCTGAAAACTGACACAGCTTAACAAGACCAATCCGCTTTGTTTTTCTCAGCTGCTTAAGGCCATATCTCACAAAGATCCGGTTTTCTCCTGTGAGTGAGGCCATATCTGCAATGGTGCCAAGTGCAACAAGATCTAAAGACTCTTTTAAGTCGATTTTATCAGGATCAATTTTTCTCTCTTCAATCAAACGGTTAAAGATCGCATGAGCGAGTTTAAACGCAACACCCACTCCTGTAATCTCTCGGTTAGGGTACGTGCTTCCTTGAAGTTTGGGATTAAGCGTTGCAATGCAGTGAGCAATCCGTCCTGTAGGTTCATGGTGATCTGTCACAATGATATCAATATGGCGATGATAAGCTTCTCGCATTTCAGAGACGTCTGTAATCCCGCAATCCACTGTAATCATTAACGTACAGGCGTGCTTTGTGGCGTAAGAGAGCGCGTCAATAATGAGGTTATGATTGAGATGCGTGCGGTTAGGGATATAAGCAAATACGGTCACACCAAGAGATGTAAAAAATTCTGTTAAAAGGGTGGTCCCTGTGATGCCATCGACATCGTTATCTCCGTAAATGAGGATTTTCTCTTGATGCTCAAGTGCTCTTAAAATCCTATGAAGCGCTTTATCCATATCCGGGAAGAGATCAGGGTCATGCAGCTGAGGGAGCTTCGCATAGAGAAAATCGTGGATGGGTTCCATGGATCTAAATCCTCTAGAGACAAGTATTTGCGCTGCAATGGGATGGATATTAAACGCTTCGATGATTTCTTTAACGAGGGCAGGGTCATGCTTTGGGTAGACCCATAATGGAAGAGGAGGGGGAGGAGATCGCATGCTCATGAGTTAAAAGAAAGCCTTTATTTGTTCAAACGGTATTGATGAAACCATCCCATTAAAGGAGCTGCAACAAAGAGGGAAGAGAGAGTCCCAAAAACCACTCCAATCACCATCACTAACGCAAATCCAAACAGTGTACTTCCTCCTAAAAAGAGAAGAGGTAAAAGCACTAAGAGGGTAATCCCTGATGTCATTAATGTTCTGCTCAGTGTCACATTTAGCGCTTCATTAATAAGCTTATGAAAGTTTTGCCCTTTAGAGGCAAAAAAGTCTTCACGGATTCTATCAAACACAATAATTGTATCATTAAGGGAGTATCCAATGATAGTCATTAACGCAGCTACAGTGTGAAAATCAAGCTGCAAGGGAACTTTCATTTGATGTAAAATGGCCATTGAACTAAGACAAAAAATCACATCATAGATGAGGCAAAGTGTTGCAGATAGAGCATATTTCCACTCAAATCTCATTGTAATATACAGCAAAATGGCGAGAAAAGAGAGGCTCATTCCTAAAGCCGCTTGCATCTTCATCGTTTGAGACATTTGCCCGCTAATGGCTGTCCAGTTTTCCTCAAGATGCTCTAAAGAATGAGAAGATAGCGTCACTCCTGATGCCTCAAGAGACTCTACAATCCACACAATTTTTGCATTACTTTCAAAGAGAAGTCCGTTTGTATTTAAAGAGTCTGAAAGCGTGTTAAACGGCTTTCCTGGCTCATCTAAGCTTTTGCTAAAGAAAAGACGAAGTGAATGAGGCTCTTGAAGCTGTCTCACTTGAAATTCTTTTGCGCTGAGCCCGCTTTTTAAAAGCGCTTCTTCTACTTTTAGCTGAGTATTTTGACCCTGAGAGGGTGCAATATCAATGGTAAGAGCGTACCCTCCCTTAAAATCCATTCCTAATAGAGATTGCTCATGTTTGAAAAAGAGATACGACCCTAGGAGAATGACACAGGCAGAAATGCTTACAACAATTCGGGTGAATTTTAAGAAATTCCACTCTTTAGGTAAGATCAATGTGCGAAGATGAAGAGGGGCTCTTTGAGGGTTTTGAAACCAATAGGTAAAAAATACCCGGGTGAAAAAAAGAGAGGTGAAAAGAGAGGAGATAATACCTATGATAAGGGTAATGGCAAGCCCTTTCACAGGGCCTGCGTCAAATTGAAATAAGATGACAGCAGCAATGAGCATTGTCATATTAGAATCAATGATGGCAGAAAGAGCTTTTTGATACCCGAGCTGGATAGCTTTTAGAATGTGCCCCGTTTTCTCTTGTTCTTCTCGTATTCTTTCAAACACAAGGACACTAGCATCCACAGACATGGCAACTGTTAAGATCACACCCGCAATCCCTGAGAGAGTAAGAGTGGCTCCTATATTTTGAAGCGCTGCCCCAATAATCAGTAAATTAAAAATCACAGCAAAAGAGGCGATGACTCCTGCAAACCTATAGGTGATGATCATAGCGCTAGCTGCTAGCACAAGAGAGGTCATCATGCCTAAAATCGCGGTATTTCGCTCTTGTTTCCCCAGCTCTGGACTCACATTATTTTCCGATAAAATTTTGGGGGTAAAGCTTAAAGATCCAGCTTTTAGATCTAATTCTAACTGACGGATTTCTCTTTGTGTAAAGTTGCCTGTGAGAGAAGCGCTTTCTTTAATGGGAGAAGAAAGGGACGGCTCTGCGATAACGTGGCCATTTAAAATAACAGCCATTTTCCACCCTCTTCCATTTGACTCCTTTTCAAGCGGTGTCCCTTTGATCTTCTCTTCACAAAAAGCTGACGACCAGGTGTAGAGATCTTCTTGAGGAGAAAAGAGTGTCTTATCGTTAGATAAGGCCGTTTTTTTCACTGTAAAAGAGAGTATATTTCCTTTAGAGGCGTCGTAACTTGCCTCAATATGGTCTAAATGCGCCCCTTCTAGGGCGTAATGCGCAAAAACAAGAGTTAAAGGGTGCGCTTTATACGCAGCCTCTTTAAAGAGGGCAATTTTTGATAAGGAAGTGTCAAACAAAGAACTAGACTCTTCTTCAAAAGGGTGCGCAAGCCGGAGCCCTGCATCATAAAGGGTTTGAGATGCCTCTGTTCTTAAGAAAGGAATCTCTTCTTGCTTTCCATGTAGACGGTTCCAGGCAATGAGCTGAATATCAGAGAGCTCTTTTTTACCTGCTGTCATCGCCTCTTGCCACACCTCTTTTAAAAAGGTATCACTTGTTTGCTTAAGCAAGGGGTTTGTCATGAATTTTTCATTGACAATATGAAAAAACATCGAAGAGGCTCTGACTAACTCTTTAGGAGAGAGCGCGTGTGATCCTGGAAAATCAAGAGCTAAATGCTTTCCTTCTTGACGAATGCTCACTTCAGAGATGCCCATTTTATTCACTCTGCTATAGAGTTCATGCATCCCTTGCTTTAAGCTCTCTTCATTGGCGACCTGTTTTCCATGACGATCTTGGAGCTCAATTTGCAGAGTTTTTCCTCCTGAAAGATCTAGGCCCCATTGAAGGATTTTCCTATTATCTCCTCGGAAATATTTGATAAAACTGAGTTTTAAATTACTTAAAAAAGCGCTTTGGGTAGGTTTAGGAATCGCAAAGGGAGATATATTTTTTACGCCGGCACTAGCTGCATGGTAGTCATCTTTCCACTTGAGTAACTCTTCATGAATTTGATCATCAATCCGGTTTTCTGTGAGGATTCTTTGCTCAATATTTGAAAATTCTAATACGGCATACCGTTTAGATCCTTGCACATGCCACTCTTCTCTTGTTGCTTGCAAAAGATCAAAAGAGGCTATATCCGATTTAAAGACGACAGATTCTTCATCTACAGAGTAGAGGGTAAATCCTTGTTGTTTTAAAAGATGCTGAAGAGCTTGTAAATCGTGAGACAGCTCTTGCTGCAAGAGGCTATTTTCACTCTTTTCTCCTTGCTTTAAGATGATATTGAGTCCCTTAGCATGGATGTAAAGGGGTTGATAACTATTTGTCCGGGCGTTAAATGTAGGAGGTGATATGAAGAGTCCCCATGTTTTTTCTGACGAGGAAGTAGATTCTTTAATAGGGAAAACATCTCGCTTAAGATCAGGATGTGTGGGAGTCCAATAGCTCTCTAAAGTGGACTTAATACTCTCAGAGGCAGCTTGACCGATCAGCTCTAAATCCATTAAAAGAAACGCGTTAGCATGACTTAAGTGATCAAGAGGAATACGGTAGGATCCTAGAAGAGGTTCTAGCGCCTCTTCTGCAGCTTGAGCGCACAGAAAGAGGTTATCACTGATGATCTGAAGGAGGCCCTCTTTAGCAACCAGGGGACTACACTCTTCTACCTTGATGATATCTGCATAAAGATTGAGCTCAAACTGTAGAGACTCCCCGTTCACAGTCACACTTTCAATAAACGGATGGCACCCTTTAAGAGAAAAAGTTTGATGAACTACTGTGCTAAGATTTTGAAGCGGGGCTTGAATAGATTCACTATTTAAAGGATTTTTTCCTGCCGCAAATTCATCTTTGTATTTTCGAATGAGCGCTGTGATCTCTAAGACCGTATTTTCTTGCTGCAAAAGCTCTTGAATAGTTTGCTCTTTTGCTTCTTGAGAAACACCTTCTTGATTTTCGCTTCTAAGCTCAATCCGCTGTAGACGCATTCCTTCTTTAATCTTATCAAAGGCAAAGAGCCACTTTGTCACAAACTCTTTTCCTCTTAAGGAAGGGTTTTGAGAAAAGGAGGCAAAGTACCGTTTACGCAAAGAGGGGTGCTTTTCAAGAAGTTTTGCACTCTCTAACAGCTTTTTTCCTATTGCCATTAAGGTGTCTTGATGAGAGGCATCTTGTAGCTTCAAGGAAGATTGGATGAGTAAAGAAGATGAGGATGCTCCTCCTAATGAGAGCATCACTGTTTTTAAACGGTCATGGATGAGATCTTGATAAAGCGGTGTAAAGGTCCCATCCTCTTCTTTGATCTTTCCATAGGTGAAATAGCTTTGAATGTTTTTTAGGTTAAAGTGAATTGGGATTTTTCTTTGCAGCGTCACACTTTTACTTGTAAAATCAAGATCACAAATCTCTAGTTTTGAAGGGGCAAAATGGCGATAGCTTTGAGATTGCGTAAATAAATACCGAAACCGCTTAGCCTCTTCTAGGTGATGAAACTTGATCGTTAATAGCTGACAATTGGTAGGATCTATTTCAATGGATAAGGGGCTCACATCAATCAGCTTTGCAAAAGACAGAGTAAAATCTATCGCCTCTTGTTCGAGTTGATTTACCCGAAGAGCAATTTGCTTAGCAATCTGATACCCTTCTTTTTCTTGAATGGGATCTTTAAGAGGTTTTGTATAAAAGAAAAGGGTGGGCAGGATGTTATAAAGGGTGAGAGTAAAAACAGATATAATTAAAAAGAAATGCCATCGTTTAGGTTTTTCCATCACGCTTACCTTATGTGCCGAATTTAGAGTTGTCTTGGAATGAAGGTCAATGCTTTAAGATACCTGCCCTTTTCTCAAAATTCAATGGAAAATCGTTAGAAGCTATCATGAGAGGGAGATAAAGATGAGCTTAAGCTTTCTTTTTTTGCTCTCTCCGCATATGATTTCTCTTCTTGGCTTGAAAGTTTTATCACGCTATTTTCAACTGTAAAAAGAGGGGTAGATCTTTAGTTTTTGTGGTAAATGAATTTAACTTAAAAAATTTAAAGCGCCTATATTTAAGATCAGCTATTGCTGATGACAGAAAGAGATCAATGGAGACTAAAATTGGAAAGAGAACCTGCACATCCTCATCAAGAGATGCAAAAAGCTCTGCTTCCTCACCATGTTGCTATCATCATGGATGGCAATAGAAGATGGGCAAAACAAAGAGGGCTTCCTTCTCTAGTGGGGCATTGGCAAGGAGCGCAAGCGCTTTTCCGTACAGTTCAGTCAGCCATCCATCTAGGAGTCAAGGTTTTAACAGTTTATACGTTTTCTACAGAAAATTGGAGCAGGTCACTAGAAGAAATTCAAATCATCATGACACTTCTTAGAATTCATTTAAATAGCCGCAAAGCTCAGATGATTAAAGAAGGGGTAAGAGTTAAAACAATTGGGGATTTAAGCCGCCTTCCCGTAAAACTCATCACCTGTTTAGAAGAGATTACAAAGTCAACTTCTCAAGGGAAAAATATTGATCTTGTTCTTGCGATCAATTACGGGGCAAGAGACGATATGAGACGGGCTTTCATGCAGATGATGGAAGATCATGAAAAAGGGCATTTAAAAAAAGAAGAAATTACAGAGACGTTAATTGGGAGGTATTTAGATACCGCTTCTTGGAAAGATCCCGATTTAATCATTCGGACAAGCGGAGAGCACCGGCTCAGTAATTTTCTTTTATGGCAGAGTTCTTATTCAGAATTGTATATAACAAATACATTATGGCCAGATTTTGATGAAGGCCATCTTAAGGAAGCAATCACTGAATTTCAAAAACGAAACAGGCGTATCGGATGTTAAAGAGTAAGAGTGAATTTTTAAACCGGCTAGTTTTTACAGGCATGGCAGTTGCCGTGATGACATTTCTTTTCTTCTTTGCCTATAACCCGTGGATTCATGCGCTCCTTGTGATTTTGACGATGGTGTTATCAGGAATTGGAGTGTGGGAATATGGAAAATTAGCAAGTGCTAAAGGGATTCCTGTGGATCAAAGGCGTATGGTTATTGTGACGATGCTAGGAACCTTTGCCCTTTATGCTGCATTTGTCTATCCGCATAAAGCGCCTTTAATTTTTCCCCTGATCATTTTAGGACTCATCTCTCTTTTTATCGCAAGGTTTCATGCGTGTAAAAATGCCATTCTCTCTGTTGCAGCGGAGTTTTTTGGGGTGTGTTATTTGTCATTTCCTCTTAGCATGCTCTTAGCCATTTTATACGCTCCATCTCTTGGAAAAGGGGGGAGATTTTGGCTCATTTATCTCATTGCAGTGACTAAAGTGAGTGATATCGGAGGGTACTTTGTGGGTAAATTATGGGGCAAACGCCCTCTTGCCCTAGAGCTCAGCCCTAAAAAGACCATCGAAGGAGCTATTGGCGGATTTTGCTTTGCGGTTAGCTTAAGTGTCTTCTTCTCAGTCATAGGGAGCCAGCATGGACTCTCTTTAGCGCAATCTGTTTGGCTAGGGATTTTGATTGGTATTTTGGCACAGGTGGGAGATTTAGCTGAGTCGCTTCTGAAAAGAGATGCCATGGTTAAAGACAGTAACAAAATACCCGGAGTTGGAGGAGTGCTCGATCTTGTTGATTCTCTTTTACTCACCTCTCCTATGGTTTATTTTTTCATTCAATTTTAAGGAATATGTTACGTGATTATTACCATTGACGGGCCAGCTGGAACTGGAAAAACAACCATTGCAAAGCGGGTGGCAAAAGAGCTTTTTCTCCCCTATTTTGATACAGGAGCGATGTATAGAGCCGTCACATATTTTTTTCTGGATAAACCTATTTCTCTAGAGGATAGTGAGTCTATTCATTACTACCTTAAGCAGTTTCATTTTACCCTAGAGTGGGTAGGAGAAGAGGCGCTTTATGTGGTTAATGATCAAGATGTGACAGAACAGATTCGGTCTCAAGAAGTCACTGAGAAAGTCTCTCTCATCTCTGCCATACCTGCGGTAAGACATCTATTATGGGATATGCAAAGAGCTTGGGCAGAGAGTCAGGGAGGCGTTTTTGAAGGAAGGGATATGGGATCTGTCGTCTTTCCTCATGCAGATTTTAAGTTTTTCTTAACAGCTGCTCCTGAAATCCGGGCACGGAGACGGTGGATGGAGCTTCAAGATAAAAAGATAGAGTCTAGGTGTTCTTATTTAGAGATTTTAGAGCAAATTAACCAAAGAGACTTGCTGGATTCTTCAAGAAAGCTTGCCCCTTTACAAAAGCCTCTAAAGAGTGAAGAGATTGATACTTCCCACCTTACCCTTGAAGAAGTGGTGCGCCGTATTGTCACCTATTGTCAGCAAGGAGAAACTCGTTGATTTCTAAAACTACAAAAGGGTCATTTCTCTACCGCTTTATTCTCTTTTTTACTAGGGTATTTTTTCATCTCTTTTACCACATCAAGGTAAGCGGGTTAGAACATTTTTATCCTCATGGCGCTATTTTAGCTCCCAATCACACCTCTTTTTTTGATCCTCCCCTTGTTGCGACCAGTTGGCTCCAACCTGTGCACTTTTTAGCTAAAGCATCTCTTTTTAAAAATAAGATCTTTGGATCTTTGATTAGAAATTTAAATGCCCATCCTGTCGTGACTCATAAAGGGCATGCTGAAGTGTTAAAACAGACATGCGCTCTTTTAGAAAGGGGTCATCAGATCATGATTTTCCCCGAAGGGACAAGATCACCTTCAGGAGAGCTTCAGCTGTTTAAACAGGGACCTGCCTACTTAGCGTATAAGTCTCAAACAGCGATTATTCCGGTGTACATTCAAGGGGCTTATGAGGTGTGGAGTCGGAAGAGAAAATTTCCTAAACTTGGAGGTAAGCTACATGTTGTGTTTGGATCTCCTATTTTAGCTAACGCCTTTTTGCAAGAAGATGCCAAAAAAGGGCAAGAAAAGCTCACACTATGCTTACGAGAGTCAGTTGAGGCTTTAAAAGAGTGGGTGGAAAAAGGGGGAGAGGGAATCCCTCCCTAAAGAACAATGCGGCCAAGATGACTCGAACATCCACCAAGTTGCCTTGACTAGAACCTGAATCTAGCGCGTCTGCCAATTCCGCCATGGCCGCATGATCTTAAGCATTATACCTTCTTCTTGCATTTTCTGAGAATGGATTCTATAATAAAGCTTTAGGAGTCTATATGAGCCATTTAAAAGTAATTTCTGAAAGCGAGTTTTTAGCAGAGATAGAGAGCGGAGTTGTCTTAGTGGATTTTTACGCAGATTGGTGTGGTCCCTGTAGAGCACTTATCCCTCATCTTCAAACTGTTGCAAAAGAAGTAGAGCATCAAGCATCGATTGTTCAAATCAATGTTGATCATGCCCAAAGAGTGTCTGAGCAGTATCAAATCACCTCCATTCCTGCGTTAATTTTATTTAAAGAAGGGAAAGAAGTGGGCCGTATTGTAGGGTTAAGAGATGCAAAAGCGATTAAAGAGTTTGTTCTATCCGCTATTTCTTAAGGAAACTTCAAAGACTAAGATCTTTTTAAAGGGAGGATTCTCCTCCCATCTTACCCCGGTTTTCTAGGGAGGGCATCATCATCTATGATCCCCAATATTATATAAAAATGAGACAATGAAGAAGGTTATTTCATCTTGAGATCATCACGGATATCTACTGATATGAAGATTCTTCGGTCACAATTTTTGAAAAATAACTAGAGATACTTAAAGCCGTTTATAAGAGAGATCAATAGGGATTAACGAGCTAGAGCTTAAGAAAAAAAATTTGCTATACAGTCTTTTAGCATAGGAAATCCCAAGGGAAAAATTCTAAGACTCTGCTTCTAGATGTCCCCATTTAAAATCCATCACCGTATGATTGATCTTAAACTTGAAGTTCTTTTTTCTAACGGATTGATAATACGTTTTAAATAGAGGGAGGATAAAGCTTTCCCGGATAAACTCTTCTTCAATACTTTTGAGATATTTTTTCTGCGTTTCAGGGTCTGTTTCTCTTTGCGCTAACCTGATGAGTTCGATGGTATTAGGATCTAAGCAGTGCGTAAAGCTATAAGAGCTTTCACTACTTAAAAAGCAGTTTAACGTGTAGAAAGGATCGTTAACCCAAGGTTGCCAACGAACTAAGCTGACATGAAACTGTTTAGCCCCTAAGTTATTAATGAACTCTTTAAATTCAAGTCCTTGAATGCGGCAATTGGCTTTAAGAACAGATTGCCAAGAGCTGCAAACAGCTTCTGCAGAACGTTTTCCAATGAACCCTGTAAAATTGATTTCAATGAGAGGGAGATTATGTTCAGAAAACCCTGTCTCGATGAGTCCCTCTTTCCATAACGCCTGCGCCTCTTCTACAGAAAAAGGGTAAGGGTTTTCAGTGATTTGACTGTGCATAGGAGGGAGGAAGGAAAATGCTGGGTCATTTGGGTAGTTGATGGAGGTAAGAAGCGCTTCTCGGTCAATGGCTACACTTAAAGCCCTTCTAATTTTGGCATTACAAAGAAGCGGGTGACTGGTTTCACACACAGCCCAGAAAATCCCGTTATCCGGGTGGTTCATAACCACATCCGTTGTATTTTGCTTAATTTGAGGATCCCACGCTCCAAGAGGCGCTCCTAACCAATGAATTTGGTTATTGAGGAACAGTTCAAGACTTTGCGAGTGGTGACTGCGTGTCACCATGACCCTATCAAGGGTGATGCGATTTTTTTCCCAATAGAGCGGGCTTTTAACGAAAATATAGCTGTTATCATTATTATTTTTTTCAATTTTAAAAGCTCCGTTACACACATAACGTCCATTTTCTTCAAAAGGCCAATTGGGAATATTGGTGTCATGGAGTATGTGAATCGGGGAGAAAATAGGAAGAGAGAGCATTTCCAGAAAATGCGGAGAAATGGAGGTGAGCTCAACTTTCAGAAGGTGGTCATTGACACTATGAATCCCGACAGATTGCATAGGGACAAGTTGCTTTTTGGCTTTTTCAGCATTTTTAATGCAGAAAAAGAGGTAGCTATAAGGAGAATGGAAGTCAGGAGATAATATTTTTTTCCATGCATATTCAAAGTCGTGACTAGTTAAAGGATCTCCATTAGACCAAAAGGAGGGTTTCAGGTGGAAGAAGTAGGTTTTTAAATCTTCAGACTGTTCAATATGATGCGCAATCGCAAGTTCTAATTGCCCTGTTGGACCGATCCGTGTTAACCCTTCAAAGAGAAGCTTTAAGAAAATGGAAGACACGGCATCACCCCCAATCCGAGGATCTAGAGAGTGGATAGACGTTGTTAAACTTAAGCGAAGGGTTTTGAGCTTTTTGGCTTCATCAGACCAGTAAGAGAGGAGTTTACTTAACGCCTCTACAAACTTATCGCAAAATTTTTGATCCTCAAGTGTCACGAGATAGCCAAAAATATAGGCGTCTTTAGTGCTAAAGGAGAAAACCGATTGAATATGTTCGGGAAAATCCGCAGACGCTAGATGGTCTTTAGCTTTGTCATAAAGAGGGCCAAAGGGAATTTTTAAAATAGCAATTAAAAAGGGAGGCTTAGAACTGGAGATGAGGTGGTAGTCGTAGATCCCATTTAAAGAGAGATTCGAAATTTGAATGGTTAAATCAATGAGAGTTTGAAGAGTTGTCTTGGGTAATATCGTCTGCATTTCAATCGGAGAAATCGAGTAAAAGATGTTTTCCACCTGTTCAGAGGAGATATGAGGAAAGTTTGTTCTAAGAGAAGAGAGAACCTCTTCTTGTTTAATGAGAATGCCTCCATTAAAATCTCTATATTCCCCAATTTTTGACTTTAGAAAAGCTGCAATTTTTTGTCTTGCTGCAAAGAAATTTAATGAGCCGTCACTGCGTAAAACCGTGGTATCAGGAATGAGAAGGACACGGAATAAATAGGCAACAATCGGTTCATGATCTTGGAGATACCGAACCAGCTGTTTCCGTTCTAAAATCCATTTGCAACTTGTATTAGAAAGCGTTAAGTTTTCTAAGGAAATCGATTTATGATCTTCAGCTCTTACCCCAATCACTGTAAACGTAATTTCCTCAGAGGTTTGCGTCTCAAAGCTAATCATGATTTGAGGAAGATCAGAACATTTATCAATTTCTTGGCTTAACGTTAAAATATTACGAAGAGCTTCTTCTTGATTTCGCACTTTAAACACGTAAGGAACAAGTTTTTCTACCCGTTCAAGACATTCATTTCCTAAATATTTTTTCAGGAGGGTGATCTCGGATGTGGAAAAAGGGGTATTACCCGGTTTTTCAAATTCGGCATAAAACGTTCGGATGGTGTCGTAGTGGCTTTGAAATTTATATAAAGACCCTTTCACCATATGGAGCTTAGGAAGAAGTTGCTCGACAGCTTTTTGAAAAATGTCTTCATCAAAAAGCTCATACCGGTTAGGAAGAGCAATTTGCACTAAGATTCCAATGATTTTTTTAGAGATAAAAGGGTACTGAAGCTCTAAAGGAAGGATGCGAAATTCAACAGCTTTATTTTTAGGAGAAAGCGCGTAGGTGCTGAGGAGCTTTTTCTTTTGTAGATGTTGAGAAAGAAGGAGTCTTAAAAGATGAGAAGGGGATCTTTTTTGAACAAAATCTGTATCAAAATACGCAATGAGCCTGTCGCGATCTTTCAAAATAGACGGTTCAACAAATTGAGGAAATCGCTCAATTAGGTGAGAGAGTCTGTGATCTAGATAGGTTAACTTGCTTTGATTCATATAGGTAATGGCTCACAACATAAAAGAGTTGCTATTTAAGGTAAAGAAGCTTTATTTGTGAGGGCTTTTTACAGGTGGGTTTTTTCATAGAAAGAGGGCATGATGACCGGCTTCTTTTTTTAAAAAACCGCCAAATTATCCATAATTTTTCATCTGATTTTCAGAAAAAAGTCCTTTTTTAAGGTTAAAAAACAGAAATTAAACATGCATAAAAGCTGTATTTTCTATAGATAATTGCGGTTTTTTTTTACGAAAAGGTTGCCAAAATATTGACGGTAGGGATAATATCGGAGGTGTTATCAATTAATTTTGTTACTAATGGAGGTTCCCATGGTTACATCAGCACAAACGACAAATTTACCAAGTTTTGTGCAAGTTAAGCTTGAAGAGATTCATTCTCATTCAGCTTGGCACGCAGATTTAACAGGCTCAGAGGCAGAAGCCCTCTTAAGAAATATGCCTGACATGACCTATGTTCTAAGACAAGGTGAGAAAGTAGATCATTTCTATCTGACTTATGTTAAAGAAGAGACATTATTTGTTCATATTCCTTTTACAATTGATAGTTCAACTGAAGAGTGGTTCTATCGGAATTCTTGCCCACACTTTGCAAGTCAGCTCTCTGTATTTATTCCAGAGATCATGCACCAAGAAGTGAGCGGCTGTTTCCCATTAACTCCATTTGGCAACTAAACAAAAGAGTTAATAATTGAAGTGAGTTTTAAGAGCTGTGAGAATAAAGAGTTTTTGTTGTCTTTTTCTCCCTATCATGCTCTTTCTCATGGCGACAAGTACGGCTTCTTATATCGAGAGAGTGTTTCTTTTTCGGTATTCGGAGCCAGTACTTGCCGGTTCTTTAAATGGATTTTTTCTCATTCGGATCTTTCAAGCTTCAACTCTTTGCGTCACTTTAGGGGGGCAAGGCTACATTGCTCTTTTTTACGGGGCAAAACAGTTTAAAGAGATTGGGCCTTGCATATGGCAGCTCATCTGGTTTTCTCTTCTTACAACTTTGATCATTCCTCCTATTGGATTTGGATTGCATTATTTGCTCTATAGCAATAGTCAATTTATGGCAGCAGAAACGGCGTATTTTTCTCTTCTCTGTTGGTTTAATTTTCTTGTTCCTTTGATTGGAGCCCTATCAGCATTTTACATCGGTCAAAAAAAAGTGTTTCCCATTGTTTGTTTAACAATTGGAGGGGCGCTTCTCAATCTTGTATTAGATTATTATCTGATCTTTGGATGGTCTTTCATCCCTGCGATGGGGAGCTTCGGTGCGGCTTTAAGTAAGGTGATTTCTCAAATCATCATCTGTAGCATTTTATTTGTCTTATTTTTAACCCAGGGTAATCAAGAGAAATTTGGAAGTGGGGTTTGGCAGTGGGACCTGGATTTATTTTATAAATACATTAAGCCAGGATTTTTAAGAGGGCTTGGAACCATTCCTTGTTTAAGTGATTGGTTTTTAGTTTCAAAAACCATGACCCTTTTAAGTGAGCAACATTTACATGTATTTACCATGGGGAGCACGGTTTTTTATTTATTTACCTTTTTTTCTGATGCCCTTTTTCAAACTACGCTTACTGCCTCATCTTACCAACTGGGGAAAAATGAGCCTAAAAAAGTGTGGGATATTGTGCTGAGTGCCACCTTTTTTCTCGGCTGTTTTACAGGACTCATCGGCCTCATTTTCTTTTTTTATCCCGAATATTTAACTTACTTCTTTCCTCACCGCATCGCGTTATTTAAAGTGATTGCGCCAGGCATTTGGATGGCTCTTTTGGGATATGGATTTAATCTCATTGCGCTTGGAGTCATTACTGCAGCTTGCGATACCTTTTTTCTTCTTCAATACTACTCGGTATTTTGGATCATTAGCTTTACCCCGATTTACCTCTCTATGGCAATTTTTAGCTGGGATGTGCATAGGTTTTGGTTTCTGGTCTTTTTATCCAATATCATTACAGCCTCTATCTTTTTTAAAAGAGCTTCCAGGGAAGAGTGGATAGATAGTTCTTTAAGAGCTGTGATTACATAACAGCGATCTTTTTGACGGGAAAAAACCTTAACTATTTTTAAGCTGATACAAGAGAGGAGGAATGATTTCACTTTCTCTTCTTCTTTTTGTATACTGAAGAAGATTATGGCAATATGGGCATTAGCAGATTTACATCTTTCCAAAAGCACTCCTTCTAAAGATATGGCCATTTTTGGCCCATCTTGGGAAGGGTACATGGATAAGATCGAAGAGCATTGGAAGAAAAAGATCTCTAAAGACGATTTAGTCCTCCTTCCTGGAGATATTAGCTGGGCGATGAAACTAGAAGAGGCAGTGATCGATTTGAACTGGATTGACGCTCTTCCTGGAACCAAGGTCATGATACGGGGTAATCACGACTATTGGTGGAGCTCTAACAAAAAAATGCAAGAGAAGCTTCCCCCTTCTATCTCTTTTATCCATAATAATGCCTTTCATTGGAAAGGTGTTGCAGTTGGAGGATCGCGTCTTTGGGATACTCCTGAATACCACTTTTCGTTAGATGAAAAAGATGAAGCTACCCTCTTATCTGAGGCAGATCTTTTGATTTTTGAAAAAGAGCTCATTCGGCTAGAGCATAGCCTTAAAGAGATGGATCAAACCTCTTCTCTCAAGATTGTCATGACGCACTACCCCCCAATTGGACTTAATCTTAAAGAATCTAGAGTCTCTAATTTACTTGAGAAATTTAACATCAACATGTGTGTATTTGGGCATCTTCATCATCTTAAGAGACGCGCCCACGTTTTTGGAGAAAGAAATGGCATTCATTATTTTCTCACTGCAGCAGATTACCTTGAATTTGAGCCCCTACTTCTTATCCCATGAAAAGAAAGAGACCTTTTCTTCTTTTAGAGGTGATCATTGCGATGACGCTCATGGGGCTGTTTGCAGGATTTTCGATGCATACGCTTTATCAATCTCTTAAGGTGCAAAAAGACATCCTTCAAGAATTTGAACTCACACGGCTTCTTGATCTTGAGAAGATGCATATGATTGAGATGTATTGGAAATCTCTAGATGATTTAGCAGATAAGAAAGAGGGGGTTTTAGTAGAGAGCTCTTTTCTTATTTCAAAAACAGATAAATCAGTATACCGTTTGAAAGAGAATCACAAACATCTTCTCAAATGTCAAAAAAGCCAAGATGGTAAGCGTTACCTTTTAAAAATCACAGAAGTTAACCCCTCTTCTTCAAAAGAGAATAAGCAAACCTACACCTGCTTTCTTTCCCCTGGAAAATAAGAGGGTCTTAAGAATTCTTTAATGCTGCAAGTTTTTGATGAGCCATTTCAAGATGTTCAGGGATATCAATGCCAAAGCTTTCATGATTGGTTTCATGCACTTTAATTTTAAGACCGTGATACATGAAATTCAGCATTTCAAGTTGCTCTTTTTCTGCAAGAGCGCTCATGGGAAGGTGACGTATTTGCTCAAGAGCTTTTCTTGTATAGGCATAAATGCCGATATGTTGATCGTATTCAGAGGGTAACACATCACGGTGGAAAGGGATTTGAGATCTAGAAAAATACAGCGCATACCCTTCATGATCAGTCACCACTTTAACATGGTGAGGCGATGAAGCCTCTAACGGTGTGATTTTCTTCTTGAGGGTCCAAATATCAGAACCATCTACTCCTGCTGTTTGTAAAAGATCTTCAATCATGGGTTGCTCTAAAAACGGCTCATCTCCTTGCCAACAGACAAAGATATCTCCTTCTAGAGGGTAGAGTTCTAAAAGACTGCAGAGCCGCAAGGTTCCATTAGGGCAGTGAGGAGAGGTCATCAGATAGTCTCCGCCAAATTGCTTAACAATCTCTATTGTTTCTTCAGAATCTACAGCAATCGTGACAGAGTGGAAGAGATCAATTTTTTTGGCTGCATTCCACACCCATTCTAATAAGGGCTTTCCTTGAAGAGGAGCGAGTATTTTTCGAGGAAATCTCGTTGATTGAAGACGGGCGGGGATAATACAGGCAATTTTTGTCATAATACAGTCCAAAGAGATGCTATGTTGATTAAAAGAGTCAGGCCATTTTTCTAACCTAGCTATTAGGATAGCAAGGGCTTTCTTTTTTGGGATTTTTTTTATCTAAAGAAAGCGATATTTTTTTTAGAGAACTAAAAGGAAATAGAGCATTTTTCTCATCTTATCTTTTAACCTAGATCAAAAGAAGAAGAGGACAAGAGCCTCATTGTGCTATTCTAGATGTATAACTTAAGGAGTTTACCCCGTGCACGTATCTGTTTTTCAGCAGTGCCCTCCCCATTTTCACCCCCAGTTTGAAGCTGCAGGCTGTTATCTAGAGTATGAGGGGTCTTTTCTTATCCTTAAACGTCATCCTTTAAAACTTGAAGGAGGAAAGTGGTGTTTGCCAGGCGGTAAGTTAGAAAGAGGTGAGAGTCCTCATATAGCAGCCGTCCGGGAGCTTAAAGAAGAGACAGGTGTTACCGTGCCCTCTTTATGCCCCGTCTTTCCTCTTTATATTCAAAAGCCATCAGGAAGTTTTATTTTTCATCTTTTTTGCATTCAGCTTACTGAGCTACCTTCTCTTTACATTAAAGAAGATGAACATACAGAAGGCGTTTGGGTAAAAGAAGAGTGGCTTAACTCTTTTGAGCTCATTTCAGGGGGAGAAGAGATCCTTCAGCTATTTAATGCGTGGAAGATAGTTTCTAGAACTTGATAGATCAAAATTCGGAAGAGCTTTGTAAAGAGGCGTGATGCGCTTTAATCTCTCGCCATTTTTTAACAAGCTGCGCTGCCATAGGAGCTCCTTCAAGGCCGGCTTTTCGGTATCTCATCATCACCACAACCACAAGTTCTGGCTCTTTTTCAAGAGGAGGAAGATCTTCTGAATCAGGCGTATAGGCAATGGCTCCAAAAGAGACATAGTGCTCCATGATAGGGGAAATATTAGAGGAAAGAGATGTTTTATAAAGCACCTGCGCAGTCCCTGTTTTAGCGATTAAATCTTGATGAATATCGATGTAGTCTTTAATTAAGAGAGGGTGATCATATTTCCTTCGCATGATCGCAGGCCGCGCGCTTCCTCTTTTTCCTAACACCGCTCTTTGCATCCCTGTAAAGAGCGTGTTAAAGACAGGAGAGGGAAACGGAACTTTCCGTAGAAAATAGCTCCCCGTTTTTTCTTGAAACGCTTCTTTTTCATGGGTAATGTGTGATGTAGAAAGAATCTCAAACCCTTTTTGAGAAGAGGGAGAAAATAGCTCATGATAAATGACTCTATTCATCCCTTCAAGGTTTTTGACAAGATGTGGTCTCATAACACACCCTTGATTTGCAATGGTTTGCATCATGACAGCTGTTTGCAAGGGAGTGGTTTCTAAGGTATGTTGACCAATCGCAAAGGAATAGAGCCCGGTCTTATTGTGATGGATATCATCGGGGATTTTACCCGGAGATTCTAAAGGAAGATCAATCCCTGTTTTTTCTCCCATGCCAAACAGTTTAGCCGATGCGATTAAAGAAGAGGGGTCTTCAATCACATCTCCTGCTAAAAGAGAAAAGTAGACGTTACTGGATTGCTCTAAGGCGTCTTCTATCTCGAGTCTTCCCATACCAGGGTGAGAGCTTTTGGGGAGTCTTCCTCCTTTATAAGTTCTTTTTAAGGGGGTTCCATCTTCCAAAAAACCTACGATAAATGAAGACGAAGAGACATTTCCTCTCCAATCATCTGTGATGGTTAAAGGATTAAGAGGCAGGTTTTTTTGGTACTGCTCTAGAAGTGCTTCATATCCTGTCACAAGTTTAAACACCGATCCTGGAGGCGCTGCAATTTGATGGGTGTATGCTTTCGTAAATCCATAGCCATGAGGGGGATAAAAAGCAGAAGCCAGATGCTTTTCTAAAGGTTTATGAAGAGGAGAGTGCAGTTTAGGGTATCTTCTTTTTAAAGGAGACTCTAATTCATCAAAGCTTTTAAAGGTAGATAAGTAGTTCGCTCCTAGAAAAGAAGAAAGAGGCTCTAGGGTCTCTTTTAAAAAATGGGTCTTTGGGGTAATAAGAGTATGAATATCTTCTTTTAAAAGACATAAATAGGGGGTGAGATGGGGGTAGTCTTCAGCTGTAACTGGGCTTTGTCCTGTGAGAGCTGTGTAGAGAAAAATGGAGCGGTAGGTTTCCCAAAAACGGAGCCATAACTTTTTCTCAATTTGATCTAGATAATCTGTATAAGGCTTTGCATACCGTTTTTCTTGTTTCTCTTGGTGCCGCATCTCTTTTAAATAAGACTTAAAGTAGGCCTCTTTCCAAAAGGTGAAGTCGTAGTCATAAAAGAGTTCCCGGATACGGGGCTTAATGAAGTCTAAAAGCCGCATCGCCTCTTGGCGACTTGAAAAATAGTGAGAAAGAGACATGTCTCCTAAAGAGGAGATAAGCTCTTCAGAAAAAAGCTCATGGGGCGCAAGAAGATGACATAAATCTAGTATGAGGAGCTTATCTTGCTCTTTTAAAATGCCTTGCAGTAACGGGTGAGAAGTTCCTGATTTTTGCACCTCGAGGGCCATTTCTAGATTCCCTATTAAGTGCAGGGTGTCTTTCATGAGAGTGTCTTGAGAAAAAATCGCCTCAAGATACCGCTCTAACGAGAGAGGGGTAAACTCTTCGATGTACTTTCCCTTCACAAAGGAAAAATACTCTCTTCTTAATGACCGTTTTCCATCCCAAATTTCTCCTAAATACTCCTCTGATTCTAACCACTCTTGAATATGAAATGTTTTTTGCTGTTTGAGCTTAGAGTTATTCGAGGGGATAAAATCATTAGGATCAAACCTTGGGTAAGAAGCAAAAGCCATCACTTCTCCTGTTTTAGGATCAAGTGCAATGAGAGCAGACCCTTTAATCCACCTATGGCTGACAAAAGGGTCTGCAGGATCAAGATGAGGCCCTTCATTTGCAGCAAGCAGCTTTTCCGCATAGTCTTGAAGCTCAGCAGATAATGTTAGAGTCACTTTTTTTCCGGAAGTTGCAGGGTAAGAGCCAGGAAGCTCATGTAATACGTTACCATGCCTGTCAATCGCATAAATTTGCTTTCCTGCGTACCCTCTTAACGCGGTGTCATAGTAAGATTCAATGCCGCTTTTTCCTACCAAATCGTTTAAACTGTACGCTTTTTCTTGCAGTTCAAAGTACCTTTTTGCAACCTGTTCAAGAGAGTCAAATCCTTCTGGTAAAAACTGAATTTCTCCTTCTTGCTTGGCAATGAGATAGTCTTCAAGAGATCTCAGCTCATGCGCTAATTTAAGATATTTTTGAGAGTCGATTTTTCCTAAATACCCAATCACATGACCTCCTACCTTTCCAAGAGGGTAGTCTCTATGACTTGATCTTTGCGCCTCAAGTCCAATCCAATCTTTTTCTAACGCTTTGAGGCGGTAATATTCTGATTCAGAAAGACTCTCTTTGATGATGAAAGGTGTATGAGGAAGAAGAGAGGCTCTTCCATGAATAAGATCTTCGATTTTATGAGCAGGAATGCCAAGTTCTGCGCTTAAGAGGGAAGAGAGCTTCGTGATATACTCTGATCTTTCAAACACTTTAACTCTCACCCCATCTTCTCTTTTTTTCCAACGGAGGGTAGGGATTTGCCGGATATGAGAGTAGTAGATAGCTGCATTATATTGAATTTTATTAATCGCTAAAGGAATACCAAACCTGTCTTGAATGGTGGCTCTATCAGGTTTTTCAAGAGTGGTTCTTCTTCTTGGTTGCTGCGATATTTTAACATGTTTATCATGCTGAATGACAGCTAGATGCCACGATCTTGCTAAGATTAAAATGAGGCAAAGAGCAAAGAATTGGAGTATGCGGTTAATCTTTAGAGAAAGATCCATGCCACTACTATAACGACACACGGCTTATTACACGATGGGTCTGACAGAAATTTTCAGAAAGAAGAGGCTATAGTACTATCATGCTTTAAGCTCTTTTTCATTAAAAACGGGTTTTTTTGGATAAAAAAGCGGCGACTCAAAAATCGTTCTTGGAAAAAAGAGGCTAATCGGTTAAATTGTCTTTCTTAGAATGCGCCTGTAGTTCAATGGTAGAACCGTAGCCTTCCAAGCTACTTGTGTCAGTTCGATTCTGATCAGGCGCTTTTTAATACCTCACAAGCAAATCACAGCTTGTGATCTAAACATCAACAACAACCCAAGACCGAAATCTATCCAAACCGGGTAGATGCCGTGTCGAATGTAACCTAACGAGGGACAAGGCTTGGAACATCAAGACACCATCAATACACCTGTAACTGTAAAAGAACTACTCGAAGCTGGAGCCCATTTTGGCCACCAGAAACACCGTTGGAATCCAAAAATGAAACGTTTCATTTTTGAAGAGAGAAACGGTATCTATATCATTGATCTTGCAAAAACCGTGCAACAAATCCGTCAATGTATGACAGTGGTCCGTGCAACGATTTCAAAACGTAAATCGATTTTGTTTGTAGGAACAAAAAAACAAGCTAAAACGGTTGTTAAAGAGTGCGCAGAAGCGTGCGGTGAATTTTACATGGCAGAAAGATGGTTAGGAGGAACACTCACTAACTTATCTACGATTCGTCAATCTGTAAAAACACTTGAGCGGATTGAAAAAAGAATCGCAGGGGGCGGTGAAGGGTTCACAAAGAAAGAGATGATCTTGATGTCTAAAGATCAAATTAAACTCAATAAAAACCTCTCTGGAATCCGCGCAATGCGTAAACCTCCAGGTCTTTTAATTGTCGTAGATCCTGGTAAAGAGCACATTGCTGTTGCAGAAGCGAATAAACTGGGCATTCCTGTGATGGCTCTTGTGGATACCAATTGCGATCCAGATCCTATTAACCACGTGATTGCTTGTAACGACGACGCTTTAAAAAGCGTAAAACTCATTTTGCAAGCGTTAACACAAGCTGCAATTGATCGTAAAAACGAGATGAGCATTGCTCTTGGTAAAGCAGAAGATGAACAAGCATCTCTTGATGAAGTGGATTCTCTTGAAATGACAGAAGGGGAAGAGTAAATATGACATCCATCAAAATTACACCAGAAATGGTTAAAATTTTAAGAGAGCGAACAGGCGTTGGCATGGGTAAATGTAAAGAAGCTTTAGATCAAGCTTCTGGCGATGTGGAAAAAGCGATCGACTTACTCCGCAAAGCAGGTATGGCCTCTGCTGTTAAAAAAGAGGGAAGAGAAACAAAAGAGGGTGTTGTTGTTTTTACAGAAACACCCACGCATGTCGCTGTTGTTGAGATTAATGCTGAGACAGATTTTGTTGTGCATAACGACAGATTTAAACAGTTTGCAACTGAAGTTGTAGAGCAAGCGGCAAGAACAAACCCTTCTTCACTTGAGAGCTTCTTAAGTCAGAAATCGGATCAAGATCCATCTCTTTCTCTTGATGAATATAGAGCTGTTGTGATGCAAAGCATTGGCGAGAACATTAAAATCAAAAGACTTCAAATTTTTGCAAAAACAGGACATGAGTCATTTGGTATTTACTCTCATCTTGGCGGAAAGATTGTGACGCTTGTTGAACTCTCTTCGCCTTCTCAAGAGATGCTGGCTAAAGAAATTGCAGTTCACGTAGCTGCAGAGGCGCCTGAATACTTAAACGTAGAAGATATCCCAGCTGATATCAAAGCTAGAGAAGAAGAGATTGCAAGAGATCAAGTGAAAGGAAAGCCAGAGGCAGTGATTGGAAAAATCGTTGCAGGTAAAATGGATGCTTTCTTTGATCAAGTGTGTCTTTTACGCCAAAGATTCATTAAAGATGATAGTCTTACCATTACAAATCTCCTCGAAAACGCCAGTAAAGAAACAGGTCATCCTGTCACTTTAAAACAGTTTATTCGATGGAAAGTGGGAGAGTAAATCTCTAAACATGCCTTCTTATCAAAGGATCTTACTTAAGCTGTCAGGAGAGGCGCTGGGAAAACAGGAAAAATCAGGAATTGATTTGGACAAAGTTTTCTCTTTTGCTAGACAGCTTAAAGATTTAAGAGAAGAAGGCATTCAAATTGGGGTTGTTACAGGTGCTGGTAATCTCATTAGAGGGGTAGAGGCCACCTCTTCTGGAATTAAAAGAGATAGAGTGGATCAAGTAGGCATGCTAGCTACTACCTTAAATGGAATGATGTTAGCTGAAGCCCTAGAAACTCTAGGGTGCCCATCCACTGTGATCGGTGCATTTTCTTGCGGATCCATTATCTCTACAGGAAATGCAAAAGAGGCAGTAACTGCTTTAGAACAAGGCAAAGTTGTCATTTTTGTTGGCGGAACAGGAAATCCTTATTTTACAACCGATACGGCAGCAGCTTTAAGAGCGTGTGAAATTCAAGCAGATGTGCTCATTAAAGCCACGAAGGTGGATGGTATCTTTGATCAAGATCCTCTTAAAAATCCCCATGCTGTAAAAATCGAAAAGACTACCTATCACCATGTGTTAAAAGAGGGGCTTAGCGTGATGGATGCATCAGCTATTGCTCTTTGTCAGGAAAATACTATTCCCATTCATATCTTAAATATTTATCAAGAAAATGCCCTTAAAGATGCCATTTATGAACAAAAGGGCGGATCTATTGTTACAGGAGAATCATCATGTTTGAAAATGAAGTGAAGGCAAAAATGCAAGTGACGCTTGATCATTTTAAACAGGAATTAAAAAACCTCCGCACCAACCGCGCAAATCCAGGTGTTGTGGAAGGGGTGAATGTGGATGTTTACGGAGCGCAAATGAAAGTGAAGGAGCTGGCTCAAATTACCACTCCAGAGGCAAGACAAATCCTCATCACCCCGTTTGATCCGCAAACATGTGCAGCGATTGCTAAAGGAATTGAAAAAGCGAATCTTAATCTTCAACCGATTGTAGAAGCGAGTATGATCCGGATTCATGTTCCTCCAATGGACCAAGCTGTACGGCAAGATATTGTAAAACAAGGGAAGAAAAAAGCAGAAGATGCCAAAATTTCTATCCGCGATATTCGGCGTAAAAGTAATGATACACTCAAAGAGCAAAAGACAGCTGGCGTCATCACAGAAGATCTCATGAAAAAACTCGAAAAAGTGATTCAAGAATTAACAGATCAGTTTTGTAGACAAGTGGATGATCTTTTTTCTGTGAAGGAAAAAGAAATTCTAGCGGTTTAATTGGGTATTTCTTATACTATTCTTTCTCGCTGTCATCAAGCGATGATGGCCCCATCGTCTAGCCCGGTCTAGGACATCAGATTTTCATTCTGGTAACAGGGGTTCGAATCCCCTTGGGGTCAACAAATGAGACTTTAGCTCAGTGGTAGAGCACCTCACTTTTAATGAGGGGGTCGATGGTTCAAGCCCATCAAGTCTCATTCCTTTTTTTAACAAATGGTTTTTGATTTAAATCTTTCATTCTTCAAGATGGAAGATTTTTTTTTGCCCATTTCCAGTTAGCAAATTCGATATCCTCTGGCGTGGTGATTTTAAAATTCTCCTCAGATCCTTCGACTAAAAAAATGGATACACCTCTTTCTAAAACAAGCTGACAATCATCTGTGGCATTGGTGTGTTTTGTTTTAACATGTGCCTCATAAATGAGAGGATACGCAAAGCTTTGAGGGGTTTGTCCTCGTCTTAAGTGACTTCGAAAAGGAATTGTATCAATCAAGCTTCCTTCTTGCGTTACAATGATGGTGTCTGATGAGGGAATACAGGTGTTGACTGCCTGATGACCAGTCACCTGCTTGCTATTTTCTTCTAAAATTTCTTTTGAGACAAACGGTCTTGCCCCGTCATGGATTATCACATAGTTGCAACCTGGATGACATGCCCTAAGCCCTGCAAACGAAGAAGCTTGACGTGTAGCTCCCCCTTCAACAACTACGATAGAGGAAAGAGAAGCGGTTTCTTCTTGAACACGCTCTACCCAATCTGAATGACACACTAATATGACTTCATCAAAGAGGTGAGAGTGATAAAATGTGTCTAAAGTATGTTGATAAACCCGTTTATTGCCAAGGGGCATAAACTGCTTAGGGAGTGATGCCTTAGCTCTTACACTAGAGCCTGCCATTAAAATCACGGCGGAATAAAAAGGTTTCATGTTGTTTCCTTTAAAGGTGCCTTGTACTTGATAGAGTGAGTCCCATTTTTTGCATTCTCTTAAAAAACGATTTTTAATGCTGTAAAAAAAAGAGGGTATTAAGCTTATGATAGATGTTTCATACTAAGCGTCAGGTAAAGGGATAAAAAGGGATGCTATATCATCAAAAAGAGGGACTTAGGTGGCTAATTTTTGAGATTTTTGAGCCATTTCAAAACCTTTCTCACGCAGTTTTTTTAAAAGAAGAAAAGCCTCTTTTTCCACAAGAGAAAGAAAATATCATGAAAACAGCGACCCCTCATGACTCGTTATCTTCTCTTCATCTTGTGCATGGAAATATGGTTATAGAAGCTCCGGTTCCCGCATTAAATATTCAAGCAGATGGGATGATCACTCAAACTCTTGATGCAGCCCTTACCATGAGTCATGCTGACTGTCAAATCGCCATTTTCTACGATCCTATTCACCATGCACTGGGGATGGCTCATGCGGGATGGAGAGGGCAGGTGTGTGGTATTTATGAAAAGGTGATTCAGAAGATGCAAAAGATGTATGGAAGCTTACCCCAAGATCTTCATGTGGGGATATCTCCAAGTCTAGGTCCTTGTTGTGCCGAGTTTTTGCACTATCAAGAAGAGTTTCCAGAGACCTTTAGAGAGTTTATGGTGAGGCCGTATTATTTTGATTTATGGGAAATTGCGAGGTGGCAGCTCATTTCACACGGCATATTACCTTCGCATCTTCAAGTGGCAAAGATTTGCACGTGTTGTAACCCTTCTCACTATTTTTCTTACCGAAGAGATCACACCTCTCAAAGAAATAGGGTCAAGGCTGTTTTAACTAAGACGGCTTAACCCTCATTTTCTAAACGAGAAATTTCTGATGCGCTAAACAGGTTACGAAAAAGTTAAAGAGATCTCTATTTTGTGTTGATCCAACGACCGATCGATAAATAAAAAAAATATTAAAAAATTCTTAATTTAATTGAAAATAAAGCTTGTTTTTTATAGTTTTTAAAGTCAAAGAAAATTTAACTTTAAGGATTTATCATGAGTTTATCTCCATTAAAAGGGTCATCTCTTCGCTCACATTCTGGACGTATCTCTCCCTCTCAACATGTTTCTGTCCCTGAAGGATCTATCCTCCAACCTGAGCTTACCCTTGCTCAAATTGCCCTTCAATCAGCTCAGCAAGCAAGGCTTCAAAAGCTCTTTCATGCTTGCGGGATGACTCCTCATTCTTTTGATCTGAGGAGGGTCACAGATCCGCAAGGGGATAAACAAGGGGTTTCACACCTCTTTCGCCATATTTTTACACACTATACGAAGATTGAGTGGGGAAAAGTGGATCATAATTTCCTTTTAACTCTTCAAGATGCAGAAGGGATGAATCTTTTTTTTGCAGCCATTAGAGACAATCAAGATGGACTAATAGACCATCTTTTACAAGGGGCGCCGCAAGAGTGTATTATGCGTTTAAAAGATACCTCTCATAGAACAGCGCCTCATATCGCGATCTTCTATGGAAGAGATCTCATTCTTGAAAAACTACTTGCCTATTGTTCTGATTTAGCGTGGTATCAACAAGCTGACTGCTATAACTTAACGCCGCTTCAATGGGGGATTCATGAAGGAAGATATTTTGCTGTGGAGAAACTTTTAGACTTGGGACTTATGCATCAAACATGGGAGCTTCCGCATTTAAGTGTAGAGCTCCTAGCCCTTGCAGTCACTTCTTTACATCAAGAAATTCTTTTGCAGCTTTTAAGACATCACACCTTTGACTCTGCTTTTCTTAAAACACCTATTCCTGGATTTGGAAATCTTCTGCATCTTGCCATTCATTTAAATCAGCCCGTGATGCTAGAGGTTCTTTTAGAAGCTAGCGGAGTACATCTTCAAGAGTTTTTGAATATGAAAGACCCTGTAGGAAGAACGCCTCTTCAACTAGCTGCGTTTTTGGGAGATATCTGGGCTATGCATCAAATCATTGTTGCAGGAGATCTCACCCATCATCAAGAAATAGGAGGGTTTAAGACAGCCCTTCACTTTGCAGCTCAGGGAGAAAAAGCTGAAGCGATTACTTTTCTTCGTGCATTAGGATTAGATGCTTCGGTGATAGATGCACAAGGTAAAACGCCCCTTGCCTATTTATATGATTATCAATCTTTTCCCCCTGCTGTCTATGCCTGTATCCAGGCAATCCATGTAGCTGTTACAGGAAGTAAAACTCCCTTAGATTTTAATCCGGCCAAAGGAAGAGCGCCTCTTAATCTGATTTTGACGGGGAATGAAAGAGATAAAGAGGCTTTGATAACCGAGATGCAAAGGCTTGAGGCTCAAGATCTTCTTAAAGGGGTTCAAAGAGTCTCTGGCACGGGTATGGGAAGCGTGGGTGCAGCTCTTCTTGCTTTAGGAGGGACAGCTAAGATGGTTGAAGATTTACCATTTTACTCTTTAGAAGATCTTTTAGTGATTCGGAAAGAGAGGACTTCAGAGACTCTTGAAGGGGCTTATCACGTAGAGCATGAGAAAAATAGCATATCTGCAGGGATTTTACGGCAAAATCTAGAGAGTTGGATCAGTGAAGTTACAGGTGTTCATGAGTTTACATTAGGAGATCTAAGAGAGTGCGTTAATAAAAAGCCTCACCAATATAAACATCTGCATTTCCTGATTTTTAGCCTTAAAACACGGGAGCATATCCATGTGAGTTCTGAAAATTCGTGGGATCAAGAGCTCATCGTAGCAGATCTGATGACTGTAGCGCTCGCTTCTTCTTTAGGGATAGAGTCTATTAGCTTATCTCGAAGAAATGCCTTCAGGAAGAGGGTTTTAGATAAATTGTACGGAGAGTGTAGATCCGCTTCTATAGATAAGCCATTGGGAGACATATTTGAGACACTTCTTTATCAAGAGGACTGTTATTTTGTTGGAAAACATCTCAATCAAAGAACAAAATTTGTTCAAATAGATAGATCTTTCGCCAAAGATAAGAACCATCCTTTATGCGTGGAATCTACTTTCTCTCATGCCTCCTTCATGGATTTAGAACATTTCCCTTCTTCTCATCCACATCGTAGAGAAGATGGGGTTTTTGAAGAAAGAAGACCCTTCTTACAGAAATCTTCTGAAAGCTATTTAACAAAATATTATACTCCTAAGAAGTATGAACTATTTATCAATAATCATATCAATGCTAAAGGAGATTTAAAGCACCAAAGATCTATATCTTTAAAAACATTGCCTTTAAGTTCTTCTCAATTGATCAGCCGGTTAAAAGAGCTTAAAGAATTAGAAATTGCTTTTCAAACATCTAATAAAGTGGCTCTAGTGGGATATGTAGGTGTGGGGAAAAAAACGCTTGCAATGGAATATGCCAAAAGCCTTAGTGAAGATCATCTCACGTATTTTATCAGCGGTAAAAGTGTTCAAGAAGTTAAAGAAGAGATCGCTTGGCTAGAGAAGCTATGGGGAAGAAGTTCTTTTGACATGACAAGGAAGCTAGATTTCATGAGCGTAAAATTGAAGCGGTTAGGAATGAAAGCTCTTATTGTGATCTCAGATATCCAAGATGAGGCTACTTTAATTGAGATCATTGCGCTCTCCTTAGCTTACCCTCACTTTAAGTTATTAATCACAAAACAGACAGCTGGTATGGAAGTCCAGAGTGGATTCAAACCTATTTTAATGACCCCCTTTTCTCAAGAAGAAGGGCTAGCTTATTTTCTGAAGAGAGCGCATATTTCCTCCCATGAAGGGAAAATAGCTAAGATGCTTTTAGAAGAGGTAGGATCTCTTCCCTCCACCTTAAAACATATCGTTAAGTATGTCGCTGAGAAAAAAATATCGCTTCACAGCTATAAAGCAGCGATTCAAACATTTAAAGGAGAAGCATCCTTAAAATCCCAAGGCAAAGATCTTCCTCCCTTGATGACTTTGCATGCCTTAACCCATATGATTGAGCAGATTGAGGGAGGAGCATTTGCTGCTCCTCTTCTTGAATTCATGGTCTTTTTAGGAGAAAAAGAAATTCCCTTTTTACTCATCAAAGCTTGGATGGAAGAGGTGTATCCTGAAGAAACAACATATGCACTTCAAGGAGTCCTTCAAATTTTTCAGACTCACTCCTTGCTTGAGGAGCATTATAGTGCCATACAGGGGAGCGTTTATGCCCATATTGATTTAACCATTAAAGCAGCGATTCAAGGTGAGCTAAGTGTTGAAAGAACAAAGCAGATAGGTATTCACGCTTGGAAAAGTTTAGACCGTGTGATGAGAGAGATGAGAAAAAATCAGTTAATAGGAGATTTTACTCCAAATCCAAGACTACAAAGCGCTTATAAAGATAATATTTTAAAAATTTATCATACAAAAGAGGTGTATAACATTCTGAATTTAGAAGAGAGGGCGCAGCTCCTCAGTCATTTAGGATGGCTATTTTCCTCTTTACAACCTAGACATTTAGGGACTCCTTACATTGAAGAGGGACTCCAAATGGAAAAGAGTTTGGGAGAGGAGTCTCAAGCATTCGCAGAGCTTTTGCATTTGAAAGCAGAGTATTACAACACTCCTGCAAACTATTCGCAAGTCATCGATTGGTTGCAAAAATCTATTGCTATAAAGCTTAAGCTTTTTGGAGATACTTCTCTTGAATTATTAGAAAGTAAGAGCTTACTCCTTCCTATACTTATAGGGTTATCTAAACATGAAGAAGCCCTCTCTCTTGGATTACAAGTCTTGAAGAATCAAAAAATACTCTTAGGAGAATCTCACCCAGAAACTTTAAAAACGCAGGATTTGATCAGGAATGCGCTTACACGTCTGAAGCGAGATGAAGAGGCGATTAGCTTTGCAAAAGAGGTGTTCTTCAGCCAAAGAAAAGCGTTAGGCAAGATGCATGAAAAGACACTTTACTCTTATCAAACTCTGAGAGAAATTTTATATCGATTAAACCAAAGAGAAGAGTTACTCAAGATTTATCAAGAAAGACTTCTTCATTTAAAAAATGTCATCGGTGAGGAGGACCTGGTCATTTCTTGTTATGATTTAATCATTCAACTTCTTCAGCAACTGAGCCGAAGAGAAGAATCTCTTACATGGGCTGAAGAAAAACTTACTTACTTAATAGCCTGTTTAGGAGAAACTCATGAAAAGACCCTCAAAGGGTATGATGAAGTGATTCAGCTCCTTCAACAATGTAATAAAGTAGAACCTGCCCTTGTTTTTGCTAAAGGGAAATTAGCAAGTTTAAGAGCCGTTTTTGGAGAGGCAGATGTTAAGATACTTTGTCATTATGATCATGTGATCCAGCTTCTTCAGAAGCTTAAACAGAGTGAAGAGGCTCTTATGTTTGCTGAAGAAAAACGGGTTTTATTAAAAAGAAATTTAGATTTTGATCATGAGATGACACTGAGAGGATATGATGCTCCTATTATGATTTTGTGTGAGCTCAAACGGTATGAAGAGGCGCTGGCACTTTCTCAAGAGAGGATGATAGAGAGGAGAAAGAGTTTAGGAAGTCATCACGAAAAACTTCTCGATGACTACCATCTTACCATCCAGTGTTTAAAATTTCTTAAAAAAGAAGAAGAAGCACTCCTGCTAGCAAAAGAGAAGCTCAGCAAATTGAAAGCCCTTTTTGGAGAGACTCATGACAAAACGTTAATAGGATGGGAGGAATGCATCCAGCTTCTTAAGTATTTTAATCGAAAAGAAGAGGCGATTTCTTTAGCGAAAGAAAGGCTGTCTCAAGTGAGAGCGCTCTTAGGAGAGACAGATGCTAAGACATTAAATAGTTATTACTATACCTTTTCTCTCTTAAGAGAGTTAGATTTAAAAGAAGAGGGCCTTTCTTTAGCGAAAGAAAAGCTTGCAAACTTAAAAAATGATTTTAGAAATGTGCCCATGGAAGTCTTTAGATGCTATGATCAGGTTGTAGAACTGCTTAAACAACTGAATCAGAAAGAAGAGATGATTTCTTTTGCAAAAGAAAAACTTATCCATTTAAAAAACCATTTTGGAGAGTCTCATGATGAGACGCTGAACTACATTGAGACATTTACGTATTTATTAAGGCAAGCTGGGAAAATTGAAGAGGCGCTTCGTTTAACCCGGGAGAAATTCACCTTCTTAACAGCTCTATTCGGAGAGAACCACGAGAAAACACTGAACTACATGGAGACATTTACGTATTTATTAAAGCAAGCTGGGAAGAGTGAAGAGGCGCTTTCTCTTGCTGAGAAGAAACTCAGCTATTTAAGACGGGCTTTAGGGGAGACTCATGAAAAAACACTGGGGGCTTATGACGGTGTAATCCAGGGACTGCAGCAACTGGGTCGAAAAGAAGAGGCGCTTAATCTTTCTAAAGAAAAAATCAGGCATTTTAGCAATGCTTTAGGGAAAGATCATGAAAAAACGCTGGGTGCTTATGACGGGGTAATCCAGGGATTACAACAAGTAGGTCAAAAAGAAGAGGCGCTTACGTTTGCAAAGGAAAAGCTTAGGTATTTGAAAAACTCTTTAGGAGAGAGTCATCAGAAAACACTTCAGGGTTATGAAGCCGTGATTTCACTCCTCTTGCAACTAGGCCAAAAAGAAGAGGCACTTACCTTATCAAGAGAAAAGTTTGTGCATTTAAAAAGTTCTCTAGGTGAGGTACATGATCAAACCTTATATTATTATGAACCCTTGATTCAGCAGTTAAAGGGGCTTGCCAAATATGAAGAAGCTCTCATTCTTGCTGAAGAGAAATTGATTCTTCTACGAAAGCATTTTGGAAGAGACCATGAAAAAATACTCCATTATTACGATAGATTGATAGAGCTTCTTCAGCAACTGAATCGAAAAGAAGAGGCACTTACTTTTGCAAGGGAAAAACTGGCAGGGTTTGAGAAATTGTTAGGAGAGACGCATGAGAAGACACTTAGTAGCTATGATCAATTGATTGGGCTACTAGAGAAGCTAAATCAAAAAGAAGAGGCGGCTCTTTTAGCGAAGAAAAAGCTGACACATCTTAAAAATACGTTGGGAGAGACACATAACAAGACGCTACAGTACTCTGATGAATTGATTTGGACTTTAGAGTGCTTAAATCAACATGCAGAAGCACTTTTACTCGCACAAGAACAGCTCACTTACTTCAAAAGCACACTCGGAGAGGCGCATGGCAAGACATTTGAGTTTTATGATAAGGTGATTAGGATATTACAGAGGCTTAAAGAGGGAGATAAAGCTTGTGCATTAGCACAGGAAAAGTTTGACCTTTTAAAAAAGAGTTTTGGAGAAACGCATGAGAAGACACTGGAATACTATCATAGCCTGATTAGGGTATTAAGTGAATTTAACCGGAAAGAAGAGGTGGTCTCCTTGGCTAAAGAAAAGCTTACTCATTTAAAAAAGAGCCTAGGAGAGGCTCATGAAAAGACGCTCAAGGAGTATGATTCTGTGATTGAGCTGTTAGAGCGGAAGGAAGAGGCCGTCATCTTGGGGAGAGAAAAACTCACCCATCTTCAAAATACATTCGGGAAGACACATGATATAACGATGAATTATACCGAGCGATTCATTTGGACACTGCAAATGTGTAAGCGTCACCAAGAGGTACTGGCTCTTAGGCAAGAGAGATTTGCTTATTTAAAAAGCACTCGGGGAGAGGCTCATGAAGAGACGCTTGGTTATTATGACCGCATGATGGACATATTGCAGCAGCTCAATCAAAAGGAAGAGGCGTTCTCTCTTGCAAAAGAAAAACTTGGGCATCTGCAAAGCACGTTGGGAAGAGCGCATGAAAAGACCCTGGGTTATATCGACCAAATGGTTCAGTATTTTTGGCGGCTGAGTAAGCCAGAAGAGAGGCTTTTATTCGCTCAGGAAAAACTCCTACAGCTTCAAAGTACTCTAGGAGAGAGCCATGAAAAGACACTAGAGTATACAGAACAGGTCATTCAAATTCTCCAGCAGTTAAATAAAAAAGAAGAAGCACTGACTTTAGCTCAGGCAAAGCTTACCCATTTAAAAAAGAGTTTGGGAGAGACGCATGAGAAGACACAGAGCTACATAGAGAGTGTCATGTGGATAGCTAGAAACTTCAATCAGAATCAAGAGGCGCTGATTTTAGCTCAGGAAAGGCTTCAGCATTTAAGAAACACATTAGGAGAGAGTCATGAAAAGACCTCAGGGTACTATAGCATCGTTATTCAATTCTTACAGCAATTAGGAAGGAAAGAAGAAGAAACCCTTATGATGCATCAAAAGGCTGCACCGCTCACTTTAGCAAAAGAAAAGCTTTTACATTTAAGAAGCACGCTAGGAGAGGTTCATGAAGAGACACTAAAGTGCTATCAGGAGGTATTTCAATTCTTAGAGAGATTTAGTCAGTATGAAGAGGCGCTCACTTTAGTTAGAGATAAGCTCTTTTATGTCAAAAAGCATTTAGGAAAGAGCCATGAAGAGACATTACAGTGTTATGGTAAAGAAATTCAATTCTTGGTGAGATTAAACCGGCATCAAGAGGCACTCACTTTGGCAAGGGAGAAGCTAGCCCTTGTGAAAAGTCAATTAGGAGAGAGTCATGAGAAGACATTAGAGTGTTATGATGACCTTATTCAGATACTCAATTTTTTAAGGAAGAAAGAGGAGCTGATGCTTGTCCTGCAAGAGAAGCTTTCAAAGTGTAGAACCATTTTTGGAGAAGATCATGAGAAGACACTAGGGTGTTATGAGAGATCCATTCAGATGTTAGAGCAGTTAAATGGGAAAGAAGAAGCGGTGATATTTGCGAAGGCAAGAGTTGAAAACTTAAAACACCAAGGGGGGGTAGCAGAGGATAAGATCTTTCCCCATTATGATAAGCTTGTTCAGCTCTTTAGGGGGATAAAACGGTATGAAGAAGCGCTTCCTTTTGCTCAGGCAAAAGCTGCCTATTTAACAGCTAAATGGGGTGAGACTCACCGTGAGGCATATGGAGGGTATAATCAAATCATGACTATCTTTAAGGGGTTAAACAAGGATGAAGAGGCTCTCACGTTTGCAAAAGAAAAACTTGCTATCTTTAGAAAAGCTCTAGGGGAGGTTCATGAACAAACAATCACCTATTATTATCATGTGATTGATGCATTACACAGGTTAAAACGGTATGAAGAAGCGCTTACTTTAGCGCAAGAGATATTTAAAATACTCAGAAGCACTTTAGGCGAGGATCATCAGGAAACACTCTATTTTTATGATCTTTTCATTAAAAGTTTAAAACTGCTTAACCAATATGAAGAAGCGCTTACTTTAGCAAAAGAGAAACTTACAAAAGAACAGGGGAAGTTGGGAGAAGAAAATAGTTTATACTATTATCGCTCCGTCATTAAGATACTCTGTGCTTTAAACTGGGATGAAGAGGCTCTTCTTCTTCTCAAAGAATGGAAGGCAAAAATGCAACCTCTTTTCGTGAAGAATCATCATGAGGCATCTACTTTATATCGAAAAATGGTAAATAGTGTAAAAAAACTGCACCGACATGATCTAGCCGTGACGCTAGCTCAAGAGCATCTTGCGCAGCTAAAGGCTCAATTAGGAGAGTCTCATACGGCGGTAGCTCAGCAGTTAGAGCAATTAGCAGCTCTTTTAAAAGAGTTTAACCGGTATGAAGAAGCAGAGGCTCTCTTGCCCCCTAAAAAGTAGATACATAACAAAAAAGAACTACTCCTCTTAAGAAAGCACCTTCTTAAGAGGAGTTATTTTATCATTCTCATTAATGGTAAAAATTTATTGCAAAGATGGAGTTAATGGGTGCAGAGGTATTCCGTCCTGCAAGGGGGAGTGAAGATCCTAAAATCATCCCTACATTAGGACTTACGCTATATTCAATTGCAGGAGCCATGACTAAGAGCGCACTAGAAGGAGATGTAGGAGCTGTATTAGGGGGAGAAAATCCTGAAAATGTGGTTTTATTCGTGTAGGTATACATCACATCACACGCAAGCGCTACTTGCTGAGTAAGCTGATATTCAAGACTGCCTGATGTGAGAAAACTAGATCCTGGACGCACTTTACCAACTGTTTCGATGGATCCTCCGTAAACGCTAAGCCCCTTTACAGAAACAGATGTGGATGCAGTATAACTGAAAAATGTTCTCCAGGCAAGATGGTGCCCATTTGAAAGAGTGTGGATATTGGAAAAGACAACGCCTATTTCGGGTGAAAAATCGCCCGAGCCTCCCCCATCTGTTAGATAGGTTAAAGGATTTAAATGATCATACTTTCCAAGCGGAATATTCATCCCCACATGAAGTTTCATCGCAGGTTGCAAAGAGTTTGATATTCCTGGCATGATTTGCAATCCCATGGCAAGAGGGACATCTCCCATCCTCCAGGCATGGAGGCCTTCTCTTGCATGATAGAGTCCCTGGAGCGTTACATCGATATCGATGCCAGGAAGAATACCTCGTTGCATAGAGGCTTGAGTAAGTAGCTGCTGATCTTTAGGGGCGGGGACTCTTTTTCCCTCTCCATTATACATCTTAGACGTTTCAGTCAAATAGACATACGGCTCATAATTTTGATGCCCTTCAGGGACAACATGTCCAGAGGGGGTTAACAGGGGACCGATAAACCAGGCACCCTCTCTTGTATGAGACGGTTTACTTTGCAAAGGAGCTAAAGAAAGAAGAGCTAAGCTCATCCATAAAACGGGATTTCGCATATCGTATTTAAGCCTTTTCTTGAAATGTATTCAGGTTGTTTTAGGAGATCACGGCAAAAGAGTCTAATGGGTCCATCACATACGCTTTACTAAAAAAATTGTCATTAAAAACCGGTCTGCTATGATGTAAACAGCTACTTTGCTCATTGTTAAAAGATCACTCTTTTTCTGCAAGGAATTAAATGAATATTTTAATTACAGGTGTTGCGGGGTTTATTGGCTTTCATTTAGCAAGGCGCCTTGTGCAAGAAGGGCACCATGTCACAGGAATAGATCACTTACAGGCTTCTCATGCTCTTGCATTAAAACGGTCTCGTTTAAAGCTTTTGCAAGATGAGAAGATAAGGTTCATTCAAGGAGATATTCACGATTTTGCTTTGCTTGAAAAAATTGTGTTAGAAGAGAGTATTTCTCATTGTATTCATCTAGCAGCAGAGGCTGGAGTAAGATATAGCCAAATATACCCTCAAAGCGCAGTAGATACTAATATAAGCGGCTTTATCCCTATTTTAGAGCTTATCCGTAAATACCCTCATATCCCGCTCATTTACGCCTCCTCCTCATCTGTTTATGGCCTTAATACCAAAGTCCCTTTTGCAGAAGACGATATTCTATCTTCCCCAGCGCATCTTTACGGCGTGACAAAACAGGCAAATGAGCTCATGGCCTCTACTTATCATCATCTTTACAACATTAAAACAGCAGGGCTCAGGTTTTTTACAGTCTATGGCCCTTGGGGAAGGCCTGATATGGCTTACTACTTTTTTACAGAAAAAATTTTGAAAGAGGAGCCGATCACACTTTATGGTGAAGGGTTGCTAAAGAGAGATTTCACCTACATTGATGATATCATTCAAGGGATAGTAGCTGTTCTAGAGCAAGAGTTTAGCTGTGATATCTTTAATCTTGGCAATCATCAACCAGAAACCGTGTTAACACTTGTGAACCTTTTAGAGAAGAAGCTGAAGAAAAAAAGTGTGATTCATTTTAAAAAAGAAGCACTTGGAGAAGTGCCTGTTACCTATGCAGATCTTACCAAAAGTCAGCAAATTTTAAACTATTTTCCTCAAACCTCTTTAAGTGAGGGGCTAGATCACTTTGTGAAATGGTATTTACACTATAGAGGGTAAGTGATTTAAAGATGCTCTTCTTTAATGGTCCTTTCAAGAAGCTTCTTTACAGCTTCTTGAGGAGACACCTCTTCATACAGAATGGAGTAGACAGCTTCTGTAATAGGAGTTGCAATATGAAACTTTTGGGCAAGCTCCAAAGCAGAGAGACAGGTGTAGACCCCTTCAACTACCATCCCGACCTTTTCTTTGGCCTTATCAATGGAGAGTCCCTCCCCGATCAGTTTTCCAAACTTCGTATTACGGCTATGTTGAGAGAGACACGTACCGCATAAATCCCCAAGACCTGATAACCCATTTAAGGTCTCTTCTTTTGCCCCTTTGGTGACTGAGAGCTTACGGATTTCATGAAGACCTCTTGTCATGATAGCCGCTTTTGTATTATCTCCAAACCCAATCCCATCTGATATCCCGCAGGCAATGGCAATGATGTTTTTCATCGCTCCGCCAAAACAAACGCCATTTAGATCGTGATTGGGATATACTCTAAAAAAAGGAGTTGAAAATAAGGCATGAATTTGAGGGATGAGAAGCGGGTTATAGGCAGAGGCAACAGTTGACGTGGGGAGTTTTTTAATCACCTCTTCTGCATGGCTAGGTCCCGTTAGGCATCCAATTTGATTTTTAAAAGAGAGACCCATCACATCGATTAACACTTCAGGAAGTAAAAGACTAGTCCCTTGTTCAATCCCTTTAGAGGTGAGAATCACCGGAATAAGAAGAGGCCCGCACTTTTGTATTTCTGTAAAGACAGGCCGTATCCCTTGAGTAGTCACTGCCTCAATGAGAATAGTACACCCTTCTAATACCTCTTGAAGAGAGGATGTAAAAGTCACATTGTGAGGCGCTAAGCAGCCAGGGAGTTTAGGGTGTTCACGAGTTTCTTGAAGCTGCTTAATCTTCTCCCTATTCTTACCCCATAATACGATAGGAAGCCCTTTAGAAGCTAAAAGAGAAGCTAAGCTAAAGCCCCATGTGCCAGCACCTAGAAAACCGATTTTCATGATAACCTCTTTGACTCTAACGAAGATGAAAGAAACTAAACTCTATGCGTATCTTCTTTCTGCAAGAAGGGGATAGATCTTTCAAGAGGAGTATAGCATGGAGGGGAGTTAACTGCCCAGAGCTTGGGAGCTCATTTTTTACCCAATCTTTAAAAGACTTTTGTTTCCTTAAGATGACTGAGCAGTTGTTGTACAGAGTCTAATCCATGCTCTCCTGTCTTGTTTTTTAAAGGGGCGTACACCTCTTTCCTTGGGTAAAGAAGAAGGCTTGTCTTTTCACTAGAAGGTAAAATATCAAAGAGAAACTGCTCAAATTTTCCCACCATCCCCTCCGTAAGGGGGTCTTTTTTCAAGCAAAAATGCCAAGGAAGAGAGGCTTTAGACACTTTTCTTGCAAAGGAAAGAGAAAGGGTTAACAGTCCAATATGGGCAAAGTAAGTGTGATTTCTTGCTTCTAAAGGAAGCTCTGAATACTCTTGCACCTGTATCTTTTGATCTTTTAACACAATCACTCCCATCTTTTCATCTGGATGCTTTCTTGTAATCACTTTCAGAGTGACGTCTAATGCATGATGAGTATGGTATCCTAAAAGAATAGGGTCTATGGGATTTGCAAGAAGGTTATCAATCGGAATAATTGAAAGAGCGCTGATTCCTAAAGATTCCCATTTTGCCAAAATGCCTTGTTCTTCTAAGAGTTTAAGCGATGAGCCGTTTCCATTGGGGGCTAAAGCAAGCATTCCATTTTCTCTTAAAAACCAGTTCCCCTCACCGTTAAGTAAGGGAGCTTCTTCTTGAATAATCACCGTAATGCTCTCTCTTACAAGATGAAAGAAGTGATGGGTCTCAAGATAATTCATGATCCAGGGATAGTGGCTTTGGGAGGTTGTAATGGCACATGGAACCGTAATATGAAACTCATGCGAAAGGTGGTACAGTTTTTCAAGATGAATCTGTAAAAGAGTCACTCCTTCATCATTTAGAGGAACAAGCGCTTTAGGAAGAGAAGAGCCCAGCCTACTTCCTTGCCCTCCTGCTAAGATAAGAGAGGCGCACTTTCCTTGCTGAAGAGCTAAGTTGCCAGGACTTTTCCACTTTTCGTGAGCCTCATCTGCTGTTTTAGCAGGTTCTTCAAAAGAGGGGGGAAGGATTTGTTTAGAGAGCGTTCTTTGGAGCTGTAAAAAATCTGGGTCAAGATGTTTAAGAAATTGCTTTTGCTCCTCTTCAGATAAGAGATGAAGCTTTTCAGCTAGATGGAGTTGATCCATATCTCTTAGCCGCTCTTGAATCTGCTGAATGAACATGAAAGAATCTTTTCCTTTTTCCTTTTAAGATAACAGGTGAGGATAAATAACAAAAGAAGAGGAAAAGGGGAAATCAGTTTTTTTAAGTAAAATGAGCTATTGCTAAAAAAGCAATAGATTCTTTATGATACTTAATTCCTTGGCCGGATAGCTCAGTCGGTAGAGCAGAGGACTGAAAATCCTTGTGTCGCTGGTTCGATTCCAGTTCCGGCCAACCTTCTTTAAGAAAAATTCCCAAAACAATACATCCTAGAAAAAAAATAGACAGTGCTTTTAATGCAATAAAAGTGACGATTAAACGTGTGTTTTTACAAGTTTGTAGATAGCTTCTGTTAAAGGCTTAATGCCTTCTTTTTGAAGCGCAGAAATCGGGAAGAAATGGGTATTAGGATACGCCTCTTTAAACCGTGCAATGTGTTCTTTAGACTCTTCAATATCTGTTTTATTAAGAGCCACAAGATAAGGTTTATTTAAGAGCTCTGGATTATAGGCTCTAAGCTCTTCTTGAAGAATGCGGAAATCCTCAAGAGGATCTCTCTCTTCAATCCCAGAAGAGTCAACAACATAAATGAGCACGGCAGATCTTTCAATGTGTCTTAAAAATTCAAAGCCAAGGCCACGGTCTTTATGTGCCCCTTCAATAATACCTGGAATGTCTGCCACAAGAACTTTTTCTTGTTCAGGATAGTAGATGTAGCTTAAGTTAGGAAAAAGTGTCGTGAAAGGATAAGCTCCAATCTTCACTTCAACGTGTGTCATCGCTGACATGAGAGATGATTTTCCCGCATTCGGCATTCCGACAAGACCGACATCAGCAATCAGTTTGAGTTCAAGCTCAACTTCTAGAGATTCACCGAGTGTTCCCTCTGTGCAAATGTAGGGAGCTTGATTGGTAGGAGTTTTGAAGTTGTTGTTCCCTTTTCCGCCTCTTCCCCCTTTACACATGAGCTCAGATCTTGATTGCTCAACAAAGTCGTAGAGGACTTCTCCTGTGTTAACATCTTTCACTAAAGTGCCAGGAGGGATTTTAACGATAATGTCTTCACCGCTTTTCCCTTTGCAGAGATTAGCGCCGCCTGGTTGCCCATTTTTGGCTTTAATGATACGGTGATTACGGTGATGTTCTAAAGAGACAACTTGAGGGTCAACTTCCAGGTAGATCGATCCACCTTTACCGCCGTCACCCCCGCAAGGTCCACCTTTGGGGACAAATTTTTCCCGGCGCCAAGCAATCACTCCGTTGCCTCCACGGCCCGCTATGAGCGAGAGCTTGACTTTGTCGGTGAACATAAATTATAGATGATCCAATTAAGTGTTGTCTGAAGGGAGAGGGAGAACAGAAACAAAAGTTTTAAGACCTTTTCTGTAAGTGACGATTCCGTCAATGAGTGAGAAAATGGTGTCATCTCTTCCAACAGCGACATTCTTCGCAGGAGACCATTTTGTTCCGCGTTGTCTAACAATAATGCTTCCAGTTGTCACAAATTGACCGCCTGATGCTTTAATGCCGAGGCGCTTGGATTTAGAGTCTCTGCCGTTACGGCTTGATCCTTGACCTTTCTTATGTGCCATACGTTAGTTACCCCACAATCTCTGTAATTTTAATACGGTGATATTTCTGACGGTGTCCTACTTTTCTGCGGATACCTTTACGTTGTTTGTATTTAAACGCGATCTCTTTAGGCCCTTTAGCCTCCATTAAGAGTTCTGCTCTAACAACAGATTGATCAACATAAGGAGCTCCAACCTTGACATCTTTCCCATCATTGAAAAAGAGTACTTGAGTGAACTCAACGATTTGACCTTTTTCAGCTTGTAGAAGCTCTACATCAATAATATCGTCTTTTTCAACACGATACTGTTTTCCACCTGTTTCAATGATAGCGTACATTTTTAACCTCAAAAATACTCAAAGTAGGAGTTATACTACTGGATTTAATGCTTTCCTTGCAATAGCTCTTTCTCGCTTGACCCAAGAATTCTCTCTTTGATCTGTAGCGACTGTTATGAAAAGAAAAGTCCAAAGGGAAAATTTACCATGGAAAAGGGAATATTTTCAATCAAGAAAGAGTCACTGTTGAAGAGGTGCTACCGCTTTTTTTCTTAAGGCCATGATAAATGAGGTGTAAAGTGTAGGCAATCGCTGAAATGAGCGCTATGGTGGCGCCTGGTGGCAAGTTAAAGAAAAAGGAGATGGCAAGCCCTGTCGTTGTGAAGATCAGCCCGCACACAATCGATCCTAGCATCATGGCTGAGAGCTTATGAAAAAACTGATTAGCAATTGCTGGTGGAATGGTGAGCATCGAAATCACGAGGATTGACCCTACAACTTGAATCAAGATGACAACAGATATGGCGACAAGATTGAGAAGGAGAAGATAGTAGAAAGTGACAGGAATACCCCTTAGCTCAGATTCAACTTCATCAAAGCAAACCGCTTGAAATTTTTGATGAAAGATGAGCGCAATGAGGATCACAACAGCTGTTAGCCCTCCTAAAAGAAGGAGATCTTTCTGAGAGACCCAAAGTATGTTCCCAAAGAGAAAATTCATGAGCTCCACATTATAGCCAGGAGTGAGTGAAATAAAGATGACGCCAAGCGCCATCCCGGTAGACCATATGGCTGCAATAATGGTGTCTTCTCGTTCTTGATACCGTAAATGAATCCACCCAATTAAAAGTGCTGATAAGATGGCAGCTAAAAGAGCTCCTTCCAAAGGATCAAGAAATGTCCACCCATAAGATCTCTTAAGCCATAAGAAAAATCCCATTCCTCCCAGCACGGAGTGAGCGATGCTTCCTGTAATAAAGACAATACGTTTAACAACCACATACGATCCAATGATGCCTCCTGTGATGGAGGAGGCAAGCCCTGCTAAGAAAGAAGAAATCAAAAAAGGGAACACAAGAAAAATATTAAACATGCGCTAGCCTTTAGAGCTTAAGGGTAAATGATAAAGACCATGGACAAAATGGTGGCACAGCTCTTCATGCGTATAAGAAGTGACATCACCGTACACAGATAAGAACCTGTCAACATACGGCATGGTTTTAGGAAGATCGTGTGTCACCATGACAATCGTTAACTTTCCTTTTAGCTCTTGGAGTAGCTCATGAAACTGCAGCTGGGCTGCAAAGTCAATATTGGCTGTTGCTTCATCCAAAAAGAGATACTCTCTATGTCCCATTAAAGCTCTTGCAATAAGAACTCTTTGCGCTTGCCCACCTGATAAAGAACCAAAGGGAGCTTCAGCTAGATGCGTAAGACCCACTTTATTTAACATGTCCCACGCTTTATCAAGAGCGTCTATAGGGTAAGAGCGTAAATAGGAAGGGGTAAGAGCTCCCATTTTGACCACATCAATGGCTGTGATAGGAAACTGAGGATCAAAAGATGATCTTTGAGGGACATATCCCATCACAGACCGTTTTTTTTGCGGGGGAGCGCCTTCAATGCATAAAGAGCCTGAAGAAGGAGTTAAAAATCCCATGAGGAGTTTAAGAAGCGTGGTTTTTCCTCCGCCATTAGGCCCAAAAATGGCAATGCATTCCCCTTGTTTAATATCAAAGGAAACATGGTGAAGTAGAGGCGTTTCTGTGTATTGAAACGCCAAATTTTTCGCTTGAATGGTCATAATTTTTCTTGGATTAAATCAGAGAGGCGCTCAAGCATACTAAAATAATGAGGGGAATAAGGGTCAATCTCTTCACAAGTAAGACTCAGCTTTTCCCCAATCAGTGTCGCTCCTTTAGAAGAGTACTGAGGCTCTATAATGATAAACGGGATGAGTTTTGCGTGATCGACTTGCATCAGCATTGCAATATCTTGAGGAAGCGGGTCTTTCCCTTCAATTTCAATCGAGATTTGATGAAGGTGATACCGGTTGCAAAAATACCCAAATGCTGGATGTGAGACCATTAAGGAGTACCCTTTAAAAGGAGTCAGTTTTGCAGCAAGTTCACGATCTAGCTGACTTAGCTTTTCTATCATAGAGGCGGCATTTTGCTCAATTTGCCTTTTCATATGAGGGAAATGGGGAATTAAATGATCCCGTATATCTCCTACTTGCTCAGCTAAAAGAGTGGGATCCATCCACAGGTGAAGATCTTTTTCTTCATGATGGTGATGATGCCCATGGTGGTGATGCGCCTCTTCACAAAGCATCTTTTTGCCCTCTGATAAGTTGATGATATCAACGCCATACCCTTCAAGAAAGCTCACCATTTTAGCTTCAATGGACTCACCAATTCGAAACCAAACTTTAGCCTCTGTAAAATGCCGGATTTGATCAGGTTTTGGCTCATATGTATGAGGGTCAGATCCTGGAGGAACGAGAACTTGAACATCAATCAGATGATCTGTCAACGTTTCTACAACGGCTGCATAAACAGGAATTGTCACTAATATGGATGATTGAGAAGGTTTGATTTCTCTAGAACAGGAAGAAAGGACAACACAGAATAAAGCAAGTAAGCTTAATAAAAAGGTTTTCATGAGAGCTATCATCATAGCTTACATGATCACAATCTTGCTAATCATTTTCTTCAAAAGACCCCTCTTTTTCGCGGGATAAGAAGGAAGAGATTCATAAAAGAAAAAAGATCTTATCAAGAAAAAATAGATGTTTTTTCTTGGATGCAGCCAATTTTCTCCTCTTGTATGTTAATACCTAATCAAGTAGCATGAATATTCTTTTTGGAGGAGTGTTCGAGTGGCCGATGGAGCCCGCTTGGAAAGCGTGTATACGTGAAAACGTATCGTGGGTTCGAATCCCACCTCCTCCGCCATTGTAACCAGTTCGAACCCTTGGCATCCTCTATGAGAGGAGCTCAGCTGATATTCAATAAGTCTCTTTTTTCATATAAATCTTATCTTCAACGTTGATATAAAGTACGTAAAAACAATTTGCGATCATAAGTCACTCTCAAAATGTATATTTTCAATGATTTTCCATTTTTGACACCGTGGATGCCCTATCTTTGATATATAAGAAGCAAGCGGTATATAAGATAGATTATGAGAAGAAACATAGTGTGAGAGCACATCAAGGATAGGCTTCTTGATAGTGTCATCCATCACCTCTATTTTTTCTATGAGATAACCTAATCGCTGTAATTGATACTTTTCACCCAAATTTTCAGCAACCTCTATCAACTTGTGAACATGAATGCTTTCTATGAGCTCAGATAAAACAGTTGCAGTATTATTCATGCCTCCTGCGTATCTTGGAAATTTAAGCAAATCAAGTGCGATGAGTTCTGGTTTTGCAACTTTTAAATAACCACTACTTACAATAAAATCTTGGACAGGGAAGAGATCTAAAGATTTTTTGTAAATCAGTTGTATGTAGATTCTACCAAATTTTAATGAGTGCTTAATACGCTGAGAAGTAACAACTTGAAAAACCATGGGCTTTTGATGAGAAGCCCCGTAAAACCCTGCTGCACTCAGTAGTGCTACGTAATACTTTGCCTGAAGGTGCTTCATCATTAGAGGGATTAATTCCTCAGCTGGAATAGAGCCATAAGGCTTACACTCAGGAGGGACAATAACATAGAGCCCGCTAACCGGACTTATCAATTTTCCACCCTTTTTTAGCCTGTATAAGCCAGCTCTTGTAGCAGTTGAAGAAAGATTAAGATCATGCATGATCTCTTGAGAGGTGAAACATCTCTTTCCTCTAGATTGTAATTTTTCAAGATACTTTGCAAACATACCATGTCCTAAAAGTGATGAAATTCGTCACTTTTAGGACATATTGCATCTTAAGTTTCCTCAAGTCAAGAGCTGATATTTGCTGGATAACATAAGGCCTCCCTTGCAAAAACTTCTATTCTTAGCAATTTGAGCTGTAAGACATCCTATAGAGGCGCAAACGATGATGTATATAGAGTTTTTATTAAAAAAGAGATTTGTGATTTCATTACTCTTTAAAATGGGAGAATTTATATGGCAAGTAGACTAACAAAAGATGCTGATTTGATAAAATTTAAGCAGGATGTAGATTTAAAGCAGCTTGCAGTCGGAATCAAAAAATCTTTTATAGATGCTCATGAGCACAAACCGCTATCTCGAACTATCTATCCTTCTTGGTTTCTTCTCTATTCTCTTTTATGCGGATATCTATCGGATGCAAATAGTGTAGAGGATCTTGCAGATTTTATAGATTGCCGCATTGACTGGTTAAACACCTTAGTGCAAGAGCGATTCTCAGCTCCTTCTTATCACACATTAAAGTGGATTCTAGCCCATGTGCCTCCTTCTATCTTTCAACACATCTTGAAACAGTGGATGATGTATATTCCAGAGGAGTTAAGAAGTCAGCTCTCAATGACCCCTGGGAAGCAGCATAAAGGGTCTTTGGGGGGAAGGGTGATGCATCTTGTACAACTTTTTGCAGCTGAAAATCGGCTTATTCTTGAGCATGCTCTTATTCATCCAGGAGCTGAGAGTGATATTTTAGATGCCCTCATGGAAGATGTGACGATTTCAAAGTCCATTATTTTTACAGGAGCTCTCTTGACAAAAAATTCTTTGGAGAAAGTTCTTCAGCGTCAAGCAAACTATTTGATCTTGGTTCAAGACAATGCCTCTCCTTTCTATCAAGCAGCCCAAGGTCTTTTCAAACAGGCTCATCAACAGCGCCTGACTGTAGATGGCTGTAGGGTTTCTCAAAATAAGGGAAGTCAAGGCTCTTGGTTAAGAGAGGTGACTTTGTATACAGAACTTTCCTTAACATCTTTGAAAGAGCATTGGCCTGAGCTTAAAAGCATGGCTCATGTAAAAAGTGAAAGGAATATTCAAGGGGAAAAGAGGGTTAAAACAGCGTATTATTTTTCAAGCTGCGAGCTTACTGCAGAAGAATTTTCTGATCTGACACGAGACCCAGAGGAAATAGACACTTCTCTTCATTGGGCATTAGATGTCATTTTTCAAGAAGAAGATTTTGAAGCGCAAGCTGATTCCATGGAGCAGAGCGCACTATCAATAGAGTTTAACCAAGCAATCTACGCTCGCTGGGGGGTAGACATGACGGATATGCACTGGCTATTTGATAGGATGCAAGTCGATTTATTTGATCCAGGAGCTGGATTTACCGCTTCAAATATAGCTTTTTTAAAACGGATATCCATGAGTTTGATTAAAGCGCTAGATCCTAAAAGAGGATACACTAAGGCAAGGCGATGTTGCCGCCTTGAGCCTAGATATCTTAGATGACACCAAGACTTTTTAGGCTGTTTCCCTGCTTAGTAGCTCTATAAATCTTGAGCTTTGAAGGCGCGTGGCTAAAAATAGCTTCTGTTATTTTAAGTTTGACAGATTAAAGTTTTGCAGTATGATGATGACATAATTTTGATTCACCAGGGGTGCTTTTTAGCAAACGAAGTTTGCTGTAAAGGCTGAGAAATACCCTTATAACCTGCTCGGGATAATGCCTGCGGAGGGAGAGTGAAGTATGAAAGTCTTTGGTAGATCTTTTTTATAGATCTGCTCTCTGCTTTCGTATCTTCCTCTATCCCTAAAATATGAGGAAGAATATGAAAGATCACTGCCCGCGTTTAATGCTCATCACAAATAAAGGGGGTTCTTCTACATCCTCTTACCTTGAGCTTATTGAATCTTATGTCAAATCAGGTGTCACTTCTGTACAGCTAAGAGAAAAATCTTTATCTAAAGAAGAACTCCTCTCTTTTGGCACCTCTTTAAAAAATCTCTTAGATTTATATCACATCCCGTTAATCATCAATGATCATATCGATCTTTGTCTTAAACTGAACGCCTCAGGAGTGCATTTAGGGCAGTCTGATGAAGAGATTCTTAGAGCAAGAGCTATCTTAGGTCCAGATAAAATCATTGGGCTAAGTGTGAATACAGTTGTACAAGTCAAAGAGGCGAACTTACTCCCATTAAGTTACATCGGGGTAGGAGCCATTTTTCCCACAATAAGTAAATTAAATGTTGAAACAATTTGGGGCTTAAAAGGCCTAAGAGAAGTAGCTGCAATCGCTTTACATCCCATTGTTGCCCTAGGGGGTATTAATGAAAGTAATGCTCACTCTGTCATTTGTTCTGGAGCTTTTGGCATTGCAGCGATTAGAGCGTTTCATCACACGGTAAGTCCGCATCAAACAGCTACGCAGTTAATGAATAATATCCATGGAGAAAAATCATGATCCATCAAATGGAAGAGGCGCTTTATCAGCTAAGAGTAAAAAAGCCCTTAATTTTAAATCTCACAAATCATGTGACTACAGATTTTGTAGCCAATGCGCAACTAGCCCTTGGAGCGCTTCCTATCATGAGCGCCTTAGAAGAAGAGCTTGAAGAGCTCATTAGAGTGTCTTCTGCAGTGTATATCAACATAGGGACGCTAGATACGCCTTTTATGACGCTTGTGAAAAAAGCGCTTGAGGTGGGATGTCAGTACAATAAACCAATAATTCTTGATCCTGTAGGAGCCGGCGCTACAAAAATGAGAAAAGAGGCAGCTCAGCTCATTGCTCCCTTTTCTACCATCCTAAGGGGAAATGCCAGTGAAATCCTTGCCTTAGGGGATGCTTCTTTTACCGCAAAAGGTGTTGAATCGGCCCATATGCCAAGTGATGCAAAAGATATAGCTTCTCTTTTAGCTCTTCAGTATCAAACTACAGTGATTGTAAGCGGCCCTGTTGATTTAATCACAGAGGGTCATGTCTCAAGAGAAGTGAGGCATGGATCTTCTTTAATGCAGCAAGTAACAGGGATGGGGTGCGCTATGACAGCCGTTATTGCAGCATTTAGAGCCATCCAAGAAGACTCTTTTACAGCAAGTGTGATAGGGGCTTACTACTTTGCGCTATGCGGAGAGATAGCCTCTCTTCATCACAGCTATGCAGGTTCATTTAAAACAGCTTTGATTGATCAATTACATAAAGCGGACTTTGCGCTCATGCAAACGCTTTATGATCAGGGGGCTCAAGATGTTTAAAGAAGAGAGTAGATCAAGGGATTTACTTATAGGAGCCTGCCTTCATGAAATATAAATGCTTATCGATCGCAGGATTTGATGGCTCTGGAGGAGCTGGTATCCAAGCTGATTTGAAAACGTTTTCTGCAACAGGATCTTACGGTATGACCGTGTTAACAGCTCTTCCTGTGCAAAACACCTGCGGTGTTAGAAAGTGTTATGATATTCCTCTTCCATGTATTCAAGAGCAGCTTGAGGTAATCTTTGAAGATATCAGGCCTGATGCCATTAAAATCGGGATGCTCTTCTCTGCTGACATTATTCAATTAGTGGCTAGATTTTTAAAAGATCATGCAAGAGATATACCTATGATCCTCGATCCTGTCATGGTTGCAAAAAGCGGTGACCTCTTACTTCAAGAAGAAGCTGTGGATGTTTTAAAAAGAGATCTCATCCCTCTTGTGGGTTTAATAACCCCTAACTTACCAGAAGCTAGATGTTTAGTCCCTGGAGTCAAAGGGGATAAAAAAGAGCTCGCTGATCAACTCCTAAATCTTGGCTGTAAAGCTGTCCTCTTAAAAGGGGGACATGAAGAGGGTGAAACATCTAATGATCTATTGATCAGTCATGAAGAAGAAGTAGTCTTATCTTCTCCTAGAATTTCTTCTAAAAATACGCATGGAACAGGATGTACACTCTCTGCTGCGATTACAAGTTATACCTCTCAAGGGTTTTCACTCCTGGAGGCGTGTCAAAAAGCGAAGAACTATTTATTTAATGCAATACTTTGTAGCAAAGATAGAAGCGTTGGAAAAGAAAATGGTCCTGTGCACCATTTTCACCATTTATGGAAATATTTATAACGGAGTTTATACAATGAAAAAATTATCAGAAATCGCCTGGGAAAAATGTCTCTTTGCGGTAGAGGCCATTAAAGAGCACCCTTTTAATACAGAGCTTGCAGAGGGGTCACTAGATAGAGCAAAATTTAGTTACTATATCGAGCAAGATGCTCTTTATTTACAAGATTTTGCAAGAAGCTTTGCTCTCATTGTCGCAAGAGGGCCTGTTAAGTTCATGAAAGACTTTTTATCTTTTGCAGAGTTTGCCTTCATCGCTGAGCAAGAAGTGGTACACCATTTTTTCCGCGAAACATTTCATATTCAAGAAACCCATCAGTTAACACCTGCAACTCTTGCTTACACAAGTTATCTTTTACGGATGAGCTCTACAGCATCTGTAGAAGTTGCCATTGCTGCCATTTTACCTTGCTTTTGGGTTTATAAAGTTGTGGGGGAGTGGGTTGCAAAAAACAGTGTAGTGTCTTCTCAAAACCCTTATTTAAGATGGATAGAGACATACTCTAGCCAAGAATTTAGTGGTTTTGTTGGTAGAGCTATTGATATTTTTGATGAAGTGGCCATCTCTGCCTCAGATACAGTACGTGAAGAAATGGTAGAGGCATTTTATAAAAGCACCATTCTTGAATGGCATTTTTGGAATGATGCGTATAACCAAACTGTCTTTGATACCTTGATCTAAGAAGGTTATACCGCTCTTCCTTGATTCTTGATGAAAAGGAAGAGCGTAGCCATTTTCTAGAGGGTCTCTACAAGAGAGAAGGCTTTATTTTTCGATCTCTTCATAGTGTCTCAAGTTTAAAGATAGTCATGTAGTCCGCTTAAAAATGAAAGATATGAGAGAAGCTAGAGGGGGGTAAGAGTAGAAGCTAAGTTACGCCTCTTCTCTAGAAAACGGCTCTGTACCCTCTTCTAAAATCGTTAAATAGTTACGGTAGACATATACTTTATCACGTGCTTTCCCAGTTACCTCTTCTAAAATACCAAGAGCTGTAAGGTGATTTAATGCACTTCTGGCTGTTGGGGGCGTCATATGAAGCGCCTTTGCAATCACAGAAACAGATACTTGAGGAAGTCTTTTCATATATTTAAGGATCTCTTGGCAGGAAAATCTGATTCTTCCTAACGTTTCAATTTTTTGAAAATCTTGTGTAAAAAGAGCATTAATTTGTTCTATGGTTTTTATCGCTTGCTCAGCAGATAGGTGTATCCCTTTGAGGAAAAACTCTAGCCATGTTTCCCATGATCCATAGAGTCTCACTTCTTGGAGGAGTGCATAATACGTAGAGCGGTTTTGCTTAAGATATAGGCTAAGATATAAAATAGGAGCATCTAGCATGCCCCCTTCACATAAAAGAAGCGTGATCAATAACCTGCCCACTCTTCCATTTCCATCTAAAAAGGGGTGCAGTGTTTCAAATTGAACATGAACAAGCCCTGCTTTAATTAAAAGGGGGATGCTGTCATCATGGAGAAAGTTTTCGAAATCGGTAAGACAATCTGCTAGGTGAGTGATGGGAGGGGGAACAAAAAGGGCACCCCTTAGTCTTGTCCCTCCAATCCAATTTTGTGAACGTCTAAATTCTCCAGGGAGTTTATCTGTCCCTCTAGTCCCTGAAAGGAGTACACCATGTATTTCTTTAAGAAGGTTAAGTGATAGAGGAAAATCTTCTTTTAAACACCTAAGCCCATATTCAAGGGCTTTAACATAGTAAGACACTTCTTCCACATCTTCAAGAGATACTTCTGATTTCAAATGATGTTCAAACAGCAGTAAATCTAAAAAATTACTTTGACTACCTTCAATTTGGCTTGAAAGAAGCGCTTCTTTACGCACATACATGTAAATAAAGAGGGGTGTATTTGGAACCAGTTTATGTATGCTATTTAACCCGGCTAAAGCAAGAGTTGCTTTTTCAAGGTAAGGGTACAGTCTACTGAGATCTAAAGTAGGGCTAGGTGGGAGGTTTGGAGGAACATAAGCCTGATAAGATTCTCCAGGGATTTTCTGGATAACGTAGGTTCCTATTCTCTCATTCATTAGGGATCTTTTCTTAAGATTGATTTATAAGAAAAGATAACCTCCTTATCTTTTCTTATTCAAGTCAATTAAGAAAAAATATGATGTTATCTTTTCTTAGTGAGAAGGCATTAAGAAAAGATAGGGTTTCATTTTTTCTTAAAGGGCGAACCTTAAGAAAAGATAAGAGGGATTGTTGGGAATATCTTGGATTTTTCCTGTTTAAAAAAGGGGCTTCATGCATTTAATCCATTTATTGATCAATATTCCGAATAAAATGATTGAATATCGATAAAAAATGTTAATATGCAAATTATATTTGTTTGATTTTTACATTTTATCTATTGTTAAGGAGTTTCTTATTAAAATGGGTGCATATTATGACAGGTATTTCGAATAAAACAGGCGGCAATCAAGATGCATTTCCCGTGCATCATTCTCACTATATCCAAGGAGAGCGGTTTAAAGGTCTTAATCAAAGGGTTCAGGAAAAAATTTTAACGGTAATGGATTCCATCGGCTGCATCTTAGGGGATGACTATCAGTTCATGGGAACAGCCCTTTATATTAGCTCTCGGTTTATCCTCGTTCCTCAGCATGCTCTCCAAGACAAGGTGGGGTATATTTTATTTAAGGGGTCTAATGAACTCATTCAAGCCACAACGTTTATTGATGGGACATCTGATCCTCAACCTGCATTTTTAGCAGATTATAAGATTCTTCAAGTAACCAAGAATTTACTGGGAGATTTGAAGATACGGGAACAAGAGAAGTGCCCTTTACTTGGAAGAGCTGATCATCAACACCGTGTTATTCAACTGCAATATAAAATAGATCAAGAAGTTTATATGACAGATATTCCTTTTAGTTTAGGGTATCAGACCCTAGCCAAAAAATCGGTTGCTGATAAGAATCTTAATGACTCTGATCAAAGCGGCTCTATTCTTTGTTCAGGAATTTCAGGAGAGGTTTATGGTGTGTATCAAGGAGGGGAGGGCATTTTGAAAATCGATGCGATTTATTCTTCACTTCAAAACATTACTCTTTATTCAGATAGTAAAGAGAAGAGAATCAACGCTTTACACGTGATGCTGGATCTGCAATTTCAGATGCAAGAGGCTCCTTATGCCAAGACGCTCTTTCCGACTTTACTGGGCCCTGGTCAAATACTTCTTCCAAAAAGAGCCCCTTTGATTCAGACATTTTCATCAAGTGAAGATGCAGCTTCTTTTGAAGAGGTTGTTAGGCAAGATGTGCTTGTATTTTTAGAGAATTTTTTAGATTCTACAGAGCTTAAAAAATATTGTTCCCATAGGATCTGGCAACCAGGCGGAGAAACAATCACTTTTGGAGACAAATATTTTAAAACATGGAAACAGTTTAAAACGTGTTTACAAATAGAAAAATCTTTTCCCTCAGCTATTCATCTCCGGATGCAAGGGGGCACTATGGGAAGTGTGGTGATAAGTAAAAGTATAGAGGCCTACGTGCAGGGCCGGCTAAATCCGTTAACAGGGAGATTGATTTCAACAGATTCTTCCTTAGGTGAGAAAACCCATGAGGAGAACACAGAAAAGATGATCTCTGTGATGAATTATCTCTTGATTCAGCTCAAAAAAACGGTGTTTTATTGGAAAGAGCATCATAAGAGAGCGACCTATACGGTTGAGCTTTTCTATCAAAAAGGGCTTCGTATACAGCCAGAAAAAAATTAAGCTACTCTAGCTGAAGAGGAGGGTTTTCTCGCACTGACGCGTCAGCTTAGAGAACCCCTTTTCTAGCTGAGTTTTTCTTTTGCAAGGATATGATTGCCATTTTCAAGTAAGCACTTTATAATTTAAGCATTGCCTTTGATGAGTGTGTGATGATCTTGAATAAAAGAAGATATGTTGATCGATAACACAAAGAAAATGAGGCAAATGAAGGGATAAAGTTCTTGGAAGATTCTTGCTTAAAAGGGAAGAGAAATAGAATATTATCTCTTAAAAAAAGAGCGCTTAAGCAGGTTTGACTTTTCAAAAAATCGGTCTCTCTTTAAAACAGGCAATAAGGACTCTTAAGTAAAAATAGAAGAGAAATAGTATGTTATGTCCCTTTTGTAATCACTCTGAATCTAAAGTCACTGATTCTCGTAACGCGATTGAGCAAAATGCAATCAGACGGCGAAGAGAGTGCTTAGAGTGTCAGAAAAGATTTACAACATTTGAAACGGTTGATCTCACCATTCAAGTGCACAAACGAGATGGTAGGTATGAAGACTTTCAGCAAGATAAATTGGTGAGAGGTCTTGATGCTGCCTGCCGCCATACGAGAATTAGTCATGAGCAAGTGTTATCCCTTGCCTCTCAAATTACTGCCACTTTAATGGAGCGGCAAATCCGGGAAATCAGTACAACAGAGTTAGGTGCCATTGTGATGCGTCACCTAAAAGGGTTAGATACTGTTTCTTATATCCGTTTTGCCTGTGTGTACCGTCGGTTTAAAGATATGGACGAACTCATGGATGAAATTCAAAGTATTTCGATCGAAGAAGAAGCGTTAACGAAGGAAGGTGAACATGCCTCTCACAAAAACTGAAATTGAAAAATTCCGCAAAAAACTCCTAGAACTCAAAGCTCAATTTTCTCAAATTGTTCATAATGTGAATCAAGAAGTGAAAACATCTGATGACTCAAAAGGGTATTCTCAGCACCAGGCTGATGAAGGCACAGACGATTTTTATCGGAATGTGAGTCTTCAAGTGTCTGACGAAGAGTATAAAATCATTAGACAAATTGATAGAGCTTTAGAAAAAATTGATGAAAACACCTATGGTATCTGTGATATTTCAGAAGAAGAGATTCCACTGCCTCGTTTAGAAGCAATACCTTATGCTACCATGACGGTAAAATCTCAAGAAATGCTTGAAAAAGGGCTCTTTTCTTAAATGAAAGGGGAGAAGCTAAGGCAGCAAGATTTCAGTAAAAAAGAGAAAAGTAACCCTTTACTTCCTCTCATGATTTTATTTGTGATTTTGCTCTTAGATCTTCTTTCTAAAAAATGGGTGGTGCAAAACCTCCCTCTTTCAGGTCCCTATTTTTGGATGTTCCCGTTTGGGGGCATCCCTGTATTTCAATGTTTAGGAATTGACTGCTGCATTCACTATGTCTCAAATTACGGGGCAGCGTGGGGACTAGGGAGTCATTTTCAAACTCAAATCGTCATATTACGGTTTATCATCGTTTTTTTTCTTTTGAAGTCTTTGTATACCTCATCAAAATTACCAAAGTATTATATCCCTCTTGCGCTCATTGCGGCAGGCGGTGTGGGAAATATCCTCGACTATTTCCTCTATGGTCATGTTGTCGACATGATCCATCTCATTTTTTGGGGCTATTCTTATCCTGTCTTTAATGTAGCTGATGCAGCTATTGTAATAGGTGTCATGTGGATTGCTGTATTACAGATTCAATCGTCAAGGAAATATGATATCTCTTCCTCAAAGTAAAAAACCTCCTGCTTTTTCTGTTTCCAAATGGCTAAAGCAACAAGTGCTTCTAGATCAAGAAGAGATGAGACTCTGTCTTGAATGGATAGCGCCTTTACATATTTATGCTGTAGGATCCATTCTTCCTTTAGAGAGCCTTGAAGTTCAGAAGCAAGAGTTTTTAGAAGAGTATGCGCTCTATATCTCTCATCTTCAAGATGGGGTCTTTATGGACCCTAGCCGCAGAGTCATTTCTTCTGTTTTAACAAGAGATAGAGGTGCGATTTATCCAGAAGAGATCAGACCTAATGGATGGATGGCAAAACTTGCAGCCCCGCTCATTCAGCTACAACATCATAAATTTTTTCCTTCCAAAGTCGATCATAAAATTCATCCGATGGTGATGAGTCTTGATGCTGTATCTTGGGGACTCCAATTTGGATTTCCTCAGATCTTTTTTGATCCAGTCCAAGGGACCTATCAAAAAACATGGGGAGATAAAACGTTTAGTAATGCAGCTGTTTTTTCAGAGCTTCTTAAATGGCTAAGAAATCACTCGGTTCCTACTACATTTCTTTGGGAAGGAGTGAAGATTAATACTCCCATTAGATTAGGTAAGAATTGTTTTAAGTGGATAGAGGCGCATCCCCAGCTGAAAAATCACGGCATTACTGTCCGTCAATACAGCGCCTCTTCATAAAATCATAAGATCTATCCATTCTGGTATTGCTGATAACAAGATAACTTGATATGAGGCAGAATTATGGCATCTATCAAACCTATCTCGCATCTTCACTTAGCTGTTCCCAGCATGCTCTTTGCTTGCTTTATCTACGCACTCTTAAGTGCGGCTATTAAAAAAGAGATGGGGCAACTCTCTGTTCAAGGGATCTTATTTTGGAGGTATCTCCTCTCATTTCTTCTTTTTATCCCTTGGATGATGTATCAAAATAGAGGGAGCCGGCTTGATCTTAAGCCAGGTTCTTGGTTTTTTTATATTGTAAGAGTCTTGGCTTCGATGGCAAGTATTTATCTTTACTGCGCAGCTTTAAGAAACCTCTCTGTCGGGATGACAAGCTTACTGTATAACATGCTCCCTCTTTTTGTTCCGATCATCACTTACCTTTGGAAAAAGGTGCCGATTGATCATAAACTGTGGTGGGGATTTGGAGTCTCTTTAATCGGCGTGATCGTTGTCCTCATGCCAGGAAAAGTAGAGTGGAGCTACGGCATGCTCCTCGCTGTCATTGCAGGTATTTTTGGAGCGGTGAGTTTAGTGTCCATCCGTTTTGCGCATTATGAAGAACCACTCTACCGTATTAACTTTTATGTCTTTCTCTTAGCCTTTCTCTTTACAGCGCCTCTTACGTTTTTAAGTGTACAAAGAAGCTGGGGAGATCTAACCTTCAGTCAATTTCCCTCTCTTCTTTTTATTGGAGTAGCTGGCTTTCTCTATCAGCAGTCGTATACGTATGCTCTTAAACACGCGCCTGCTAGGTTTTTAGCTCCTCTTATGTACTCAACCGTGATTTGGGCGGTGTTACTTGATAACTTCTTGTGGGGGACATCTTTTAGTGTGACAACATGGATAGGAACTTTACTTATTATTTTAGGGAATGTTCTCATTTATCTCTTGTATCCTAAAAAAGAACTTTCTTCTTAAGGATAGCTCTTTTTCATGTGAACCTCTTCACCCACTTTGCACTCCGTCCTTTCCCTTCAGAAATAATGGTTCCCTCATCTCTTAGCTGCCTTAAAACAAGCCGGATAAGGTCCCGGCTTACAGAGGGGCAGGCGCGTTCAATATCTGAAATAGAAAAAGGATGGGGGATGCTTTTAATAGTTATAGAAACATGATCTGTTTTATTTCCTTTACCTTGTTTTAATGGGCTAACTCTTCCTTCAAATTCTTTATACGCTCTTACTAACACTCCCCAAAAATATGTCATCCATGGCATGAGATCATGCCTCCCTTGATGCCAGCCGTGAGAGCTTTTTTCAAGGGTCTCATAATAGCTTTCCTTGGATTCTTCGAATATCCTTTCCAAGCTAATATATTTTCCAACTTGATAGTCAGTATGGTAAAGGAGGAGTAAAGTGAGTAACCTTGCAACTCTCCCATTCCCATCTCTAAAAGGGTGAATACATAAGAAATCCAAAATGACAGCAGGGATCACAATAAGCGGCTCCATGCACCTCTCTTGAATAGCTAGTTGATATCTTTGGATTAAGCTTTCCATTGCTAAAGGTGTTTCAAAAGCATTAGAGGGGATAAACCTAACTCGTTTCCCCCCATCAGGTAACCTCTCTATAATTTCATTATCAGTTGTTTTCCACTCTCCTCCTGGACTTGAGAGGTAGCGATAAATCCAGGCATGAAGTTGAAGGATAACGCTTGTTGAAAACGGCATATGATTTGCAGATTGATGAATCAAATTTAAAGCGTCACGGTAGCCAGCAATCTCTTGCTCGGACCTATCTTTAGGCGTGCTGTTGTATTTGACAAGCTCTGTAATACGGCGTGCAGGAGCTGTGATTCCCTCTAACCGGTTAGATGACTCACTTGATTCAATGATGGAGAGCTCTTGTAGTCCTTTTAAGACCTCAGGTGCTTGTTGAAAGTAAAGGGCTTGTTTACCCCTGTATTCACCAAGTGTCCGCAAGGTGGTGAGCTGCTCACTTGTAAAAGTTAGCGATTTTAAAAAGCCCTCTTCTAAGGAATGCATAAGTGTCCTAAATAGGGTAAAGGAGTTCTAAATGGGGTAATTTTGCCTTCATTTTACCCCATTTTAGGGTTTTTTACCCCATTTTGCAATGTAATTCTCTTTAAGAGTTACTGGCCTTTAGCATACGGCATCATAAAGTGTCTGGTTTTTTGCCAACTTAAGAGTACTTTTATGAGTCATGTTAAAAACTCGCTAAAATCGATGGTTTTATAGAAATATTCCTGATCTAATACAGAGTCTTGGGCCCCATTAACATGAATAAGAACAGGTCTAATTGAAAACCGTTTAGGAATTTTCAGTCGGTTGATTTTTTCTTTGAGATCTTGGATAACAGATGTTCCAAGGGTATTTTTAGAAAATTTAATTTCACAAATATAAAGAGTATTAAACCGTGTTTGCACCATATAGCTAATTTGAGAGCTCTTTTGTCTTACAGTGGCATTTTGAAAAAAGGGGCCCTCCATGACAATTTCTTCTACAGGAATACCCATCAGCTTCCAGAGTATTTGACGATTATGAAGTACAAGATTTTCAAGTTGTAGTCCCATAATATCTTCTAATTTTGTCAGATGAGCTAACAAGCGATTAGCAGATTCTCCTTGATCAATTTTTTCTTGATTAGGAGCAATATATTTGAGATAAAATCTTAAGTAATTATCACTCAGGCGGTATCTGCTGAGTTTACTTGGCTTTTTACTTTTTAAATCCCAAGAGAAATCTCGCTGTACAAATCCCGCTTTTACAAGCTTATCTAAATGTGTGCTATATCTTCCCCCTTGATGTTTTTCAAGTTCTTGGCAAATGAGCGTAAGCTCCTTGGGCTCATCTACTAGACAGTGAATAATATCTCTATAAGTTGCCATACTACGAGAAGAAATATCTGAAAATAGCTTCTCAAATTCCTTAACAAAGAATCCTTCTTTTGTAAAAGAGAGGTTATAGATGTTTTGCTCTACAGATAAGTGCGGGTTCATTTGCTCTAAATAGAGAAGGATTCCTCCTGTAATGGAAAGGAGTTTAAATTTTTCATAAGTGGAAATGTGTTTTTCTCTTAGGTCCCAAAAGGCATTACAAATATTTAAGGGGATTTCTTCAAGAATTAAATCCAAGGTAATTCTTCCCCTAAATCCTGTATTATTTAAAATATTATCTTCAATCCAAGAGAAAATTGGACCACATAAAATAATAATCAGCTCAGAATTTTTACTGAAATACATATCCCAACAGTTTTTGAGTTTTCCTAAGAATTCAGAGTCTTTACTTCCCATCCAGGAGATTTCATCTAAGACAATGAGGACACGGCCGTTTTCTGTATATTTTGAGAGATGCCAAAACATATTTCCCCAGTCATCTGGAGTAATACCAGGTATTCCAGCTCTTGCAAGTTGACGAACAAATTCCTCACGTTGTAACTGAGCTGTAACTTGAGGGCTAGGATGTGTGCCTGTAAAAAAGAAGCTTTTCATCTCTTTTCCAAACTCAGCACAAAGTCTACTTTTCCCTATTCCTCTTCTCCCACGGACAACAACAAGGCTTGCGCTCCTCTTTTTCGTAAGGCCTTGGAGCCGCTTTATTTCGAATTCTCTTCCAACGAAGGGGGATTGAGGCATGAAATCTCCTTTTTTAGCTACAGCATAAAACAGCTTCCAATATACATAGAGCTGTAAATATACAAATGCATGTTTGCGGCCGAATTTTGATACATAAAAAAACAGCCGTAAATCGTCTTTTCGTGATTTACGGCTAACTTTGTTAAAAAAGGCGATTTTAATTTTTTATAAAATGCATTTACTATTAGCAATATAGCAGAGGATCAATCTAAAAATAAGGATGGAAAAATAGGATCTCCTTTAGAGAAAAAGAGCACTTATCTATTTCTCTTTTCTTGATGAAGAAAGAAGCGGGGCGTTTAAGTGTTAAAGGCTGTTAAGGTTTAAATTATGGAGTAGCTTCATGAATTTTATAGAGGAGTGAGAACAACTCCTCTATCTAAAGAGCTTTAAGTCCTAAATGGATTCAAAACTTACAAAAGAGCTGATCGCTTTGAGCTCTTTTTCAAAGGCAGATTCTGGAAGAATACCCCATTTAGGATCAATATGCACTTTACCATACGATTTAGATCCATCAACAAACTCAACAATGAGCCGGTTTTTTCCTGCAAACTTTTGAAAGAGTTTTTTTAAGCTTAAAACCTGACTGAGTTTCACATCATGGATCTTGAGCTTTAGGAGAAAGGTTGCAATCACTTCTTGCTTTTCCACAGGTTTACCTTGTTTTTTATCTCTTGGGGGGAAGTTTCTTGGCTGCGCGCGGAGTTTATCAAACACCTTATCACACTCTTCAATGACTTGTTCGTTCACTTTAGAGAGCTCTTCAAACCATCTGCACTGCAGCTTAACCTCATCTTCTTTTTTATCGATTTGGAAAATGCCATAGAGAAGCTGATTTTCAAGAAGGAGGTGCCCTTTTTGATCAAAAAGATCTGGCCACACAGGAAGTTCAAACCGTAAATGGCCATCACTGATTTGCAGGATGGCAAATTTCTTTTGCGTTTTTGCAGAGATCCGGATTTGAACAGCATCGACAATGAAGACCACTCTACAGACAGCGTCATTTGGCATCCTTTCCACTTCATGGAAAGGGACGCAAGAGAGCCGCTCAATCTTCTTCTTATACACATCAAGAGGGTGTCCTGTAACGTAAAATCCGAGGAGCTCTCTTTCACGTCTTAAGAGGTGAGCTTTAGAGGCTTCTGTTTCAACTGTGACAGGCATTTCAATGAGTACAGAGTCTTCAGATGTCGATTCAAAAAGATCCATCCACCCTTTAGCTGTCTCTTTTTGTTTTTTCATCGCCCCGTTATAAAGAGGCTCTGCAACTTGCACCATCGATTGTCTGGCATGTGTTGTAAAATCAAAGCAGCCAGCTTCAATCAAAATTTCGATGTTTTTTTTGCCCACTTTTTTGGTATCAATGCGGTGACAAAAATCTGAAAGAGAGGTGTAGGGGCCGTTTGTTTTTCTCTCAATAATAATCGCCTCGACAACCCCTTCTCCAATCCCTTTAATACCGCTCATCGCAAACCTAATACCTTTAGAGGTGGCGACAAATTCATGGCCTGATTCATTCACATCAGGGGGCAAAATGGGAAGAGACATCGATTGACACTCTTGAATCAGTCTTGCAACCTTTGTCACATCGTCTTTATCGCAGGTAAGAAGCGCTGCCATCCACTCGCCAGGGTAGTTCGCTTTAAGATAAGCTGTCACATAGGCTAGATACCCATACGCTGCAGCGTGGGATTTGTTAAAGCCGTAGGAGGCAAATTTCTCAATCTTGTCAAAGATGTGAAGCGCTAACTCTCCATCAATGCCTTTGCCTTCGGCTCCTTGCCGAAATTTATCTCTCTGACGGGCCATCTCTTCTTTATCTTTTTTTCCCATCGCTCTTCGAAGGACGTCACCTTCTCCTAAAGAGTAGCTTGCAAGAAGACTTGCAATCTGCATCACCTGCTCTTGATACACCATGATGCCATACGTCTCAACGAGCACTGATTGCATGAGAGGGTGATCGATCTCAATCTCTTCTTTTCCATGCTTACGTTGGATAAAAGAGGGGATCATCTCCATAGGGCCTGGTCTATAAAGAGCCACCACCGCAATGACTTCTTCAAACTTATCGATATGCAGCTGTTTAGAAAGCTCTTGCATCCCTGTCGATTCCATCTGAAATATGCCGTTTAACCTCCCTTGGTTCATCAGCTCAAATGTGGGAGCATCTTCTAGATTGAGATCAATCCAATCAATGGTATTACCGTATCTTGACGCGATAGCATCGATGGTTTTTTGAATCGAGGTGAGGGTTTTAAGTCCCAAGAAATCGACCTTTAGCATCCCGACAGATTCCACTGGCTTCATTGAAAACTGCGTCACTAAAATATCGGTATCTTTTGAGGGGACAACAGGAATTCTATCCATGATTGGATCCCCGCAAATGATGAGCCCTGCAGCATGGATACCGGTATTACGAACAGATCCTTCAAGTCTTCTTGCAATATCTAAGATTTCTCTTACCTCTTCATCGGTTTCATAAGCTTGTTTTAGATCAGGGGACTCTAAAGCTTTTGCGAGCGTGATTCCTAAATCTTCTGGGACAAGTTTAGCAATACCGTTTACTTTAGCAAGAGGAACGCTTAGCATCCTTCCCACGTCTTTAATGGCCATCTTTGCTTTCATCGTACCAAAGGTGATGATTTGAGCGACCTTATCCCGGCCATATTTATCTACGGTATATTGAATCACCTCATCTCTTCGTTCCATGCAGATGTCAACATCGATATCGGGATAGGAGAGTCTTTCAGGGTTAATGAATCTCTCAAAGAAGAGATTAAACCGCAGCGGTTCAATGTCTGTAATGCCAATCAGGAATAAGATGATGGAGCCGGCTCCTGATCCCCTTCCTGGACCCATGGGAATGCCGTTTTTCTTGGCCCAATCGATGAAATCGTGCACAATTAAGATGTAATCACTCATTCCTTTAGAGATGATAATATCTAGCTCGTACTCAAGTCTTTTACGGATCACGGTTAAAGGATCTTCGCCAGGGTATTTCTCTAAAACTTTTGCAACTCTTGATGCTGTATATCTCTTAGAAATGCCTTCATCACACAGCTTTCTTAAATAGGTATCTTTAGAAACCGGAATAGGGGGAGTAAAAACTGGATAAAATTTTGTTTTAAAATCGATCTCAAGGTGAATTTTATCTGCAATTTCTTTAGAGGTGGTTAAAGATTCTGGAAGATCTGCAAACAGCTGCTTCATCTCTTGAGGCCCTTTAAAGTAAAACTCGTGAGAGAAGAGCACTTTTCGCTTAGGATTTAAAACACGCTCACGGGGATTGCCTTGAGAGTCTCTTTCCCAAATTTCACAAGGCTCTCCTGATTGAATGTTCATTAAGATTTCATGCGCTTTCCAGTCACCGCGCTCTAAGTAATGCGTCCCTTGCGTGGCTACACAGGAAATCCCTTTTTGCTTGCCTAGTAGCACAAGCTTTTGAATCACCACCTCTTGATTTCTAATAAAATCGTGGTAGTTTTGCGTCAGCCACCCCTCTCTTTCCATCCCATCTTCTTGAATGTGACGCTCTGACATGGGAAATCTCTCCAGCTGGAAATAGAAATCCTCTCCAAACTGACTCTGAAACCAATGGATTTCTTCTTCAAGCTCTAGTTCTTTCCCTTGAAGAATATAAAAGGGAATGCGGCCCTCTAAAGGTCCTGATAGGCAGATAAGCCCTTCTTTATGCTTTTCTAAAAGAGCTTTATCAATACGGGGTGTGTAGTAAAACCCTTCAATATGAGCTAAAGAGCTGAGTTTACAAAGGTTTTGATAGCCCGTTTGATTTTTCGCAAGAAGGATCAGGGGAAATCCTGAAGGGGTTCCTGGAATCCGTTTTTTTTCTTTGTGATCAAAGGGAGCAAGATGCAGTTCACATCCAATGATGGGCTTAATGGAGGCGGCTTTACACGCTTTATAAAATTCAATCGCTCCGTAAAGATTGCCCTCATCAGTAAGAGAGAGCGCTTCAAGTCCATATTGTTTTGCTTTAGCCACAAGATCTTCAACAGAGGCTGTGGAGTTAAGTATCGAATATTGAGAATGGATATGAAGAGGAATCCAGCTATTTGTCATGACCGTATTTTAAGTTAAGAAAAGAGGTGTTTAGAATTCATCGTAAGATTTTTTCTTCACCTCTTTTAAGGTTATCAAATATTAAAGCATACTCTCTACAAGAGATTAAACGGAAGCAGACCCACGGGATACTTTTTTTGTCAGTCCGTGGTTAGGGTGGTTTTTAATCGACCAAAAAGGAAGGAGGAGTAAGATGCAAAGAATGCTACAAATCATCAGCGCCTCAAAAAAACCGCTCCATCCAAACGCTTCAACCATCTTGGTTAAAGGGTATCCAGAGCTTGCCATTCCAAGGTAAGCGATAAAACCAATAAATCCTGTCGCCCCGCCTGCTGCTTTTTTATGAGAGAGCTCAACAGCTACCATCCCAATTAGCATCTGAGGGCCAAACACAAAGAACCCTACAATAAAGATGAGAAGGTAATCCATCAGGAGCGCGATTGGAGGAAGAGCCCAGAGCGCCATAATAGATAACAGCATGAGGCAAGAGAAAATGACATTAACAGGGCCTCTTTTTTCTTTAAAGAGCCGATCTGATGCCCATCCAGCAAAGAGGCTTCCAATAAGGCCCCCTACTTCAAACCAAAAAGTAGCGCCATTTGCAGTGACAAGTTGATACCCTCTTGTTTCCATTAAAAACATCGGAGCCCAGTCGTTAATCGCTCCTCTAATGAGATAAATGAAAAAGTAGGCGATCCCTAAAACCCACAGATAGCTATTATTTAAAATGTATTTAAATAAGAGCTCTTTTAAAGAGATTTCATGTTCTTGAGAAAGCGCTCTTGGATCTGTATTTTTTTTAAACGTTTCAATGGAGGGAAGCCCCATGGTAGACGGAGTATCTCTTAAGATAAAGAAGATAAAAATTCCTACAATAATGCTTAAGACACCCGCTGCAAACATGCCGTGACGCCATCCAAACTGCTGCGCTGTCATCCCAATTAAAAGAGGAATGAGAGCCGCTCCCACATTGTGAGAAGAGTTTTGCATGCCCCACCAAAGGCCACGTTCTTTTTGAGAATACCAGTGCGTTAAAAGCTTGGCACAAGGGGGCCATCCCCAACCTTGGAAAAGACCGTTTAAACACCACAGTATTGATAAGGTTAAAAGAGACGACGAGCATCCAAACAAGATATTCAAAATCCCTGTAATGATGAGGCCAGATGACATGAAAATACGGGGATTAGATCTATCAGAGAGCACGCCGCTAATGAATTTACTCAGGCCATAAGAGGCTGCAAAAATGGTGGTGAGTATGCCTAGATCACTCATGGAAAATCCCAGATCTTGTCCTAAAAGAGGCTTAATCGATCCAAAGCTATTACGAGAGAAGTAGTAAAAAACGTAACCGATGTACATTCCGATAAAAATGCGCCATCTCCAGTAACTGTACGATTCTTCAATCTCCGTTTCTGTTGGCTGAGTACGGCTGAGGAGAGGAGCTTTTAAAAACTTAAGCAGTTGCACAGATTACCTACGGTTAGTCAAAGATGAAAAGGGTACCTTCTTAACCGTCTAAAGTCAAACGATTTTGGGTTATATAGATATTAATTATTTTATTTTAAGGGTAAAAGGGCATCACAATAGGTGGCTAAAATAAAATCGTTTTCTGTGAGGCCATCTACACGGTGTGTCCAAATGTCAATCACGACTTTACCCCACGAGAGGTGAATGAGGGGGTGGTGCTGTTCTTCTTCTGCTAATTTGCCCACCTGCTGAGTAAATTCAAGGGCCGCTTTAAAGTCTTTAAAGATAAATGTTTTAGAGAGGTGATGAGCATTTACGATATCCCATCCAGGAGAGAGCTCTTTTAAAAGCGTCATCTGCTCATCTTTAGGCAAAGCGCTAACAAATCCTTCACAAGGAAGGCACCGTTTAGGGGGATTAGGCATGGTTTTTTCCTCCATATCAAGGGTTAAGGGACTCTGACTGCCCTTTTAAGTTTCTCAAGCCCAGCTAAAAAAGAAAAGAGTTTATTTTGAAAAAGATCAAATGATTTAGGCTATTTGACATATTCCATAAATATTGCATAATGAACCTACGGATATCATATGAATTATTTAAAAAAAGTTTTAGTTTGCACTCTCTTCATCACGCCTTTAATGGCAAAAGCCCCTTCCAAAGAGCCCCATATTGAAAGAAGGCAAGAGTTTGTTTCTTTCTCGGTTGAGGAATATAACGCTCTTTTAATGAAAGCAGTTGAGACGCATGAGTGGAAAGAAGTTGTTAAACAAGCTTTATTTACCATTAAGAGTTTTCCAGAGACCTCCTTTTCTCAAGAGGCCATCTATTTCTTAGGGAAAGCGTACTTTGAACTTCATGAGTTTGATCTAGCAAGTCAAGAGCTTTCAAACTACTTAAAGAAAACAACTCCGCTTCAACACTTTCGAGATGCCATCGAGCTTAAATTTTTGATTGCTGAAAAGTTCCGTGAAGGGCATCTGCAACGGATTGGAGGGGTTTCCTTTTTGCCTAAGTGGATGGGAGCTAGAGAAGAGGCGATTCAAATTTATGAAGAGGTGATTAGCGCGTTTCCTCATGATGAGCTAGCAGCTAGGTCTTTACTTGGGAAAGGAGATCTTCTTTTAAGGCAAGGTAGCTACTCTTTAAGTATTGAAGCGTATGAAACGGTGATCCGTAAATTTCCGAAACACCCGCTTGTTCCTGAGGCGTATGTAGAAATGCTAAGCGTGTATTTAACAAGAGCGCAACATGAATACCCAAATGTTGATCATTTAGATTTAGCAGAGCTGCAGCTTAAACGGTTTAAACAAGATTTTGCCCTCGATCCTCGGTTAGAAAAAGCAGAAGAGGCTTTTTTAAAGCTTCAAGAGGTGTTTGCGCAAAATTTTTATGATCTTGCACAATTTTATGAGAGAATGAAAAAGCCAGGGGCTTCTATCCTCTACTATGCTAAAATTATTAAGACGTTTCCTAATACAAAAACCGCTGCACTTTCTAAGAAACGGCTTAAAGTGTTACAACCTTTAGATGAGAGTTCACATGACGCACTGCAAAGCTCCGCTTCAAACACTTCTCTTTAGCCTTATCTTGGCCTTGACAGGCTGTCACTATCAGACAGTTACGGTAGAAGAACCTGTGACTCTATCCATTCCCTATATTCCAGGGGATAGAGAAGGGGGCCTTACAGAAGCAATCACCTTTGAGCTATCGCAATCAGGCCTTTATCAATATGTGAGCTCAGAAGGAGATGTAGAGCTTCAGGCAGCTTTTATCAGTGATGAAGAGGAAATTGTAGGATTTCGGTATGATAGATCTTTAAATAGCCAGGTGACGCTTTCAAATCTCATGGCAACAGAAAACAGAAGAAAGCTTTCTGTCCGTGTTGCTTTAATCGATAAAAATAGCCAGGAATATGTGTTAGAGCCTCAAATCATCACCTCTGATGCAGAGTATGACTACATCGATGTGAATACCGTATCAGAGCTGATTTTCCCCCAAGCAGGCGGCGGTATGATCAGAACGATAGATTTTTCTGAAGGGCAACTTGACTCCATTGAAGGGGCTCAAGATAGCTCACTTTTCCCTCTTTATTCTGATATCGCCAAAAAAATCACAGCGCTCATCGAAAGAGCCTATTTTGAAAATAGATAAGAGTTGCACACGTTTTATGTGAATGCATATTTTTTTATCAACCCTCTCTATCTTGAAGAATTTTTTTATTAGATATACGGAAGGATCTACCCTACGTCAAAAAACATAATAATAAAATTATAAATTACTTGAGGTATTCTCCTAAAAGGCGATAACTGTTATAAAAATTTAGTACTCTAGATGCTGGGTAGAAAATCACAGATTTTCCTATTAAGGTCTTAAGCGAAATCTTTCTATTGAATCAGGAGTGAAAGCATGGTTATTCGATCTTATTCTACCATGGAATCTCAAGTACAGTCTTTGCAAAATCCATCTCAGGAAGAACATTCATCTACTGTAGTAGGATATGGAGATGAAAGGCTTCCTAAACGGCTCCAAATAGATGAATTATCTTCTTATAAAATAGAGACCCAGCTATCTCAAAATGTGGCAAGTGCCATTTTAACAGTAGGTCCCATCAAAAATAGTGATGGGAGTGCCCCTATTTTAAGCGCTCATCAAATCGTTACATCTCTTCATGATCAGTCAGGTGCAAAAAGAGAGGCTCTTATTCAAGCCATTCATAAAGATCCTAAAGATTATCATGCTTACCATAGTCTTGCTAATTGTTTAGAAGATAGTGAAAGGGTAGAGCTGTTAAGCGGGGAATCTTATACGAAGCAAGAACTTGATATTAAGAGTAGGGGCCCTCACCCTCAAGACCCGGGTTCTTACTGCACTCTTGCTAAATGCCTATCAAATAATGAAATGGCGCAGCTAAGGGGTAAATCCTATACAAAAAAAGAACTCTATATTCAAACCATTCATATAGATCCTAAAGATTATGATTCTTACCGTAGGCTTGCTAACTGTTTAGAAGATAATGAAAGGGCAGAGCTGTTAGATGGTAAATCTTATACGAAGAGAGGGTTATATATTAAAGCGATTCATATAGAGCCTAAAGATCATCATTCTTACTACAATCTTGCTAACTGTTTAGAAGATAGTGAAAGGGTCCAGCTTTTAAGTGGGAAATCTTATACAAAGAAAGAGTTATATATTACAGCTATTTATATAGAGCCTAGAGATCATGATTCTTACTACAATCTTGCTAACTGTTTAGAAGATAGTGAACGGGTAGTGCTGCTAAGCGGGGAGTCTTATACGAAACAAGAACTCTATATTCAGTGTATTGATCTTGATCCTCAAGATTTTGGTTCTTACTACTATCTTGCTAGATGTCTAGAAAATAATAAAATGGTGCAGCTCTTAAGCGGTGCATATTACACAAAGAAGACACTCTATATTAAAGTAATTGATCTAGTGCCTAAAGATAGGCATTCTTACATAGATCTTGCTGACTACCTAGAAAATAATGAAACGGTGCAGCTGTTAAATGGTGAGTCTTACACAAAGAAGGCACTCTACATTAAGGCAATTGATCTAGAGCCTAAAGATGATTCTCCTTACATAGGTCTTGCGGACTGTCTAGAGAATCATGAAACAGTGCAGCTGTTAAATGGTGAGTCTTACCCAAAGAAGGCATTCTACATTAAGGCAATTGATCTAGAGCCTAGGGATGATGCTCCTTACATAGGCCTTGCTGACTGCCTAGAAAATAAGGAAACAGTGCAGCTCTTAAGCGGTGCATATTACACAAAGAAGGCACTCTATATTAAGGCGATTGATCTAGAGCCTAGGGGGGATTATTCTTACGTACAGCTTGCTAACTGCCTAGAAAGTAAGGAAATGGTGCAGCTCTTAAGCGGTGCATATTACACAAAGAAGGCACTCTATATTAAGGCGATTGATCTAGAGCCTAGGGGGGATTATTCTTATGCGCAGCTTGCTAACTGCCTAGAAAATAAGGAAACGGTACAGTTCTTAAGTGGTGAAATCTATACAAAGCAGGCACTCTACATTAAGGCGATTGATTTAGAGCCTAAATGTTATGGGCATTATTACAATCTGGCTCAATGTATGGTCCATTTCCGTTATAGAACAGTGCAGCTTTTAGATGGTGAATCTTACACAGAGCGGGCCTTATATATTAAGGCGATTGACCTAGAGCCCGCCCATGCAGGACTATATAGGAGGCTTGCAGAACTTCTAAATGCTGTTGATCAAACGGTGCAGCTGTTAAGTGGTGAAATCTGCACAAGGAAGACACTCTATATTAAGGCGATTGATTTAGAGCCTACCCATGTAGACTTGTATAGTAGTCTTACATTTCTTCTGAAGAATGATGAAACGGTACAGCTATTAAACGGTGAAATCTACACAAAGAAGACACTCTATATTAAAGCCCTTGATCTTAAACCTAATGGCGCAAGCTTGTATAGAGAGCTTATCAAACTTCTGAGTGATGATGAAAGGGTGCAGTTTTTAAATGGTGAAGTTTACACAAAGAAGCAACTCTATATTAAGCTGATGGGTCTTGACTCTCATACAGAATATGCCTATTACAAATGTGCCAAATTTCTTAAAGAAGGTGAAACAGTACAGCTTGTAAACGGAGAGCCTTGCACAAAAAAAGAATTGTTTTTTAAAGCAACTATGGGAATTCGCGGGGTTAATAGAAAAAAATTAAGAGAGATGTATACCAAGGAAATTGAGAAAAATCCAAAGAATATAGAAGGTTACTTCGGATTAAGTATTACCCTAGGAATGCAGCTCCTCTTTCCCTATCTCAGTCGTGAGAGGATACAGGTAACGACAGCCCAAAGTCTTTCTCTTTTTCAAGAGGCTATCAGTTTAGATCCTGACCTCTCTTTTACTCCGAGGTTTGCTCCGGCTTTTTTCATTGCAGGGTTAATGTTGCATCAGGAAACACGCACTCTTTTGAGTACTTTTCATGGTAGGCTAACGGCTCAAGACCGAGCTCTTAAAGAAATGCTTCTAAATCAAGGAGCTTCTCTCACATTACACAATAATAAAGAGATCTCTACAAAAGAACTTTACCATTATGCGCTCCCTTTTCTTTCCTCCGCATCTATAAAGAAGATGATAGATCAAGAGTTTGGAAATTATCTTTCTGATAGAAAGCCTATCGTATTACAAGACGGGGTCAAGTTAACAAAATTGATGGCTTATGCGTATGCATATTCAAAAGCCTCTATAAACGGGTATTTTTTCATGAAAATAGGTGATGCTCTTCACCCGGTACAACAGGTCTTATTAGGGAATAAAAGTTATGAAAAAATAGATTGTTACCGAAGAGGCGCTGAAAAGATGGAGCGTTACCCAAGAAGCGGTGTCAATGATAGGCTCGGTCATACTTCCTTAAGGCTCGCAGAAACCCTTTATCTTCATGAAGATTCAAAAAAGAAAGAGCTGCTGTGTGATGCTTTAGAAAAATCATCATCTTCTTTAGATCATTTGGAATCACATATGTTGTTAGCACGCATTCTCTCTCAATATGAACTTCAAAGGGTGGGATCTAAATATCTCTTAATGTTTGGGAAGTGTCTAGAAAGTCATTCCCATCTTGATATTCAATCAGCTCATCACTCTCTTAAACGGTACTATGAATTACTAGAATATCCATATAAATATGCAGATTTAGAAAATATAGCCCTAGATAATGAATTTTATTTTACAAAGAAAAGAGAGTTTTTACTTAACCTATTAACATGTTTACCCGCATGTAAAGAAGCTTATGTAGCTCTTGGCACAAGCTTTCAAGCTCCTTTAATCATTCATGAAAAGAGTTATCCATCAAAAGCCTCTCTTTATCTAAAAGCGATCGATATTAACCCTGAATATAGTTTGCCCTACTTCCTTCTAGGAGAAGAACTTTTTCATACAAAAACGGCAAATATTCAGCTATTAAATGGAGTGACCCTATCCTGTAAGCAGCTCTTGATGAGAGCGATTCAGTTAGGCGCGTATGATGCAAAAGCTTACCATTTAGCAGCTCTTGCCATGGATGAGCGGGACGGTGTACTTCTTTTTGATGGGGAAACAATGCTTTCAAGAGGGGATCTTTTTATCCAAGCATTTAAGCTGGATCCTACCAGGTCCATTGATTTAAAAAATTTTATTTATCATATAAAAAAGTCAAATAAAGCTACAGTATAGGAGCTCTTAAGATAGGTCCGCGTATCATGAAGAGCGATGAAAAAAAGCTTCTTGAGCTCATTGCACGGTCTAAGAGAAAAGAGGTTTTAAATAAAAAACATCTATTAAGAGTGAGGCGGCTTAATCGAAGAGATGAGCGCTTCATTGTCCACAACTTCCTTGAGAAAATGCTCTAATGTTTTAAGGATGTATTTAGGCGTGTTATAGACTCCAGATGTTGAAAACACCAGTTCGAGATGGAGTTTAGAAGGAGATTTCAGGCGGCTAATAAAAATAAGGGTTGAGGCGACATTTTTCACAAGCTTGGGGACAATCCAAATCGCAAATAAATCGTTAAAGAGCGTCACTTTATCGGGATTTTCAATCACATGAAAATAGTGAAGCAGTTCATCACTATGATCTAGCTGATCAATCTTCAAAGGGTCTAAAAGCCCAATTTCACTTAAAAGATCAAGATTAACAGCCAGCACTCCATCAGGAACATGTTTGGGTAAGTTTTGAGAAAATTCTACGAAAGCATCTTCAAGTTTTGTAGGTGGCAGCATGGTTTCTCTCCCCATTTTTTTAGTCCCTTTGATTTCTAAATACACACCCCGTTACCAAAAAATCAATAAATTTATTTAATTAGTGACTGCGGGCCCCGAGAAAAAGAGCGCAATTTTGTTAGCTAGGCTCTTTAATAGGGTCAAGAGAGCTTAAGCCATGCTCTCTTTGAGAGGGGTAAGTTGCCTTTTGTGCCTCATGAGAGGAAGTAGAAGGCGCTACATCAGCGTAGAGGAGTGACTTTTCTCTATAGGGTAGGGCTTATTCATGATGGATCTTTTAAAGAAAATCTCTAGCTTAGGGCTTTTGGTCATAGAACGTTTAAAATCCTCCAAATTTTAAAACAATTTATTTTATACATGTGATTGAGGGTATTTGCAAAAAGAAAGAGGTGCGAAAAGACCTTTATCTGGGCCCTTTAACTAAAAAGATGAAGCTTCATAATATAGTTAATAACCAAAAAACCCTCTGTTTTTGTTGGGATTAATTTTTTCAGAGCGTTTTTACAATCAAAAATATAGCCATTAATCATACACTTCAAATTGTGAAAGTTAAAAGTTGATTAGAACACACTTTTTTTTGCTATTTTTTGAAAAATAAATCTCTTCTTTTTACGGCATTTAAAATTTTAAGCACCTATTAAGTATTTCTGGTTAAAAGGCCCTGAGGTCTCTATGTCTTACGGGTTGTACTTGTTGCGGTGAACTGTAAAAAATAAGGATTATGATGCAAATTTTCAATCGTTCCTCTTCAGTCAATTACCCTGTTATTGACTTAAACCCTATAGAATACCCGTATACTCTTTTAGCCAAAGAGCTGCAGGGGTTAACACGTTTTGACCCTTTACCTCTAGTCGTTTTGATTCGGGGGGATGTTACAATGGATGCCTCTAATAGAGAGGCGTTTATCCTATTAAAGTCTAAAGAGGTGAGAATAGAAGGCTCACTGACATATGGTAAAACATTTTTTAGTGCATGCTTAGAAAGCTTACGAGATGAGGATCAAGAAACGGGTTGCTATTTACCCGAAAAGCTCTATGTTCAAGGAGATGTCCATTTTTCAGGGTTCTCTCAACTCTTTTCTTTGCCTAAAGTATTTACAGTTGAAGGGGTTCTTGACCTCTCTCATTGCGCGCACTTAAGAGAGCTTCCTGAAGATTTAACAGTAAAAAAAGATCTTAATCTCTCACATTGTCATATGAACGCTTTACCGAAAGGGTTACAAGTAAAGGGGAGTCTTGATCTTTCTTTTTGTAAACATTTGATCCAGCTTCCCGAGGATTTAATCGTTGGAGAAGATATTAATCTCTCTTGGTGCGAGGCGTTTACTACTTTACCAAAAGGACTACATGTAAGGGGGAGTCTTAATCTTTTGCTCTGTAAAAGTGTAAAAGAATTTCCTGAAGATTTGATAGTGGAAAAAGATCTTAAACTTAGCTGTTGTGATATGACGACTTTACCGAAAGGGTTACAAGTGAAGGGAAGCCTTGATCTTTCTTTTTGTAAACATTTGATCAAACTTCCCGAAGATTTAATCGTTGGCAAAGATCTTAATCTCTCTTGGTGTGAGGCGCTTACTACTTTACCCAAAGGACTACACGTAAAGGGGAGTCTTAATCTTTTGCTATGTAAAAATGTGAAAGAGCTTCCTGAGGGGTTAGTAGTGGAAAAAGATCTTAATCTTGCTGATTGCGGTATTACGGCATTACCTTCTGGGTTAAAAGTAAAGGGGGGATTAACCCTTGCTTATTGTGACAAGTTAAGAGAGCTTCCTGAAATATTTACCGTAGAAGGAAATCTACATATTTTTCAGTGTGAAGCTCTTATCGCATTACCTAAGGAGCTAAAAATCAAGGGAAGCTTTGATCTGATGGGGCATGAAAGCTTAACCCATCTTCCTGAAATATTTACAGTAGGAAAAAGTCTTAACTTGTCTCATTGTAAAGCGCTTATCGCTTTACCTAAAGGGCTAGAAATTCAGGGGAATCTTGAGCTAAGTGGTTGCAAAAGATTGATGGATCTTCCTGAAAATTTAACCGTGGAAAACAATCTGAATTGTTCTGGATGTACAGCTATCACAACTTTACCCAAAGGGCTTAAAGTGAAGGGGAGTCTTGATTTTTCTTATTGTGAGGGGCTTATCGCTTTACCTCAGCAGCTTAAAGTTAAGGAAAGTTTGGATTTCATGGAAACGCCTTTTCTAGAATTTGGAGGAGATCTAGATTTAACAGGATGCATAAGTCTTACATCTTTACCTAATTGGATTGCAACTCTTAGTTCTCCTCTAAATAGAAATGAACGTATCATAAACCTGACAGATTCTGGTCTCTCTCCTGCAGTGATCAGAAGATTAGTCGCTGAATCAGCTAGCAATCTAGGCATTCAGATCCATTTTTCTGAAGTAGCTACAGAGCCACTGATCATTGAATTTAATGATCTATTTGAGGCGCTAGAATTTTGGCAACAGTACATTCAAGAAGATAGACGGGTTAATATCAAAGGGATCTGTAATAAGCTGCACCGCACCCTCACTCAGGTGCAAGATCATCAAAATCTCTTAAGTTTTCTCACCCGTCTAACAGAGACAGCTGATTACTGTAACCTGGCTACCCGGGAAAGCGTTGCAAGGCAGGTTCTTCATATGATTTGGCTTATGGTGGAAGACGAGGTTCTTTGTCACCATATTGCCTTTTTCATTCATCAAGGACTCTCTTCTTGTGATGACCGTATTATGGCGACCTTAAGTGATATGGGTTTTTATCAGAAATTGCGCGCTCTTCAGCATGACTCTGTGACTTCTGAAGAGGTAAGAAGCTTAGGGAGGGGATTTTTTCTCTTAGAAGAGCTGAATAAAAGAATTAGAGCCAGGGTTCAAACACTGCACTTTATTGATGAAGTTGAAGTGTTTATGGCGTTTCACATCAGATTACAAGCGATGCTAAATTTGCCTATAGATATGCACAAGATGCTCTTTAGAAAGTGTGTGGCTATTTCTGATGAGGAAATGGATCAAATGGGAAGAAAAATTTTACAAGAGATAGTAGAAGATGCCTTTGAGGCTTTTTTAAAAGAGTGGGAGCCTTGGAAGGAGCATCAAAGAAGGTCATCTATTGTCACGTGGGAAAAGCTTACCCCCATCTCTTACCCCTTATTACCGATTGATATCTGTCCTTACCTTCAAGATGCACCAGATCATCCTGTACTTTATCAAAATGTGATCTATGACTACACCGCATTCATAAAAAGATATATCCAAGAGGGTGTGGATTTATACGGCGCTACCGTGAACATTGATAAGCTTTTACGGATCACGGTGTGTTTAATCCCTTAATATCAGTTAGAAAGATGAAGGGAAGACCCTCATCATGCTCAGCCTGAAAATGGCTTCCAAAAATTTAAGAAAGAGTAAAAATTCCTGAGGCAAATAGAGAGGGAGTAAAAGAGCCATGACGTTATAGAAAGGCATTTCTATTCTCCTGGCTCATAGGGGATATGAAGACCTGCTCTATCACTTAAAAGAGAACCATTTCTCTTTTAAGTGATAAGAAGAGTGAGTATCACTTTTAGCACTGCCTTTATGTAGCTAGCCGTTTTCCCTCTTCATCTTTAGAGTCTTGATAGACAATTGAAGGGAAAAGAACGTACAATACATCATCATGAGCTATTTTTCCTTATTATTCTTTGTCTATTGTCCAGCCCTCCTTTTAGCTAGGCCCTTACAGATAGAACTTAAAGCCCCCTCTGTCATTTTGATGAATCAAGAGACGGGGGCTATTTTGTATGAAAAAAATAGCCATGAAAAAAGGTTTCCAGCCAGTATCACCAAAGTTGCAACAGCGCTATATGTCCTAGAAAAAAAGAAAAATCACTTGGAAGATCTCTTTACCTGTTCTAAAGATGCGCTCTTTGTGATTTCTGAAGAGGAGAAAAAAGGAGGCGTTAAGCACCCTCCTTACCGTCTTGAGATATCAGGCTCTAGGGTGGGTCTTCGGGCTGAAGAGAAGCTATCTTGTGAGACCCTTTTATACGGCCTTCTTCTTGCCTCGGGAAATGATGCAGCAAACGTCCTTGCAGAAAATGTTTCAGGATCAGTGATGCAGTTTATGAAAGAACTGAACCATTTTCTTAAACGTCACGGAATCTGTCATACACAGTTTCTTAATCCCCATGGACTTCACCATAAAGAGCACTTTACCACAGCTTATGATATGGCAAAGATTGCACAGCTTGCCTATGCAAGCCCTGATTTTCAAAACATCGTAAAATCGGTTAAATACTTAAAATCTCAAGAAATAGGAAAAGAGCCCATCTATTTTTGGCAGACCAATAAACTTCTTCGGCAAGGGTTATATTACTACCCAAAAGCTACTGGCATGAAAACAGGGTATACTTCTCAAGCTGGATATACCCTTGTCGCGTCGGCAGCTCACGGGGAAAGAGTATTGATTGCTGTATTACTTGGCTGTGAAGAGAGCAAAGAGCGGTTTCAAGAGGCAAAAAAACTGTTTGAAAAAGCGTTTTCTGAGAAAAAAATCACAAGAAAGCTCTTTGTAAAAGAGACAGATCACTTTTCGTATGCGGTTAAAGGAGGAAAAACGCTTAAAGCTTCTTTACAACGTGATGTCTCCTTAAGCTATTACCCTGCAGAAGAGCCTTCTTTTCAAGCAGAAGTTGTTTGGGAAAAACTCTCACTTCCCATTAAAGCAGGAGATCGTGTGGGTTTTTTAAGGTGCATTGATGAAAAAGGGCACGTCTTTGCTAAAGAGCCTCTTTTTGCAAAAGAGTCTCTTTCTAAGGGAATAGATCAAATCATTAAAGATCTTTACCTCAGACATAAATACAGCGTGATATTTCTCATGCTGATGACTGTATTAACGAGTATGGTGATGTACTTTGGAAAAAAGAGTCAAAAAGTCAGCAAGCGTTAACTCTTCAGGTCTGACATTAAGCCCTTTTCCAATGCATTCTAACCCCTCTTCAATATGAGTTAGTGCATAATGCTCTTTTAAAGAGGTGCGTACCATTTTTCTTCGTTGTTGAAAAGCTCTTCTTGTCACTTCAAAAAAAGCGGTAGGATCAACAGGAGGAGGCTCTTTTAAAATAAGCTGCACAACCGCTGATTTAATGCTTGGAGGCGGATAAAAGCAAGTGGGTTCTACAATGAACCCCATTTTAGGGGTGCAGTAAAACTGCAGAAAAAGAGAGAGTGAGCTGTACTCTGAAGATCCAACGCCAGCTAACATCCGTTCTGCAAATTCTTTTTGAACCATGAGGGTCATGGAAGAAAAGAGCGGGTATTTAGGGAGAAAATGGGTGAGTAAAGGCGTTGTGATGTGGTAAGGGAGATTAGCGATGATTTTAGCAGGGGAAGTTATGTGGAACGCAGGATCCCATTTCAGCGCATCTTCTTCAAAAACCTTGAGCCGCTCATCTGGTGTTTGAAAGCGGTGAAGCGCTTGGCACAGTTTTCGATCTTTTTCAATCGCCACAACAGAGTGTCCATTTTGCAAAAGGAGCTGGGTTAAAACACCAGGGCCTGGTCCAATTTCTAAGATTGTTTCTCCTTCCTTAATGTCAGCAAAAGCGATCATCTTACGGACGATATTTCCATCGATAAGAAAGTTTTGAGAAAACCGTTTTTGGGGAGCGGCTTTTATTGAAGAGAGGAAATTTTTGAGTTCAGAGGGTTTATAAATAGGCATATTAGGAGGAAAAAGGTTCAAATTGCGAAGGGATATCAAGTTGACTTAGGTCAAAATTAAACCGCTCATACAGGCGTGTTAAATAAAGACGCGTTTCAGATTCTGCTTGTTGATTGAGAAGATAATCCCGGATTTGAGAAGAGAGTGATTCAAAAGAGGGGGCCTCTTTTTTCACATGCTCTTTCAGGTGAAAAATGCGGACGACATCGGTCCCTTCCCGTGTTTTTTGCACGGTGGGAGAGCTCCAGACATCAGGAGATAGGGTTTGAAGAGCTTCTCTATGAAGAGAAGAGAGCTCTTGATCTTTCATAGTGAGCTCTTTAGAAAGAGAGAGCAGCTTCCATTCAACTTCAGGGAGTTTTTGTTTAAACATCTCCATGGCAGAAGAAAGTGAGCCGTTTGAAGGGTCTTGAAGTGTTTTGATTTGCTGAGCTAAAGAGAGCGCAGTATCAAGGGATTCATGTCTTAAGGTGAGAAATTGATACACCCATGTTTCTTGAGGAGGGCTATGTTTAAGGTAGTCAGCATACGCCTCTTTGGTCATTTCAGCTGTCACTTTAGAGAGCACCTTAGAAGAGATTCTCACCCATTGAATTTTTTGAACCACGATATCTTGTTTTAATTTTTCTTTCATCTCGTCATAAGATAGGCCTAAGCTCTCTAACGTTTGCATCACTTGAGGGCCATAACGGGTATGAAGTTCTTCTCTTACCTCTGCATCACTCACTTGAATTTGACGCCCCTTGGCATCTAGCACCATTAAGTGGTGATCAATCATCTGCCTGAGTGTGGGTTTCCACTGAGATTGATAAAATTGAAGTTTAGCCTCTGGAATACTCAGATATTGCGGGTAGTTTTGGCTTAAAAATAGATTCATTTGTTTAACGACATCTAGCACCGTAAATGTTTTTCCTTGAACGGTAGCTAGGATACGGTTATCCACCGTGATCTCTTGAGTAGGAGTACCTGCACCGCTTAAAAAGCGAAGAGGAGCTAATAAAGCTAAACACATGAGTAAAGAAGGCATCAATCTTGACATAAGGTTAGTGTAACAAACCGGTTATTTATTGAAACACTCCTTTTAGTTTGGAGCCCTTTTCTTTAAAGAAGCAGCAAAAAAGCCATCCATGCCTTGATCTTGAGGAAATGTTTGAAAAATATCCACTTGCTCTAAGCCGTATTTTTCTTGAAAAAATTGTACCTGCTCTACATTTTCTTGAGGGAGCACGCTACATGTCATATAAACAATCACACCTTCTGGGTGAAGATAAGAAAGCGCATTTTCAAAGATATCTCGCTGCTCTTGAATAAGAGTTGGGAGATCGATTTGAGGGAACTTCCATTTTAAATCGGGATTTCTGCGGTAGGTCCCGGTTCCTGAGCAAGGAGCGTCAACAACGACATAGTCCATGCTTTTTTTCTGCTGGGGGAGATTAAACTGCGCATTTTGAATGCCAGCTCTTTTAAGCCGCTTTCTAGCTTCTAAAAGCGCGTGAGGCCGGATATCGTGCAGATAAAGCTGACCTGACTGCTTTAAAAGAGGAGCAAACGCTAAACTTTTTCCCCCAGAGCCTGCGCAATAATCAAGAACTTTATCTTTCATTTTTAGCTTCACAAGTTTTGCGCCCATTTGACTAGCTTCATCTTGCACTTCAAAAAGTCCCTCTTGAAATTCTAGGAGCTGAGCAAAGTTCACCTTGGAAGAAAAGGTAATCCCTTCAGGAGAGTGAGGTGTGAAGTGCATCTGATACCCATAAGAAGAGAAGAGCTTTTGAAAAAGCTCATCTCTAGAGGTTTTAAGTAGATTGACCCGGATCGTCGTAGGAGCTCTTGTTTGATTCACTTGGCAAAATTGAGTCACGGCTTCATTAGGATAATATTTACTTAGAAGCTCAAGGAGTTTTTCAGGGCAGGCGAGCCTTATAAACTCTGGAATCTGTTGGGGTAGATGATGGGGGAGCTCTTCAACAGGAGAGAGTTTGAGGAAGTCGTAAAGGTTTTTCCATCTGACGTAGTGGTAGAGCGTGTCACTAATCCAGGCCCTATCTTTAGAGCCAATTGCCTTATGCAGGCGAAAGTATTTTTTCATGAGCACATCAAGCGGGGAGGAAAACTGCCCCCACTCTTGAATCAAAGTAAGGAGATGGTAGTGTCTAAAATTCATGGAGAAGATCATCCTGGTTGTTATCATCTATCATAGAGGCTCTTTTTTTTTAGTCACGGATCAAAAAGAACTTTTTTACTAGGTAAGGCTCATTTTCTTTGGATTTTAAGTGAAACCGTCTTATCTTAGCAAAAATAGGGAGTAAAATAGAGCCTTTAGCTAGAGCTTTATGTGATATCGCGTTATATTACCGTATTAGAGGAAAGAAAAAAATACGAATTTCACCCTAAAACCGTGTCTTACCCATGAGGTTATTATGAAAAAAATGTGTCTGTTTCTAGGAAGAGCCTGTTTAAGTTTGATTTTTGTGTTATCCATTATCATGAAAGTGATGCATTGGGATGGGATGATAGCAGAGCTCACAAGGGTGCTAGGAGATTGGTCTACGCATATCCCTTTAACAAGTTCCTTTTTCCTGGGGTGTATTCCGTATGCAGGAGCTCTTTTAGCCATTGCAACAGCACTTGAAGTGTTTGGAGCCTTTTCTCTCTTATGTAACTATAAAGTCCGTGTAGGGGCCATATGCCTGATTGTTTTTCTGATTCCCGTCACCCTTCTCATGCATGCGTTTTGGCTCTCAGATTTACCGTCTCTTGATATGATGATGTTTTGTAAAAATGTCGGGATTATCGGAGGACTGATAACGGTTGCTACTTATGGAGACTAAGCCATACTTCATCCCATGAAAAAGAGTCTCTTTTTTTTCTTAAGTGGATGCATTGTCGCATTTGGGCAGCCAGCCTGGGTGCCCCTCTTAGGTGTGCTATCTTCCACTTTAGGATATGCTCTTTTTTGGAAAGAGTGCGTCTCTTTCTTATCTCCTAAGGGGAAATTTTTCGCTGGCTGGGCATGGTTCACCTGTATTCAATTGATTCAGCTCTCGTGGATGAGTTCGATGGAATATCAAGGTGTCTATATTTTAGGGGTGTATGCTCTTCTTGCGCTTTTTATGGGGCTGCAGTTTGGGCTTTTAACAACGTGTATTAAGTTTTTACCCCCTTTCATCCTCGCTTCTTTGTGGACTTTAATGGAGTGGATGCGGCTTCATATTTTTTGCGGATTTTCTTGGAATCCAGCAGGCCTCTCTTTAACCACCTTTTCCTATCCTCTGCAGTTTGCCTCTCTTTTTGGACTCTTTGGGCTCTCGTTTTGGGTGATTGCAACAAATGCCTATTTCTTAGAAAAGAAATGGAAAATAGGGCTACTACTTGCCATCATCCCTTATCTATGGGGATATGGACAGCTCTTGTATTATGACAAAAAGGTAAAAGAAGCTCCTACACTACAGGTGGCTCTTGTGCAAACGGCGCTTCTTCCCTCGCAAAAAAACTTCTTTCCAGGAAGGAGAAAAGATTTTATTCACCCTGAAGAGCAGTGGAGGCAAATCTTAACCCTTCTTGCAAAAAATACACGGGATGTGGATCTCATTGTGATGCCAGAGTCAGCTGTTCCCTTTACCGATTCAGCTCCTTTATTTTTACATCGAAGGGTGTGTCATCTGTTAAAAACAATACTTTCAAAACCTCTTTTAGAAGAGCCTAAAGATCACCTGGTGTCGCATCAATTTTGGACTCAGGCCATTGGAGATATGTTAAAAGCAGATGTGATTGTGGGGCTTGATGCTGTAGATAGAGATGTGTCATACGCTTCAGCTTTTTTCTACTCTCATCAAGACAAGAGGTTGGAGCGGTATGATAAAACCGTTTTACTTCCTCTTGTGGAGTATCTGCCGTGGACATGTTTAAGAGCCTTGAGCGCGCAATATGGTATTAATCATTTTTTCACTCCAGGATTAGGGCAAAAAGTGTTTTCTTCTAAAGTTAAACTTGCCACCTTAATTTGTTATGAAGAGACGTTTGGAGAAATCGTGAGAGAAGCAAAAAATCAAGGGGCTACTCTTCTTGCCAATGTGATTAATGATAATTGGTATCCCCATTCCCGTCTTCCTCAGCAACATTTAGACTTAATCCGGGTGCATGCTGTTGCAAGTGGCATTCCTGTTGTGAGATCGGGAAATGCAGGCATTACCTGTGTGCTGGATAGTTTAGGAAGAGTGGTGTCTGCTTTAGAGAAGTGGGATGAGCCCGGTATTTTAATTGAAGAGGTCCCTCTTTTTTGTTTTCCAACGCTTTACATGAAATGGGGTAATGGACTCATCGTGAGTATCTCCTTACTTTGTATTTTAGGCGTTTTGATAAAAAACGCCTTTTTAATGCGATCTACACTGTTTATTAGATTTTAAAACGAGAAAAAAAATCTTGTTTTGTAGGGTAAAAATCAGATAAAATAGATCTACTATGCACAGTGTAAAGAAGAAAACAATTCGAAAAACAATCACTTTTTCTGGTCAAACCCTCTTTACAGACCAAGAAGTCTCTGTTCGGCTGATTCCGCATCTTTTAGGAGAGGGAATTACCTTTTACCGCACAGATCTTCCCGGGTCTCCTTCTATTCCTGCAAAGACAGAGTATGTTCAAGAGGGAATGCGGACAACGCAAATTGGAAAAGAGGGTGTCTTTCTTCAAACCATTGAGCATTTCATGGCAGCGCTCGCTGCTTTTGAAATTGATCAACTCAGCATTGAGATAAGTGGCAGTGAATTTCCAATTTTTGATGGAAGCGCGCTTTTCTTTGTGAAGTTACTAGAAGAAGCTGGCATCCAAGAGTTAGCAGAAGATAGATTGTCTTACACTCTTGAAGAGCCTTGTAGTGTTTCTTTAGGAGACGGTTATCTTATCGCCCTTCCCTCAGATCATTTAAGGTTTTCTTATACACTTGATTACCCCAATTCTCCCTACCTTCGGACGCAGTACTTTAATACCTACCTTACACCTCAAATTTTTAAAGAAGAGATTGCGCCTTGTCGGACATTTGCTCTTTATGAAGAGATCGCTCCTTTAATCGAAAGAGGCTTTTTTAAAAATGGGGCCCTAGAGCACGGCGTTGTGATTCAAGGGGATAAGCTATTAAATCCTGAAGGAGCAAGATTTTCTAATGAAATGGTCCGGCATAAAGTGCTGGACTTGATTGGAGATTTAGCTTTACTTGGAGTTTCTTTAAAAGCGCACTTCATTGGAGTGAAAACAGGACATGCCGCAAATCACTTACTGGCAAAAAAGATCGGTGAAAAGATGCGTAAATCTTTGAGGATATATGAATGAAACAGTAGTACCCATGAACTTACCTCTTGATGCTAAAACAATTGCAAAAATTTTGCCTCATCGGTACCCCTTTCTTTTAGTTGACCGCATCATTAAGCTTGATCTTGAAAATAATATTGTCGTGGGCCAAAAAAATGTTACCTTTAATGAACAGTTCTTTGTGGGCCATTTTCCTGATGCTCCGATCATGCCAGGGGTATTAATATTAGAGGCGTTAGCGCAAGCAGGAGGCATCCTTGTTCATCAGAAACTCCAGACAGATAAAATTGCTGTGCTCCTCACCGTAAATAATGCAAAATTCCGTAAACCTGTCATGCCAGGAGATGTGCTTTTTCTGCATATTCAAGGGCTACATATCAGTTTTAAGAGTGGAAAAGTGGCTGCTAAGGCAGTCGTAAATGATCAAGTTGTCGTCGAGGCAGATATCGGTTTTGCACTTGTCGATCGTAAACAGCTGTAAATGTTGGGATATTCATGAATAAGACACAAATTCATCCGATGGCAATTATTGAAGAAGGGGCCAAAATTGGCAATAATGTCACCGTAGAGGCGTATGCCATTGTGAAATCCACAGTCACTCTTGAAGATAATGTTGTGATTAAATCTCACGTTTATCTCGATGGTAACACCGTGATTGGAGAAGGCACTGTCATCTGGCCAGGGGCAAGTATTGGAACAAAGACACAAGATTTGAAGTTTCAAGGGGAAAAGACCTTTGTGATCATCGGGAAAAATTGTGAAATTAGAGAATATGTCACCATTAACTCCTCTTGCCAAGAAAACTCTGTCGTCCGTGTCGGAGATAACTGCTTAATCATGGCGTATTGTCATGTGGCGCATAATTGTGAAGTGGGCAATAGAGTCATTATGTCAAATGCCGTTAACTTGGCAGGGCATGTTGTGATTGAAGACTTTGCCATTATTGGCGGGATGTCAGCTGTGCATCAATTCACAAGAATTGGGTGTTATGCCATGGTGGGAGGGTTTAGTAGAGTCACGCACGATATTCCTCCTTATACCATAGGAGCTGGCGTGCCGTATAAAATTGGAGGGCTTAACCTGACAGGGTTAAAAAGACACGGCTTTCCGATGACTGTGCGAAGAGATTTAGCTAAAGCGTTTAAACTCACCTATAGATCAGGTCTTAGCTTAAGTGCAGCACTTGAGCAAATTCAGCAGCAAATAGAGCCAAGTCTTTATGTGCAACATTGGACAGAGTTTTGTTTAGCTTCTAGAAGAGGGCTCATTGGTTTTCACCATTTTAAAGATAAAGAAGAGGGTGATCAACTCGATGAGTATGAAGAACTTTTAGAAGAAAAAATGACATGAAAATTGTCTTTTTTGGCACCTCTTCTTTTTCCATTACCATTTTAGAACATATCATGGGGGCTCATGAAGTGGTGGGGATTGTGACAAAGCCAGATACGGCAAAAGGGCGCTCAAGAGAGCTTCTTCCTCCTCCTGTGAAAGAGTGGGCAAAACACCATGCTCCTTTGGTCCCTATCTATCAACCAATCAAAGCGTCACATCCTGAATTTATTGCCTTCATGAAAACTATAGAAGCTGATATTTTTGTCGTGGCCTCTTATGGAGAGATCATATCAGAAGAGCTTCTTCACTTAAGCCCTTTTCCAGCAATTAACGTCCATGCAAGTCTTCTTCCTAGATGGAGAGGAGCCTCTCCCATTCAAAGATCGATCATGGCAGGAGAAAAAGAGACGGGAGTTACCATCATGAAGATGGTTCTTGGACTTGATGCAGGAGATATGTTAGAAGCTGTTAAAGTTCCCATACTTTCAGAAGATGATCACGGATCCCTTCAACATAAACTTGCTATTAGAGCAAAAGAGCCTCTTTTACATGTCCTTGAGCGGTTTTTAAAGGGTGTTAATTTTGGCACGCCCCAAGATGAGACGCTTGTGACATTTGCTCCTAAGGTGAAAAGCCATGAATGCCTCATTGATTGGAAACAAGAAGCTTTCACCATTCATAATCAAATACGGGCGCTCTCGCCTGATGTAGGAGCGTGGACTTACATTGAAATTGCGGGGCAAAAAAAACGGATGAAAGTGTGGAAATCTTCTCTTACCACCTTGTATACGCTCTCTCCAGGAGAAGGACTCATCAATCAAGGAAAAGAGTGGGTTGTTGGGTGCTCAAACGGCGCTTTAAGTTTAGAAATCCTTCAGATTGAAGGGAAGAAGAGTTTACCTGTTGCAGAGGTGTTAAGAGGGGTGATTCAACCTCCTCGTATTGTGCAAGAGTGATCCTCTAAAAGCTTTATTTTTTAAATTGTGCTTCAAATATTAACAAAAGGTTTTTATGACAATTGCTAGTAAGATGGGAGATGCTCCTTTCGTTTCTCTTTTTAATCTACTTGTGACTCCAGGTAAGATGATTGCAAGTACAATACCTGTAGAAGTGAGCCGGTTATTCCGGGCTTTTGCAGGGAATTTTGGAGTAGGTGGCCAAGAATCTTTTTGGGTTAAGCCAGTTATTGTCATCGGAAAATATTTAAGCGCTCATCAATTGGCTACGTATCCAGAACTTGGTCATCTCATTGGTCAAGCTAAGATCGTAAAAGATTTTATTATGGTTCCAAAAAGTATTGCCGCGATGCCTGATCTCCTTACCAATATTTCCTCCCCCATTGTAGGCGGAAAATCGATGCGTAAGGGAATTGTTGAAGTTGATAAGAATGTATACATGCCGCGCATTTTGGGTTGTTATACGTTAAATGAAACAGCTGCGCAAAAAACAGTTAAAATTGCTCAAGGAGTTCTTTCAGCCATTGGACTCTTGAAATTTGCTAAGCTTCAAGGATTAGTGAATGGGAGCGGCAAGCTTGTTAACCAAGCTGTCAGTCATATCGTTGGCTATGAAGCCTCTTTATGTAGCAAGGTGGAGATCATTTCTTCTCTTTGGGCATTTTATGACGGACTTAAAGTTTGGTATCATTTAGAAGATGCTCACAAGATTGAAAAAGGCATGACGATGCTGGGTATTGGACTTGAGATGTCTAAACTTGCCGTCATGGCGATCAAGTTTAAAGGGAATAAGGACTCTTTATTTTTTAAGAAAATGGAAGTGGGTGTTGCAGTAGCTAGTGTTATCATTCCTATGGTTCAAAAAACCCTGACTAACTACATGCAAGTCACATTTAAAGCGTAGTTTTAATAGCACCCTTTTCTCTTTAACAATAGAGAGGGGTTTTCATGACTGCTTTTAGGCATTTAAACAGCTTACCTCTTTAAAGGGGTGGCTGTTTTTTTTGTTTTAAGGGGAGGTGTAACATCTTGAAGAGGCTCTATTTCTTCCTAGTTGTATTTTTTCTATAGGTAAAAAGGGTGTTTTTGTACTATTATTAAGCATGAAACATCGTCGGTTGTGTAATCAATCAGGACAAAAAGAGGCGCTTTCTACTCTTGAGTGGATTTTTACCTTAGGGTGGTTAGGGCTTGGCATCTCTTTACTTATTTTTTCCTGTTTAGCAGTCAGATAGCATAAAAATACCTATTTTAAGCTGCCCAAGCGGTCTTTAGACAAGATTTAGATTGTCTGAAAAATTAGATATTTGTTAGTCTACTCGCTTTAGCCAATTTGTCTGGGCAAATGGCTTCGAGTTTGAGATGCGAATCGTTCAATTCGATAAATGTTTTAGCAAATAAGAACCTCTGAAATTTAGAGTAGCGTTATGAAGCCAAAGTTGATGGGAATTAAGCAGGGGATGACCCAGCTTTTTGATGCGCAGGGAAACCGCGTTGTATGTAGTGTGATCAAAGCTGATAAGCATGTGATCTCTCAAATTAAAACAGTGGAAACTGATGGCTACAATGCTATTCAGCTCGCGTGTCAGGAAGTGAAAAATACTCAGTTATATAAAGTTGCAAATCCTCAGATTGGCCACTTTAAAAAAGCGGGTATCAATCCTTGCCGTAAGTTGATGGAAATTCGGCTTGATGCAGAAGGTGAATACCAAGTGGGTCAAGAGTTTGGAGTCGAACTATTTAGCGATATTACATTTGTCGATGTCACGGGGACATCTAAAGGTAAAGGGTACCAAGGGGTTATGAAAAGACATAACTTTGCTGGGGGACCTGCAGCACACGGTTCTGGATTTCACAGACATGCGGGATCTACAGGGATGAGATCGACACCAGGACGTTGTTTGCCAGGTGTGAAGAAAGCCGGTCACATGGGAGACGAAAGAGTTACAACAGAGAACTTACGGATCATGCGTGTTGATGTGGAAAAACAAGTCATCGTTGTAGAAGGAGCAATCCCTGGAACAAGAGGCGGACTTGTGTATATTCGATCTGCTATGAAAAAAACGAACCGAAAAAAATAGGGTGATTTGTGGCAAACATTAAAAAATTCAATCTTTCTGGAAAGGAAATTGGTCACTTCACTTTGAGCGATGAGCTTTTAAATCAAGAAGCCAATTCTCAGATGATCAAAGATTATATTATCGCGTTAAGAGCCAATTTAAGACAGTGGTCTGCTCATACGAAAACACGCGCTGAAGTTTCTCACTCAGGTCAAAAGCCGCATCCTCAAAAAGGAACAGGTAGAGCAAGACAAGGGTACCTTGGAGCTGCGCAATATAAAGGTGGAGGACGTGTGGGAGGTCCAAGAGCAAAACTGGATTTCCATATCTCTATTAACCGGAAAGAAAAACGTGCAGCTGTTCGTCATTTACTGGCAGAAAAAATTCATAGCGACCGTATGGTTGCTTTAGATGCAGATGTGATGAATGCTCCTAAAACAAAAGCGATTGCAGATTTCTTAAAGTCTTTAAGAGTTTTTGGAAGAAAGATCCTTTTTGTTGCAGACAAAGCTGAATTTGAAAATAACAGCCATTTTGTCAGAAGCATGCGTAATATTCCTAATGCTCAAATTATGTTACTTGAAAATGTAAGTGGTTATGATGTTGTTTCTCATGGACATATCGTTGTTCTCAATACTGCAACAAACTACTTAACTCAGATGTTAGAAGGTTAATCATGCGCAAAGATCCTTACGAAATTATTGAAAGCCGTTATGTGACTGAAAAATCCAGAGTTCTTGGATCTCTTCACACAAACAGCCACAATCCTTCTGTTAAACGGTGTGATTCACCTAAATATGTTTTTTTAGTCGATAAAAAAGCAACGAAACTTGAAATTGCTCACGCTGTGGAAGAAATTTACAAAGAGCAAAACATTCAAGTGACAAAAGTCAATACTATTATCATGAAACCTAAACCAAGAACGGTTAGAGGTCGCAAGGGAATGAAAAAAGCGTTTAAGAAAGCAGTTGTCACTCTCAAAGCGGGTGATGTGATTGGAGATAAGGAGTAGTTATGACAAGAAAATTTAGACCGGTTACTCCAGGTCAAAGACAGCTCATTTTAGAAAGTCATGCTGATTTAACAAAAGGTGCAAAACCTGTTAAATCGCTTATCGTAAAGAAAAACCGTACGAACGGACGTAACCACCATGGACACATCACTTGTCGTCATCGTGGGGGCGGACATAAAAGATTTTACCGTATCATTGACTTTAAACGCGATAAGCTTGAGATCCCTGCAAAAGTTGCCTCTTTAGAATACGATCCTAACCGAACAGCTCACATTGCGCTTCTTTTTTACGCAGATGGAGAAAAACGGTATATCATCGCTCCAGAGGGTCTAAAAGTTGGCGACACAGTGATGACAACTGAGACAGATATGTATCAAGTTGGATGCTGTATGCAACTTAAATTCATGCCACTAGGTTCTGTCATTCATGCGATTGAAATGAATCCTGGAAGAGGATCTGCTTTAGTGAGATCAGCTGGTCTTTCAGCTCAGCTTTTAGCGCGTAGTGGTGGATATGTCACTCTTAAAATGCCATCTGGCGAAATCCGGCTGATTAACGAAAACTGCAAAGCGACCTTTGGGGTTGTTTCAAATGCAGAGCGTGTCCTTCGTGTAGAAGGAAAAGCGGGAAGAATGCGCTGGAAAGGGATTAGACCTACTGTACGGGGAACTGCGATGAATCCTGTTGACCACCCTCACGGTGGAGGCGAAGGAAAGCACAACGGTTACCTGCCTCAAACTCCTTGGGCAATGTACACGAAAGGGTTCCGTACAAGAGCGAAGAAAAAGACATTAAAATGGATTGTCAAGGATAGAAGGAAGTAAGGTTTATGGGTAGATCATTAAGAAAAGGTCCTTTTGTTGACCACTTTCTACTAGTAAAGATTGAAAAGCAAAATAGCGCAGGTACAAAGCGCGCAATTAAGACTTGGTCTCGCAGATCAATGATTATACCAGAAATGGTGGGACACACCTTTGAAGTTCATAATGGACGTAAGTTTATCACTGTATTCGTTTCAGAGAATATGGTAGGGCATAGACTCGGAGAGTTTTCTCCAACTCGTACCTTTAAAACTCACGGGAACAAGAAAGAGGGTGGATCGTCAGGCGGTTCAGGTAAGTAAGGAATATGAATATGCAAAAAATGATGCTACAAGGTCGAGCAATCACGAAATACGTTAGAATACCTCCTCGCAAGGCTCGTCTTGCTGCGGCGCTTATTCGAGGATTGACAGTTGAAAATGCTTCTATTCAATTAATGCATTCTCAGCTTAAAGCTGGCCGTCTTCTTAAAAAGACTTTAGACAGCGCTGTTGCAAATGCAGAAACACAACTGAACATTCCTCGTCAAAACCTTAAAGTTCATGAAGTTCGTGTAGATTGCGGGCCAGTCCTTAAAAGATCGAAATCAAAAGCACGGGGTGGCACCGTTTCTATTATGAAAAGAACGAGCCATTTTACAGTGATTGTAGTGCCACAGGAAGGTGAATAATGGGCCAAAAGACATCCCCTATAGCGTTTAGACTTGCTTTAACAAAAAAATGGAAATCATTTTGGTTTGCTAATAAGCAAGAATTCGGAAATCAGCTTGGAGAAGACCATTTTATCCGAAAGCATCTTCTTTCAAAGCCTATTAGTGTTGGAACTTCACAAATTACCATTAGACGTATGAGCGGTAAAGTGGAAGTGACAATTCATACAGCAAGACCTGGACTTGTGATCGGAAAGAAAGGGGCTGAGATTGACATTTTAAAACAAGAGCTGAAAAAGCTGATTGGAAAAGATGTGTGGATCGAAGTGGAAGAAGTGAAAAGGCCAGATCTTGAGGCAACACTTGTTGCGGATGGAATTGCCAAGCAGCTTGAGCGCCGTATGCCTTTTAGAAGGATTATGAAAAAAGCTATTCAATCTACGATGGATGCCGGTGCTGCAGGGATTAAAGTCCAAATTTCTGGACGTATTGGAGGAGCTGAAATTGCTCGAACAGAAGGGTATAAAGAAGGACGCGTTCCTCTTCATACACTCCGTGCCGATATTGATCATGCGATAAAGCGTGCAGAAACCACCTATGGTTGCATTGGAGTGCAAGTTTGGATTAATCGCGGAGAGGGAGGAGCTTAAATTATGGTCATGATGCCAGTACGTACAAAATTCCGTAAAATGCAAAAAGGTCAGATGAGTGGCCTGAGTAAAGCGGCTAACTTCCTCGATTTCGGTGAGTTTGGAATGCAAGCTTTGGACCGTGGATGGATTACTAACCATCAAATTGAAGCGTGCCGAATTGCCATTTCAAGATACTTTAACCGCCGCGGTCAAGTGTGGATCCGTATTTTTCCTGATAAATCTGTCACGAAAAAGCCTGCAGAAACACGGATGGGAAAAGGAAAAGGAAATCCTGACCATTGGGTAGCTGTTGTGCGTCCGGGACGCGTTTTATTTGAAGTGGGCGGAGTTCCTAAGGAAGTTGCGCAAAATGCTCTGCGAAGAGCCGCTGCAAAGCTCGGAATTAAAACACGCTTTGTTGAAAGATTAGAGAGAGTATAATTATGTTAAAAATGAATGATTTAATCGATCAAACACCAGCTGAGTTAAAAGCTCTTTATCACACTCTCTCTAAAGAGATTTATAGATTAAAGTGTGAGCTTAAAATCAATCGAAAAATAGAAAAACCTCATCTTTTGCAAGGTAAAAAGAAAGACCGTGCTCGTGTGTTAACAGCACTTTCGCAACAGAGTGGGGATAAGGTTTAATTTATGGTACAACAAGAAAAAAGTCGTCAAAAAGAACGTCAAGGACAAGTTGTGTCGACCAAGATGCACAAAACGGTGACTGTAAAGGTTGCAAGAACTTTTGCTCACCCTCAATTTAATAAAATCATCACAAGAAGCAAAAAATATTATGCGCATTGTGAAGGGTTTGATGTAAAAGAAGGGCAAATGGTTCGCATTATTGAAACTAGACCGTATTCTAAAATGAAACGTTGGCGCGTTGTCGAGGTAGTCGCATGATTCAACAAGAAAGTGAATTAGAAGTTGCTGATAATAGTGGAGCAAAAAGAGTTTGCTGCTTTAAAGTTTTAAAAGGCTCTAAGCGCAGATATGCCCACGTTGGAGACGTTATCGTATGTAGCGTGAAAGACGCTGAGCCGAGAGGTCTTGTGAAGAAAGGAGATGTCGTTAAAGCTGTGATCGTAAGAACAAAGAGTTATGTTCGCAGAGCTGACGGTTCATTCCTCCGTTTTTATGATAACAGTTGTGTGATTCTTGATGACAAAGGCAATCCAAAAGGGACCCGTATTTTCGGCCCTGTGGCTAGAGAAGTCAGGGAAAAAGGATTTGTGAAAATTACATCATTAGCTCCTGAGGTGATCTAGTATGGCACAGTGGATTAAAAAAGGGGACAAAGTCCTGGTTATTGCCGGCAATGACAAAGGAAGATCGGGAGCAGTATTGCGTCGCCGTGGTGAGAAAGTTGTTGTTCAAGGAATGAACATTCGCAAAAAACATGTGAAACGTCGTTCTGAAATGCAAACCCCATCCATCATTGAAGTGGAAATGCCCATTCATATTTCTAATGTGGCACTTTGTGATGATGAAGGTGTAAGACTTAAAGTAAAAGTCAAATCAACGCAAAAAGAGAAGGAACTGATTTATCTCAAAGAAGAGAAAGAAGTTTCTTATCGTATGCTGAAAAAAAGTTAAACGGATGATAAGGCAATGACTCGATTACTCAAACGTTATAAAGAGGAAGTAAGACCCGCACTTAATGAGAAGTTTGGGTACGCTAACCCAATGCTCATCCCTTCACTCAAAAAGATTGTGATTAGCATGGGACTTGCAGAGGCTACAAAAGATAAAAACGCTCTACAAGATTGTTTTAGAGAGCTAACACAACTATCGGGACAAAAACCGATTTTTACACGCACAAAAAAGGCGATTTCTAACTTTAAATCCCGTTTAGACCAAATCATTGGTCTTAAAGTGACATTAAGACGTGAGCGGATGTTTGACTTTTTAGACCGTTTTTGTAATATTGTTGCACCTCGCATTAAAGACTTTCGAGGTTTCTCAGTTAAAGGCGATGGACGTGGATCTTATTCCCTCGGTCTTGATGACCAACAGGTTTTTCCAGAGATTAACTTGGATGAAGTGAAACGGACACAAGGGATGAATATCACCTTTGTAACATCAGCAAAAATTGATGAAGAGTGTGTAGAACTCCTTCGCATGCTTGGACTCCCATTTAAGACGCAAGGAAAATAAATCTATGGCAAATCACGACCCTATTGCTAGTATGCTCACTTCTCTTCGAAACGCCGCGATGGCTCGTAACCGTTTTGTGGATCTTGACTTAAGTCAAATGAGACATGCCATCTTAAAAGTGTTAGAAAAACAAGGCTTTTTAGAACACATTTTAGTTGATGAAGAGAAAAAAAGAATGCGCGTGTTCCTTCGTTATGATGGACGTGAACCTTTGATGCAAGGACTTAAACGAATTTCAAAACCAGGTCTCAGAAAATATATTGGGCAGACAAAGATCCCCAAAATTTACGGCGGCCTCGGAGTTGTAATTCTTTCCACATCTCAAGGTATTTTAGATGGCGAGACTGCTCGTGAAAGAGGAGTCGGCGGCGAACTTTTATGTTACATTTGGTAGGTAAACAACTATGACACGTTTTGCAAAATTATCTGTTCCTGTTCCCTCCAATGTGGAAATTACAGTTGAAGGACAAAAACTCCATGTTAAAGGACCTAAAGGAGTGCTCTCTTCAGAACTTCCTCAAGGGCTCACTTTAGCGATTAATGGAAATGAAGCGTCTATTTTGATGAATGAATCTGTTACTGTTTCTGATGCAGATCATGGTCTTCATAGAGCTCTTTTCAACAATCTCGTTGTGGGAGTATCTCAAGGATTTGAGAAAAAGCTTCTCATGATTGGAGTGGGATATAGAGCCACTGTTGAGGGAGCAAAGCTCACTCTACAAGTGGGAAAATCTCACCATGTTCATTTGGATATTCCTCAAGGGGTATCGGTTGTTGTTGATAAAAGTGGATCGATTACGATTACAGGAATCAACAAACAAGTTGTGGGACAATTTGCTGCCACAGTAAGAGCCGTAAAACCTCCTGAACCTTACAAAGGTAAAGGGATTCGTTATGAAAAAGAAATTGTACGTAAGAAAGCTGGAAAAGCAGCAAAATCCAAATCGGCAGGATAGTATTTATGGAAAGTAGTCTTATTCAAAGAAATCACAAACGTATTAAGCGGGCTGCTCGTGTCCGTAGATCCCTTAAAGGGTCTGCGACAAAGCCTCGCCTTTGTGTGATGAAATCAAACCAACATATTGCAGCTCAGCTGATTGATGATGAAGCTGGAGTGACTCTTGCTTCTGCAAACACGTTAATGAAACATATTCGTGGCAAAGTGAGTGGAAACAACAAAGACGCTGCACGTATTATTGGGACAGAGCTTGCAGAACGTGCAAAAGAAAAAAACATTACAACAGTTGTCTTTGACCGCGGTTTTAATAAATATCACGGTGTAATTGCAGAGCTTGCCAATGCTGCTCGTGCTGGCGGATTACAATTTTAAAAGGTTAACATGAACAATAAAATAAAACGACCACGGCAAGAAGAGACCCATTCTGAGTTTGATGAAAAAGTTCTCTACGTTAATCGCTGTTCTAAAGTGGTGAAAGGGGGACGTAAGTTTAGTTTCTCTGCACTCGTCATTGTTGGTGATGGACATGGCCGTATTGGATTTGGATTTGCTAAAGCGAATGAAGTGTCTGATGCTATCCGTAAGGGAGGCGAGGCTGCGCGTAAAAACATTATGCACTTTGAGATGGAAGGAACAACCATTCCTCACGAAATTAAAGTGGATTGGGACGGGGCGACTGTCTTTTTAAAACCGGCTGTTGAAGGAACAGGGGTGATTGCAGGTTCTAAAGTACGTTCTGTCTTAGAACTTGGCGGAGTGAAAGATGTTGTTGCAAAGATTTATGGATCAAATAACCCCTTAAACCAAGTAAGAGCGACTTTACAAGCGCTTCTTGGTCTTAGAAACCGTGAAAAAGTGCTTAAAAATAGAGGGTTAATATGATTTCATTATCTAATTTAGCAAACACGCATAGACCCCGCAAAAGAGTTCAACGTGTCGGAAGAGGCGTGGGATCTAAACGGGGAAAAACCTCTTGCCGAGGTGTCAAAGGGGATAAATCTAGACGGGGTTATAAAGCTCAAGAAGGAAGAGAAGGAGGACAACTCCCTCTTTACCGTAAGCTCCCTACGAAAGGATTTGTGAACGGCCGTTTTAAAAATAACGTCCACTCCATGAATCTCGGAAGACTGAGTCAACTTTTTCAAGATGGCGACCTCATTAATCTTCAAACTCTTCGAGAAAGGGGCTATGCTCCTCGTAGAGCTGGAGGGGGACTCAAAATCTTAGCTCAAGGAAATCTGGATAAGAAAGTCACAATCGAGGCGAATGCCTTCTCATCAGGAGCGATTGCAAAGCTTGAGAAAGCTAAAATTTCTTATAAGATTTTAGAAGCAAAAACGGTTTAAAGGACTTTATGTTTGCATCAATCCGCCATATTTTTTCACTGCCTGAGTTAAAATCAAAAATCGGTTTTACTCTTATGATGTTAGTGATATGTCGGTTTGGTGCTTATATTCCAGTCCCTGGAATCAATGGGGATTTAGCCGTTCAGCTGTTTAAAGCGGCAACGGGAGGAAGTCAAAATCTTTTCCAATTGATGGATGTGTTTTCTGGAGGCGCTTTTGCTCAGATGACCATTATCGCGCTTGGCGTGATGCCGTATATCTCAGCTTCCATTATCTTTCAGCTCCTCATGGCGCTCATTCCTTCTTTACAACGAGATGTGAAAGAAAGCCCTGATCAAGGAAAGCGGAAGATGGGTAAGTGGATGAGAGTGATGACCATTGGTATTGCTCTTTTTCAATCGGCTTTATTTGCTAAGTATGCACTCAAGATCAATAGCGGCGCGCAAGGCATCATCATGCCTGAAATGCTGGAATTTACATGCATGGGGCTTCCTTGGCTGTTTTATTTGACTGTGATGCTTACGATGACAGCAGGAACCATGCTACTCATGTGGGTAGGAGAGCAGATTACAGAAAAAGGGATTGGAAATGGAATGAGTCTGATCATTACGACAGGCATACTCTCTTCCATTCCTAAAATTACCGGATCCATTATCCAGCAGCTGAATTTAGACTCTCAAGAAGTAGGGGGACTTACCTTTTCCTCTCTTGCAGTCCTTATGACGCTATTTGTGATGATTATCATGGGAACCATTCTTGTGATTCAAGGGCAAAGGCGGATTCCTCTGCAATATGCAAGAAGAGTGATTGGGGATGCGGCTCAAAGTTCCTCACAAGGCAATCAACCCTACATCCCGTTAAAGATTAACTATGCAGGTGTTGTGCCTGTGATCTTTGCCTCATCACTTCTCATGTTTCCAGCTACCATTGCGCAGTTCATGAGTAAAGGGATTGACTTAAGCACCTTTGTACGTCTTTTGTCTCCAGGCTCTTGGCTGCATACCGTTTTGTATGTAGCGCTCATTATCTTTTTTACCTACTTTTGGACAGCCACGCAATTTCATCCAGATCAAATAGCGTCTGATATGAAAAAAAATGGGGCGTTTATCCCAGGAGTGCGGCAAGGGAAAGAGACACAAAAGCATATAGAGCTTGTAATGAACCGTATGACCTGCGTTGGAGCGTTGAGTTTAGCTTTAATAGCTATTCTTCCCACGTTAATCACACGCCTTTTAGGTGTGGATCCCAATATTAGTCATTTTTTTGGAGGGACTTCTCTCCTAATCTTGGTTGGAGTCGTTCTCGATACCACCAAACAAATTGAATCTCATTTACTCATGAAACGGTACGACGGATTTATGAGAAACTTGAGAGCAAAACCATTTTAAAATTGAGAATAAACGAGTTAGTTGCTAGACTAAATCGGTACTAGAAAAGGATTTTAAACATGCCACGTATTATTGGGATCGATGTCCCTGATAATAAAAGACTCGAAATTGCTCTAACCTACATCTACGGAGTAGGGGATAAATTATCCAGTCAGATTATTGCTAAGTTAGGATTAAATCCTAGTATGCGTGCTCATCAGCTGTCAGAAGATGATATTGCTCGCATTAATGCTCTTTTACAGAAAGAATATGTTGTTGAAGGAGACCTCAGACGTCAAGTTCAAAACGACATTAAAAGGTTAATTAGTATCCATTGTTATCGTGGCTCTCGGCACCGTTTAGGCTTGCCTGTTCGAGGACAACGTACACGAACTAACGCACGGACTCGAAAAGGAAAGAGAAAAACTGTAGCTAACAAGAAGAAATAATTATGAAAGAAAACTCTAATTCAGCGAAAACAGACGCTAAAAAATCAGCAAAATCTCGCAAAAAGATGCAACGGACTGTTCCTGTCGGGATCGCTCATGTGCAGTCGTCTTTCAATAATACCATTGTAACAGTTACAGATTTAGCAGGACACGTGATTGCTTGGTCTTCTGCCGGAAAAGCAGGATATTCAGGATCGCGTAAATCATCCGCTTTTGCCGCAACAGTTGCAGCGCAAGATGCAGCGAAAACGGCGATGAGCATGGGGATGAAAGAAATTGAAGTGAACTTAAACGGTCCAGGAGCAGGAAGAGAATCTGCTGTACGGGGTCTTTTAAGCTCAGGACTCAATGTTACCATCATCCGTGATGTAACCCCAGTAGCGCATAACGGCTGCAAACCTCGTAAGAGACGTAGAGTCTAAAATCAGGAGAGTACAATGACAGTAAAATATGGTAAATTTGAGCTCCCCTCAAAAATTAAAAAAGACGACTCTTCAAAACAACCTAACTTTAGCCGGTTCATTGCAGAGCCGTTTGAAAAAGGATTTGGACACACCATTGGAAACGCGTTAAGAAGAACTCTTCTTACGGCGATTGAATCTCCAGCGATCATGTCTGTTAGAATTGAAGGGGTCTCTCACGAATATACAGCGATTGATGGAATCATTGAAGACATGACACACATTGTCCTCAATTTTAAATCAGCGCTCATTCGAAGACTTCCTCTTGAAGAGAGAAACATTCCAAGAGAGCCAGTTGTTGTTTCTAAAGTGTTAGAAGTGACAGGGGATCTTTTGGATAAAAACGGCGGACAATTCATTGTAACGCTTGACACTCTTTTAGGAGATAGCAGCTTTGAGCCTGTAAATCCAGATCTTGCTCTTTTTACTGTTACAAAGCCGATGTTCAAAAAAATCGATTTAAAAATTGGAATTGGAAGAGGTTATATCCCTTCTGAAAGACAATTGCTTGATTCTAAGAACGTGGATGAAATTGTTTTAGACGCGATTTGCTCACCTGTAAGACGTGTAAACTACTATGTAGAAAACACACGGGTTGGACAAGATACAGACTTTGATAGACTGATTTTAGATGTTGAGACAGATGGAAGAATTACCCCTGAAGAGGCGCTTTCTTTCTCTGTTCAGATCATGATGTTACATTTTGATGTGTTTACACAACTTGAGCAGCACATGATTACATTTGATTCAGATGCTGTAGAAGTCAATAGCGATAAAGAAGCTCTTCTTGCCAAACTTGCGCTAAAGATTAATGAAATTGAGCTCTCTGTCAGATCCACTAACTGTTTAGCTGGTGCCAATATCGATACGATCGGAGAACTGGTCATTATGCCAGAGTCTGATATGCTCAAATTTAGAAATTTCGGGAAGAAGTCACTAAACGAAATTAAAGCCAAATTAGAAGAAATGGAATTATCTCTCGGGATGGATCTGGCTCGTTTTGGCATTACAAAAGATAATGTAAGACAAATCGTAGATGATTATCTTGCGCAGAAAGGAGTTGAAACAGAAGTATGAGACATGCAAAACATACATTTAAAATAGGACGCACAGCATCTCACAGACGGTGTATGCTTGCAAATATGCTTAAATCTTTGATTGAGCATGATCGCATTGAAACAACTGTGACAAAAGCGAAAGAGTTAAGACGTCATGCTGATCACATGGTGACACTTGCGAAGAAAAATACACTGGCAAGTCGCCGTCAAGCGATTGGCGAGATGATGATCACTTACAACACGCTCACTCCTAAAGAAGCTAGAGAAGCGCGTAAAGGGAACACTGATCATGTGTACAATACCGACCGTAAAGTGATTGGAAAGCTCTTTGGAGATTTAGCAGAGAGATTTGCAGGACGTGATGGGGGATATACCCGCATTGTACGTCTTGGAGAAAGAGTGGGCGATAACGCCTCTATGTGTGTTATCGAGTACTTACCTGCAGAATAGTTGAAGCTTTATCACTGAAAGTGCACTCAAAAGCTCTTAAGGAAATCTTTAAGAGCTTTTTTTATTTCTAAGAGAAACAAAAACATCCCTCCCTTTTCACGATCATTCCTTTACTTTCTTGAAAATGTCAGTTACAATTAACTAAAAATTAAGCTCTCATTTCTACCTTAAGTGTCATCAATATGAAAATAGCGATTAATGGATTTGGCCGTATCGGAAGGCTCGTTTTAAGAACTCTATTAGAGGATAACACCTCTCATATAGAAGTTGTCGCGATTAACGATCTTGCTTCTCCAGAAAATCTTGCCTATCTTTTGCAATATGACAGCATCCACCGTAAATTCCCTCTGAAAGTGGAAGTGCAAGAAAATAAACTGATCGTTGGAGAGCGCTCTATTAAGATCCTACAAGAAAAAGATCCAGAGCGCCTTCCGTGGAAAGAGCTGGGCGTTCATACGGTGATAGAATCCACAGGAAGATTCACATCATATGACAAAGCGTCTCTTCATTTAAAAGCTGGTGCTCATAAAGTGCTCATTACAGCACCTGGGGATCAAAATGTGCCTCTTTTTGTCATGGGAGTCAATCACCAACATTACAATCCACTCAAAGATCATGTGATCTCTAACGCCTCTTGCACAACCAATTGTCTAGCTGTCTTAACAAAAATTCTTCTTGATCACTTTGGGATTGAAGAGGGGCTGATGACAACGGTGCACGCCACAACTGCCTCACAGCTAACTGCTGATGGCCCGTCCATGAAAGATTGGAGAGGGGGCAGATGCGCGATGAATAATATTATACCCTCCTCTACGGGAGCAGCACTAGCTGTTGCTAGATGCATCCCGGAAATTCAAGGAAAACTGACGGGGATGGCATTACGTGTTCCAACAACAGATGTATCTGTTGTTGATTTAACTGTACGTCTTAAAAAAGACACGACCTATGAAGATATCTGCATGGCCTTAAAACATGAGGCAATGGGTCACTACCAAAATATTTTAGCTTATACAGAAGATGAAGTTGTTTCATCCGATTTTATTGGGACGCCTTATTCCTGTATTTTTGATAAGGGAGCAGGTATTGCTCTTAATAACCGGTTTTATAAGCTGATTGCTTGGTATGATAATGAGATGGGATACGCTCACAGGGTTGTGGATCTTTTAAGGTATATGAAACTGAAAGAAACTACAAGTTAGGGATAACACTTAACTTGTCAACAAAAGGTTAGACCTGTGAATTTTACCCGCGAACCTATTATTGAAACAATTATTACTCCGCGAGATGGTTACCGACTCATTGTACGTAGCACAAAGCATACAACTGATGAAGATTTTTCTGTCGATGCGGTAGAAATTGTTTCCTTTGGCTTAGCTCTTTTCTTTAGAAGCTTAGATAAGCCAAAACCGTTCCTTCTTCCTGTTGCCGACTATCAAGTGGTGGAAGGGAAAGAAGTGAGAGTCTCTCTTAAAGCTGCGCAGCCTGAGCGCACAATTAAAATTGGCGGAGGAAAAGAGCTTCCCCCTCGTAAAGAAGTAGAAATTGAAGAAGAGATCGAAGAGATTTCTCATATCGCAGAGTCTCTTACTACCCGTGAAGAAAAAATCACCCATGAAACGGTATCAGAAACAGTTCTTGAGCATAAACGGGAAAGACGCCGTAACCGCAGAAGAAGAAGTCACGAGCAACGAGATGAGCAAAAAGCCAAACAAGAGACAGTAGAGACTTCTACACCTGAGACAAAAGAAGCTAAAAGTGAAGTGACTCAAGAGCCTATTGTACAAGCTCCAGTAGCTCCTATGGTGTTTCCTCAATTGATACCGCCTCCAACAACTCTCATTTCTGCATCGATTCAAAAGTATAAAGATCAGCAAGCTCAAGAAGCGCTCAGTTCTGCAAGAGAAGAGCTTGTTGTGATCGTGGAAGATCTTCTGCAAGTGCCTGAAATAAAGGACACTACAGAAGAAAATAACGAATCTTTGGAATAAGAGAGGATTTTGACGTTCTTTTCTTGAAAACAAACTGGTATTTTAGTTAGACTCTTGTGTTTTACAAATAAGAGTCTATCTGCTCGGATGGTGGAATGGTAGACACTGGGGACTTAAAATCCCCTGCGTTAATAGCGCGTGCAGGTTCGACTCCTGTTCCGAGCATTTTTAGTGTTAGATACTACAAAGACATCTTCAGGTTATCTGGAGGTGCCTTTTTTCTTACATGTTCCACTTTATAATCAAAAAGAATTCTTGGCTTTTTTTAAACTAGTTGGCCCTGATTTAGTCTATTTCTCTATAGAAAAATCAAAATAAGATGCAGAAGATTGGCTTATTTTTTATAACTGTTAGTTTAAAATAGGGAAAATCGATGAAGCCAAAATCGCTTGTTCAGAACCAAGATCAGCTTTTTAAAACTCGATTGAGCCAGATGATCAACCCTGATCATGAACTGTGTAAACTAGCAGCTTCTATTCCTTGGCAAACACTTGAAGAAAAGTGCGCAGAGTATTTTAAACTAGGAGTTAGCCGCCCTCTTGTTCCCACAAGAGTTGTTATAGGTGTAAAGAGTGGTATCCAAGTGGGTAGAAAATGTGTACTGGCAATTTTTTTGCGGGTATGATTTTTTTCAGCAAGATTTTCCTATCCGTCCCACCACACTCACTAGATGGCGTCAGAGACTTCAGCCCTGAAGGACTAGAAAAAATTCTTAAGACTTCTGTCTCAATAGCTATTAGCACCAAAACAATCACCCCTACTGAACTTAGCCAAACAATTACTGATACGACTGTAATGCCTAAAGTAATCAGCTATCCAACTGATAATAAATTACTTAAGCGCATTTTAGAGAGAATTGTAAGGGAGGCTCACAAAGCTCACATCTCTCTAAAATGGACCTATCTTCGAGCCTCAAAAAGAGCTCTTTTTGAATATCAAAAATGGAGACACTGCAAAAGATATGGAAGAGCTAAAACATGTTTAGGACGTCTAAGAACATATGTGAGAAAGGTGTTACAAGAGCTAAGCCCTGTTCTAGAAAAATACCCTAGAGATCTTTTTAAAGAAGCTACCATAGGAGCAAGACTTGTTCTTCAAGAACGAAATGATGCCTCTAAAATCTATAGCCCCCATGAACCTCATGTCTCTTGTATTGCTAAAGGCAAGGCGGGTAAACCTTACGAATTTGGATGTGAAGTATGCATTCTTCTTACAGAGAAAAAAGGGATTATCTTAAGTTCAAAAGCATATCCTGGAGCTCCTTACGACGGTCATCTACTTAAAGCTGCAAAGAAAAATGGATAAGAAAATAGCTCTGTTCCTATTAAGCGCATCCTAGTGGACTTAGGTTTTAGAAAACATGATGTAGATGATGCAGAAGTGCTCGTTAGTAGGACAAAAAAGCTTCCTGCCTACCTTAAGAAGTTACTTAAGAGAAGGCAAGCTATAGAGCCGTGGATAGGACATATGAAGCAAGATTGTAAGATTAGGTAGATGCTATCTGAAAGGGATCCTTGGCGATCAAATGCAAGCGAATCTCTCTGCAATAGGACACAATTTTAGAATAATCCTTAGGAAGCTAAGGATTTTTTATGCTCTCATACAATTATGGATCCTCAAACTATGGAATGACGACCTCCAATTTAGAGCCGATCAAAGGTATACCTAAAAAATAGATGAAGGCATTTTAGTCCTTAAGTGAATAAATCAGGGCCGACTAACTTATCCATACTCAGGAAAGTAGCGCTCTCTATTATAAAAGCCGTAGACCCTCATAAAAAGCTCAAATTGAAGATAAAAGAGTGTGCATATTCTCCTAAATTCCTAGCTCGCTGCCTACTTGGAGAATTTTAATACGTCAGTTCTGAATATAAGAGATAAAAAGTAGATTTTAATTTTCAAGAAAATGATAATGGCAATTTAAAATAGCTGTCTATCATGAAAATTTTAATAACAGGCTCTAAAGGGCTCATTGGCTCTGCCTTAAAAACAAAACTCCTCTCCCTTGGCATGGAAATCATTGGCATTGATCCTAAGGCTCACATTAGTGATGTAGATTATGGAGATATATTAGATGGAGTATCTCTTCATTCTCGTATCAAAGGAGTTCACGGTGTCATCCATCTTGGGGCAGTATCCCGTGTCATCGATGGAGAGAAAAACCGAGATCTTTGCTGGCGCTTTAATGTAGAGGGAACAAAACAGGTTCTAAAAGCGGCTTCCTTAGAACCCTCTTCTCCTTGGGTCATCTATGCAAGTAGTAGAGAGGTGTATGGAGAGCCTCATATTTGCCCCGTCCGTGATGATACACCCCTAAAACCTGTTAATATCTACGGAGAATCAAAAAAAGCAGCGGAAGATCTTATTCAAGAAGCATCTCAAAGTGGTCTTACTACATCTATTATCCGTTTTTCCAATGTTTTTGGATCCGTTCACGACCATCCTAACCGGGTAATCCCTGCCTTTTGTAGAGCTTCTGCAACGGGTGCCCCCATTTATATTGAGGGGAGTCACAATGTGTTTGATTTCACCTACTTAGATGATGTGATCCAAGGGATTTTAAGAGTTATCTTCCTCCTCTCTACAGAGAAACAATCTCTTCCTTCTCTTCACTTAACAACAGGAAGGGGAATGAGCTTAGGAGAAGTCGCAGAAATTGCCAAGAAAGAGAGCTTTTACGATATTACTCTTGAAGAAAGACCCTCTAGATCCTTTGATGTGGCAAGATTTTGGGGAGACCCCGCCCTTGCTTATGAGCTGCTGGGTTGGAGAGCGTCTACAACAGTAGAAGAGGGTATGAAAAGACTCATTCAAGAATACCGCCTTCACTTAGGATCTTTTCCATGATCAAGTGGCAAACGGTTCTTCCTTTAGTTAATGAAAGTAAGAAAGTTGCCATACTCTTAAGACACGGGGCAAGAGAGCCATTTTTAGCAGGATCTTTAGGGATAGATATCCCTTTAACAGAAGAGGGGATCACACAATCAATTGCTTTAGGAAAAAACTTACAATCTATTCCTTTAAAAGCGATTTATACAAGTCCTTTAAAAAGATGCATGCAAACAGCAGAAGCTATTCAAGAAGGATTGAATAAGAATCTCCCTATTCATGAGAGTGCACTTCTTGGAGATCCAGGCCCCTTTGTGGAAGATCCTGCTCAAGCCTCTCTTCTTTTTTTACAGCTTCACTTTAAAGAGATTGGAGATCTTCTTCTGCAAGATATTTCTCTTTTAGGTATGAGATCTTGTAGAGAAGGCGTGCATCTTTTTTTAAACTATCTCTTTCATATAGAGACTTTTCCTTGTCTCATGATCTCTCACGACATCATCATTGCGCTGATTACTGCCTTTTTAAATAGATATTCCTCTCTAAACAGCTGTATCCCGGATTTTTTAGAAGGCGTTGTGATTGCTTTAGAAGAAGAGGGGATTACGCTGTACTCTAAAGGGCATAAGACAACAATTTTGTATAAGAGTGATTTACTTACAGGACTTACTCTTACTTCTGAAAAAGGATCTATAAAGTCATGATAAAACAGCGGATGTTTCAAAAGAGGATAGGAGTATGAAAATTTTAAAAGTGATCCATGGATACCCTTACCGGTATAATGCAGGATCTGAGGTGTATTCTCAAATGCTTTGTCATGAACTTGTCCGTCAAGGTCATCAGGTGACTGTCTTTACAAGAGAAGAAAATGCCTACCGGAGAGAATACTCTACCTCTTGGGAAAAAGATTTAACCTGCCCTGCAATTGATGTGTGTCTCATCAATATGGCGCATGCAAAAGATGGCTACCGTCATGAAAAAGTAGATGACGCTTTTGATCAGCTTTTAGAGCAAAACTGTCCTGATGTGATTCATATTGGGCACCTCAATCACTTATCGACCTCTCTTATTGAAAAAGCGCGTATCAGAAATATCCCCATTGTATTTACTTTGCATGATTTTTGGCTCATGTGTCCAAGAGGGCAGTTTCTTCAAGGAACCAATGCTAAGGGGCTTAATCTCTATCCTGTGTGTGATTCTCAAGAACATAGTAAATGTGCTAAACAGTGCTACTCTAGATATTTTAGTCATCAAGATGATCCAGATGACTTAAAGCATTGGAGCTTATGGGTAGAAAAACGAATGGATCATGTTCAGCAGATGAGCTCTTATGTGGACTGCTTCATTGCTCCTTCTCACTATCTAAAAGATAGGTTCATAAAAGATTTTAATACCCTTGAGTCAAAAGTTATCTATCTTGACTACGGCTTTTATCAAAAGAGGCTTCAGGGAAGAAAAAGAGAAAAAGAAGATGCCTTTGTCTTTGGCTATATTGGGACACATAAACAGGCAAAAGGAATTTTTCATCTGATTGAAGGGTTTAGCAAGCTTCAAGGAAAAGCGCGGCTTAAAATTTGGGGAAGCGCTTTAGAGCCGTTTACGAGATCTCTTAAAAGTTATGTGAAAGAGCTCGGGGCTGAAGTAGAAGCAAAGATAGAGTGGATGGGGGGATACCGTAATGAGCAGATTGTAGAAGATGTGTTTAACCATGTCGATGCGATTGTCGTACCGTCCATTTGGGGAGAAAACTCTCCTCTTGTGATTCATGAAGCACTCGAGGCTAAAGTGCCTGTCATTACAGCTAATTACGGCGGGATGAAAGAGTATATTCATCATGAAATCAATGGCCTTCTCTTTACACATAGGGATTCTACAAGCTTAAGCTTGCAAATGGAGAGGCTCATCGAAAACCCTGATCTTTCCTTACAGCTGATTCAAAGAGGCTACATCCAATCTGTAGATGGACACATACCGTCCATTGAAGAGCATACCCAGCAAATCATTGATCTTTATCAACAAGTTATTCACCAAAAGGAGTCATCTGATGACAACAAAGCAAGGTCCTTGGCGTATCACATTTGATACCAATCCTGACGATTGTAACCTCAAGTGCATCATGTGTGAAGAGCACTCAATTTATAGCACATGTCAAAAGCAGCGTAAAGATGAGAAAAGACCCCGTAGACGGATGGATATTGCGCTCATTCGGAAAGTGTTAGAAGAGTCTAGAGGATCTCCCTTAAGAGAGATTATACCCTCTACCATGGGAGAGCCTCTTTTATACCGTGACTTTGAAGAGATCTTAAACCTTTGTCAAGAGTACGGGGTGAAGCTTAATCTCACCACAAACGGCACCTTCCCCAAATTTGGAGGAGCTAAGTGGGGAGAAAAGATCATCCCTGTTGCCTCTGATGTTAAAATATCTTGGAACGGAGCTACGAAAAAAACCTCTGAGCTCATCATGATTGGATCTAACTTTGAGCAAAGGCTTCATCAAATTAAGGAGTTCATTAAAGTAAGAGACCGTATTCAAGCAGAAGGGGGAAATTTTTGCCGTATTACCTTTCAGCTTACCTTCATGGAAATTGGACTTGAAGAGATTCCTGATGTGATTAGGCTAGCAGCCTCTTTAGGAGTCAACCGGGTGAAAGGGCACCATCTTTGGGTCTTTACTGAAGCGATGGCAAAAGAGAACTTAAGAAGAAGTCAAGATGCCATTCATAGATGGAATGCGATTGCACTAGAGGCGATGCAAGTAGCTGAAGAAGTAAGACTTCCTGATGGCTCAAAAGTTGTCTTAGAAAATATCTATCCACTAGCTCCTACTGCTTTACATGAACTTGTTCCAGAAGGCAAATGTCCTTTCTTAGGACAAGAGGCGTGGGTCTCTGCAGAAGGGAGATTTAACCCGTGCTGCGCGCCTAATGAAGAGAGACTAAAACTAGGAGAGTTTGGAAACCTTTATGACACTTCCATAGAATCCGTGTGGAATAGCCCCTCTTATCAAAACCTTCAGAAAAACTATTTAGAACACGCTGTCTGTAGAGGGTGCAATATGAGAAAAAAAACAGAGGAGTTAAGTCATGAAGAGTCAAAAGCTACTCTGGCAGGAGTATGAAGTTGCAGAGGATAATACGCATCATCACCATCAAGGGGTGCCAGCTTATACTCCCAGATTTCTATCTGTCTTAAAGTTTCATGCGCCAGGCCTAGCTCCCGTAGAAGATTTCACAGGGTCTTTTCATATTAATGAAAAAGGAGAGGCCATCTATTCCCAAAGGTTCTTAAGAACCTTTGGGTTTTATCATCAAAGATCGACTGTTGTAGATACATCAGGATGGTATCATATCAATGAAAGAGGAGAGCCCATTTACCCCGAGAGATACAGGTGGTGCGGTAACTACCAAGAAGGGCTATGTGCTGTACAAGACTTCAACGGAAACTTTTTTCACTTAAATCTTGAAGGGAAAAAAGCTTATCCCCATGTTTTTACTTATGTAGGGGACTTTCATGACGGAGCTGCTTGTGTGCAAGAGGCGAAAGGATTTTACACTCATATTAATCCCAGGGGAGAGTTCATCCATAATAAGCGGTTTCTTGATCTTGATGTGTATCATAAAGGATTTGCAAGAGCCAAAGATCAAAGAGGATGGTTTCACATTAACCAAAAAGGAGAAGAGATCACTTCTCACCGATTTTTAAACGTAGAGCCGTTTTATAATGGGATTGCAAGAGCTGAGACATTAGAAGGCGCTCTTATCCGGATCTCTGAAGAGGGACATGTTGTAGGAGTCCTTAGAAAATCTGGGGTAGATGCTTTTCATGAAGTTTCTAGAGAGCTCACTTCTTACTGGCGCTTTTATACGCTGCAAGCCGGGCATCATTTTCATCTCTTTGATCATCTTCCTCAAAAAAGTCAGGAGCTCAGTAATCAGCTAAATATTCCTTTACACGCCCTAGATAAACTTCTGAAAGCGCTTCAAGAGATGCAGTTTGTGATGTTAAGAGAAGATAAGTGTTGGGAGTGTACTTCAAGAGGGGCTTTTTTACGAAAAGATCACCCCCGGACCCTTGCCTATGCTGCAACACTATGGAGAGAAGAGCATTTAACATGTTGGCAAAATATTGAAGAGAGCCTAAAAACAGGAGCCCCTTTTTTCCCCAAAGCATTTCACAAGACGTGGTTTGAATGGTTAGGAGATCACCCTGAGAAAAATAGCCTCTATCATGACGCTTTAGCTAGCTATGCAAAAGAAGATTATGAACATTTAGAAAGTATTCCCTCTTTCTTAACACATGAGCGCATTGTAGATATTGGAGGAGGATCAGGAACGCTTTTATTTTCTCTTATGAAAGCGCACCCTCATTTAGAAGGGTATCTATTTGATCTCCCTCATGTTCTTGATATTGTCAAAGTGCCACTTCAGTTAAAAGATCAAATCGTATTAACACCTGGGCATTTTTTTGAACCGTGGCCTATTAAAAACATGAACGGCTGCATTCTCTCAAGAGTGTTACACGATTGGGATGATAAAGAGGCTCTTATTCTATTAAAAAAAGCAAGGGACTCTTTATCTGATAACCTCTCTGATAGAATCTACATTTTGGAAAAAGTTCAAGAGGAAGAGGGGTATGAAGGAGCGTTACTGGATCTTCATATGCTCATCATGACAGGAGGAAAAGAGAGGAGCTTAAAAGAGTTTCAAAAGCTCATTCATCAAGCAGACTTAAGTCTAGAGAGTGTGACTCCTTTTAACAAAGTGACATCACTTCTTACCGTTAAAAAAAGAGAATAACCATGCAAGAGAAGTGGATTCAAGCATTAAAAGAGATGCTGATAGAGCGTAACCCTCTTCAAAAAGATATGCTTCATCTAAATCAGCTCTATGGCCCTTGTAAGGGGAATGTATTTTTAAAGCCCATGATCGGAAATGATCAAATCGTCATTGGGGATTTCACCTACGCTCATGTAGATTGCTTAGAATCTGATCAAATTGTAAAAGAAATCATTCCTTACGGATTTGGAGATCAAAAACTTCTCATTGGAAAATTTTGCTCCATCGGATGGGGCGTGAAGTTTTTAAGCCCGTATGCCAATCACCAAATGGATGCCATTACAACTTACCCTTTTTGGCATATTTTTAGTGAAGAAAGCTTAATAGAGCCATGGGCACTAGCAGCTCAGCATAAAGGGAATACAGAGGTTGGAAATGATGTGTGGATCGGGAGGGAGGCCCTCATCATGCCAGGCGTTAAAATAGGGGACGGAGCTATCATTGCTGCAAGATCTACCGTATGCCAAGATGTTAAGCCTTATGAAATCGTTGGCGGAAACCCCAGCAAAGGGATTAAATTCCGGTTTTCTGAAGAGAAGATAGCCTCTCTTTTAAACATCAAGTGGTGGGATTGGGACATTAGACTTATTAAAGAGCACTACCCTCTTTTAATGCAGGGAGATATTAAGTCTCTTGAAAAGATTGCTCAAGATATCTCTCTTAAAAGATGAGAATTTTCATTCATCCAGGATATCTTCCCATTCGAGCCGCTTCATCATCTCTTCATGGGAAATCGTTTGAGATCCATTTTTTAAAAACCGTTCATAGGCAATTACTGCATCTCTGCTATCTTGCTCGTATTCTAGGGAGTGAAGCTTTTCAAGAATGGCTTGAGTAACTAATTCTTGGGCAGTGATTCCCAAATCAACCGCGCATTGATTCAAGGCATGATGAAGATGTACAGGAACTTCAAAATACAGACGGCTTTTTTCTCTATATTGCATAGTGACTCCTATTTTTAGAATAACTTTTTTGATCATTTGCACATATGAGTAAATGATCGGTTTAAGGCTCAAAATATTAAAAAAACGTTAATTTTGGATTAATTAATAGATTTTTTTAATGGGCAATAACATCTTTAAGAGTAGGTTTTTTCTTATTTGTACAGTAGCTTCTACGCTTCCTATAAGATTATAGATCACCGAATTTCTGTAAAGACCAAGGAGTAAGAGAGTTAGCACAAGATATTATTGCACTTGGCATTAATTTTGATTCAAAGATAAGAAGTATCAATCACTAGAAAGCTCAAGCATTTTCATTATAAGGTGAGGAGAAGCAGTAGCTATCTTACACGCCTAGGCAGAAATAAAAAAGTGTCCCATGATCAGCATCACTCTCTTTGTATTGATGCTGAATAAGACAGCTACTCAGCAAACATCAATGCCCCTTATTCCAGAGGCATTTTTTACAACAAAATCTAGGTTCTTGAAAAGATAGGCATGAGCTACCTAAACTCATGATAGATTAAAAAAGATAAAATTCTTCTTTTCATAATTTCTCTCTTTATCCTTGATGCCCCTCCAGCCATCAAAATGATGTGAATTTAAGCTTAAACTATTTTGCTCTAAGGAGCTGATTTCTCTTGATGACTCTTAAGGGCGTCTTTCATAACAATTCTTTTCACACTCAATTACATATTCATACATAGCTATTAGTCAGATGTTTTTTATATAAAATCCAGAGGAAAGACCCTGATTATAGGGCGATAATATTTAATTTTAGTGATTTTTGGCATGCATTTTAATCACTATTAAAATGCACTGTACACGAATAAAGAGAATAAATAATCACTAACAAAGTGATTTATCATATTGATAGATAATAGTTTACAGATGTAACATGATGCTTATCCAAGGGAGGTATTTATGTCGATCAAGTATCTAGTAAGCCAGAACTATAAAAATGTTCTTTATTCCTTTAAAAACAATAAGACAGAAATAGTCAGACAAGACTATTTATCTTTAAATTCAAGGCAGGTAACAAATTTTTTCCTTCTTTTTGTTAGCCCAAAAATGCATCTGAGAAATTACTCTCATTTCTCTAAAACAACCTCATCTTTTTTTTCTCATAAAAATACCCTTTCAACTCCACTCCAACAGCCCTCTCAAATTTCATCTTGTAATATTAAAAATCAAAAAATTCCCTTAGGAATTCAAACCATTGAAGACATTTTGAAAAATAACTATGTTTATATTGATAAAACACATTTTGCAAAACAATTGATTGAGGGGGGTAGGTATTATTTTATTAACCGCCCTCGAAGATTTGGGAAGTCTTTATTTGTCAGTATGCTTAAATCCATTTTAGCAGGGGATAAAGAACTTTTTAAGAATCAAAGCATTTATCAAACTGCATACAATTGGGATAAACGTTCAGTGATTCATTTGGATTTTTCCTTGATGAGCACACGAACAAAAGAGGGATTTGAAAATGATTTAGATCAAACAATTACCGAGATTGCTAAAAGTCACTATATTGTTTTAGAAAAGTGTTCTGTGGAAAAAAAGTTTTCACTGTTAATCAAAGAGCTCTTTAATAAACACCAGAAAAAAGTGGCTGTTTTAATCGATGACTATGATAAACCCCTAACAGATAATTTAGGTGAGCCTGAGCTTTTAAATTATAATCGCCGTCTTATGCGATCATTTTTAGGAGTCCTTAACGGGTCTGATGCCTATTTAGATTTTGTTTTTGTTACAGGAGTTACAAAGTTTTCTCACGCTTCCCTCTTTTCAGGGGCCAATAATTTAAATGATATTACAACACACTCCTCTTATGGGGCAATAATGGGATACACAGAAGCAGAGGTTTCTCAGTTTCTAAGCCCTCTTATCAAAGAAAGCATTCAATATGAAACAAAAGAGAAAGGTCCTATCACAGATCAACAGCTGTTTTCTAAGATGGATGTATTAAGAAGATGGTACAATGGATACCGATTTTCTAAAGAAAACATCAAAGTGTATAATCCACACTCTATTTTAAATTACTTAGAGCGAAGGGAATTTCAAAATTATTGGATGCAGTCTGGAGCTCCTTCCTTTTTAATTAAACAAATTGAAAAACTTCCTGATTTAGGAGTTTTTTTAGGCGGTGCTAAAGTACAAGAGGACGATTTATCAGGTCATTTTGATATTGAAATAATCAATATCCCTGCTTTAATGTGGCAAGCAGGCTATTTTACCATTCAAGGGTATGACCCTGTTTCCCGTTTTTACACTTTAGATTTTCCTAACCAAGAAATAAGAACCTCTTTTTCAGAAACTCTCCTGTCTCATGTGACTAATTTACCTAGAGCTAAGATAAATAGTTTAGGAATTGAGTGTAAGAAAAAATTAGAGGAAATTGATCTTCAAACTTTTTGTGATAAAATTAATACTCAGTGTACAGCGATTGCTTATCAAATCTATAAAAGGGCTATGGATGAGAGATTTTTTCATGTGAGTTTTACTCTTCTTCTAGCAGGAATGAGTATTCCTTATAGAATAGAAGAGAGCACAAATTTAGAACGTATTGATTTAGTGATAGAACTTGATAAGCTTATTTATGTCATTGAGATTAAAAAAGACAAGACCGCGGGGGCAGCTTTAGATCAAATCAGGGATAAAGAGTACATTACAAAGTTCAATACAGGACCTAAGGGTAAAGATATTATTGCTATGGGAATTAATTTTGATTCTAAGGCAAGAAGCATTAACGATTGGAAAGCAATAGTTTTTTCATCAGAAGGTGAAGAGAAGCGGCAGCTATCTTACACGCCTAAATAGAAAAAAAATGTCCTATGATCAGCATCACTTACTTTGTATTAATGCTGAATAAGACAGCTGCTCATCAAACATCAATGCCCCTTATTCAAGGGGCATTTTTTAATAAAAAACTGGGCCCTTGAAAAGAAGTGGATATACAAAAGATGATCTTTAGATAGTGGGCCATTTCAGACAAGGAAATTGGTAGGCGTAAGAGGCTAATTTTACAAGAAATAATGAAACCTGCTTTTGAAGTATTTCTGACTGCTTGATATTTTGATAAACAGTATCCAAGAAGAGCTTTTTTCATATTGAAGAAAGACTTATTCCTATAAATAACGCCGGGTTTAAAATATTTTCAATCTTTTGAGCGTTAATTTTTTTATATCAAGAAAAAGAATAAATACGAAGGTTGAAAAATGAATGAACTTGAATGAGTTACTCCATTCTACCATGTCCATAACTTTTGTAAAGAGTTTAAACCTATTTAGAAAAAAAACTTCTGGAAGATCAAACACCTTCCTCGAGATGGTGGAAAACAAAGAAATCCTATATGACTTTCAGTAACTGGCGTTAAAAAAATGACAATAGCTCTCTTTTTCCAAGAACTTCTATTTCCATTTTCTGGAAATCACTTAGTCAATCATTCCTACCTTAACTATAGCCCCAGCTTTTTTTAGTCCATTTTAAATCTTTCGTCTAAGATAGCTGCAATATACTTAAATTTTTAGCAAACAAATGAACCACTTTAAACAGTTTTATAGCGCAGTTATTTCTCATCAAGAGAGGTGCCTCAAGAATTACAAGAGAAGGGCATTTTTACCTTGCGGTCTATTTCGTATCCACTCTTCTAAGACAAGAAGGTTAAATAGCGCTCTCGCATGATTTTTTTCCCCGTTTAAGTGAGATTGGATGAGATTTAAGACCCCTTCTCTAGAAAACCACCCCATTTGATAAAGCTCACCCTCTAAGAGCCTTGTCATCATCCAGCTTTTCAAAGACGAACAAAACCAATCTTTTAAAGGGACTCCAAACCCCATTTTTTTCCTATTTAAGATGAGAGGGGGAATAATGTCTTTAACGGCTGATCTGAGTATTTTCTTCCCTGAAGAGGAATCTTGTTTTAAGGCAGAAGAGGAGCATTTGAGCGCAAAGTTAGCGACATTAGGCGTTAGAAAAGGCGCTCTTGTCTCAAGGCTAGCTCCCATAGAGGCTCTATCTACTTTCATGAGAATGTCATAGGGAAGATAGTGCAAAAGATCAAGGTACGAGCGGTGTCTATGAGAGGAGAGCTCTCCTATAGGAGGCACAGTGAATTTTGTAGAGGAGAGGGATTTAAGAGCCAAAAAATCTGGCTCACAAATGCGTGCATGCACATCAGAGGGCATTGCACAAAATGTGTTAAGATACTCTGCTAAATCCCCTGTAAATCCGTATCTTTCATATCCATGAAAGAGCTCATCTGCTCCGTCACCTGTTAAAACCACATCAACATGCTCTTTTGCAAATAAAGAGAGGCAGTAGGTGGGGATCATCGATTCATCAGCAAACGGCTCATCATACAAAGAGACGAGCTTTGTAAAATGCTCCATGATAAATGCAGCACTGCAAGTGGTAGAAAAATGGTTAAGCCCTAAAGCAGAGGCTGCTAACTTAGTATAAAACTCTTCTGAATAGCCAGGGTGATCCCAATGTAAAGAGAAAAGAGGAGCGCCCCTCACATATTTAGATAAGAGAGCGCTAACTGTTGTAGAGTCAATGCCTCCGCTAAAAAAAGCGCCAACTAGCTTATCTGAAATGCAGCAACTTTTTACACTCTCTTCTAATAAAGAAAGGAGATGCTTTGATGTAATAGGGTGATCATCTATCTCTTCTGACACGTTATGGGTATGATAGGCAACTTTTTCATAGCGACCTTCTTTGTAGATGAGATAGCAGCCAGTAGGCAGTTTTTGAATGGTTTCCCAACCTGTTGCAAGCCCTGGAAGGTAGCTATGCGTTAAGAAGAGGTGAAGGTCACTCACACAAAGATCCCAATTCATAAAAGGCCACGCACTAAACGCTTTAATTTCAGAGGCAAAGGCAAAAAAATCTTCTCCTTGTGTCTTTCCTTGGGTGTAATAAAGTGGTTTTTCTCCAAAGGGATCTCTTGCTAAATAGAGCACCTCTTTCTTGATATCCCAAATGGAGCAAGCAAACATCCCAGATAATGCCCCAAAAATAGAGGGGCCAAAGGTGATAAATCCCAGTAATAAAAGCTCTGTATCACTTTCTGTCTCTAAAGTCCATCCGTGAGCAAGGATTTTATTTTTGAGCTCTTCTGTTTGATAAAGCTCTCCATTAAAGGTGATGACATACCCCTCTCTTTCCATGGGCTGCTGACCTTTTAAAGGGTCCCGGATGGCCAGTCTACAGACGCCAAAAGCAGCAGGTGTTTGTACAAAGTTGCCTGTTTGATCAGGCCCTCTAGAGCGCAAAAAAGAGCACGACTCTTGAATGCCTTGCTGAAGCCGATGAGATGTTAAAGAATGGGTAATGACTCCTGTAACTCCGCACATCTTGAATCCTTAAAATATCACCGAGTAGCTATTAAATGGCTCTCTTCTTGCATAGCATATGAAGAGGCTTGTTCAATATGATACGCAAGAATCGCGGGGTCAAGGGGAAGATATTTTTCCCTATGAAACCTTAGGGTATTAAGGTCATCACTTTGGCTTTTTTTATCATGATTGTGCACATTCCCGGCGTGCAGTCTATAGACATAGATGGGATCTTCATTAAAAGCGACATGCTTGGGGTGATTTAAAAGCTCTAAGAACGGGAAGATAAAAGCGCTATCTCCTGAGGCTCTAAAAAAAGTGCCGTCATCTCTACAAAAATCTTGTACATTGAGATAATCCCATAGCCACCTTCTAAAGGTTTTTAAGTGAAAACACCGAAACCCATCTTCCCTAAACGTCCCCGACTCCCAAACTTGAGAAGGGTAGGGGGTATTAACACTTGTTTTATCAGAAAAATAGTGAGACTGGGGGTGTTGATAAGGGCGGAAGTCAACAAGAGCGTTTCCGTAGCTCATCACGGTGTCCTGATTTTGATAAAGAGAGCTTACTGTTTGAAGTGCATGATGCAGTAAATAATCATCGCCATCCATTAAACAAACAACCGCGTAAGGGTTTGATATTAAAGGGATTGCTTTTGATAAGGCGCCAATCTGGTAGTGTCTATCTGATAATAAAAGAAGAGATCCATTGATTTTTTTTAACCATAATGATAATTCAGTAATTTGAGAGCGAGAATAGTTAGAGTCGTCGTCAACGTAGAGTACTTGGATAGAAAAAGAGCCCAATTGAGCTTCAATAGATTCAAGGCACTTTTTAGCGTAGAAGAGCGACTTACGTGCTGTAATTACAAAGAAAAATTCTAATTCCATACCGTTATCGGTTGTTTTTAAGTTTTCTTAGATTACAGCATAGGGATAGAAAATTCAAGCGAGATAGTGTGCTTAAGATAATGATTGAAAAATGTGATGGATAAGGAAAAATTGATGCTTTTTATAGAAAAAAATCTTTTCAAGAGAAAAGAGATTTTTACGAGAGAAAAACAGATCTTTTTACGTCCAAATAGACGTTTTTTGGGATTACCATCTAGAATAAACTTCAACTTTACGTTGACAGTAAAATTCTCAACTCCCTATGTTAATAGTTTCGTAAGTGAGTGAGATTTTATGGTTAAAGTCATAGGTGTCGCATTACTATTAGAAGCTAATCCGCTAGGGTTTGATTCTGCATTATTAAGAGAAATATCTCTTTGCAGTTATCAAATTGTGAAAGCGTTTTTATCTTCTTATTTCCAACGATTTCAAAAAACTCAGTTCTTATTTTCTCTTCTTAAAGAAGTGTCTTCTTTCTTTACCCCTCAGCAGGTTTCACATGCAGGGGTAAGTCAGATTCATTTTTATAAAAAATTTGATGCAGTGCAAACCCCTCAAGGTGAGCGCTGTATCTTAATTGGCTCTCATCAGAATTTAGATATTGCTCTTCATTCCTCTTCTAAGCAATTAGCGGATGATAGAGCAAAGCTATTCTCTGAACTCGATGAAATATCTCAGCAGTTGTGTCTAACCTACAAACGTAGGCATTGGGCTTATAACGACCATTTCGACTGGAAATGCAAACCAAAGAAAACTTTTCTGTCTGAGCCGCAGCAAGAGTGCATTTTTAGGACATCAGGTAAGGAGATGGCGAGGAATTCGATCAAATATGATAAAGCAAAACCATTGTCAAACATGGCAAAAAAATTGAACAATAAAATAAATTGGGAGATTTGAATTATGAAAATGATAACAAAATGTTTCTTATCGCTTGGCATGTTAATGGGCTCTGTAGCTTATGGAGCTCAACCTGCAACACCACTACTTCAGCCTATTGATGAAGCCTATCCAAATTCAGTTTATTTTGGACCAGAGCTTTTTGCTTATAGAGCAAAGGTAGATTTCAAAACAAAAGCAACAGACACTACGCCTGCTACTTTAGATGCAGCTGTACGAGGAACGAGATTTTTTGCAGGAACAACAATCGGGTATCAATATTTGACACCTGATGCTGTTTATGCAGGTATTGATCTTACTCAAGCTGTGGCAACTGTAGATTTCAAAGCAACCAATGGGGCTCAAGAGCCTACAACGCTTGTTTGGACAAAAGGGGATAAAGTGTTTGGATCCGTAGAAGGCCGTTTGGGGTATTCATTTGCTCCAACACATTGGCTTGTGACTCCTTATGCTGGAGCTGGCGTTCGGTTAACAACATCACTTGATTCTCATAACAAAGAAGGGTTAAAAACAAGACTTCCTTATGCAACAGTCGGAGCTCTTTCTGAGTATTCACTCTGCACAACGAAGAAAATTGGGTTAAATCTGAAAGTATTACGTACATTCAACGCTTACCAAAGATTTTCCTACAATAGCACACCTCTTGCACCAGCTGCTGTGATTGTTAAAGACACCTCTTCTCACGATGTTTGGGGAGCTGAAATTGGCATTCCTGTATCTTTACAATTTGGAGATACAAACAGATGGGATGTGCAAGTTGAGCCTTATTTCCTGAAAATGGGCAAAACACAAGATGTTTACGGAGCTAATGTTCTTTTTGGATACCGCTTCTAAGCACTAAGTGCTTTTCTTTAGAAACCTCACTTGGAGTCCAAGTGAGGTTTCTTTTTTTTAGTTTTATCTTTTTTTCTGTAAAAATTCTCATTTTTTTCTCTTCATTTTGCACCTTTGTATCCTTAATCATGACTGTTGTTAACCTCCCCTTATATTCCTCCCTTAAAGAAAAATTGATTGATTATTGATAATAAATTAATCTTTTTCGATAATGATTTGGGAAAAGAAGTTAGTAAACGAAGAAAAGAGTATTTTTTTGGAGGAAGTTAGCGTGCAAAGTGGGGACCGGATTCGTTTTTTTAGTCGTTTATTAAGATGGGCATGTTATTTAGGGATGGCCTCTCTTTTCATCGTGCCGATCATTTACTGGATCTATGATGGGATGTGGCTTCATGAATTTAAAGATCCCAGATGGTATATCGATTTTTCAGGTCTTCCTTTTGATCAAATCGAATACATTCCGCCTTTGATTAAATTGATCGCCCTTTTCATCGAGCTGATCCGTAACACCTTTTTCTGGATGGTGTTATTTGCCTTATCAAGGCTGTTAAGATCATTTGAAGGACTCAAGTTTTTCACAAAAGAGACTGTGCTTTCCTTAAAAATGATGGGGAGCTTTCTTCTTTTAAGTCAGCTTTTCCAACCTTTTTATCTCTTACTGAGAGGATACTTATGGTCCCTTCCTGATCAAAAGATCATCATTGCTTTTCATGACCTTGTAGGGATAAAAACGTTATTTCTTTGCGGGATGATTTTTCTTCTTGCCTCTGTGTTTAATCAAATGAAAGAGATTGAAGAAGAGCATCAATTCACCATTTAAAGGGGTCAAAAGGTTCCATTAGCTAAAGCTTTTGATCTCTAAATACTTCACTGATCAAAAAGCGCCTTAGAGCTTTTACCCAGCGGTTTTAAGAGGCACTTTAGGGCCTCTTTTTGTTCTTATTTTTCCTAGAAGAGAGGCGACAACTATTCATTTGCATTGAAAGGTATTCATGTGGAAGGCAGAATCTTTTGTGTTCAATAAGAGATTCTAGTTTGGAAAAATATGCAAATTATAGTGAATTTAGATATTGTTTTGGCTAAAAAGAAAATGCGTTCTAAAGAATTAGCAGAGTCTATTGGCATTACTGAACAAAATCTTTCTATTTTAAAAACAGGAAAGGCTAAAGCTTTAAGATTTTCCACTTTAGAGGCAATTTGTAAAGCCCTGGATTGTCAGCCGGGAGATCTTTTAGAGTACCGTGCGTTAGAAGACCCTATCCAAAAGATAACAAACACATGATCATCAAAATACCCGGCCTTAAGGAAAAAAGGCCGGGTATTATCAAGTGAAAAAAAGCCTCTGTTACGCTTTTTTAAGATACCAGGTGATCATGAGGCATTTCACAATTTCCCCTGGAATAAAAGGGACAAATCCCGCTACTAACGCTTTTCCCCATCCAAAATCCATTCCAAGTCCCATGCCAAGCCACACACTTCCCAAACTTAAATGAACTGAACAGGTCACAAGTAACATCAAGAATGTATACACGCTAGATGTTGAAGTGCTCTTTGCAATGATCCCTGTCATATAAGCCTGAAGAATAAAGGCAAAATAGTACCCTCCAACTGGTGTCATGAGATAACTCATACTAGAGGCTCCGTTTGCCCATACAGGCATCCCTAAAGCACCTTGTGCCAAATACACAACCGCTGCAAGAGCGCCTCTTCTACTTCCCAGTAGTGCCCCAGCTAGCATCACAGCAAAGGTTTGTCCTGTCAAAAGGACCGGGGTGAAGGGGAGTTTGATTTTCACTTGAGAGGCAAGCGCGATAAAAAGCGCTGCATACATGATGGCAAAAAAAGAGGTCCAAGGTACGAAATGTATTCTATTTAAGAAGCTTCTTTTGAAGCTGACATCTTTGACTGCGGTAGAGAGCGTCATAAAAAAAGCCTTTGTTAGTAAAATGAAAAAATGTGGATCATCAGAATAGAAAGAGTGTCTCACATAAGAGACTTTTTATCCCAAGTGATCCCATTATTTCATTTTTCTAGCAAGGTTTTCAAGGACGGCTTTATTTAAAGACTACTCTCTTTAATCCGAAAATGTCTTTTCATGGACTTGATCACAAGGCGTTGGTCCAAAATGAATATCATCTTTGGGTTTATCTTGGCTACAGCTAGAAAGAATGAGACACAAGAGACTTAAACCTAGCCAAGAATATGTGGATAAAAAAGAGCGTGTGTGTGTTTTAGATCGTATATGTTTCATAAAAAACCCCTATGTTGATGAGAGAGGAAAAAACCTTTCACTCCCCTTATTTGATAACGGATAGATTATATTTGATTTTTTTAGAAGAAAAATTGTAGATTTTATTTTTTAGAGGGGTCAGGAGAGAAAAAGGTATTTGAGATCTCTTCCTGATTATACCCTCCAACTTAAAAAAGGATAAAGTTATGTCGCTTTCAATCAATGAACTGTCATTTATAGGAACAGAAGAGACGGCAAGAAGTAGAAGATGGTACCGGGAGCCTAAACGGTTAGCAGGATCGATTATTTCGGCTGTATCTTTTATCGCTTGCGGCATTTTTCAAGCATTGGGCAGGCGCCATCCTGTGGTTGCAACACTCAGTTCAGTTGGCATTGGGGCCTCTTTACAAACGGGCTTAGAAGTGACGCTCTCTACTAAAGCGCTCAGGGTACTTCATCACATTGAAATGAAAAACGCCTTTGCTCTTTACTTTACTTTGACGCAGGTGTATCTCAATCTTCCTGTAGGAAGTGTGGAAAGAGAGGCGATTTTGTATTTAATTACAACGCTTGGAGGAGGGTGGATTTCTTTAAAATTAGCTGCCATCATCTCAAGGAAGTTAGGAGATAGAGCAAGTGAAGCCCCTCTTCTTTCCACAAAGTATCAAAAAGAGATGCTCTTAGAGCCAGATTCTAAACTTGCCTTCATCTCTTACCAGGTGGGAAAAGGAGCTCTTGGAGGCGCTATGATGGGGCTTTCTCACGGGGGATATGACTATTTAAATACCCTTTATAATCTCGGGATATTTTTGATTGGTCATTTAGCAGGCGTAACTGCAGAAGTTGGGCTCTCTCATCTCAAGCACCGCATTCGAAAACAAAATCAAGAGGAAATTTTTGAAGGGAAAACCCCTCTCTCTTTAAGGGTTTTAAATATCGCAGAAAGGGTGATTGATACGTTTGGGAACCATGGATGGGGTATGATGATCTCTTTAAATCACCCCGCCTCTTATTGCGCCATTGGGAGCCTCATCGGGTTTACCAAAATGACGGCTAAAGAGCGGTTTATGGTAGAGGGCACGCAAAAAGAAGAGTTAAATCCGACCTTTTATAAAGTAGACAGGGTTGTAGATGTGGTACTTGGGTTAGCTGTTGCCGGCTGGGTGACTGCCATTATCATTGATGATAAAGATCTTTTTGATAGGATTGCGATCTCTTCCATGGGAGGGGGAGTTACTATCGGATATGCTTTAAGATTTCTCTTAAATAAAGTGCAGCATACCGAATCTAAATGGAAAAATTCTTTAGATTTTTATACCAAAGAGCACCCTGTAGTGTGGATTCTCCCATTTTCCTATGTGTGGGAGCAGCTTCAAATTAATGATGTTGCCTTAGCTAGTATGGAAGTGCCCTCGCTTGTGATGGCAGCAATTGGCTGGGGATCTTTGGGCTCATCTTTTGGAATTGATAGAGCACTCATTGATCCTAAAATCTCTCCCATAGTCGACAGCTTATTTGGTAATCTCTTTGTCGCAGTTGCAAAAGGTGAGGCATGACAGTTAGCTCTCAGAGGCTCGTTCGAAACTATTTAGCGCTTTATCCTAAATCGCCAATTGATAAGCTTTGCACGCACCCGGATTTTAAACAGAAAATTGGGGAAGTAGCAAAATTTTGGATTCATGCATTTGGGTTTTTTTATGCCGAATCACTAGAGCTTAGCTCCCTAAGAGAGCTTAAGAAAAAAGTGTCCCTCATACAGAAAGAGACGCTAGAGGTGTATGTAGCGTGTGAGAGATTGCAATTTGATCACTGGATCAAACATACACTCTCACAAGCCTCTTACTATGGAGGTGATGATATTGGGCAAATTCGGCAGGTAAGGCTCTCTAGCTTAGCACATCTTCCTCTTCCACTGGGGTATTTAGCCTCGATTCAAGGCTCTACTCAAGAAGACACTGCTGTCTTTCAGCATATTCAAGAGCAAGATAGGCTCTCTCAAAGTCTTCTTTTAACTAAGTGTCAAGGAGGACCTTATGATTTTTCTCTCCTCACACCTTCAGAAAAAGAGCTCTTAGAGCCGTATCTTTTTTCTAAGGCGTCTTTGATTTGGGATAAAAAGTATTATAACTGGTATCAAATGGTAAGACTCTGGCTATCTTTAAAGGGGGGATCTTACCAAGACCTTTTAGACCGTCACCTCCCTCTTAAACCGCTTCTCATTCATCAAAATGATGCCGCTTTACAAGAGGATCTAAGCCGTAAGATTGAAAAAGAAAAGCCGTTTTTTATGAGGCTCTCTTTACAGGATCTTGTGGTAGAGCTCACTCTTCGGTCTTTAAGTGAGAGTTGGAAGGTGCAGTTTTCCTCACCTCTGAAAAATAAGCTTACAGCTGATTTTAAAGTAGATGAAGTGCTGCGTCAAAAAACGCTTCTAAGTGCTTATCAACTTGTGAAAGAGAGCCTAGATCCTCTTTCTAAGAGCTTAGAGATGTTTATTCAGCTCAGAAACAAACTCACCAATAATCTTGCCAAAGAGGGGACTCCTTTTGAATACGACCAGCTGTTAGGATGGATTTACTTAAGTGACATGCAGTTAAGAGGGCTTCAATGGGATCGGTGTAGCCCTGGGCAAATGAGATTTGCGTTTGATATTGTTAAAGAGTGGGAGGTAAGACGCGGTCTTACGGTAGAAGAGTGCTTTTTTGTTTTTCAGTTAGCTGTTTACACAGAGGATTTTACCCTACTCATTCAACATATGAACTATGCAGAAAAAGTGTGCCGTTTATTTTATCCTACGCCCTCTTTTCTCATTGATATTTTGCAGATGGAGACAAGGGGCTCTTTAAAAGAGGGTTTTGAATCCATCATGCAGCTAGACAGTTGGATCAAAGCCTTCCTCTTAGAGGATGCCGAAGTGCCAAGCTTGTTATGGAAGCTTCCCTTTAAAGTAAGAGGCACTTTGCAAAAGATCCTCTGGCTTAAAGAGCTATTTGCTGATTTAGGACCTAGCCCCTCTTTGCAGCAGCCCATCCATTTTCAAGGGCTCATTTCCCTTTTAGAAAGCCCTGAAGAGCCTGGATATTTTTTTCAGCAAACAAAGAGCTATTTCCCTCTCTCTTTCAATGAAAAAATAACGGTCGCTTACCGTCTTTTACAACTCAGAAAAGAAGAGAGACAACGCCTCATTTTTGAAGTAGAAAGAGCGCTTAGCCTCTTATCTAGCGAGTCTATGATGGGGGGGGAGTTTCTCAAATGTCTCTTTTTCCATTTAATCAAGCTCTCTCCTCAAGAAATCCATTTGCAGCTTAATTGTTTAGAGCAGATTGAGATGATGATTGGGGAGAAGCTGAGTCCTATTAACAGATATGTGTGGCTAGCCTTTTGTCCTGACTTAAATCATGTAACTCCCATTATAGGAGAGTTTACAGAGTCTTGTCATGATATTGGATCGATGATGAATGAAGAGAGTCTTCATCAAGATAAACTTGAATCTTTATATACAAATTTAGGACGGTTAATTGAGACGCCCCCCTCTCAAAAAAATAATAAGAGTACAAGAAGAGAGTTCTTCTCTTCCTTAAAACAAACAAGCTTAAATAAGATGCTACCAGAATGGGAGTCTCTTATTTCTTCAGGGCTGGATTTTGCAGCCTATACCTTATTTGCAGAGGTGATGACGCTTCTTACCTATTCTATTTTCCCCATGGGCGGGCACTTATGGTTTGCAGAGTTTTTCTCACAATTAGCTCCCTTAAATACACCTTTTATCATTGGAGAAGAGGATAAAAAAGAGGTGATCAATGCCGCCTTTTACCCTCTTCTTGATCCAAGGCCAGATTGGAGAGGGATTCATAGGGAGTGGAAAGTGCCTCTTAATGAAGAAGATCCTCCTCTTTTTAGGCTCTCTTTTTTGGATTTTAAAACAGGGATAGCCCCTATCATTGAAGAGAGGCTTCCTCTTAGCTGGAGAGCATTTCAAGAAGAGCCTACTCTTTTTTCTCTTCTACAAGATATCGCACTTGTTAAAGGATCTGAAATGGAAGGGGCGCCTCTTAAAGAAGAGATTTTAAACTCACCTCATTATCTTCCCTTTAAACGCGCCGTATCTCAGCTTAAAAAAAAGCTAAGATCTGCTTTATTTCAGCTCAATCCCTATTTTCACCAAGCTATTCCCGCTCTTCACCCGCCTATCATCAATTTACAAGATAATCCCTTGCCTTCTGTATGGCAAGAGATGGTTAAAGCTGTAGGAGACTATTTCTTTAGAGAATTTAAAGAAGAGGAAGAGCCTTCTCAAAAGAGCTGGATCATTCAAGAAGAGGGTAGGGTGACCTTATCGTGCTCTTGGGATCACTTCACCCCTTCCCCAATCCGTAAACAAGGTGATCCTATCTCTTATATTGAAATGGTGATGCAGTGTGAAAATAGCTTACAAAGGGTGCTCTATCCCCAAGATCTTTTACGAAAGAAACCCTTCGAATTGATCCAGTGGCAACTACTCCTACTTTATCATGAGATGTATCTCATAGATGATGGATTTTAAAAAAGAAAGATCCTTTGATTTTATTCCCAAAGCTTTCATACTACGCTAGTATGAAAGTTGCTGACTGCCACTGTGATTTACTTTCTTATTTAGCAGGGGATTTAACAAGAGATGTGAATGATCCAGAATCGAAGAGCTCTTTGATGCAGCTCAAAGATGGAGGCGTTCACACCCAAGTATTTCCCATTTATACCGCAACAGGGCCTGAATCTCTTAAAGAGGGAGCTCTGCAATTTAGTCTCTACTCTAAACTGTATGCTCACATTGAAACAGGGATTGCTGGCCCCTTAACCCCTTACTTAGGGATAGAAAATGCCTCTTCTTTTTGTGATGAAAAAGAGCCTTTAGAGTTTGCTCTTAAACGCTTAAGCGCTTGGCATCAAAAGCACCCCTTAGCGTATATCAGCTTCACATGGAACGAGGAAAACAGGTTTGGAGGGGGAGTGTATACAGACTCTGGCCTAAAACCGGACGGCCTAAAGCTTCTTGAGTGGATGTGTGAGCAAAATATTCCTATTGATTTAAGCCACGCCTCAGATCAGCTAGCTATGGATATTTTAAGAGAAGTGAGGGGTTATCCCTACCGCGTTATTGCAAGTCACAGTAATTTTAGAGAAGTGCATCCTCATGTGAGAAATATTTCTGATCAGATTGCAGAGGGAATTATGGATCAACAAGGGATCATTGGACTTAACCTCATTACGCATTTTGTAAACCCTCACTCACTTTTTACTTTCATCGATCATATTCACCATGCCAAAAAGCTAGGCGTTGACAGGGCCCTATGTTTAGGGGCAGATTTTTTTGCAGAAATCGATGTTGCAAAAACAAGAGAGCACTTAAAGCCGTTCTTTTTTGAAGGGTTTCAAACAGCTGCTTGCTACCCTAAGCTAAGAGAGCTTTTAGAGAGTTATTTTAATGCCCCCTTTATTGATCAAATGCTTTATATGACGCTTACGCATTTCTTAAGGAATCCATGAAAAAAATTTTCTTGACTTTGATGTTATTGACCTCGTTTTTGAGCGGTGCCCCAGTGAAGCTTGGATCGGATCAATTTTTTAATCCCGATCTTTTAAAACAGATCAAAGGGAAAAAAATTGCGCTCATTACCAACCATACAGGGCTTGATCACACGTTAGAGCCAACGATTAATCATTTAATGAGTCATGAAGGAAATTACACCATTACAGCGATTTTTAGCCCAGAGCATGGACTCACAGGCACTAGCCGGGCAGGAGAGCTTGTGATGCATGGGAAGCTCAAAAAAATACCGTGTTACAGTTTACATGGGAAATTTAGAAGACCCTCAGAAGAGATGCTTAAATCCATCGATACCATCATCTATGATATTCAAGATATTGGATCAAGATCTTATACCTATACGACAACACTTTACTATGTCATGGAAGAGTCGGCAAAAAGAGGGATCGAAGTGATCATCTTAGATCGTCCCAATCCCATGGGAGGAGGCGTTGTGGACGGTCCTCTTTTAGAACAGAAACAACGATCTTTTGTGGGATACATTAACACACCGTATTGCCACGGTATGACAGTGGGAGAGTTAGGATTATTTTTTAATGGGGAATACCGTATTGGGTGCGCGTTAAAAGTGATACCCATGAAAGGGTGGAAAAGAGAGATGAGCTTTCAAGAGACAGGGCTCATTTGGACGCCAACTAGCCCGCAAATTCCTGAAAAAGACACTCCCTTCTATTACGCAACAACGGGTATTTTAGGTGATTTAGAGCTTGTTAATATTGGAGTTGGCTATACGCTCCCTTTTAAACTGGTTGGTGCCCCTTGGATCGACGGGGATAAGTTCTCAGAAGCGCTCAACGCGCAGCATCTTCCTGGAGTGAAATTTGCCCCGTTTCATTTTAAGCCTTTTTTTGGAAGGTACCGGAATGAAGAGTGTCAAGGGATCCGTATTGTGATTACAGATCCGACAAGATATAGGCCTATTACGACAGGGTATCTCATTTTAGGCCTGCTGAAGTCTTTATACCCTCAAGAGGTGAATATGCGTCTTCAGAAGCTTCCTGAGGCTAAAAAGGCGATGTTTCACCTCATTAACGGAACGCCAAAGATATGGGATATTTTAATCAAAGAGCCGTATCCAGGATGGAAAATGGTAGCTATTGATGCTGCAGAGAGAAAAGCGTTTATGCAGAAAAGGGAAAAGTATCTTCTCTATTAAAACATGTGAAAGTGAAATAGGGGAGAAAATAGATAAGGGAGATGAAACACTATTCATCTCCCTGATATAGAGTTTAAGCGTGGAAAAACGCTTTAACTTTATCGAAAAACCCTTTTTTCCTTGGAGAGTTATCTTCTACTTCCAGGCGAGAAAATTTTTCGAGAAGCTCTTTTTGCTTTTCGGAAAGGCGAATCGGGGTTTCGACAGAAATATGAACGAGGAGATCTCCAATGCCTTGTGCATGAACATTTGGAGCTCCTTTTCCTCTGATACGGAGCGTATGGCCTGGCTGAGTTCCTTCAGGGATCTCAATTTTCATCGATTTTCCGTGAGGAGAAGGGATCTCTTTCTTGGTTCCAAGAGCCGCTTCCGTAAACGAAATGGGAAGCTCGATGATCACATTATCGCCATCTCTTTTAAAGACAGGGTGCGGCTCAACGTTGACATAAATGTATAAGTCGCCAGCTGGTCCTCCGTCAATCCCTGCATCTCCGTATCCGCCCATGCGCATCCGCATCCCGTTATCAATGCCAGCTGGCACTTTAATGGAGATGGTTTGCTTCTTTTTAACACGTCCTTGTCCAAGGCACCCTTTACATCTATCAGTAATGGTTTTTCCTCTTCCTTGGCAAGAAGGGCAAGGCGAGGACATACTGAAAAAGCCGCGGCTTTGATGAACGGTTCCTGATCCTTTACACTGCGTACATTTTTTGATCGCAGAAGATGAGGCAGCGCCTGATCCATGGCAAGAATCACATGTTTGATAGTTGGTAATGGACGCTTCTTTTTCAACGCCTTTAATCGACTCTTCAAAAGAGATATTCAGGTTCATTTTTTTACTTGAACCTTGCTGCGCTGAAGAGCTTTCACTGGATTCAAATCCAAAAATGGACTCAAATCCGCCGCCCCCGCCGCCGCCACCAAAGGCTCCCATGAAGGTGCGAAGCGCCTCTTCCATGGAGGAGAATCCGCCAGAGGAGTAGCCACCGCCGCCCATGTTCCCTTGAAGGGCTTCTGCGCCGTATTGGTCGTAAATTTGTTTTTTTTGAGGGTCGCTTAAAACTTCATACGCTTCTGAAATTTGTTTAAATTGCTTTTCAGCAGAAGGATCACCTTGATTTTTGTCAGGGTGATACTTCAGAGCATTTTTGCGATAAGCTTTTTTGATTTCGTCAGCCGTAGCTGTTTTAGAAATACCAAGGGTGGCGTAATAATCAGTCATAAGGATTTGATTGTAAGCGAAAACGGCTTTTTTAGCAATTAAAGAGCTTTACTGCTAATATTTAGCAGAAGGCTTCACTTTTTTGTATTTAAGAGCAGCTTTGGCTTTCGCTCTGTATCTAACAGAAGGCTTATCATAAAATCGGTGAGCTTTCGCTGCTTTTAAAATACCTTCTTTGTCGACCTTCTTCTTTAAAGCTCTAAGCGCTTTATCGATGGGCTCACCAATACGTACTTTTACACTAGTCATGAGAAAATAACACTCCTTCTGAGTTTGAGAAACTTAAAATATCTTAAGTTGTTCTGGAAATATAGACAAGTTCAATCTGTTGAGAAGAGGGATTTGTGAGAAAGATTTGATAGGTGGACTGAGCGATTTCTTCAAGATGTGGAAGAAGAGATGAGGAAAAAGGAATGAGGGGAATCGATAAACCGTACGCAAGAGACTTGGCTGCCATAGCGCCAACGCGTGTTCCCGTAAACGTTCCAGGTCCCACTCCTATGGCAATAAAATCCCAAGGCGCTTCTGCAGAGGATTTCATAAGTTCTTCTAGCTTTAAAAAGAGATGAGAAGAGAGCTCTCTTCCTTGAGGGAGGTGAAATTGCTGCGTGATGAGGCCGTTTTGCGCAAGAGCCAAAATCCCGTTTTCTCCTGAAGTGTCGATAATGAGTGAGGACATATTTACATGGGGTTGTTAAAGGGATTTAAAATATCCATGAAGTGTAGCAAAAGAGGGGATAAAATTGCATGAGAGGAAACGTGAAATCAGAGATATCTTTTACGAAATGGACAAAAATGCCGCTTCGTATTGAATGGAATCCTCAACCTCAGGTATACTGATTCAAATTCAATATATATTTATCTTCAAAGGAAGGCTTACTAATGAGTTATCTTAAGGATTTCCTGAACTTAATCGCTTTACACAACTACCCAGCACTGCTAAGACTATGGGAGGAGTACTGCATGAGCGATGAGGTTGATCCTGAAGAGCTTAAAGCTATTTTGACGCATCTTAAAAATAGCGCCTTTGCAGACGCTTTTGGTAAACATGTTGAGGCAATTTTACCTCTTTGGGACCTCCTTCCAGAATCTTACGGAAAGCACGAAAATTTTAAACTCATCATCGATTTACAAGTTGATAACAGTGAACAGCTAAGAGAGCGTGTGATTCTGTATCTTCAAAATCAGTTTCCTGACGCGCAAAACTTTGTCGATAAAATGCGCATTGTAGGACTCCGGGGTCAAGATAAGTTTCAAGGTGCTGTTGCAAGTTTTGAGCTCTTAAACCATATGAGAAAAGGGAAATTTGTTTTTCATAAAGGGGGATGGGGCGTTGGAGAAATCATGGATGTTTCTGCGTTAAGAGCGCAGCTTTCAATTGAATTTGAAAATGTCATCGAGAAAAAAGATCTCTCCTTTATCAACTGTTTCCAAGTGTTAACCCCGCTACCTGATCACCATTTTCTTGCGTTAAGATTTGGAAATGCAGATAAGCTAGAGGCGCAGGCAAGAAATCATCCGGTAGAAGTGGTGAGAATGCTTCTTAAAGATCTCGGGCCTAAAACAGCTGCGGAAATTAAAGATGAGCTGTGTGACCTTGTCATTCCAGAAAAAGATTGGAGCAAGTGGTGGCAAAATACCCGGACTAAGTTACGCCGTGATACGATGGTAGAAGCACCAGAGGACTTAAAGAGCCCTTTTATGATTAGATCAAGTGAGCTCTCTCATGAAGACCGTTTCCGAAAACTTCTTGAGGCAAAAACAGATACTCCCTCTCTCATTCAGCTGATCTATTCTTTCTTAAGAGACTATCCAGAAATTTTGAAAAATCCCGATCTAAAAGCGTTTCTCATTTCCAAAGTGAATGAGGAGGCTAGTATTGACTCTTTAAGAGAGGGAGAAGCGCTTCAGCTTCAGTTTCTTTTAGAAGATCTTCTTGCCAAAGAAGGAAGTGAAGAAGCTTCAACACTTATTCAGAAATCTTTATCCATTGAAGCGCTTCTTCAATCCATCTCTATTTTAGCGTTTAAAAAACGAGCGCTTATGGCTGTCAAGCAAGAGAGAAGTGATTGGAAAGAGATATTCTTAAATCTCATCTTAACAGTAGGGCAAAACTCTTTAAGAGACTACATTTTTGCTGAGCTCATGAACCCTCAAACAAAACATCAGCTGATTGAAAAGCTAGAAGAGCTTCTCAAACATGCTGTCCGTTATCCTGATGTGTTTGTGTGGTATTTCCAAAAGGTGATTTCAGATGAAGAGGTTCCTTTTGCAACAACCGAGGGAAAAAACCTCTTTTTTGAAGCGTTTTTCTGTGTTCTTCACCGCGTAGAATCGCTCTCTCATGAGAAAGATTTAATCAAAAAAATGCACTTAATTCTCTCTTCAAATAGATATGCAGCTGTAAGAGACATCATGAAAGGGTCGTCTTTAGAAAACGCTAAAGAGTTTTTACTTCTAGCAAGTAAGTGCCACTCGTTATCGGATCACGATTTGAAAATTTTACACTCGCTTGCAGAAGTTGTTCACCCTACCCTTTCTAAATTCCGTAAGGATGAAGAGGGTGAAGAAGAGCAGATGATCATTTGGACAACAGAGTCTGGGATGAGAAAAATTCAGACACGGCTTCAAGAAATTGCAACTCATGAAACGGTAGAAAACGCAAGAGAAATTGAAGTCGCAAGATCTCACGGCGATTTAAGAGAAAATGCGGAATTTAAAGCGGCGTTAGAAAAAAGAGATCGGCTTCAAACAGAACTTAAAACACTCTCTCAGCAGGTTGGTCAAGCAAGAATCCTCACAGAATCTGACATCTTAAGTGATAAAGTGGGCATCGGTGCAGTTGTACACTGTCAAAATAGTAGCGGAAAAACCCTTCACTACACCATTTTAGGGCCTTGGGATGCTGATGCGGGGCTTAATATTTTAGCTCTTCACTCGAAGCTTGCTCAAACCATGAAAGGGCTATCTGTTGGAGATCAGTTTCAATTTCAAGGGGAAGAGTTTAAAATTACAAAGATTGAAAGCTATCTTCAAAAATGACACTATACCAGAATATGTTTCTAAATGATTGTATAAGGACTTGCTGTGCAACTGATTATCGCTAGCCAAAATGTGCATAAAATCCGGGAACTAAGATCCATGTTAAAGATTTATCCAGAGCTGGATATTCTTTCTCTCATCGATTTCCCCAGCTACACACCTCCAGAAGAGGGTTCCTTATCTTTTGAAGAAAACGTGATTCAAAAAGCTATTCATGCTGCTAAAACTTTAGGAAAGTGGGTGCTCGCTGATGATACAGGACTTGTGGTTCCAGGTCTTAACGGAGCCCCTGGTGTTCTTTCTTCTCGCTATGCAGGAGAGGGAAGTAGTGATAGTGACAACCGAAAAAAGCTTCTTCAAGAGATGCAGCATCTAACAGAGGATGATAGACAAGCGTATTTTGAGTGCTGGCTTGCGATCGCATCTCCTGAAGGATTGCAAAAATGCGTGAAGGGAGTGTGTGAGGGTCTTATTTTACCTTCTGGAAAAGGAGGCAAAGGGTTTGGGTATGATAGTCTTTTTATCAAACACGAATACGGAAAAACCTTTGCTGAGCTTGAAGAAGATATTAAAAACCGCATTTCTCATAGACGTAAAGCTTTAGATAAGCTCCATTTGACTCTTGAGCTCATGACACCTCCTCCTCATGCACTATTGGATTGATGGATATAATTTCTTCTTCCGGGTGAATCAAGGAGAAGGTAAGGTGAAGGGACAAGAAGAGATGCTCATTGAGACTCTTCATGAGGCGCAGCTTGTACTCGGGATGGAGATGACTGTTGTTTTGGATGGAAAAGAAAGAAACCCGGCTGAGCCCCTACTCCGTAATGTGGCCTCTCTTCGTATCGTCTATACCCCCTTTCATCAAACAGCTGATCGCTACATCATTGATATGTTAGAATGCCGTATCAAACGGGTTCAAACCACAGTTGTCTCCTCAGATAAAGCACTCCTAAAATTAGCTAGTGAAAACGGGGCAAGAGTGCAAACCATTGAGGCGTTTATTCAAATGATTTTGCGTAAACAGGGAAAAAAACACCGCCTTGCCCAAGAGAAAAAAGCGCCCTCCTCTCCTCCCTCTGAAATCAATCGATTCTTGAAAATCTTTGAAGCTCGTTTAAAAAAAGAGATAGATATCTAATCTTTTAATGAAGATTTGATTTCTTGAGCTTATCAGGATTTCACTTCTTTAAAAAATCAACTTCCTGTCATTTAATGGATATTTCACTTTAATTAAAAATATTGCTAGAATGCCGCTTCTTATCAATAGGCGTGTTACCGTATCAATTAATCAGTTCATATTCTTTGATGACAAGCTAAGATAACAACATAAATAGGGATTTTTACATCATGACAATTAGACCTTATGCTTTAACAACAAATCCATCAGAATTGCTTGATGATAAAAAAAATCTATTATCTGCTTTAGCAACAAATGATAATGAAAAATTCCCTCAAAAAAATTTACTAGAAACTTCAAAAACAGCGCAGATAGCACAGGGTATTTTAGAAGTAAATCAAGATAAAGATATTGATAAAGAATCCCATTTCTTAGCCACCCATCTGGTCATAGAGCCCATAAGTGATAAATCTAATAAAGAAAAAGAATATTTTATTCAGGCAATTGAGGGTAATTCTCAAGATGCAAATGATTACTACAATCTTGCAAAGCTTCTAAAGAGTGATGAAAAGGTAGAATTTTTAAATGGAGAGATCTATACACAAAAAGAGCTTTATCTTAAAGCCATCCAGCTAAATCCTAAAGATGAAGAGTTTTATAACAATCTTGCCAATCTTCTAGAAGATGATGAAAAGATAGAACTTTTAAATGGGGAGATTTATACACAAAAAGAGCTTTATCTTAAAGTCATCCAGCTAAATTCTAAAGATGAAGAGTCTTATAACAATCTTGCCAATCTTCTAGAAGATGATGAAAAGATAGAACTTTTAAATGGGGAGATTTATACACAAAAAGAGCTTTATCTTAAGGCTATTGACTTAGATTCTCAATATGCAAATGCTCACCATAATCTTGCAACTTGCTTAGAAAAAGATGAAACGGTAGAGCTTTTAAGTGGTGAAATCTGTACACAAAAAGAGCTTTATCTTAAAGCCATCCAGCTAAATCCTAAAGATGAAGGGTTTTATAACAATCTTGCCAATCTTTTAGAAGATGATGAAAAGATAGAACTTTTAAATGGGGAGATTTATACACAAAAAGAGCTTTATCTTAAGGCTATTGACTTAGATTCTCAATATGCAAATGCTCACTATAATCTTGCCAATATTCTAGAAAATGATGAAAAGGTAGAGCTTTTAAGTGGTGAAATCTGTACACAAAAAGAGCTTTATCTTAAAGCCATCCAGCTAAATCCTAAAGATGAAGAGTTTTATGATCATCTTGCCAATATTCTAGAAAAAGATGAAACGGTAAAGCTTTTAAATGGGGAGATTTATACAACCCGAGAGCTTTATCTTAAAGCCATCCAGCTAAATCCTAAAGATGAAGAGTTTTATGATCATCTTGCCAATATTCTAGAAAAAGATGAAACGGTAAAGCTTTTAAATGGGGAGATTTATACAACCCGAGAGCTTTATCTTAAAGCCATCCAGCTAAATCCTAAAGATGAAGAGTTTTATGATCATCTTGCCAATCTTCTAGAAGATGATGAAAAGATAGAACTTTTAAATGGGGAGATTTATACACAAAAAGAGCTTTATCTTAAGGCTATTGACTTAGATTCTCAATATGCAAATGCTCACTATAATCTTGGAACTTGCTTAGAAAAAGATGAAACAATAGAGCTTTTAAACGGGGAAATTTATACACAAAAAGGGCTTTATCTTAAGGCTATCGACTTAGATTCTCAATTTGCAAATGCTTACAATAATCTTGCAACTGGCTTAGAAAAAGATGAAACGGTAGAGCTTTTAAACGGGGAAATTTATACAAAAAAAGAGCTTTATCTTAAGGTTATTCAGTTAAACCCTAAAGATGAAATTACTTACAATAATCTTGCCTATCTTCTAGAAAAAGATGAAACGGTAGAGCTTTTAAACGGGGAAATTTATACAAAAAAAGGGCTTTATCTTAAGGCTATTCAGTTAAACCCTAAAGATAAAATTAGTTACAATAATCTTGTAACTTGCTTAGAAAAAGATGAAACGGTAGAGCTTTTAAACAGGGAAATTTATACACAAAAAGAGCTTTGTCTTAAGGTTATCGACTTAGATTCTCAATTTGCAGATGCTTACAATAATCTTGCCTATCTTCTAGAAAAAGATGAAACGGTAGAGCTTTTAAACGGGGAAATTTATACAAAAAAAGAGCTTTATCTTAAGGTTATTCAGTTAAACCCTAAAGATAAAATTACTTATAATAATCTTGCCGCTCTTTTAGGCAAAGATGAAACAGTAGAGCTTTTAAACGGGGAAATTTATACAAAAAAAGGGCTTTATCTTAAGGTTATTAAATTAGACCCAGTTGGAAAAGGAAACTTCGAAGCTAGACGGCATTTAAAAAATTTCTATGCTAAAGAAATTGAAAGAAATCAAATCAGTATAGAAAGTTATTGGGACTTAATCTTGGTCCTTAAAGCTGACACGATAATCTTAAAGAATGGCAGAGAAATAGATAGTGAATTTTGTTTTAAAAAGGTTCTTAATTTAGTTCCTATCTCTATGTTTAGCTCACAGTTTGCTCCGCATTTTTTCGCTGTAGCTTCTAGTTTATTTGATAAAACGCAACATCTTCTTAGAAAATTTAATGATCAATTTACCGGTGAAGATGGGCTCTCTAGAGCACGGCTTCTCAAAGAGGGAGCTTCTTTAACATTAAAAAATGGGGAAGAGGTTTCTGCAAAAGCACTCTATCAACAAGCCCTTCCTTTTCTGACACCAGGATATTTAAAACTTATAGGAGATAAAGGAGTTGGAGACTATCTCTCTTTGAGAGGGCACACCGTATTACAAGATGGGATAAAGTTCACAAAATTGATGGCTTATACGTATGCCTATCAAAAGCATTTATCTAGGCCTATTTTAATGAAAATAGGCGATGCACTTCATCCTCAAGAGCGCATTTTGTTGGATGGAAAGTTTTATGATAAAAGAATCTGCTACGAAGAGGCTCTCTCAAATAAGAGGAGTGCTAGGACTCTCTTAAGGCAAGCAGAATCCCTTTCCTCTCATGAACATTTAAGAAAGCAAGATCTATTTCATCAGGCTTTAAAGCACGCTTATGAATTTCCCGAAGACCGATTAGAAGCTTACACAACATACGCTTATGAATTTCCCAAATACCGATTAGAAGCTTACACAACATACGCTTATCAATTTCCCAAATACCGATTAGAAGCTTACACAATACTAGCTAGGATTCTTTCTCAGCATGAACTTACAGGTATAGGATCTAAATATCTCTTTGTTTTTGAAGAAGATCTTAAAAAGCACCATCACATTCGAGATCGAAATTGGGATTTATCTATAGAAAGCCTTGATGAAAGTTCAGATGATCTTAATGAGCTTTATTTTACAAAAAAACAGGAATTCCTCATTGAATTACTTAAATATAGCCCTTCTTGCGAAGAGGCTTACGTGGCTCTTGCAACAAGTTTTCAAGACGCCTTGATCATTCATAAAAAGAGTTACGCATCCAAAGAGGCTCTTTATCTCAAAGCTATCGATATTAACCCTGAATATAGCTTGCCTCACTTCCTTTTAGGACAAGAGCTCTTTAATCAGAAAATCGAGAATATTGTGCTTTTAAATGGAGTCACTTTATCTTGTAAACAGCTTCTCATGAGAGCCATCCAGTTAGGGACGTATGAAGCAAGAGCGTATCATTTAGCCGCCCTTATGATGGATGATAGAGAAGGTATCCTTCTTTTTGATGAGAAAACGATTCTTTCAAGAGGTGATCTCTTCATCCGGGCCTTTGAACTTGATTTCACACGGGTTATTGATTTAAAAAATTTTATCTCTTATATCAAAAGAAGGCAAAAAGCTCTCACTTAAGCGTGGAATGAAGAGGGAGGGGTAGAGATGTTATTATGAGTTGATGTCTCCATTTGATGATGCCCCTCACTCAAAAGATGGAAACCAGTTTTATTAAATAAAAATATTTTTTTAATATTTTAATTGAGAATAAAAGAAGCATTTTTAATAGCCCCGCCTCTAATTTTTGAACATAAAAATCTGTTATCTTTTTCATCAAGTTCTTGATTCCTTCTAGCCCTCTCAATTGAAAATGTGGCGATATTCTAACAGTTTGCTTAAGTGATCCATGATTAAAAGAGAAATATTGGCATCACTTTTAATCTGAGGATGAATAGTTCGCGGCATACAAAGATCGATGATGAGCTGAGTGGATTGAGGCGTTTATTCAAATGATTTTGTGTAAGCAGGGGAAAAATACCCCCTTACCCAAGAGAAAAAAGTGCCCCCTCTCCTCCTTCAGAAATGCATCGATTCTTGAAAATCTTTGCAGCTCATCTAAAAAAAGAGATAGATTTCTAATATTTTAATGAAGATTTAGTTCCTTCAACTGGCAAGGAACCCACTTCTTTAAAAAATCAACTTCAAGTCATTTAATGAATGTTTTACTTTAATTAAAAATATTGCTAATATGTCAAATTTTACAAATAGGCACGCTAGGGTATAAAGTGATAGATCGGTATCCTTTAACGACAAGCGAACGTAAATAGAAGAGTTACATCATGACAATTAGACCTTATGCGTTAACGACAAATCAATCAGCATTATTTCATGACACAGAAAATGCATTATCTGCTTTAGCAAAAAATGATGAGGAAAATTCCTCTCAAAAAAGTTCATATGAAGCTTCAAAAGTAGAGCAGATAGCTCATAATATTTTAGAAATAAATCAGAATAAAAATATTAATAAAGAATTAAAGTTCTTAACTATCCATCCGATCATAGAGTCCTTAAATGATAAATCTGATACAGAAAAAGAATTTTTTATTCAGGCAATGAGTTGTAACGCTGAAGATGCAAATGCTTGCTATAAGCTTGCAAATCTTCTAGAAGATAATGAAAAGGTAGAACTTTTAAATGGAGAGACCTATACAAATAAAGATCTTTATCTTAAAGCTATCCAGCTAAATCCTCAGGATGAGAATTCTTATAACAATCTTGCAAATCTTCTAGAAAATGATGAGACAGTAGAGCTTTTAAATGGGGAGATCTATACACAGAAAGAGCTTTATCTTAAAGCTATCCAGTTAAACCCTAACGATGAAGATTTTTATGATCATCTTGCGGGTATTCTAGAAAATGATGAGACAGTAGAGCTTTTAAATGGGGAGATCTATACACAGAAAGAGCTTTATCTTAAAGCTATCCAGTTAAACCCTAACGATGAAGATTTTTATGATCATCTTGCGGGTATTCTAGAAAATGATGAGACAGTAGAGCTTTTAAATGGGGAGATCTATACACAGAAAGAGCTTTATCTTAAGGCTATTGATCTAAATCCTCAGTATGAGAATTCTTACTATAATCTTGCAGGTATTCTAGAAAATGAGGAGACAGTAGAGCTTTTAAGTGGGGAGATCTATACACAGAAAGAGCTTTATCTTAAGGCCATTGATCTAAATCCTCAGTATGAGAATTCTTACTATAATCTTGCGGGTATTCTAGAAAATGATGAGACAGTAGAGCTTTTAAGTGGGGAGAGCTATACACGGAAAGAGCTTTATGTTAAGGCCATTGAATTAAATCCTAAAGATGAAGATTTTTATAATCATCTTGCAGATATTCTAGAAAATGATGAGATAGTAGAGCTTTTAAGTGGGGAGAGCTATACACGGAAAAAACTTTATCTTGAGGCTATTGAGCTAAATCCTCATATTGCACATGCTTACAATGAGCTTGCAAATTGCTTAGAACAAGATGAAACGGCAGAACTTTTAAGTGGAGAGATCTATACAAAAAAAACGCTTTATATTAAGGCCGCTCAGTTAAATCCTAAGAACGAAAATGCTTATTATAATCTTGCGACTTTGCTACAAATCGATGAAAAAGTAAAGCTTTTAAGTGGAGAGATCTATACAAAAAAAGAGCTGTATCTTAAAGCCATTGAGTTAAATTCTGAAGCTTATTTACCTCCTAAATATGCAGAGGCTTATACGAGTCTTGCGTGTTGCCTAATATTAGAAGGTAATGAAACGGTAACGTTTTTAAATGAGGAGGTCTATACAAAAAAAGAACTTTGTATTAAGGCCATTGAGTTAAATCCCCAATATACAAGTGCTTACTTTTGTCTTGCGGTTTGCCTAGCAAGTAGTGAAAGAATAGAGCTTTTAAGTGGAGAGATCTATACAAAGAAGAAACTTTATTGTAAGGTCATCCAGCTAAATCCTAAAGAGGAAAATGCTTACAGTAATCTTGCTATTGTTCTAGAAAAAAATGAAACAGTAGAGCTTTTAAGCGGGGAAATCTATACAAAAAAAGATCTTTATCTTAAGGTGGCCCAGTTAAATCCTAAAAAGGTCAGCGTTTATAGTGATCTTGCTACTCTTTTAGAAGAAGATGAAACGGTAGAGCTTTTAAGCGGGGAAATTTATACAAAAAAAGATCTTTATCTTAAGACTCTAAATTTAGAGCCGGGTAACAGCATAAGTGACCAAGCTAGACAATATTTAAAAGATCTCTATATTCAAGAAATTGAAAGAAATCCAAACAATATAGAAGGGTATTTTGGTTTAATTTTGGTCATTCAAGATGACACTATTCTCCTAAAAAATGGGATAGAAGTAGATATTAAATTTTGTTTTAAAGAGGCCCTTAATTTAGCTCCTCTCTCTGAAGTTAGCTCACGATTTGCTCCTAGTTTTTTCTCTGTAGCTTCTCATCTATTTAATGAAACAGAGTTTCTTCTTCCAGAATTTAGCTACACATTTACAATCAAAGATGGGCTATCAAGAGCACAGCTTCTCAAGGAAGGAGCTTCTTTAACATTAAAAAATGGGGAGGTAGCTTCTGCAAAGGCACTCTATCAATACGCACTTCCTTTTCTTTCGTCGGCATATTTAAAATGTAATGGAGATAAAGGGGTTGGAGACTATCTCTCTTTGAGAAAGCATACCGTATTAAAAGATGGGATAAAGTTCACACAATTGATGGCTTACACATATGCTTATCAAAACGATCCAGCTAAGCATATTTTAATAAAAATAGGTGATGCTCTTCATCCTGAACAGCGCATTCTATTAAATGGAAATCTGTATGACAAAAGAGCTTGTTATGAGGAGGCTAGCTCACATGAGAGCATCGCTATAAGCCTCGTAAGGCAAGCAGAATCTCTTTATCCTCATGAATATTTAAGAAAGCAAGATCTATTTTATCAAGCCTTAAATCAAGCTCATCAATGCTCCAAAAACCGATTAGAAGCTTACACAATACTAGCTAGGATTCTTTCTCAGTATGAACTCATAGGCGTAGCATCTAAATATCTCTATATGTTTGGAAAGGACCTTAAAGAGCATCATCACAATCAAGAACACAATTTTAGTTGGTCTACAGAGAGCTATTATGAAAATTTAGATGATCTTACTGCCAGTGATACGCTTTATTTTTCAAAAAAACAGGAATTTTTACTTACATTACTTAAATATAGTCCTTCTTGCGAAGAGGCTTATGTGGCTCTTGCAACCAGTTTTCAAGACGCCTTGATCATTCATGAAAAGAGTTATGCCTCAAAAGAAGCTCTTTATCTCAAAGCTATCGATATTAATCCTGAGTATAGCTTGCCTTACTTCCTTTTAGGAAAAGAGCTCTTTAATCAGAAGATAGAAACTATTTTGCTTTTAAATGGAATCACTTTATCTTGTAAACAGCTTTTCATGAGAGCCATACAGTTAGGGACGTATGAGGGAGGAGCGTATCACTTAGCAGCTCTTATGATGGATGATAAAGAAGGCATTCTTCTTTTTGATGAGAAGACGATTCTTTCAAGAGGCGATCTCTTCATCCGGGCGTTTGAACTTGATTTCACACGGGTTATTGATTTAAAAAATTTTATCTCTTATATCAAAAGAAGGCAAAAAGCTCTCACTTAAGCGTGGAATGAAGAGGGAGGGGTAGAGATGTTATTATGAGTGGATGCCTCCATTTGATGATACTCCTCACTCAAAAGATGAAAACCCATTTTATTAAATAAAAATATTTTTTTAATTAAGGATAAAAGAGGCGTTTTTTAATCGCCTCTCCTCTAATTTTTGAACATAAAGATCTGTCATCTTTTTCATTAAGCTATTAATTTCTTCTAGATCAGCGAGTTGAAGATGGTGGCGATCTTCTAACAGTTTGCTTAAGTGATCCATGGTTAAAAGAGAAATCCCTAAATCACTTTTAATCTGAGGATGAATAGTTCGCGGCATACAAAGATCGATGATGAGCTGAGTAGAGCAGGGCGCATTTAAAGAGGAGAGAAGATACCTAGATGCTGTGGTCGCTGAGATGATCACATCGTAGTGATGAGCATTTTGCAGCTCATTATAAGATTTAAGAAAGGTGTTTAAAGCAAGAGAAGAGGGTAATTCTTTTCTATGAGATAAAAGTGTCATTTTATGCTGACACCTTCTAGAAAAATAGTGGATGATTTTTCGATTGGTTTCAGAATAGCCAAGTAAAAGAAGGGAAAGAGAAGAGGAGCTTAACTCTTCTACAAGCTGAAAAATAGTGCTCTCTAGAGTCACTAAAGGGTGAATAGGGGGCGCTAAGGACCGAAGAGTTTTAGCGATCTTTAAAGATTTTTGAAAGAGGTAGTGTAAAGAAGAGGAGAGCTTTCTTTCACATCTAGCTGTTTCATACGCCATTTTGACTTGTCTTTGAATAGAGTGCTCTCCTAAAAGAGAGCTTTTCATCCCGGCTGTGACACTAACCAAATGTAAAAAGCACTCCTCTTCTGAAAGAGAGTAAATAGGGACGCACTCACTTTGCATGAAGTTTTTAATGTGAGATACAACAGCATTCTCCAGCTCTTCAATATTGACATGACTGAGATAAAGCTCAACGCGGTTACATGTCGATAAGAGGACATGGCTTTGATCTAGGGAAAGAGTCTTAAGTGCTTTGAGAAAAAGCTCTCTAGATTCTAAAGACGCTGACTCAAAATTGAGTCCAATAACACCTATTTGCATGAAGATCCTAATATTTTTTTGTTTATATAGGACCCAAGAATTTCTGCAAAGGGAGCGTTTTTTTAATCTTCCATGACAAGGGCGTAGATGAGATCAAGATCAAATCCTCTTCTACTTAAAAGAGCAGCCTTTTGCTTTTGATCTTTCTTTTGTAAAGAGGGATTCTCTAATAGCTTAGTAGCTACTTTTTTCTGGAGTTCTAAAGAGTAGGGGGGCATCAAAAGTCCTTGTTGTTTCAGTTTAATCTTAATATAGCGAGGGCCATATCCTCTATTAAGATACATTTGAAACCGGGTTTTTGTTGTATTTTCATCTTGAATATACCCCAAATCCACAAGCTTTTGAATGATCCCATTAATTTCACTTAAGGGAAATCCTTTAGCTAAAAGCTTTTGCCGAAGCTCTTCTTGACTCCTGTTTTTAATCCCCAGAAGTCGTAGTGCAGTTTTTTCTATCATTTGCGCTCTCTGATCTTATATAATGAACATAAGAGGTGTAGTATGACAAATCCAGTGCATTCTGTAACAGAGAGAATATCCATGATGAATGGGGGACAAGAGAGTATCATGGCTCCATCACCTATTTTATTTCCTGCAAATAGCCCTTGGGTTAAATCGCTCTCTCAGCTATTTCCTGAGGTTCCCTTAGATGTTTTACAAGGGTATGCTAAGCAATTTCAAGATAACTGCCTTGCGATGGTTAACGCGCAAATTCAAAGAAGTCTTCAGCAATCAAGAGAAACAGCGCGTCAGCTTAAAGAAAATTTAAGCTCATGAGCATGAATTCTTTTGTGAATGAATCTTTTGTTATCTTAGAGGCAATGCAAGATATTAGGCTCGATAAGCTTCTTGTACAAACGTATCCTCACCATTCAAGAACTTATTTTCAATATCTCATTGAAAAAGGGCTTGTATTAGTGAATGGAGAGATCATCAAGAAAAGAGAAAAACTCTCTCTTGATGATGAAGTGGAAGTGTGCTTTGAGCTAAAACCTGAGCTTTCTTTAGAAAAAGAAAATATACCTCTTGATATCCTCTATGAAGATGCCCACATGATTGCGGTGAATAAGCCAGCTGGTATGGTGATTCATCCAGCGCCGGGGCACCCCTCTCAAACGTTTGTCAACGCCCTTCTCTACCACTGCCAATCTCTTCCAGATACAGGCAATTTAAGACCAGGTATTGTGCACCGTTTAGATAAAGATACATCCGGTGTGCTTTTGGCTGCAAAAACAAGAGAGGCCCACATCAAGCTTGTTGAAGCGTTTGCCCTTCGTCAGATCACAAAAAACTACATCACTCTATGTCATGGCAATCCTGGTGTCACAACTGTAAGAGAGCCGATTAAACGCAATACCTTCAAACGGCAACAGATGTGTGTTGATCCTTCTGGAAGACCAGCGATTTCTCTTTTTAAGCCATTAGAAGTAAGAGATGATTTAACCTGGACCTTTGTGACTCTCATTACAGGAAGAACGCATCAAATTAGAGTTCACCTCAAACATATTAAAACACCTGTTTTAGGGGATGCTGTCTATGGTCATTTACAGGTGAATGAAAAGTATAAAGTCAAAAGACAACTGCTTCATGCTTATGAGGTGTTTCTCAGTCACCCCATCACAGGGGAAAAGCTTCACATTAGGGCGCCTCTTCCCTCTGATATGCAGCAATTTGATCCTCCTAAAGAGTTAATATAAAATAGGAAGAAGAATAGAGGGGAACTCTAATCTAAAAATCCGATGTTTTCATGAGAGAATCCCTTGACTTCAAGAGATAGTATTCATATTTTTATTGAAAGTGCGCTGCAAGGGTTGGATCTAGGGTGACAAGGGTTTTTGTCACCTGCACAAGGTGTGTTAGCTGAATGGTTTCTTCTTGATGAAGACACGCTTGATGTTTAAAGCCATCTTCTTTTTCATCATAACAAATTGAAATCTGGGGATAGTCGGTTAAACAGATGGGGCACTCGGTATCTTGAGAAAAGTGATGGGTTAGAGCCTCTACATGAGAAGAGCTTTTTCGAAAGAGGGGAGCGATGAGACCGTATTTATGTTGAAGAGCCAGGAGGAAAATCTTCCAAATTCCTGTGAGGGGCTTTCCAGCTTTTTGAGGGTCAATCACTGCTCTACAGTAAGAGCAAGATTTCTCTTTCTTAAACCAATCTGTAAAACACTCTTTATGAAAAATCTTATAGCAGCAGCTAGTGACTAGAAACTGAGTTTTTAGTTCTTCAGGAAGAGTGAAGGGCTTATCACAAGCCCTACATCCATAAGAAAAAGAAGATACTACACCTCTTTGCATCATTAAAACTCTGCATGTCCTGGATAGCGAGGGAATGGGATCACATCCCGGATATTTTCCATCCCGGTGATGAATTGCACAACTCTTTCAAAGCCAGCTCCAAAACCTGCATGAGGCACAGAGCCAAATTCTCTTAGCTGTAAATACCACTCATAGTCATGAACATTAAGGCCGCTTTGAAGTATTTTATTTTTTAGCTTACCCCAATCATCTTCTCTTTGGCTTCCTCCAATAAGCTCTCCAATTTTAGGAACAACGATATCCATAGCGGCAACGGTTTTTTCATCGGCATTAAGCTTCATATAAAACGATTTAATTTCTGCTGGATAGTCGGTAAGAATGACAGGCCGTTTACAATGCACCTCTGCAAGATATCTCTCATGCTCTGACTGAAGATCACATCCCCAGGTGACAGGGAAAACAAAAGACTCTTTAGAAGCTTGTAGAATGTGGACTGCCTCTGTATAAGAGAGCCTTGCAAAAGGGGCACTTAAAATTGATTCTAGTCTTGTGAGGAGCCCCTTTTCAATGAAGGCATCAAAGAACTCTAGATCTTTAGGCACTTTTTTTAAGACCCATTCAATGATGAACTTTAAATACTCTTCTGCAATTTCCATATTGTCTTGAAGATCCGCAAACGCCATTTCAGGCTCGATCATCCAAAACTCTGCTAGGTGCCTAGAGGTGTTGGAATTTTCTGCCCGGAAGGTGGGGCCAAAGGTGTAGATATCAGAAAGAGCTGAGGCAAGAGCCTCTCCCTCTAACTGCCCAGAGACGGTAAGATACGTTCTTTGTCCAAAGAAGTCTTTGGAAAAATCCATACCCCCTTGAGGAATTTGCTTAAATTTTTCAAACGGAAGAGAAGAGACCGTAAATTGAGAGCCGCCCCCTTCACAATCTGAGGCGGTAATAATGGGAGTTTGCACATACAGAAAGCCCTTTTCTTGGAAAAAGGAGTGCGTAGCAAAGGCAAGAGAGCTTCTGACCCGTTGAACTGCTCCTTGAGTATTGGTTCTAGCTCTTAAATGGGCAATCGTGCGTAAAAATTCAAACGAGTGGTGTTTTTTTTGTAGAGGGTAGTTTTCAGCTGGGCAGGTGCCTAAAATTTCCAGGCTAGAAGCCAAAAGTTCCCACTTTTGCTTTCCTTTAGGGCTCTCAACAAGGACACCTTTCACACAGATTGAGGTGCCAGTTGTGAGCTTTGGAATGATTTCTTCATACTGAGGGAGGGTAGCGCTTAATACTACTTGAAGTCCTGAAAGTGTGGATCCATCGTTTAAGTCGATAAAGGCGTGAAGCTTTTGATCTCTTGCCGCTTTAACCCAGCCGCACACAGTGATAGGAGTTCCTAAATCACGGGGGGTAATTTGATAAATTTTTGTTCTTTTCATTTCGCAAAATCTCGTAAGAGTTGAATTTCTTTTTCCCACATGGGCGGCCCTTCAGGAGTTTCAAGGTATTTAGGAATATGCACTAAAGAAGGGTGTTTCATCATCGCTTTAAAGCACTCTATGCCAATAAACCCTTCTCCTAAACAGGCGTGTCTATCAACCCTTGATCCAAGCGGCTTTAAAGAGTCATTCACATGAAGGGCATAGAGATGCTCTAGACCTACTTTTGCATCAAACTCTTTCAAAACTTTGTTCCACCCTTCTTCTGTTGAAATATCGTATCCTGCCGCAAAAATATGGCAGGTGTCAACACAAATCCCGATTTTAAGTTTTTGATGTAAACGGCTAATTAAAAATCCTAGTTGCTCAAGAGAGTAGCCAACGGTTGATCCTTGACCCGCAGTACATTCAATGAGAAGTCTTGTTGGCCCGTCATTGACAAGAGGGGCAAATTCTAAAAGGCTCTCTACAATCGTCTCTAAACACTCTTCTACAGGAGATGTGAGGGCAGCTCCTGGATGAAAGTTAAGAAAAGCGATCTGAAGAGCGTGGCACCTTTCAATTTCTGCACGGAAGGAGATTTTACTCTTTTCAAGAACTTCAAGACGAGGAGACCCTAAATTAATGAGATAGCTGTCGTGACTCATCACCTGGCGCATCCCTGTCTCTTCTAACGCTTTTTCCCAAAGAGCAATCTCACTTGAAGTAAACACTTTTGTTTTCCATGTTTTTTGATTCGCTGTGAAGAGCTGAATGGTTGTCGCCCCAATAGAGTGGCCTTCAATTAAAGCGTTATGAACACCGCCTTGGGCAGATGTATGGGCTCCAATCAGGAGCTGTGAGGGTAATTGTTGTTCCACAAAATCCTTTAAAAAAATACCATTTTAAAGCATATGCAAGATCTTCTCAATCATGGAGTGCAAAAATGCCACAAAGCGTGTTAAACCCAGATTCTCACCGGACACTTTCAAGGTCAATAACGCACTTTTTTTTAGGCACCATGCTAAGCCGTATCACAGGGTTTTTAAGAGAAGTGGCTTTAGGCACGTGGATGGGGGCCACTGCTACCTTAGCAAATTTCTTTATCGCGTATAGGTTTTCGCATCTTCTAAGGAAATTTTTTGGAGAGTCAGCCCTTCTTTCTAGTTTTACCCCGCATTTTGAAACGCTAAGAGCGCAAGATGAGGAAAAAGCTAGGAATTTTTTCCGCGATCTTTTAGCAGGCCTTACGCTTTTAATCATCTTGATTACGGTTATACTAGAGGGCGGTTTATTTTGCTTACTATCTCAGGTAAAAGAAAGTCCTGATCTTTATGCAGCGCTTTATCTGACAGCTATCATGCTTCCAGGGGCTATCTTTATCTGTCTTTACGCCCTTTTCTCAGCTCTTTTACAAGCGCAAAAACGGTATTTCATCACAGGTCTTGCTCCCTTTTTATTTAATGTCACCTTCATTGCTGTTTTGTTTCAGATTAAAGATGAGCCGCCTCTCTTAGGGGTAGAAAAGCTCTCTTGGGGAGTCACCTTTGCTTTTTTTGTGCAGTTTCTCTTTATCACCTGTTTTACTCTCCCTTTTTTAAGAAAGGTCAATTGGAGGACGGTGCGTGTGTGGACGCCAGATATTAGAAAAGCCGCATCAGCTATTGGGATGACAATGGTAGGAGCTGGGGCTGTGCAAATCAATAGCTTTATTGATACGCTCTTTGCTAGAGTCTCTGAGAGTTCAGGGCCAGCTTATCTTTACTATGCAGCAAGACTTTATCATTTACCGATTGCGCTTGTAAGCTTAGCCATTGTTTCAGCATTAACCCCTCCTCTTGCAAGAGCGAGGAGTCAAAACGATCCTGAAAAATTTTTACATTTATTTCAATTTGCAGTGCAGAAAAATCTGATTGTGATGATTCCGCTCACCCTTCTTTTTTTGATCAGCGGCCCCTCTCTTGTGAACTTTGTGTATGGAAGAGGAGCGTTTAATCATGAAGCAGTTGTGAGCACGACTTGGTGTCTTTGGGGATATGGAATTGGTCTTGTTCCATCAACGCTTGCGCTGATTTTAGCTCCCGCATTTTATGCTAAGAAAGACTTTTTAACCCCTTTAAAAGGATCACTTCTCTCTTTTGCCTTCAATATTATCCTTAATTGTTATCTCATTTATGGATTACAAGCAGGGCCTGCAAGTGTGGCTTTTACAACAACCATTGCTGGAACTCTCAATGCAGCTTATTTGATGATCAAACTCTTTAGGGAAGAGGGAGCGTTTTTAAGTGAAGAGAGTGTATCTGTAGTTGGTAAGACTTTACTCTGTACTTTAGGAGCTGGGCTAATTGTAGGTGTGATCGATATCTTCATGAATCCCGGATCTTTTTTTGCTCTATTTAACGAAGTACCGCAGTTTTTTACACACTTTTCTTCTCAATTTTTTTACTTAGGGTTTCAAGGGGTGTTATTTGTAATGTGTTTTCTTTGTTTTGCCTGGGTAGGGAAGGTAAGGCCTATCTTTCAGATGATAGGGTTAAAGTAGAAATGCCATCTTTTATAGGATTTTTTTAAGATGTGTAGCCTCAATTGATGATGAAGAGGGTTTATCTTAAAGCTGTTGTCATTCTTTTCTAGATCAGGATAAAAACGTCTTGAATAATCCTTAGAGTTTACTTGAAAACAACATGTTCATTACCCTATCCCTGCTGTATGATCGCATACAGCGGCCCTCTTATGGCCTCGATGAAGAGTAAAAAACTTATCTCTTCATCGCAGGGGAGTAACAGATGGATTTTTTTATTGTTCCATTTCTGTATCTGATGAGGAATCATCAACTTCATCTAGATGGAATGAATGAATCTCTATCTCATCATGAGGTAAATCAAAATGTCCTCTCTTAGCTTGTAGAGAATAGAGCTTATTAGCTGAGCTATCGCCTGCTAAGTAATCTTCATGATCGCATATTTCGATATTTTCATATCTTTCTGTAACATCAAAAGCTTGTTGTGTACTTCCATCAGGAGCAGAATTTGATTGAAGTTGAACTGCTCCTCTACTTGCTTGAAAAATATGATCGATCTTGTCTCTATCGAAATGTAAATTTTTTAACACCTCTTTAATTTCTTCTTTATTTGAGGCCTTTCTATACTCATCATAAGCATTGGGTCCAACAAATTCCTCAAAGCAATCAGTTATTAAAAATTCCGAAGGTTTCCATTTGTAATAAAAATTACCATGCACTCCACGAAAATGAATGGTGCGCATAAATTTTTGTTGAAATGCTTGAATAGCAGCCGCGCATAGCTGACAACACAGTTTGGATATTCCTAAAGTTAAATCGTAAGAATAGAGTTCATTTTTTATATAAGAAATGAGTTCAATTTCTGCATGGACTGCATCGTTATTTTCACAAACTACAATAAATTGTTTTTGTAGAGCTAATAAATTGGTGATTTCTTCCGGGGTAAAAACATCATCACTTTTCAGGGAAGTTAAAAATTTGCGAATATCTTTTTCTGTTCTAGATAGTCGATTATTTGTAGCATGCCTTTGGAGCATATCCTTATAAATACCAAATAAGTACTCCCGAGCTTCAGATGTTTCAAGGATTTTACCTGCGTCATTTTTTTTGAGTTTGCTTAACGCTATCAGGATGTGATCAATATTAATTTTTAATTCTTCTATGTTATCATTTGCAGTAAAGTACCATTGATTATTAATGAGCCCGATAGCCACACAATTGGTTGTATGGTCTTTATGGATCAGTAATCTAGCTAGGCTATCTAATCGGCGTATACGTTTTGGTCCATTTTTAACGGCAATTTTTTCAGGTCCATTAGGAAGCCTGCTAAAATTTGCATCAATATGCTGTTTAAATGAATGAAAAAAAGAATTTATTGGTGAGGCCATAGTTTCCTTAATAAAATATTGTTTTTTTTAGCCATACGCATCTGTTTTGATTAATCCTAAATGCATATGGATCATTGAGTTGGATTAATGGATAAAATGGGCTGCTTTTAGTTTTAAAAGCAGCCATTTTTTTAGATTTCTTTGTTTTTATTTAGATTCGGTTTTCTGATCGTTAGAAGCATTTGTTTTAGATGACGGTTTTTTAGACGAAGAGTGAGAAGCCGTTGAATCTACTACTTCAGTTTCTAAAGGAGCATGCTTATCTTTTGCTGCTTCAAGGAGCTGCTCAATATCTTTTTCCGTTAGAATAGCGTAATTAAATCCGATAGGAACTCCTCCAAAAGTATCATTTGTGATTTCACCACAAAAATCGTCATAAGCTGTCATAATTGTGTTAGGGGTATTAATAGATACTTCCTCTTTCTGAGTCACTACATTAGAAAGACCATTTAGGCTTTTATACATGGCAGATTGTAACTCTACTTGTCTATCTGATGCAGATTTTCCTGTTTTATCACTTCCCATGGATTCATATTTTCTCACATTTTGCTCTTGCTGCTTAAGAACTTCTCTCACAACAGTTTCTCTTGCAAATTGAGGAATAATACCTTGCGCAATAAATTCAATGGATACATTGAGATCATTGCGGTTATGGACGCTATCAGAATGAGATTCATCTGCTTTTTGGTTTGAATTACTATATCCTCCATTCACTCCAATACCCCAAAATTTTGCACTTGCAGAAGCGTCTGTAGAAGAAGAAGAAGTATTTGCTTTATCTTCAGTGTCTCGGTTAGATTTATCTTGCTTGAGGTAGGTCACAATAGCAGAAAATGATCCCCCCATAACAGCTTCAGTTAAGAGATAAATTTGTTTATTATTATTAATAACATTAATACCAAGATTATTTAACGCCTCTATTTGCCTGTTTCTTTCTGCATTATCTACAGAATTTTGATCTGATAATTTATAACTTTTCATGGCATTTAAAATGCTTTTTAGTTTGATTGGATCATAGGCTCTATTCTTTAATAAACGAACATTTCGTGTTGTCACAAGGGCATTAATCACGAGAATTTTTGAAGCATATCCTGTATTTTTGATCTGACTGACACGGTTTGTTGCTGCACTTGACCAAGAATGCGAGACGTTAGCAGAGAATGCACCATAAGAGACCCCTACATTTGCGCTACTTGCATTCGAACTTTGATTCATTTTGTCTTCAGTTCTTTGAGAACTCTCACTTGTATCAACATATTGAGAGCTAAAAGTGACTGTATCAAACCCTCTTTTTTCTGTATCAACAGTAGTCTTATCGAAATCAAAAGGGCTCTCTACTGCGGTTGAAATATTGGAAAAAATAGGGAGCTCTTGATTTTCTTCAAGAATGTTTTCTATTTGTTTAGGAATCTGATCAATTTGTGTTAAAATAGCTGATCTTTGTTTTTGATAAACGTTCATAAGACAAGCGTCAAGTTTCTCAGCTGGGGTGAGCGTTGCCTTGCCTACAGGAGGTGTTCTTTGTTGAATAACCTCTATCTTGGTATCAATTGCTTTAGCTTGCTGCTCTAAAATATTTAGTTCTTTTTGAACGCGTTCAATTTTCCCTTGAATTTGTCCATATTTTTCCATTTTTTCAATGATATCGCCTCTAACAACAGACCCTAAAGCTAGGCCTGGTTGAAAGGGGATCTTTGCGTTGAGCGATGTTGACATATAGGTTCCTCCATATTTATAGTTTGAAAAAAAACATTCTTAAATATTGATTTATTTTTTACTATTAAAAAATAAATTATATTAATTATGTATATTCAATTATCTTTTTTAAGAAGAAATTCAAAAAGAAAGCACCTATCTTTTTTCTTTACAAAATAAAGAAGAGAAGCTAAATGTATTGTCATTAAAATTATTAATCCCGAGAGATAACGTTTAACATGTCATTGTCACTGTATGCAAAAATCCCTTTTCAACCAGGACTTACCTTGGGTTCAATAGTCAGTGGTGACGTGATTGAAGAGATGGAACAATATGCACAGACACTGTTAAAAATAGAAAAAATACAGCATGAAATACAAGGTTTTGAACGAGATCTTAAAAATTTAGATCGGAACATTACAGACATTACGCATAAAAAAAATAAAACAGAATTTGATCATGAGCTTGAGGTGTTATTGAAACAACAGCAAGCTAAGCTTCAGAAAAAAATTGATCAGTTGCCTGAAAAGATTGAAGAAATGGGCTGTCTAAAAATGCCTTCCCTCCCCAATATTTCAATAGAGCTAGAAAGTCCTATCGACTTTGATCACACCCAAATAACGATGCATCATAGAGGTTTTGATGGCATTTATTTCAACGCTCAATACATTGACATGGATGAAAGCTCTCATAAGATTCAGAGCCAACTCAATCAAAGCTTACAAGCTGGTAGTGCAAATGTCACTGGATCTTACAGCTCTTTTTCACTCAAAACTCCTTATTCTTGGTCAGCAGATACTCTAGCCCGTGTGAGTGAAATCCACAGTCAAGGGTATGCTAAAAAAATCTTTCTTATCACTGCCCTCGTGACAACACGGCATGTTCGTCTTTTTAAAGATATTGTTTATGATCCTAAAAAACTCAGCACTCTCTTAAATAGGATGAAAGAAGGACATCAAGAAAAAGGGATAACAGCTCAAGGGAATGCTAAAAAGATCTATATGCTCACAGAAGCTGTTATGGGAGGTTATTTTTCAGCTATTGTGATTTATCTAAAAAATAAGCCTCAAGATTCGACACAAGATTTTTCTTCCCACTTCAATAAACAGGTAAAGGAAGGAATGGGATTTTTCAAGGATAAAGGTGAACATCTAAAAACTTTTCAAAAAGCTAATAAATCTGAGGATAACATATCTCATCCAGATAATACCGATATATCCATTGAATTTATTGCTCAAGGGACAATTCCTCAATTAGCCAAGCAAAAAGTGGTGCAGGAGTTACTCAAGCATGAAGACCAAAACTTAAAGAAATATGCAACATTAAGGAACTTTCAAGAAAATCAAGACCATTACAAGCATCAATCTGGTTTACAGCAGGACATCAATATCAATATGGATGAATTGCAGACAGCTATACAGAAAGAGGAAAATTCTATACATACTTCTGGGAAGGTAATGCAAGCTTATAATGATTTTTGTAGAACAATTGTCGATGATCCTTATTGCGGTATTCCTATGGGATTTAATTACACGGTTCTTACTGAAAATGAAATTGAAATAATTATTAAAGAGTTAAGTCATGCTAAAAAACCTTAATAACTTAAACCAGAAAAAAGATGAGGTTATATCATGAGCCACGCCATATTTAGTTCAAACAGTAATGCGATTCAAAAAATACTCCCTTGTTTTCCAGGGTATGCCATGGGAGGAATCATTCCGACTTTTGAGCTTGAGCGTCCTTATCTTGAGCAGACAAAAAGTGATCTTGAAAGTGGAATTATTAAAATCAAGCAACAGATGGATAAAATAAAAAATGATTCTGGTGTTCAACAACAATTGAGACTACTTAATCAACAGGCAAAACAGTTTGAGGAAAATCTTAAAAGAACAGAGAAAAGGATCAAGGAGTGTCAAGGAGATGAGGAAGGGCTTTCTTCCTTTGAGATCATGCTACCTATTGACTATAGTAGATCCGGTATCGAATACCGAGATACAGCAGATGAATCTGAAAGTATGCATTTTATCGTTCTCAAAAGGCAGTCGGCAGAACAGCAACTAAGCAAATTTACAGAGCATTTGACTCAGATGCGTTATTTACCTTCCGTTGTTGATCTGGTGGATCAAGTTTCAAGAATGATTCTTGATCAGTATCAAGATCAGGAAGTGTGTTTGCTCGGTTCTTTTATTACATTATCTCGTGTCAGAGTGATAGATCCTATTGTCATAAGAAAGCATGCAGTTTTAAGTGATCAGCTGATTCAAACTAAGACGGCCAGTAAATTTTCTGTAATTAGTGAGGCAGTTCTTGGAGGTGCCTTTATTGGATTTGGAACAAATATTTCAAATAATACCCTCTCAGAATCAAGCTCCAGCCAAGAGATTAAGAAAGTTGTATCACAAATGCATACCTTTTCATTTATCAGTCAAGGAGCTATCCCTACAACAGACAACTTTAGCTTGTGGGATACTTATAACAATTGGAAAAAAAAACTTATCACCGATCAACATTGTGGTTTTCCCGTCGCATTTAAAGTCCGAAAATTAACAGATATTTTGGAAGAAAACGGATTAAAAGAAGAAAATCGATCATAGAAATAAAGGAATTATTATGTTAAATATCATTTCAGATCAACGTTATCAAGAAGCATTACAAGATTTAAAGAAAGGACTTCAAGCAGCCCCAGATAATCCAGAAACACAGAAAGTGATTCAACTTTTAGCAAAGATACGTAATATTTATCAGGACGATATTTTTGAGGAGGTGCAAAAGAGTCAAATTAAAGATGCATCTATGCTTAAGGCAATGGAGACGATTAATCATATTGCTGGATCCGTTTTTAATAGTTCTGCAGATGATGCTGATAAAGAGTGTGGTCAAATTTGTTCTGATTTACAGGATCTTTCTATTTCTGTTTTAACAAATCGGTATCAGAATACCTTAGAAAAATTAAAAGAACAATTATCTATATTAGCTAATCCTTACGCAAAACAAAATATTTTAAAGGGGTTGCAAGCATGTCAATTAGCTGTCAAGAGTGATGTAAAGACATACTCCTTTGAGTCTGTTTTATCCCTAGATATGCCTGAGGAGATTAAAGGGAATTTTAAAAAATTTTCTTCCTTAACATCAGACGTTCCTTTGGCTACGGTCATATCAGATATGGAAAGCATTATTAAAGGGCACTCTCTAAAAGAAGCTGTATTTTGGGAATCTTATGAAGTATTTTTTAAGTTGCCTCAAATTTTAAAGTTAGATAATGGAAGTATAGAAAATATTCAAGGTTTTATCCAATCAAGTCTTGGAGATGCATTTAAACGAGATGTATTGGCAATACTAGAAACTCGCCAAATTGACATGAAAGAATTAGAACAGGGAATTAAAAAAACGCGCTATAAAAATCTCAACACACTTTTAGCTCAATTGATCAAACAAAAGCCCGTTAAAAAAGAAGGACTTGCAACTTATTGGAATGAGTCTGAAGTGTTTTTTACGGAAAAGACAATCTATTTAACCGATCCTGAAACATTAAAGACTCATAATGGCACGATTGTTAAGAGTCAAAAAGATAGGAATGGAGCTTGGATTTTTACATTACATGATGATTCAGAAATCAAAATTGAACCTTCTTATCATACGACTATTACAAGTGCAAATCGTTATAAATTATTAACAGCTATTTTAAATGGCACTTTAAATCCAACAGATGTTTTTACTCTTAAGTTAGCCTCTGATCAGTCGATTGAATCCGGTATGGTTGCGGGTACTTATTATTTTTCTCAAATAGAAAATAATAAAACAATTACACGTAAACCATATAAAGAGATTCGATTAAATAATTTAGAAAATACTAGCAATAATTCTACATCGAATAATTATACAATACGCATAAATCTTCAAGAAAAAAATAATGAACTAGTGCCAAAAAATATTGAGATTGAAGGAGGTTCAAACAAATCATCCGTATCACTGCAAGCTTTTAATAGTATGTATACAGCGATTAAACAAGATAGCCAAAGTGTAAAAGGAATTAATAAATCAAATGCAGATGACCAAATTCTTATTAAAGATGAGAAAGATGGTAATAAGATTAGAATGATGCATCTTAAACAGATTAAAGAAGCGCTAGACACCGCGCGTAGTGAATTTTTAAAATCAGCAAATAAGCATTTATTAGATTTTTTAATCGATGATTTAGCGGGGCAAAAACTAGAAAAAATTAGTGCACAGGGGATGAGCACTTTTTATCAACAGCGCCCAGATCTTGAGATACATCTTAAAGACATTTCTAAAAAATATGAAACCGATTTAAAAATTCATCAAACACCTGAACGCATTTTAAAGCAGCTAATTGAAGAGGCCAACTATGCCTTACTTGTCGATAAGAACCAAAGCGTTGTTGTTTCAAGAACGATGGAACTTCTTAAAGATGCGTATAAAAATCTTGAGAAAATAGAAGGTAAGGATGTTATTTTCTTTGTGGGGAATACAGGGGCAGGAAAAAGCACTGCAATCAGTTATTTTCTTGGTGCAGAAATGGAGATCTTTACAAACCGTGTAGGGGATAAAGTCGTTCGTGTTAAAGGGGAGGAGGAGAATGAAACAAGTCAATACCCTACAATTGGACAATCTTTAGGAGAATCTGAAACGTTATATGCAAAAGGGTATCCATTAGAAGATTTTCCTCATGTGCTAGGAGATTGCCCTGGCTTTAATGATACAAGAGGCGGTGATTTTGAAATTTGCACTAATTTAAGTATTGATCAAGCCATTGCCAAGTCAAAATCTATTCGGTCAATTGTCTTAATTATCCCTCTCTACGCCTTTTTAGTTGATCGAGCTAACCCTTTAATTGAGTTAATAGAAACAGTTAGAGAACGTTTTACAGATGCATTTGATCCTACAAAGATCGGTGAGAATTCGAATTTCTTTATTTTGATTACCAAACATAATCAAAATGAGGCAGCTGTGGAAAGCATTAAAAATGGAACCCGTATTCAAGAACTTCTCAATGAATCCAAGAAAAAATTAGAGGATGATAATGCTGTATTGGATGATTTTGAACTCAAACGAATTGAGAGAAGAAAAAATATTTGGCAAACCTTGCGCCTGATGCATGACAAAAAACAAATTGATTTTATCGATATTGAAGACGCTTTTGAAAAAGATGAGTTATTAACAAAATATACGACAGCTAGTCAACAACAAGTCAAAAAAAGTCGTTATGTGAATGCGATGCAAGGACAAGATATGCAAATGAAATTTGGTAAGTATATCGAAATGTCTGCACATACATGGGCACATTCGATTTTAACTCCTTACCTTATTGACTTACCTCAAAAGATACAGCAATTGAATGAAGATTTAGCTAAAGAGAATGGCAAAATTATTTTGTTAGATCAGCAGCAGAAATCTAGAGAAATGAAGATTGCAAGCATGGAAGAGAACGAAAAAAAATTAAAAAATCTGATCGATGAGCTGATAAAATTAGAAAAAGATCCTCATACTGCTGAAAGCAATACGTTACTAGAAGAAATTAAATCAAAATCTTCTGCCATTAATGATGAAAATATCAATCAACTAAATTTTGAATTAACAAAATTGGAAAGGGATATCAAAAATGAAAATGCAAATATTTCAGAACTAAGAGATAAAATTACAAAAATTAATGACCAATCTAAAGAAGCTGAATCAGAAATAATAAAAAAGAATAGGGATATTCAAGATTTATCAAAAGGTTCAACAACTAAATTGTTATGGAATTGTTCTTATAAAGACCAAGAAGAGCTATCTTTTTGTCACTATTCAGATGCAGTTAGAGAAAAAGCATTTAAAGAAGGGAGAACTGTGACCTCGGAAGAAGCTGGGGCTTCAACCAAGGTTAAAACAAAGGATTATAGAGGGACATTGCAACATTTAGCTCTTATTAGTAAAGAGTATAGAGTTATTCCTGCAGACCCAACAATACGACAAGCGTTTATTCAAAGTATGCAAAGAAATAATAGTTATAATTCTGGTGAAGGGAAATTTGCAGCGGCACTAGAAGGAGAGCGATTTAGTGTTGACCTGGGGGTGACTATTCATCCTGAGGGTAAGCAAATGGTATATGGATTTAAAACTGAATGGAAAGGAGATATTTTACCTTGGGTGAAAATTTCTCATACTATTCCAAATATTGATCTTAATGAGGCTACTATTATCAATAAAGGAGCTGAAGTTACTGTTTTAGAAAAAAAACAAAAAGAGCTACAACTTGATTTAGATGGAGCAGGTAAGCTTGTTGGCAAAAAGAAAGAATTGGAAACCCTTTTATCTCAAATTACTGGTTTGGAAAGGAAAAAGGATTCTGTAATGGAAAGAATTACAGAGGCAAAAAACCGTGCATTGGAAAATTCTATTGAAGAATCACGTAAAGCGAAGGAAAAGGAATTAGCAGATAACATTCGTTTAAGAAACAAAGAAAAAAATTTTGATGAGCTGAATAAGAGTAGAGAAATTGCGGTTCAATCTGCCCAAGCAATTGAAGAAAAAATTGTATTTGAGAAAAAACAAAAAAGAAATTTTGCCATCATTATCAAAAATAATGGTGAAACAGCCAAACAACTTCGAGAATTTTGTATTCTTGTTTTAGGAGGAGAAGTTATTCAAGAAGAAAGAAGTAGTATGATTGCTACATGTGAGAAATTTAAAAAAATATATGATGAAAATATTCATCATTTAGCCATAAAAGTGGAAGAAGATTTAAAGCTCGCTTAAATCTTTTGAACATTTGAGGATATATTTTGAAGAGGGCGCCTAGAATAGAAGTGCTCTCTTTTTTATTGTAGGTATGGACGCTTTTTTCTTTTAACGTATTAAAGAGTTTCATGACATGAATCATTTCAATTAAAAAGACAAAGATATTTGAAGGAATAATATGGTAAATAAAATTTCAAATTGGGAATCCTATGGAATATTTTTTGAATTACCTCAAATTTTGAGGCTTAACAATGCAGCTGTAGAAAAAATTCAAAGCTTGATTCAATCTAGGGATGTTGAGGCATTTAAACGAGAAACCTTAAAAATTTTAGAAATTCATCAAATTGGCAGCCATGAACTCGATCAAGAGCTCAAGTCGACACGGTATAAAAATATCAATACACTACTTGCTCAAGTGATTAAACAAAAACCTGTTCAACAAGAAGGTTTTACCAACAATTGGAATGAGCCTGACACGTTTTTTAAGGAAAAAACCCTTTATTTAACAGATCCAGAAACGCTTGAGACTTATCATGGAACTGTTGTAAATAGTCAAAAAAATCAAGAGGGGGATTGGATTTTTACACTACATGATCATATGGAAATTCAGATTACCCCTCATTATGACATTGCCCTAACAAAGAGCCACCATCATAAATTATTAACAGCAATTTTGAGCAATAATTTAAATTTCAATGATGTGTTTATACTGAATGTTTTACCTAGCTCTTCGATTACGTTAGGAATGGTTGCTGGTTCTTACAGGCTTTCTAAAAGTGAAATGCGTCCTACATTTGCTGGTGGAGTTTATCAATACATTGAATTAACTCATCCAAATAGTCAAGAATTAGAAAGCAAATTATTTATTTACTTTAAGGGGGAAGATCAAAATTCTCCCATTGAAGCGATTAAAATGGAGATCAAGGGAAAAAAGGGTGAGTACATCGACCCCAAGCTTTTTAATAGTATTTATACAGCAATTAAAAAGGATACTCAAAAGGTTCAAGGAGTTAATGCAACCAATATTAATCATCATATCTTGATCAAGGATGAGAATGAAGATACAAGGATAAGAAGAATGTATCTCAAACAGATTCGAGAAGCGTTAGATGAAATTCGTACTGAGCTTTTAAAATCTGAAAGCGCGCAATTAGTAGAACTCTTAATGAAAGATTTAGTAAAGAACGGACTTGCAAAAATCAGTACGGAAGGGATGGATTCTTTGAACAAACAGCGACCCGATCTGACTGTAAATCTTAAAGAAATTTCTCTGAAATACTGTACGCATTTAAAAATTTATCAAACACCTGAAGCCATTTTAAAGCAGCTTATCGAAGAGGTCAATTATTTCTCGCTTATTGGTGAAAGCCAAAGTGTTGTGATTTCAAAAACAATGGAACTTCTTAAAGATACTTATAGAAATCTTGAGGAGATAGAAGGAAAGGAGGTGATTTTTTTTATTGGAAATACAGGTTCTGGGAAAAGCACGGCAATCAGTTATTTCCTGGGTGCAGAAATGGAAACCGTGACAAACCGTGTTGGGGATAAGGTCATTCATATAAAAGAAAAGGCTCATAACGGCAAATATCCTATTATTGGACAATCTTTAGGAGAATCTGAAACGTTATATACAAAAGGGTATCCTTTAGAAGATTTTCCTCATATGCTTGGAGATTGTCCAGGGTTTCATGATACAAGAGGTAGCGATTTTGAAATCTGTACCAACTTAAGCATTGATCAAGCTATGACTCAAGCAAAATCGATTAGGTCAATTGTACTCATCATTCCCATACACGCTTTTTTAGTTGACAGGGCAAATTCTGTAATTGAACTGATTGAGACTGTAAGAGAGCGTTTTATAGATTCTTTCAATCCTACAAAAATTGGGGAAAATTCCAATTTTTTTATCTTGATTACAAAACACGATCAACATGAAGCCGCTGTAGACAGTCTTAAAAATGGGACCCGTATTCAGGAATTATTGAATGAATCAAAGAAAAAAATAGAAAGAGAAGGTGCCATATCAGACGATTTTGAATTAAAAAAGATTGAGAGAAGGAAAAATATTTGGCAAGTATTACGTCTCATGCATGATCAGAATCAAATCGATTTTATCGATATTGAAGATGCATTTGAAAAAGATAAATTATTAACAAAATATACGACTGCTTATCAACAAGAAGTTAAGAAAAATCGGTATGTGAATGCAATGCAGGGGCTAGATATACAAACAAAATTTGGGAAGTCGATTGAAGTCTCTGTGCGCACATGGTTGGATTCTATTTTAACCCCCTATCTATTAGGGTTACCTGAAAAAATCAAACAATGTGATGAGCAATTAATCAAGAAAAAAGCGGAAACAGAATCTTTACAGCAAGCCAAAAGAGATAGAAATGTCGAAATTGAAAAGATGGAAATTATTGAAAGGGGATTGAAGCAATCCATTTATGAATTAAGGCTATTAGAAAAAGATCCTCAGGCAATCAAGAAAGGTGAAATGCTAGAGGAAGTCAACGCTATAGTTGTTGCTATATCCAAAGCAGAACGTAGCAATTTAGAGAGTGAGTATATTGAAATCGAAAGAAAAATCGAATCTGCAGCCAAAGAGCACGTAAAAATAGAAAACGCAAAAAAAGAGATAGAGATATCAATCATCAATCTTAAGAGAGAGATAGAGATATCAATTATCAATCTTAAGAAAGAGATAGAGATACCAATTATCAGTCTTAAGAAAGAGATAGAAATAAAACAGACGATGGTTGATTCCATGTTTATGTCATGGGGCTTTTTTGGGGGACGAATAATGAGCATGGCTGGTCAAAAGGAAGAAAGAAAAATTGAGAAATTAAGAGCGCAGCTGCTAATGAGCATGGCTAGTCAAGAGGAAGAAGAAAAAAAAATTAAACAATTAAGAGCGCAGCTGTATGAATTAGAGTGCACTTTGAATGGGATACAAGGGGTAAAGGGTAAAATTCAGCAATGGGAGATGAGCCATCATCAAATGGAAACTCTTAGGAAAATAAGAGATTCTATTAAGCAAAGGCAACAAGAGTTTGATAGACATACATGGGTTAGTGCTGTGAGAAAAGTACTTGCAATACAAGAATCTAAACTATCTCAACAGGTTCATGCAAGAAAAACAGAAGAAAATTTTAACCTTCTTAACAAAGAATTCGATGAGATAATGCAAACAATCACAGCAATAACAAAAGAGAAATTTCTAGCAAAAATACAGAAGAGAAAACTGGCTATGGTGATTAAAAATCAAGAAAAAGATATAAAGTGCTTGAGAGAGTTTTGTAATTTAGCACTAAAAGGCAGTAGAGCTCAAGGAGAAATGAGCCCTATGATTAACCTGTGTCAAAAATTTAAAAAATTATATGAAGATAATGTTTTTCACCTAGAAGCTGCGCTAAAAGAAGATCTTCAGCTTACTTGACCTATTTTTTGGAAAATAGGCTATCGAAAAATAGATACCGTCACTAATCAAATAAGTGAGTCAGACATGAATAGCGAAAAATCAACCCTCTACAGGTTGATTTTTTGCTTTAGAAAAACAAGCAAGAAATTCAAAACAATAGAGTATTCATACGTTTTTAATGCATAGTCAACGATTCAAAAGTATATCATCTAATCCTCGTCTGAAAATCTTTTTTTCGTTATACACCTAAAAGAGGTCTTCATTGTGTAGGCTTACTTTTTATGAAGATTTCCTTAACATTTTATCATAAAGGCTTTTATGCATGATCATCTTGGCAGTTTAAAACAGCTCCCTTCTGGGGAGTATTACTACTCCCTTAAGACTTTAGGAGATAAAGTCCAAAGACTTCCCCTTACCCTTCGTATCATGCTAGAGTCTTTATTAAGACATTATGACGGGGTAAAGATTCAAGAAAAAGACATAGAGTCACTCATTAACTGGAATGCAAAGCATCCTGAAGATAGAGATATCCCTTTGATGGTAAGTCGGGTGATTTTGCAAGATTTAACAGGTGTTCCTTTACTAGCTGATCTTGCTGCGATGAGAGATGCAGCAGTTCAGCTTGGACTGAATCCAAGTAGTATCGAGCCTAAAGTGCCTGTTCATCTTGTGGTTGATCACTCTGTGCAAGTCGACTCTGCCAAAACGTCCTCTGCTTTTGCTACTAATATCCAAAAAGAATTTCAGAGAAATCAAGAGCGGTATACATTTTTAAAGTGGGGACAAGAGGCGTTTAAAACATTTCAAGTGGTGCCCCCTGGTGTGGGGATTGTGCATCAGGTGAATTTAGAAACGCTAGCTACTTGTGTGGTAAGAGAAGAAAAAGAAGGTAAAGTATTTCTCTATCCAGACACGCTTGTGGGCACGGACTCTCATACAACCATGATTAATGGAATTGGAGTGCTGGGGTGGGGAGTAGGCGGCATTGAAGCAGAATCTGCAATGCTTGGACTTCCGATGCCAGTTCAACTTCCTGAAGTGGTGGGCTTTTACTTAACAGGAAAACTTAAAGAGGAAGTCACCTCTACAGATCTTACCTTAACAGTCACAGAATATTTACGTAAAGCGCATGTAGTCGGAAAATTTATCGAATTTTTTGGAGAGGGTGTAAAGTCTCTTTCTGTTGCAGATAGAGCAACTATTGCCAATATGGCACCAGAATACGGCGCTACAGTGGGTTTTTTCCCGTGTGATGATAAGACACTAGATTACTTACGAATGACTGGAAGAGAAGAGTCCTATATTCAAACTGTGAAAAACTACCTCACTGCTCAGCATCTCTTTGGCGTTCCTGAAAAAGGAGATATCGATTACACAGAGGTGATGGAACTTGATCTTCATTCCATTATCCCATCTGTTGCAGGACCTAAACGGCCTCAAGACCGTATCCCTCTTAATCAGATCAAAAAGATCTTTCAAAAACTGATACTTCTTCCCATTTCTAAGGGAGGGTATGGAAAGTCCCTTTTACACGCTAGCGCTTCAAAAGCTATAGAAGAAGACCCTTTTTCCCCGCTTCATCACTGCCTCTATCAAGAGAGGATTTATAAAGAAGATGACTCTTCCTCTTATCAAGAAATACCTACAAAGCGCGCTCTTGAGCACGGATCTATTGTGATTGCAGCGATTACGAGCTGTACCAATACAAGTAACCCTAGCGTCATGATTGCAGCTGGGCTCCTTGCTAAAAAAGCGGTGCAAAAAGGGCTTAGTGTTCCTTTTTATGTTAAAACAAGCTTAGCGCCAGGCTCAAGAGTTGTGACAGATTATTTAGATCAAAGCGGGCTCTCTTCTTCTTTAGATCAGCTAGGCTTTCAGCTAGTAGCTTATGGATGCACAACGTGTATTGGCAATAGCGGACCCCTCCCCTTAGAGATTGAAGAAGAAATTGTCGCTAAAGATCTCATTGTAGCTAGTGTCTTAAGTGGTAACAGGAACTTTGAAGCCCGTATTCATAGCTCCGTGAAAGCAAATTTCCTCATGTCACCCCCACTTGTAGTGGCTTTTGCTCTTGCTGGAAGAGTAGATATCAACTTTTCCGTAGACCCTTTAGGGGTAGATAAGGAAGGCTTACCGATCTTTTTAAAAGACATCTGGCCTTCAAAAGAAGAGATTGAAAAAGTGATTCAGCAAGTCATAAAGCCAGATCTTTTCCGTAAGAGATACCGTGATCATTTCACAGGATCATTAGAGTGGGAAGAGATGGAGGCGCTAACCTCCTCTCTTTACCCGTGGAGTGAAATAAGCACCTACATTCAAAAGCCTCCCTTTTTTAGAGGATTTACAAAAGAGCCCGCTCCTTTAGAAACTCTTAAAGGGATGAGACCGCTTGCTCTTTTTAAAGACTCCATTACAACCGATCACATTTCCCCAGCTGGCGCCTTTTCAAAAGATAGCGCAGCAGGCACCTATCTTCTCTCTAAAGGGGTTAAGGTAGGTGATTTTAATAGCTATGGAAGTAGAAGAGGCAATCACCATGTGATGGTAAGGGGCACCTTTGCAAATATTTATCTTAAAAATCAACTGGTTGAAGGAAAAGAGGGGGGCTTTACAAAGCTCATGCCAGAGGGAAAAGAATGCTCTATTTTTGAGGCCAGTGAAGTGTATCAAAAACGAGGGACTCCTCTTATCATCTTAGCGGGGCGGGATTACGGTATGGGAAGCTCAAGAGATTGGGCCGCAAAAGGGTCTAAGCTTCTCGGGGTCAAAGTGGTGATTGCTGAGAGCTTTGAGAGGATTCACCGCAGTAATTTAATTGGCATGGGGATCTTACCGCTGCAGTTTAAAGAAGGAGAGAGTTGGAGTAGCCATGGCATCTTAGGGCATGAACTCTTTTCTTTAGAGGGGTTAGAAGCGTTTGATCAACTGCTTCCTCATCAAGAGATGATCCTCAACATTACAGAAGAGAGGGGGGTAAGAAGTATTGCTGTGACTCTACGGTTAGATAATAAAGTAGAAATTGAGTACTACCGTCATGGAGGTATTCTTAACTATGTGCTAAGAGATATCTTGCATGAAGCGTCAAAGTGAAAAAGGGGTAAAAAGCATTAACCCCTTCATGCCAGGAGGGAAAATTCTTGGCATGAAAGGGTTAAATAAAGATATAACTTCTTAACTTGTGTGAGCTAAGTGTTCACAAACAAGAGGAATATTAATCGGAAGAGGGAAAGGGATTTGGTCGATATGAGGTTCACTCACCAATTTTCCGCTAAAGCTTGCAGCGTCTAGTTCTGCGTAACCTGGCACTTCACGTGCTGTGTTTTCAACAGACTGTTTTACAACTTCAAGATGTTGAGCTTTTGGCTTTAAAGAAATCACCATTCCAGGCTTCACTTCAAATGAACGTCTGTCAACTTTTTTGCCGTTCACAAGAACATGTCCATGAGACACGATTTGCTGCGCTGCAAAAATAGTAGGAGCTAGACGGAGTCTATACACAACGTTATCTAAACGGCACTCTAAACGGCGGATAAACAGATGAGCAGTTACGCCTTTTTTGTTTAAAGCTTCTTTATAGTAACGGACGAGTTGCTTTTGAGTTAACATTCCGTAAACAGCTTTGAGTTTTTGTTTCTCATCTAACTGTAAGCCGAAATCAGACTTCTTCTTTCTCTTTGCTCCATGAACACCCGGTGGGGATGCTTTATGAAGAAGAGGATTGCGTGCACGCCCGAAAATATTGACGCCAAAGCGGCGGGCGATGCGATTTTTAGGGCCGGTATAACGTACCATTGTTGCTCCAGATCAATAACATTCACTTAAAGAATACCATGGTAGTTGAGAATCACTTTTTTTCACAAGAGCAAAACATCTTTTCTTTCACGCATCTTGTCAGAAGAGGGGAGAAGTCTTATAATACTTCCTTATGAAATATTGTGTCTTAGCTTATTATAACTTTACACCTCTGGAAGATCCAGCCCATGATGTCGTTCGGCATAAAAAGTTTTTCTTAACAAGAGATATCCGGTCAAGAATCTACATCTCTCATGAAGGGATTAATGGTCAGATGAGCGCCTCTTTACAAGCTGCTGAAGAATACATGGAGTGGATGAGAAATGACCCCAGGTTTAAAGACACGGAGTTTAAGATTCACTCATGGCATGAGCACTGTTTCCCCAGACAAACGGTAAAACTAAAAACGCAGTTAGTAGCTCTTGATTATCCGGCTGATCTTTCTCAAACAGGCACGCATCTCTCTCCTGAAGAGTGGAAAAACATGCTAGCTTCTAAAGATGAAGAGACCATTTTAATCGATGTGAGAAACCAATATGAGTGGGATATTGGCCATTTTGAAGGGGCAGAGCTCCCGCAGCTAAATACCTTTAGAGAATTTCCTGACTATGTCGATGCGCTCAAAGAAACCAAAGACCCTAAAAAAACCAAAGTGATGATGTATTGCACAGGGGGTATACGGTGTGAGCTGTATTCAGCTCTCATGAAAGCGAAAGGATTTGATGAAGTGTATCAGCTTCAAGGGGGCATCATTAAATACGGCATGGAAGAGGGTGTGGATCACTGGAGAGGAAAACTCTTTGTTTTTGACGATAGGCTCTCAGTTCCCATATCAGAAAATCATCCTGAAGAAATCATTAGCCACTGTCACACCTGTCACGCTCTTTCTGATATGTATTTTAACTGCGCTAATATGGATTGCAACAACCTTTTCTTAGCGTGTCACGCCTGTGCAGAAAAAGAAAAAGGGTGCTGCTCTAAGACCTGTACTTTAGCTCCAAGAGTTAGAGCCTTTATCCCTCAAGAGAGGCCAAAACCTTTTCAAAGGCTGGCAGAGCTCTCTCAAGAACACTCTTCTTAAAATCTATGGAAGTGCTTCTTCAAGGGCCCTATCTCAAGATTCAAGAGTTAGCAAAAGGGCGCCTTCTCACATGGCAAGGAAAAAAGGTTGTGTTAGACCCTTTTTTAAAGCTCACCGTCACAGTGGATGTGATGAAAAAGGAGGGGCAGTTTACCCTGACCCCTTTTATCCATGTGGGAGCAAGAAGAGAAAAAGTTTCTACCTTTGAGCTCACCACCCCTTTTGGAGCCCTAGAGGGAGGGGTGTTTCGGTTTTGGGAAGATCCTGATGCGTTTACTGTTGTGAGGCGGTGTCAAGAGCTCTTAGCTCCTTTATCTCCCAAACAGCTTGAGGAGCTCAAAAATCAAGATTTTCCCCTCGTTTTTCAAGAACCTATTTTAAGCTTAAAACCGTCTCCTCTTCCACTTTTAGAACTCACAGATAAGACAGGGGGATTTGCAAATTTACGCTTTGATTACGGAGAGTGGGGAGAAGTGATGGCTCAAGGTCAGCAATTAGCAGAAGAGGAGAAATCTTGGGAAACGGATCTTTTAGAGACAGGGTTTTACCGTAAAAGGGTGGGTGAGTCCTTTTATTTTTGCCCGTTAGACCAGGTGGGTAAGAGTCTTTCTTTTCTCATTGATCTCGGGTGGAAAGTGATTGATTATCAAAAAAAACTTATCGTTAGGCAAACATCTAGTGAACTTGAATCAATCGATCTTGATCAAGCCATTTTACTGAGAGGAACGCTTGGATTTGGATCATACTCCATGAATATTGAAAAGATCGAGGGCTCTTTTGAAAAGCATACGCGGTGGATTAATTTATCCCCTCACCATGTAGGGCTTTTAGATCTTCCTGAGAGTTTTCAGGTGTTAAATGCCGGAGAAAAGGTTAAGGGGGGATTACGGTTTAAAAAAAGCATGATCGGGCTTTTAGAAGAGGTTGTAGAGCTCCCTTCTTGTTACAAGGAAATGGCGTGGGAACATGTTACAATGCCTCCCCATTTTCAAGGAGAGCTCTTTCCTTATCAGCAAAAAGGGGTTAACTGGCTCTATTTTCTCTATAGGAGCGGTTTTTCAGGGCTTTTAGCAGATGAAATGGGGTTAGGTAAGACCATTCAAACCCTTGCCTTTTTAACGGTGATAAAGGGCCCTATTTTAATTGTGATGCCAGTAACTCTCCTCTCTTTATGGAAAAATCAAATCCATCAATTTATTCCGTCTCAAGAGGTGTATGTACATCAAGGCGGGGGAAGGGATAAGAGCATTGAAGAGCTTCAAAAACACCCTCTCATTTTAACCTCATACGCAACTCTTCGGCGAGATCTTCTTTTATTACAGCAAATACCCTTTGAGGCTGTCATATTAGATGAAGCGCAAATGATTAAAAATAGATCCACACAAGTGATGCAAGCCGTCTGTTCTTTAAAAGCTCATTTTAGACTAGCTATCACAGGAACGCCCATTGAAAATCATATCACAGATATTTTGTCTCTCTTTCAGTTTCTCATGCCAGATCAAACCTTTGATTCTCCCTCTTCTCAAACCATCTACAAAAAGATGAAACCTTTCATCTTACGGAGAACAAAAGAGAGCGTGAATTTAGAGCTTCCTGAAAAGATGATGCAGCTGGTTGAAGTGGACCCTTCTGAAGAAGAGTTTGCCTCTTATGAGCACCTTTTACAAAGCAGGAAGAAAGAAATCACTCAGGCTCTTCAAGAACCCTCTCAAGGGATGAAAACCCTCGAGATTTTAGAGCTCATTTTAAGATTAAGGCAGCACTGCTGCCACCCTTCTCTTGTATATCCAGAGTTTAAAGGAGAAGGAGCGAAGTTTAATCAAGTGCTCATCGACCTTGAAGAAGCTGTCTATAGTGGACATAAAGTGCTACTTTATAGTCAATTTACTACGCTGTTAAAAAAGATGGGAGAAGCGCTTCAAAGTAAAGGATTAAAATATGCCTATCTTGACGGCTCAACTCAGGATAAAGAGTCAGCAGTCAGTCAATTTCAACATGATCCTCATACCTCTATTTTCCTCATCAGTTTAAAAGCCGGAGGTGTGGGACTTAACCTTCAATCTGCAGATTATGTGTTTCTCTACGATCCTTGGTGGAATAGCGCCATTGAAGCACAAGCCATTGATAGAGCGCACCGCATTGGGCAAACAAAGCGTGTGATTGCGCGTAAATACATCTTAAATCACTCCATTGAATCCAAGATTTTAACGCTTCAAGCGAAAAAAGAAGAGCTTGCTCATGAGCTGTGGAGTAAAGAGGACTTAAATTTAGAAAACATCTCTTTTCAAGAGATTAAAGAGCTTTTAGAGCTTTAGATGTAGTGGTGAGGAAAGAGGTTGTAATCAAAGATCGCAATCCACTCTTGCGCTGTAAAGATCAGCTTTACAATGTCTTTGTCAGGCCACATTCCAGCCATTTTGTAATCGAGTTCTAGCTCAACTAGCTGTGAGGCGTCATAGGGAAGTGTTAAGGATTTTAAGTGTCCAATTAACGTATGGCCTTCTAAAAGAAAGGCAGATTCAGGGAAAAAATGAAATTCAATGGCTGACTCTGTATAGTGAATCTCTCCTGAGAGCTCTTGATCGAGCTCAAAAATACAAGAGTAAGGATCAAAGCACGTCTGTTTTGCTTGAAGCTCTGGTAAAGAGAGCGCTTCTGTGATTTTTTCAGGCACCTTTTTTAAGGGGATTTTTAAAGAGTGTTCATAATTAAAGGAAAAAGAGTTTCCTTGAATAATACCATCTTGAATACGGTCTCCTCTTAATATTTCTTTATAAAAATAGTTCGCAAAGTTCACGCTATTTTCTATGCGATCTCGCATGATGGGACAAGGAGAGAGATTCTTAGGGATAAGGGTGTAGAGCTGCGTTTGCAGGGGAGTTTTAATGACAGGAGGGGCAGCAGGAGCTTGAGAAGAGAGAGAAGAGGCTCTAGAACGTGGGGGGAGCTTTCCTGTGATTGAGGGTGGCGGTGGAAGAGAAGGGGGTAAAAGAGATCGGTAGATTTTAGAAAAGAGTTTTCCAAGTGTATAGATAACAGCAATTGCAAATGTGATTTTTAATAGTGTTTTAATTACTCCCTTTGATCCATCCCAATAGTGGTGATTGTGACTGCGAAAATAATCACCAAAAACTGTAATGTCTATCATAGGGAGTTAATTTTATAGTTAATGTGGTTTTTATTCAATTTTTTCATCTTTTTTGTTTTCTTCTTGTAATAATTCTTGCGCCGCAAACTTAAGTGTCATGAGTCCATCTTCAAAACCAATTTGTCTTAAAAGATGATCAAGATAATTGAGCTCTGCAACAAGTTGATCATTAATCGTTTCAAGCTCTGATAACCTTCTTTGTAAGAACTCTTTTCCCATAATTATCTCCTTTTGATGATTTTTTTTATCTGAAGAAACATTTCTTGATACTGTATTTGATGCAAAAAGTGTGCCAAATTAAAACAATTTGTAAATAAAAAGCGTTTGTAACAATAAAAAGAAGAAGAGATGGCATGATAATCAATCCATTAGAGATTGCAAATAAAAAAGCAGAGCTTTGAATAAAAAGGACGCGCCGCATTGAAAAGGAGGAAAAAAATACCTAAGCTTATTCTAATGATTGAGTCACGATTTAGAGAGTTCTCTTGATAAGAAGAAATAGGGTGTAAATGTGTTTAACGGTCTTCTTGATTCAAGGGTCTAAAATTCTTTGTAGTAGCAATCACGGCACTCCAAGATATTTAAGGTAGTTAAGCTTAAACAGAAAATCAGAAGATATGTGTGAATCATGCTTCACAGGATAAATCTTTTACCGTTCCTATTTTTTAGAGCTAAAAAAGACCTTGATTAAATAGCAGGGGCATTTCATAGTATTTTTTTATTCAAGTGATCAGAGGGTTAAGATGGACATTCATATAAAATCTTTAACTGAAGCTGGGCTCATTAAAATATCGCTCCCTTCTTCTTATGCTTCAAAGGGTAAAATCCGGCTCTATAGATTTTCTGATCAAACACCAGAGGGCATGGCAAAAATTCAGACAATATTTGAGCTAGAAATGAAAGGAAGAATTTATAAGGGGTTTGTTAGTGCAATGTTTCAAGAGATTTCGAATAGGCCCTATCTATTTAAAGAAGGAAGTCATTTTAAGCTGATTTCAAGGGAAGATGCCCTTTCAGTAGGCTATAGCCGTGCGGGATATATTCACTATAAGTCAGGAGAGTATCATAAAGCAATTCCATGGTATGAGAGGGATTTGAAGTTTGCGCTAGAGTTTAAACACAAGCTGGGAGAAGGGAGAGCCTATTGCAATTTGGGAAATGCCTATGATTCTCTAGGAGATGCCCGTAAAGCCATCAATTTCCATAAAAAACATTTAAAGAGTACCCTAGAGCTTGAAGATAAAAGCGGGGAAGGAATTGCTTATGGCAATATCGGAAATGCTTATCGTTCTCTAGGAAAGATTCATCAAGCAATTAATTTTTATAAAAAGAGTTTAAAGATTGCTTTAGAGCTACAAGATAAGGGCGGGGAAGGACTTGCTTATGGCAATTTGGGAAATGCTTGTAGTTCTTTAGGAGAGACCCGTAAAGCGATTGATTTTCATGAAAAGCGTTTAAAGATTGTTTTAGAGCTGCAAGATGAGGAGGGAGAAGGGGCATCTTATTGTAATTTGGGAAATGCTTATGGTTCTCTAGGAGAGATCCGTAAAGCCATCGATTTTCATGATAAGCATTTAAAGATCGCTCTAAAGCTACAAGATAAGGGCGGAGAAGGGCGTGCCTATGGTCATTTGGGAAATGCTTATCGCTCTTTAGGAGAGATTCATCAAGCAATCAATTTCCACGAAAAGGCTTTAAAAATTGCTCTAGAGCTGCAAGATAAGGTGAGGGAAGGGAGAGCTTATGTTAATTTGGGAAATGCGTATGATTCTCTAAGAGAGCATAGCAGAGCGATTGATTTCTATAATAAGAGTTTAAAGAGTGCTCTAGAGTTACAAGATAAAAATTGGGAAGGAGTTACTTATGGCAATTTGGGAAATGCTCATGATTCTTTAGGAGAGACCCGTAAAGCAATTGCTTTTCATAAAAAGGCTTTAAAGATTGCTCTAGAGCTGCAAGATAGGGGCGGGGAAAAGAGGGCTTATTGTAATTTGGGAAATGCTTATTATTTTCTAGGAGAGATCCGTAAAGCCATCGATTTTTATAATAAGAGTTTAAAGATTGCTCTAGAGCTTCAAGATAAGGGCTTGGAAGGAGGAGCTTATTGCAATTTGGGAAGCGCTTACGATTCTTTAGAAGAATGCTCTCAAGCAGAAAAATATTTCCGTCAAAGCATTAAGATCTTCGCCTCTTTGCAACAAGATGCAAAACGGGCTCAGTGGCAAATCTCTATATTTGAGGAGCTATCAAAACCTTATGTAGGTTTAGAACAGGTGTTATTCAAGATAGGAGACATCCGGGCTTTAGAAATTTCTGATACAAGACGTGCCAGAGCCCTCTCTTCTCTTCTATTTGAGCGTCTTAATTTAAAAGAGAATCAAGATTTTCATCTTAATCTTCTTTCAGTTCAAGATATGCAGGATTTAGCTGAAAGGCTTGATACGACTTTCATAATTTATTCCCTTAATATTGTAAATAATAAGGTAATGTCTGTTCACGCATGGGTTGTATCCTGTGATCAACAGCCTATCCAATCATTTTCTTTATCTATTTCAGAAGATGCTTTTTCAGAGTTAGATCATATCTTTAAAACATTTCCTTATCAGATTGAAAAAACTCGCCCCGTAAAAGGAGCGAAACAACCTAGTCAATTTTTTGAGGAAAGACTCTCTTCTTGGTATGACCTCTTCATTGCTCCTTTAGAAGAGCATATTCCTTTACCAGGCTCTGGAAAGACCCTCACCTTTATTCCAGATGGGTTTTTAGCCCATCTTCCTTTTGGGGCTTTTTATAACCGTAAGAAAGATCAATATCTCATTGAAAACTATCCGATAACAGTTGCTCCCTCCATTCAGGTTCTCTCTCTTTTAGATCAACTTCCTAAAGAGCCTTTAAATGAGGCTCTTCTGATGGGCAACCCTAAAACACCTCAGGAAGCGTATAATAATCTCAAAAAATCTGAAGCTGAAGTGCGTGATATCATTGCACGGCTGATGCAAAATATTGATGTAAAAGTCTTAACTCAAGAAGAAGCAACTGTAGGAAATGTCTTTACTCATGCGCCTCATGCTAGAGTCATTCATATTGCAGGCCACGGAGTAGCAAATCAAAAGCCTTTAGATGACCCTTACTCGGTCTTTGAAGGACTTTTTAGGTTAGCCCCAGATCACAAATATCTAGCAGGTGATCTTCATGCAAAAGATGTACATCTCCTCAAATTAAAAGCCGATCTTGTCTTTATGAGCGCTTGTCATTTGGGAAGAGGAAATCTTAAACAAGAGGGAAGTATTGGACCTGTTTGGTCTTTTCTAGGATCAGGCGCTAAATCGACAATCGCTAGTTACTGGCCGCTTCCTGAAGGAGATATGACTCTGAAGATGGTGGATACCTTTTATAGGCATTATTTAGGGATTGATACTCCGAGGCTTAGTAAAGCAAGAGCTCTACAGGAATCAGTTCTGATGGCGATGAAAACAGAACGAAATAAACCGCGTCAATGGGGAGCGTTTTTCTTAGCAGGGTTAATAGATTAAGATCACTATGAATTCAATGACCTTAGAAAGCGCTTTGATAGAGAGGGCTAAAGAGTTAAAAAAGAGAAGAAAATTGTAAAATAAGGAAGAAAGAACTTGCCTCTTTGCTTTCACAAAGAGGCAAAAGATGAAGAAATTACCAGTTTGAGGCGTTGATTTGCTGAATCATGTTGTCTAGCTTATTGAGCTCGTGCCAACGGTTTTCAGAAACCAATTTCCCATCATAGAAGTATTCCAGTTGAGCAAGACCTCCTGCATAGTATCTAGAAGGGCCGTGCTTATGATCGTTTTCCCATGTGATTTCTTGAGAAGGAGTTCCTCCATCAATGTAATGGATTTCAAGCCCGTTTTTTACACCATCTAGATAGTGCATTTCAACGGTGCGAAGTCCATTTTTAAAAAATGTCGTTTTTCCGTGGAGCTTTCCATTTAAGTATTCTTTAATGGCAAGGGGCTCTCCTGACTCAGTAAAGAGTTTTTTCTCTCCATTTAAAACGCCGTCTGTATAGTAGGCAATGCTTTCTGGAGCGCCGTTTGGATAAAACGACTCTCGTTTCACGGTGTAGCCGTGATAAATCTCTTCTTGAGCCTCTAAATGCCCTTTCTGATCTTTAACAAGACGAGTTCCCTTTCCTCCAACAACCCGTGTTTCCACTTCATTGTTTTGGGAGAGGTAGCTTCCTTCATGGAGCTGAGATCCTTCATACTCTTCCATGGACATCGGAGTTCCATCTTCATACCATTTTGTGGTGGAGAAGCGGTTAGGAGAGAGTTGAAGCTCTTCTCTTAAAGGCATCCCATGAATATTGTATTGAATCTGTTTAACAAGGTTACCTTGGTTATAGAGGAAATACGACTCAACAGTTTGGCTATGAGGAAAGGTGTGAGTGGTAGGTCCATGAAGAATGCCATTTTCATAAGCTGATGTGATCGTGATTCCTGTTTTAAGTGTTGTAATCACTTGACCTGGATATTTTCGATCTTCGAACTCATTTTTAGAAACAGCATAGCCATATTTATGAAAATACCGCTCGGAGACGACAGGGTTTTCAGAGAGCTGTCTCTGACATCCTGTAAGCAGAAGAGTAAGAGATCCTAATAAAGGAGTGATAAGATGCCGCATGAAAAACCTTCCTTTCATATGAATAAGCGTCATCCCTTTGACGTATCCTAGATAAAAAGGAAAAAAGGGATGCCATGGTAGATATCATAGTAGATCAGATAACTTTTTTGCTACAGAATGTGTAAGTTGATCATGCTCTTTATCAACTGTAGAGGCAGCAATTGTCTCATGAGGGTGACGGTAGATAAACCTAAGCGTGATATTTTGATGATGAGGATCCTCTGGCACTTGGAAAGCACTGATCAGCGTAAACGACTCTAAATGAGGAGGTGTGTGCTCTGTGATGTAACGTGTAATTTCATGATAATCTACGCTCTTTTTCACCTTCACAGTCCAATCCCTTGTCGATGAAGGGTAAGGAATGATCGGGGTGTAAGATGTCATTATTTTTTTACTATGAAAAATATCCTCTAGATTAAACTCAGCAAAAAGAAGCTTATGTTTAATACCACAAGAAGAGAGGATATCAGGATGCACCTCGCCAAAAGAGCCAATCACTTCTTCTTGGATCACAATTTCTGCTTGTCTCCAAGGATGAAGAGCTGTGAGCTGTGATCTTCTTATGGTAAACGAGGGAAGCATAAGAGCTGTTAGCCAGTTTTCTAATAACCCTTTAAGATCAAAGAAATCAAAAGAGGAAGAAGGAGTCATAAAATGAGGAGGTTTTGCGGCCCCTGATAATAAAATCGCTGCGCAAGACGGCTCTTGAACGCTCTCTTTTTCTTTAAAATGCACCCGTCCAATTTCAAAGAGGGCTAAATCTGGGTTTTGATGGTTGAAATTGTGAATGGCGACCTTTAAAAGACCTGGGAGTAACGAGGTTCTCAGCACGGATTGATCTAAAGATCTCGGGTGAAGCACTTTTAAAATGCTACCCAGCTCTAAAGAAGGATGTCTTGCAACCGCTTCTTCCTCAGGGCTGATGAGATCACAGGTGATGCACTCTTGCAGTCCTTCTTGGAGAAATAAGGCGCGCGTTTTAGCTTCAAGAGCGGCAAGGGGAGAGTTAGGCAATGCCCCTGCAGAATAGAGAGGGCGCACCTTGGGAAAATTATCATATCCATACAGCCTTGCAATCTCTTCAATGAGATCAATCTCTGTCACTAAATCGTTACGGTAAGAGGGTATTTGGATGTTTAGGGACTCTTGCGTCTCGTCTTCTACTTTAAGCTCTAGCCTATCAAATAAAGAGATGACTTCATTTAAGCTAAGAGTAAAGCCTAAGATTTGATTAATACGCCAAGGTCTACACTTGATCTTCCGAAGAGGGGCCTTAAGAGGGTACGCCTCAGAAATGGGGTGTAAAGATCCGCCAGCCACTTCCATAATCAAAGAAGAGGCTCTTTCTAAAGCCTTGAGAACACATCCAATATCTACGCCCCTATCAAATCTATACGACGCGTCGGTTTTAAGATCTAAAAACCTACTCACTTGACGAATGGGGAGGGGAGAAAAAGCTGCACATTCTACCACAATTGTCTGCGTAGTGTCTTGAAGAGAGCTATTTTGCCCGCCCATAATCCCTGCAAGTATGAGCGGTTTTTCTGCATCATACACCATGAGAGCGCCTTTGGGAACATCTCTTGTCACATCATCCAGTGTGATAAAGGCACTTTTTTCTTCACTTCTTCGAATAAAGAGCGTATCTCCTTGAATAGATGATCTATCATAAACATGTAAAGGCATACCCAGCTCAAGCATGGTGTAGTGAACAGCATCAATCACATTATTGATAGGATTTATCCCGCACGCTTTAAGTCTATTTTGCAACCATGAAGGAGACGGGTTAACAGTAATGCCTTCAATGACACGGCAGGAAAACCTAGGGGTGTCTTCTCTATTTTCAATCTGGATACTTAGAGTTTCTTGGCCTGTCACTGGATTTTGCAAAGAAGGGGTGTGTAAAGGGATTTTAAATGTCGCAGAGAGCTCTCTTGCAACTCCTAGGACACTTTGCACATGGCCTAAATTCGGCGTGAGGGAGAGATCAAAAACAGGATCAAGAAGAATCGTTTCAACAGGAATGCCAAGAGGTGTGTTTTCACCAAATTCAAAAATGCCAGAAGAGCTCTCTTCAAGTCCTAGCTCATCTAAAGAGCAGAGCATCCCTTCTGATTCCACTTGCCGAATTTTACTTTGCTTAATGCTCCACGTCTTATTGTCTTTATCCGTTAAAGAGGCGCCTACCTGTGCAAAGGGAGCAATGATGCCAGCTCTACAGTTAGAAGCGCCGCACACCACTTGATAGTTTTGACTTCCATCATAAACGGTTGCTATTTGGAGCCTGTCTGCGTGAGGGTGTTTTTCTGCTGAGAGCACTTTAGCAGTCACTACTTTAGAGAAGGAAGGAGCCTTTCCTTGGATGTTTTCAACCTCAATTCCAAGGCGTGTGAGATGAAGGGCGATTTCATCTGGAGTTTGAGTTAGAGGAATAAACTGTTTTAACCATGACAAAGAGACTTTCATTTAACTCATCCTTCCAGCTATAAAATATAGGAGTTTGAATCAAAGGATACCATATTGAATACACCAATGCAACCTCAGTGGGAGAAAAAAAGTCGTTTTTTAACACAACTACTTATTTGGAGCGGCGCTTTGAATATTGGCCTTAGCTTTTCTTTAGGCTATCTTTTCTTTCAATACCGTATCGATCACGTAGACTTTCAGCTCCGTCCAGCTGCGTATTCTTTAGATCCCATCTCTTTAACCAATGAAAAAATATTCTTCCAATTTCTGCATCAATCTTGGGATGAGCTGATTCAAGAGCTAGATTCCCTACATTTATTAGAAGATGGATACCGAAGAAGAGATATCGCTCTTGCCGTTCTCACCTCTTTTCATGGGTTAGATATTGAAAGAGCTCTTCCTGAGGTGTCACTGCAAAAAAGGAAGCTCATTTTCACTCAAGAAGATGCCAAAAAAGTGTCTTGTTTCATGTATCCAGGGCTGACGGAAGATCAATTTCATGCTGTGAAATATTTTATCAAGACAGAAGAGTTTCCCTTCACGCCTAAGCGGCTTTTTTGGCAAATTCAAAATGCGCAGCATCCTCTCCAAGACACCCTTTTAGAAGCGTTTTACCTCACACCTGAATTTACCTTTTTGCATACATTACTCATGAGATCAGGGATTCACTCTCCTAAAAATATCACCGTGCAGATGATGAAAGAAGGGGACTGGGATATGATTCATACGCTCACTGAAAAACAAAAAATGGAACTTGATCTTTCTAAAGAGCATCTTCAATCCCTCCTTCTTTCCTACGTTAAAAAACAGTCAAGGGCAGCTGCCAAAATGCTCTTGCAGTGGGATTTAGATTTTGTTGTTAAAAGGTTAGGAGATGAAGAGTTAATGCAGTTCATTGACCTTTTAGAGCACTCCTCCTCTTTAGAAAAGCTTCTCAAAGAACTCATCACTAGTCCAAGATCAGATGCTCTTTGGAAAAAAAGCGGCGAGAGGCTCTATCAATTAAGAGGCCTGGCGCTGCCAGAAGTGTACGATCACCAGGTGACTTTGGAAACATTTATCCCTTTAGAAAAAAAGAGTTTAGATACTTCTTCTCTACCCTCTTTATCCCTCCCTGCCCAAGTTTCTCATGCAAAAAAAACGTTTGAGTACGTGATTCAAGAAGGGGATAACCTATGGAAGATTGCAAGACGTCACCACATTTCTATTGATGACATTTATCTTCTTAATCACTTGGAATCTGATAAACTTCGAACAGGGAAAATTCTTATTCTTCCAAAGAAGGGATAGGATCAAAGCCCCCCTCACACCAAGGGTGGCATCTTGATAGACGCTTCAATGTCAGCCATACCCCTTTGACGACACCATGCACTTCAATGGCCTCTTTGCTATACGAAGAGCATGAGGGGTAAAACCTACACACATTCCCAAGAAATGGGGATATCATCCATTGATAAAGCGTGATGAGGCCGATGATTCCTTGTTTTAAGATGAAGGGAATGAACCTTGTTACAACACGTTTAAAAAGGTTTTTCCTCATTATCTTTTAAATGAGGTGTAAGAAATCTTGAATAATCACCATGCAAATCTCAATCGAAATCAGCACAATAATAATCCACTCAAGGCGAGATGAGTGTTGGTGATTAATTTCATTACTTAAAATTTCAAAGAGTTCATGGATGACAGCTAGCTTTTTATTTAAAACTTCACCCCGTTTTGTAGTTTCAAGATAGTGTGTTGTTCTTCGGTAAAAAGGCTCTAGCTCTGGATAGTTCCAGAAAAATTCTGGAGTATCTAAAATTTCTGAATGGAGATTAATGAAGTTTCTCTCTAAGAAAAGCTCTCCCATCTTGCGTGAGATGTCTTTCCTTGACATCGATATTTTCCCTTTAGTCGCTAGGTTCTCTGGAAGATGTTTGGTATTATCAATGGTCTTTTGAATCGTTTCTTCAAAGGTCGTGAGTTTAACCGATTGCGCAAGACCGTAAGAGATGGCAAGTTTGGTAAAGGTGTTCTTGGAGGGAAGAGAGATTTCATCTTCTTCTAGTCTCATATGGTCTGCATAGATGTAGGTAAATTCATCCATCTCAGGTTTTGCCATAGGCTCTTTTTCAAAGTCGTGAAGAGCTGTTAAGATGACTCTCTCTTCTTCTTCGGTTAAGCCCCATAAAACAACGCAGCCATAAGATAAGTAAAAGACATCGCCTTTACCTAGTTTGTCCTCTTTGAGTTGAAGATGAACACAGTCTCGAAACATTTGTGCTAGGCCAAACGGATGAAGAGATTGAAAGAGTCTCGGAATATCGTAAGCCGCAGCTGTGCAATAAGTTGTACAACGCATATAGGCAACTATACCGCATCGTTTCTAAAAAAGAAAGAAAGAGCTTTTATAAAGAAGAAATTGAAAGCTTCATTGAACAAAAATTCTCATCAGACGCACTAGAGGTATCTTAAAGAAAAAAAGATTGCATCACGAGGAAATTTCCTGCAGAGAGGGGATTCTTATAGGGATTTTTAAGATGCTCTTTTAACAAAGAGAAAAAAAATACAGAGGTTAAAAAAGCCTGCTTGATTTCTTTAGGCGTCTTTAGTTAATATTGTTTTCCTGACATGCGGAAGTGGCGGAATTGGCAGACGCGCTACCTTGAGGTGGTAGTGAGGCAACTTGTGTGGGTTCGAGTCCCACCTTTCGCATTTTTTTTCTCTTAGAGCGGTAGAGCTCTTCTCTTAACAAAGATCAATCTAAATAAGCTTTAGCTCTTTAAATAAGTGTAGGGATTTACCTATTTTATACTTTTTTTACTAGAGTGTAAGCTTAATTTTTACAATTCTTTTCTTCTGACAATCTAGGATCTAATCTATTGATAATAAATGTATTAGAAATGGGGCTATCTGAATAATTGCTGTCTTTAACAGATAACATAGCTTCCAATCTAGCCTCGTTTTCTAGTGCGTGGTAAGTTTAGTTTTTTCTTTTCATAAAATTTAAAAAATAATGGATTATTAACATGTTTTTTATCTATTCTCATTTTTTTAATTTTTACAAGCGGAAAAGAAATGGGAATTCCTTCGGTAAGTAATTTAGCAGATGGTAAAAATGTAAAGTTTAATTCATCAGAAAAGATTCAGGCATCTACTCGTATACCAGCCTCCTTTCCCTTAGAAACACATGCTGAGTTACCTCAAATAGCCATTAAATCGGTTCAATTAGAACAAATTTTCTCTATCTATCATACAGTTTTCGGTCATGAATCTGTCATACCAAACAGGTCAAACATTTCTCAAGAAGGCAGATATTCCCTTATTCAGGCTATTTTTCAGAAGATTATGATCTCTTACGGGGAAATTACATGGAGCTCTCTTAATCATGAAATACTCCTTCGTCTTGAGGATGCGCAAGGTATGGATATTTTTCTTACTGCAATCAAAGAAGGTTCTCAAGATTGTATAGAGATGCTTATTCAAGAGCTGGGTTATGAAAATCTCATGAGCTCAAAAGACTCTTCAAAAAGAAATGGGCTTCATATTGCAGCTATCTATGGGCACTCTCACCTTGTTGAATTCTTGATTTCCAAAGCATACTTTAGTCCACAAGATAAAGATTCTCATGGGCTAAATCCTCTTCATTGGGCTATTCATGAGAGGCATCTTGACGCCCTTCAAAAACTTCTTACAAGCTCTTCATTGGGAGACTCTTGGACCCCTTCTTCTTATCCAGACCTGCATATTTCAATACTTGCACTTGCCGTGGCTTCAGGATGTCAAGAGAGTATCGCCTTGCTCCTTAATCATAACACTTTTAAACAACTCAATCTATCCGAGTCTATTTCCTCTTTTGGAAATATCCTTCATTTGGCAATTCATGCTAATCAGTCTCATCTCTTGCAGCATTTGATTGGAGATCATCAAACAATGAAAGAGCTCTTTGAAGCAAAAGATTTTGCGGAAAGAACGCCTCTACAATTGGCTGCCCTTTTAGGAGATCTTACGGCTATTTACACACTTGTTAAAGGAGGATGCCTCATTAATCAAGGAGCATCTGATTCTTCGGGGACGCCTCTTTTATTTGCAGCTAAGAGTAAAAAACCTGAAGCTATTCAACTTTTAATTACACTGGGTGCTGATCCTTATCTCATTGATAAAAATGGCCTCACCCCTTTGCAACATCTCAAGCAACAAAAACAATTAAGTTTTAGAGGGATTCGATGTAAAAATCTTCTAGAAAATATTCAAAACACTTTAAAAATAGGGAAAACAAAGGAAGCACAGCAAGGGCAAAGGCTTCCGATGAATCTTGTCTTAGATAGCTTATCGGATGAAAAAATGGTGTACCAAGGCATCGTACAAGCTTTAGAAAAGAAAAAGGTGATGCCAGAGCTTAGCCGAATATCTGGTCAAGGGATGGGAGCTTTAATTGCATCACTTCTTTCCTGTGGCTATAGTTCAAATGATCTAGAAGAAAAGCTACCTAGTTCTCTTTCAAGCCTCTTTTTTTCTGATGAAGAAAAGAAGATAGAAACACTTTCTGTATTCATGAAAAAATTAAGAATCAATGAAGAGAATGAGTTAAAGAATATTATTTTAGAAATGGAGAATAATTCTCTTTGCGACCACATTCAATTTCAGCAAGAGATGGACCGACTGATTTATGAAAAGATGAGGTGTGAGCGCTGTACATTTGGAGAACTGGCGATAGAGGTGAGAAAATGGCCTGCTGAATATAAGCACCTTCACTTATTTGTATTTAGTGTTCATGAGCAAAAAATCATTAGGATGAATTCAGAAGAGCCAAAATGGAAAGATGTGGTTATCTCTTCTGCTGTAACGGCTTCCCTTGCATTTTCAGGTATTTTTTCTCCTATGATGCTTTTAGGCAAAAATGAAGAAGGGGATCTTTATGAAACCTCAAAGAGTAAAACATATCATGCAGCATCTCCTATTAGGCCTATTGTACAAGCTTTTGATGATCACTCCTATCAAGAAGATCCTTATTTTATGGGCCGTAAAACCAATGACCGTACACTCTGTTTTTCTGTGCATGAAGATCAAGAAGATGTACGTTTCATGAAAGAGATGAAATCAAAAAGTCTTTTAAGATATTTGATGCATAGCTCTTTGCAACAAGATTTGAATATGCAAGAGATATCTTCTCAAGGAAGAATCATCCTTATCGATCTTCCAAAAGATGAGAAAGATATTATGACTTTAAGCCAAACCATCGTTGAAGATAGTCTTTCTTTAGTTTCAGTTCCATCTACTCAGCAATCTCAAATAGGTGTGTCTTCCTCTTTAGCTACAATCTTAACCCCTTGGAAATACCGTTTTTTCCTTGAAGCTCCTCAGTTAGATATTCCGTTAAGCAAAATAAAGAAAGGAAAATATGAGGATATTCCTTCTCTTCCCCTTTCTTTTATTGAAAGAAGTCAAGAACTAGAGTCCATTGTAGAAGCATTTAAAACGCATGCTAAAGTTGCTATTGCAGGTTCGGGTGGTATGGGAAAAAGTACACTTGCTATGAAATATGGTCATGCATACAAAGATAATTATGAATTTGTCCTCTTTGCAAAAGTATCCAGTGAAGCTGAACTTATTGAAAAACTGTTAGAGCTTGCAAAAGGTTTTAAGATTATTGAAGAAAACCCACAGGAAGCTTTAAAAGTTCTCAAGGCCAAGCTTCATCGCATAGAAAATCCTTATCTCTTCATCATTGATGGATTTGATCATCAAGATCTCTTTCCTCTTATTAAAACTTATTTGCCTAGAACTTTTCAATGTAAAATTTTAATGACAACAAGAGCTGGACTTATAGCAGAGGTCGAAGGATTTCATAAAATTAAACTGTTTCCCTTTAAACCCGAAGAAGCAGTAAATTATCTTTTAAAAAGAACAGAACGGTGTTTGCATGAAGATGAAAAGACAAGCATCGTGGAAATTACTCAGAAGTTAGGATATCTTCCTTTAGCCCTGACTCATGCGGCAGGATACATTAAAGAACAAAATATCACTTTTGAAGAGTATCTCAAGCTTTTCAAAATATACTATTTAGAGCTTTTTCATGCGAAAAATATCAATATTCTTACAGAAGAGGAGTCTATTCTGACAACATGGCACTTTTCAATTAATACTATTGCCAAAATGCCTGATGGAGATTTAGCGAAGCAGCTGATTGAGATGATCTCTTGTCTAGGAGAGGGGCTTATTCCCTACCCTATTTTTGAAAAATGGATATCTTTATTTTACCTTGAAAAAGATGAACTAACACTAAGACGTGCTTTACGGCTTCTAATGAATTATTCTTTAATTAATTCTCAAAAAGAAAATCAGAGTAAAGTATCTTGCTATGAGATCCATTTGCTTGTGCAGCAATCCATTAAATATCAGCTGAGTAGCGATGAAAAAAAGAAAAACATATCTCAAATAAGAGATGTGCTAGATAAAGAACTAGATGAGTTGAGAAAACAGGATAAATATGAGCGATCAATCTTGATTGAGTATGGCACTCATGCCTCATCTTTATTAGCTAGTGATGGATTTAAAGAAAATTTTTTATTAGAAAGAAAAAGAATTTTTATCGGAAATTTAACAAATTTATATAAAAAATTATGCTTGTTTGGCACTGCTGAAAAATATGCTCAAGATGAACTCAAGATGAGCAAAGAAATATATGGAGAAAACTCTCATTATACAGCGGAGAGCTATCAAGTTATTGGAGAGATCCTAAAGGGTTTAGGAAAAATTGAAGATGCTCTTCAGATAAGTGAGATGGCGTTAAGGATCAATCAAAAAGTGCATGGGGAAAACTCTCATTACACAGCAGAAAGCTATCAAGCTGTTGGAGAGATTTTAAGGGAACTAGGGAGAGTTCAAGATGGGCTCAAGATGAATGAGACAGCATTGGAGATCAACTTGAAAGTTCATGGGGAGGAGACTCATTATACAGCAGAAAGCTACCAAGCCATTGGAAGGATGTTGAGGGAATTAGGGCAAGGAGAAAAAGCACTGGAGATGAGTGAGAAAGCATTAAAGATCAAACAGAAAGTGCTTGGAGAAGATACTCATTATACATCAGAAAGCTATCAAGCTGTCGGAGAGATTTTAAGGGAGCTCGGGAAGGATGAAGAGGCACTTAAGATGCATAAAGCAGCATTACAGATTAACCAGAAAGTGTTTGGAGAAGAGTCTCGTTATACAGCAGACAGCTATCAAACTGTTGGAAGGGCCTTAAGATGGCTCGGGAGAGGAGAAGAGGCACTGAAGATAAGTGAGAAAGCATTGAAGATTAACTTGAAAGTGTTTGGGGAAGAGTCGCGTTATACAGCAGAAAGCTATCAAGCTGTGGGAAGGATTTTAAGGGATTTAGGAAGAGAGGAAGAGGCACTAGAGATGTGTGAGAAAGCGTTAAAGATCAAACGGAAAGTGCTTGGAGAAGAGACCCGTTATACAGCAGAAAGTTATCAAGCTGTTGGAGAGATTTTGAGGGAATTAGGCAGAATAGAAGAAGCGCTGAAGATGAGCGAGATAGCATTAAATCTCAAACAAAAAGTATATGGAGAAGAGTCCGATTATACAGCATCTAGCTATGAAGCTATTGGAAAAAACTTAAGAGAGCTAGGGAGATTAGAAGAAGCACTGAAAATGAGTGAGGCGGCATTAAAAATCAGGCAGAAAATACTTGGAGAAGAGTCTCCCTATACAGCAGCAACCTATCATGTTATTGCAGAGATTTTAAACGATTTAGGGAGAGTAGAAGAGTCTATAAAGACAGGGAAAACGGCATTGGAGATCAATCAGAAAGTACGTGGAGATAAGTCTCGTTATACCGGAGAGAGTTATGAAACGTTAGCAAAAGTTTTCAAAGACTCTGGAAGACTCGAAGATGCTCTTGGCATGAGTTATAAAGCACTAGAAATTCATCAAAAAATTTATGGAGAAGAATCTAAGCATACATTAGCTAGTCATAAGCTAGTAAAAAAAATCTTAAGCCTCTTAAATAAAGTAGATGAAGCTGACTTTTCTAATCCCTTTTAAGGATTTTTTTCTTAAATACCAAGGCTCTCTAGAGAACTGTTTTAATGAGCTGCTCTAGCTGATCACAGAAAGATCCTAGATTTTTTTCTAGATAATAGGGACTAAACACTTTGGTCTCGCTCATGGTTTTAAGCATTTCCCACTGGAGGGGCGTGCAAGGAAGAGGAAACATATCCTCACTTTCAAAAGAGAGCACCCCTTCATAAGTGAGCAGTTTAAGATAGAAAAGCGTGATCAGCACAGAAGAAGAGGCAAAGCGGGGAATCTGTTTTAAACAAGCTAAGAGAAGTTGATACAGCTGAGGGGCAGACTTTCCTGGAAGCTGCGTAAATAAAATGGCTGAAGTCATCTTGCCAGCAGCTTCCAAAAAGCTCCATTTTTCTCTTAAGAAATAGTGATTTTCGATCATCAAACCTTCTTTAAAAGAAAGAAGCTCTGTTGTTTTAATTCGTTGATACACCACATCAATGTGAGAGAGGGGATTAATGAGGGATTGATGCTTAGATTTTTTGCTTTGTCTTACAAAAAGCGTGACCATTCCTTGGTCTAAAGTGAAGAGCGTTACAATTGTTTGCTTCTCTTGATACGGAATTGTTTTAAGAATAATACCTTCTGTCTTGATTTCACTCATGCGTATATGATATCGTTTTTCGTTTTGCACCGATAGCTCAATTGGATAGAGTACCCGGCTTCGAACCGGGTGGTTACAGGTTCAATTCCTGTTCGGTGCAATATTTTATCTATGAATCAAATTCCACTTCTTTCTTTAACCCAATCTGAATTTACAGAAGAAATCGTGAGACGCCTTGGAAAAGGTGAGCGGCATGCCACTTTGCTCTATTCTGTCTGGATAAGAGAAGGGGGCCCCGGTGACCTCTCATGGGTAGAGCCTCAAGCGATGCCTCTTGTTTTGCAAATGATTGATTTAGTGCAGGCAGATGTATCTCAGGTCTCAAAGCTATTAGAAGATGGAGAGCTTAAAAAGTTCCTCCTTAAGCTCTCAGATGGATATGAAACAGAATCGGTGATTATTCCCATGAAGTCAGGGCTTACGCTTTGTGTGTCATCTCAAGTGGGATGTAAAATGGGGTGCTCGTTTTGTGAAACAGGGAAAATGGGACTCATACGCTCGTTATCTGTTCAAGAGATTATCCAGCAGCTCTTCATCGCAAAGACCCTATTAAAGGCAGATATCCGCAATATCGTCTTCATGGGGATGGGAGAGCCATTTGATAACTATGACGCTGTTATGAAAGCCATTAATGTGATGATGGATCCTAAAGGGTTTGGACTTGGCCCCAGACACATCACGGTATCAACAAGCGGAAGAGCGCATTTTATTCGAAGGTTCACCTATGAGGCAGACCCTTCGATTCATCTAGCAGTTTCCATTAACGCACCCAATGATGAGATCCGGGCTAAAATCATGCCGGTTAACAAAGAATCTTCTCTTAAAGAGCTTAAAGAAGTATTACAAGAGTACAGTTTAGGAAAAAAGCGCACCATTTTGATTGAATATGTGCTTTTAAAAGGGGTTAATGATGCTCTAGAACATGCCGATGAGCTTGCAGACTATTTAAGAGGGTTACCTGTAAAAATCAATCTCATTCCTTACAACGCGCAATCAAAAGCGAGATTTTTAGCACCTGAAGAGGCTATACAAAATGATTTTTTCCTCAGGCTTAAAGCAAGGGGGTACCCCGTTTTTTTACGGCGTCATAAAGGGCGAAGTGTCATGGGAGCGTGCGGACAGCTGGGTAATAAAGCGCAGCGGTTAAAAATGTACTCTCCTTCCTAGAGAAATCACCGATTTTTATGGATTTTCTAGAGTTAGCATGAAATAATTTTTACTATTAATTGGAAGCTTTGCTCAAAAAACAGCTTTCCTTCTATAATCACAAAATAAGGGCAAGGAGGTTTTTTATGAACGAACTTAAAAAAGTAAATACCCATTCCATTGATATCCATATTGTGGGTAGAAATGTGCAGGTGACTGACCCGATGAAAGAGTATGTGGAGTCTAAACTTTCAAAAATTGACCGTTTTCATGTAGGAGATATGCATGTTCACGCTGTGATGGAAGTGCAGAAACTAGGCCAAACAGCCACATTTTTACTGCATGTCAGCCATTTAAGAATTAAAGTGTCAGCCACTACGCCAGATATGTATGGGTCCATTGATCAAGCGATTGAAAAGCTTCATGAAAAAATCCGCAGATGGAAAGACAAAATTCAAAGCCATCATCAAAAGCCACGCTCTGTGATTGATATGCAGGTGAATGTCTTAAAAAAACCGTATTCAGATATTGAAAGGATTAATGCTTCAATTGAACTGGAAAATCAAGTGCATGAGGCAGAAGAATACAGTAAACCCCATATCGTGGGCACAGAAGTCAAACCGCTAAAACTTTTAACTACTGATGAGGCTGTCATGAAGATGGAGCTCTCAGATGATCAGTTTATTGTGTTTAGAGGAGAAGAAGATTTAAAACTGAAAGTCGTTTACCGAAGAAATGACGGTCACTATGGACTGCTCTTACCTGAATGAAAGAAATTTTTGATCCGATTAGAAAACAGTGGGTTAGCGCCACTCCTGAAGAAATTGTGAGGCAGCAGTGGCTCAATTACATGGTAGGGACTTTAGGATTTCCTAAAGAGCTCATTGCGATAGAAAAAGAACTGAAAATGCTCCCTCACCTCTTAGATGAGGGAGCATCTCTTCCTTTAAGAAGAGTAGATATCATGAGTTTTACACAGGTGAAAGGGACACTGAAACCCCTTCTTCTCCTAGAGTGTAAACAAGTGCCTCTCACACACAGAGCGCTTTCTCAAGTGGTGGCGTATAACTACTATGTGAAGGCACCTTATGTCGGCATTGTGGGAAAAGAGGGTATTCTTTTAGAGCACATCAGAAAAAGTGGATCTTATCAAACGTTCATGCTACCGTCTTATGAGCAGTTAATTGAGAGTTTAAATTGAGTGAAGTTCTTTGCATGGTTACGTGGGATGCTAAGAAAGAAAAGACATTTCTTCCTTGGATATCCGCACAAAAAGATCGCTATATTGTGGTTGTTGGGGTGCAAGATGTCTTAGAGCACCCTCAAATCTATTCTATACAGCATCATCCAGTCGAGTTTTACCGCGTGGCAAAAGAGCTCATTTATCTTCCGTTTGTGTATGAAGATCCGCACCACCTAGCTTTAGTAGAGCTGAAACAGATTCAAGAAGAGGTTAATGCTCAGGCGTCTGACTTCATCGATCAAGGCTTAAAGCTTCTTCATAATCACCAAGCCAATCTTTTACAGCCGTTTAGTAAAGCAGAAGATCTCTATGGAAAATTTACGCAGACAAAAGCCATTGTTTGCGGAGCCGGGCCTTCTTTAGATGCTTTAATACCGTTTTTAAAAAAAGCTAAAGACACCTTTTTAATCATCGGCTGTGGATCCGGTGTTAAAGCGCTTTTAGCTTCCGGGATTACTCCCCATTTAGCTGTGCATGTTGATATGGAGCCCTCTCACACCTTTAAAGAATTTGCATTCCCTCTTTTTTTTCAGCTAAGAACAGATCCTAAAATTTTAGCCCTTGCTCAGGGAAAAAAGTTTATCATGGGAAGTGCGTCTTCTTTTCCTTTAACAAAGTGGTTAGAAGATGAGTTAGATATTGCTTCTTCTGAAGAGGGAGGGTGGACTTCAACAACGAGGGGAGCTACTTTAGCTTATGAGCTTGGATGCAAGGAAATCTATTTTGCGGGGATGGATTTTGCTTATGGAGCCTCTCACTACGCTAAAGGAGTTAAAGCCTCTTTAGATTCTTTCATAGAAATTTTGCTTCAAAATGGAAAGAAGCTAAAAACAAAACCCGATTGGGTGCTAGCTGCTAAGTGGCTAGATCGGTATGTGATAGAGCATCCAGACCGAGAGTGGGGCGTGCTCTCGCACGATCAATTGCTCATGCCTCATGTGAAAAGAGTGGATATAGAACACTTGATTTTAGAGCCTCAAGAAAACCTTAATTTCTTAGAGATATGTGCTACTGCCTCAGAAGAGGAGGGAAGAAGAGTTCATGCCTTATTTAAAGCACAAAAAGAAGAAGTGCAGCTGCTCCTTCAGGCTATTTTAGCAAGGTTTCAAGAGCTCTTTCCAGAAATGCCAGGAGAGGATGCTCTTTTTCAAGAGCTCATTAAGAAGCTTGAGGAAAAAGCGCTTACAGAGCGCATGTTAGTTCCCATCTGGGAAATCTGGGAGCCTGTCTTTAAACGGATGGAAGGAGCTCATCCAGATCATCTGCTTCTTCACCAAACACTTTTTTTTCAAACGGTTGTTGAGTAGTCATGCTAGATAAGTATGCAGCGCTTGAGCTTGAGCTTAGAATGCAGCCGTTTCCTTTGGCTTTAGAAGAAATACACTATGATGCTGAGGATCCTAGCGTACAAAAACTCTTAAGAGAGGCTACATCGATCTCTTATGATGCGCTTTATCTTTATAAAATCAGTAAAGGGATTCCGTTTGTCGCTCTTGAGGCTTGGTTAGAGGAAAATTCTAAAAGGCAACTCATTTTTCTAGAAGAAGATCTCTATGAGGTTCATCAGGCAATGAACGCTCCTTGGGGAGAAAAGCTGTTTTCTCATCCAAGAGTGCATGTATACCGGTTATCTCAAGAAGATGATGATCTTTTAGAATATTTAGCAGAGAAGTTTCCGTGTGAAAATATCGGTGTGTTTACGCTAGAAAAAAGAAGCGCTAAAATGCGCCGTCTGGAAGTTGCCTTACTCCGGAAGACTGTGCTTTTTCACTCTGTTGTCTCGGAGATTCTTTCAGGGCCGGTTCTTCATCAAAATATGATTTCCAATTTAAAAAAGCTTCCCCAGAGTTTTTATGTGAATCAAACAGCAGGCGCTTTTAAAGATCTACCTGCTATCATCTGCGGAGCTGGCCCTTCTTTAGAAACGGTTGCTAAAGAGCTTAAAGAACTCCAAGATAAAGTGCTCATTATTGGATGCGGCTCTGCGCTATCTGCCTTAAGTCATTTAGGGATCCGGCCTCATCTAGGGATTGCCTTAGATCCAAATCCTAGGGAAAGAGAGTGCCTGCAAGGGTGTCAGGAGAGAGATATTCCGCTCATCTATGGAACCCGTCTTTATCCTACTGTCTTTGAGCTCTTTGATGGTCCTTATGGCTATTTAAGATCGCCATCAGTTAGCTCCTTAGAGAGGCTCATTGAAGAAGAACTTGGATTTACCGAAGAAGGTATTGGAGAGGATCTAGGAAGAGAGGCGCTTTCTGTCACAACACTTGCCCTCTCTTTGGCTAGCTTTTGGGGGTGCTCATCGGTTGCTTTAGCAGGTGTGGATCTCTCTTTTAGAGAAGGTAAGCACTATAGCAAGGGCGTTCATTTAAAGGCGTCTTTTACACCTCCTTGTGTAGGAGAAAAACGGCTCCGGCGTCAAAGCGTTTATGGAAAAACTGTGATGACGCAGCTTAAATGGATCATGGAGCAAGAGACAATAGATGCTTACACAAAGAACTATCCACATATCACCTTTACTCATGCCGCTCAAGAGGGACTAGGGTTTTCTCAGATTCCTTATCAAAGTTTATCACTTATTAAACAGGTGCCTACGCACCTCATCTCTAACTCTATTGAAGCCATGATCAAAAATCACCCTCTCTCTATTGATGAGGAGAAAATCCATCAAACACTTAATCAGATAGGAAACAGCTTTATGAGATGCCTTGAACTACTCTCTTTGTTAAAAGAAGAGAAAGAGGGAAGCGGCAAAGCCATCCTTTATGAAGAAGACCTTCTAGAAGAGAAAGTTTATATCCGTGTGTTAAATCCAGCCCTTGAAGCCATTGAAAAGGTGCATGCTTTACAACAAGAGGCTCCTTTAGGGAGAAGAAAATGGACGCTTCTTCATGAAATGGTTCTAGAGTATAAAAAATTATTTTTATAAATTAGAGTGACACACGCAAATAAGACTATTTTTAATCGCTCAGGGCTATCTAATAGATATTTTGCTTTAAACTGAAGAAATAGTTAATATCTCATTTTTGAGACATAGGCGTGGCTACTGTATGGCAAATCAGTCCATGGACCGCTTTAAAATCTGTATATTAATAAAATTAAACTTTAGGTTGTGGTATGACAATTAGACCCCATTCTTTAATGACACCTGAATCAGAGGCCCATCGGTACCAAGAAAATTTAACCCCCATTTTAGAAAGAGATGATGATGAAAAGTGCTCTAAAAAGCTTCGAGTAGAGGCCTCAAAAACAGAGCAAATTGGTAGCACCATTTTAGCAACAAATCACAACAAAGATGTTAAGACAGAATCAAATTTTTCAAATGCTGATCAAATCATCAAATCATTAAGCGATCGATGCGATGCCACAAAAGAGTCTTGGATTCAGGCAATTAATTGTAATTCCAAAGACGAAAAGGCTTACTATAATCTTGCAAATCTTTTAGAAGAGTGTGAAACAATAGAGCTTTTAAGTGGAGAAATCCATACGAAAAAAGAGCTATATCTTAAGGCTATCCAGTTAAATCCTCAATCTGGAGATTTTTACTATAGTCTTGCGAATTGTTTAGAAGGGGATGAAACAGTAGAGCTTTTAAATGGAGAAATTTATACAGACAAAAAGCTGTATCTTGCAGCCATTAAGCTCAGTCCTCAAGATGGAAATTCTTATTATAACCTTGCAGTTTGTTTAGAAGATGATGAGACTGTTCAGCTTTTAAGTGGGGAAATCTATACAAAAAAAGAGCTGTATCTTAAGGCTATTAAGCTGAGTCCTCAAGATGAAAGTTCTTACTGTAGTTTGGCAAATTGTTTAAGTGAGGATGAAACAGTAGAGCTTTTAAGTGGGGAAATCTATACAAAAAAAGAGCTGTATATTAAGGCCATTAAGCTGAGCCCTCAAAATGAAAGTTCTTACTGTAATTTGGCAAGTTGTTTACGTGAGGATGAAACAGTAGAGCTTTTAAATGGAGAAATCTATACACAAAAAGAGCTGTATCTTAAGGTTATCCAGTTAAACCCTCAAGATGGAGGTTTTTACTTTAACTTGGCAAGTTGTTTACAAGATGATGAAACAGTAGAACTTTTAAGCGGAGAAATCTATACAAAAAAAGAGCTATATCTTAAGGCCGTTAAGCTGAGTCCTCAAGATGGAAATTTTTATTGTAATCTTGCAAATTGTTTAAGTGAGGATGAAACAGTAGAACTTTTAAATGGAGAAATCTATACACAACAAGAGCTGTATCTGAAGGTCATCCAGTTAAATCCTCAAGAGGGAAATGCTTACTGTAACCTTGCGAATTATTTAAAAGATGATGAGAATATCCAGCTTTTAAATGGAGAAATCTATACACAGCAAAAGCTTTACCTTAAGGCTATTCAGTTAAATCCTCAAGATATAATTTCCTACTGTAATCTGGCAAGTTGTTTACAAAATGATGAAACAGTAGAGCTTTTAAATGGAGAAATTTATACAAAAAAAGAGCTATATCTTAAGGCTATTAAGCTGAGTCCTCAAGATGAAAATTCTCACTGTAATCTGGCAAGTTGTTTACAAGATGATGAAACAGTAGAGCTTTTAAATGAAGAAGTCTATACAAGAAAAGAGCTATATATTAAAGCCATTAAGCTGAATCCTCAATATGAAAATTCTTACTATAACCTTGCAAGTTGTTTACAAGATGATGAAACGGTAGAGCTTTTAAATGGAGAAATCTATACAAAAAAAGAGCTGTATATTAAGGCCATTAAGCTCAATCCTCAAGGGGGAAATTTTTATTGTAATCTTGCAAATTGTTTAAGTGAGTATGAAATGGTAGAGCTTTTAAATGGAGAAATTTATACACAAAAAAAGCTGTATACTAAGGCCATTCAGCTGAGTCCTCAAGAGGCAATTTCTTACTGTAATCTGGCAATTTGTTTACAAGATGATGAAACAGTAGAGCTTTTAAATGGAGAAATTTATACACAAAAAAAGCTGCATATTAAGGCCATTAAGCTTAATCCTCAAGAGGGAAATTTTTATTGTAATCTTGCAAATTGTTTAAGTGAGGATGAAATGGTAGAGCTTTTAAGTGGAGAATTTTATACACAAAAAGAGCTGTATATTAAGGCCATTAAGCTGAATCCTCAAGAGGGGAATTTTTATTGTAATCTTGCAGATTGTTTAAGTAAGGATGAAATGGTAGAGCTTTCAAAGGGAGAATTTTATACACAAAAAGAGCTGTATCTTAAGGCCATCCAGCTAAATCCTCAAGAGGAAAGTTCTTAACTTAATCTTGCAAATAGTTTAAAGACTGATGAGAAAATTCAGCTAGGCACATATGAACATGGGGCTTATCAATTTAGCAGCGCTGTTAATGCATGATAAAGAAGGCATTATGCTTTTTGATGAGAAGACGATTCTTTCAAGAGGAGATCTCTTTATTAGGGCCTTTGAGCTGGACTCTGAGAGGGTTATTGATTTAAAGAACTTTATTTCTTATGTGAAAAGAGCTTCCGTAAAGGTATAACGGTATTTTACCGTGACGCTAAGATGAATAAAGATAACGTTTATGAAAGCTTTACACCTAGCATTAAAAGATTAACTAGGTGTCATTTAAAGTAAAAGAAATGAGGCTATGTGGAGGATCAAAGGACTAAGAGGCTAATTAAGAAACTAAGATCTCTCTTAAGAAAAAAACAGCTGTCATCAAAGAAGAAGAGAAAATAAGGCGCCTTAAGTAAAAAAATTTTTAGGGAATCTTAAATATGAGAGGATCTTCTTTTCAGAAGGCGTTAGTTACAAAAGTGCAAAGGGATCGCAAAAAAATCAGAAAAGTGGAGCGCTCCTTTAGCCTTTGTTAACTCTAGCTGAGGGTGATTAGATGGGCAAATGAGAAGAGGAGTTTTTATATTTGCCTGCTTTAGTGCTTCATATCCTTTGAGGGAATCTTCAAACCCAATCACACGGTCACCTTCTTGCCTTAGAGTTTGAAGCGCTTTCAGATACCCATCAGGAGACGGTTTTGCCTCTTGATATGTCTCTCTTGTAAACCAGAGAGGAATTAAATCTAAAATAGGGTTATTTTTTCGAATAAAGCTTACCTGCTCTAAAGTGGAATTGGTCACAACGCACCGTTTTTTTTGATGGTGGCTGAGCTTTTCAAGAAGAGGAGTCACACCTGGCATTAAAGAGAGGGGAACTGTTTTAATGAGCTCAAAGTAGGCTTGATTTTTTTCTTTCCTAAGTGTTTCCCAGTTAGGCGCTTCTTTTTGAAGAGAAGGAAAGAGTTCATAGATGGAGTTACGAAGATTTGGGCCATCTGAATGGGATATAGCACAAAACGTCTCAAGAGTCCAAGGAAGAGAATACCCTCTATTTTGACACATCATTTGATACGCCTTAAAATGAAGAGGCTCTGTATCGACTAAGAGACCGTCAAAATCAAAGAGGAATAAATCAAAATTGTGAATCCAATCCATCTGTAGAGGGGGGGTAAAGATGCCGGTGACTGGACTCGAACCAGCACTCTATTGCTAGAAACAGATTTTGAGTCTGTCACGTCTACCAATTTCGCCACACCGGCGTTAAGTTTAGTGTATTATGAAGGAAAGGGGAATTTCTATCTCTTAAAAAAATGCATTTTTACTGATCTTTATTTTCCCAAGGGTAAGGAGCTTTTTTCTTGGGCAAAGGATCAGGGATGACAGGCGGCTCTTCATGAGAATATCTATAAATATATTCCCCTTTTGCTTGTTGCTCTTTCAGGCGGTGCTTCTCGGATTCTTCAAGCCCTGAGCAGCTGAGTAAGAAGGGAAGAAGCAGAAAAAGATTTCTCTTTTGCAGAATAATAAAAAATTTATTAATGTGACATTTAAATGGTAACTCACGCATGACTCTCATTCTCCTTCAAAGCAGCAAAACCTTTTTACTCTCACGAGGTGATACCATATTTGTGAGAAATACACAAATGGTTCTTCAAGAAATGAGACGCTCACTGTTTACTCTTGTCGTCATTGAAGAGATGGAACTCCTTAAACCTATTTTAAAAGAATTTCCTGGGACAGCTGTTGCTGTAGTGCCTCTGATTGGACATATTACGCATGCAGTTGAGGCGATTAGCCAAGGAGCGATTGATTACGGTGTGGGGCCCGTCACAGATCTTTATCTAGATAAACTGCTTTCGAAAGTCACGCACGTGAAAAAAAGAGAAATCTGTGCTCTTCAAGGTGAACAAGGCCATACAAATAGCCCTATCATTGCAGAAAGTGTAGCAATGAAAAAGATTTTAATAGATAGTCAAAAAATTGCAAGTAGCCATGCCTCTGTTTTCATTTGCGGAGAGTCAGGAACAGGAAAAGAGGTCATTGCAAGTTATATTCATCACGCCTCATCTAGACATTTACACCCGTTCATTAAAGTAAACTGCGCAGCTATTCCCGAATCGCTTGTTGAGTCAGAATTTTTTGGCCATGAAAAAGGCGCCTTTACAGGGGCTTTAGATAAGAGAATCGGAAGATTTGAGATGGCGCATCTAGGGACACTTCTCTTAGATGAAGTATCTGAAATTCCGCTCCTTTTGCAAAGTAAGCTCCTGAGAGTACTTCAAGAGCAAGAATTTGAACGAGTAGGAGGGGTAAAATCGCTTAAAGTGAATGTGAGGTTGATTGCTACTTCTAATAGGTCGATGAAAGCCATGATCGGGCAAAAAACCTTCCGGGAAGATCTCTACTTTCGGCTCAATGTGATTCCTCTTTATCTTCCTCCTTTAAGGGAGAGAAAAGAAGATATTATTCCTTTAGCGCGTGCTTTTTTAGCAAGGAGCTGCTCCAAAACTTCTCCAAGGAAAAAGCTCTCTTCTCAAGCAGAGAAGTTTCTTCTTGATTATCCCTGGCCTGGAAATGTGAGAGAGCTTTCTAATGTGATTGAAAGAGCTACTGTCATGCATTCTAAAGATACTCTTGAGCATCATCACCTTTTTTTTGATCAAGAGGCAACAACTAAGCATCAAGAGCCCCCCTCTCAAACGTTAGCTGAGATGGAAAAACTTCACATCCTTGCCACCTTAGCCAAATGTCAATATAACCGCACTTTAGCCGCTAAAATGTTAGGGATTAATATCCGGACTTTAAGAACTAAGATTTTAGAGTATCAAGTTCATAAGATAGGAACTTAAAGAAAAGAGAAATCCGGGTAGATGACATGGATTAAGCTTAATCCTTTTGCAGGAGCTACCATACTACTTTGACTGCGGTCTTTAGCCTCCATCAGCTGCAAAACAGCCTCTGGGGCAAGTTTTTTCTTCCCAATATCGAGTAACACCCCTGTGATATTGCGAACCATCTTATACAAAAAACCGTTCCCTTCAAACTCTAACCGAAATCCGCAGGGTGTTTCTTTAATATCTAGTCTAAAGAGGGTCCGGACTGCATTTTTTCCAGCTGCTCCCTCAGACGATTTATTGGCAAATGAGGTGAAGTCATGAGTCCCTTTAAAATACGAGCACCCTTTTTCTAAGGCTTTAAGATCTAAAGGTAAAGGGTGGTGAAGGCTATAGAGCCTTTGGAAGGGGCTACACACCCTTCCTTGATCGACTAAATAGTGATACTCTTTGGATATGGCTGAGTATCTTGCATGAAAAGAAGGGGAGATAGGTTCAAGAGTTAAAACCCGGATCGTCAGGGGTAAAAGGGCGTTTAAAGAGTTAAAGAACGAAAAAAGGTTCAGGGATAAAGCGGTTTCAAAGTGAGCCACTTGTCCTTGAGCGTGAACGCCGGCATCTGTTCTTCCAGCTCCTGTTAAAGAGACAGGGTGACGTAATAAAATAGAGAGCTTGTCTTCAATCACCATTTGAATAGCTATCCCATTTTGCTGCGTTTGCCAACCGCTAAAAGAGGTGCCATCATAGGCAAGAGTGATTTTATATTTGTTCATGAAAAAGAGGGAGGGGGCTAGGAAACTAAAAAATGTTCTTAGCCCCGATTAATGTCTTGATTAGGAAAGGTGCTTGTTAACAAGTTTTGTCATTTCGAACATATTAACAGTTTTTTTGCCGTCGAAAATTTTTGAGAGTTTATCGTCAGCAATAATGTCTCTTTTATTTTTAGGATCTTGGCAATTGTTTGCTTTGATGTATTCCCAAAGTTTTTTTGTCACTTCAGTGCGGGGCATTGGCCCTTTTCCCACAACAGCTGTTAGAGCATCGCTTAAACGCATGGGTTGCATGAATTTGGATTCTTTCTTTATCATTTCCAATTCTCCTTATATGTTTTAACTCATTTAAGATTGCTGAAATGTTCAGCAAATGATCAAAAATGAGATGCTTTTTTCATCTTTGAACGACTTTTGTAACGCTCTTGAGGTATTATAGTCAAAAAAAATCCGCTGGGAGAAGAACTTTTTCCTCTAGGAGATCAGATTTAGGCTAAAAAAACAAGATATTGCCCCTTTCCTCCTGTTTTTTTAAGAGGAGAGAAAACTTTCATAAAAAAGAAGATCATCCTTAACTTTTGGCCAAATAATAGGGTCCTTATTAACCTTTAAGAATCTAGAGTTTAAAAAATTTATTTATTATGTTAAGGCTTCACATCTTTTAACCTCTCTTTTAGCAGGTCTTCTTAAAAAAAATGATCTAGCTCTTTATCAATTGAGCTGAAAAGTGAGGCCTATTTGAAAGGCCTACCCGAAGCAACTCTTTTGCAGAAAGAAGAGGATAAGGGAGCCAAGAGGGTGGAGAGGGGGTGGTAAAAGCTGTTAAGGCGAGGGTGATCTTATTCCCTCATTTAAAAAAAGGGCGCATACCGCATTTAAAGCCTCTTTTTAGACGCTTGAAGGGGATAGGTGAGGTCCAAACACTGTTTGAGTATTTTAATGCGCTTAAACCCCCTTTTTACGGGTTTTTCAGGAAATTGACTGAAAGTCAAGAGGGCAAAGGGGCTAAACATCTACCTAGGCGTGTGCTTGAACAAAAAGGGAATAGAAAAATGGTGCGTGTAAGAGGTGTCTCTCTTTTAGGCACTAAAGATCACAAGAAAGGGATATGATCTCAAAGAAAAGAGGTTAAGTCAGTACTTTACAAGATAAGAGTCAGAGAGGGAATAAAAAAAGAGCATTTCCTATTGCTAGGTAAATGCTCTTTAAGAGGACGTTTTTTAACTTCTCAACAAATTAAACTGTTGGAGTTGTTTTAGATGAGCTAAAAAAACTTTTTACAGATGCAACAAATTTGCTATTTTTCACTGCTTTAAATTGTTTTTGAGCCACTTTTACAATTTTAGCGCGGTTGCTAAATAGAACAACTCCAACTAAAGCAATAACGACAGCTTTTTTAGGATTGTTTTTTGCTTTTGATGAGATGTTGTTAAAAACTGAACCAGCAAAATTTGCGACTTTAGCAGGAATTGTTTTAGGGTTTTTGCAGCATGATACAGTTGTTGTTTTAACTGAACTGAAGAAACTGCTAATAGTAGAAAAATTCATGGTGTCCTCCATTAAGGGTTAGGATTTATCATTCTAAGAAAGTAACCTTTTTATGTACAGGATAATGTAGTTAGAGTGTTGATTAAAAGCAAGATGGAAATTAAGAGTGAATACCATTTTATCCTTACAGCTTCCTCCTTTTTTTACATTTTTAATAAGGCAAGATGGAAAGCTTTCTGATGTTTCTGATATGCTAGATTTATCCTACCAAGAAGGACCATTTTTTTTATGTCATATAAAGAGTTCGAGCAACAGCAACTTCTGATTAAAAACCGCCTTTTGCATATGTGGAAATATCTAGATCTTGGTCAAAGGAAAGAAAAAATAGAGGCTTTAGAAGCGTTAATGAGTGAAAGCCACTTTTGGGACGATTCTCAAGAAGCTCAGAAAGTGATTGGAGAGGTCAATGAGCTCAAAGAGTGGACTGAGCCTTATGATGAGCTAAATGGCAGATTTTTAAGTATTGAGTCATTGTACCCAGAAGTTGTAGAGGCAGAGGATGAAGAGCTTTTAGCAGACCTTCAACAAGAGCTTTGCAGCATTGATAAAAAGCTTGCAGAACTTGAAATTCGGCGGATGCTTTCAGGAGAGATGGATAATAAAAACTGCTATTTAACCGTCAATTCTGGAGCCGGGGGAACAGAGGCGTGTGACTGGGCTCTCATGTTATCTCGGATGTATCAGAGGTGGGCAGCTCGTAGAGGGTGGGATCTTGAAATGCTTGACTGTGTAGATGGGGATGTCGCAGGGGTTAAAAGCATTACGTTTAAAATCAGCGGCCCTTTTGCTTTTGGTTATTGTAAAGCAGAAAAAGGGGTCCATAGACTTGTTAGAATTTCTCCTTTTGACACCAATGCAAAACGGCATACAAGCTTTGCCTCCATTGATGTGACTCCCGAAGTAGGAGATGATATTTTGATTGATATCAGATCTGAAGATCTCCGTATTGATACGTATAGAGCCTCTGGGGCTGGCGGTCAGCACGTGAATAAAACCGATTCTGCCGTCCGGATGACACACATTCCCTCAGGTGTGATTGTCGCCTGTCAAAAAGAGCGCAGTCAGATTCAAAACAGAGAAGCGTGCCTCAAGATGCTTAAAGCTAAACTGTATGAGAAAGAAGCGTCTGAGAGGAAGCTAAAGATCGATCAAATGGGCGGGGATAAAAAGGAAATTGCCTGGGGAAGTCAAATCCGCAACTATGTGTTTCAACCGTATACTCTTGTTAAAGATGCAAGAACAGGGGTTGAAATGGGTAATATTCAAGCGGTGATGGATGGAGATATTGATCCTTTTGTGATTGCTTACTTAAAAGAGTTTGGAGCGTAATGCAAGAGGGACTAGATATTCGGTATACAGAAGAAAACGATCTTCTCTTTTTGCAAAAGTGGGTTCAAGACCCCAAAGTTCTTCATTGGTTTCCGATGACAAAAGAGCTAGAAATCGAAGAGGCGCTAAGGTGTTGGATCGGATTTCATCGGTACTTTTGCAGCTTAACAGCTGTCATCCAAGGTGTCCCATGTGCAGTAGGGACTCTTTTTTTGATGCCCTACAAAAAGGTTTCTCATTACGCTCTTTTTAAGATGGTTGTTAACCCAGATTTGCAAAGACAAGGGATTGGATCAGATCTACTCAAGAACTTAATTCACTTAGCAAAGAATTACTTTCATCTAGAAAAAATCGGGATTGAGGTTTTTGAAGGGAACCCGATTATCCATTTGTTAAAAAAGCAAGGGTTTCAAGAAGTGTTTAGGCATGAAGGGTATGTAAAAATAGAAGAGCAATTCTTTGCCAGGCTCTACATGGAGCGGGTGTTATGAGCTCTTCATGTCACATCAGGTTATTTGAGGAAAAAGATGAGAAGCACTTAATTCAGTGGCTCTCTAACCGTGAGAGTTTGCAGTGGTTTCCCATGATTTCGGAATGGGAAATTCAAGATGCGGTGAAGATCTGGAAAGGGTATATCCGTCAAAAGAGCGCCTTTACAGCAGAATATGACGGACAGGTTGCAGGGATGGGCGTCCTTTACCTCCAGCCATTTGAGAAATGGGCGCATCAATGCTGCTTTGCTCTCATTGTGGATAAACCGTACCGTAATTTAGGGATTGGAAAAGCGTTGATTGAACATTTTGAGAAGGTGGGAAAAGAAGAGTTTTCTCTTAAATTTTTGCATCTTGAGGTTTATGATCACAACCCTGCGATCCATCTTTACCGTAAAATGGGATTTATCGAGTTTGGAAGACATCCACAGTTCATTAAAGAAAATGGCATTTATAAAGATAAAATTTTAATGCAAAAAACGTTAAGATGATGCACAACCTAAGGGATATTGGAAATGGCAGGGCATAGTAAATGGGCAAATATTAAACACCGTAAAGGAAGAGCTGACGCTGTGAAAGGGAAAATGTTTACCCGTGTCACAAAAGAGATCATTACAGCGGTTAAGTTAGGGGGCGTAGATCCTAAAGTCAATACAAGACTGCGGCTTGCTTTACAAAAAGCGCGTGAAGTGAACATGCCAAGTGACAACATTGAGAGAAACATTAAAAAAGCGACAAGCCAAGATCAAGCCGCATTTACCCCGATTATCTATGAAATCTATGGGCATGGGGGTGTGGGGCTGATTGTAGAGGTGATGACAGATAATAAAAATAGATCCGCCTCTGATATCCGGATTGCTTTGAATAAACGGGGAGGAAATTTAGCCACTCCTGGCGCTGTCATGTTTAACTTTGAGCATAAAGGCGTTATTGAAATGTTACGGAATCTAGAGCAAGAAGAGGCGCTTTTTCTAGCGGTTTCAGAAGCTGGGGCTGAAGATTTTGAAGTAGAGGATGAGTGTATCATGATCACCACACCTCCAGAGCTTCTTTACGGGGTTAAAGAGGTGGTTCATCACCTTTCTTTAACAGTAGAGTCTGCAGAACTGCAATATCTTCCTAAAGTTTGGGCAGAGTGCTCAGAAGAAGAGGAAAAATCTAATCAAGGGCTCATTGAATGGTTAGAGAATTTAGATGATGTCGATCATGTTTCTCATAATATGCATTTACATAAAGATTTGAAGTAAAATCTAGGTATTATCTTATGTATTTTTAATCGAAAGAGTTAAGAGAGATTTACGTAAAAAAAATACTCATTATAATGAAGGCATGGGAAATATATCAGCATGCATTACAACAGGCATTTTAGAGCCCAATAGGGCATATCAACCTTGCAAAGTAGAATACAGTTACCATCCTGAGAAAACCTTTTTTTCTAAAGTGTTAGATTTAACGGTAGAAGAGTGTCAAGAAGTGGATGCTCTTTTAACTGAAAGCTTTAGCTCTGCCCCTGATGAAACGGTTTGGAAACAAAGCCTACTCATGAAAATGGCACTATCACCTCGCATTCATGCGATGACCTTTATGCCAACTGCCAAAAGCTCACCGCATGTTCTTTTCATTCAAAAAATGCCCTCTTTAGAACAAATTCACTCTTTAATCGAAGAGAAAGAGGGAAAAAGAGTGATACAAAATAAGCATTTTACCTACATCACCGAAAAAAATATGGAGCCCTCTCTTGAAGGCATGGATGAGGCTCTCTACGATCAAATAAAAAAAATATTAACGATCTTTTTAAGAGATTCCACGACCTCTAGCTTAGAAATTGCCTATTTTGATCAACACGGTTACCCAGTTTTAAACAGGTGGAGTAAAAGAGAAGAAAATGAAGCGCAATTTTCCTCTCTTAAAGAAAATATTACACGCTCATTTGATGATCTCATGTAGTCTTTAATAAAGCACAACTTAAGTTTTTAAGGATCTTTTTTATCTTTCCTCTTTTGCTACGGAGGTAATGGTTGTAAAAACATCTTCTAGAGAAGACTCTTCTGTGAGGATATGGTAATGAAGAGCCTCCTCTTGAGATGTGAGTCCTTGGGCTAAAACAGCTACTCTCTTAAAGTTTTTCCGGGAAAGATCGTCATCTACCTTCAAAAGAAATGTCTCATAAGAGAGCGCCTCTAACGCCTGAATCCGTTTTTGTCTAAAGGCAAAATCTCCCTCTCGTTTAAAGGCAAGGGTATGAAGCTCTTCTGCTTTTAAAAAGAGCGTAAGAGGGGGGAGTCTCAGCTGCTCTTCTACCGTTTTTTTGAGCGTCATAAAACGGTCTAACGAGATTTTTTGCTTCAGCTCTCTTTTAAAATCTTCTAAGAAAAGCTCAAAGCGGTAGAGAAGTTCTTGCGGCGTATGCGTGCCAGATTGCACAGCAAAGAGTTGAAACAGGTGATGTTGCAGTTCAATGCCCCAAGAACTTGCGATATATCCTGTTTGCTGTTTTGAGCGTAGTGTATCAAAAAAATCGTCTTGAAGCGCGGTAGAAAGAATGCATTGAATGGCTTGATTTGTGAAAGAAAATGGTCCTTCATCAAGAGAGAGAAGCGCTCCATACCCTTGGACATCTGTGGGAATGAAAGAAATAAGAGGGGCGCGAGATGGCGTGCGCAGTTGGTAGTGAGGGTGAAGAGGGAGAGGGAATGAAGAAGAGTTCATCTCCTTTGTATAATCCTCTATGATAGCTTTTCCCCCTTCTTGAGAAATATTTCCATAGATCATCCCTTCTACATAACAAGCATTAAAAAGAGTCTTTAAAGCTTTTACCCCCTCTTCATAAGAGAGATTTTGAAGTACCTCAATTTTACTCATCATGGAAGGGTAAGGAGTTAAGAGTAAAGGGTTAAGGGAGTAAAGGGCTTGCCGAATCGGCAGCTCTTTAAAGCTATTTTGATAAGAGGCTAAAATGTGCTCTTTCATGACGTTAAACTGCGTAGGGGTTAGAGCGGGATTTTTAAGAGTTTGAAACACCTTTTGGCAAAGTAAAGGGAGTTTTTCGCTATACCCATAGATGGTTAACATATATTTAAAGTTGTCATGAGAGAGCTGGACATGAAGCCCTGCCTTTACAGCCATATCTAGCGTCTCTTCTAATGCATCAAGAAGCGCTAATTGATGGAGTGAGGCTGTCACTTGAGAAAGAGAAGATCCATCTAAAAAAGGGGTCCTTATATGCAAAATAACAGAGGTTTGAGGAAGGAGATAGTTTAAGTCTTGAAGAGCGTAAACTCTCCCCCCTTCTGTATTCATGATTAAAGTGGGGGACTCTTGAGTAGTTAGCGGCAAAAGATCTAAAGAGGCAGGAAAGTAGGGATTAGGAGGAGGGAGCTTAAAATCAGGAGAGGGTTTTATTTGAGACCACTTTATAAGGGTATCAGAGGGCACAGGAATGAGGGCATAAGAGGCTCTCATCCACTTTTCTTGAGAGGCGGGCTTTACGTGAGTGAGTGTTGAAGGGGCCATCACCATATAAATGCAGGAGTTAGGAGAGAGGGACTCTATAAGCTTTTGCATTTGTTCTGGTTGATAATTTAAGGGAAGAGTGGATCTTTCTGGATAAGAAGAAAGCGGCTCGTAGGTGAGCTCTCCTGCTATTTTCATCGCAAAAGAAAAGGCATCTTCTTGAGACTGATAGGTGTAATCGAGGATATGTTTTTGATAATATTCATCAAAGAGTGTTTTAGGAAGGCCTCTTTCTTGAAGAGAGGTGAGTGCTGTAAAAGTTTTTTGAATAATCACCTCTTTATTTTTGACTCCTTCTTCTGTTAGGGAAAAATCTAAACTTAAAACCGCGCAATCTACATTCAAATGGTCAATTGAGATATGAAAATCTTGAATGAGAGCCTCTTGTTTTAAAGCCTGAAAAAGACTATGAGTGCCTTGATAAGAGAGCACTCTTGCGAAAATGCTGGGGATATGACTGGTTTGATCTTTTGCAATAGTAGGGGGGATTTGCCAAATTAAAGAGAGCTCTTTTTGATCTTTTACGGGCTCTATATAAAGAAAATGCCCTTTTTGCTGATCGGAAAAGAGGGAAGTTGGAAACTGCTTTTGTTTTAGATGAATGTTGACAATAGGAGAAAAATTTGCCACCACTTCATCTCTTAATTCACTTAAGGTAAGGGGAGAAATGACCACTAAATGCATTTGATTTGCGCTGTAGTTTTCATGATACCACTTTTCAAGAGCTTCCCTTGGAATCCCAGATAGCGTCTCTTTATTCCCTGTAGAAAACTTAATATGCGGGTGAAGAGGGTTTGCTGTTTCTTTAAGAATCATATAAGAGCGCCACGCATCATTTTCAATATTTTTAGCATGCTCTTGATCAACCGCAATGAGCTCTCGGTTAACACTTTCTTGTCTTAAAAGCGGATCGATAAAAAAGTGAGAAAATCTCTTAAGCCCCTCTAGAAGAAAGGGATGCTGGATAGAAAATCCATAGACCGTTTGGTTGCACGCTGTATAAGCATTCATAGAACCCCCGTGATCGGATATAAACTGTTTATATTCAGATTCATGAGGGTAGGGTTTTGTTCCCATAAAAAGCATATGCTCTAAAAAATGCGCCATACCAGGATAGTTTTCAGGATCATCCCAAGACCCCGCATCAACAGAGAGGGCAGCGCACGATTCATGAGCTCCCGGGTGAGAGATTAAAAGCGCTTCTAAGCCATTTGCAAGCCGGATCTTAAGTGTTTTTATCCCTTGAAGATCAGGCGTTAAAATTTTAAGAGAAGAGGTGTCTTCAATGACCTCATAAGGAGCGCTTTGAAGAGGAGAAAGCATGATCCATCCTAAACATACAACAGCAATGAGGCGCATCATTTCTCCTTTTTTTGCATCATAGCAATGCAGCTTAATTACACGGTAGAGGAAACCTTGTCAGATGAAAAAGAGTCAAAGTATAGATCCATTACTACTTACAATAAACTTCCCCTGGGATTGAAATTTCTTTTGCTCAATTTAAAAAATAGATGTTGAAAAAAATGCATTGAAGTTGTGTGATGAGAGACGTTGTTAAAGAGTTTTTAAAACTAAAATAAGGGTTAAGGGAGAGAGGGTAGAGCGCTCTTCCTGGCTATAATTAAAGAGCAACACCTTCAGCAAAAAGGAAGCCATAACGCGTATTGATCTATAAGCTCTACATAGATAGGTGTGTAAGAAATACAATTTAATCAGTTTTATTATAGGAACATATCATGAGTTATCATTTCTCTTGTTTGGCTCTTTCTTCAGAAAAGCCCGTCCCTATTACCTCTTCTCTCACATTACAAGAAGGAAAGAGGCTTCTTCAGCAGCTGACTCCAGGAAGTCAAGAACACTTACAGTTACAAATAATTTTGCTTAAAACGGCAGGAATTTTTGAAATCACTGTTAGTGGTATATCTTATAAAATCAACACATTTTCAGATAAATCTAGACTTCTTGGAGGTGCTGGGGAGGGAGAGCTTATAAAGATGGGAAACAAAGTTCAAATTCCAGGACTTGATGGGGATGCAACCCTTTTAAAGGTAGGATCTCATTCGTTAAAGTTTTCTCATATTGTAGCCTTAGCTGGCGGGCTCTCTGTTATTTCAGGGGAGACAATCTCTTTTCCTGGAGGAGATCATCAAGCAAAAACGGCAAGATTTCAATATGTTTTTAATATTTTTAAGCAAATAGAGCCTAAAGAACTTGAAATATTCTTTTTCCTTATTATTCACAATCCACTTAATGCTATGGAGCCGTGCTGCTCATTTCGTGAATATAGTCATCTGATCGCTTTTCAGAATGCAAAAGCCTCTTATTCAAACCGTTACATTTATCATAGTGATCTTTTTGCAAAAAATGCCGAAGATGTTTATCAAATTGGACATACGTTAGCTCTTCAATTAGCAAAAGAAGCAAGCAAAACAAAAAGTCAGGAAAAACTCAAAGAGGCTTATGCCATTGATGCTTTTGCTTGTCACTTTCTCACGAATCTTTTTAAGAGTGGGCACATTCGCAATCAATATCCTGATCTCGAAACAATTTTAGTTAAAGAGTTAAAATTTACCGAATCGATGGGAAAAAAAATTGCAAAGGCACTCTCCAGTGTTCAACATGAAGAAGATAGAAAGGAGGGGCTTCAGGTTCAAGATCAAGAAGGAAAGACTTGGAGAACGCGAGAGGGACTCTTTACAAATGGCGAGAGCCGGGAGAATCAAAAGAGAATGATTGAAGTCATGCAGCAATCAATAGATGAGATTTATACAGCTTATAGTCACCTTAATGGAGAGAGTGTAAGTCCTATTGCTCATCTTACCCCCTACCCAACCAGTTCCAACCCAGCTCCTATCTATGAAATCAAAGAAAATGCTCTTATTCTTTATAATGGTCTTATAGCGCATCACGTTCAAAAAGGAATCTTTGCATTAAGAGATATTGTTTTATATGGGCTCAAATATTTACCTCAGACCTATATGCATATGCTTCTCTTTCCAGAGCAAGAATCTTCTCCTTGGATTCCTAAAATGTTTTTTCTGCAATTTGAGCGGATATCAGGATCTGTTTGGCAGGCGATAGGAAGTAAAGAGTATACAAACAATCTCCAATTGCATGATAAAACTCATGAAATGGGAGCTATCTTCAAACAGATTTACGATCATACCTCGCTGATCTTAAGCGATCTAAAAAATAATAATTCTAAATTTTTAGAAATTCCCTCAATGCAGCAATTAAATAAATCTATAGGAAAAATTAGAAATATTTTGAATGGATATCAACATTTTCCTGCTATGTGGTCAGATCATCTAGATGTACATACCAAGCAATTTTTTAAAGTACTTTATACGATACCCTCTATCTGCATGGAAATTAATGAGGATGGAAAGGGGATTTTTTTAACAGAATACATAGAAAAATGTATAGAAGATTCGCTTAATAAAAGTGATTTTGAAATTAAAATTCGTGCTACTTTGTGGTTTAGGCAAATTCTAGAGCTTCAGGCTCAGATATTTGCTTTGTACTTAAGCCTCAAGGCGCTTCATAATCAAGATGATGTCATTGGCTCGGAAGTGGAATCGTTTATTGGGAATTTAAAAAAACAGGTGGAAATAAATAAAGCCTTACTTGATGAAAAACTCATTGTGAGTTCTTCAAGTTATATCCACCTTCAACTTAAAAAACTTCTTTTATCACAGCAAAATGATTCTTGTTTAAATAAAAAAACATCAGGAGAAATTGTATGAATTCACTATTTTCTATCTTTTCTCAATCATCCACATATTGTAGCAAACAATATAAGCCTATTCCTCACTTTAATACCATTGAGGAAGGGGTACAATCTGTTAATCAATTATTGCAAAAAAAAATTCTATGTCATCACGATGTTACTCATTTAACTGAGGCGTATCAAAAGATTGATCAATTAGAAAGCGAAGCAAATATCATACCAGATCAAAATTCGTATACCATTTTACTTAAGCTCACTCAAAAAATTGAAGCTATGCGAGATATGAATCAAATTTCAGCTGAAGAGATCATTACTGCGCATCATTTGCAGAAATTTAAAGAAAATTTTATCGTACAAAGATGTACAGCTCTCTTAACTTCTATGACATTAACTTTAGAAAAAATTCAGGCTATTGCTACCCATCTTCCATTTTGTGATTCGCCAGGAGTTTTTAATAAAGATGTGAAAGCTCTTATTGGAAGTGATTATTCTGCCGATATTCAGGCAATCTTAAAAACTAAGAAAGATCAATTTTATAAATATCAAAAGATTGAGAAACGACAAGCTAGATTACAACAGCTCAAAATCCAAGATCCTTCTAACTATCCTCCTTATTTAGAAAAAGTTTTAAACGGAGGGTTTCTTTATCTCTATGACTACTTAATGGCTATGAAAAATCTTCCTACTCAAAAAGAGAGAGATGCTGCTGTGAAAAAACTTTCTTTCTCTTCTTTTACTCAGATTATTTTGGAATTTAGAGAAGCGATTACTCTAGAAATGAAGAAAATAATTCCTTCAGACAGTAAAAATATTGTGTTTCTCTTAGGAGATGCGGACTCTGAAAAATCAACTATTTTCTATTTTTTGCAAAATAATCAGTCGATATTTAGTGGAAACGATTATTCACTGTTTGCATGTCGAAATAATATTTTTGGTCATTATAAAAAACCCTTGTGCACTTTCTTCCCTAATATTACTGTTGTAGATTCAAACTTCGTACTTGTTGATTTTCCTAGATTTACTAATACTTATGGCCAGGTTATCTCGCTTGCTATTGAAATCACGCTGCGCACTGTAGTTGAAAAATATTCTCCTAAAATGCTCCTTTTAACTCCTATTACCGAAGTAGGAGTTACTCAGGCAAAACTTTTAAGTGAGTATGTAAAAAAAATATTAGGCACATTAGATCACTGTATTTTAGGATTAACAAAATATTCTCAAGATAGTGATTTCATTGCGATAAAAAACATTGAAAAAAAACAAAAAGAGGCATCTCTTCCTAGCCAAGAAGAATTGAGTTTAGAAAAAGATATTAAAGATCTATCACCTCTTATGCAATCTTCATTGATTATTCAAAATATAATCCATAATAAAAAAACACAGTTGGAAATGCTTCAACAAGCAAGGCATTCTTTTTCGATTAGTACACTTTCTAATATCGAAGAGACAAGGAAATTTTCCCAAGCACTTCAAGTTAAAGAAGATCATATTAAAATACAGACAGAGATACAGCATTTAATCTCTTTTCAAGATCATACAGATCAAAATAATTTAAATAAACTCATTGAAATTATTGGATTATTAGCGAAAGTCTCATTTTCTCCAGCATATGTGACTTTAGCGTCATCTGATAAAGATCTTATAGCTACTCTTTTTAAGAATAGCTTAGAAGAGATCGTTCGATTGAAAAATAATTCTACTTCTTCTTTAAATTCCGCTTATTCTCATGAAGCCATTCCTCAAGACCAATTATTAAAAAATATCAAATTATTTAAGCAAAATATTTTAAATTCAAGTTTAATCAATGCAATTTTATCGACATCTTATCCAAAAATTGGGGAGTTTTTTCACTTAAAGGAAATAAACCCTGCTCTTGTACAAAAATATGATAAGAAATTGATTACAGATTGCATCAATGACTATATAGATGTGGTGATCTATCACCTCCTTATAATAGAGAAAGGCATTCAAGAGATTTCAAAAGAACAGGATCAAGAGATTGAGCATGCCTACTTTTCATTCAGAGATTACATCCTCACTTTACTTAAGGGAATTCCTCAAGATGAAGATTGCATTAAACGAGAGCAAGCTTGGATATTACTGAAACATGAACATCAGAAACGGTTAGAGAAAAAAAAGGCAAGGTCTCCTCAGTGGATGGAGGCATCTCTATTAATACCTTATGGCATTTTTAATATATTCAAGGAAATTAATTTGGATCAAAAAAATATTGAGAATAATTCTCATGAATTATCTCAAAAAATCCAAAAATCTAAAGAAGCAATTCAGATATTAAAAGAGATTGAGCATATTGTTAAAAGGCAAGATGAGCTGATCCAGGTTTTTGCGTCTCATCCACTCTCTTTAGATTCTATATCTTCCCTAAGAGAGTCTATTGAAAATCAAATTGCTCAAGTAAAAATTGCGTACGGAGAAGAAGAGTGGGAAGAGAGGATTGTATTTCTTACAGATCAACTTGAGGCAGAGTTCTCTTCTATAAGACCAGGCTCTTCTCTAGGAGAAAATATCTTATATGCACTGATATCAAAACAAGTGTCATGGGAAAATTTACCGCCCTATTTTAATGAGGCTACTTTTCTTGCTCTTATCTATGCATCCATCACTTCTCAAAATAACTATCAAGATACTCTTTGTAAGTTAATTCCAGGGTGGAAAGCATCTAGTTATAAAGATCTTCATGTAAGTAATCTCACCTCTTTTTTTCATATCTCTTCTGTTACAAAAGAAGAATATACTTCGCTTCTCAATAAAGAGCATAAATTATTTGATAAATCTAATAGAAGTCCAACTTCACGTCTTTTACTTGGAGATGCTATCTATAGACTTTGGAAGAAGTTTTCTCTTACAAATGAAAATGAGAAGCTGCTGTCTTTTAATGATGCTAAAGATAGAGCAAATATTCTTGATGCAGTTCGTAAAAATGCATGGATACTGGAATATAGCAAAAAATGGTTGCATACTAATAAGGAATTTATTTTATCTGCTATAGAAGCCAATGAGGAAGCATTTAGATTTGCTGAGGATGCTTTAAAAAATAATAGAGAGTTTATTCTTGCTGCAGTACAGAAAAATGGAATGGCACTTAAGTATATAAGTGACACATTGAAAAATGATGAGGAACTTGTTCTTATTGCGATAAATCAAAATGAGTGTGCCCTTGAACACGCAAGTGGAGCATTAAGAAATAGTAGTAAATTTATGCTTACTGTTATGGAGAAGAATGGACCTGCACTGCAATATGCAAGTGAGGCATTAAAAAATGACAGAGAGTTTATCATGGCTGTAATGAAGCAACGTAGATCTAGAAATGTATATAGTGGATGGGCACTGCGCTATGTAAGTAAGACGTTAAAAAATGATAGGGAGGTTGTCTTAGCTGCAGTGAAGCGAGATGGAAGTACGCTTCTACATGCAAGTGAAGCATTAAAAAATGATAGGGAGATTGTCTTAGCTGCAGTGAATGAAGATGGATGCTCGCTTCACTATGCAAGTGAGGGATTAAAAAATGATAGGGAGGTTGCCCTAACTGCATTGAGGAAAGATGAACATGCATTTGAATATGTAAGTAATACGTTAAAAAATGACCGAGAGTTTATCATAGCTGCAATGAAGAAAAATGGGTATACACTGCGATATGTAAGTGAGATATTCAGAAGTGACCGAGAGGTTGTCCTAGCTGCCATTATGCAAAATGAACATACATTGCAATATGCAAATGAGACATTAAAAAATGATAGGGAAGTTGCCCTAATTGCTGTGAGGAAAAATGGATGTGCACTACAATATGTAAGTAATACGTTAAAAAATGATAGAGAGATTGTCCTAATTGCAGTGAAGCAAGATGGATGGGCGCTGCGCTGTGTAGGTGAGGGATTAAAAAATGACAAAGAGGTGATTTCTGCTGCTAATAGGCAGTAGTCACTGTACGCTTTAGCTATCTATTTTGATTAAGTAGAAGTTGATAGTTGGTATTGACTGTCTCCCAGATCTTTTGAGCCCTTTGTTCCCTGTAGAGTTTCTTATCTACAGGGGACATCTCTTGAGGAGCTTCCATCACAATTTCTTCACCAATCGCTAAATGAATGGAAGATCTTCTCACTTCTCTTTTTTCCCCTAACGCCAGTTGAATGGTCTTAGGAGGAGGAAGAAGATCATAGGTGAGAAGCGACATGGGGTAGAAATGAGTCTTTCGTTGAGCTTTTTGCGCCATCAAAAAAAAGAGCTCAATTGTTGAAGGGTCAAAAGGAGCTACTTCCACAATTCCTTTAGAGTTTAGGCGATCTCTTCCGCCACTTGGAGCCACATAGATCACTTTACCTCCCTCTTGAAAAAGCTGGCTCATTTTTTCCATGGTGCGTTTATTGTGAAGCTGCTTTTCGAGTTTTTTTTCTGGGGGGTGGTTTATATACCGTTTTGAGTAGATACAAAGAAGATTACGCCCTAAGCTAAACGGAATGGCAACAGGATCTGTGATGACTCTTTCTCCTGCAACAAAGATCATCTCTTCTGCAAATCCTGGATAGGTGTTATCAAGTAAAATACTTAACGCTTGAGGGTCTGCTTCAATTTGGTGATTTGCCAAAAAAACAACATTATCTCCTGCTTGGATTTGCTCTTGAATCTGTTTTAAGTGAGAGTGTCCTATCACTTTTGAGTGGTTGATATCAACTAATGGAGCGATGAACTCTATCCCGAATTTGTAGTAATCAAACGGCTCTTTGATCCTAATGTGATACGGAGCAAAGGTGTGAGGAGATAGACATTCTTTTTTAATCAGCTCTAAAAACAGTTTAAAGTTTTTAAGCGCAAGCTCTTTGTCACCCTCTTCTGAAAGAGCCTTCAAATAGCTTTGGAAAAAACCAGAAAGAATATCTTTTGTTTGTTCTAAAAGCCATTCGGAAGCGTGCATATCTTGAAGAGCTAAGTTAAATGTCGAGCTGTTTTCCATTGATTGTTGAATAAAATTGAAATTCATTAAGATGCAAGGAGTCGTCTGTTTTAATTTTTAAATCAGCATACAGCTTCTCAGCAAGCTTACTTAAATGGTTTTTATCGTGATGATCTAAGAAATGACTAAGAAGCGGGTGGCATACAAGCTTTAAGGCAAACTGCTCTTCTTGTTGAATAAGTCTTTTAAGGCATCTTTCAATTTCAATCGCAGTGCTTTCATGACTCTTTACCATGCCTACCCCGTTACAGTAAAGGCAGGGTGTAAACATCATCTGAGATAAAGACTCTCTATGACGTTGCCGTGTCATTTCAACAAGCCCAAATTCGCTCATGCCTAAAATGGTGCACTTAGCAGAATCGTCTTTCATGGCATCTTTAAGTCTTTCAAGAACCCTCTTTTGATTTTTTCGTAACCGCATATCGATGAAGTCACAGATGATAAGACCTCCGATATTACGAAGACGGAGCTGTCTTGCAAGTTCATCAGCTGCTTCCATGTTAATCCGCACAAGTGACTCTTCAACATCAGAGGTGGATTTTTTATCTTTACTTCTTCCTGAGTTGACATCAATGGTGAGCATCGCCTCAGTTCTGTCTAAGAAAAGGTAGCCCCCGCTTGGAAGCCAGATTTTTCTTCGGAGCGCTTTATCAATCTCTTTTTCAATCCCAAACCGCTCAAACATCGGGATTTTATCCCTATAAAGCTCAATTTTAAGATCAAGATCAACCCCGTATCTTGTGCTGAGATGTTTCATCCGTTTAAAAAGAGAGAAGTCATCCACAAGTATTCGGTGATACTTTTTATCAATCGCTGTGAGAAGCGCCCGTTTAATGAGATCAGACTCTTCAAAGAGGCAGACAGGTTTTTTTGATTTTTCAAACTTTTCCCGGATGTCTTTCCAGGTTTGTAGTAAATCATTCGCCTCTGCGATGAGCTGCTCTTCTGTGGCGTTAACGCTTGCCGTCCTACAGATTAGCCCCATATCTTGCGGCATTTCAAATGCTTGAATGAGCCGTTTAAGACGCTCTCTTGCAAGCCTATCTTCAATTTTACGGGACACACCGCGGTGCGGAGTGCTAGGGATTAATACAAGATATCTTCCTGCAATGGAGACATTAGAGGTGAGTCTTGCTCCCTTAGACCCAATCGGCTCTTTGACAACTTGAACCAAAACCGGTTGATCAGGCTTTAATATTTTGGCAATATCGATCTGTTTTTGTTGATGCGCTTTTTTCGCCTCTTGAGGGTCAGGTTTCATGTCAAAATCCATATCGAACATCTCTTGAAACTTCTGAGTGTTTTCGATGATGTCAGAGATGTGGATAAATCCACTTTCTCCTTCATTAATATCGATAAAAGCGGATTGGATATTGTGGAGAATATTTGTGACACGCCCTCTATAGATATTTCCTGTGAGAGGACGGCTTGTTTTACGTTCAACAATGAGGTCGTGAAGCTGACCATTTTTCAAAAATGCGCAACGCGTTTCCTTGGACTCAATGTTAATAAGAATTTCTTGACTCATGTATGCTTCTGGTTGAAGTATCATTTTACAACCCTAAGGCCTAAAATGCCAGGGAATCCCAAAGATGGTTAAAAAAAGAGAAAAACTTACTCCCAAGCGGCTTCTTTTCACACAAGATGCAACAGATGCGTACAAAAAGAAGAGAAGAACTGACTTTGAATTAAAAATGTCATTCTTTGAATACTGTATTTAAGATCTAGAGGGGTGAGGTTACCGTGACACTTGATGATGAGCCCTTTTGTCCCGCATAAAATCGCAGACCGCTTTTCTTGAGAAGATAAGGACGTATGAAAAGAGGTGATAAGAGATCTGTATTCTGTATTTTCTTGTAAAGAGAAGAGCTTATGTAAGAGAAAAGACGCGGCTGATTCTGCTGTTTTTAAAAACATATTTCCCATTAAGCCATCAGTTACCACCACATCGACTTTTCCATTAAACACATCTTGACTCTCGACATTGCCTTGAAAATGCTGACAAATTGACATCTCACTTAAGAGTTCTTTTAGGGAATTGCGGTGTTGAAGGGTTCCTTTAGCAGGCTCTATGCCAATATTTAAAAGACCCACGGTTGGAAACTTGATACCGCAGGTTTGTTGAAACGCGGTGCCCATTTTTGCAAGTTGCACCATGTGTCTTGGCTTGAGTGTTAAGTTCGCTCCCACATCAAGAACCACGATCTCATTTTTTTGAGTGGGTATTTGCGCTAAAAGAGAAGGTCTTTCTATCCCGGGAAGAGAGGGGAGTATTCTTTTAGCTGATAACACAAGAGCTCCTGTATTTCCTGCAGAAATCAGTCCGTCAATAGATCCTTCTGCAAGGTACTTAAGACCTATTAGTAAAGAAGACTCTTTTTTGGTTTTAAAGGCAATTTTGGGGTCATCTTGCATATGCACGGTTTGAGAGCAAGGAATGAGATGAAAATACGAAGGGAAGTAAGAGAGTAGGGAGGGGTGTAAAAAAACAGAAAAACGAGGGGATAGGGGATTTTTTGCTAGTTCAAGGAGCGTTTGAATAAGAGCAAGAGGAGGCGTATCACTTCCCATGAGATCAATTCCAATCCGAACGGGGGCGTTCAGCTCTTGGAGAAGAGGGAGAGTCATGAACTTCTTCTTGCTATCTTAATAAACGAGATGATTAGCTTTTATTCTGTCACAACTTTAATGACAGATCTGCCGTCATAATGACCGCAAGATTGGCAAACACGGTGAGGAATTCTCACAGCTTGGCAGTTGGTGCAAGAGATCACGTTTTTAGGGGTTTTAGCATGATGAGCACGCCGAGAATTTTTCCTAGCATTTGATAAACGATTACGTGGTACAGCCATTGATAGAAACTCCTTTCAAAAGGACGTTATTATACATAAGGCGTTACAACTCTGCAAATGGAAAGTTATCTGGAGGGGGAAGATCTTTTTTAACGTATTGATTTAAAACCGCTCTATGAGGGCAATTTCCTGAAGAACACTCTACAAATTGAGGGATCATCATCACAAGTTCTTCTCTTAACATTTCACTGTAATCAAAAATAGTAGAGGAAATATCTTCTAAAGGAATCGAAAAAGAGATATCAGAGTGATCTAAATTCACAGGGGTGAGCTGATTACAAATGGAGCACGGTATAGAAACTTGCGTAGAGACTTGAAGAGAGATCATTAAAATAGGATCCACGCAGTACGCTTTTCCTTGAATCACAATAGGATTTAGAGTTAAGAGATCCTCTTCTTCAATGCCTAAAAATGCACCTGGAAGCGTGAGCTCAATAAGCTCTTCTTCACCCTCTTTTAAACGATCTGTAAATATTTTTAAATTCTCTGTCATAACGCCTTATTTTATCTGATCTTCTTCTTAATACCAATCTTAAAAAATGCAAGCTAATAGCGCTCTTGCAGCTTCTTCGCTTGGATCTTGATGCGGCTTAAGTGTATTTCGAAGCATTTGACACTCATGACGGATCTTTTGAAGGTGTTCTGGATCATCTAATAACTCTATAGAGGCTTGAAGAAGTGCTGCATCATTTAAATGTGGACCAATCAGTTCAGGAAATAGACACTTTTGCATAATCAAATTAGGAAGGCTGTAATAGGGTAGATGAATCTTAAAAAGATAGGTGGCAAGAAAGACATCAAGCTTTGACATCTCGTAGGTCACAATTGTTGGAACCCCTCTTAAGGCAAGCTCTAAAACAATGGTTCCGCATTTAGCCACAGCAAAAAGCGGCTTCACTGTTTTCATGGCCTGTTGATCAAGGAGCTTAACATCTGGGTCTTTAACAAGATTTTCAATGAGGGGGCGGTATTTTTCTTGAGAGACAGACATCACAAATTGAAGATGAGGGCGCGTTTTTTTTAGCTGCTTCATTAACCTGACATAAAAGGGGAGATTCCTCTCAATTTCTTTTTGACGGCTTCCTGGGAAAAAAGCGATTTGATGAGAATTTAAATCCCTTTCATACGGGTTTTCTTTGATGAGCGGGTGACCGATATAGGTCACTTGAAGAGAAGTAGCAGAAAAAAGCGGTTTTTCAAAGGGAAAAAGCGTTAAAAGCAGATCGTAGTTATTAGCAAGCGTTTGGATTCTTTTTTTTCCCCACGCCCAGACTGAGGGACACACCACATGGCAGAGCTTGCCTTGAAACCCTTTTTTGCGTAGCGCCTTCGCAAGACGTAAATTAAAACCTGGGTAGTCAATTGTCACAACTAAGGGGGGATTGAGTGTCATGATGGTGTGAACAATCTTGTTAAAGATCTTGATTAAAGAGGGGATATGCCACGCAACATCGATAAATCCCATCACCTGGAGCTCTTCGGTGAGGTGATAAGCTTTTAGTCCCTCTTCCCTCATACGCGGCCCGCCAACCCCTTGAAAGGTAAGATGGCTATTTTGTTTTTTTAAAGCTGAAATTAAAGAGGCTCCTAACCGATCTCCGCTTAATTCTCCTGCGATGAAAAAGAGGTCCGTTGTCATTTGAGACTCCTACTTAAGTTAAAAGGTCATTGAGATGATCTATTTATCATCTCTTAAGAAACAAGCTGCTGAATTAACCATAGAGCTCCTTCTTCAAAAGAGAGAGGAGATGTTCCATGTCCATCTCTTCCAATCGAGGGGGTGATACGGAGTTCAATGGAAGGGGATCTAATCTGTTTAGAGGCAGCTAATTGAGAGAGGGTATGAAGCCATGTAAAGCAGTGAGATGTGCTCACTCTTTTATCAAGATTTCCGATATAACACCGTATTTTTTTCATGTAGAGTTTTTCTGCTAAAAGAGGAAGGTCCCATCTCTTGGGGACATGATCTCCTAGTAAGAGGACACTATTTAAATGGGTAAGCGGAGCAAATCCTAAAAATACCTTTATCCACTCTAGCTGAGAGGCGATATGGGCTGCAATAAAAGCGCCTCTAGAAAGCCCCATGACAGCAGCTGTTGTAATCAGATTTGAGGCATAAAGCGTATTTAAGTAACTGATCACTTCGGTAATAAACGGATCAATAAAGAAATGGTGGCTATTTAGCTTTAGAGCCCACTCTTCCATGGCTTTTTGAGGAGAAAGTGTTTCGTGATAAGGAAGGGTGATGGAAAAGACCCTAATACCTGCTTTAATAAGAGGAATAACCGGGGCATTTAAAGGGTCTAATTCAAGAGAGTCTTCTGCTCTTAACGTGAAGTAAAACACTGCCGGGCAAGGGCCCATTTCAAGCTGCGGACCGGCATGTTTGACATCAAGCATAAGAGGATTTACTTTTCTTTTGGAAGTGATTAAGAGGCAATTTTTCATACGCACTTTGCCACTTATTGAAGGTGGATTTAAGCGTAGGATCTAAATGCGATCTTAACTTAAAGAAGGTAAGAGCATAGGTAAATTCAGGATCTCTTGGAATCCGAATTTTTAATGTCTTAGAAGGGTAAAGAGGCTTGATACGGAACTGCGCTGTTAAAATCGCTGTTACCTGCATCCTCAGTTTTCTAGGGATTAAGAAAAAGGGGTGAAATAGCTGAGAAATCACCGATTGGACTTCATCATACAGCTCAGGGGCAGAAAGAGATTTTTTACGGTCTAAGAAGTGGATTTTTAGAGATTTTTGCAAGAAGGGAAAGCAAAGCGCTGCCAGAAGAATGGATCTATCTAGCGGCTCAGTTTTAATCAAAAGATCGATCTCACAGAGAAGATCGAGTGTATCTTCTCCTTCAAGAGAGGAGAGAAAGTGAGAAAATTCTGGGATGAGAAGCTCAAAAAACCTGTGCTCATGCATGAGATCAATGAACTTTTCTGCATACCCAGATTCTAGCATCTTCAGAATCTCTTCAAAGACTCTAGCTTGTGAGCTTTTCGCAAGTTCTGGGTAACACTCAGCTAATGCAAGGGTAACCTCAGGATCAATCGTAAAATCAAAACGGGCCTGAAATTTTAATAACCGGATCATCCGGACAGGGTCTTGTTTAAACCGAAGAAAAGCTAATCCCACAGTCCTGAGGTATTTTTTCTTGATATCCGCATACCCTCCCACAAAGTCAATCACCGTATGACTCACAGGGTCATAAAAAAGGCCGTTCATGGTGAAATCTCTTCGCAAAACGTCTTGTTCAGGTGTTCCCCACACATTATCTCTTAAGATCAGTTCTTCAGATTCATTATCTCCTGAGCGGAAGGTAGACACTTCAAACACTTTGTTTTTGAAGCGAATATGGGCTAAGCGGAACCGTCTTCCAATGAGAAGACACTGCCCTTTAAAGAGCTGTTTAATTTGTTCAGGGGAGGCAGATGTGGAAATGTCGTAGTCTTTAGGGGTAATCCCTAAGATTAAGTCACGGACAGATCCTCCCACAAGGTAAGCAATATACCCTGCATTTTGCAAGGCATAGATGACTTTAAGAGCGTCAGGGTCACAGTCACTTTGATGGAAGGAGTGTTGATCAGCAGTATAGATTATTGGATTCATAAAAAATTTAAGATAAGACGATTTTAACTTAAACCGGCTTTTTTGAGTATGTCCCAATTTGCGGCCCGTAAGAAATGGATAAAGAATTTTTTTGTAAAAAGTCTTCTTTCCAGTAGTAGTTGTCTAAAATCCCTGTGGTATTTCTTCCTAGCAAGGTATAAGCAATAAAAAGCGCTTCTACAGAAGCGAGACCCCGGGTAGGATCTGGGCAATCGAGTTGTCTTCTGGGATAAGCGGTTTGAAAATGAGGGGGCAAACTCCGGTAAATGTAAGAGGGGTTTTGAGGAACAGTTTTTCCCATGACCCCTGCATATCTCCAGGTGCCATCAATGATAAAAAGAGAGTGATGTTGATCTTGCTCAGTTAAAAGAGGCGCATCAAATGTCAAAATGCATAAGTTTTCTAAAGGAGCAAGAGATGCCTCTGGATAGGTGAGAAAACAGATGTCAGCTCTGTTTTCTAACCCTCTTAAGGAACATTTTTTAAGATTTTCTTTTTTATGACGTAAAATAATTGTTGGAATAAAGTAAACCATTTTTTATATGTACCGCTAATGCACAGGGTGAGGAAATTTTCTTTAAAGGTAGCAGTATATAGGAAAATAAAGATGCTGGATATCTTAACTTTTTGAGGTCCCCCAAGGATCAAGAAGAGAGAGTTTTTTTAGAAAAGGTTAGAAAGAGGAATGCATTGATAGAGTATTTACAAGGTGTTGAAAGAGAAAAATACCTCTTGAAAAAGCTTTACGCTTTTAAGAGAAAAAGAGTTTGTTATCAAGAGTGTGATGCATGAGAGAAGGGGTGATGACGGGCTGCTCTGCAGCAAGAGAATGGATGCTTCCCTGGTGGTTTGAAAACTATCAAAAGCATCACACCCTTCCTGTTGTGTTTGCCGATTTGGGGATGACACAGGCAGCTAAGGAGTGGTGCCGGGCAAGAGGTGTCCTTTTATCTTTAGATCAGGAAAAAAAGAGGCTTTTAGGGATTCAACAAGAAAAAGAAACTCATGATCTCTTAGGTCAGCTACTTGCTTTGATGAAGACTCCATTTCAAAAAACGATTTGGCTTGATTTAGATTGTGAAGTGGTGGGGGCTTTAACCCCTATGTTTCATAAGATGCACTCAAGAGCTTTATTTTCTCTTATGAAAGAAAGAGATCCCCTTTCAGGAGAATTTATCTATAATACAGGTGTCATTGTGTATGATCAATCCTCTCGTATTTTAGAGATGTGGCTAGAAAGAGCGCTCTCTTTTCATCACAGTAAAGAAAGAGGTAAGGAGATCCTTGGCACCCTTATTCAAGAAGAGGCCGTAGAATTTACCGAGCTTCCCTCTAAATATAACTGGGATATGCATTTAGGAATTCATCCAGAAGCTGTGATTTTGCATTGGAGAGGGGATTGGGGGAAGAGAGTGATTTGGAATAGCATAAAGAGGTGGAATTTAGGAAAGCAATCATGTCTCAAATTTTAGCTTAAAAATTTTCCCGTTGAAATGAGGAGGGGGGCTTTTTTGTGAATAACGGTTTTACAACAAGGGAAAAAACCTGTTTTTATTCAAGAGGAGGGAGCCACTTAAACGATTTGATTTCGATCAGCTCTTTAGGGATTTCAAATAGAAACCGGGAGGGGCTCATGGCTGTTTTTTTTCCGTGCCGCATCCGGTTTCTTGACATGGAGATGACAAGCTGCTTTTTAGCTCTTGTCATCGCGACATACATGAGTCTTCGCTCTTCTTCAAGTCCATTTTCTACAACGCTTTTTTCATGAGGCATAATTTGATCTTCAAGCCCTACAAGAAAGCAGACGGTAAACTCGAGTCCTTTAGCCCCGTGAAAGGTCATGAGAGTGGTTTGATCTTTGGATTTAGATTTGCTGGATTTAGGAAAAGACGACTCATCTAAGGTTAAAGAGGTGATAAACTCTTGAATATCTGGGTATTGATCGACTGAATCGATTAAAGTTGTGATATTTTCCCACTTAAATTCCCGCATTTTTTCACTTTTCACTTCTTCATGAATCGCTTTTTGATAGTTAACAATCTCGATTAGCCACCGAAGGGTGTCAGAAAAAGGGGGCGATTTAATCTTTTCTTGCCCCTCTTTAATAATGCGCATGAAGTTATGAATTCCCTTCACTCCGCGCTCAGAAATTCCTTCACAAGAATCAATTGTTTCTAAAACCTCCCAAAGAGAAATGCCCAGCGATCTATTTTTTTTTGTGAGGGTGTCAAGTGTATCATCTGACACGCCCCGTCTTGGAACATTGATGATTCTTAAAATAGCCTCTTGATCTTGCGGATTGATCATGACTCTTAGATAAGCAAGAAGATCTTTCACCTCGCTTCTTGCAGAAAACTCTGTCCCTCCAATCACTTGATAAGGTATCCCTCTTTTCCACGTGCCGCCCTCATTCCAGCTAGCTTGCATGAGCGCCATTTCAAACGGTTTAGCAAGTAAGTTAGACCTGTAAAGGATCGCCATTTCCCCCCAAGGGATATTTTTTTCACTATGATACCAAATCATCCGGTCAATCACAGCAGCTGCCTCTTCTTCTTCAGACGGGGCGTGAAACACCTCTATAGGGCTCCCTTTAGATTTTGCGCTCCAGAGATTTTTTGCATGTCTTTCGGTGTTATTTTGAATGACACGGTTAGCAGCTTCTAAGATGGTTGGAGTAGACCGATAGTTTTGCTCAAGTTTAATGGTGGTATCTGCTGTAAATTGGAGTATATTTTTAATATCTGCTCCTCGCCATCCGTAAATGGCTTGATCATCATCTCCTACAACGCAGAGGTTTTTATGTTTTTCACTCAGCAATTTTGAGAGCCTATATTGCACCATATTGGTGTCTTGATACTCATCAATCATGATGTAGCGAAACTGCGTTTGATAAAGCTCTAAAATGGAGGGGTGCTCTTCAAAGAGCTGAAGTGTCAGAAAAAGAAGGCTATCAAAATCGACAGCATTACACGCTCTCATCGCAATTTGCAATTTATGATAAAGCGTCTTAGAAAGCGCATCGGTTTGCAGGAGATCTGGGTGTATGCCGTTATTTTTAGCCTCTGCAATGACCCCAATCACAGTCTCTAAAGAGGGGAGATCTCCATCATGAGAGAGCTCTTCTCTAGCCAGTTGATTAAGAAGTCTTCTCACTTCTTTTTCATTATAGAGGCTAAACGTTGATGTAAACCCCAGAGCAAAGATGTGCTTACGTAAAACGCGCATGCAGAAGCGGTGAAAGGTGGAGAGCTGCAAGAGTTTGGCGTCTTTTACAGAGATCATCGAAGAGACACGGTTTAACATTTCTTCTGCTGCTTTATTCGTAAAGGTGAGTCCCAAGATAGCAGAAGAGGGTATCTTTTTATCTTGAATGAGGTGAGCAATACGGTGCGTAATGACACTTGTTTTACCGCTGCCAGCCCCTGCAAGAACAAGGACATGTCCCTCTGTTGTGTGAACCGCTCGTTGTTGTTCTTCGTTAAGCATGGCAGTAGAGCCGCTGAATCTCATCAAAAAGGAGCCTAAAATCGGTGACAACTTGGAGATATGTGGGTGCTAATCCCGGATCTTTGGGGAAAATGTTAAGAGAGATGCGCTGATCAAGCTTACTATGTTCCTGACGGAACACTTCTCTTACGCGTCTTTTAAATAAATTGCGCAGGACTGAATTCCCAAATCGTTTGGACACAGTCATGCCAAGACGAGAAGGCAAGCTTTCTTCAACCATCCATTGAAAGGAGAGAAATTTTCCCTGAAACCGCTTTCCTTCACGTTGAACCCTTTTGAAGTCATAACGGGACCTTAAGCGGTGTTTCTTAGAAAATGTATGGGTTAAACGGACAGCCGTTTGCGACCTCTCCGACGACGACGGTTAATGATTTCACGCCCTTTGGCAGTCTTCATTCTTTTACGAAAGCCACATGTTTTTTGTCGCTTACGTTTGCTAGGTTGGTATGTTCTTTTCATAATTTTTTCTCACAAAGTATGTTAACTGATTCGAAGAAAATCACTCAAGTAAAACTTGTTGCAATGAAAATAAAAGAGAGACTACAATGATCACATCTTTATAAAAAGGAACGTATGAAAGTCCGAGCTTCGATTAAAGCCGACCCTTCCAAAGGCGATAAGATAGTCCGTCGAAGAGGTCGCATTTACGTGATTAATAAAATTGATCCAAACCGTAAACAACGGCAAAAAGGTCCAGGGAGAAAGAAATAATGGCTCGAAAAGGTTCGATCGCAAAAGAAAAAAGGCGCCAAGTTCTCGTTAAACAGAAATGGGAACGTCGTCAACAGCTGAAAGAAATTGTGAAAAATTTTTCCTCAAGTGACGAAGAGCGGCTTGTAGCTCAAATCTCTTTAAATAAGCTTCCTAGAAATTCTTCGCCGGTCCGCCTTAGAAACCGTTGCCAGTTTACAGGAAGATCAAGAGGATTTCTCCGTAAGTTCAAGATGTCACGGCTTTGCTTTCTTGAGATGGCACGCCACGGTTACATCCCAGGTATTACAAAAGCTAGCTGGTAGTTTAAACCTTTCCAGTTGTTTGATAAAGCCTTGGAGCTCTTCTAGCTCCAAGGCTTATTTTTTTGCCCTTTTCACTCTGTTTTTTTCTTTAGTTGGCTTTTTCTTTACAGAGAAAAATCGCCATATTCTTTTAATAAATCTTTTGCAAATTGAAGAAACTGCGCTAAATCCTCTGGTTGCTGCGTTAAAACAAGGGACTTTCTTTCCAGTAAAGCAGCTGTTTTTCTAAATAAAAAGCTAAAAAGTTGCTTAAGTTTACTTGCTCTATTGCGTAAAGGAGCCTCTAAAGAGAGCCCTGCTGCAAAAATATCTAGAAATAAAGAAAGCTTATCCCAAGAGGAAGGGTAGATTTTTCCCTCAAAAGACGCTTGAATCTCTTGAAAGATAAACGGATTAATCACAGAGCCTCTTCCCACCATTAAAGCGTCACACTTTGTCTCTTTCAGCATCTGATGCGCGTCATGAGCGGTTAAAATATCGCCATTTCCCACAACGGGGATGGTGAGAATGGATTTAGCATAAGCAATGAATTCCCACTTAGCAGGAGGGCCATAGCCATCTACTTTTGTTCTGGGGTGGAGTGTAAGAAAAGCAATACCGCTCTCCTCTGCAGCTAGAAGGTTTTCTTGGATTAAAGAGGTGTCTTCATACCCTGAGCGCATTTTAACAGTTACAGGAATATCTACTGCCTTAACAAGCGCATGTGCAATTTGATAAAGAGAAGAGGGGTTTTTTAAAAGAGAGGAGCCGGCTCCCTTACCGACAACTGTATTAGAAGGGCAGCCGCAATTAAGATCAATCCGCTTTGCTCCTCTTTTCTCCAGCTCTTTTCCCATCTCTGCAATCCCTTCCGGATTTGCTCCCATCACTTGAGCAGCTAACGGGATAGACCCTAGCTCTTTGGCGTCATACCCTTTTGCAAGACTTGCGACATGAGCATTTTGAGGCACCCGGATAAATTCTGTGACCGCTTCATTAAACCCTCCAATGGAGGCGATTGCTTTTCTAAAGGTGGGGTCAGCTACGCCCTCCATAGGGGCAAGAAAAAGGTAAGGGCAACCATTTGGGTTAGAGGGAAGAAGCGTCATGAAAAAATTATGAAGGAGATTTAAGATGTTGTCCATACAATTTTATGACTATTAAAGACATTAAAGTGAGGAGTTAATTTCAAAAGGTTTTGTTTTTAATTAAAAATATTAATTACATTAAATGATTTTATAATTAAAATAAAAATTAGAGTAAGGGAAGGGGAGAGATATGCAAATTGTAGGTCAGTACCACGCTGTAGGGCAAAATCCATCTTTAAGCGCTTTAAATCATGCAAATATAGAAGTTTCTAAAGTATCTAGGGTGTGGAATATGGCTAAGCCTTGGATCTCAAAAGTTATGGAAATGCCTCAGCTAAAAGAGATTGCACTGAGTTTGATGCCTATTGAAGTGGTTGGGGTCGCCACTCTTATTAAGGCAGTGAGTGAGCTAGAAAATGGCAATCAACAAGAAACGCATCATGCCATCGGTAACACAATAAAAAAGTATGTCCCCTCTATTGTCATTGATGCATTAGGGAAGGTAGCGATTTCTACATTAGCTCCTGTAATGGCTAAAGTACACCACGGGGTTAATAGGGTCCGAGAAAAAATCACAGGAAGAGAAGACTTGAGCTTTGAGAAAATACTTCTTCTTAACGAAGGAGAGCGGATGCGAGCAATCACAACAGTTGCCATATCTCCTGTTGTAGAAGAGTCTTTGACTCAAGGGATGCGAGAGTTAAGTATTCTAGCAACGCAGTTAGCTGTAGGGTTTTTAACAGATTTATCAGGGATTAAGATCGATTCTGCAGTGATGCAATCTCTTGCTGTGAATTTAGGGCATGTGATCACGCAGCTATTTAGCACTATTGGACCCGAGCAATTAGCTTTAAGTTATTTGACAGATTTATCAGGAATCAAGATTGACCCTACAGCTATGCAGTCGCTTGCTGTGAATCTAGGACATGTGATCACGCAGCTATTTGGTATTGTTGGATCTGCAATCACATTTGGACTAGCACACGAAAACAATATTGATAGTGAAAATTTTAGAAAGGTGTTTGTCCCTGGATTGATGTATTCCTTGATGTATACTGAAAGAGGGCTTTTCTCTGCCATTGCAACACATTCACTCTATAACATATCACTGATTATTAAAGATCTCATCATCCCTAGGTTACAAGAAATGCAGGGCCTAGGGCAAGGAGTCACTTAAAATGTGACTATGCCTTCAATGCATTGCATAGAAGTGCTAGGTTTAGCTTACTGAAATAAAAATCCCTTAAGCCATTTCCCTCTGTTAATCTAGGGGGGTAGAAAGTTAGAGCTCTTTTTTCTTAAAAAGAGCTCTAAAGTAGACTGTCTTTTACCCTCTTAAGCGATGAGTAGAGTGGATAGGGGGCTATGTCCTAAGCGTTTTTTCTTCTTTCTGATCTTGAAGCTCCATGGGGATACAAACTGCTGCTATCCCATTTCCTTCTGAGGGGCCGGTAGGGATACAAACCCATGAAGCTGGGTCACTTCCAATTGCAATAGGGTATTGCCCAATTGTTTCTTGGCAGTAAGTTCTCTCTCCTGCTTTAGGATAGATATCAATATTTTTAAACTGTTTCATGGCAATCACAGCCATGATCGCCTCTATTGCATGAGGGATGCGGTAGTGAGGAGGAATCAGTTTATTTTGTGTAGAAGGATTTTGAGAAGAAGAGTTAGGAATAATGCATTTTGTTATGAGCATCCAATAGCTTTTGTCAGAAGGGACTCCTAGCTTAGGGGATAGATGGCGTAATGCAAAAGGAGGGAGGAGTTTTTCTAGTACATCTAGAGCAGATACACCTTGGGGAATGAGGCAAGTCATATGCGTTTCTTCGATCTGTTTATCTGGCCAAAATGGGCAGGGAGATTGAAGTATGGATGTAATATGATCTGGAATAGGGAAAGGGGGTACAGAGATACCCAGATAATGATTCCATTCCTCAGGTCCAAAAGGAGGTGTTTTTTGTAGAGGGTCTACTGAAGGTTGGATGGGAGGAAGAAAAGAGCTTATGGCTTGAAAGAAAAAATTTCCAATACTTTGCATCATCAGCGGCTCTCCAGGTATTCAAGAGTGGTTAAGACCATCACTAGGGGATATATAGGGATGGAAGCTCTTGTTTGTTATCATTATATTAATTTATATGTTGTTTCTTTTCTATATGATTATTATTTATTTTAACCAAAAAGGGTGTTTTAACTTCATTTTCCTTAACTTCTAAGGATTAAATAGAGGAAATATGAAAAATAAGATCTCTTTTTTTTAAATACAAGAAATGATTGTCTCTGATCAATAGATCAAAGACCACTCTTTGCCTGCGTGGCTCTCTAAAGAGCTCTTCACCCCTTTTTTTGTTACATCATAAACCCCTACAATCCCATTCACTTCATTTGGGATGGTAGGGAGATAGAAAGAGGAAAAAGGGTCGCCCCCTAGAATAACAGGATTTCCTTGATGCATTTCTTGACAAAGAGTTTGCTCGCCACGTACCTGATAGAGAGTGATGTTTTGTAGGTGCTTTAGAGCAAGTATGGCAACCATGACCTCTAAGGCGTAAGGGATGCGGTAGGGCGTGAGGAGGTGCTTATCAGAGGCAATCCTCCTATTTTCAGCTGTGGGAAACAAAATGCAGCAACTAGTAATCACACATTTTGTGAGTAAAATCCACCGATTTTCTCCTTCAGAAAGAGCAAGTTCTGGATATTTTTTTCTTTCTGAAGCAGAAAAGCCGGCTTTTTCCATGAGGTCAAGAGCTGAAATGCCTTCGGGAATGAGGCATACAAGATGCGTCTCTTCCAGGCGCTTATCAGGCCAAAAGGGGCAAGGAGATTGCATGAGTGTCTCTAAGTCTTGAGGAAGAGGGGGAGCCTTAACATCTCTATCCAGATAGTGTTTCCATGCGTAAGAGCCAAAAGCTAGGGATTTTTGAAGAGCTGGAGAAGAGGTAGGGGCACAAAAAGCTTCTAATGTACGGTATAGATAATTTCCAATATTTTTCATCATGGCATAAGCTCCTTTTTATTTTAAGAGCTACCCGTTAAGGCTTTTGCTGGCACTTGAGGCGGCTCTCTCAGGCTCATTTAGAGATTTTAATTTTTAAATAAGGGTCCAAAGTTGTGTTTTTTTCTCCCTTTCATTAGAGCCTAAAATTTCCTTATTTTCCACTGATAGAAATAAAAAAAGATGATCTTTACTTTTCCTAAGAGGTTGCTATAATGGCTTGCAAGAGAGGTGTATATGAGTAATCCTTTAGAGCAAATGAACCATAAAGAAGTAGAACTTCCTGAAACTGTTTTTATCCGTGATATTGAAAATAAAGTGTTTCAATCAATTGTTGTCCAGTGTCTACTGAATATTGAAGGGATTGCTCTTTTAGAAGGAAATCTGATCGACTATTTTCTAGGAAGAGAGTCTCCTGAGAGAATTTCAGGGATCTTTGTCGAGCAAGACCTTAAAAACCAATCGATTCAGGTGAAAATTGAGGTGAGTGTAGCGTTTGGCATTGTTCTTCCTCAAAAGGCAGAAGAAATTCAAACTCTTGTTGCAAAAGAGCTCAGCCGTTTAACAGGTCTTCATGTGAGTCTTGTGCATGTTGTCTTTAAAAATCTCATTAAAATTGAGTCAAAAGAAATGGGGGCAGAAAATGAAGATGAGGCTGCAACTCACTACTCTGACAATTTCTAAGAGAGTCTTTAAGAGAAAGTAGGAGCTAACCAAATGAGATGGCGAGATTATCTGTTTTCTACAGTCTATACAATGTATATTCTCCTCCTCTTTCTCTCGGCTTTTTTCCTCTTAACGCTTGCCTGTTTGCCGTCTTTTCAAACTAAGGTCGCTATATTTTTTGCAAGTTCTAGCTCTTTATTTTTTGTTTTAGGCACCTTGATTCTGATCGCGGCTGCCCTCTTAAGTTGTGGTCTTTCTTATGTGGATAAACAAGAGATTTTAAAGATTAACCTTAAAAGCGAAATTGCCCCAAACGTGATTAGCTCTTGGGTCATCCATACGTTAGAAAAAATGTTTTCTTTAAAAAATTGGTGCGTAGAGACAATCATTAGAAAAGATCAACTCTTAGAAATTGTTGTGTATGACTCTTTTAAAAGGGGAGAGCTCCTTTACCGTAACCAAGAAAAGCTCAAATCTCAAATTTGCTCTCTACTTCTTGAGTTTGCCGGGTATTCAGGAGATATCATCTTCACAGTGATTGAAAGATAAACTCTCTTTATTGAAGAAATTATTGAGGGAAACGGTCTTTAAAGGCTTGGATCGTGGTGATATCTTTAGCTGTAATTCCTTTCACCTGTTTTAAAGCTTCAGGGTCTGCTTCTAAAATACGTTGTAAACTTCCAAATGTTTTAAAAAGTCGCTGCTTTTTCTGAGGCCCAATTCCTGGAAGCTCATCAATGGCGGATTTAATAAGCCGTTTTTTCCGCTGCTTACGGTGAAAAGATATCGCCCTTCTATGAGTTTCATCACGGATTCTTTGGAGGAAAAAAAGAAGGGGGGAGTGAAGCGGGAGCGTAATAGGCTGAGAGGTGGAAGGGATAAAGATTCTCTCACGGGTGAGGCCCTTATCATGACGACTCTCTTCTTTGGCAAGAGAGATGATATCAACAGTTGCAATGTTAAGCTCCTCTAACACTTTAACCCCGATGCCAAGCTGCCCTTTTCCACCATCTACGATAATGAGATCAGGAAGGTTATTCTCTTCTTTAAGCCGTGTAAGTCTTCGCCTTAACACTTCATGTAAAGCCGCATAATCATCAGATGTGTGAACTGTTTTAATGTTAAAGAGGCGAGACGCTTTCTTATCGTAAACCCCGTCTGTAAAAGCTACCATGGAGGCGACAAGGTCAGCTCCTGCAATATTTGAGGTGTCAAAGCATTCAATACGGCTAGGATAACAAGAGAGCTGAGCGGTTTCTTGTAAATTGAGGAGCATCGCTTCTGTGAGCGCATCTTCATCTTTTTCCTGCTCAAAGATCACCTTCGCATTATTCTCTGCCATCTCCACCATCAATTTTTTTTCTCCTTTTTGAGGAGCGGTAAGAGAGACATTGATAATCTCTTGAAGCTCTTTTTGAAGAGGATGCCGCACAAGAATCTCTTCAGGAAGAGATTGTTTATTTTGATAAAACTGCAAGATGAAAGAAGAGAGGAGTTCTTCATCGGTTTCTGCTGCAGAAGAAAAGGTGTAGTGCTCAGATCCGATGAGATTCCCTTTTCTAAAAAAGAGCTGCGTGAGAACGACATCATACCCTTGCCTATAGATACCTAGCACATCGGTATCTTTTCCAACGGGCTGGGCGACAAGCCCTGTTTTGGCAGACATTTGCTGTATGGCTTCAATTTGATTTAAGATTTCTCCTGCTCTTTCAAATAGCAAAGCATCAGATGCCTCTTGCATCTCTTTTTTTAGAGTTTCTACAAGCACTTTATCTTGCCCTTTAAGAAAGAGGATCGCATTTTTCACATGCGCCCCATACTCTTCTTTCGTGCAAAGATTTGTACAAGGAGCTAAACACCGCTTGATGCCGTGAAGAAGACACGGTCTTGATCTTCGTTTAAACTCTTCATCAGAGCACTGCCTTAAGGGAAATATTCTTGCCATGAGATCAACAGTTTGTCTTGCTGCATAGGCGTTAGTATAGGGCCCAAAGTAAAGGCCATCTCCTTTAGACCGCTCTTTTGTCCGCATCAGCCGGATTCTTGGCCACGGATTTTTGGGGTTGATCATGATGGTGACAAATGTCTTATCGTCTTTTAGGCACGCATTAAACTGAGGCTGATGTTTTTTAATGAGAGTGTTCTCAAGAAGGAGGGCCTCTTTTTCAGAGGGAGTAACGATGATGTCAATGAACGAGAGCGCAGCGATGAGGAAAGGGATCATCGGCCTTCCATCGCCGCTTGCTGCAAAATATTGTTTGAGTCTTACCTTAATGTTTTTTGCCTTACCAACATAAATCACTTTTTTGTCGGCATTTTTCATGAGATACACACCAGGCTCTGTTGTGTATTTATCAAGAACTTTAGGATCAAAAAAGGGCAAGCTGCCCTCCCTTTTTTAGTGAGCTAGACTTTTTGGAGCTGAGCGCTCCTTGCGCCGTGTGATTTTGATGTAAAAGCTCAAGCATTTCATGGGCTTTTTTTAAGACAGGGTAGGGAAGCCCTGCAAGTTTAGCGACATGAATGCCGTAGCTTTTATCGCCGCACCCTTTCAAAATCTTATGCAGAAAGACAATCCCTTTTTCTGACTCTTCCACAGCGACATAGTAGTTCACAGCGCCGGGGATTTTTTTCTCCAGCTCTGTGAGCTCAAAATAGTGCGTGGCAAAGAGTGTTTTGGCTTTTTTTCCTTCAGTTGTGAGGAGATAGTCAGCAATGGACCAAGCGATTGCAATGCCATCATAGGTGCTCGTTCCTCTTCCAATTTCATCTAAAATCACAAGAGATTTAGAAGTGGCATTATGTAAAATATTCGCCGTTTCACTCATCTCCACCATAAAGGTTGATTGCCCTCTACTTAAGTCATCACTTGCTCCAATACGGGTAAAGAGCTTATCAATGACCCCAATATGCGCTTTTTTTGCCGGAATAAAAGAGCCGATCTGGGCCATTAAGGTTAAAAGAGCCACTTGTCTAATGTAGGTTGATTTTCCAGCCATGTTAGGGCCTGTAATCACAACGAGCTGCTCTTTTTGATCAGAGAGATTGACATCGTTTGCAATAAAGGTTTGTTTGCCTAAAGCGATTTCAATGACAGGGTGCCTTCCCTCTATGATCATAAGCTCTGAGCTCTCATCTACAAGAGGTCTAGAGTAGTTACGCTCTTTTGCAATATGTGCAAGGCTTAAAATCACATCAAGATGCGCAATTTGTTTTGCAACAAGACGGATGGATTTAGCATAGGAAGACACCTTTACTCGAATTTCTGTGAAAAGTTGATTTTCGAGAAAAGCCATCTTATCTTTTGCTGAGTAAACCGCGTGCTCAAAATCTTTAAGCTCAGGGGAGATAAACCGCTCAGTATTGACAAGGGTTTGTCTTCTTTGAAAAGAGAGCGGCATTTTTTCTGCTTGTCCTCTACTCACTTCAATGTAATACCCAAACGCCTGGGTATATCCCACTTTAAGGGTTTTAATGCCGGTTTGTTCTCTTAGAGTTGTTTGATAGTTTGCTAGCCACGCTTGGCTATCGGTTTTTAAAACTCTTAATTGATCAAGATCTGGATGAAAGCCTGGTTTAAAGATATCTCCGTCACTCAGTTTTAAAGGAGGGTGATCCACAAGAGCTGATTCAATGAGACATGTCACAGAGGAGAGATCTTCTAAAGGAGTGTGTAAAAGCGCTTCAATCTGAGGAAGAGCTTTTAAAGAGAGCTTTAGAGCAATTAAGTCTCTAGGGGAGGTGTAGCCTGATTCAATCCGCATCGAGAGCCTCTCAAGATCCCGTATGGTTTCAAGGGCAGCTCTTAAAGAGACTCTTAAAGAAGAGTTCAGCACATATTTTTCAATCTCTTCTTGCCGCGTGTAAATGTCTTGAGAAGAGACAAGAGGGTGTAACACCCAATCTTTGAGGAGCCTTCCGCCCATGGGAGTGACAGTTTCATCAAGAACAGCAAGAAGTGTTGTACTCTTATCGTAAAGAGGGGTGATGAGTTCTAGATGTTTTTGCGTCGTTCTATCTAGCCAAAGAAATGTGCCTGGGTGAACCGGCTCAATCGATTTAATATGTGGCAGTTTGAGATTGAGATCATCTAAGACATAAGAGAGAAGAGCCCCTGCAGCATTGACTGAGGCTGTCATGGTTTTTAGTCCAAAGCCATCTAAAGAGTGCACTTCAAACTGCTTCATGAGCCGCTCTAAACTGCTGCGGTGATCAAACGCCCACTCTTCTTTAATTTGAAGATTTGAGAGAGAAAGAAAAGAGAGTTCTTTTTCTAGAGATTTCCACGCTTTTTCACTGATTAACACCTCTTTAGGAGAGAGTCTTGTGATTTCATCGATGAGAAAATTGGTATCTTCCAGTTCAATGACCCGGAAATCCCCTGTTGTAACATCTAGAAAAGCGATCCCAATGAAGCAGTTTACCTGGCTAATCGCTGCAATGTAACTGGCTGTTTTTTCATTTAAAAGAGAGGACTGGATGACAGAGCCTGGCGTTAACACTTTGACAATGTCTCTTTTTACAAGCCCTTTAACAGCTTGAGGGTCTTCAATCTGCTCTGCCATAGCCACTCTATACCCTCTAGAGACGAGTCTATCAAGATAATTTTCTACCGAGTGGGCAGGGATGCCTGCCATGGGAATGTCTTGTCTTTGAGTTAAAACAAGATCCAGCTCTTTTGCAAGAATTTTTGCATCATCTTCAAACGCTTCATAAAAGTCTCCCAAACGGAAGAGAAGAAGCGCGCCTTTAGCTTTAGCCTTACACGCTTGCCATTGTAACATCATAGGTGTTGTCATAAGCTATGCATTATCTCTCTCTTTTTCAAGAAAGTCAATCCATGCTTTTCTCTCTTACCTTTCAGGCCCTTGAAGGAGACTAAGATTGACAATCTCAGAAAAGTAGGCAAACACCTGAGTTAAAAGAGCGAGCCTATTATTTCTTATGATAGGATCTGGATCTAAAATTTTTACCTCTTGGAAAAGTCTTGAAAGAGGAGGCTGAAGCGTGGCAAGAAGAGCATATATTTTTTCATATTGATGTGTCTTCAGTAAGTCATCCCATTCAAGTGAAATGGCTTTAACTAAGGCAAAAAGCTCTTGTTCTGATGGATGCAGAGTGAGTTCTTTGTTAAAAGAGGTGTGAACAGGTGTTTCTAATACCCCTTTTGCCCGTTTATACACCTCTAAAAGATCTTTAAAGACAGCTGTTTGACGAAATGTTTTTAGTGCTTTTAGCTGTGAGTAAGAGACGTAAGGGTTACAGCACCCTTGAGATAAAGAGGCTTCGATTTCATCTTTTTTAAATCCCATCTCTTCAAAGACAAGCTTAGATCTTGCTGTAATGAAAGCCAGAATCTCTAAGAGGAGGGGTTCTTTAAAATGCGGGTACAACGGACTTACACTCTTTAGCACTTCACATAAATCTAAAGAGAGCTCTTTTTGGATCAATAAACGAATGATTCCAATTGCTTGTCTTCTAAGAGCATAAGGATCACTAGAAGATGTCGGTTTAAGCCCTACAGAGTAGTATCCCAAAAGATTATCACATTTATCAGCAAGACAAAGAAGTGTGCCTGTAGGAGATAGAGGAAGCGCATCCCCTTCAAAGCGGGGGAGCCAGTGTTCTCTCATCGCTTGAGCGCATTCTCTCTCTTCCCCATGGTAAAGCGCGTAATATTCTCCTAGCGTTCCTTGAAGTTCGGGGAACTCTTTCACAAGGGAAGAGGCGAGATCTGCTTTACATAAAGAGGCGGCTTTTTCAACAAGCGGTAAAGAAGAGAGGTGTGTAAGGCGTTGCAGGTAAGTAGCGATTTTGTGGATTCTACTTACCTTATCTCCTACTGAGCCTAAATCTTTTTGAAACACCACTGTCTCTAGCTTTTCATTCATCACAGGTAGAGGTGTCTTTAAATCTTGCTCATAGAGAAAAGCGCCGTCTGAGAGTCTAGCTGAGAGCACCTTTTGATTTCCCCGGGATATAAGAGATGAGGGGGTGTTATCACATGTGATGACAAATTGATTGGTGATGACACCGTCCTTAGAGACAGGGAAATATTTTTGATGCTCAATCATTTCAGAGGTGATCACTTCTTGAGGAAGGGTGAGAAACCTTGCATCAAAAGAGGCAAGGATAAGCTCTGGCCACTCTGTTAAATGCACAACTTGAGAGAGCACTTTATTCACATCCTTGAATTGGATACCATGAGTCTTTTCTAGTGTATGGATTTGATTTAATATATGTGTTTTTCTCTCATTTACATCTGCTAAGACAAAGTGATCTCGTAGAAGAGGAAGATAATCAAGAGGACGAGTGATAAAGAGTTTTTCATTTCCTCTTTGAGCATGTCCGTAGGTAACTCTTGAAGAGTTGATATCGCCATATTGAAACGGGATCACCTCATCTCCAAAAAGAGCTGTGATCCAGTGCAGGGGTCTTGCATAGGTTGTCTCTAAATAACCCCACCGCATTCTTTTAGGAAATTCAATGCCCCCTACAATATGAGGAAGAGCTTCTTTTAAAATAGAGAGGGTACTTTTTCCTAGGATCTCTTCTTTCGCAAAGAGATACGGCACTTGCTTGATCTCTTGAATCCATACAGAATCACTTGTATTTTTTTGGAGTTCATCAAGTGTGATCGCAGGCAGTCCTAGCTGGCTTAAAAATTTTTGCCCTTGAAGAGAGAGTTCACCTTGTTGATCAAATACAATCGAAAGAGGAGGCCCCTTTTTCTCTAGAGTAAGGTTTTTTGTTCCAGTAGAGAGTCCTTGAATCAAGAGGGCAAGCCTCCGGGGAGCTCCGTAACATTCAAGCCGCTCAAACTGCAAGTTCTCTTTTTCTAAAAGAGAGCGCATGAGCTTCTCTAAGCTTTTCATGCCCAGCGGAATAAAAGAAGCGGGAAGCTGTTCAGATCCAATTTCAAAGAGAAAGTCCCGTGTTTCTCCAGGAGTAAAACTGTGCGTAGGAGAAGAAATCGTTGCTATCTCCTTAGGATTTTCAACTTCTTTGATCAAAGGAAACTGCAGGGTTTCTCTTGATTCAATATAAGCTGTTGCAACTAACCGCGATAGTTCTCTAATCCGGCCGATATAACCTGTTCTTTCTGTAACAGAAATGACGCCTCTTGCATCAAGCAGGTTAAAAGCGTGAGACGCTTTAATCACAAAATCGTAAGCGGGGAGGGGAAGTTTTTGCCAAATGAGCCGTTTGGCTTCGTTTTCATAATCTTCAAAATGTCTTAGCCACATCGGGATAGAAGCTTCAGAAAAGTTATATTGACTCCACTCAATCTCATTTTGCTTTGAGATATCTCCTAAGGTCAGTGTTTCATTCCACTTCAGATCAAAGATATTATCCACATTTTGGATAAACATGGAGAGACGCTCAAGCCCGTAGGTGATTTCTGCAGTAACCGGTTTTAAAGGAAGACTTGCCATCCCTTGAAAGTAGGTGAATTGAGACACTTCCATTCCATCACACCACACTTCCCAGCCAAGGCCCCAAGCGCCAAGTGTTGGAGATTCCCAATCGTCATGCACAAAGCGGATGTCATGCTCTTTAAGATTAAACCCGATGCATTCAAGAGACTCTAAGTAAAGCGCTTGAACCTCTAAAGGAGACGGCTTTAATATGACTTGAAACTGATGAAAGAGCTGCAATCTGTTGGGGTTTTGTCCAAACCTTCCATCGGAGGGTCTTCGAGACGGTTCCACATAGGCTGCTTGATAAGGCTCTGGCCCTAAGCATCTTAAAAAAGTTGCCGGATTAAAGGTTCCAGCTCCTGTTTCTAAGTCGTGTCCTTGGTGAATCACGCACCCTTTTTCTTTCCAAAACTGTGTTAATCTGCAGATGAGCTCTTGTAATGTGATCATAATGGATGTCATTCTACATGAGAAGATCCAGGAGAGTCAAATGCTTCGTGGGGAGAATGAAAAGAGAGCCTGAAATAGAGGGAATACAATAACTGTAACTCTTTTGAATCTCTATTTTCACCTCGTAAGCAAAATACCGATTTTTAAAGGATACTTCTCTATCAGTTAGTGATAGTGTGCACCCTTCAGTAATAAATCATTAAAATTGATGTTTATGTGTAATTAGATAAGAATGCATATTGTCTATAACACAATTATTTATGAGGCAATAATGAGAATTATCAATTGTTTGCAATTCATCCGAAAAAGCCAATCTTTACTGTTTTCACAAGTAAAAAACTCTTCAGGGAAGCTATTTTTCTGCGATCGTACAACAGGCAAAGTCAACTCTTTGCAATCTAAGCATTTGGGGGGGAATGTCTCTCATAAAATGGATCAAATGGAAAATTCTATTTTAAAAAAAACGGCTTCATTGCCCTCTAAAATAGAGCCTCTATCAAAGCAAGCAGAAGATATTCAGGCACTCAAAGACGAAAAAGAAGCTCTTCACCTACAAACTTTAGAAGAGAATGCATGTGGATTATCCGGATATGAAGGAGCTTGGGATTGGAATAAAAAGACAGATAGCCCAGAAGAGTGGGTACAAGAATTAGAAACAATCACCTCTCAATGGAAACCGTTGCTTACAGCTGAAGAAATGATGACAATGTATAAAATCGTAGAATCTGATGGAGTGGATCCTGCTTTAAAAAAAGAATTACAACAAAAGCTAGATGAAGACGCAAAAAGAACTGATGAGAGACTGTATGGGGATCCAAAGCTTGACGCTTATATTGAAGCGCATCAAGGAAAGATTGAAGATCTTCGTCAATTCAATATTAATATTCTGGCTCATAGAGCAGAGTTAGGCAAGCTCGATCCTGAAACTGTGGAAAGAGTTTACAAAGCACTCGAAGAGGAAGAAGAAGCGCTTCATCTCCAAACTTTAGAAGAGAGTGCAACTGGATTATCCGGATATGAAGGAGCTTGGGATGAAGAGTCAGATAGCCTAGAAGAATCGGTACAAGAATTAGGAACAATCACCTCTCAGCAGAAATCGTTACTTAAAGTTAAAGAGATCATTCGAATGAATGAAATCATAAGGTCTGATGGAGTGGATCCTGCTTTAAAAAAAGAACTACAACAAAAGCTAGATGAGAATTCAAAAAGAGTGGATGAGATAATTTATAGAGATCCAAAGCTTGATGCTTATATTGAAGCGCATCAAGGAAAGTTTGAAAATTTTGAAGGTTTTAATCTTGGCCTTCTAGCTCAAAGAGCAAGAGCTGGTAAGCTCGATCCTGAAACTTCGAAAAGGGTTTTCCAAGCACTCAAAGATGAACATGAAGCATCTTGTCAGGGCACTTTAGAAGAGATTACACGTCTATTATCAATGGATGAAGGAGCATGGGATGAAGAGCCAGATAGTTCAAGTCTTAAATCACCTAAGTAATTTTAACATAGGGATTTGTGTGTAATTAAAAATAAATAATGCCTTTGAATTAAATATTTTTTTACATTGATCTTTATCTAAGATGAATAAGGGTATCAATTGATGAGACTTACACTTCCGATTGCTTTGAGCGCTCAAGGCTCATCATGCTTAAGAGGATATGGGTTTATCTTTTTCATTTTGATCATGAAGCAGCTAAACCCATGCCTTTTTTGAACGAGTAATTCCATCTATTTTTGATTGCTTTTAGTGTCTTGACTCCTTTAAAATTATAAAATTTTTACTTGTTCCATCTTCTAGAAATTTAAAATTTTATCATTCAATCCATTTTTTGAATAATTTCATCATTTGAGTATGAATTTTTAGGGTTGATTGAGGATTTGCCTTTCCTATAGAAGTCATTGTTTCCTTAGAATAAGAATGCACATCTCGAAGATCTAGAGATTGAGATTCTTTGTTTCCTGTTGAATTCATCCATTCCACAGGAAAAGCATAAGGCTTATTTTCCTTTGCTATAGATACTCCTTCCATTATTTTGATCCCTATATGAACAGGGGCCTTAAACCCATAATTTGAGATATTAAATACGTTAAATTGTTGATTCATCGTTTGTACTTTATAAATTAACCCTTGAGGTGAAGAGGTTTTTTGAGTGTTTTTTATCTGTTTAATCGCTTCTAGAACGATTGTATTATGAAGGAGAGTGTCATCATTAGAGCCAATTTTTTTTAAGATCTGTGTCTTTGGATTAATACAAGTGATTTGATTAAATAAAAGTTTGGAATTGTTCTTTAGACCATTACTTTTATTTGGATAAAGCTGAATGCTATTTTGATCAATATTTTGCGTTGTTAGAAAGAGGCCTATAAACCAACCGAACAACTCTCCAACAATATAAACGGGCCTATCTTCTCTATAAGTTAGATTTTTCCCCTCAATCAAACCCTTTTTAGATACGAGCACAATATCTTTTCCCTTATAAAATGCATCTTGATCTTAAGTTTTTTGAGAAGAGCTCTCAACTACTTTATCACAGAAAAACCGTTTAAATAGGGGATTTTGAGGGAATCTGTGGGTTACAGGATTCATCAAGGCTATCCCTAAAGGGCTCATGGAACGAGAAACAGTTCTAATCATCGTCATAAAACATTCTCCTTACACCTTAATTATAATATAAATAAATTTAATTTGATGTTTATATATAAATAAATATTTTTATAATTAAGTTGTTAAAATTGATTGTAGTGAATAAGTATGAAATATTTTATCTAGGGGATTTACTAAGAGAAGTGGATGTAAGTAGAGGCTTTTTCTAGTGTGATCAAGCCCGTATTTTCATAAAAAGACTTGAGCTTTTTTCTATTTTAAAGACAATAACAAAATTGGTTTAAATTAGGCGTGGGTGCGTGATCAAGCAAAAATGGGTTCTTTTACTGTGGAGTTTCCTTCCTTTTTCCGTCAGCGGTAGCTTCACCCCTCCTGCAGGCGTTGTAGAGAGAGAATTAGAAGAGCAGTATGAAGATTCTAATACCCTTCCAAAAGAAAATAACATGCCCCTTCTTCAGTGGGAGTCTTTTCCAGAAAATGTCATCACAGGAGAGGAAACCGTGACTCTTCAGAAGATTGAAGTGAGGGGAAATGCCATCCTAACAAACGAGTATCTAGAAAAGGAGTGTTTAAGTTATTTAGATAAGCCTTTAAATTTAAATGACTTAGAAGAGCTATGCCTTCATATTCAAGCTATCTATGAAAAACAAGGATATTTTCTTGTCACCGCTTATCTTCCTCCTCAAGAGATCACAGAGGGAGTACTGATCATTGAGGTGATTGAAGGGAGGCTAGGATCCATTACAGTAGAAGGGAATAAGTTTTATAGCGCGCATTTTATTGAAAGCTATTTCCTTCCCTTTCAAAACACATGTATTCACTATCAAAAGTTCATGAAAGCTCTTCTCCTTCTCAATGAAAATATGGATCTTCATGTGGAGGGGACACTGAAAAGAGGGCGGGATCCCGGAGCAGTGGATTTGATTTTGAATGTTAAAGATCAACACCCCTTTCATTTGGCTTTTGATGTGAATAATGAAGGGTCAGAGGAAACAACCAATTGGCGATCAGGAGCAAAGTTAGAAAGGGGCAATAACTGGATCATGGGAGATAAAATCACGCTGATTCAAGTGGCAGGAGCGCCGCCCTCTCATCTCTATTTTTTTGATCTCATCTATCATGTTCCTCTTACGTTAAAAGGGCTTTTTTTTGAGGCGTCATACTTAGGGGCCTTTTTTAAAACCTCTCCTCTTTTAACAGAGTGTAGAGGAAGATCACAGATTGAAGAGATGAAGATGATCTACGCTGTAAAAAGAGATCCTCATCAAAGTGTCAATAGCTTTATGCAGCTTCAAAGGAAGAAACTGCAAAATTTTGGAAGCTTAAGTTCTTTAAATGATGACAAGCTGACTATTTTAGGAGGAGGCTTTTCTATGGATACATATGACTCATTTAAAGGAAGAGTGTTTCTTGAAGGAAAACTGAGCATTGGCATTCCCCATTTTTTAGGCTCGATGGGAGCCAAAAGTCCTCATAGCAGCCGTGTAGGTGCAGGGGGCGAGTTTTTAAAGCTCCAAGGAGAATTTAAACGGTTTCAGCCCCTTATCAAGGGGCTCCTTTGGAAGATGAAGGGAGGCTTTCAGCTGAGTCTTAATAAACTCCCTTTAGGAGAGCAGATCTATTTAGGAGGTGTAGATACTGTAAGAGGGTATCCTCTTGCTCAAGAGCTGGGGGATCACGGGTATTACCTCTCTTCTGAAATGCACCTATTTCCCTCTTTTTTTAGATCAAATAGCTACCTCCCTTTTGATCCACAAGAAGAGCTCTTTTATTTCACGGGGTTTATCGATTTAGGCCAAACCTTTTCGATCGGGGGAAAAGATATGATCAGAAATGGCCATGTCATAGAGGCGCTTCAAACCCATCAATTTTTATGCTCTATTGGGCCAGGTCTTCGTTTCAGAGGGCCGTATCAAATGAAGTGGAGCATTGATGCTGGCTTTCCTCAAACAAATAAGGGAAGATTCTCACACCCCCTCATCTACTTTAAACTAGGACGGAATTTCTAGTTTCAGTTATAGGAAGATCTTTAAGTGCCTTAATAGATATGAGTGTAGAGAGTGGGTGTATTTGGACTATTTAAAGATCAAAAGTTACTGATCCCTTTTGTAAACATTCTTTACTCTACTCTTATCGGCGCTGTGATGAGCCCGCTTCATGCTATAAGCCGTCCTGAAGTGGTTCATGGCACCGCCTCTTATCAAGGAAAAGAGGGATCAGAGATCATCCATGCGTCAGATCAAGCAATGCTCAGGTATCCGCAGTTTCATCTTAAAGAAAAAGAGAGTCTTGCCTTTCATCTTCCCTCATCTAAAGCCACTCTTCTTTGTGAAGTGATGAGTCAGGAGCCAGCGTTAATTAATGGATCATTACACACCAATGGAAAAGTCATCTTTGTTTCTCCTTCAGGTATTCTTTTCTCGAAAACAGCAGACATTTCTGGTCATTCGTGGGTGTTTTCTACCCTTGCCTTACAGCAGGAAAACTTTTTAAAAGGGCAGTTTCAATTTGCAAATCAAGAATATAGGCACGCCTCTATTGAGCAAAAAGGAAAAATCGAGGTGACAGGTGATCTTGTTTTTTTAGGGGCAAATATTCATCAAGAAGGCGCCTCTTATGCAAGAGAGGGGAATGTGATGTATGGATCAGGAGAAGAGGTTCTTCTTAGATTTCAAGAAAATGGGCAGCTTGTGATGCAAGTGACAAAAGAGTTCATGTCTCAACACGCCTCTCAAGCGCCCTTAAGGCCTCAACAAACCGTCATGCAGCACGTGATGAATAAAGAGGTAGTTGTTAAAGCATCGCACATTCAAAAAAGAGAAGGAAGAGTTTGGCTGACCTCGCAAAGCGATGTGCAATCTCTTCATGCTAAACTAGAATCTCCTCATCTTTTACTAGAAGGAAAATGCGAGGTAAAAGATCAGTGCACCCTTAAAGGAGACTATTTATGTGTTAAAGAAGAACTAAAAGGAGGCTCTTTTTTCGCAAAGAGCCGTGTGATCGAGATTGATGCTCCTATTACGATGAAAAATACCGTTTTTCTTGAGGGAAGTCATATCTTTCAAAAGCACACCGTAAGAGGAGATCAAGGGGTGACCTATACAGGAGATACACTTGTGTTAGGAGGAGACGTGATGACAGATTATTCGCCGATTACTCTTCATCCAGATATCTATCTGACAGATAAAAACCTCTCTCTTCATACAGGATATGTTAAAGGAAGTATTACCTTAAGCGGAGCGTTAGATGGGGCTAAGGGATCTATGCTAACGCTTTGTAATGGAGACTCTCCTGTGCATTTAAGAGGAAATATTGGAAAACAAAGCGCTTTTGACAGGTTGCAGATTATTTCTCAGGGATCTGTGATCTTAGAGGGGGGTGTAGGAAGCTATCAGCACAAAGGGGTCAATAGTTTTGATATCAGAGGAAAAGAAATCACTTTATTAGGAAGCTACTACCATACAGGATCTTGCGTATTTGAAGCGCCTTTTATAAGGTGGGAGAGTTTAGATAAAACCTTAAAAGCTGATCACTCTTTAAAGATCAAAGGGCATGAACTTAACTTGCAGGGAGGAGAAAAGTCTCTTTTTTACGTAGAACAGGGGGATATGAGGGTAGATTCAGGCATCTATATCAACCCTGATCATCACGCCTCTTTACATATGAAAGCATTAAAGGGGACGCTCTTACTTCCTGATATTCAAGGGCTGAATTCTTCTTTATCCCTTGAGGCAAAACATATTCTCGTAAGAGGTGCTTTAGAGGTAAAAGATCTTGATTGCAAAGTAGGGCAAACAATTGGGTATGAAGAAGAGAGCGCCTCTTTTCCTCCTTTAAAAGGAGAGCGATTAACACTGTATTCTGAGGGAGGGGGCATTGGAGAGGCAAAATCGCCTCTTCATATTGATATTACCAGCTCTTGCAAAGTGGGATCTTCTGGCCCTATTTATCTCAAAGGGCACTGTTATGGCCTGATTCCTCATCTCTTTGAAGATCATAAACCTCCTTTCCTCCTCTTTAATGAGGAGAGGTATTGCTATCATCTCATGGCAAGCAGTATGATAGGACGGAAAAAAAATTCATCCCTAGCTCCCATTTTAAAGCGCAATCAAGAAGAGAGCGAGATGACCCCTTTTCTTATCAACTCCAAGGTGCTTTATCCATGATAGATTCTGATCTTTTACAACTTGTCAACACCCATCCTCATCAAACAGCTGTCATTATAGGGGGAGGAGCAGCAGGTATTTTTGCGGCCATTCAAGTGAAAGAGAAAAACCCTTCTCTTCATGTGATTGTATTAGAAAAGTCAGCTGTCTTTCTCTCTAAAGTGAGAATTTCAGGAGGGGGAAGATGTAATGTCACCCACTCTTGTTTTGATCCTCAGCAGCTTGTGAAATTCTACCCCAGAGGATTTAAAGAGCTCCTTGGCCCTTTCCATACATTTCAACCCAAAGACACTATCAGTTGGTATGAAGAAAGAGGCGCCCTTTTAAAAGTGGAAAAAGATGGGAGGATGTTTCCTACTACAAACCAATCTCAAACGATCATTAATACGTTGATGCAGGAAGTGAGTAGGCTTGGGATCCATTTAGTGGGGTGTGAGCCAGCTACTGCGATCTCTAAGGAAGAAGATCTATTTCATATTCAGTTAAAAAATGAACGCCTTCTTTTGTGTAGATCCATCATGTTAGCAACAGGTAGCAGCAGTCAAGGGCTCTTACTTGCAGAGTCACTGGGGCATTCATTAGAAAAAAGTGTGCCCTCTCTTTTTACCTTTAATTTACCCTCTGCTTCTTTGCTGCATCTATCAGGAGTCTCTGTTCCCCATGCAAGGGTCTCTCTTCCTCACATGAAACAGTCGTATGAGGGGCCGCTTCTCATTACCCATTTTGGCTTAAGCGGTCCAGCTGTATTAAAACTCTCGGCTTGGAGTGCAAAAGAGCTTTACGCTGCTGAATATAAAACAGAGGTGAGGGTGAACTGGGCTCCTCATTTAACTCTTGAAGAAGTGAAAGAAGATCTTTTTAAATGGAAAAAAAAGAAGCCTTCTACAACAGTTGAACTCTTAGCTCTTTATGATCTTCCTAAGAGTCTTTGGAAACATTTAACACAGCCGTGGGAAGGGAAAATTCTCTCGCATCTTTCTCTTAAAGATATGGAGCTACTTTCTCAAAGAGCGTGTCAAGATACCTATCAGATGGAGGGGAAAACAACCCATAAAGAAGAGTTTGTGACATGCGGAGGTGTTAAGCTAAATGAGGTGAACTTTAAGACGATGGAGAGTAAAAAAACACCTGGGCTATTCTTTGGGGGAGAGGTGCTTAACATCGATGGGATTACAGGAGGATTTAATTTCCAAAACGCTTGGACAACAGGCTATATTGCAGGGCTATCTATGGCTTGCTCTGTAAGAGAAAAAAGCCTTGGGGAGTGACAAAGAAGGTCACTTGCCTCTAAGAATGTTTGGCGGTACACTTCATAGAGTGTTTTCTTTTGATAGTTATGGTAAACCCAGGTGATAAGAGAAATCACAGTAATAAAGACCATTAAGGGCTTTTCTACTTGGAGGGCGTGAAGAGGTGCAAAACGTCTTCCCACTGTGATTAAAGAGCCTCCTAATATCATTAGCCATAAAAGTTTGACACGTCTAGACACTTGACTATACCGAATCTCTTGAGCTTGTTGCATCTTGCGTGAGATCGTATACATGGTATCAAATGTGGTTGAGTGGAGGCGCGTGGGAGGTAAAGAGAGTTGAAATAGCTGGTTAGTATGGCGAATATTTTCTTTTAAAGCGTTATCTGCACCCCTTAAATCAACCCCTAATTTTTGCTTGATAGATGAAAAGAAAGAGGCGTGAGCTGGGTTATAGAGAGTGTGGGAAAACCTGGGAAGGCTTTGCCGCTCTATAGAATGAGAAGGGGAGAGATCTTTGACATTTTGCTCAGATTCTGCTCCTAGCTTAGAGATATAGGTTTTCCAATAGGCATTAAATAGAGGGTCATCAGGAGGTAAAAAAACCATAAATACCTTTTTTTCTCTTGTATCTTAAGATGCATTATAACAGGCTAGCTTTTCATTCAGGTAGTGTTTTTTTAGAATAAGAAAGAAGTCAATCATCTTCTTAGAGAAGGATTTATTCAAGCCAAAGCTTTTTAGAAGAGCCTACTATGAATTTGAATCCAAATACCACTTTGACCCTAATGATTTCTCTTTTACATCTTATCCAAATGAGGACAAATCTAAAAAATAGGTCTCTCTTCTTTAAAAAACGTGCTCTTAAGAAGCTTGAAAGAGAAGGGTTTTTTCAAAAATATTTGTCTTCACTTAAGTTTCTTAAATAGGCTAGACTTGCTTTAGAACATTGATTTTAAGCTACTTAAGTGAAGGATGAAGATATTTTACTTACTCTAAGGTATCTGTTTTTTCATGAGCGGGTGAAGAGTCAGTGTCATCAACCCATATGACCTTTAGAGGAGTGGTGGTACAAGGGGGATTTTTTGGAGGAGAAGATAGCTCCTCAGGGATTATCTCTTCTGGCTTCTTTTCACAAATAAGAGGTTCTCCTGAAAGAAGGGTTTGAGCTTGTAAGATAATTTGTTCATACTCTTGATAGAGTATTTTATTTTGATAGCTGTGGTACACCTTTGTCATCAGCAACAGAAGAGAAGTCAATATCATGAACGGTTTCCCTAATTTGTTTGCATGAAGAGGTGCAAAGTGTTTTGCAAAGATCAGATAAGAGCTACCTAATAGGGTCCACTGCGTGATTCTAATGCGGCGAGAAATTTGATGGAATTGAGTCAATTGCGCATTGAATACATTCGTCAGTATTTGAGCAATGTTACGGTGCGTATCAAAGTTTAAGTCATCTATTGTATGGAGTGCGTTTAGCGCCTCAGCATACTGATTAATGTTGTTTAAAGAGGCTTGAATCTGATCGTGTGAAATTCCAAGTTTTTGTTTCACTAATGCAACAAAAGAGGGAGGAGGTGAGCTTGGAGTGGTAGATGGAAAGAGTCTAGAGCTTGAAGAGGAGATTGGCTTGGCGGGGGATAGATTTTGCAGAGTTTGCTCAGCGTAACTGCCTAATTGATTAATACAGTTATTCCAATATTGATTAGATCTAAAACTTACTGCTTGCATATTTTATTAACCCCTTTTTTGATTGCCGTGCTTTTACTTTAGCACGTAAATTATTTATTTGTATATTGTTTTTTGGGAAGGTAAAAGGTAGAATGGATGCATTCCTATGTTATTATTAAATCAAAAAATAGCTTCTCATGAGGCAAGTTATACAATAGAAATGACGCGTCAAATGATGCAGATCAATAATAAGCTGAATCATTTAATGCATATCCAAGTGAATAAGATCCAAAAAATTTATCTTTTGCAATATCAATCCCTTTTAACCCATTTAAGTATCCTGTGAACAACATCTATAATTTATCCCTTGAAGAGCTGGCCGTATGGCTTCAAGAGAGTGGGGAGAAATCTTTTCACGCAAAACAAATATTTCATTGGCTCTATCAAAAAAGAATCTCCTCTTGGGAAGAGATGAGTAACCTCTCTAAAACACTAAGAGAAAAATTAAAAAATAACTTTACTCTTAAGAGTTTAACCCTTGTTAAACAAGTGGATTCCGTTGATAACGATACAACAAAATTTTTATGGGAACTCTCAGATGGGCAATTGGTTGAGTCGGTATTGATACGGGCTCCTGAAAGGCGGACTGTCTGCGTTTCTTCTCAAGTGGGTTGCCCAGCAAGATGTGCCTTTTGTGCGTCGGGAAAGCAAGGGTTAAAGAGAAATTTAGACGTGGCAGAGATTATTCAGCAGGTGCTTGAAATTGATGGGACCTTGGCTCAGATTGGGGAAAGAGTATGCCATGTTGTCTTTATGGGAATGGGAGAGCCGTTTGAAAACTATGATGCTGTGACAGCAGCTATAAGGCGCTTAATTCATCCAGAGGGTCTAAACATCTCTCAACGAAAAATCACAGTATCAACAGTGGGTGTTGTGGATAAAATTGTGCAGTTTGCAGAAGAGGGGCTTAAAACAAATTTAGTGTTATCTCTTCACGCTCCTACGCAAGATATCCGGAAAAAAATTATCCCTTATGCAAGAAAATATGCGATTGCAACCATTTTAGATGCGATGCTCTATTTTGCTCAAAAATCGGGAAGAGATATCACCTATGAGTACACCCTTCTTGAAGGGATTAATGACCTTCCAGAACATGCCGTGCAGTTAGCAAAGCTTGTCAAAGGGCACCCTTGTACAGTTAATCTCATCCCTTATAATAAAGTAGAAGGATTAAGACTGAGCCGGCCAAGTAGAGAATCGATTGAAGAGTTTCGGCAGATTTTAGTGGATGCTAAAATCCCCACCACCTGGCGCTACACAAAAGGGAAAGACATTGCAGCAGCTTGCGGCCAGCTGGCTTTACAAACGAAAACGCTTCCTATGATTGCAGAATAAACAAGAGAGATTTTTCTTATGCATCACGCATTTAGGTTTTTTTTTCACCTCTTAGAAAAGAGAAGCTTTGATGATCTAACAGGGGAGTGTATTGCATGAAACTTCCCCTCATCCTCACCTTATTTCGCATTGTGTTAAGCCCTCTTTTTGTCGCTCTTTATCTCTTAGGGGGTGAAAGGGGTGCATATCCTCTTGCTCTTCCCTATCTTCTTCTTTTGATTGTGATTGTTTGTGAGATTTCTGATGCGCTCGATGGTTTTTTCGCAAGACGCAATAATCAAGTGACAAACCTGGGGAAAGTACTAGATCCTATGGCAGATAGTTTCTTTCGGCTCTCTGTTTTTTTTGCTTTTACACAAGGGATATTACAAATTCCTTTATGGATTGTGATTGTTTTCTTTTGGAGAGATAGTCTTGTGAATACATTAAGAGCGCTTTTTGCTCTAGAGGGTATTGCTCTTGCAGCAAGGGTGAGTGGAAAAATTAAAGCGATTTTACAAGCTGTTGTGATGATTTGCATTCTTTTAGGCATGATTGGATATGCCCATGATGCTGTGACAATTGAAACATTAAAACGTGTCAGTAGGTTTTTAACCACTGTTGCAGCAATCTATACCTTTTGCTCAGGGTGTGAATATCTCTGGATTTCTAGGGTTTTTTTGCAAAGCGCTCTAGGGATTTCTCAAAAAACTTTCCCTAAGAGCCTTTAAGCTGTCTCTCCTCATCCATCAGATGAGAGAGAAGAAGCCATTTCTTGAAGAAGTTTTAAGGCAATAGTATGAAATTGATTGCTGAAAAATTCCCCTCTTCAGTATCCTAGAGCATCTTACAATTGGGGTGTCGCCAAGTGGTAAGGCAGCGGTTTTTGGTACCGCCATTCGAGGGTTCGAATCCTTCCACCCCAATATTAACTATTTTTTTGCTTTGGCAAGAATGAAGCATCTTTAAGAGTTACCAGGCTCTTTAAGATGAAAAAGAAACATTTTCGTATAGCAAGATAGACGCCTTTCCTTGGAAAGATGTCCATAGTGATGATGAGCCTCTCTAATTTCAAGTTCTTTTGATTAGAGGTTGCACACCATCTCATTTCTATCTTGGAGGAAGTGTCCATCACCGTTAATCAAAAAAGAGCCCCTTTTTTCATTTTCTGTGGTGTGTGCAAAAAGGATTCAAGAGAAATAAACACTCTTTAATTCAGCTAAATTCCACTCAAGTAAAACACCTGAAAAGGTTTTTTAACGCCCTTTTTGAGAGTTTCGGCTCATCACTAACGGCATAGGGGTGCGTGATTTAGCCTTAATTTCCTCATATCCCTATCGAAAAATGATTTTGCATAACTATAAACGGGGGAATCATATGAAACTGACTGCTCACGATCGCTTACTCACAAAGAAGAGCGTCATTAAGCAGATCCGACGAGAAGGCAATATCCCAGCGATTCTTTACTCTGTAAATCAAGCTAATTTAGCCGTGACGATCAGTGGAGAAGAGATGGCAGCCATCTTAAGGCAAATGAAGCCAGGTCACTTAGGGACAACAGTGTTTCAACTGAGCTTAAACGGACAAGAAAGACGGGTTATCATTAAAGATATCCAATACCATTTAACAACTTACAAAGTGACTCACATTGACTTTGAAGAGCTTGTTGATGATGTTGAGGTGAGCTTTAAAGTGCCTATTCAGTGTGTTGGCGTTGCAGATTGTACTGGAGTGAAGATGGGAGGATTCTTAAGACAAATCATCCGGCATGTTAAAGTGCAAGCACTTCCTCGTAATATGCCCTCTCATCTTGAAATTGATGTGAGAGACCTAGGAATTAAGCAATCCAAAAAACTCGTCGATATTATTATCCCTGAGGGTGTCACACCTTTAGCGAAAATGAATGAAGTCGTTGTTGTCGTTTCAAAACGTAGCAACTAAGTCAGTTTTGGTTGTGGGGCTTGGAAACCCCGGGAGTTATTATGAAAAAACTCGGCATAATGTGGGTTTCCGGGCAGTAAGAGCATTTGCAAAACGTTATGCCATGGCTTTTCATAAGGCAAAAGGGGTTTTAGCTCTTTCTGCAGAAGAGGTGGTGAAAGATCATCCTATTCATTTACTGCTTCCTCAAAGCTATATGAATCGAAGTGGAGAAGGGGTTTCCTTCATCCAGAAATCGCTTCAGTTAGCTCCAGAGAAAGTGCTAGTGATTGTCGATGATATCGCCCTTGATGTAGGAGAGGTAAAGTTTAAACCTCAAGGGAGCTGTGGAGGTCATAACGGACTGAAAAGCATAGAATACCATCTTGGAACCAACTGTTTTCCAAGACTACGCATTGGGGTGGGTCACCCACAAGGCACAGATTTGGCAGATTTTGTCCTTTCTCATTTTGGTGAGCAAGACGAGGCGAAAATGCCACAAGTTTTTAATCATGTCGCAGATCTTATTGATCTTTGGATTTTTGAAGGAATCCAAAAAGCAATGGGGATTGCGAATACGAAAAAAAGTTAGACGAGGAGTCTTCAAAAATGGCGAAAGAACGTCAACATCTCTATGAAGGGATGTATATCTTAAGCACTGCCTTAACTGACGATGCACGTCAGAAACTCATCGATAAGATGGTTGCTAGCATCGAAGAAAAAGGTGGAGAGCTGCACAAAATATTTGACCAAGGGCGTAAGCGATTAATGTATGAAATCGCTAAGAAAAGAGAAGGGCACTACTTCCTATTTTATTTCTCACTTCCAACAGAGGTGATGGGTAAATTGTGGAGAGAATACCGCTTAAACGAAGATGTTCTTCGTTTCATGACAAAACGGGCACCCTTTCCTACAGTTCCCGAAAAAATTGAATTTCAACCCTTACCTGAATAAGAGGAATACATGGATTCTCCTTTTGCCCCTAAAAAAAGAAGAGTTTGTCCGTTTACCGCAGCAGGCGTTAAACATATCGATTACAAAGATTTAGACACTCTTAGCCGATTTGTTACTGAAAGAGGAAAAATCATTCCTCGCAGGATTACAGGTGTTTCAGCAAGCTTTCAAAGAAAGCTCGTTTGTGCAATTAAACAAGCCAGATACATGGCGCTTCTTCCATTTGTTGCAGAAGCTTAAAAGGACAAAATTATGAAACAAAACTATTTACTCATTGCAGATGTTGAAGACATCGGCCGTTGTGGAGAAGTGATTTCAGTCAAGGCTGGCTTTGCAAGAAACTACTTAATCCCTCAAGAACTCGCAGTTCCTGCGAACCGTCATACACTCCGTATGCAAGCACGTCTACAGCAAGAGCGTGCAACCCAATCAGCTGCTGATAAAGCAGAAGCTGAGAAGATTGCAAGTGAGCTTCAAGGAGTCACTTTAACAACAACTGTTAAAGTCGATCCAGAAGGTAACATGTATGGATCTGTTGGATTTGGAGATGTGCTGGCCCTTTTTGCAGAGCAAGGATTTGAACTTGAGCGCCGCAATATCGGGTTGAATAAACCGATTAAAATGATCGGAGTTCATCCGATGGTGTTGCATCTTAAAGAAGATGTGCTGTGTGATTACACACTCCACATTCTTGGAGAGCAAGCTTCAAGATAGATCTTACTCTTTCTAACCCCTCTATTTTTCTAAGTAGAGGGGTTTCTTTTTCTTTAGCGAAAATCAATGACTCTTTTCCTCTAGTCATGGGGATATTTATCAGCATGGCCTAGGCTCTTTTATTGTCCATAAGCTTGAAAAAGAGCTATTTTCATCACAAATTTATCGTATTCCTTAAGCCCCCTTATTTTTTTGAAATATTTCGTGTATCAATCATCATTGATGATGAATCTAATAGAGAATCTGCTAATCAAGACATTTTATAAGCGCATGTTTTATGCGATATTGACGTATGATCCTAAGTTTTCATCTAACTTAAAAAACGCCTCAAAGAGCTTAGGGGTAATCTAGAGCCATATTTCAAAAAATAAGGTGTTTTCCATTTGTATTTTGCGGAAAAATTGAAAATATGACTAAACTCAAGGTTCTTCAAATAAGCATATGACTCTACAAAGTAGCTATTTTATGGACTTTGGTGACAATAGAGCTTAAGAACATCAATCAAGAGGGGCGCTATGACAATTAGACCGTATGCTTTAACGACAGATCCATCAAATCTCCCTCAGGGTACAAAAAATCCACTATCTACTTTGGCAGAAGATGATGGGCATCTTGCTAAAAAACTTTGTGTAGAATCTTCAAAAATAGAACAGATAGCCAGCGTTATTTTAGAAACACATCCCAATCTAGAAAGTGATACAAGATTAAATTGTCTAAACGGTTATCAAAGCATAGAGCCCTTAAGTCATCAATCTGATGGAGAAAAAAAATCGCTCATCAAGGTCATCAATGAAGGTTCTAATGAGGGGGATGATTACTGTCATCTTGCAAAGCTTTTAGAAGAGTGTGAAACAATAGAGCTCTTAAATGGAGAAATTTATACAAAAAAAGAGCTTTATCTTAAGGCCATTCAGTTAAATCCTAACATAGAGGATTCTTATTACAACCTTGCGTGGTATGTAAAAGAGGGGGAAGAGATTCAGCTACTAAGTGGGGAATTTTATACAAGTAAAGAGCTTTATCTTAAGGTTATTGAGTTAAATCCTCAATATAAAAGTGTCTGGTATAATCTTGCAACCCTTCTAGAAGATGGTGAAACAATAAAGCTTTTAAGTAGAGATAGCTATACAAATAAAGAGCTTTATCTTAAGGCCATCCAGTCAAATCCTACACACGCAGGTGCATACTGTAATCTTGTGAACTGCCTCAAAGATGATGAAACCGTTCAGCTGTTAAACGGAGATAGCTATACAATAAAAGAGCTTCATCTTAAGATCATCCAATTAGATCCTGAAATAGGGGATTTTTACTACAATTTTGCCTCTTATCTAAAAGATGGCGAAACAGTACAGCTTTTAAGCGGAGAGAGCTATACAAAAAAAGAGCTTTTCTTGAAGGCTATTCAGTTAAAGCCTAAAGATGCAGATCTCTATAATTCTCTTGCGATTTGCCTTAAAGATGATGAAACCCTTCAGCTGTTAAGCGGGGGGAGCTATACAAAAAAAGAACTTTATCTTAAGGCCATCCAGTTAAATCCTCAATCTGAACATGCTTACTATAATCTGGCAAGTTGTCTAAAAAATGGTGAAACGGTTCAGCTTTTAGATGGGGAAATTTATACAAAAAAAGAACTTTTACTTAAAGCTACTGAGTGCAATCCTAAACATGCAAGTTCTTACTATAATCTGGCAGGTTGTCTAAAAAATGGTGAAACAATTCAGCTTTTAGATGGGAAAGTTTATACAAATAAGGAACTTTTGCTAAAGACCATCCAGTGCAATCCTCAACATGCAAATGCTTATCACCGTCTTGTCAGCTGTTTAAAAGAGCATGAAAAAATCCAGTTTTTTAATGGAGTATTTTATACGAAGAAGGGGCTTTACCTTAGAGCTATCCACTCAAATCCTAAAAATGAAACATATTATCAAAATCTTGCGAATCTTTTAAAAAATCATGAAAGCATCCAGCTTTTGAGTGGGGAGGTTTATACGAAGAGGACGCTCTACCTTCAGGCTATCGAGTTAAACCCTCAAGACGAAACCTATTATCAACGTCTTGCGAATCTTTTAAAAGATGATGAAAGCATCCAGCTTTTGAGGGGGGAGATTTATACAAAGAAAGAGCTTTATCTTAAGGACATCCAGTTACATCCTCAACATGCAAGCACTTATTGTAAGCTTGGGGATCTTTTAAAAGGTAATGAAAGCATTCAGCTTTTGAGTAAGGAGGTCTATACAAAGAAAGATTTCTATCATAAAGCTATTGATTTAGGATCAGTTGAAAGAATTAGCTCTCAAGCTAGACAATATTTAAAGCACATCTATATCCACGAAATTGAAAAAAATCCAAACAGCATAGAAGGGTATTTTAATTTAATTTTAATCATTCAAAACGAGACTATTTTATTCAAAAATGGAGAAAGGGCAGATGGGGAGTCTCTTTTTAAAAAAGCTTTTGCTTTAGATCCTATATATGTTTTTAGCTCCCCATTTGCTCCTGCTGTTTTTTCTGTAGCTTCTAGTCTACATAGTAAAACAGAGTCTCGCATTAAAGAATTAATCAGTCATTTGACCCTTGAAAATGAGCTCGCAAGAGTCCAACTTCTTAGGCAAGGAGCTTCTTTAACATTAAATGAGAAGACAGTCTCTACAAAAGCTCTTTATCAACAGGCACTTCCTTTTCTTTCATCCACCTATTTAAAACAAAAGGGAGATGAAGGAGTGGGAGATTATCTCTCTTCTAGAAAATCTATCTTATTACAAGATGGGGTAAAGTTCACAAAACTGATGGCTTATGCGTATGCCTATGAGCAAAGTCAACGCCACTCTATTTTAATGAAAATAGGGGATGCTCTTCACCCTGAGGAGCGCATTTTATTAAAGGGAGATTTCTATGATAAAAGAGCTTGCTATGAAAAGGGGAGTTCAAATTGGATGTATGATACATCTTACTTAAGGCAAGCAGAAGCTCTTTATCCTCATGAACAAGCAAAGAAGAGAGATTTATTTCATCAGGCCTTAGATCTAGCTTATAGCCTGCCAAGACATCCCTTAGAAACTTCTACAATGCTAGCTAGAATTCTTTCTCAATATGAACTCACAGGGTTGGGCTCTCAATACCTCACGATTTTTAAAGAAGAGCTTCAGCATCATCAGAGTGACCGTAAAAATAGGATGTATGGGATGAATGACTCATCTCAACATGCAAGTTCTCTTGTGATGGAAGAGGATCTTTATTTTACCCAAAAAGAGGAGTTTCTGCTCGAATTATTAAAGCATGTTCCCTCTTGTGAAGAGGCCTATGTGGCACTTGCCACAAGTTTTCAACATACTTTAAGGATTCATGAAGAGAGCTATGCCTCCAAAGAGGCCCTTTATCTTAAAGCCATCGATCTGAATCGTGAGTATAGCTTGCCTTACTTCCTGTTAGGAAAAGAGCTCTTTTATCAAAAGATCGAGAGCATTTTGCTTTTAAATGGAGTCACACTATCTTGTAAACAGCTCTTCATGAGGTCCATTCAGTTAGGAACATATGAAGCAGGAGCGTATCACTTAGCAGCTTTGATGATGCATGATAGAGAGGGCATCCTTCTTTTTGATGAAAAAACAATTCTTTCAAGAGGGGATCTTTTTATCCGGGCCTTTGAACTGGACTTCACACGGGTGAACGATCTAAAAAATTTCCTCTCTTATGTAAAAAGAAGAAAAGAGTGTCAGTTAAAGAGGTGATGATTGCATGTGTCTTCAGACAAATGCAATCATCTTAAGCCCCAATTTAAAGAATAGGAATTCACACCAATTTCGGATCAACTTATTCAAATAAAGAACGAGGAGATGTGAGCAGAAATGTTTGAAGAGACATGCCTTGATCTCCTACTAATAAAATGCGGTTAGGCTTAAACTGTTTAACAAAAGCATCCATTCCAGAATACCGAATAGATTCTTGATTGCTTTTCACTTCGATGGCAATGAGTTTTTCGCCCATCTGAAGGACAAAATCCACTTCATGATTTCCTTCTCTCCAGTAGAAAAGTTCAATTTGGGTTCCCCGGATACCATTCAGTAAATGCGCCCCTACTGCAGAGTTCAGTAAGCCTTCCCCAAAAAGGGCGGTCATTAAGTGCTTCAGAAAAGGTTTTCCCTGATAAAGCCGTGAAGAGTGCTGTGTTATAAACAGCAAATTTAGGGCTAGATCCCTTTCTTCTTACGGACTGGTTTGCAAACTTTTGTAACCCTGTTAAGAGATTCGCTCTTGTGAGTAAATTTATATAGTGGGCAAGAGTGGTTGCATTTCCAGCATCTTGGAGAGTTCCTAGTATTTTATTGTAAGAGAGAATTTGACCTGAGTAGCTACATCCTAATTGAAAAAGCCTTCTTAATAAGACAGGTTTATTCACTTGATTCAGGAGCAAAATATCACGGGATATTGTTGTTTCAATGATAGAATCTTGGATATAGCTCATCCAACGCATAGGATCTTCTTGATGAGAAAGTAAGGCAGGTCCTGGATACCCTCCAAAATAGAGATAGTGATTTAATGACCATCCAAAGGTTTCAGACATCTCCTGAAATGACCAATGCGTGATGGGAATCACTTCAAATCTTCCTGCAAGACTTTCAGACAGCCCCTTTTGCATGAGCCAAGGAGAAGACCCTAGAATGAGTAGAGAGAGATTGATGCCTGAGAAACTATCTTGATCCCACAGTAATTTAACCATATCAGACCAATTAGGTATTTTTTGAATTTCATCAATGATTAACAGAGCATCTCCCTCAGTTTTTGCAAGTTCTCTTGCGCTATCCCATTGTTGCTGTAGCCAAGAGATGTCTTGAAGAGAGGCAAGGTCTGCTGAAATGTAGCGGCTAGGTTTTTTTAATTCTGCTGCGACTTGCCGCGCTAAAGTTGTTTTTCCCACTTGGCGCGGTCCAATAAGCGATTGAATAAATTGACGCGGTTCTTGAAGCCGTTTTAAAAGGATTTCAAAGCATTTTCTTTTTTTTATCATATCTCATAAAGCGCTGAATTTTTTTTACTCACTCTATTGAGTATTTTTACTCAATGCATTGAGTAAAATCAAGATTATCTCGAGAAATTTGCGTTTTAAAATAATGTCATTTAGAAAAATTCAAGGGAAAATAGTTATTTCTTCAGGGATAACGGAGATGTTAAGAGAGTACTATGAAACGTATTTAATCAAGATTGCCCCCTATCCACTTTACGGCTATATATAGTATATTCATCTTTCCTATAAGCCTTAAAGAGCTCTATTTAAGGACGAGATGTTTACCCTAGACATCTGTTTTAAGCCAGCTCTTCTTCCCTTAAGAGCTTTATTGTATACCCACCGAATTGATGCAACAGCTGTTGCAAAATAGGTAAGTAGTATTGAGTGACTTGTTTTAGGGATTTTAATCCCTATTTTGCATGAGTTCATTTGCTTTATCTTTCATGAAAGCAAAATGAAGGATAAATAACTTTTGATCCTACATGTCATATATTGCTGGGTTTCAGCTATGATGAGCGTTTATTTTGCGCATCAAATACAGGTTTTCAAAGGTATCTCATTTTTCTATAAGAGGCATATTTGTATCTGCATGGAATTTTGCAACAGCTGTTGCAAAATTGGTAAAATCACACTTAGCAAATCATTTCATAGATTTGGGCGCCTACTTTGTACGAGCTCATTTTCTTTATCTTTGATGAAAGCAAAATACAGGATAGATAATGTTTGATCCTACCTTTTATATATCGCTGATTTTCAGTTATGATGAGCGTTTATTCTGCGCATCAAATACAGGTTTTCAAAGGTATCTCATTTTTCTATAAGAGGCATATTTGTATCTGCATGGAATTTTGCAACAGCTGTTGCAAAATTGATAAAGTCACACTTAGCGAATCATTTTATGGATTTTGGTACCCACTTTGGATGAGCTCATTTTCTTTATCTTTAATGAAAGCAGAATAGAGGGTAAATGGTTTTTGATCATGTATCCCACGTTCTGTTATTTTTGATAGTTTATAAGTGTAATTGGAATATTTGATATGCTATCAATAAAGCTATTCAGAGAAATTCTTATCGCTTATTTTTCTTTACCTTTAAAGTTTTCATCAGTAAATTCAGCTTCAATTTCTTCAATAGTAGGTAGGTTTTCTTTTAATTCTTTTGTTAAAGTATCAACAATGTTCACTTGATATCCAGATACACTAATAGGTTTCTTAAAATCTCTAAGAGCATATTCAACTGTAAGGTTATCTTTTGTTTTGCAGAAAATCATGCCGATAGAAGGCTTGTCTTTAGGTTGCTTTAGATGTGTATCTACTGCAGATAAATACAAATTTATCTGTCCAATATCATTTGCTTCAAATTCACAAGCTTTCAATTCACAAACGATAAATCTACGCAGCTTAAAATGATAAAACAATAGGTCTAAATAATAATCTTTACCACCTACTTGAAGAGGGACTTGTCTGCCTACAAAAGCAAAACCATGTCCAAGCTCTAAAAGAAATCTTTGGATATGATCAGTTAATCCCTTTTCCAATTCTTTTTCTCTATGATCTTTGTCTAATGTAAGAAAGGAAAAATTGTAAGGATCTTTCATCATTTGGATTGCTAAATCTGATTGAGGGCTAGGTAAAGTTTTTTTAAAATTGGTGACTGCTTTACCTTGACGATTATATAAATCAGATTCAATCCACATTGTAAGCATTGTACGGCTCCATCCATGTTGGATAGATTGCTCTGCATACCAGACACGTTTTTCAAAACTATCTACTTTTTCCATAAGAAGAATATTATGCCCCCATGGAATTTGTGCAACAGCTGTTGCAAAATTGACTTCTGAGTAATATTCAGCAAATCGTTTCATGTATTGTAAGTTTCGATACGAAAATCCACTTACCCCAGGAAATGAAGAGTTAAGATCTTTAGCAACATGCTCTATCGTCTTTGCACCCCGTCCTTCTATAGATGCTTTATCTAAGAGCATTTTTCCAATACGCCAATAAAGAGCTGTCAGTTCTTGAGTAATAGAGGTTGTTGCTCTAAGTCTAGACTCTTGAATATCTTTTTTGATGTGGTCTAAAAGCTGAGCATAGCTTTTAGAATCAATTATTTCATGTTTTGGGGAGTTCATTCAAAACCTCTATGATATCTGATTAATTTCTTTGCTACTATTATCTAATCCAGCGGTTTTTAAGCTATGAATGGTCGCTGGTATATCGATTATTTGTGTCAAAACTATAATGGCTAATTTGCATTCCATATGCTTTCAAATAATTTTCTGGATTTTTTAAGACATAGGGTATTTTCCATAGGAAAACAGTCAGGTAAACTAATAAGGGCTAGATTGTTTGTGTTAGGTCGTTTTTTAGTTTTAGTCAATTTTTTCTTGATTTTTAAGATTTTTAAATTTTTTTTACCCATTATTACCTCAATGTACTTATTGTTAAGCTAATAAACAATGAATATTATCTAAAAAAAACATTTATATCAATATACAGAGGTATTTTACATAATATCTAAAGCTCAGATTTTAAATAAGAATAGGTATATGTTTACTTTTTTAGCACTTATAACCCTGTCTTTCTGTCATCATGTAAAAAATGACTCCTTTAAGCGTATTATGCACATCTAGCCATAGATAGTGCAATACATACATCATCCTTTATTTTGATAAAAAATCTAGAATTTTTTATCCCATTTGATTAGTATCGCTTATCTTATGTATAGAATTGCATTAAAAATGTTAATGGGTGATAGAGCTAAGTATTTGATTTTGATTTCAGCAATTTCATTTTCTTCGCTTTTAATGACGCATCAAGGCTCTATTTTTGGCGGGCTTCTTCAGTGGAGCACATCGACGTTAAGAAATATTAACGCTCCTTTATGGGTTATGGATCCTCTGATTGAGCAAGCAGGAGAGTATATCCCTCTTTTAGATACCGATTTACAGCGCGTCCGTTCTGTAAAAGAGGTGAAATGGGCAGCTCCTTTATATTCTGCAGTAGAAATGGGAAGGCAGCAAGGAGGCGCTTTTAAACCGCTTCTTTTAATGGGACTCGATACCGCAACCCTCATTGGAGCACCTCAAACCATTGTTCAAGGAGCGCTTTTAGATATTTGGCAAGACAGGGGAGTGGTGATTGATGAGCTTGCAGCTGAAAGACTCAGTGATGATAAACAGGTACCTCTTACTGTGGGAGATGTGTTTGAGATTAATGAGCAAGAAGTCAAAGTTGTAGCAGTCTGTAAAGCCCATAAGTCTTTCTTTGGCTATCCTTATGTTTACACCACATTTGATCGGGCAAAACTTCTTAGTCCTAACCGAAAGAGAAGCATAACGTTTATATTAGCGGCTCCCATGAAAGGATTAGAAAATAGGGATGTGGCTAAAATCATTACGGCAAAAACCCATTTAAAGGCGTTAACAGAGGAAGAATTTATGCACAGCACCATCATGTGGGTGTGTAAAAATACAGGGATTCCCGTTAGCTTTAGTATCACAATCATCATGGGATTTTTAGTAGGTGTTGCAGTATCTGGACAAACGTTTTACTCATTTGTATTAGAAAATCTGAAATATTTAGCAGCGCTTAAAGCAATGGGACTTAAGCAATCGCTTCTTTGCAAAATGCTTATTTTACAAGCACTCACGGTTGGATTTTTAGGGTTTGGAATCGGAGCTGGCCTCACATCTGTTTTTGGGCATATGGCTCTTCATAAACAAAAATTTCCCTTCCATATGACCTCTTATGCCGTCATAGGAACGTTTTGCGCGATTATGACGATCTGCCTTTTTTCAGCGATTTTAGGCATTTTGAAGGTGAGAAAACTCGATGCTTCAGAGGTGTTCCGTGGATAAAAGAGACGGCGTTATTTTACAAAACGTCTCAAAAACGTTTACCCAAGGGGGAGAGTCTTTGCATGTGTTAAAATCGGTGGATTTTCATGCAAAGCAAGGAGAGACGGTGATGATTGCAGGACCCTCTGGTAGCGGCAAAACAACACTTCTAAGTACAGTCGCAGGAACGCTAAAAGCTGATCACGGACGCATCCAATTGTTTGACTTTGAGCTACATAAAAACAAAGAAAAAGATATCCTCAATTTTAGACGGCAACATATTGGATTTATCTTTCAGCAGTTTAATCTTATTCCCACCCTCACTTGCCAAGAAAATGTCGCTATTCCTCTACTCCTCAAAGGCGTGAGCTATCATAACGCGTTAAAAGAGGCGGCAAAGGGGCTGGATGATGTGGGCCTGAGTGCAAAAATTTACTACCATCCTCAAAAGCTCTCAGGAGGGCAGCAGCAACGAGTTGCTATTGCAAGAGCTTTAATTCATAAGCCGTCTTTAATCATCTGTGATGAACCCACTTCTGCCTTAGATGCAGAGTCAGGGATGAAGATCATGGAGCTGATTAAAGGGCATACTGTAGGGTCAGGAAAGATTGTGATTGTCGTGACACACGATAGCCGTATCTTTAAATTTGCAACCCGCATTGTTCATATGGATGATGGACAAATTGTGGAAGAGAAAGAGGGATTTAATGAACATCTTTTTTCTTAAAATATAAATACATTACCCAAGAGAGAGGTTAAGATGGGCAAAAAATCAATCATTATTTCCTGTTTAGGAGCAGTTTCAATCATCGCTCTTTTGCAAAAAACACTACACACGCCGCCTGCAGACTCTTTACTCATTGAGCCGGTCCAAAAACCGTTTGTTAAGCTCATTGCAGCGTCTGGAATCATTGAGGCGTTTGGAGAAAACCTCCATATTGGATCACCAGAAAGTGGTCTTGTGGAAGAGGTGTATGTAAATGTTGGAGATCATGTTGTAGAGGGAGATCCTTTATTTCAACTAGATACCTCTTCCTTAAAAGCAAGACTTAAAACGCAAGAAGCGAAAGAGCAAGTGGCTCTCATGGAACATAAGCTCATTAAAGATCAGCTAGACAGATTCTCTTTGTTAAGACACTCTCATTCTATTAGCCAGCAAGAGATGACTTCCAAAGAAAATGAAGAGAGGCTTTATTTAGCAAAACTTCACCTTGTGCAAGAAGAAAAGAAAGAGACAAAAAGACTCATCGATAGGCTTCTTGTTAAAGCCCCTATTACAGGCACCATCTTACAGAAAAATATCCATAAGGGAGAATGGATCATGATGGCAGATCCTCACGCATCTCCTTTAGTGATGGGAAACACCTCTTTACTTCAAATTCGAACAGATATTGATGAGCATAATGCTAAACATATCACGCTCTTAGCAATTGGAGTGGTGTCTCCTAAAAATCAGCCAGAAGTTTCTATACCGCTAAAATTTGTGAGGATTGAGCCGTATATTATCCCTAAAAGATCGTTAACAGGCTCTAGCCGTGAAAGAGTAGATACAAGGGTTTTACAGGTGATTTATGCTTTTCATCCTTTAGAAAATCACCCTCTTTATATTGGGCAGCAAGTGGATGTTTTCATTGAAAAAGAAAGTGCACTGCAAAATGCGAGCGCTTCATGAAAAACATTGCCTACTCGCTAGTGCTTCTTTCACTCACCTCTTGCTACTCTGTTAAAGAGCCTCTTCTTGTGTGTGATATCCCTATGCATTTTGAAAAGCAGCAACTTCTTCAAGAGGAAAAGCCTCTCACCCAAAAGTTTTGGGAATCTCTTCAAGATCCTGTATTAAATGAACTTGAAGAACTAGCAATTACTGCGAATTTAGATCTTAAAATCGCTATTTTGCGGATTGAAGAGGCAGAATCGATGATTTCGCATTTTAGAGCGCGTAAACTTCCTCAAGTAGAAGCTACACTTCAAGGGTCTCAAAATAGAGGCGTAATCACCTCTTCCACAAGAGGGGGCCAAGAGAATTTTTCTCTTCTCATGGGACTCTCTTATGATGTTGATTTATGGGGTAAGCTGAAAGATCAAGAAAAGAGCGCTCAGCTAAAAGCTGATAGTGTATCTTGGGAAAGAGACTTCATTCATGAAAAAATTGTTTGCGATGTCGCTTTTCACTACTTAAAACTCAGAAGCCTTGAAAAAGAGATCAAGCTTTTAGAAAAGAGCCTTCAGCTAAGAGAAGAAAAGGTAGAGCTTTATCACCTCCGTTTAAACTCTGGGGTAGATTCAAAGATCACCCTTGCAAGATCCCAGCTGGCTTTGGCAACAGCTCAAGGAGAACTAGAGAGTGTGAAAGAAGCTTACGGCCTTCACCTTCACTCCCTTGCAGCCCTTTTAGGTAAAACTCCCTCTTCTTTTACCTTAAAAGAAAGGTCCATGCCGTCTTTACTTCCTTCTCTTCCTCAAGTACTTCCCTCTGAGGTGATTCAAAAGAGAAGTGATATTCAGCAGCAGATCAGTCAAATTGCAAGCAGGCATTTTGAAGTGAGCGCTGCCTTAAAAGACTATTTTCCTACATTTTCCTTAACGACCGCTCTTGGGGTGATGACACCGCAATTTGTAGATTTAATCAGCTGGCAATCGAGATACTGGAGCGCGCTTTTTTCTCTCATTCAGCCTCTTTTTGACCAAACGATTTCTGCTAAGGTTGCTAAAAAAGAAGTAGAGCTTCAAATGGATATCACACGGTATCAAAAGAAGGTAATTGAAGCGTTTCAAGAAGTAGAAGATGCGCTTTTACAGTTTGAATCAAGCCGTAAGCAGCTAGATATTTATCAAAGCGCTACAAAAGCCGCAGAGGAAACAGCTGTCATGACACATGATCAATTTCAAGCAGGGCTCATTTCTTATCTTTTATTAGCAGATGCAGAAGATGACTATTTAGCAACCGAGAGAAAGAAGATTTCTCTTGAAGGTATGCATAATCTGTCTTGGATCAAGGTGATGAAAGCGCTTGGCGTTTCAAGAGAGTTATAATACAAAGAAAAAAGAGGTGATGTCTATGCATCACCTCTTCATTAGATTAGAATAACCTCGACTCTAATCTCTCAATTCGTGTATCCAAAGAGGGGTGAGTGGAGAAGAGCTTTTGAAAGGTAGAGGGCTTGGGAGAGGCAATTTTCATCGCATCAAAGGCTGGCTTTTCTGCTCTAGGATCTCTTTGATTGATCACTCTTTTAAGCGCTTTTAAAGCTCCAATCATAGCGTCTTTTCCTGCAATAAGAGACCCTTCTTGATCGGCTCTAAACTCTCTAAATCTTGAGTAAGCTGCAATGATCATCATCCCTAAAAACATAAAGATCAGTTCAAACACCATCACAAAAAATGCATACATATGAGGAGAGGGGCGAGAAGACTTACTCTTACTGTTTTGATTGAGCATCCCTGAAAGGGCAAAAGCTAATATTCTTGCAAAGAACATCACAAAGGCGTTAATCACTCCTTGGACAAGTGTCATCGTGACCATGTCGCCATTGATAATGTGAGCAATCTCATGACCTAGCACGCCTTCAAGCTCTTGCTGTGACATTTGATTTAAAAGTCCTGTTGAAACAGCCACAAGAGATCTTTTACGAGTAGGACCTGTGGCAAAAGCGTTCACTTCATAAGAGTCATAAATACCCACTTCTGGAGTATCCATGAGATGCGCTGCCCGGGAGAGCTTTTCGACAGTACGGAGGAGCTCTTGATGTTTAGGGTTAGCTGTGTATTGATCAATCACTTTAACGCCCATCATCCACTTAGCCATGATACGAGAAAGAGCTAGCGATATAAAGGCACCTGAGCTTCCCCAAACCGCACAGAAAATCATGAGACTTTTATAATCAATGCCGTGGGCTTGAAGGTAGGGCCTTACTTGAAGAAGATTCAAAATGATCGAAATAGAAATAACAACTAATGTGTTAACTGCAAAAAAAAGAACGATTCTTTTAATGAATGCCATCATTAATCCTTTTATGAGTTTACTTGAGATTAAACACCATCTTTGATTTAGGAGTCAAGAATTAGAGGGAGGGCTTTAAAGAGGGATAAAAGCTACTTTTGAAGCTGGAAGAGCCTTTAAAAAGCTAGTTTAGATTCGAGCTGAAGGATGTCTGTGATCTTGTTCATCTCTTTTTGCAAGCTAGGTGTTAGCCCTTCTAAAAAGAGAAGAATATCGTCATTTTTTTGAAACGCAGACTCTGTCCAATTTGTTGACCCTAAAATGAGCGTATGATGGTCAATGTAGGCCCATTTATGATGAAGAAGGGGAAGCCCTAAGCTTAAATAGAGCGGAACCGAGTGGTTTAATAACGCTTTAACAGAAGATTTACTAGCCCCTTGAGCTGTATACCGATCTAATAGGACAGTTACTTTAACGCCGCGAAGATGCGCGTCAATGATTGCTTGCACAAGATTTTTTTGCGTGAGGGTAAACATCGCAATCACAATGGAGTCAGTCGATTCTTGTAAAAGCTTTTCAATTTGTTTCATAGCTAAAGGATCAGGAAGCAGCCACAATACACCTCGCATAGTTTGCATAGAAGGGGAGGGGTAAGGGAGCGTAAAGGCGTAGGTTTTTTGATGAGGCTGCTTTAAAAAAAGAGCTGCTCCTTCATGATAAAATCCTATGGAGAGATTGTCATGCAGCTGAAGAGAAGATGTGGTCATATTGGCAGAGCCTAAAAAAACGATTTTTTCATCGATGCAGACAACTTTTCGGTGCATTAGGCCCTTACTACTAACGCGGATAGGACGAAGGGTTTCTAAAGAAGAAGACACTTCTGCTTTTTTATTGAGGTGAAGTGTGACCTTAGTTCCTTGATGATGTTTTTTCAGGAGTATTTTTGTGAGTAAAGGATCTGTTGCTGCGTACATCCAAATATCAATGGAGTGAGCGGCATTTAAAAAGCTATTTTTTAAGGTAAGACGAAAATCGTGACGGGTGTGATTGGAGTAGAGAACACAGGGGCTATTGGGGGAAGGTAAAGGAGGAGAGAGAGCCGTCTTAATACAAAAAACATATAAGACGGCAAAACAGAGTGCAATGTAAGAAAGTCTAGACTTTCTCACCACGAGCACGCATTCCGCGTACAACAGCTGCAAATCCGAGTCTATCAATTACACGGATTCCATGACCTGTGACGTTGATTGTGATAAATCTTTTTTCTTCAGGATGCCAAAACCGTTTTTTTGAAAGGTTAGGGTTAAAACGACGTTTTTTGATTCCTGTCACTTTTAAACCAACGCCTTTTTTCTTTTTGGCAATTCCACGGATGGCATAACTATTACCGCGAACAGGGATTTTTCCTGTAACCTGACATTGTCTTGGCATAATTCCTCGCTATTAAAGAGAGTAGGATACCATGGAGCGGTTTAACGCTCAATAGTTCCTTTCAACAATCTTCAAAATAGTTTCTTTTACGGCACAAAAAAGAGAAAAAGTTCTTAAAGAAGCACCTGACTTAAAGAATCTTCTAGTCTCTTTGATGGCTTAAATATTAAAAACCAAAAAGAAAAAAAGAGGCGGCAAAATAAGAGTGCTTTTTCAGAAAAAATACAGAGCTAAAAAGAGGGGATAAATCGTAAAAATGGATAGGTTTTAGGGATATTTCACCTGGTAAAGTGCTCTATTTTAGGCCTAAAATGAAAGCTGGGTATTATCTGTCAACAACACAAAATGCGGTGAGTTTTAATCGTCTAATCGCTTATTTTAGTGGGCAATATGTGTCTTCTTTTGCCTAAAAGGGCAAGTTTTTTAATACTTTAAAAAAAGAAGATGTCATTTATAAACCTTAAGAGATGACAATGACAATTTACGATATTTCCCATTCTGAAGAGTCCCATGAGAGCGCATCTTCTGAACCGGAATTACCTTTTTCAAGTAGTCCAAGAGAGCGTCTCTTTTCTTCTATTGCCACAAGAGTCTTTTTTTCTCTTCTTTTTATTGCAGATGGATTTTGGGTGGTTTTTCTTTTCATCAAGCTGTTTCTTTTACTCCCTTTAAGCTTAATCACATGGGGTAGAAGTGAAAAGATTCAGCATCACTTAAGTCAAAGCTTCATCTCGTTAAGAAGAGCGTTTGTGTGCGGCATTTCCCTTTTTATCGCCTTTTTTAGTCCAACTCTTGGGATCATGGTGGCTTGTATCTATTTTCTTATGCACGATAAAGCGGGAATTGACGAGGTGGTTCCAGGCTCTTTAAAAGATCAATTTCAAGATTTTTTGAAAGATTTGAAATGAAAGATTAAAGTTGTGTTTGTCTTCATCAAAAAAGGAGTATTTTATGATGACTACAACCCCTTTAAACAAATCATTAGCTAACACCTCTCTTGTTTCTCAGGTAAAGACACCTTTTAACCCTCACATGGCATTGGGGCTACTCAAATGGGCCTCTTATTCCTTTTGTGTAGGGTTTATCCGTAGCAGGGGGAAAAGACGGATAGGCGCTAGATCAGCAGGGTATACCGCTATCGCTTGGGTTGTATATCACCTGATGATTCAAATCTTTCATCAAACAACACGGAAATTATCCCCGCTCTTAAGTAACTCGTTACAAAAAGCCTCTAAACCTCTTCCTGCACAGTATGAAAGCGCCTTCATGACACTTCTCATTGGCATTCTTCTTGGGCAAAGAAAAGTCCTCAGGTGGCACTCTAACACCTCTCTCATGGCAACAGTGATTCCTATCCTTTTACGATCTTCTTATCCAGGACTTCCCTTTGTGGCAGTGATTGCTGCCATGAAGAAGAAAAAGAAAGGAGGAAACAATTGATAGGCAATCACACAATGAGCTAGAAAAAAAAGTTGGATAAAAAATACGTATTGTAAATAATGCACCTGAAAAATGTTTACTATTACGTTTTTAAGTGGCCTTATCAGGCGTTATTTAATTTCCAGCGAGGAGCGATTTTTATGGTGAATCCAATTGTATTATCCAAGACTTACTTCCAGTCATTTAATGTAAATAAAGGTCTTATCCCTCAAGTTCTTTCCCCCTTTATTGGAGAGAGTCAGGAGAAATTTATTGAAGAGGGATCTAAGCTCCAAGAACAGGCGCTCTCTTCTGTAAAGATGGATCAAGTGACAAGGGCGCTTAAAGATCTTAAGCTTCAAGAAAGAGACATTCAAGAACTCTCTACTGGGTGTGGTAATGAAATTGCTCTTTTAACAGATCAATGCTTTGATAGACTTTTATCTGCTGATCAAAATCTTAACTGGGATGATCTTGATAAAGATCTTTTTATTCCTTTAAGAAATTCAGAGGGACTCTCTCTTTTGGGAGCTGCTGTTCAAAAAGGGGATCAAGAAAAAGTAGAAATGATTTTGCGAGAATTCAAAGATACAGCCTTAATTTCTGCTCAAGATTTCTTTGGAAGAGATGTATTACATATTGCTGCAATGGAAGGGCAAAGCGCTCTCATTCCTCTTTTAATTAATACAGGAGTAGCTAGTGTTAAGAGTAAAGATAAGGGAGGATTTACATCTCTACATTGGTCAATTCAAAAGGGAGATGCAGCCTCTACATTAGAACTTGCAAAGCTCTCCTCTTTAAGAGATGCTTGGGTCAATCCCTACACCGGGGACCGCTATTCCCCACTTGCTTTTGCAGTGATGAGAGGAGATATTGCCATTTTAGAGACGCTCATTCAAAGTGACAGATTAAAACAGCTCAATTTTCTTGAGCCGGTTCCAAAGGTTGGAAATGTGTTACATCTTGCAATTCAGTGTAATCAGTCTGAGATGTTAGCCCATCTTCTTCAAGAGAAATATGGCAAAACTCTTGAACTTCTTGAAATGACAGATCCTGTAGGAAGAACGCCTTTACAACTCGCTGCATTTTTAGGAGATCTCTACGCTATACGGTATCTATATGAGCAGTATACGCGTCTTAATGAAGGGGACTTAGAAGCAGGAGGCACAGCTGTTCATTATGCGGTGCAAGGGGGACAACCTGATGCGATTCAGTTATTAGATTATTTAGGGGCAAGCTTAGTGAGTCCAGATGATGAAGGAAGAGCTCCTTTAGCACTTTTAAGCGGCCGAAAAGACTTAACTTCTCAAGAAATAAGATGTAAAAATCTTTTAGAAACACTTCCTCGCATGAACCGAACAGCAAAAACTGCACCTCCAACTTATAGCCGCAGACCGCCTCTTAATTTAGTGTTTCAAGGAGGAGGTCCTAAGGGGTATGCCTATCTTGGGGTGCTTAAAGCACTTGAAGATCCTAATATTCTAGCTCAGTTAAGAAAATCAGAAGGAATCAGCACTGCTCAAGTAAATAATCAGCAAAATTTGATGGTGGAAGTCAAACGTGTGGCAGGAACATCTGCAGGAGCGATTACAGCAGCTCTTCTAGCAGTTGGATATAATGCAAAAGAACTTGAAGATCCTTTAAATAAAGATTTTTTTGAGCTACTGGATTTTCAAGGAGAGCTTGAGAAAAAACTCTTTCAATCGGTTCAAGATGGATCAAAAGGATCTGCAATCAAAGCACTCCTAGGAGCATATTGGAAAAATACCCACTCTTTTAACCTTATTAAGCCGGCAAAGGAGCTCTTTCATCAACTCTCAAGCACAACTGAGCTATGTGCAGGAAATGAGCTTTTACAGTGGGTAGAAGAGCTTATTAAAGCAAAGACGAAAAAAGATAACTGCACCTTTGGAGAGCTAGCTGATCTTGTCAGAAGATCTCCCTTAAAATATAAACATCTTCATGTTTTTTCCCTCAATGTCAACACAGGATCTCATTCTGAAGTCGTGAGATTTAGCTCTGAAGATACTAAGTGGAAAGATCTCATTATTGCAGATGCTGTGAGAGCCTCTGTCTCTATCCCTGGAGTGTTTACTCCTTACCATTTACGGTTTAAAAATAGTCAAGGCAAACCAAACGAAGATAAAAGCTATGGGCAATTTGTAGACGGAGGGCTAGCTCAAAATTTCCCTATCGAGGCTTTTGATGATGAGAAATACCAAGAAGATCCTCAGTTTGTAGGTCAAAAAACAAACCGAAGAACGATGGGCTTTTCTCTTCTTGAAGTGGGAGATCATGAACCAGAAACACCTTCTTCTTTAGATTCCATTAAGACTGCAAAAGAACTTGTAAAAGCAGTTACAAGCACTTACTTTCATGCAGAAGAAATCATCCGAAAATCGCTTGATACAGCACAAGGCAGAGTTGTTCAAGTAAAAGTCAAAGGAGTAACGCTTCTTGATTTTAACGTCAGTGATGAAAAGAAAAAGGAAATGGAAGCAAGTGGAAAGAAAGCTGTAGAAATATTTCTTGGTCTTAAAAGCTCTCAAGGAGAACTTGCCCTATCTTCAAAAGGGTAATCTGTAAGAAAGATTCATTTCTGTGATGTAAAGAGGTCTTTGCGTGCATAGCAAAGGCCTCTTTTCTTTTTCTATGTCTAGTGTGCATTAAGATTTTTCATCTTCAGTTAATTTTTCTCCGTAACTATTCAGATCCCCCCTTTCTTTTTCTTGAAAAAAGAGCTTTCTAATATCCCTAAATGAAATTTTTTAATAAAAAACCATGCTATTTTGGGTATTTTTCAGCAAAAAATGACATTTTAAATAGATTCACATCGCATTTGATTTTGTTAAGAAGGAGCATCTGAATAGTTACTTCTTATCTTAATTAATATTTTTCATTTATATTTTGAGAATTCTTTTCCAAGAAATTGATGTAATAGGCTCTTATTCAGAATCTTAATAAAATTTTATTATAAAATATTTCATAATTTTAATTTTTAAAAATTAATAAAAATAAGAAATTAATTTCATTGATTAATTAAATTAATATAATTTTTAATATAAAATATGTTATTAATAAAATTAATATTGAATAATAAAAGGAGCGTGATATGGGGATAAACATTCCAAATATTCATTCACAAGCTCGATCAAGTTCTGAGAGTGAAGAGAGTGATGGAGAAGCTTCTCTGAAAATCTATCAAAAAGAAAAGAAAGGCGTGATTTCTTCTTCTCAAAAAGAAGAGGCAAAAAAAACTCATATTATTGGAACAGAAACTCTATCTTCATTACTTCTTAGTTCAAATAAGAAATCCCTAGGTAAAGAGGCTCAAGCTTCTCAAGGGACTTTAAAAAAAGAAGGAATCCAAAACACATTCAACCCGCAAAGGACTTATTCAAAACCAAATAAGTTAGGATTCACTTCTCTTCAAACAACAACTACCCAAACAACCCAAAATATAAATCCAAGTTCTCTAGAGAAAGTAAAGTCAGTTCACGCTAGGAATAAATTTATTGTTCCTATTAAAAAACAGGCTCCCTTACATGATGTAATCATGCAATCACCTAAACCACAAGATAAGAAATCTGTTTCTATGCAAAATATAATATCGTTTCCAACTCATCAAGAATCGATAAAGTCTGCCAAGGAAAGAGAGGTTCTACTCACTACTACTACAAATTCATTACTGACTAATCCAATTGAAAAAAAGAGTGATTTATCCTTTAATCATCAAGAACCTAGTAAGCCTAATCTTTTACAATCGCATGAGGAGAATGCAACACCTCCTCAAAAGCCATTCTCAGGAAATATCTCAAAAATAAATGCCCCAAAGATGATTCCTTTGACTTTTGAAAAGGCGATTCAGTCTTTGGAAGCATTAATTCAATCTTCTTCTATTCCTATGAATATAGCTCTTTCTCCTAAAGAAAAATTAGAAAAAATTTTAGAGTTATTAAGAGGTTATATTGAAAATAAAATATTAACAGAGGATTTTATTCATCAGGCCTATCGTTATTTATTTAATTCAGAATTAGCTCCTTTTGTTCAAAACTATTTAGGTGAAGAGCAATCATTTATTGCACCGCATCCTGTTCAAGTGATTTACACCTTGGTTAATTGTTTAAAAGCTCTTCCTAAAGAAGCTGATTTTTCAATTATTACTGAAAAAAGCAAAGCTCATGTAAATAAAATACGTACTATTGCAAGAGATCAGGGCGTTGATTTATTCTCTATTTCACAACTTTTACAAATAAGCTCTGATCCTAAAATTATTAACTTAATTAATCATTTTGCTATTTACACAGCAACAGATTGGCTTTCATCAGACAATTTGAATCCTGTTTTTATTTTAAAAGCACAGGATTTTCACCCTCAGTGGGTTTTTAAACCGGTAATGAATTTGGAGGGAAAACAGCTAGAGCGTATGCTCTATAGAAGAGACTGTGAACACTTTGCTTTTAAAATGAATTTTCATAAACAATTTCCTATACCCGCAGTCTTTTTAATTAAAATTCGGGGGATATTAGGAACAATTCAACCCTTTATTCCAAATGCGATACCATTTAGGGATATCCCTCAAAATAAACAGGTTTTGATGTTTTCCTCATTACAAAAGCTTCTTATTTTTGACCTTCTTTTTTTAAATCATGATAGAAATGGATCAAATTTACTCTATAGAAAACAGGGGGAATTATATGCATGCTATGGAATTGATCATGAAGATAGCCTAAAACTTCAAATAGGGTCTGCTACAATGTGTCAAATTGAAATTATTGATGATGTTTCACATCATTTAAAATTTTCTGATTTAGATCATTCAGTTAGAGATCTTTTTTCGGAGAAAAATTGTACACAATATCGAGATATATTAGAAGAATGTCTAAATAATGAAAATAGGCTGACCAAATTTATTATTAATGATACAGAGAAGATGCTAGATTGGATTATTCTTATAGGAAAAATTCTTAGAGAATTAACTCTAAATATCAACAAAACTGTTGATCAAATCGTGGCACTCATTGATACAATCAAGCCTAGAGATAAAAATAAATCTTATTTGAATGATTAGAGATACCGAGTAAGTTTTTTTATATTCGGCGTCTTTCGTAATAGGTTTGCTTTATTTTTTTGAGTGTTTATGAGTTAGCACAACACGCACAGTTTTTTCACTTCATTTTAAGCTTTGCTTCCGAAACATATGCAACACACATCATATAGAAGATTGTAAATTATTCTAAATGATCGCTTAATCTGATAATTAATTGTGAATATAAATCGATTTGATATTATTTGATTGTTTTCATAAAATAAAGTTCGTTACATAGGAAAGGTTGTTATGGAGTCTAAATTATTAATTTGTCCGTACACATTTGAAGCATGGGTTAAAATGATCCCTAATTCTTACGGTAAGGCGAGAGTGGAAATTCTTGCACCTGAACTTATAGAACGTTTCACAAAACGCGGTATGAGAGTTCCTCTTCATTTACGTACAATCGAGATGCGAGAAAATGATAAAACACACTTACATCTAACCGATTTAGAAAAAAATCCAGATTATTTCACACAAATTTTTCAAGAAACTGTGTATAAAAATGAGCTATTAAAGGAAAGATTTTTTTGGAAGAATACAAATGATTATGTCGATGCTGCTTCTGAAAAAAAGCAAGTAGAAGAGAGCTGGGCAAGAGGCATTGCTGCTTTAAAAAAGAGGTGTGAAGAAGCAGAGTCAAGAGGGACAACCTTAGCAGAAGAAATTATCGATGAAGTCGAAAAGGAGTATGCAGCTAAGGAGGCAATCGCTATCTTGAACCCATCTGTAAAGCACCATATCCAAGAAATAGAAAAGCCAAAGGCCCATGTTAATAAAACAGCCTCAAAGTCTCAGGTTCCCTCTAAAATAGGGGTAGTTGCACGTCAATGCATAGGTCTTAAGAAAAAACATCACGATTTTATTGTTCCTTATAAGATGAATAATTCTTTAGAAACTCCATGAATTTCTATAGTACTTTAGTCTAAGGGCTGGTCAGGGCGTTTTATTTATCAAAATATAAGATCTTAAGTTGTTTATATTGAATATGTATGGTTTCTTTACACCTGTTTCCTAAAAACCGGTAAACAGGTCTTGATGTGAAAAACTCAAGGTTTTTAGGAACAAAGGCATTGATGTGAACCTTAAGCACATTGATATCTATGAGCTTAATAGACTCTCTATAGGAGATTTTCATGCTGAGGTCTGAAGAGATGGCCTAAAGGGGTTCCCACAAGGCCGGTATCATCTGCAAATATGAAATAGGATCTAGGTTTTTGCTTCCTGATTTCTCATATTATCCTAAGTAGTTATTGAATTTTGTATGAGAAGTGCAAAAAAACCTTCGATTAGATATATTTAGCCCAATTTCTTAAAGCCTATTTTCCCATCAAACAAAAAATCATCAAAATTGGTCTCACCTTGCGGAGAAGGTGCGGAATACAGGTTATAAGACTATTTCATCAATAAAAGGAATCAATATGGAATCTAGAGTATTAATCCATCCACGTACATGTGAAGCCTGGATTAAAATGACCCTTAATGAGCAGGGTAAGGAGCGCGTTGAAATCCTTGCATATCCGCTTATAAAACAATTGAATGAACAGGGGCTACATGTTCCTTTTGATTGCCAAACAAAAGAAATGCAAGAGAGTGGTAAGGATTATCTAACTTTTGATGATTTAGAAAAAAATCCCACCTATTTTACCTATGTTTTTAAAGAAACCCTCTATAAAAACACACTATTAAAAGAAAGATTTTATTGGAGGAGCGCTCACGATTACATTGATGCTGCCTCTGAAAAAAAGCGCACAGAAGACAGAAGAGCAAGAGTTATGATTGTTTTAAAAGAACTCTGTAATGAAGCAGAGTCAAGAGGAACAACCTTAGTACAAGAAATTATTGATAAAGCCGAAAAAAGGTTTATGAGTTAGAAAGAAACGGCTATTTTGAATCCTCTCTTAAAACGCCGTTGTTAAGAAAGAGAAGAATCAAAGATTCTTATCCCTTAAAGAACATCAGGTTATGTGTAAGACAAAGGGGACCATGTGTTAATTCAATGCCTCTCACTTAAAACAAGAGAGCGTCAAGAAGAGGGCATATACTATCTCCTACTTGCCTTAGACATTGAGAATCTCTTTTGCTATACTTATTCCCATGAACAATATTAAGCTCTTGGTTGCTTATGATGGCACATGTTACCTAGGATGGCAAAAAACAAAAGAGGGCCCAAGTATTGAAGAGAGTGTTCAAAAAGCGCTTGAGCAAATCTTAAATCACTCGGTTATTCTTCAAGCTGCCTCTAGAACAGACCGGGGAGTGCATGCAGAAGGACAGGTGATTAATTTTTTTACAGAAAAGTCTGTTGTGATGGACAGTCTTGAAAGGAGCCTCAATGCACTTCTTCCCAAAGATATTAGGGTTTTAAATGCTAAAGTGATGCCACTTTCTTTTCATCCAACACTGAGTGCTCAAGGAAAAGAGTATCACTATCACGTCTGTTTAGGGAAAGTGCAAAGCCCTTTTCATAAATTATTTTCTTGGCATTTTGTGAAACCCGTTCACTTAAGTCAGATTGAGGAAACCATTCCTTTTTTGATAGGAAGAAGAGATTTTTCAGCCCTCACCAATGAGAAGAAAGAGGATAATGTGTGTGATCTCTCTTTGATTACCGTTCACAGTTTAGAACATAACCGGCTTGTTTTTCATATCCAAGGGAACCGGTTTCTTTATAAGATGGTCCGAAATATCGTAGGAACCTTATTATATGTAGGTTGGGGTGCGATTTTACCCAGTGATATCCCCAAATTCCTTGAACTTCAAGACAGAAAAAAGATGGGAGTGACAGCTCCTGCTCACGGTCTTAGCTTAAAAAGAGTGTTTTATGATTGAACGAAATAGTATGTGCTGGTGTGGAAAAAATGCCAAATGGAAAAAATGTCACTACCCTTTGATGCCAGCATCGGATGCAAAAGCAGTTGCCCAAGAGTACAAAAAAAAATATGGGATCTTAGTCAAAACCCCTGAGCAGATTAAAGGGATTAGAAAGGCGTGCATCTTTGCAGCGAATGTTTTAAAAGAGCTCTGTGATGCAGCTCAAGAGGGCGTAACAACCAATGCAATCAATGAACTCGCAGAAAAACGGTGCAAAGAAGCTGGCGCTATTTCTGCTTGTTTAGGATACGGCTCACCTCCTTTTCCTAAAAGCATCTGCACCTCTTTAAATGAAGTGATCTGTCACGGTATTCCAAACGATACACCTTTACAAAAAGGGGATATCATTAACATTGATTTTGCGTGTAAAGTGAATGGCTTTTGTGCTGATTGTAGCGCTATGGTGATGATTGGACAAGTTAATGAAGAGAAGCAAAGAGTTGTAGATGTGTCTTACGAGTGCTTAAGAAGAGCCATTGCTATTGTAAAACCGGGTGTTTTTGTATCAGAGATTGGGAGAGTGATTGAAGAGTATGCAAGATCTCAAAACTGCTCTGTTGTAGATCAGTTTGTAGCGCATGGAGTAGGCCTTGAGCTTCATGAAGAGCCTCAAATTCCTCACCATTTTAATGATATCGATATTCCTCTTGTAGAAGGCATGACCTTTACCATCGAGCCGATGATTAATGCAGGAGTAAGATCGGGGTTTTTTGATAAAAAAGATAAATGGACTGTCAGAACCTCTGATTTAAAACCAAGCGCTCAGTGGGAGCATACACTTGTTGTCACCAAAGATGGCGTTGAAATCCTCACACTTCCCTCGGTATCTTAGAGCTTTTTAGGCTCTTTGGATTTGAGGAGCTGCTTTAAAATGTGAAGCTCTTTGCGCATGACATCTCTTGCCTCTTCAGCTCTTGTGATCTTGTCGTAAAGATGACGCGGATTACAAGAGCAGTGAATCTGAGAGGAAAGAGCCTCTTTGGTTAATCCAAAAAGATCAGGCTCAAGCTTTTGTAAAGAGAGCATACAGATTTTTCGCTCTTGGGTGATGAGCTCTTCACTCATATGATGAAGCTCTTTTCTTAAGTGCTCTGTTTCTCTTTGATGAATTTCTGAGAGCTTTTGATACGCAACGCACCTCTCTTCTGAAAGCCCAGCTTGTTTAGTGATTTTATGCATTTGTTGATGAAGAGTATCAATTGTTTGAGAGGCTCTATTTTCCACCTCAGCAAGCTTCATTTGCCATAATAGATGCTCTTCTTCTTTAGATAAAGCCGATTTACTTGTTTGAATACACGAGATGAAAAGAGAGAGGGCCGCAGTGATCATCATGCTTAAGATCCAAAAAGGCGTAAAAAATCCTTGAGCAAACGTCATCTCTGCTACGGTAAGTAGCAGTAAGAAAAGAGAGAGCAGTTTTAACATTCCGAGAGGTTTCCTAAAATTGTTGCCATCGTTAAAAATCCTTTTCGAAGTTGTTCTAGACCAAAGTGTTCATTAGGAGCGTGCATTTGATCTGAATCTAAGATCATTCCCATCATGACCACTTCTGCATTGCAGCAAGCAGCAAGATCTGTCACAAGAGGGATCGATGCCCCTGAGAGGATTTTTTGGCACGGCTTTTCAAACACTTCAGTATAAGATTTTGCACATACAAGAGCAAGAGGTGTGTTTGATGACGATCTTACAGCAGGGGCTCCTGAGTCGTAATGAAGTGTTAGCGTGATGCCTTTGGGGGCGTGCTGCGCTAAAAACTCCTGAATTAAGGCAAAAATCTTTTCCGGGTTTTGATGAGGAACGAGTCTACATGAAATTTTAGCAGACGCTTTAGAAGGTATGACTGTTTTAAAGCCAGGCCCTGTATAGCCCCCTGTGATTCCATTAATTTCAAAGGTAGGAAGGAGTGTATTTTTCTCCCATAGCATCTCACTTGTATCTCCTTGAAACGCTTGAAGTCCAAACTGCTTAGTTAAATAAGCTGTATCAACCTCTTTAAACATATCCCTTTCTTCTTCCGTTGAAAGTTTAGCAATACCTTCATAAAATCCAGGAATGATAACTCTTCCTTGATCATCAAAGCATTTGGCAAGCAAGGTCACAAGCGCTTGGTTAGGATTTAAAGCGATACCTCCTAAAGCCCCTGAATGAAGATCGACAGTAGAATTTGAGCAAACAACTTCCATGGTAAGAAGTCCTCTTAATCCAATGGTAATAGCTGGCGTGTCAATAGAGGGTATTAACGTATCTACAATGAGGAGATAATCCGATTGAAGCTCTTGTTGTTTACTCTTTAAAATTAAACGAGACCCTACGCTTCCGCACTCTTCTTCCCCTTCAATGAAGAGTTTAATATTAAGTCCAAAAGAAGAGAGCTCTTGATACGCTTTAAGAGCAGTGAGTGTATACATCAGCTGACCTTTATTATCAGAGGCTCCTCTTGCATAAATGGCATTGTCTTTGAGTAGAGGTTCAAAAGGAGGGCTACTCCATTCCTGTAAAGGGTCAGTGGGTTGCACATCATAATGGTGATAAATGAGAAGAGTGGGTTTTGAAGGGCCCACTTCATACGAGGCAAAGATGACAGGATGTTTAGCAGTTTCCCACTTTTCCACCTTAAAATGCATAGATTTAAGTTGATCCATGACAAACTCAGCAGCCTCTTGAATAGAGTCTTTATAACTTGGATCGGTGCTAATCGAGGGGATCTTTAATAAGGATATATAATTGTCTAAGATCCAAGGGAGGTGATCTTGATACCATGTGTTTAAGTGCTGAAGAGTGATTTTCATAAGGCCTCAAAATAGGTGTGGAGGAAACAATAGCTTTTTTTCTCATTTTAGGCTCTTTTTTTGACACACTTTTTTCAAGAAGGGCTTAAAAAAAGAGCAAAATGATTTTGAGATAGGTTGCTAAAGGCTCCTTCAAAGAGAAATCAGGAGACTTATCAACAAAGTATCCTTGATCCTCAATAATGCATACATAGTATTAAGCATCTCTAAGGATTTATAGCGCATTATAAAATTTTCTAGTGAGTGTGCAATGTTGTGGAATAAATTCTCTCTTCTCATACCAATCTTGAAGAGGTTTTTGAATCACTTCTGCATTTTTGGGAGAAATCTTTTCTTTTATAATAAAACTGCTTAACGAGTAAACATATCTGATTTTGTTATGAAAGGGAATAAACTGACTTAAAACATAGGCGATAAACGCAAACCGCTCTTCCCGAGATAAAAGAGATTCATTTCCTGCAAGATAGCCAGCAAGTGTTTCAATAGGGTGGTTAGTAAACGTTTGCCCCTTTTCAATAGAGGCTTTGATTTCATCTGCCTTAAGGCCATCAATTAAATGAGAATTAGCTAAAAGTTGTTCAATGGTATTGAAAATGACATGCGCATTTTCCGTGATGAGCTTTACTGTGCTTTGTTCATGACTCATCTGATGAATGGGGGTATCGCATCTAGAACAGGGATGTAAATCCCTAAGAGAAGAGGAGCTATTTTTTTGCATCATAAGAGATAAGGCAAAAAAGTCAAATACATGTCCGCAATTAGCTTTTACGGGAAAAGCCATGATTTCATGAGAATGGGAGCACTCCCAGTCAAAAGCCTCAATTTTATCATCTAGAAATAAATTTAAAATAGCCCGTGCTTTAGCTGATTCTTGATCAGATTTTGGCACGCCGTGCTGCTTTGCAAGAGATACTTGAATGGGATAGCAGATTTCGTAGAGCATCTTAAGGGCAAAACTTCCTATCACAGCAACCCCAGCTCCGATAAGCGCTCCCTTTAAATAGGGACTATTTTGAAAAGAGATAGAATGCTGAGCTTGATTCCAAAGAATATGCCCCTGTTTTTTAAGATCTGTGTAGATTTTATTTTTTATGGCTAGCGGCTGATGATCCAGCCTACCTAGTATAAACTTTGCGCTGGCTAAGATCACGCCTCCAGCTCCTATGACTAATGATCCAAACAAAGGGGCTGTTTTCATAGAGTTTTTGAATACGGTATAGATAAAAGAGGGGTCTCTTTTCCATCTGTATTGAAGAGAGCTGGCCCCTCCTCTAAAATCCAGTTCAAACGCTGTAAAAGGGGGTAACTCCAGTAAAGTATTCTTGGGAAGTGCTGAAGAGGTAGCTGAAACTGTCATTATAAACTCCTAAATGGATAAAATAAATTTCTTACAGGTGTATACATCATATCTTTCAATAAAAATAGATGCGCATTTGCCATTTAAATGATTTTTCTGCAAATCATGCGAAAAATCAGGCTTGGTTTTTTTGAAAATAGGTTTTTCAAGACATCACTGTTTTCATCATATTTGCACAACATGCCTTAAGTCTCTCACTGATTTGGTAAAGACCCTATGTTGATGGTAGCTAATCGATTTGCTCAGCGAAAAACCTAGCCACTCTAACTGCTGTAGAGGCGATAATATGGCGTCCCCATGCAGTATTGAGAAAGATGATGCCTCCTACCATTTTGCTTAAAGTGATGACGCCTTTTGCATCTTGGGCACTAAGACCAAATCGCATAGGAAATTTCTCAATGGCAATCACTCCTTGACGAAAGAGACCTCGGTGCTTAATGGCAAGATAGATTAACGTTACACTTAATGCTAAAAGAATGGGTGTCAGTGTAATTTTTGCAGCAAGCTTTCTTCTCTTTGACAAAATCTCTTGCTCAAAAGTTGGGATGGTCACCAAATGCGTAAGAGGACTCTCAGGATTAAGGGCTCTATTTTCTAGGTCTTTAGCAAACGCTTCTTCAAACCATTTAAAAGCTCTTTTATCACGTTCTTGATAAAGTTTTTGCATATATGCGAAGTAGATATCTTTTTCAGACAGGTCATAGGATAGATGCTTACAGGCTAAAGGCAATCCTTTATTGACTGCTTGTGTAATATCCTCTAAATTAGCTTTACTTTTAAAATCTGGAGGCCCCATCTCTTCATATACCTGTTTCTCAAAATAGATGGCAAGGCGTCCGGTAATGCGGTTCATAAAGAACCTTTCTGCATCAGTTACCTCATTATTATTACGGTATGCTCCATCATAGAGAAATGCTCGATCAACGCAGGGCTCATTCACTAACTTAGGGGCTTTTTCTTTCACAATTTGAAAAAGTTTTGAAATGCTTTCTAAAGAAATGAGCGATGAAAGATGCTGGTCCACATAATACCCTTCAATCCATTCCTGTGCATTACAGCTAAAACTTGATTGAAGAAACCCTTTCATAATATGAGCCGTCATCTTTTCAGGGCTTTCTGGTTTAGGGATGAATCTAAACGCTTCTTTAGATTCTAAAAGTCTAGTTTGATTAAAGATGTCAATGGGGTAAGTGGGAACTTTAACATCTTTCATCAAGAAATGTTCCCTATCTTTATCACTCGCAAAAGAATTCTTAAAGACTTTGTCAAATTCTCTTTCAAAGGAGAATAAGGGATCAAATAACCTTGATATTCTTTGTCCTAAAGAACCAATAAAATGCATAAATAACCTCTAAACTTCCTATGATTTATAACGCATTATAAAATTTTCTAGCAAGCGTGCAATTTTGTGGAATAAATTCCCTTTTCTCATACCAATCTTGAAGAGATTTTCGAATCATTTCTGCATTTTCTATAGAAATTTTTTTTTCTGTTTGAAGTCGATTAAGAGTGTCGCTACTCAAATAATAAACTTGGCGAACATTGTAATGAAATCTATTAAACTGGCTTAAAATATAGGCCGCAAGTGCAAAGAGCTCTTCCCTAGATAAAAGCGTTTCATTCCCCGCAAGATAGCCAGCTAGTTCTTCAATAGGACGATTGATAAAGGTTTGTCCCTTTTCAACAGAGATTTTGATTTCATCTGCATTAAGGCCATCGATTAAATGAGAACGCACTAAAATTTGTTCAAGCTTATTAAAAATGATATGAGCATTTTCAGTAATAGGCTTAATTTTTTGTTGCTCGCGGCTTATCTGGTAAATGGAGGTATTACATAGAGGACATGGATGTAAATTGTTAGGAGCATTTAGAGGGCTATTTTGCATCATGAGGGATAAGGCAAAAAATTCAAAAACATGCCCGCAATTAGTAGCTACTGGAAAAGCCATAATCTCTTGAGAAATAGGGCACTCCCAGTCAAGAGCCTCAGCTTTATTTTCTAGAAACAACTTTAAAATAGCCTGCGCTTTTGCCGATTCTTGATGAGATTTTTGCAGGGCTTGCTGCCTTGCAATAGACACTTTGATCATGCGGTGTGAGCCGTACAGCATGCCAAAGGCAAAACCTCCTACGGCGCCAATTCCAGCTCCTGTCAGTACTGCTTTTAAATAGGCATTATCTGGAAAAAGGATGCGACTTTCTGCTCTATTCCAAAGAATTTGTCCCTGTTTTTTAAGATCCGTATAGATTTTATTCTTAATAGCAAGTGGCTGAGCATCGAGCTTATTGAGTACGAATTTTGTACCGGCTGTGATCAGCCCGCCAGCTCCCATCCCCAGTGTACCAAACCAGCTTGCCGTTTTTACGCAATCTTTGAAGATGGTATAGATAAAAGAGGCATCTCTTCTCCATGCATATTGAAGGGAGCATGCACCTCCCTTTAAATCGAGTTCAAACGTAACAAAGGGGGGCAAATCGTTTAAAGTGGTCTTAAAAAGTATTGCTGAAGAGGAAGCTGGAACTACCATAATAAACTCCTAAATGGGTGAAATGGATTGCTAACTTATTTGGCAGGAATATAAAAGCCTTCTGTAATATTTTCAATCTATTTAATTTATTAAATGTTTTTTATATTTACGTTTATTTTTAATAAATGTGAAATATGATTGTTTTAATTGTGATTTTTATCGAAAAACAATAAAACTAAAGAGGCCTGGCTTTTTGGAAAAAAACTGGTAGAGGATCAGAAAATTCTCTTTTTTTCCTAAATCTTGAGAGGCATTTGAAGCGTTAAGGGATAAAAAGCTGATAAAGATCAAGTGATGTGCAGTAGTGTTGGATAAAGGCGCTATTAAAACTTCTAAGAACATCTTCTTACTCTTGAGAAGAGAGGACGCATTTTTACAGATTAAACAAAAATATGTATATTTATCTTTGATAAGCTGCAGCAGTCTTGAAAGAGTGATTGATTTTGTCTTTCAAGGAGCGTAAAATCATTTTATCTTAAAGCTTTACCCTTTAATTAAAGCACAAGAAGAGATTGTATCAGACAAGGAAACACCCATGAATCTACCCTCTTATCACGCGCACGAAGAATTTAAAAATAGATCAATGAAACTCTCTGAGATCAAAAGTCTTGGCATTGATCCTTATCCTGCAACCTTTAAACCACTCCATCAAGCAAAAGGGCTTCATGAAAAGTATGAGGTAAGAGAGACAGGAGATAGTGAAACAGCTAAAGAGGGTGCAACAGAGTGTGTTAAATTAGCAGGCAGGCTTGTTCTCTTTCGGTCGATGGGAAAAAACGCTTTTGCTCAAATTCAAGATGCATCTGGAAGAATGCAGCTGATGTTTAGCCGGGATGATACAAAAGTTACCGGGCTTTCTTTAGAAGGAGATGTTACTCCGATGAAATTCATCGAAAAGAAACTAGATCTTGGAGACTTTATCGGTGTAGAAGGGTACATATTCCGTACGCAAAAAGGAGAGCTGACTGTATTTGTTAAAGAGCTCACTGTTCTTTGTAAGTCTTTACTCCCTCTTCCTGATAAACATAAAGGGCTCTCTGATATTGAGACAAGATACCGTAAACGGTGGCTAGATCTCATTTCTGATCAAGATGTCATGGAGACCTTTAAAACAAGAAGTCAAATTTTGCGTCTTATTAGAAACTACTTTGATGCGCAGCAATTTGCAGAAGTAGAGACTCCTGTCTTACAAACGATTTACGGAGGAGCAGAAGCTACTCCTTTTACCACAGAACTTAAAGCCCTTCATCAAGAGATGTTCTTACGCATTTCTTTAGAAATTTCTTTAAAAAAATTGATTGTGGGAGGAATGGAGAGGATCTTTGAGATTTCTAAAGTATTTAGAAATGAAGGATTAGACCGTACCCATAACCCTGAATTTACCATGGTTGAGGCGTATGCAGCGTATTGGGATTACACCGATGTGATGGTGTTCATTGAAAATCTCTTTGAGCATTTAGCGCTCAAGCTCTTTGGAACGACAGATATTACGCTTCAAGATCAAACCATTAGCCTAAAAGCCCCTTGGATCCGGATGAGCATGATCGATGCGATTAAAACCTATGCAAAGATTGATGTGCATCAAAAAACAGATGCCGAGTTAAGAAAGATGGTCATAGATTTAGGCCAAAGTCCTGAGGAGATGAATAAAGCTCCAAGAGGCATTTTAATTGCAAAACTGTTTGGAGAGCTCGCTGAGCCGCATCTCATTCAGCCGCACCATATTACTGATCATCCTATTGAAACCACTCCGTTATGTAAACTGCACCGCGATCCAATTTTAAGAAAAGAGGGATTTGTAGAGCGGTTTGAAAGCTTTATTATGGGAAGTGAAATCTGTAACGCCTATACAGAGCTCAATGATCCAGAGCTTCAACGAGAGCTTCTCGTGCATCAAAACAGCTTAAGAGAAGAAGGTAATGCAGAAGCTCACCCTCTTGATGAAGAGTTCATTGAAGCGATTTGTCAAGGGATGCCGCCAACAGGCGGGTTTGGGATTGGTATTGATAGGCTTGTGATGCTCTTTACAAAGGCAAGCTCGATCCGAGATGTTCTCTTTTTCCCGATCATGCGTCCTGAGAGTAAATCTTCTTCTAGTGAAAAAGAAGAGAGCTCTACACAATAGTAATTTTTTTAAAAGAGATGAAGAGGGGTAATATCCCTCTTTATCTCTTTATTTTTAGGAAAGGTATTGCAATAAAACGGTTATTGCGGTATCTTTTTCCCTTATTCTGCATGGGGATTTAGCTCAGTTGGTAGAGCATCTGATTTGCATTCAGAGGGTCAGGAGTTCGAATCTCCTAATCTCCAACATCCGCGGTTATAGCTCAGTTGGTTAGAGCGCGACACTGATAATGTCGAGGTCCCAAGTTCAAATCTTGGTAACCGCATCCTTGTTTTTCTTTTTTATACTCTAAGATCTCTCTTATTTCGTGATCACTTCTGTTTCAATTTGCGTAAAGGCTTCATCAGAGAGCACTTCTTTGAAAATGGGGAGTAGCGCCGCTGTATTGTTTTTAAAGCTCTTTTTAAACGCTTTATGCTTTAGCTGCTGTAACATCTCTTCTGTAAAGGTTTTTTGTTCTTTGCGTGAGAGTTTTTGCAAAGAGGTTTTAAGTAAAGAGATATAAAGAGATTGAAGATCGTTAGGTAATGCATGTATTTCTAATGTATCACAGCTAAGCTGAGTCCAAGATGTCATCATTTTTCCTGTGAGAAAATACGAAGAGAGGTTTTCTGTTAAGAGTGTATGGTAAGAAAGTATTTTTTCTTTCAGGAGGCTTTGATTTTTAGGGGGATTTTTAAAGGAGGCGTATTTTTTGAAAAGAGAAACTATTTCTCTTTGAAGAAACGCTATTTCATTTTTATGGATCTCTTCATCAAGAGATGATGGGGGTGAAAGGGGTTTAAGGATCTCATTAAAGACCGTATCAATATGGGTAGAGACAGGAGATAGGCTGATAAATGCAGATTTCCACTGGCCCTCTTTTCCTTTAGAAATTTTAAAACTGTAACTATAGTAAAAATGAAGTTTATTAGAAGAGTTATTAGGATCTGTGATAAAGCTCTCTTCTTGAATCATCAGCCAAAAAGAGGTGCTATCTCCCTCTTCAATAAAATATTTTCTATTGCTTGAGTTAAGAGGGGCAAGTCCTGACTCTTCTAGTAAGCCCCCGATTGTTGAGAGTATATAGGTTAAACTTGAAGCTTGAGTTAGCGCGAGTTGAATCGCATGAGGAACCGTGTTTGTATTTTTAAAGCAAGAGAGCTCAAGTAAAGCCTCGGTGATATTTTTGCCTGTATGGTTATTATGCAATTTAGAAAACTCTTTTCTTTGGTGAGGAGTTTTTACAATATAGTGAGATCTTGGAGCGTCAAGAACCAGTTCTTTCAGCAGTTTTTCCTCTTTGTTGCCTTGAGGCAGAAAACTCTCAACTGGCCAAGGGATGAGGGTTTTAGAGGCGTAGTGAGAAAGCGTCTCTTCTGTCATTAGATGAAGATACCTAAAAAGCATAATGGGAGATGTCCCTACTTCTTTTAAGAGGTTTTTTAAGCGAGAAGAGGGGTTTTTTAACGTGTGAAGGATTTGCCAGTGGTTAACAAGAAGCGTTAAGATGGGAGGTAAAAAGTCCCATTGTGGATCTTTTAAAGAAAAAGAATCCCCTTCTTTAATCCACTTCATGACCCTTTGATAATCGGTTTGATCAAGAGCCTCTAATTGATCTTGCAGACTTTGAGCCGCTTGATCGATGAGGGGGGTAAAAGAGGTTCTAAAAAAGCTTCTCTCTTTGAGCGCTTCTGACTCACGGTTAATCCACTCTTGACGAAGCGCAGATTTTAAAGGGTAGGTAGCGATAAAAAGGAAGAGATATTTCAAAATTTCTAAGGCTCTATTTCCCACTTTTAAATAAAGAAAAAGAGCCACTAAAGGCAAGAGGGAGATAAAAGCTATCATGGTGATGGTAGAGAGTACAATCGCTGATAAGACAAGAATGGATCTTTTTAAAAGAGATGTTTTTGTGATATATCTCTCTGAGAGCACAAAGGAGGGTATTCTATTTTCAAAAATAGATTTTTGATAATCAAATCCTCGGTTAGGGGTATAGGTGTTCCCTCTTAAGCTTCCTATCATCCCAATCCCTTGATCTGTCATTGGTAAGCTCTCAAATAAAGCGGATTCTGTATACTCTCTAAAAATGGGGTTATGAAAAAGAGTTACCGGGCTAACGGTAAAAAGGGAGCTGCTTTTTCTCCATTTCTCTAGGGAAATAAAGGTGTGAATACCTTTTCTAATGGCAGCTGCTACAGCTGTCCTATCTTTACTGCTTTTACAATGAACATGATACGGAATGTTTAAGATTTCAGAGATAGAAGCGCGCAGTATCCATTGATGCTCAGGCTCTCTTGCTTTTTTAAGATCACAAAAAACTTGATCAAGATAGGTTTGTAATGCAGAAGAGAGCTTTTCTCTTTTTAACTGATAGATGGCTTCAAGCTCTTGATAAGCTATTTGTGAGAAGGCTTGAGAAATATCTGATCCATTAAAGCTAAAGTTGCCCCAGTTAGAAAGAAGAATATTAAAATTTGCATGGGAGGAAAAGTGAAGCGGTTTTAGCTTAAGCTGAATCTCTTTTCCATTATTTAGCACTGCTGTATACGGCTTTAAAGCCAGGGTTTTTAATGTTTCTTGCTGCTGAAGGACGTATGTTCTTTCTTTATGACTTGTCGCCACGGTGCTGAGCAGATTTTCCACCATAAAAGGGTAAAGATAGGTGCCATCTTCCTGAAGGAGGAGATCTTCTTCTTTAATTTGTCCTGAAAGAAAAGTTTGGTGGATGATTTTAGAAACGGCTTGATGTGCTTTACGGCTTGTTTCCATCCGTCCTGTTGAATAAATCACATGCCCTTTATCACTGAGCATCAGCCGCCCGTTTTGAATATCAAGATGCTCTCTATCGTAAGAAGAGGGGTGAGTTTGACTAAGCCACACTTTTTCCCCTTCATGATCGGTGTAACATTGGTTGTGGAAGATAGATGGAGGCCTAATGTACTCAATACGGCTTAAGGTGAGTGTTTGGATTTCTTGATACATCTTTAACATTTCTTTTGCTAAAGCATGACCTTCCTTACGAGAATCTGAAGAAGCCTTAGAGTTAAGAAGCTGCTGAATCTGGATATTAATATGATCTTTAAAAGAAGAGAGGCTTGATGCGTGAGAAAAGAGGCAGCTAGCTAGAGGAGTTAATGCTTCTTCTGAACAAGAAGGAATGACTTGTTTAAGGATCGATACAGCATAAGAGATGAGGCCCTGTTTTTGAGCTAGAGGCTCTTGAATGAAAAGCTTAGTGTCAAAATCAGGTCTTGGCATCAGGTTATGAGCTGCTTGATAAATACGGCGCTCTTTTTGAGAAGAAGAAAGGGAGGTCCAATTTGCTTTATTAGAGGCGTAAGCTGTTTGAGTAGCTGCGTGATCTAAATTCACAAATGTATGATGAATGATCTTCTTTTCTTGAATGTGAGAGGGTGAGGGGAGCGTTAAGGGATAGAGATAAAGATGATAAGGAGGTTCTTGATAGACAATAAACTGCTTTTTCTCTTTTAAAGGAAAGGCTTTATTAAATGAACCGTAATAAGGGGAAATATCTTTTGTCATAACTTCATTTTATCACATTCAGATTAAAAAAGATAAAATAATTATTTGATTCTAATAGGAATCCCCATTACAATCCACTTTAAGGGGATCTTTTAAAAAGGAGATTAAGCTTGATGGCAAAGGGTGTTAAAAAAGTTGCAGTCACAGGAGCGTGCGGCCAGATTGCCTACAGTTTAATTTTTTTAATTGCATCGGGACAGCTCTTTGGACAAGAGCAAAACATTGATCTTCATCTTTTAGATGTTAAAGAGGCTATGCCCAGGTTAAAAGGGGTAGAGATGGAGCTTTTAGATTGCGCCTTCCCTCTCTTAAATCACATTATCTATGGGGATGATGCTAAAAAAGTGTTAGAGGGAGTAGACACGGTGTTTCTTTTAGGTTCAAAACCAAGAGGCCCTGGTATGGAAAGACGTGATCTTTTACAAGATAATGGCCATATCTTTGCTGAGCAGGGTAAAATTTTAGAACAAGTGGCAGCCTCTCCTGCCACGCTCTTAGTGGTGGGAAATCCTTGTCATACGAATTGCCTCATCTTGCAGTCGTATGCAAAAAGTCATCATTGTTATGCCATGACCCAGCTTGATGCCAATAGGGCAACTTCTCTTTTAGCTCAAAAAGCTAAGGTGAATCCTGATCTTGTCAAACGGATGATTATATGGGGCAATCACTCTTTAACACAGGTTGTGGATTACTCTTATGTCACCATCCAAGGTAAGAGAGCAAAAGATGTGATTGAAGATCACATCTGGCTGGAGCATACATTTCCCAAAACCGTGCAAGAGAGGGGAGGAGAAGTGATTTTAGCAAGAGGAAAATCGTCTGCTGCCTCTGCTGCAAAAGCTGCTTTAGAGACCATGCAATCTCTTCTTTTTCCTACCGACTTAAACGGGTGGTTTTCTGTTGGGCTCTTATCTGATCACAACCCTTACGGCGTTCATGAAGGTATTGTGTTTTCTTTTCCTTGCCAAAGAACTTTACAAGGAAATATTCAGATTGTTCCCTCTCTTGAGCTCTCTTCTTCTTTAAGAGAAAAGATTAAACGATCAGAAGAGGAGCTTTTAGAAGAAAAACGGATCATTACCGCTCTTTTAGGCTCATAAAAAAACAATTAAACTGTGAGGGGAGAAGCATGGATGAGGGTGTGTTATTCCAGATTAAAAAAGAGCATTTAGAAACAGGTTTAAGAGGATTTCCCGTGGGGTATTGTCCTACATCAACTGTCACTTCAACAGAGGGGCTTTTTTATGCTAACTTTCCGATTAAAGAAGTGGCTAGTTGGAGTGCAGAAGAGGGTATTTATTTAATTCTCAAGGGAAAAAAAGGGAGCCAAGAAGAGGTCAATTCCTATTTTTCCAAGCGCTATAGAGCCTCTTACCTTAAGCCGCAAACCCTTGAAGCAATTCGGCAGCTTCCCTTTCAGGGGAGCCCGATGAAACTTTTGGGATTAGCGCTTTTGATTGCCGGGATATTTGAGAGCATAGGAGAGTATCAAAAAGATTGCGAACATCTTGTGATGATCATCCCTGAAATCACCGCATTAGTCATCAACTTGCATGCAGGGTGGAAACACACCCCTTCTTGTCCAGAGCTTGGGTACATTCAAAATTTTATCCACATGCTGGGAGTGCCTCAACAAACACGGGAAATGGAAGAGGCGATGCGGCTTTTTAACGTGCTCCACTATGATCATGGGGGAGGCAATTTATCGACGTTTGTTGGAAAAGCCGTCGCCTCTTCGCTAGAGGATCTCTATGGCTCTATTGCCTCTGCCATGTGCGCCTTAGCAGGCCCTCGCCACGGAAGAGCTAATCAAGATGCTTTAGAGTTTTTACAGAAGATTTTTATAGAGACAAAAGGGGATATCACAGCGCAAAAAATAGAGGAACTCATGCGTCAAAAGATACGGCAGCATGAGCTTATCTTTGGGTTTGGGCACGCGGTTTTACGGATTGAAGATCCAAGATCGACAGTCATGTATGACTATCTTGAAAAGCATTTTCAGAACCACCCTCTTGTTCAAACAGCTTTTTTACTCCGCTCAGTGGGAGTGCGTGTGCTGCAAGAAAATCCTAAAATTGCAAGCCCCTATCCTAATGTCGATGCCGTTTCAGGGGTGATGCTAGCTGCTGCTAACTTTAACTACCCGCTCTATTTCCCGCTTCTTTTTGGGATGTCAAGAACGGTGGGCATTGCAAGGCAAATTGTGTATGAAAGAGTTGAGGCAAGAGAGGGAAGAGGGACTCCCATTATCAGGCCTCGGTATCTTTATAATGGCCCTTCATAAAACAGAGTTCTTTTTAAGAAAAAAGTGTGATAAATTAGCTTCTTTTACCAGGTGTTATCATGCATCAAAAGAAAGGGCTGTGCTATCTTCTAAAGAGAAGTAGGATAAAACAGCTAACTCTTCTCACCTCTAGATGGCTATGAAAAGAATAGCTGTTGTAGGATCTGGACTTGCTGGCTTATCAGCGGCTTATGCACTCTCTTCTTTATGTAAAGTGGTGATCTTTGATCATAAAGGAGTTGGCGGGGGCGCCTCAGGCATTGCAGCTGGGCTTTTGCATCCGTATGCGGGAAAAAAGGGGCTTTTAAGTTGGGAGTCAAACGAGGCTTTAATGAAAGCTAAAGCGCTGATTGATCAGGCAGAAAAGGCTTTAGGAGTACCTACCGCACACCGAGGAGGGATATTAAGAGAGGGGCTCATCACGAGTCCTTTAAGTGATGTGATTTCTTTAGGAGAAAATAAACATCTCATCACCTCAGGGTGGACCGTCTTTTCTTCGTTATATTTACAAGGGTTATGGCGCCTTTGTGAACAAAACGGGGTAGATTTTGAGCATAAAGAAATCACATCCCTAAGAGATGTTCAGCAGTTTGATGGATGTGTGATTGCAGTAGGAGCTGGTATCCGGTTTTTTAAAGAGTTTGAGGGGCTTAATTTAGGCTTTGTAAAAGGTCAGCTTCTCACATGCCATTTCCCCACTATTTTAGAAAGAAGCATTTCCTCTACGGTCTATACCGCGCTATCTCAAAACCCCTATGAATGTCATATAGGAGCTACATATGAAAGAGATTTTATCCATGAAGAGCCTTGCTTAGAAACAGCTACGCGTCTTTTAAAGCCGTCTTACCCCATTATTCAGTGTAGATCTGGAATCCGGGTGACAAACCGGGCGCACTATTTCCCTATTTTGCATCAAATAGGGAAGTTTCAATATGTTATAACAGCCCTAGGTTCCAGAGGGCTGTTATACCACGCTCTTTTTGCCGATAAGCTTAAAGAGGCTTTTGTTACATTGTAGTGCACTACGTTGACGGTGAGGAAGAGGTATCAATGGCTTTTTCAAGAGTGATTTTCCATCTGTTACTTGAAATGAAACGGATCAGCTCAGGGAGCTTCTCTAGGATGAGATTTAATAACATTTCTGCTTTTTCCTTATCCCTCTTTGTCTCTGTTAAATACCTTTCACATAAAGAGTAAAGAGCATGTTCGAGAAAGAGCTCAATCCCCTCTGATGCGTCTTCGACAAAATCAATGAGAACAACCGTTCCATCTTCTTTGACTCTAAAATTATCCGGGATAAGATCAAGTGTGATGTTATGCTTTAAGGAGAGCTCAAAAAAGTGAAAGATCTCTAAAAGATAAGAAGTGATTTGAATAGGATGGGGTATTTTTTCTTGAATCAAGAAGCAGTCTGTTAACGCCGTCTCTACGTTATAGATCTTAGCAACAGGAATGTCATAATCAAGGGTTTGCTTATAAGACCTCAGTGAAGTGGCTAAACATTTTTCTAGCTGCTGAGAGCTAAGGCCTGTGTTTTTTCCGTGATACAGCTTTACAACGACCGCTTGATTACTGAGCGAAGGGACAAGAAGAGGCGTATCTCCTGGCTGATACACATTCATGTAAGACCCTTCATCGAGAAAAGTTAACGAAACAGTTTTTCCTCCGATCATCAAAAAGGCATTTTTTGCGCAGCTAAGAACTTTAGAAAAAGGAGAGGAGGGGGCAAGGTTTTTTCGAGGTGTTGCAGGAGGTTTCACAGAGTGAGAAGGAATCCCTGTTTCAAAAAATTGAGGCCGGGGCTTAACTCTAGCAGGAGAGGGAAGAGGAGGAAGAGAAGAGAGCTCTTTAAAAGGAGATAACACATCTTTAAATAGAGGAAATAAAGGACGGTCTTCTGAAGGAGAGGTTGTCAGGAGGGGTTTATTTTTCTTAGGAAAGTCTTGATGAAGAGGAGAAGGGAGCAAAAGAGCTTCTTTGTCACTTAGAGCTTCATTAAAAAGTCTTTTCCCTTTTTGCGCCCCGTTTTGATAAGGGGTGATAAAGGAGAATGTCTCCTCATCTTTTGTAGGGGATAACGATTGAGGAGAATGATTTTCAGGGGGAGTTATAGAAGGAGATGTTTTAGCTTGACGCACTTTAAAGAAAAGATCTTGCAATCCTTTCTCTTCAGGAGAGATGGGATAGAGAGGAGAGCGAGGAGGTGATGAGCTTGGGCTAGATCCTTGAGAAACATGAAATGGGCTAATACTTGACATTTTTTAACCTTATGACTTGCTAGAATTCAAAATTGTACAGACTTTGTCATTTTTATACAAACATGTAAAAATGCGCCATTTTTAGGCAGGGGGTGTAAAGGAGAGAATTTTAAAATAGCTCTCATTTAAAGATTGTTGCCAATTCATGAAGATGCGATGCTAAAAAAGTCAGCAGGGATTAGGGAGGAGGGAAAAGATGCATCATCTAGGCTCTTTTATATTTTTAGGCACAGGGGCATCAACAGGTGTTCCTGTAATTTCTTGTACATGTTGTGTTTGCCTCTCAGTAGATCCTCATAATAAACGGAGAAGATCAAGCGGATTACTTAAGATACGAGGTAAGACAATTTTAATTGATGCAGGGCCAGATTTTCGAGAACAGGCGCTAAAGTATCACATCCATCACTTAGACGGGGCGCTGATTACACACGCGCATTATGATCATATTGCAGGATTTGATGATCTTAAAGTGTTCTCTTTTCAAAAAAAACCGCTTAACTGCCTTCTCTCTGATTCAGCGTATATAGAACTTAAACACCGCACATCGTATCTGATTGACGCCTCTTCTTCCCCGGGTAAAACTCCGTATTTTCATTTTCAGGTTTTAACGCCGCTGGATCACCATGTGCAATTTTGTGATTTAGAGTTAAGCGCGGTGTATTATGAACAAAATCATACAGTAGTGACTGGATATAGAACCGGGAATTTTGCCTATCTCATTGATGTCAAACACTACCCCTCTTCCCTGATTGAGCAATTACAAGGCGTGGAGACACTTGTGCTTAGCGGCCTTCAAATGGAGCCGTCTTCCTCACATTTAAGTCTTGATGAAGCAGTTGAATTATCGAGAAAAATTGGGGCTAAAATGACATGGCTCTCTCACGTCTCCCACAAATTAGATCATCAAAAAACAAATCTATTATTGCCAGCAGATGTTCAGCTAGCGTATGATGGACTTGAGATTACAATTTTATGTTAACAGATAGCAATTTTAAAGAGGCGAAAACCGCCTATTTGATCGGGACTTACTCTTCGAGGCAGTCCAAAGAAGAGAGCCAAGAGAGCGTAAACGAGCTCAAAAGGCTAGGAGAGACTTATGGTCTTACTGAAGTGGGAAGAGAAGTGTGTCCTTTAAGGAAAATCGAATCCTCAACCTTTTTAGGACAAGGTAAATTAGATGAAATTCTTTTAGCTCTTGAAGAAACTCTTGCTGAAGTGGTGATTTTTGATGAAGAAATTACCCCCAATCAGCAACGCAACTTAGAAAAATTCTTCAAAAGACCCGTCATTGATCGATCAGAGCTCATCATTGAAGTGTTTGCGCAAAGAGCACAAACCAAAGAGGCAAGACTTCAAGTGGACCTCGCAAAATCTAAATATTTGATGCCCCGTCTTAAACGGATGTGGACGCACCTTTCTAGACAAAGGGGAGGCGGCGGCGGCGGAGGTAGCGGAGGGTATTTAAGAGGGGCTGGAGAGCTTCAAATTGAAGTGGATAGACAGCTTGTAAAAACCCGTATTCAGCAGCTTCAAGAAGAGATTGAGGTTGTTCAGAAAAATCGTCAAACGCAAAGACAAAAACGGGTGCGGTTATCTGTTCCCTCTTTTGCAATTGTTGGGTATACGAATGCTGGAAAATCTTCTCTTTTAAATAAACTGACAGAATCGAGTGTCTTTGTCGAAGATAAACTGTTTGCAACGCTTGATACTACAACGCGTCACTACACACTTCCGACACATCAAGAGGTTGTGTTAATTGATACCGTAGGGTTCATTAAAAAGATTCCTCATACACTCATTACAGCGTTTAAAAGTACGCTTGAAGAGGCGCTTTGCACCGATGTTTTAATCCATCTCATTGATGTGAGTAATAAGCTAGCACCTATTGAAGCCAAGACAACCATGGACGTTCTTAAAGAGCTTGGCGCTGCATCTCAGCGCATGATCACCCTCTTTAGTAAAGTGGATAAAGTTGAAGATAAAGCGTCTTATGAAGAGCTTAGATGCATGTATCCTGAAGCGATTGAAATCTCTTCATTGACAGGCCAAGGACTTGATCATCTTCTTGAAAAGATGGTTGAAGAGGTTAAAAACTTAAGAAAAACAGTTACACTCAGGATTCCTCAAAGTGAATATGCTTTAGTCACTCTTCTCATGAGAGAAGGGCATGTGATTGAATCCAATTATGAAGAAAATGATGTGATCATTACGGTTGATGTTCCTCTTCGTCTTGAATACAAAATCAAGCCATTTCTTGTGTTATGAATGTTAAAGAGCTCCCTCCTTCTGAAAGACCTCGCGAGAGATTAAAAAATCAAGGAATAGGAGCTCTTTCTGTTCAAGAGCTGTTAGCAATTCTTCTCACAACGGGGACGAAAAAAGCCTCTGTTTTAGATTTTGCAGCGCAGATTTTAAGTCATTTTGGTTCTTTGAAAAAACTCATGCACGCCTCTATTGAAGAACTCATGGAGATTAAAGGGCTTGGACTTGCAAAAGCGGTAAAATTAAAAGCGGCTCTTGGCCTTGCGCAAAAAGTACAGCTCACTGAACCCTTAAATCATGTCCGTATTGACGCTTTAAGAGCGTATGAGCTCATTCGGCATGAACTTGAAATCCTTAAACAAGAAGTGCTTATGGTGATTTTAAGAGATGTTAAGGAAAAGCTTATCTCCATTGAAACCGTCTCTATAGGAACGCTATCAGAGGTGCTCATTCACCCAAGAGAGGTGTTTTATCCAGCTGTTCGTCATAAAGCGTGCAGCCTGATTTTAGCCCACAACCACCCTTCAGGAGATCCGACTCCTTCTCAAGCAGATATTGAAATGACGCACCATTTAAGCAGGTCCGGTAAGATCATGGGCATTCATTTAGAAGATCATTTGATTGTAGGGTCAAGTGGCTATATCTCCTTGAAACAGGCGGGATATTTTAAGCCTTGGTAAAAGAGGTTAAGGAAACAGGATGGGCTTATTTTGAGAATGTGTGATATAATCATTCTCTATGTCTACGAAAAAATTTAGAATTGCCACCCTTGGATGCCGCACCAATCAGTATGAATCAGAAGCGTATGCCACTCAATTAAGAGAGATGGGGTATGAAGAAGCGACAGCTGATGAACCAGCAGAAATTTGTATTGTGAATACCTGCACGGTCACAGAAAGTGCAGATAGCAGTAGCCGCCATCAAATCCGTCAGCTGCATAGACAATACCCAAACTCTCAAATTGTAGTAACAGGGTGTCTTGCAGAAAGGCTGCCTGAGGAGATCAAGAAAATTGAAGGGGTTACCCTTGTCGTCTCCAATCAAGAAAAAGAAAATCTTTTGAATAAGGTGTTTCCTACAGAAGATCTCCCTGAATTTAAAATTGATCAATTTGCCGCACATACAAGAGCGTTTGTTAAAGTGCAAGATGGATGCAACTCCTTTTGCACCTACTGCATCATCCCGTATGTGAGAGGAAGATCAAGATCAAGACCTCTTCCTAAAATACTTGAAGAGGTTCATGAGCTTGTAAGATCAGGCTACAAAGAAGTTGTGCTGACAGGGATTAATATTGGAGATTATGAAGGAGAAAACGGGGAAAAGCTAACCGATCTTGTAAAAAGTGTGGATCAAATTGAGGGGCTAGAGCGTATCCGCATATCTTCCATTGACCCTGATGAAATTGATGACAATCTCATGCAGGCGGTTTTGGAAGGGAAAAAAACGTGTCATTCGATGCATATTGTTCTTCAAGCAGGGTCTAATCTCATTTTAAAACGGATGAACCGGAAATATACAAAGCAAATATTTTTAGAGACTGTAGATAAGCTAAAAAAAGCCAGTCCTCAATTTACCGTTACAACCGATATTATTGTGGGATTTCCAGGGGAGAGTGAGCAAGATTTTCAAGAGACATTAGACATCATGAAAGAGGTGCAATTTGCAAAGGTGCACATGTTTCCCTACAGTCCAAGAGAAAGAACAAGAGCGGCTCTTTACCCTGGAAAGATTTCTCCTCAAGTGATGCAGCAAAGAAAAGATATTGTATTAAGAGAGGCCGAAAGACTCTCTTTTGCCATGCGGCAGCCTTATGTTAGCACCTATTTAGAGGTGCTTGTTGAAGAAGAGGAGAAGAGGTTTGGGCATTCAGAAAACTTCCTGCCTGTATATTTAACAACTACTGTACCTAGAAACACGCTTGTCAAAGTGAAGTGTATTGACAACCTTCCTGAAGGGTTATTAGGAGAAGTTGTCTTATGACTATTTCTATTGCCAAAGAGCTTAAACCATTTTCTCATGAACCTGGCATTTCCTTACCTCTTCCTCTTACGCCTTTGATTGTAAAAGCGTATCCAACAAGGCTCATCTTCCTCAATCTAGATAACGGAGAAGAGATGGAGGAGAGTCTAGATTGGGAAGGGCCGATTCAAGGATTTACAGCTGAGCTTGATCTTTATCACAGCTGTATTAAGGTGTTTGGGCAAAGTGCAAATGGCTTTAAAAGAGTGTGCTTAGAGGCAGTAGATCAAGGAGTCAAGCTCACCTTTGATAAAGAGAAAAAAGAGAAAGTCATCTCCATTTCTTATGAAAAAGTTTTAAAAAAAGGAGAGAGGCTCTCTTTAGGAAAGCACACAAAGCTTGATTGGGCACGGATTAAAGCGAAGAAAAAGATTCACGAGATGCTCCCTGTCTTTTTTGCGCTCTCTCAGCAGATGCCTCTAAGAGAGGGGGTAGCTCCCGTATTAGATCTTCTGCAATTTCCCTCGTGTCATGATGCCCCAAATCAGCTCTTATTATTTTTAGAGGCAGGCTTTAAAGATATGCTTGTTCCCAGGCTTATCGATGATACGTATCAAGGGATTGTAAAAGAGGGAAACATTTCAGGGTCTCCCTTTGCCCTCTTTCATGCTGGGTATCAAGCCGTACGGCCGCTTTTTTTTGAAGAAACAGGGGATACATGGAAATTTCTCCCTTCTCTTCCAAAAGATTTTCCTGCAGGAAGAATGGGTCACATCTGCACTTTAACTCAGGATGAAATTGCTATTGAATGGGTGAAAAAGCAGATTAGAACAGTGACAATTTATCCGAAAGGATCAAGAAGTGTAGAGCTTATTTTTCCTAAAGAAATCAAATCCTTTCGGAAAGATCGTTTAAAAAGATATCTAGTAAATTCTAAAATGGTTTTAGAGGCAGGAAAAAAAGTTGTGCTTGATCGGTTTGAAAAATAGAGACTGTTTTTAAAAGAAGTGATGCATGGATAATCCCTCTTACTCTCACAAAAGAACATGGCTATCCATGACCCTATCTGGGCTCTTAAGTGAGCCCTTAACCTGTTTTGTCGCGATGCTTCCTTTCATTTTACGGAAAGAGCTTCAGGTGACAGGGGGGCAAATTGCGCTTTTAAATATGATCAAACCTGTGGTTTCTCTTTTTTCTTTTTATTGGGGGTCGGCTTTAACCTATCAAAAAGAAAAGTTACGCTCGAATTGGATTACAGCATCTCTTTTAGCCAGGCTTCCGTTTCTTCTGTTTCCTTTTATGAGTGACCCGTATCTTTTTATTACCTCGCTAGCTATTTTTCATTTCTTTCAAAAAGGATCTCTTCCTGCGCACATGGAAGTGCTCAAACAAAACGCCCCTCCTGGAATCAGAGAAACCATTTTCTCTTGGACAGCAGCTTCAAATTTTTTCTTAAGCATTGTGCTAGGATGCTTCATTGGCTCTTGGATGGATCACCATAGAGAAATGTGGAAAATGCTGTTTTTTGCAGGGGGATTTATCGGGTTGTTATCGATTTTGATCCAAGCCAAAATGCCGATTCTCCTGCAAGAAGGAGCATCAAAACCCTCAGGCTCTTTTTTTAAAACGCCTTGGAAAGATAGCTTAACACTTCTCAAAAGAAGGCCCGATTTTGCCAGGTTTCAAATAGGGTTTATGTTAGGGGGCACGGGCCTTATGATGGTGATGCCAGCGCTTGTGATCTACACCTCAGATGATCTTTTACTCACGCACTCTATGGTGGCTTGGGGGAGATTTGTGTGGATGGGGCTAGGATTTGTAATGGCAATTCCTTTTTGGAGAAAACAGATCTCTTACGAAAATATCTTTCTCATGACAAGTTTAGCCAATCTCTTCTTTGCGCTAGGAGCATTTAGCTGGATGCTCGCTTTTTGGTACCCTGTCATGTTTTATTGTGCTTTTTTTCTCTACGGTATTGCGCAAGCAGGAAGTCACTTAAGTTGGCATTTATCAGGCCCTTTATTTGCAGGAGAAGAGGGGAGTACGCCTTTTTCAACAGTTAATGTCCTCACCGTTGGTTTAAGAGGTGTTCTCATCCCTGGGATATCAACTCTTCTCTGTGAGTTTACCGGCCCTTTCCCTGTCCTTTTTTTAGGAGCCCTTTTCTGCTTAACAGGCTTTTTTTACCTTGCCTGGGTCCGGCATGAACAACAAAAATCCTTACTCTTAACAAGAGAAACCCCTAACACATAACGATGCCTATGACACATTTGATGTATTTACAGCTGATTCAAGAGATCCAAAAGCACGACAGACTCTATTACGTAGAACATACACCGCTGATTACCGATTATGAATATGATCAGCTGTATCAACAGCTGCTTCTCATGGAAAAAGAGCACCCTGAGTGGGTGAAAAAAAGCTCTCCTACTCAGCGGGTTTTAGAAAAGACAACAGAGGGGTTTCGGCAGATGAGTCACAAAGTCCCGATGCTCTCTTTACAAAACACGTATGAAGAAGAAGAGATTGTCAGCTTCATAGGAAGAATCCAGAAGATTTTAGAAAAAGATCATATCTCCTTTTGCACAGAGCTTAAAATGGATGGGATTGCCGTCTCCTTAAGGTATGAAAAAGGAGTCCTCACCCAGGCACTAACACGGGGTGATGGGAAAAAAGGGGATGATGTTACAGCCAATATCCGGGCCATTCGGTCAGTTCCTTTAGCGCTTCATGGGGAAAATATTCCAGAGGAGGTAGAGTTAAGAGCTGAGGTGTACATGCCAAGATCAATGTTTCAAAAGCTGAATGAGGAAAAAGAATTAGCTGGGGAAGAGCCTCTTGCTAATCCCCGTAATGCAGCAGCTGGCGCTCTTAAGCTCTTAGATCCTAAAGAAGTAGCTACAAGGGGACTCTCCATTGTGTTTTATGGGTTTGCAGCAGAAAACACATGTGTGCAGTTTCAGCATCAAGTGCACACCGTTTTAAAAGAGTGGGGGCTTCCTGTCTTTCATCCAGATCACTTTAAAGCGTGCTCTTCTCTTGAAGAGATTTTATCGTTTGCAGCGCATGTCGAGAAAAGCCGCAAAACATTTCCGTTTGATATCGACGGCATTGTGATTAAAGTGGATGCTTTAAAGTTATGGTCTCTCTTAGGATCTACAGGAAAAAGCCCCAGGTGGGCAGCGGCTTATAAATTTGCTCCTGAACAGGCGTATACACAGATTGAAGATATTACTGTGCAAGTGGGAAGAACAGGGGTCTTAACTCCTGTTGCGGAGTTAAAGCCTGTGAATTTAGCTGGAAGCTGCATTGCAAGAGCCACTCTTCATAACGCAGAAGAGGTGATGCGTAAAGATATCCGTAAAGGGGACTTTGTGACGATTGAAAAGGGGGGAGATGTGATCCCGAAAGTTGTGCATGTTGATCTTACTCGAAGAGAAGAAGGGTCACTTCCTTGGACAATGCCAAAAGAGTGCCCCTCTTGTCACGGTGTAGTTGTGCATATTCCTGGAGAAGTAGCTATGAGATGCTCTAACTCCTTAAGATGTGAAGAGCAGCAAATACGGCAGATTGCTTACTTTGCCTCTAAAGATGCGATGGATATTCGGCATTTAGGAGAAAAAGTTGTGACCCAGCTTGTTCAAAAAAAGCTGATTCAAAAAGCATCAGATCTCTATACACTCTCTCATGATGATCTAGCGCTTCTTGAAGGATTTAAAGATAAAGCCATTCATAATTTACTGAAAAGTATTGAAGCGTCTAAGCACATCACGCTCTCTCGGTTTATTTTGGCTCTTGGTATCAGATACATTGGAGAAGAAACGGCAGAAGTTCTAGCTAAAGCTGCAGGCTCTATCGACAGACTCTCTTTAATGTCTCAAGAGGAGCTAAAAAATATTCAAGGGGTTGGAGAGAAGATGGCAGAGGCTCTAATAGAGTTTTTTAAAAATCCTCTTCATCAAGAAGAAGTCAAAGCGCTTCTAACTCAAGGCATTGCACCGATTCCTCCTTCTCAAATCACAAGAACAGATCATCTCTTTTATGATAAAGTGTTTGTTTTAACGGGAAGTCTGCAAGAGTTTAGCCGGGATGAAGCGACACGTCTTATTAAAGAAAGAGGCGGTAAGGTGACAGGATCTGTCAGTAAAAAAACAGATTATGTTCTTGCTGGAGATGAAGCTGGATCTAAGCTTGAAAAAGCAAGGTCACTTGGTGTTTTGGTGATTGAAGAGAGAGAATTTAAAGAAATTCTTTAAAAAGAGGGACTAAAGATGCTTTAAGCTAGAAGAGTTAACTAAAAACCCTTCTAGCTTAAAAAAACAATTCTTTATTCTGTTTTTAAAGGAGATTTTTTTACAAAGGAAGAGCCTATGGATTTTCTCTTACTTTGAAGGGGTTGCGGAGACACTTTTTTCAAAAGAGCGTCCCGGGATAAGAGTGTCTCATTTAATAAGGTAATATCTTCTTGATCTTCTGAAAATGTCTTAATGAGAAGGTGGTAGGCATCTTGATAAGAGGCATCTAGATCGATCATTTTAAGAGCAATCTTTTGTTGATTAAGGGGTATACCGTCCAAAAGAGTAACTGTCTCTTGATCTGATAGCGTTAAAGCGAGATTGAAATAAGCATCTAAAAAGTTTGGATCTTTCTCAATTGCTTTAAGATAAAGCGCTTGTTTAGTGAGTGAAGAGCCGTTACTCAGTGTGATGGTTTCATGATCTTCTAAAAGAGTTCCTAAATCAAAGTACGCTTCAGCTTCTGCAGATTCAAGCTCAATACATTTTAAATAAAGCATTTTTTCAGAATAGGTGATTCCGTTAAGAGTCACAGTTTCGTTAGGTAAAAGGAGCCCTGCCAGATTAAAATAAGCTTCTCCAAGAGAAGGATCAAGCTTGAGTGCCTCTAAATAAAGCTCCCCCCTTGTCATGACTCTATTATCTAAAAGCGTGGCTGTTTCATCTAGAGAAAGAGTGCTTCCTAAATTGAGATAAGCTTCTGCAAGATGGGGATTAAGATCAATAGCATCACAATAAAGATCTTGATCAGTGACCTCTAACCCGTCGATGGATATAGTTTCTTTATCAGAGAGCGTGACTCCTAAATTAAGATAAGCTTCTGCAAGAATAGGGTTTAGATCTAGAGCCTTAGGATTAAGATCTAGCTCTTTGGTACAAAGATCAATAGCTTTTAGATAAAGCTCTTGCTCAGTCATAACAACTCCATTAAGAAGTGTAGTGCAATCTTCAGAAGAGAGAGTATTTCCGAGATGTAGATAAGCTTCTGCAAGGTTTGGATTAATATTGATCGCTTCTAAATAAAGACTTTTTTGATTCCACGGTTTATTCCCTATCACCACATTTTGGTGAGGGTCTGTTAAAGAAAGGGCTAAATTGAAGTAAGAAGAAGCGTCATCAGGATTCAATCTCATCATCTGTAAACATGTAATTTGCTTAGCTGTTAGACGTGCAGCAAGATGAATCACATGATTATGAGAGTAGATCCAAGAGAAGGGGAGGACTTTGAGTGCAATACAATAACCTGTGATGAGAGAAAAACAGTGATTGATGCATTTAATATGAAAAAACAGTGTATCTAACCCTTTTAAAAGAGGGAGGGCAATACGGCTGATTTTAGCCAGCTGAGAGAGTGTTTCATGAGATGAAAAGGGAGCTTTTTCTTGAGGAGTAAGAGCGTGTATTGCCAATTTAAGAGAATAGATATCTTGATTTAATGTTGTCATAAATCCTATAAATAAAAAATCATTAATAGATTAATTTTCTCACTATTTCCTCATTAAATTCAATGTATTTTATGTTATTGAACATCTTAAGATAAAGAAAATAATATTAACTCAGAGATGGTCTGTAAACCTTAATTCCCAAGTCTACTTAAGAGTAATCTAATGAATACCATCCAAATCATGGCCTTGCTTACAGTCAGTATCAACTCATAATCCTTTACCATACGCCTGTATTTACCCAGCCACGCGAATGATCTCTCTACAATCCATCTTTTAGCAACAACTTGAAATCCCTGAATAACTTTTAAAGAATTTGTCTTCAGACACCAACCTTCATTCCTTGGAACGGGCTGTACTTTTACCCCCTGATTCATGCACTCTTGTTCAAAATCCTTACCTTTATATCCGCTATCTGCAAAAACTATATTGGGAGTGTTCTCTTTGTATTTGTCTAACAGCAACTTAAATCCCTCTCGATCTCCTACATTAGCTGCAGTTAGTTCTAGTGCTAGAGGAAATCCTAAATGATCAACGAGTAGATGCCTCTTACGTCCCTTGATTTTTTTTTCCTCCGTCAAAGCCTCTAATACCGCCTTTTTCTCCAGTCTTTATAGACTGGCTATCAATGATCCCAGCTGACGGTTTAGGAGTTTTATTATTCCTCAGTCTCTCGAGTCGGTGTAGCTTCTTATAAATTTCCTCAAAAATCCCTTGCCTCATCCATCTTCTATGTTGTAGATAAACGGTTTTCCAATGAGGAAGATCTGATGGAAGATATCTCCACTGACAGCCTGTTTTTAAGACATAAAAATAGCCATTTAAGATTTCTCTTCGAGAGTATTTATAAGGTCTGCCTCCTTTTGAAAAATCTGTTTCTACAAATTCTTTGATTAAATCCCATTCTTTATCATTTAAATCAGACGGATAATTTTGCCGAGCCATGGTTTTTTCCTCCTATGATTAGAAGAATAATTATACCATAATAGCAATTTTATTAAGTTTACAGACAGTCTCTCATCTTTACCAAAAAGCACACAGGTAGAAAATATCAGAGCGTCTTATATTCCCTCTAAAGCGCATCTTTAAAATCATTTAATCCTATATTTTTTCTACACATCTTAAGAGAAATACGGCTGATTGATGTGAAAGCGGGAGGAAAGATGGATGTTTTTATCCTGTAATATAACATACACATAGCTTTGAAGTTTTATTCCTTACAAAAACTTCAATTGGCCCTTCCTTTACTGTTTTATAAGGCATCTTATTTTTAGATCATTCTTAAAAATAAATAAAATTAATTTTAAATAATAACGATTTAAAATTAAAAATATGATATTAATACAATTAAGATTGCATTGTAAAAATAGGTGATTCTATGGGAATGAATGTTTCAAATATGAGTTCACACTCTCACTCAAGTCCTGAGAGTGAAGGAAGTAGCGATGAGAGTTCTCCTAGAATTCATCAAAGCGGTAAGACTCAGCATGAAGAGACGCTTTCTCAAAAGCAAACAGCTAGTAAAACCCACGCAGTTGTAAAAGAAAGTATAGAGCCTTTGATCAGAAAAAGATCATTAGGTAAAGAAGAGATTACGCAATCTATCAAAAAGATGAATACTCTCCCTCCTTTAGAGTCTAGGGATCAAGACACACAACTAGTATCTGCTCATCAAGAAATGCGTGAGCAAGATAAGCAGTTAGAAGATCCTACTATAAAAAAACCTATTCAAACCACAACAACAACAACTTCTTCTTCAACGATTCAAGAGCCTATTTCACCAAGAGATCAAGCTTCCTCTTCAATACAGTTAGTAGAGACAAAGATGGCTCTTGTAAAAGGATCACAAGCTTTAAGCCAAGAAATGATAAGACGTCTTGAAAAGCTCATCTCACTTCCCATTCCTGAAGATCTTTCTGTAGAAAAGATAGCAATTTTCGTATTTGAGGCGTTACAAGAGCATATTGAAAATAAGGTCTTAACAGAGGAATTTATTCAAGAGGCGCATGCCTGTCTATTTCATTCCGAGCTTGATCCATTCAGTCAAGTGCATCTTCAACAAGAGATGTCATTCATTCGGCCTCATGCAGCTTTAGTGATTCATTCTTTAGCTGATTGCTTAAAGGCTCTTCCTCAGGAGAGGGATTTTGTTAAGATAATGACACAAGCCAGGCAATATACCGATGAAATGCGAGAAATACAAAAGCAAAAAAAGATCAAATTTTTTCCTCTTATAAAATTTTTTAAGAATCAAAATGATGAAAAGTTGATGGATAAAGTTAATCATTGCCCTTTGTATACAGCTAACGACTGGTTTTCAGTCAGTAATCAACATCCTGTTTTTATCTTAAGGACACAAGAGTTTGCTCCTGAGTGGGTCTTTAAACCTGCAACTCTTGAGGAAGATTTTAATGAAACTGATATTAGAGATTGTGAGCACTATGCGTTTAAAATGAATTTCCATGAGCAGTTTCCTATCCCTGCAGTATTTTCCATTCGATTTAGAGGGGTATCAGGAACGATTCAACCATTTATTTCAGATACCATAAATTTTGATCAGATTCCAGAAGAAGAGGTACATTCACTCCTCCCTGCGCTGAGAAAATTATTGATCTTTGATCTTCTTTTTATTAACCATGATCGAAATTTTTCAAATATTTTATACAAGAAAGAAGGAGATACCTATACCTGCTATGGGATTGATCATGAGAAGAGTTTAAAATACAAAAAAGATTCCTATACAATGGATGAGATAGAGATAATTAAGGAGTTATCGAGAGAGATAAAACTAAGAGATTTTGATGAATCAATAAAGGTTCTTTATTCAGAAAAATATTGTAATGAATATATAAAGATCCTTAAAGAGTGTTTTAATAGTAAAGATAAATTAGATCAATCTACCAAATATGATTTTGATCACGCATCGGATGAACAGATGTTAGGTTGGATTGAAAACGTGGGGGCTAAGCTCAGAAATACCAACGATCTTTCTGTAACAGTTAGCACTATTCAAAATGAGATGCGTATTTTCGATTTATAGCAGAGATATCCGTACCTATATGGTTACGGATATATCCTTGTTAATCGAGATAATCGTATTCAATTTATTGCATTTTTTTGTATTAAAAATATATTTTTTAGAATATTTTTAATATCATTTAATTTGATGTTATTTAATTTCTATTATAGAATCAACTATATCGGGTAAGGAGGTTCTTATGACATGTAGAGTATTAATTAATCCAACTACGTTTGAAGCATGGATCAAGATGCATACGGATGATCACGGCAAAGAAAGGGTAGAAATTCTTGCGCCTAAACTGATCCATCGATTTAACCAATGGGGATTGAAAATTCCTCCTTACCGTGGGGAGCAAGTGGCGAAGTATATCAATACCGAATATCTCACGCTTGATGATTTAGAAAAGGATCCTGATTTTTTTACCCGCGTGTTTAAAGCAACGGTGTGTAAAACACAATTATTACAATGTGGATACTATTGGAAAGATGCTGAGGATTACATTAATCCAGCTTCTGAAGCGCTAGAACAAGATGAACGAGAAATGCAAATTATGACTGCCGATATGGAGCGGCGTAAAGAGGCGGAGGCGAGGGGCGTCAATCCTACAAAATTTTTTGTTGATGATCTTGCAAGATCCATTGTTGAAAAAAGTGAAGCGGTATACTTAGCATGTAAAAAAACTAAATTACCTTCTCAGGCTCAACCTGAAGCACCTTCTTTAGAAGTAGAGGTAGAGCAATCAACAGAAGAAATGCAAAAATTAACCTTGAGTAAAAGAGTGGCTAAAACAGCCTCAAAAACACACCAAGTTGCAAATCATACCACAAATTTTAAGAATCAACTCCAGCTATCTTCAAAGAAAACAACCACAGCTCTTGGTCATTATAAGGTGTAAAGAATAAGGAAATTTCTATGACATGTAGGGTGTTAATCTGTCCAGATACATTTGAAGCATGGATCAAGATGCATACGGATGATCAAGGCAAAGAAAGAGTAGAAATTCTTGCGCCCAGACTTATCAATCGATTTACTAAATTTGGAATGAGAGTTCCCCAATACTATGCTACTCAGGAGATGAGGGACCAAGGTATTTATAATCTTAAGCTTGATGAGTTAGAGAAAAATCCGGATTTGTTTACCCATGTATTTAAAGAGACGGTGTGTAAAACACAATTATTACAATGTGGATACTATTGGAAAGATGCTGAGGATTACATTGATCCAGCTTCTGAAGCACTTGGACAACGTGAACGAAAAATGCAAATCATGATTGCCGATATGGAGCGGCGTAAAGAGGCAGAAGCAAAGGGTATCAATCCAGTAAAATTTTTCGTTGATGATCTTGCAAGATCCATTGTTGAAAAAAGCGAAGCGGTGTACTTGGCATGTAAAAAAACTAAATTACCTTCCCCGGCTCAGCCTGAAGTACCTTCTTTAGAAGTAGAGGTAGAGTAATCAACAGAAGAGATGCAAAAATTAACCTTGAGTAAAAGAGTAGCTAAGACGGCTTCAAAAACACACCAAGTTGCAAATCATAACACGAGCTTCAAGAATCAACTACATGCCTCCTCAAAGAAAACAACCACAGCTCTTGGTCATTATAAGGTGTAAAGAATAAGGAAATTTCTATGGCGTGTAGGGTGTTAATCTGTCCAGATACATTTGAAGTATGGATCAAGATGCATACGGATGATCAAGGCAAAGAAAGAGTGGAAATTCTTGCCCCCAGGCTTATTGAGCAGTTTACTAGACGCGGTATGGAAGTTCCTCATGAGTATAGAACACAGGAGATGAGAGATAAAAATATTCGATATCTCAAGCTTGATGAGCTAGAGAAAAATCCTGGTTTTTTTACCCGTGTGTTTAAAGAAACCGTATGTAAGACACGGCTATTGTATAGTGGATACTATTGGAAAGATGCTGAGGATTACATTGATCCAGCTTCTGAAGCACTTGGACAACGTGAACGAAAAATGCAAATCACGATTGCCGATATGGAGCGGCGTAAAGAGGCAGAGGCGAGTGGTGTCAATCCTATAAAATTTTTCGTTGATGATCTTGCAAGATCAATTGTTGAAAAAAGCGAAGCGGTATACTTAGCGTGTAAAAAAACTAAATTAGTCTCACCGGTTCAACCTGAAGTACCTTCTTTAGAAGTAGAGGTAGAGCAATCAACAGAAGAGATGCAAAAATTAACCTTGAGTAAAAGAGTGGCTAAGACGGCCTCAAAAACACACCAAGTTGCAAATCATACCACGAGCTTCAAGAATCAACTACATGCCTCCTCAAAGAAAACAACCGCAGCTCTTGGTCATTATAAGATATAAAGAATAAGGAAATTTCTATGACATGTAGGGTTTTAATTAATCCAACTACATTTGAAGTATGGATCAAGATGCATACCGATAATGAAGGCAAAGAAAGAGTGGAAATTCTTGCCCCCAGGCTTATTGAGCAGTTTACTAGACGCGGTATGGAAGTTCCTCATGAGTATAGAACACAGGAGATGAGAGATAAAAATATTCGATATCTCAAGCTTGATGAGCTAGAGAAAAATCCTGGTTTTTTTACCCGTGTGTTTAAAGAAACCGTATGTAAGACACGGCTATTGTATAGTGGGTACTATTGGAAAGATGCTGAGGATTACATTGATCCAGCGTCTGAAGTACTGGGACAAGATGAACGAGAAATGCAAATCATGATCGCCGATATGGAAAGGAGTAAAGAGGCAGAGGCGAGGGGCATTAATTCAGTAAAATTTTTCGTTGATGATCTTGCAAGATCCATTGTTGAAAAAAGCGAAGCGGTGTACTTAGCGTGTAAAAAAACTAAAGTAGTCTTACCAGCTCAGCCTGAAGTGCCTTCTTTAGAAGAAAAGGTAGAGCAATCAACAGAAAAGATGCAAAAATTAACCTTAAGTAAAAAAGTGGCTAAGACAGTCTCAAAAACACCCCAAGTTGCAAATCATACTCAGGGCTTTAAGAATCCACTACATACCCCTCAAAAAAAGCACCCCCAGCTCTAGGAGAGTTATAATGGATAAAGAAGAAGGAGGGGGATTTCTATGCTATGGAGAGTATTTAGTCGGCCCTGATTTAGTCTATTTCTCTATAGAAAAATCAAAATAAGATGCAGAAGATAGGCCTATTTTTTATAATTGTTAGTTTAAAATAGGGAAAATCGATGAAGCCAAAATCGCTTGTTCAAAACCAAGATCAGCTTTTTAAAACTAGATTAAGCCAGATGATCAATCCTAATCACGAGCTTTGTAAACTAGCAGCTTCCATCCCTTGGCAAACAATTGAAGAAGAGTGTGCAGAGTATTTTACAGTAGGAGTTAGCCGCCCGCCTGTTCCTACAAGAGTTGTTGTAGGTATTTTGATTTTGCAAAATACCTACAACTTCTCTGATGAAAGCGTGGTATCAACATGGGTAGAAAATGTATACTGGCAATTTTTTTGTGGGTATGATTTTTTTCAGCAAGATTTTCCTATCCATCCTACAACACTGACTAGATGGCGTCAGAGGCTAGGCCCTGAAGGATTAGAAAAAATTCTTAAGCTTTCTATTTCAGTAGCTGTGAGCACTAAAACAATCGCTCCTGCAGAGCTAAATCAAGCAATTACGGATACAACTGTAATGCCTAAAGCCATTAGCTATCCCGTTGATGCTAAATTGCTTAAACGTAGCTTAGAGAGGATTGTAAAGGAAGTTCATAAAGCCCATATTCCTTTAAAACGGACCTATCTTCGGGTTGCTAAAAAAGCTCTTTTTGAGTACCAAAAATGGAGACATTGCAAAAGGTATAGAAGAGCAGCAACATGCTTAGGGCGTTTAAGAACATATGTGAGAAAGGTGTTACAAGAGCTAGATCCTATTTTAGAAACTTGTCCTAGAGATCTTTTTAAAGAAGTTGCAATTGGAACAAGACTTGTCCTTCAGGAGCGGAATGATACATCTAAAATCTATAGTTGTCATGAACCTCATGTATCTTGTATTGCTAAAGGTAAAGTGGCTAAGCCTTATGAGTTTGGGTGTAAAGTGTGTATTCTTCTTACAGAGAAAAAAGGGATTATCTTAAGTTCAAAAGCATACCCCGCAGCCCCTTATAATGGCCATCTACTTAAAGCTGCCAAGAAAAATGGGGAAGAAAATAGCTCTGCTACCATTAGGCGTATTTTAGTTGATCTAGGATTTAGAAAGCATGATGTGGATGATGCAGAAGTGTTGATAAGTAGGACAAAAAAGCTACCTCGCTCCCTTAAGAAGGTACTTAAGAGAAGGCAAGCTATAGAGCCGTGGATAGGACACATGAAGCAAGATTGTAAATTAGGCAGGTGTTATCTCAAAGGAATCCTTGGTGACCAAATGCAAGCAAGCCTCTCTGCAATAGGACATAATTTTAGAATAATCCTTAGAAAGCTAAGGATTTTTTATGCTCTTTTACAGTTATGGACCCTAAAACTATGGAATGATCACCTACAATTTAAAGCTGACCAAAGATATGCCTAAAAATAAATGAGGATATTTTAATCCTTAAACGAGTAAATCAGGGCCGACTATTTATGTACTTAGATACTTTTGACTCCATAGTCTGCATCCCTTTACGAAATAACTCTTGATATATTTCATGAATGGCGATAAGCAATCCATCCAGGGCCCTTTAATTAGAATTACTTGACACTTTGCTACAGAAAATCGTTGCCAAAAATCCCTTCAGATAGCCGGTTCCAAAACGAGCTGCCCTTCTCACTGAAGCAAGGCCTCTTTCTGGATCAGCAACGGCTGCCATATTCATCGCTAATCTTCTAAACAGTTCTAGGTTCTCCGCACTATTTCCACTATCCATTAAGTTATCATCTTCCTCAAAAATCACATCTGCTATTAAGTAGCATTGATTTTCAATACTCCAATGTTGCTGGATCCATTTTCCAAAATCTTTCGCTGGTGCTTGGTAGCTAGAGAGATAAAATCGTCTGGATAACTCTCCTTCATCTGGGCCACTTTTCTCTCTCTTTGACCTGATTTCAATCAAACAAGCTAGCTTTATCCATTTACTTGCCTGAGGGAGCCAGTCTAACTCTTCTATAACCCTGACTTCCCTAGATTCAATTCGTCCATGCCCTTTATCTAACTCTTGGTAAAATAGGTGTGACACTCCTTCCCATTCTACTGCATGAGCTTGATCGAAAAAATTCTCCAGTTCAGCATAAAGAGATGGTTGGTTGTTTTTTACAGCCAGTAAGTAATCTGCTTTTGCATCGATGATTTTCTCAGCTGTTTCTGGCACAGTGAAATGCGCGTCTCCAGAGATAATTGCGCCCTTTACATCAACTTGCTCTAAAATGATCGGTAATGTGGTCTTTTCTACTGTTTTATCTGGAACTCTCTCTACAGCAAGACAGAGCCTATCCTCAGCAGCAAATAACTCTACGACATGGGTAATGTCACCTAAAAAACTTGCTCCCTTTAATCTTTTACCATCCAGTGCAAGCAGTTGATCTTGTAAGGAACCTGAGAATTTTACTAAACCATTTTTGCAAATAACTCTTTAGGGCTCTAGGAGGAGTTTTAACTAAAAACCATCATAAAGTTCCATGAGAAGGTGAGGAGACATTTTCTCCAAGAATAGATAAAAACCACTCTTGTTGATGGTAAGCATACTCAGCAATTTCTTCAATTGTATTACAGCCACAAAAGAATCCACACAGAACGACAAGAGATAGATACCAAATAGGGTATAAAACTCTCTGTTGGTTACGCCTATAATCTGGGAAATCTGCAAATGAGCCTTTAACAGTACTTGCAAATAGATGAGCATCAAATGTCTTGCTAGCTTCTAGAATTTTAGTATCAATGGGCTGACGCCGTGCCGTGAGTTCCTCCGTGTGAGGATCTAGTATGCCATGTATGCCATCTACTATCAAAATATTTTAGTTAAAGCGCCCTGGCATCCAGATATCATACTTTCTACCAAGATCTTTGACTATATCTCGTCAATTTTCCCCATAATGGTCTAGCTTCTAGATCATTTCCTAATCCCTTGATGATGCCAGCAGCTTCATTTCTTTTTTTCTGCACAGGTTCATCATGAATAATCGCTCCTTGTCTAGAGGAGAGTAAGAAGCTCCTTATTATACTTCTTTGCTTGGGGCTGCATTTTTCACTGTCAGCGATGCCATTTATGAGAGCTCTCTCCTTCTCGCTACCATCTTTTTTAAGTGCTTTTTCAAAATGAGCAGTATCCAAGTTCATACTCATCTCTCACTTCAGCTAAGATAATATCTTGTGTCTTTAAATCCATTACTATATGGAGCTTATTCCACTTAGATTTTCTTCCATATTTAGAAGCTTTGCCACTCTCTTTGCTCCCTACATTTTTAATCCTGTAGAATCTAATACAATTGCCTATGTCTAACAAGGTTTTTAGGAAGAGAAAGAATTTATGCTTTGCCTAGCTACGTCGTGATTGTATGGGATCTCCTTTTTGTGTGATGATAAAAAGTCTAATCTCCCTGCTTCTTCTTTAATCAATAAAAATTTTCCCTATTCCTTTTCTGACTTATGAATAGATTAGCGCAACACACCCAGTCTAAGTACAACCTCCTCATTACCCAATGATTCTATGCAAGAAAAACTATATTTACAAAAAAAAGCTCTTATGAGAGAGTTTAGTATCCTCAATTCACGCCCCTTTTGCTTATTCTTTTTCTGAATTTCCACTTCCAACCAAAACCGTGATTAAAAAGAGGAATTCATTAAAAAATAAGGATTTTTATGCATATTTCAAGTGCCGGGTATCCCCGCTTTTCACCTCTTAATCCTCCACTCAATTTTCATGATATAGAGTTTAGGCAAGCCTTTTTAGCAGAAGAGTTACATCAGCTCACAAGTTTGGAAGGTATTTCTCATGATATTGTGATTAAAGGTGATGTAACCATTGATTCTTCTAATACTCAGGCTTTTGCCCTTTTACAATCCAAAAATGTTAAGATACAAGGTTCACTTTGTTTTCGTGATATATCTCTAATCCCATTACCTGAAGATTTAGAAGTAGAAAAAGATCTTAACCTCTCTGGGTGTAAAGCTCTTACTGTCCTACCAAAGGGGCTTAAAGTAAAGGGGAGTCTTAACCTCTCTGGGTGTACAGGACTGACCTATCTTCCCGAAGATCTAGAAGTAGGACAAGATCTTAATCTTTCTAAGTGTAAAGCTCTTACTGCTGTACCTAAGGGGCTTAAAGTAAAGGGAAGTCTTAATCTCTCTCAGTGTACAAAGCTGACAGATCTTCCCGAAGATCTAGAAGTAGGACAAGATCTTAATCTTGCGGAGTGTAAAGCTCTTGCTAGTCTACCAAAGGGGCTTAAAGTAAAGAGAAGTCTTAATCTTCATGAGTGTACAAAACTGACAGATCTTCCTGAAGATCTAGAAGTAGGACAAGATCTTAATCTTTCTAAGTGTAAAGCTCTTATTAATCTACCAAAGGGGCTTAAAGTAAAAGGGGATTTTAATCTCTCTGGGTGTATGGGGTTGACCTACCTCCCTAAAAATCTAGAAGTAGGAGAAGACCTTAACCTCTCGGAGTGTAAAGCTCTTACTAGTCTACTAAAGGGGCTTAAAGTAAAGGGAAGTCTTAATCTTCGTAAGTGTACAAAGCTGACAGATCTTCCCGAAGATCTAGAAGTAGGACAAGATCTCAATCTTGCGGAGTGTAAAGCTCTTACTAGTGTACCAAAGGGGCTTAAAGTAAAGGGAAGTCTTAATCTTCGTAAGTGTACAAAGCTGACAGATCTTCCCGAAGATCTAGAAGTAGGACAAGATCTTAATCTTGCGGAGTGTAAAGCTCTTGCTAGTCTACCAAAGGGGCTTAAAGTAAAGAGAAGTCTTAATCTTCGTGAGTGTACAAAGCTGACAGATCTTCCCGAAGATCTAGAAGTAGGACAAGATCTTAATCTTGCGGAGTATAAAGCTCTTGCTAGTCTACCAAAGGGGCTTAAAGTAAAGAAAAGTCTTAATCTTCGTGAGTGTACAAAGCTGACAGATCTTCCTGAAGATCTAGAAGTAGGACAAGATCTCAATCTCTCTGGGTGCGCAGCTCTTACTGCTCTACCCAAGGGGCTTAAAGTAAAGGGGGATTTTAATCTCTCTAAGTGTATAGGGCTGATAGATCTTCCCGAAAATTTAGAAGTAGGAAAAAATTTTAATCTCTCTAGGTGCGCAGCTCTTACTGCTCTACCCAAGGGGCTTAAAGTAAACAGGGACTTTAATCTCCGTGATTGTACAAAACTAACTCATTTTCCCTCAGATCTAGAAGTAGGAAAAGATTTGAATCTCACTAGGTGCGCAGCTCTTACTACTCTACCCAAGGGGCTTAAAGTAAAAGGGGATCTTAACCTCTCTTATTGTATAGGGCTGACAGATCTTCCCGAAGATCTAGAAGTAGGACAAGATCTTAATCTTTCTAAGTGTAAAGCTCTTACTGCTGTACCAAAGGGGCTTAAAGTAAAGAGAAATCTTAATCTCTCTGAGTGTATAGTGCTGATAGATCTTCCAGAAGATTTAGAAGTAGAAAAAGATCTTAATCTCTCTAGGTGCGTAGCTCTTACTACTCTACCCAAGGGGCTTAAAGTAAAAGGGGATCTTAACCTCTCTTATTGTATAGGGCTGACAGATCTTCCCGAAGATCTAGAAGTAGGACAAGATCTTAATCTTTCTAGGTGTGAAGCTCTTACTGCTGTACCTAAGGGGCTTAAAGTAAAGAGAAATCTTAATCTCTCTGAGTGTATAGTGCTGATAGATCTTCCAGAAGATTTAGAAGTAGAAAAAGATCTTAATCTCTCTAGTTGCGTAGCTCTTACTGCTGTACCTAAGGGGCTTAAAGTAAAAGGGGATCTTGACCTCTCTTATTGTATAGGGCTGACAGATCTTCCCGAAGATCTAGAAGTAGGACAAGATCTTAATCTTTCTAAGTGTAAAGCTCTTACTGCTGTACCAAAGGGGCTTAAAGTAAAGAGAAATCTTAATCTCTATGAGTGTATGGGATTGACCTATCTCCCTGAAAATTTAGAAGTAGGAGAAGACCTTAACCTCTCGGGGTGCAAAGCTCTTACTGCTGTACCTAAGAGGCTTAAAATAAAAGGAAATCTTAACCTCTCTTATTGCACAGGACTCACTCATCTCCCTGAAGATTTAGAAATAGGAAATAACCTTAATCTCTCTCATTGCATAGCTCTTACAGCTTTATCTCCCACTCTAAAATTGGGAGGGAATTTAGATTTAAGTGACTGCACGTATCTGACATCTTTACCCAATTGGATTACAACTTTAGGCAGCTGTTCTAATGGGGAGGAGCGTACTGTATACCTTACGGGATGCGGGCTCTCACCTGCAGTGATGAGAAGATTGGAAGAAGATACTGTAAATATCGAAGGGATGCAATTTCACTTTTCAATAGGTGCTGCTGATGATTATATCATCGAATTTAGCACATTACTTCCTGCTATTCAGTTTTGGCAAGAAGAAGCTGGAGGGGAATTTCTAGATCCTGAAACAGTGTGTCACAAGCTGCATCAAAATCTCACTGAGGTGCAAGATCATGAAAATCTGTTAACATTTTTGATACGTCTTACAGGGACTGAAGATTATTATAACAGCTCTACAAGGAGTGCTCTTGCAGTCCGCGTACTCACAATGCTTCAACTGATGGAAACAGATGAAACATTTTGTCACCATGCCGCGTTTTTGATCCATCAAGGGCTTTCATCTTGCGATGACCGTGTGATGACAACTCTGGATGATATTGGCTTTTATCAAAAACTCTGTCATTTAGAGCGTCCCTCTATCACAGAGGAAGAGCTTAAAATTGCTGGGAGAGGTTTTTTCCTTTTAGAAAAGCTGAATCAAAACATAAGGAAGTATATCAAGACACTTCGCTTTGTGGATGAAGTAGAAGTGCATATGGCATTTCATACAAGGTTACAAGAAATGCTCCATCTTCCTATTGAAACAAAAAATATGCTTTTTAGACGGTATGTTGATATTTCAGATGAAAAGATCGATAGAGTGGGAGAGGAAGTGTTACAAGAAGAAACAGAGGCTGAACTTAGCGCATTTTTAGCTACGTGGGACCCTTGGATAAGGTATCAAAGAAGAGTCTCCATAATGCAGTGGGATCTTCTTCCTAATATAGAAAGAGCTCTATGTTCTACAGACATTTGTCCTTATCTTCAAGATGCCCCAATAAAACCAATCCTTTATCGGGGCACCCTGTACGATTACGAGGCATTTATTCGAAGATATATTGAAAAGGGTGTGGATTTATATGGAGAGAAAGTCGCGCTTCATCAGCTTTTTCGTATCCATATTCCTCAAGCTCTTCCACCCTCTTTAGAGTCTTCAGAGGAAAAGAGGCAAGACGAGGATTGAAGATAATAGGCTACTGAAGAAAGTTAAGCAGGAAAATCACTCGCTTGACTCTAGCTGTTTGATCTCATAACTCATCCTTGGTTGGTAATTTTTTATAATATAACCCGGCATATTTTGGGATCAAACAGGGTTTGTTGTACTAATGCTGGAAAAACAATATTTTAGAGCAAAAAAATGACAGTAGCTCCCTTTTTCCAGGAACTTTTATCCATATTTTCTAGAAATTACTTTGTTAAGTATGCCTGCTTTGATTGCAACTTCTACTTTTTTCCTCTTCAGACATCATACTTTCTGCTACCGATCTTTGACTGTATCCTGTTAGTTTTCCCCATATTGACCTTAGCTTCTAGGTCATCTCCTAATCCTTTGATGATACGGACAGCTTCATTTCTTTTTTCATACACAGGTTCATCACGAATAATCGCTCCTTTTCTTAAGAGGAGTAAGAAGCTCCTTATTATACTTTTTGGCAAGAGCGTAGCATTTTTTATTGTCAGCGATACCATCCATGAGAACTCTTCCTTTCTTGCTATTTGCTTTTTTCAGGGCTTTTTCAAAGTAAGTCGTATCAGATTCATATTCATCTCCCACTTCAGCTAAGATGATCTCTTGCGTCTTTAAATCCATGGCTATATGGAGCTTATTCCACTTGGATTTTCCTCCATATTTGGAGGCACACCACTCACCAGCTCCATATACTTTTAGCCCTGTAGAATCTAACACAATTGCCCGCGTCTAACAAGGTTTTTAGGAAGAGAAAGAGTTTTCATCCTTCTGCAGAGCTGTGAATAGGAAATCACTTGTATATCAATACCTTGAAGAATAAGGAGAGACCTAAAAAACCCCCTGTGTCTGCCTTAGAGGAAGATTGAATTGGAATCTTAAGCGTCATCATAGCCATGATCAAAAAATTCGAGTAGCTAAAGGGATGGCCCCGTTTTTTCTTATCTTTTACCTTAAATTTTTCATGGGCTGTAGACTCTACCCAGAAATTAACATCTCCTTAGGTTTTCCAAAGATGTGTTATATTCAGACCAGTTACGTCGTAATTTACTTCGTGATCGCATGGGATCTCCTTTTTTTGTAGTAATCAAAAGTATAATCCCATGCTTTTTCTTTAATCAATAAAAAATTACCCTATTTTTTCACCCCATTTTTTTTGATTGTCTATGGATTAATACAACACACCCTGTGGATACTATTGGAAAGATGCTGAGGATTACATTGATCTAGCTTCTGAAGCACTTGGACAACGTGAACGAAAAATGCAAATCATGACTGCCGATATGGAGCGGCGTAAAGAGGCAGAGGCGAGGGGCGTTAATCCTGTAAAATTTTTCGTTGATGGTCTTGCAAGATCCATTGTTGAAAAAAGCGAAGCGATGTACTTAGCATGTAAAAAAACTAAAGTAGTCTTACCAGCTCAGCCTGAAGTGCCTTCTTTAGAAGAAAAGGTAGAGCAATCAACAGAAAAGATGCAAAAATTAACCTTAAGTAAAAAAGTGGCTAAGACAGTCTCAAAAACACCCCAAGTTGCAAATCATACTCAGGGCTTTAAGAATCCACTACATACCCCTCAAAAAAAGCACCCCCAGCTCTAGGAGAGTTATAAGGGATAAAGAAGAATGGGGGAGATTTCTATGCTATAGAGAGTATTTATGTGCCTAGATGTCTTTGATCTCATAGTCTGCATCCCTTTGTTAAATACTCTTGATACATTTCATGAATGGTGATGAGCAATCCATCTTGTCTATTGAGTGCTTTAGAGACCTTTGAATCCTCTTCAACTTTCATAATTTATAAATAAAAATATTGATTATTCTTTTTTAACCCGTTAATAAGGAGATAAAAAAGAGAGGCAATATGGAAGAGATCTTTAGAGAAGAGAGCGATAGCTTAGGGTCTATTTGGGTTAAAGCAGATAGGTATTGGGGAGCTCAGACAGAGAGGTCTTTGAAAAATTTTTCCATTGGGAAAGAAAAGATGTCAATCGAAGTGATCCATGCCATTGGGGTGATTAAGAGAGCAGCTGCTGAAGCAAATTATCAATTAGGGTTTCTTTCAGAAGATAGAGCAAGAGTGATTATAGGTGTGTGTGATGAGCTGATCCAAGGAGAGTTAGATAAACATTTTCCTCTCTCTTTATGGCAAACAGGATCAGGTACTCAAACTCATATGAACGTCAATGAAGTGATTGCTAACCGCGCCATTGAAAAGAGTGGGGGCGTGATGGGATCTAAAACACCTATTCATCCTAATGATCATGTGAACTGCTCTCAATCTTCTAATGATGTTTTTCCAACCGCCATGCATATTGCAGCGGTTAAGCTCATTCATGAGTGCTTAATTCCTCACTTAGAAGAGTTTTTAAAAGAGATTGAAGAGAAGAGCGCCGTGTTTAATGATGTCGTTAAAGTGGGAAGAACCCATCTCATGGATGCAGCTCCTTTAACAGTTGGACAAGAGTTTTCAGGGTATGGGGATCAGATTCGGTATGGACTAGAGCAGCTTTATCACGCGCTTGAGTCTCTCTATCCGCTTGCATTAGGCGGGACAGCAGTAGGTACTGGACTTAACTGCCCAAAAGGGTTTGATGAGCTTGCCATTCAAAAGATTCGGGAGATGACAGGGCATCCCTTTAGAGCAGCTAGAAACCGTTTTGCAGCGCTAGCTTCTCATGACCCTTTAGTGCAGATGAGCGGGGTATTAAAGCTCTTAGCCACAAGCTTTATGAAAATAGGTAATGACATCAGATGGCTCGCTTCTGGCCCTAGATGCGGTCTGGGAGAGCTGATTCTTCCTTCTAATGAACCAGGCTCTTCCATCATGCCAGGAAAAGTGAACCCCACACAGTGTGAAGCGCTTACTATGATCGCAGCCCAGGTGATGGGAAATGATGTGACAATAGGCATTGCAGGATCGATGGGAAACTTTGAGCTCAATGTCTTTAAACCTGTCATCATTTACAACCTCTTGCAATCCATTAGGTTACTAGGAGAGGGAATCAAGAGCTTTCATGATCACTGCTTCAAGGGGATTGAACTCAATAGAGTAAGGATTGAGAAAATGGTGGAAAATTCTTTAATGGTAGCTACTGCCTTAAATCCCGTCATTGGATACGATAAGGCGGCTAAAGTGGTTCAAATGGCGCATCAGGAAAATATATCTCTTAAAGAGGCAGCTTTTAGGCTTAAATTTCTTAGCTATGAGCAGTTTGATCAAGTTGTAGATGTGAAGAAGATGGTTTAATCTTTTACTGAAGGGCTATTAAGATGAATATGTATTTTCGTTAATAAGAATCTTATCACAAGAAGTGGGTGACGTAGCAGCGTCTTAAAAAGCTTAAGGTAAGTGATTTGGGTAAGCTTTTTTTGAATGAGGGTGGGAGAGAAAAGAAGAGCATCTTCAATCCAATCTGGGTAAGGAGGGGGCATATGTGAGGGGAGTTCGCCTAGCTTAAAAAACTGAATATCTGCTGTTTCATCTGTCAGTGTCAGTGTTCCAGATAGGAGTGTCATTTCAAAGAAATGGGTGTATCTCGTTAACTTATTAAGAGGGGAGTACTCTCCAATTTTTCTTTTAATGGTCGTTGTTAAGCCAGTTTCTTCTTGCATCTCTCTGACTGCGCACTCTTCTGGAGACTCTCCTGGATCGATCCCTCCCCCAGGAAGGACCCAAACAGGAATATCGCGCCGCTTAATCAGAAGCACTTGATCTTGATGCATTAAAATACAGACAACAGAAGATGACATAGCTTAAAGTTTTAACTGAAATAGAGCTCTTTTGTCTACCCAATTTAGGTTTTAAAGAGAGGTTTTTCTTTATAAAATGCGGCTCCTTTGACATAGAAAAGAGAAAAAAAGGTACAATGCCCTCTTTTTCATAAGGATTAAATATGCGAGGGATTTTCTCGATTTTTCTCATGCTGGGTTTAATGAGTAGCTGTCAAAAATATATCCTTTCTTTACAGCAGATCCCGATCACGCAAAAATCTTTAGCTAGCTATCACATTAAAAGCCCAGACCCTAGACAAGAAAATCCCCCGTTTGGGCAGCAAATTGTGATGCAGTGGTCGGTTCCTCCAGATCTTTTAGAAAAAAAGCCGCAAATTGTGTTTCATGTTATTTATCAAGACTATACAGAAGAGCGCATCACCTACCCTCTTGAATACAGAAGAGGAACAAAGCTCTTTTCCCTTCTTAATGAAGACTATTTAGCAAAACGGGGCATTTTAACGTATAAAGCCAAAATTTGTTTAGAAGATGGAACGGTCTATAGAGAGTGGAAACATCAGCTATGGGTTCATCTCATTACGCTTGAAGCAATGCACTCTGAGGCGTAAAGAACAAGCTTTTCAGTATCTTTCCAGCTCATGCAAGGGTCGGTAATAGATAGGCCGTATTTTAGATTTGAAGGGTCCTCGAGTAGTCTTTGAGCCCCTTCTTCTAAGTGACTCTCCAGCATCATCCCTAAAATGGGGGATCTATTTTGGAGATAGTTTTCTAGCACTTCAAAAAACACAGCTTTCTGCCTATCTACATTTTTTCCTGAGTTATCATGCGAGCAATCAATCATGACGCCTTGAGGAAGATGATTGCGCAAAAGTTCTTCTTGTAAAGAGGCAACGGTTTGAGCGTCATAGTTAGGGCCTAAGTGAGACCCTCTTAACACCACATGAGCAAATGGATTTCCAGCTGTTTCAACAGCTGTAATAAACCCATCTTCTCCTATCATCGGGAAAGACTGGGGCTCTCTTGTGGCAATGACAGAGTGAATTGCTTGAGAAATGCTCCCTTCTGGGCTATTTTTAAATCCGACAGGAAACGGTAAATCAGACGCTATCTCACGGTGAGTTTGAGAGGCAGAAGTTCTAGCTCCAATAAATCCCCAGGTGATGAGATCAGAGAAAAACGGGAGAAGGAGCGGGCTTAAGATCTCTGTTGCAATAGGAATGCCCCATTTTGTAAGGGTGATAAACAGTTCACGCGCTTCTCTAATCCCTTTTTGTAAATCGTTAGATCCATCAAGATTTGGATCATACACAAACCCTTTCCACCCTAAAGTGGTTCTTGGTTTTTCAATGTAGACCCGCATGATGCAGACACACTCTTTTTCCACACGGCTAGCTAATAGCTTAAATTTTTTCGCATAGTCAAGCGCTGAGGGAATATCATGGATAGAGCATGGCCCAAAGATGAGAGCAAGTCTTGGATCTTTCTTAGACAGTACATGACACACCGTTTGTCTTTGAGAAGAGACGGTGTATTGATGAAGGGGAGTTAAAGGAAGCTTTTGCTTCAAGAGGGTAGGGGATATCAGATTCATCAGAAGATGATCATGACAAATTTTCCTTTTGGAAACAACAGTAACTTTTTGTTAGAGGGAAGTGTGAATTTTTTTATTGTCTTTGCTTTGTTGATTTTGAAGGTGTTACACGGTATACTGGAATTTTGGAGTGTTTTATGAAATTGAGTGCAACAAAATGGACCGTGATCTCAGGGTTTACATGGCTTATTATGGGCTCTTTGCTTCTTTCGAAGGGGCTAAAATGGATCTTACTCTGCATGATGACTAATAAAACAGATGGCATGATGGGGTGGTTTATGGGAGAGAGTAGAACATCTCATGATGCAGGAATGATCATGCTGTGCATAGCTCTAATTGCCGGGCTCATTAAAGGAAGAGTGATCCTGGCTAAAACGGTGAAAAGAGTTGTGAGTAGACTCTATCAGCAAAATGCGCTCCTCTCTTTTCAAGAGGCGTATGATAAGAAGTATTTTATCATCTTAGGATTGATGATGGGACTTGGGATGAGTTTTCGGTTTATCCCCATTCCTTCTGATATCAAAGGGTTTATTGATGTAACAGTTGGCTCTGCGCTCATTCACGGAGCGATGATTTACTTTAGAGAAGCAATTAATCACGTGCAAAAACCTGTGATTAAAGGGGACTAACTCTGCTATTTGCTTACCTGTATTGGGACCCCTCTCCTGCGATTTTCCCTTGGAATATCCCTATCTTAGACCGTCCGCTTCTGTGGTACGGCGCTTTTTTTGCTCTGGGGATTATGCTCGCGCACCAAATTCTACTTTCTCTATTTAAAAAAGAAGGGAAAGGGGCGTATCATGAGGGAGATACGTTTACACTCTCTCTACTTCTAGGCATTATTCTAGGGGCTAGACTGTTTGATATCCTCTTTTATCAAGGATGGATGGTCATGAAGATGCGCCCTTTAGCACTTCTCTATTTTTGGGAAGGGGGGCTATCAAGTCATGGAGGAGTAATTGGACTCATTACTGCGCTGATTTTCTATCAAAGAAAACACCGCTCAGTTACCCTTTTAAAGCTGCTAGATTATCTCTCTGTCGTGGCAGGGCTTCCAGCTGCTTCCATTCGGATGGGGAATTTTTTTAACCAAGAAATCTTAGGGAAGGTCACAACAGTGCCGTGGGGTATCATTTTTGGTCACCCCATTGATGGGTCCTCTCCTATACCAAGGCACCCTGTACAGCTTTATGAATCTGTTTTTTATTTCGCTCTTTTTGCTGTGATGATGACGCTTTATCATCAGAAAAAACTTCCGCGTGATGGAGCGCTCTGCGGCCTTTTTGTGACATCTGTTTTTGTTTTTCGGTTTTTGATTGAGTATTTCAAAGAAGAGCAAAGCGCTATCTTTTTAGGAAGTGTATTCACAATGGGACAAATTCTATCTATTCCCTTCATCATCGGAGGGCTCATTTTGCTTAAAAGAAAGTCTACAGAAAAATTCCATTCAGTTTAAGGTTTTAAGAGATATCAAGAAAGGCGTGTGTTAAACACACGCAATACAAGAGATTTCAATGAGCGCGTCAAGAGGGAGTTTAGCTACTTGCATGGTTTGTCTTGCAGGTTTAATCTCGCCTTTAAAGCATTCTGCATAGAGCGCGTTCACAACCGAAAAGTGCGAGAGGTCTTTCAGATAGATTTCAGATTTCACAACATGATCAAAGGAGAGGTCAGCTGCTTTTAAAATCGCTTCTAAATTCGCAAGTACTTGCCTCGTTTGCCCTTCAATAGTTGTAGATTCCACCTGTCCTGATACCGGATTAATCGGGATTTGCCCTGAAATAAAGAGGAATCCCTTCGAGAGAATCGCTTGAGAATAGGGGCCAATAGCAAGAGGGGCGTTTGTTGTTTTAATTTCTTTCATGGTCCAAGAGCCTTCTTAAGGTTAAAGCTGAGCGCATGCCTGTTAATATTCTCTTATATCTCGAGAAAATTGTTATCATGATTCTATTGCTCGTTGTATAATGTAGAGAAAGTTGTATTTAATGTGGAGAGTTTAAAATGAATCATACTATGATCGCTGGTCATTTGGGATCAGATCCTGAGGTGCGTTTCACATCATCAGGCCAAAAAGTCACAACACTTCGCGTGGCTGCTCGTGCCCGTAAAGGGTCAAAAGATGACACCATTTGGTGGAGAGTTTCTGTCTGGGGTGAGCAGTTTGATAAAATGATGACTTACTTTAAAAAGGGAAGCTCCATTGTTGTCATGGGAGAAATTCATAAACCTGAAATTTTTACAGACCGGGATGGAAAACCTCAAATTTCAATGAGTGTGACAGCAACAAGCATTTCCTTTAGCCCTTTTGGAAAACCTGATCACTCGAGCGGAGATTCAAGAGAGAGCGCTCCTTCAGCTTCTTCAGAATCTTCTTTTGGATCAAGCCCTGAACAACCTAGCTACGGACAATCAAAATCTACACCGATGTTCTCAGATGATGAGGTACCGTTCTGATGCATTTTTCTCATGCTCCTTTAATAGAAAATAGGACAGATGCTGATTGTATCATCTTACCTTGCTTTCAGTTAGAAAAAGGGATTGAGCCTTTAACCCCTTACTTTGCAAAAGAAATTGAAGCGCTTCTTGAGAGCGGCGATTTTCTTGCTAAAGAAGGAGAGGTTACAACCCTTTATCTTGATTTAGAAAAAGAGAAGAGATTAGTGCTTCTTGGATGCGGAAAAAAAGAAGAGTGCTCCTTAGAATCTTGGCGAAGAGCTATCGCATCTGCTGTTAAGCTTGCAAGACAGAAAAAATGGAAAGCGCTGAACATTTACACCCCTTCTGAAGAAGGAGCTGCCTCTGCGATTACAGAGGGTGTATTCCTCACGCACTACACCTTTGATGCGCTCAAATGTGACACGCTTAAAAAAGAGGCAAAAGCCCTCCTTGAGTCGGTGTGTTTAGTGGGAATATCAGAAGAAGTATTTAAAAAATGTCAAAGAGCCTTTCTCATCACAGAATCAGTCAACTTTACAAGGGATCTTGTGAACGGCAATGCCGATGACATCACCCCGCAAAAGCTAGCTTCTGTTGCAAGAGAACTTGCAGCTTCTTATCCTGTCCTTGAAACAACAGTCATGGGAAAAGAAGAGATGAAAAAAGAGGGTCTTGGGCTGATTTTAGCTGTTAATAGATCCTCTGTGAGAGATCCTGCTTTAATCACCGTGAAATATCAAGGAAACCCTAATTCTAATACCTATACAGCGATTGTTGGAAAAGGGATCACCTACGATACCGGGGGGCTTAACTTAAAGCCACGGGGTAGTATGGAGACCATGAAAGACGATATGTCAGGAGCTGGATCTGTTTTAGGAACCCTTAAAGCAGTAGCTAGTTTAAAACTTCCTGTCAATATCATCGGAGTGATCCCCTCTACAGAAAATAGCATTGGATCTAACAGCTATAAGCCAGGAGATGTCTACAAAAGCTATAGCGGTAAAACAGTTGAAATTGCAGATACCGATGCAGAGGGAAGACTTGTTTTAGCAGATGCCATTAGCTATTTAGAAGCGCACTATCCAGTGAGTCATATCATTGATTTAGCAACGCTGACAGGTGGGGTTGTGGTCGCTTTAGGAGAGCATGTGACAGGTCTTTTTAGTAACAACCAAGGGCTTGCAGATGCCTTAACAACATCTGGAGAAAAGGTGTATGAAAGAGTATGGCGCCTACCGCTTTATGATGAATATAAAGAGTCTTTAAAATCATCCATTGCAGACATTAAAAATGCAGGGGACCGCAAAGCTTCTGCCATTAACGGCGCTTTATTCATTCAAGAATTTGTGAAAAAAGAGACCCCTTGGGCGCATTTAGATATCGCAGGAACAGCATATTTAAGTACTCCGCATGGCTATCACACAACTCCTGCAACAGGCGTGGGTGTGAGACTCCTTGTTGAATACTTTTCTCAAAACGGCTCTTAAAGCTTGATAGAGCATGCATTAAATCCTTGATAGGGTTTTTAATGCATGCTTTCTTTTTTTAAAGAGACCTTAATATAACTCTTAAAACTTACCACCTCAAGGCTTTTATCCATGTTAAAAAAACAACAAGAAAAACGAGATTTTAAATCCCGTCATCCCCATAAAAAAGGGTACGGATCAAAGCGGTTCTCTAGATATTTGGAAGAAGAGTCTTTAGAGCAAAAATTTACCGTGTCTAAGAAAGAGCATGGAATGACGCTACTTGCTTTTTTACGTGATAACTACAAAAAACCCCCTTCTGTGAAAGCCCTAAAGCGGTGGGTTGAGGCCAAAAGATGCACCGTTAACGGCAGGCTTGAAACCTTTTCGACTCACCCTTTAAAAACAGGGGATAAGGTTGTGATCATCCAAATGGAAGAGGTAAAAGCGGTCATTAAGCCGGTTTTACTGTGGGAAGATGAGTGGTTAAAAGCGTATGATAAACCAGCTGGCATGGTGTCTGATGATCCTCAGTTAGAAGGGTATCTTTTACATCGCCTTGATAAAGACACGTCAGGCGTGATTCTTTTGGGTAAGAGTCAATTTGCGATTGAAAAAATGATCGAAGTGTTTCGTCAAAAGAAGATTCATAAAACTTATCTTGCCATCGTAGATGGAATTGTAAAACTTCCTCAGGGAGAAATTGTCTCTCACCTTGCTCCTAAATTCCGTTATGAAGGGCAAACAGTGTATCACTCGGCTCCTCAAGGAATGATCTCAGAAACTCACTGGAAAAAAATCGCTTCCGGGGATAAGGCGTCTTTGGTGGAGTGCCATCCTATTACAGGAAGAACACATCAACTAAGAGTTCACATGAAAGAGATGCGGCATCCGATTTTAGGCGATCATCAATATGCAGCTGTGTTTCAATCAAGCTATAAACCTCTTCGGCATCTTTTACACGCCTATAGCGTAGCTTTTACCCATCCTATTACAGGACTTAATGTAGAAGTGACAGCTGATCTTCCTCCTGATTTTACTGAGGCTTTAGAGATCCTCCATATGGGAGAGTTTGGTGAGCCTTTTAGCCATTAAGAGTAAGATGATGGCTGGGATCCAAGAGAGGTAAATAAATATCTCAAAAAAAGAAGAGAGCTCTTTCATCGAAGACATCCACCCTGCCATGATGCCTCCTAAATAAGAGGCAATTCCTAAGCAAAGATACCAAATGCCTACAAGCTGCGCGGTGTATCTAGGAGGAGAGAGCCTTGTCACAAGCGAGAGTCCAATAGGCGCAATCAGCATTTCAGCAAGGGCCATAAAAGCAAACGCGGTGATGAGATAGCTTGGGCTAATGGAGTCAGATAAAGATCCTGAGGGGATTTGCAAAGCTCCTTGTCTCATCACAAAAAAGCAAAGGCCCATAGCGATTAAACTGAGCGCTGTTTTCAAAGAAGGGGAAGGGTCTTTCTGGTATTTGGCGAGCAGTTTATAACAAAAGGCTAAAGGAAAAGCTAGCAGAATCAAATAGAGTGTCTCAAGAGAGAGAAACCAAGAAGTTGGCACCTCAAAATTTCCTATCATTTTATCGGTATACCTTAGCGTAAAAAGGGTCATCGAAGACCACCCTTGAACATAACACATCCAAAACAAAATTGAGATAAAAGAGAGGATGCAAATCACTGCAATACGCCCTTTTTGCACCTTTGTTAAAGAAGATGTATCTTCCTTTTCTAACAAAGAAGAAGCATTACTATGCATTTTTAAAAAATGAGGCAGCTTCATCACCTTTAAAAAGATCAACAGTCCAAGAAGCTGAATCAAAGCGGCAAGTATAAAAGCTTCTCTCCAGTACCCTTTATGGCCAAGCGCTCCTAAAATAAACGTCGCTAAAAACACGCCCACGTTAACGGCTGAGTAGTAAATGGAGAATCCTCCCTCTCTAAGCTTAGGGTAGTTTTGATAAAGGCGGCTTAAAAGGGTGTAAATGCTGGGCGTAAAAATACTAGCTCCTGTTGCTGCAAAGAAAAGTCCTGTATAAAGAAGGGGTAATACTCCTGTAGAAAGAAGAAGGCATCCAAAAGCTGTAGATAGCGATCCTACGATAACACTTTTTTGATAACTGGTTTGATCAGCAATATACCCTCCAAAGAGAGGTAAGATAAACGCAATACCTGTAAATATGCCGTAAAGATGCGTTGCCTCTTGATCTGAAAACTTATAAATACTCACCACATACAGCACGAGGAGATTGCCGATTCCCCAAAAAGCAAACCGCTGACACATTTCAATGAGGGATAAGATGTACATCTCTTTAGGCTGTGTTTTCATAAAATGGTTCCCTAAACATAGGTCTATTAAATCAACAAAAGCACTCTCATGCCTTTAATCCATGACATACAGAACGGCTTAATATTAAGGTAGAATATTTTTTAGATGAGCTAGATGTTTTCTAGAGAAAAGCTTAAAAAAAGAGAGTTTTTTATTGATTAAAGAAAAAGAAGGAAGGTAATATTTTATATTAAAAAAGGAAAATGGATGCTAACTCCCAACACTCAAGCTGTAGATGAGAAAACATTAGCGAATGCGCTTAAAATTACTGTTTGGATAGATCCTCTAAGCTTTAAAAGATTTAAAGATTCCTAAGTCTAAAAAAAATGGCCACCCTTTTACCTATCCTGACTCTTTGATGCAAAGGGTGCATATGTTGCAAATGCAATTTAATCTTTCTCTAAGAGCCTCTGAAGGGTTTTTTAGATCTATTCTAGATTTTCAAGATGCACCTATAAAATCCCCTTCGTATACACAGCTATATAGAAGAGTGAAAACTTCCCCTCCTGAAAATATGATGGAAAGAGATACAGTCACAGATATTGTGTTAGATAAGAGAGGTCTTAGGCTTTATGGGAAAGAAAAGAGGAAAGCTTTTAGACCAAATGTCACAATAAAGTGGAATAAGCTCTACTTTATGACCGATAGAGAAACAGGAAGCATTCTCCACGCTGAAATCAAAGATGAAAAGACGCTAGAATATTATTTACGTAAAACAATAGAGGGAATGCAGTAATGTAGTCTTTGAAGGGGTATTGACACTCAAATACTTGGAATGAGTAGGGGATTTATAAGACTTCTAGAGAGTATTTTTAGAAAACCCCTATAGATTTCATATCTATCAAACAATTTATTTATTCGTGTGCTAGAGCTTGGCAACAAGGTTTAGTTCTTTCATATGTTGCAAAAAATTAAGTCTTAAGCAATAGGGGCTATTTCTTAAGGCTAAATCATGATTCAATCCACATGATTTTTTTAGTTCAAAAAATCTCGATCAAATATAGTATTATCGTTAATATCACAATATTTATTGAAAATTTTAGGAGATAATCAATGGAGATTTCTAAAAGAATTTTAAGTGAAGTAGGGCTAATCAAGTGTTCTTTGCACCCTTCTCACTCTTCAAGTCAGAAAACTAGGCTCTACTCTCTATCACTTGTCACTTCAGATACTCTTACTAAAGTTCAAGAAGCACTTGAAAGAGAGCTTTATAAAGGGAGAAAATATGAAGGGGATATTTCTCAATTAGGTCAAGATCTTCAAACTAAGTTATACCTCTTAAGAGAAGGGAACGGCTTTAGGCTCATTTCAAGAGAAGAGGCTTTTCAATTGCAAGTGAGTTTAAATGAGAAAGAAGATAGCGATACTCAAGAAAGCAAGCTAGTTTCTTATACCATTCAGTCATCTGATTTCCTCAAAGAGCACTATCAAATGATCAAATACCATGAAAAAGAGTTAGAGAGTGCCTTAACCCTAAAAGATAAAGTAGGAGAAGGAATTACTTATTGTAATTTAGGAAATGTGTATGACGATTTAAGAGAATACCATAAAGCAATCGAATATCACGAAAAGGCTTTGAAGATTGCTCTAGGATTAAGAGATCAAATAGGAGAAAGGAAAGCTTATAACCATTTAGGACAAAGCTATTATGACTTAGGAATGTACCAGAGGTCACTTGAATATTATAAAAAGACTTTAAAGGTTGCTCTAGGGCTAAAAGATCAATTAGGAGAAGGAAGAGCCTATGAAAATTTAGGAAAGAGCTACCAAAGGTTAGGAGAATATCATAAGGCTATCAAGTATCAGGAAAAGGTATTAAAGATCTCCCTAGAGCTGAAAGATCAAGTAGGAGAAGGGAGAGCTTATGGTAATTTAGGAAATGGTTATGAGGGTTTAGGAAAATTCTGGAAGGCGGTTAAGTGTTATAAGGAGGATTTAAAGATCTCCCTAGAGTTGAGAGACCAAATAGGAGAAGGGAGAGCTTATGGCAATTTAGGAAATGGCTATAAGGAGTTAGGAAAGTACCGTAAAGCAATCAAGTATTATGAGAAGTCATTAAAGATTTTCCTAGAGCTAAGAGACCGAGTCAAAGAAGGGAGTCTCTATTGCAATTTAGGAAATGGCTATAGGGAGTTAGGAAAGTGTCGTAAGGCAATCGAGTATTATGAGAAGTCTTTAAAGATCTCGCTAGAGCTAAGAAATCAAGTGTGGGAAGGGGGAATTTATTGCAATTTAGGAAATGGCTATCACAGGTTAGGAAAGTACCATACAGCAATCGAATATCAGGAGAAGGCGTTAAAGATCGCGTTAGAGCTAAAAGATCAAGTTGGAGAAAAAAGAGTCTATAGCAATTTAGGAATTAGCTATCACAGGTTAGGGGAGTACCATAAGGCAATTGAATATCATGAGAAAGTTTTAAAAATCTCATTAGGATTAAGAGATCAATTAGGGGAAGCAAGAGCTTATTGTAATTTAGGAACAAGCTATAATAATTTAAAAGAGTATCATAAGGCAATCGAACATCACAAAAAAGTTTTAAAGATTTCATTAGGATTAAGAGATCAAGTAGGGAAGAGAAGAGCTTATAGCAATTTAGGAACTAGCTATCACGATTTAGGAGAGTATCTTAAAGCAATCAAGTATCATGAAAAGGCTTTAAAAATTGCTCTAGAATTAAGGCATAAAGTAGAAGAAAAGAATGCTTATTCTAATTTAGAAAAAGCCCGTAAAGCTTTAATAGAGCATCAAAAACAGGAAGAAAACGACAATCATTCTTTGGACAATGAAAGGGTAAAAGTATAATGGTATGGAAAATTAGGACCATTTTTTAAGGACTTTTAAGCTTATAATCTCCCTAAAAAAGGAGACAGAAAATGTCCAAAAAAAGACGAATTCATTCAGCCAAATTTAAGCTTAAGGCTGTCATGGGAATCTTAAAAGGTGAAAAAACGGGTGGCTTAAGCTAGCAGGAGATTTAGAAGTTCATCCTTTACTTCTTGCTAGCTGGAAAAAGCAATTTTTAGAAGAAGGTCCTAAGATTTTTGAAAAACGGTCAAAAAATTCTAAGGAAGTTTTCCTAGAAACAAAAGAAAAATTAGAGCTTACCAGGCAAATTGGCAGACTAAAAATGGAAGTGGAGTGGCTTAAAAAAAATTAAAGATTCTGACGTAAGTGAAAGAAGAAAGCTTATAGAGCCTTCAACTAAGTGGTGATCTTAGCGAAGGCAATGCGAGCTCCTTAGTGTAAACAGGTCAGGTATCACCTATATTCCTCTGTTAAAAGGGTTTAGGTATCTATTTGCGATTATTGATTGGTTTAGTAGATACGTGATTGCATGGGAGCTTTCAAATGTCCTTGATACGGAATTTTACCTAGAGGCTTTACAAAGAGGGTTAAAAAATAGATCTCCAGAGATTTTTAATACAGACCAAGATGTGCAATTTACAAGCCTCAAGTTTACAAATCATCTAGAGAAAAAGGGGATTAAAATCAGTATGGATGGGAAGGGAAGAGCTCTGGAGAATGTATTTGTAGAGAAGCTCTGGAGAAGCATTAAATATGAAGATATTTATCTCAAAGCATACGAAAGCCTAAAAGAGGTGAAGCTAGGACTGAAAGACTACTTTAATTTTTATAACGAAGATAGACCTCACCAAGGACTTAAATATCAGACACCATCAGCAGTCTACTTTGGGACAAGCAAAATAGAGCAATAACAACTTAGCTTAGAAAACTGCAATTTTTGGTCTTGACACCCCGTGCCACTTCAAGGTATATCATACCAGGTATTACAACTTCATGAGGGCTATCTTGTGCTTAAAAGATAGCCTTTGTATTTGGATGGAAGCGTCTTGATAAGATGTTTTATAAAAGAAAGATTAAAGAAGAGTTTATGATTAAACCTCTTTTTATAGAGGGATTAGAGTGCGCTAAATCTTATTTTCTAAGAGGTGCTTAAGCGTTTGTTTTGTCTCTTTAAAGATCTCTATATCATCTTGTAAAAGGTTAATGGCTTCTAAGCTCATCCACTTGGCTCCAAAAGAGAGTTCTCCTCCAATAGGTTTTGCAAGATAGATGAAATCGATATGTTGATGAGCGGGCGTTTCTTTGTAAGCCGGTATTTCTTCTAAAAGACACATGTAGGGTCTTACGATGCTTTTAGCATTCCACTCTTCAATCCAGATGTTTTCTTGAGGAATCAGTTCAATTTCAATACCGGTCTCTTCTAAAGCTTCTCTGTAGGCACATTCAGGAGGCGTTTCTCCCTCTTCCAGATGCCCTCCAGGAGGGAGCCATTTATGCAGTTTGGGATGAAAGATGAGAAGCACTTCTGCATGAGAAATGATATAGGCAGTTGCTGTAAAGTGCCTTGGGTAAGTAGCTGAGTTCATTGAGGCATTCCTATTCAATGGATAATAGGAATCCATCATAACACGGTTTTACACTTTCTGTAAGGGACTCGCTAAATAAGATCCCACACCTCTCCAAAGAAGCGCATTCCAGTGGTTGGGTTTGGCTTTTGCATCTAGCATATTGATGAGCGTATTGATATCGTTCATTAAAAAATGCGTTAATATCGTTTTAAATTGAGGGCCGAGCGTTTCACTCACTTTTTGAGACAGTGATCCCATATCTTGAGGTTTAAGGCGAGGAGGTGTAATTGACTGCGCCCAAACTTCAAGAGGAGTTGCAGCATTGACAACTGTTTGTAAAGAGATCTCTGTATTTTCTAAATAGTGATCTGCTTGTTCATGAAGAGTTGATTTAATCAGTTGTAACTGCTCTTTAAACTGGGTAAAAATGGTTTGAAACGCTTCTTCAGAATGCATATCAGGGGCTGTCAGGAGTTGATAGTTCTTGGTATTTCTGATGAAGATTTTAAGCTCTTTGAGGAAAGACCGAATGCCTAAGTTATCAGAGTAGAGGTGAGAAGAGAGACGGACTTCTAAAAAATTTAAAGAGGCTAAAATTTGATTGGCTTTGATATCAGGAGTCTCTTTCAGAACGCGGTATTGATCTTCTAAAAAATGCGCAATTTTTGTGTAGGAATCACTTTGGTTATAAAGAGATTGAATATTTTGAATCGCTTTATTGAGCTCATTGGTTTGATCTAAAAATTGCTCTCTTAACTCTTTTTCAAAGATGATGATTTGAAGAAGCTCTTTTTCACAAAATTTCATGTGAGCGACATGGTGAGAAATTTTTGTCCATTTCTTCACAAGCTCTTGAGACTTTTCAATGGTGCAGTGGGTGGCAAGCATCGTAAAGGAGCTGATCTCATGATATAAGATCTGAATTTCTCTTCTGATTTCACGGTTAATTTTTTCTGCAGGGTTAAGAGCCATTTGAATCGCTTCTTCAACAGCTTTTTCTACTGTGACCCGGAGTTCATCAACCCGTGCCATCTCCGCAAATTCCATCTCTTCTTTAGAAATGGTGACAGGAGGTCTTTTTAAAATGGTGAGGCCATTTTCTAGAGCAGACCACAGCAATTTAGAAAGGAAATCTTGCTGTATAATGTTTTCTAAAATCTTAATCACTTCTACAGACGCTGCAGGAGATATGTATTCCATGAGAGTTTGGTGAAGATTGGCTGGAAGAGAGGTTAAAGAGATCTTATGATGCAGTGTTTGATCAATTTTTTGCGGATCATTCATTGAATGCTCTAAAGCAATCGCTTTAAGAATATGGTCAATCACTTCTTTAATTTGATTATATCTTAAAGAAGAGAGAATCGGTTGTGAGGGAGCAAATTCTTCATCAAGATTTGATTTATCCCGGTTATTTAAACTGGCAAAATTTTGCCACAGTATTAAGTTAATTTGATGTCTAAAGGGAGAGTGAGAGGGATTTTGAGAAGAAGTTGCTGGGTGAGGGAGCATAGAGGGGAGGACGTGATTTTTGACAATCTGTTCAATCAGTTTTTTACAAAGGATATCCATGATCAATTCTACAGGGCGTATAACGGTGTAGATGAGAGATGTTGAAATGAGATTGAGGCAAGAGAGAAAGATATTGATCACGATATTTTGCACGGGATCAATAGGGCAATAGGTCGCTTCTTTAACTTTCTTCGTCCAGGGAAGATGCGGAATATAGCGAGAAGAGAGGTATTCTGAAAGCTCACTGAGAAGCTTTTGAGGTGATTTTCCATTGATGGCAATTTCAGAGAGGAAATTTTGTACACTATCTCTTGTTGTTTCTAGAAAAATCTCTTGAGACTGACAAATTTTCTTATCTAAGAAGTTTTGAACCGTGGAAAAGTGATTTTTCAAAGGACTTAAGACACAAGCATCGAGATATTCAAATTTTTGATCCGGAGAGGTTTTAAGAAGTGTAGATAAATCTTTGTTAAGCTGTTGAAAGACATGATTAATGTAGAATCTGAGAATAGGAAGTGTGATATGGAGATGAATCTGCAAATAAATACGGTAAAAAAGCGTAGGATATTTTTGATCATCTAGATTTTTTGTATGGTAAGTAGAGGTAAGAATTTCTTTAAAAGCCATCTCTTCTGTCATATTGGCATGACGGCTTTGCATTTCTTGAGCTGTTTGATAAATCTCAGGAAAGAGAGTCGATGCAGTATCGCCTGGGAATAAAAACTTAATGAGAAGAACTTGTGCGGTGAGGTTACTGAGGTTAAAAAGTTGATTTTCAATTGCAGAAAGAAGATCCACAGGAACAGGTTTACTTTCAATCTGTTGCTGCTGAAGCGTTCGCTTACGGAGTTGATGAAGATAGAGATTGGATTGTTTAGCTTGTTGTTTGAGCTCGAGGTTTTTATCAAAATCTTCAGGAGATATGCCTAAAAGAGCCTTAAATTGCAAAGATACTTTGTCTTTTAGCTCTCTTGTAACTGTTTGAACAACCCCTTCTTGTCTTCCTCTTAACGTTAAGACAATCGCCTTGGCTTCTTCTAAAGTCTTTAAGTCATCATAACATAGAGCGTTTGATTGAATTTTTTGTTTAAGAGAAGATAAATCCTCTTTTTGCTTTGGGGAGAGGAATTTTAAAAAGGGGTATACCAAAGAGGTGTTAAGCGAACATTCACCAAGAAACTTGAGAAGATGCGGATACGTTTCATCAGCTACCTGTTCATTTTGCTTGATGGTTTGAATTAAAGCATTTAAGTCATTTAACGCTTCTTCCACACCAGGGGACGGGGCTTCAAGTGTTTTATGAATTTGGTTTTGAATGGCTGATTTAGTGAGGTTTTTAATGACGGATTGCGCTAAGTTAAGACCAGGTAAAAGAGGTATGACTTCTTCTTCAATAGAAGAAGAGTTGTCTTGATTTTCAGAGGCATTTGAAGACAGAGAATCATTGATGTGATAGTAAGGAGAGAGGGAATAGATGAATTCTTTAATTAAATTTGTCATTTTTCCAGCTATTATAAACGAATAACTATTATTTATCATCCTAATAGAACATTTTATTAACTGTTAAAGCTTGAATCAAGTGATTTAAATAATAGAGAAGAGGGCTTTTTGAAGCTCTTTAAGAGAGGACAAAAATAGGTTCCATCTAAAGACTAAATGGGGGAAAAAAAGCTACCGGATAAGCTATTCATCAAAAAAGAAGAGGGTTATGACACGTTACTTTCAAGAATAGGAAGATAAAAATGTTGTGAATAAAACATTTTTTGCTATTTTAAGTTTTACATGAAAACATCAATGCTATCTCTTTTAGGGGCGTTTATTGCGCTCATACCGCCCTCTCTTTACGCAAGAGAACCATTTAGCTGCTACGTAGAGGCTGCCTATTTTGGACGGATTCAATCCCATAATACCCCATTTATCATCGATAATTCTTTATCTACAGGTGTTAAAACAGTACTGGGGGATTTTCATCACCATTTTAAGTTTGAGCCTGGATTTAAAACAGCTCTTCAATACCGATTAGATGAGACAGAAATTGAGCTCTCTTACTTATGGATCCATCCTGAGACCTCTTACTATTCTAGGAGTGATACCGGCTCTCTTTCTTTTGCTTATTTACCGCCTAATGTAATGAATACGGGGACAGATTTTGAAAATGCAAATGCAGCCTCTGCTGTGTATCATTCAGCTTTTTGGCAAGGAGAGCTGAGTCTAACCCGCTTTATAACCCCTCCAGGGAAAAACTATTTCTCCTGCGCCTATAGGGGAAGCGTTAAATACCTCTCACTTCAAGAAAATATGGTGCTAAGTTATACAGCAGATAAAGTCCCTAGTCCCTACACGGTGAAGAGCTACAACACTATTCCAGCTATTCAGTTAGGAGGAGTGATGCATGTGCATCCCATGAGGCATTTAACATGGAGCATTTTGGCTCAAGGAGGAGTGGGTGTTAATACGATTTCTCAAAAGATGCTTTGGCGAGATTTAAATGACACGGTGACTGTAGGACAAAATCAAGAGAAAAAATTTTCCTTTCCTTTTGTAGCTGATATGGCACTTTGTCTTTGTTATAACCTCTCTTCAAATATGGAGTTTATTACTAGTTATCAAGCAACCGGGATATATGGCATAGCGCTCTCTTCTCAGCAATTCATCCCTAATTGGGAAACAGGATTACCTAGCCGTAAAGGATATGTAATTTTTCACGGGGTGACATCTGGACTTGGACTCAAGTTCTAAAGAAATGCTGGAGAGGGCTTATGGCAAATAGGTGAGCCCTTAAGGGTGCTGCCTTCCGGCCCTAACCTGGTTCTGGCCTCTACTTTCTATAAGGTCCCCAGCAATAAAATAGTGTATCTGAAAAGAGGAATTTTCTCTAGGAGTAATCCTTCAGGTGAAGGTGAATACTAGGTAGATTCTCTTTATAAAGACTTTACCTTCTCAAGTCTTGTATCAGGGTAAAACGTGTGCAAGATTTGAGGCGCTTTTTCCCCTTTCTCTGCCAAAATTTTAGCTGTATACAGGCAAAGACCAACGCCAGGCCCTTCTCCATAACCGGTAAAGGTGCAGCTATCTTCCCGCACATCTAGAGCAAAATCGTTACTTTTAAGCTCAGGCCCGATCAGCTTTTGGAAGGTGATAAAATCAAAATCTTTTTCCTGATGGCCGTTAGACACTTTAATGCCATACACTTTAGAAGAGTCAGGAACGATATAAAGATCAATGGTTGAAATTTTAGCAAACCGTGTCGCTTCTTCTAGCTGCGCCTTAGAACAGGTGAGTGTCCACTTGGACTCTATTCTGTGATTTTTTGCAATAGGGCTAAAAATACCAGGAGGTGTTTGCAAAGATTTTCTAAAGATCGCTGCAAAATCAACTGTTTGCCCTGCGCTATCTTTTGTCCAACATGTTGCAAACGGCTTATCATCATAGGTAAGGATGGCGTGATAAGTTGCACTGACGGCTTTATCAATATACGGTTTTGCAAGCATCGAAGTGCCTTGATAGCCACACTCACTTGCCACAACATGCCAAGGGGATTCTGGGTATTCTTTAGCAAGAAAATAAGCAGAGGTTCTTGCCACAATGGCGACAGAATTTAACACTTCATCAGGAAGAGGCGCTGTAAATTCTGAAGAGAGCGTGGATTTAAGATAGCTTTCAATGTCTACTTCATTGACAACAGTAAACAGATTGTCATTTAAAGATACTTCAACGCATCCTCTATATTGAATGCCGTTCACAAGAACAGAGCTTTGTGAATCCCCTGGAACAAACCTTAAATGAAAAGTGCCTGGAAACTGCTCTCCCCAGTGAAGACCATATTCAGTGGACTTTAAAGGGAATTTACGGCTCACTACTCCCCATGTCATTTCCACGCCATTTAAGGGATTATAAATGTGGTGTCTTCCTTTCACTTCCAGAAGAACTTGAGGCACTTCCTTATGAAGCAACACTTTTAGAGTGGCAGGTTTTACTCTTTGGGAAAAATCTGTACTTTGAGGAGAGGAAATGAGGTTACACATCATTCCAAGTCCTCCAATGAGTAGTGTCATGAGATGTCTTAAAGACATTGTTGTTCTCCTTGATTAAATTTCGAGGGAAGAGTTCTTCCTAGATGTAAATAGGCAAGACGTGTTGCCTCACGGCCTCTTGGAGTCCGTTTAATAAATCCTTGCAAGACAAGATACGGTTCGTACACTTCAGCAAGGGTTTCAGACTCTTCTCCAACAGCTGCAGCCAAGGTTTGAATGCCAGTTGGCCCCCCTTCATGATGATCAATCAAGACAGAGAGGAACTTTTTATCCATTTCATCAAGACCTAAGTGATCAATAGAGAGAAGCTCAAGCGCTAAAACAGCGATTTCTTGATGAATGCGGTCTGATTTTTGAATTAAGGCAAAGTCTCTAACCCACCTAAGTAAATTATTTGCAATACGGGGAGTGCCTCTTGAACGGAGGGCAATTTCATATGCAGCATCCTCATCGATGGGTGTGCTGAGTCTTAAAGAAGACCGTAAAATGATTTTCTGTAAAGTTTCAGCGTCGTAGTAATCAAGCCTTGAAGAAAAAGCAAACCTTGACCGTAAAGGAGAAGAGAGGAGGCCTGCACGGGTGGTGGCTCCCACTAACGTAAACTTATTGAGCTTTACCTGAACAGATCTTGCAGCTGGACCTGTATCAATCAAAAGATCAAGACAAAAGTCTTCCATGGCAGGATAAAGATACTCTTCAATGGTTTTAGAAAGGCGGTGAATCTCATCGATAAAAAGGACATCGCCTTCTTTAAGCTTGGTTAAAAGCCCTGCAAGATCTGCCGCTTTTTCAATGACAGGCCCTGAAGTGATAACAAGCTGAGTGCCCATGGTTTTAGAAATCAGATGGGCAAGTGTGGTTTTACCCACCCCTGGCGGGCCGTAAAAGAGCACATGTCCAAGCGGCTCTTTTCTTGTTTTTGCAGCTTGCATCAAAATAGAGAGACGCTCTCTCACTTTTTCCTGGCCAAAGAAATCTGTTAGAGACTGAGGTCTTAGTGTTGTCTCAAGTTTTTCATCCGGTTTAGACCAAGAGGACTGGATAAAGCTTTGCTCGTTCATAGGCTTTGGATTAGATAAACTTTTAGGGAAAAAAAGATGCGCATGAACTCTTTTTCCTGATAGCTTAAGGTTAAATTCTTAACAAAACTCTAGCAAAAAACGAATTGCCTCGCTATATCTTTCGGATAACGCTTAGCGGATTGTACCCAAAATAAGCGGGTATTCAACATAAGGAAGATGAAGATGGGGATTAAATCAGATACATGGATTCGTCAAATGGCTCTTAAAAAAGGGATGATTGAGCCGTTTGTCGATGAACAAATTCGGTCTTGTGAAGGGCAAAAAGTAATTAGTTATGGACTCTCTAGCTACGGATATGATTTAAGAGTGGCAGGGGAGTTTAAAATATTTACAAATCTTAACAACTCTTTAATCGATCCTAAAAACTTTCAGGATAACGCTTTTGTGCATGTTGAGGGAAGCTACTGCATTGTTCCTCCGAACTCTTTTGCACTCGCTAGAAGTGTGGAGTATTTTAGAATACCTAGAGACGTAATGACCATTTGTTTAGGAAAATCCACCTATGCAAGGTGCGGCATCATTGTGAATGTCACTCCTTTTGAGCCAGAGTGGGAAGGGTTTGTGACGCTTGAAATCTCTAATACAACACCGCTTCCTGCAAAGATTTACGCCAATGAAGGGTTAGCGCAGGTGTTATTTTATCAAGCGCAAGATGTGTGTGAGGTTTCTTATGCAGATAGAGGAGGTAAATATATGAAACAAACGCGCATTACTTTGCCAATCGCTTAATTTATTGACGGCTTGGAATTTGCACATTGAATCTTATTGATTATTAGCCTTATTATTTTATTCGAAAAAAAGCCTTCAGTAAAAAAATATTTCCAATACAATAGATTCTAGGATGAAAAGAGCTGCCCTCTCACCACCTGCTCCCTCTCTTAAGAAAACAGGCCGTTTTCGGTGGGTTTTTTATTTGGGGATGTGTCTGGCTGCAGCTGTTGGAATTTTCATGATTCAGGAGAAAGAAAATAATTATCAGCTCCTTCTTGTGAAGCTAAACTCTTTAGAGGAAGAGAAACGAGAGGCGATCTCTTCGCAAGAAGAGCTCCTTCTTCAAATTCAAAGCCAGTCTGATCCTGAGTGGGTGGAAATGGTGCTTAAGCGGCAGCTGGGGATGGTGCGGCATGGGCAAACAAAGATCTATTTTCACAATAATTCTTAAGGTGTGATAACTTCTGATAAGATGAACGGTAATTTTGATCAAGATCACTTTAGTAAAGACCTTTGCCCCTCTTTTCTTTATGGAGGCATTCCCCAGAGACTCTTACAGAGTAAACAAATATTCACTCCTATATTATGACCCTATTTATTGTATCTCTTCTCTTGCTGCTGTTTTTATCAGCTTTTTTTTCCGCATCAGAAACCTCTCTTTTTTCCCTTTCAAGTTTAAAGATTAAAGCGTATAAAACAGATCCTCATCCAAGAAGAAGACTTGTATCTGATCTTCTTGCCTCTCCAAGTGACCTTCTTGTCACCATTATTATGCTTAATATTGCCACAAATATTTTGATTCAAAATGTGTGCGCCTCCATTTTTGCAGAAACATCGAGTTGGATGGTGAATGTCGGTATTCCTTTAGTGCTAACGCTAATTATTGGAGATATTTTACCCAAATCGATTGGTCTCGTGAGCGGTGTGAAAATTGCAGAACGGGTGGCTCCTATCATTTTTATATTCCAAAAGCTTCTTAAGCCGCTTCGGCAAATCGTTGTGTGGATCACAAACGGCGTTTCACGGTTTGTGTTTTTCTTCCTGCATCAAGAAAAAGAAATCTCGATTGATGAGCTGAGACACGCTCTTAGGCAATCTAGGGAGTATGGAGTCCTTCAAGCAGAAGAGGGAGAGCTGATCAGGGGGTACTTAACCCTTCAAGAATCCACCGTTAAAGAGCAGATGCGTCCTAGGGAAGAGGTGCTGCATTTTGAGCTAGAAGAGCCGCTCTCTCGGTTAGTCCATTTTTTTGTAGACCTTGAGTGCTCCCGCATTCCGGTATGCCGTAAGGGGCTTGATCAAATCATTGGAATCATGACAAGTAAACAGTTTTTTCTTCATCAAGAGTCCATCCATAAAGCAGAAGATCTTTTAACGGTGATTGAAAAACCGTTCTTTGTCCCTGAGACGATCCCGGCACGTCTTCTCCTTAGACAGTTTTATTCAAGACAAGAGTCCTTTGCGATTGTGGTTGATGAATACAGGTCCGTCAGCGGCATCATTGCATTAGAAGATCTTGTTGAAACGGTGATTGGAGAGATTGCTGACAGGAGGGATGAGAAAAACCTTTACACGGTTTCTGGAAAAGATGTCATCATTGCAAGCGGAAAAATGGAACTTAACGACTTAGAAGAGCTCTTTGATCAACCGTTTCCCTCTGAAAATCACATGGTGACAGTTGGGGGGTATTTAACAGGAAAGATGGGAGATATTCCTAAAAGCGGCAGTAAAATGGTGTTAGAAAACTGTTTATTTCATGTGCTAGCTGCTGACCCTACAAGGGTGCGGCGCATTTATATTCGAAGGATGCATACAAAACGATGAACCTCTCCTCACAAGCGCTTCTTTTTTTAATTATTCTCTGTTTAGTGACGCAAGGGTTCTTTGCGATGGTCGAAATGGCGTGTGTTTCTTTTAATAAAGTGCGTCTTCAATACTATGTCAGCAAAGGGATCAAACGAGCGATTTGGTTAAATGATCTTTTGCAGCATCCGGGCAGGCTATTTGGAAGCGCTCTCATTTGCATTAATGCAAGCCTTCTAATTGGTTCAGAAGCGTCAAGAAGGCTTTACGAGTCCCTAAATCTTGATCCTGACTTTGCACCGCTAACACAAGTGATTATTGTGATCATCTTTGCAGAAATTGCCCCGCTTTTTGCTGGAAGACGGTATGCAGAGCATGCCGCAATGATTGGGGTTCCAGTTCTTTATGCCATCTCTTTTATCTTAAAACCGCTCATTGATTTTTTTGATCTTTTTTGTCAAATGGTACACTCACTTATTGGATCTTCAGAAAAGGGAGGGCTCTCTTTAAGCCGCGAAGAGCTGCAAAAGATTTTAGAGGAAAAAGATGAAGAAGATTTTAACACAACATCTGTGAAAATCTTTGCCCTTAGGACGATGACAGCTAAAGAGCTCATGAAGCCTTTACAAGAGATTGTGATGATCTCTTCCACAGCTACTCTTTTAGAGCTAAGAGTTTTGTTAGAGAAAAACTACTCTCCTTTTGTGCCTCTTTTTCAAAAGAGCCCCTCTAATATCATGGCCATTATTTACCCAAGAGATCTTCTTAGGCTGACAGATCAGAAAAAAGTGCGTGATTACGCTAAAGCTCCTTGGTTCATTACCACTAAAGATCCGATACTCTCCATCTTAAAACAGTTTCGGCATAACAACCAAAGTGTGGCTGTTGTTCTAGATGAAAAGGGGGGAGCAGCTGGTATTTTAACTCTTGATGAAATCATTGATGAAATTTTTGGATTAGATGACAACTGGATGTCATTTGAAGAGATTGTCCCAAGAGCGCGCCATGTTGTTGTGGATAGATCGTTTCCCAGTCATCAATCAATTGAAGAGTTTAATCAAACCTATCATGTCCACCTTGATGGGCACGGTAAAAAAACGTTAGAAGAGCTCATGATCCACACGCTTGGACATATCCCAACTCTTGGAGAAACTGTTAGAATCGATCAGTTTGAACTCATCGTTGAAGAGGTGACTCTCTTAGGCATTAAAACAATTGGAGTGAGCACTCTCTATTAGGCCCTTTTTGCTTTGAGCAAAAATAGCTACCATCATAACCATTTCAAAACCCTCTATTGTGTAGGGGGATGAATATTCAAAGAATCTGAGAGAACAAAAGATGATTTTACGGCTTTAGCCCCCACACGGTTAAATAAAAGTTTAGCTCTTGGGCTAAGGAGTCTTGGATATTTTTTGCCTGCCGAAAGCCGTGTTGTTCGTGAGGGTAGAGAATGAGCTTAGTTTTAATCCCTTGGTGCTTTAAAGCCTCATGCATGAGCCTAGCTTGATTAGGAGGGACAACCGTATCTTCTTCTCCTTGAAAAAAGATGATAGGGCACTTAATCCCTTGAATCTGATGGAGAGGGGATCTCTCTTCATAGAGCTTTTGATGAGAGAGGTAAGGAGCTAGGAGAAAATCGAGATAGTGCGCTTCAAATTTATGTGTCTCTTTGGCAAGAAGTTTTAAATCAGACACACCGTAGTAGCTAGCCCCTGCTGTAAAAATAGGAGATGAGGTGAGGGCAGCAAGTGTGGTGTATCCTCCAGCGCTAGACCCTCTTATAGCAATGTACTTAGGATCTACAAGCTGATGCTTAATGAGAAATTGGGCTGCAGCCTCACAATCTTGGGTGTCCATAACACCCCACTCCCCTTGAAGAGAGTTTCTATACGCTCTTCCATAGCCAGAGCTTCCCCCGTAGTTGACATCAATGACTGCAAACCCTCTTGAGGTCCAAAATTGAATTTTTAGATCAAAGAGAGGAAATGCTTGGGATGTCGGGCCTCCATGAGAGATCACTAGTAAAGGGGGAGCTGTATCTAAAGGGGCGCGCCATAGCGCATTTTGCGGAGGGTAATAGATTCCGTGACAAGCTCTTCCTTGATGAGAGGGGAAAGAGATCATTTGAGGAAGAGAGATCATCTCTTGATCTAAAAAAACCTCTTGTTCTTTTGTGATGGTTTCCATTTTTTGTGTTAAAAGATCATAACGAATGAGGCTCTTTCCTTCTGTAGCAGAAGCTGCGATAAAAACTAAGGTGGACCCTTCCGATCTTAGCTGTGTATAAAATGTCCAAGGAAGAGTAAGTGTTTCTTGTGTTGTGACATTCAAGAGGGTAAATAGGCCCTCTTTTTGAGAAGCTGCAATGAGTTGATTTTGACAAAATGTATAGGTGGAAAGTCCCAGCTGCCAAAGCGGGAGCCCAAACTCTCTTGCCTCTTGGTGAAGGGGTATCCACTTTTCATGGATGTATTGATAAATGTTCCACCATCCGCTCTCATCACTGATACAGTGAAGTACTCCATCACTTGAAAAGAGAGGCTGTTGGATAGAGATATTTTCTCCTCCAGCTATTAACTTAGAAGAGACAATACGCCCCTCTTTAAGACTCCCTAGCCATAGCTGTGAAGACTCCCAAGGCATATGGGGGTGATCCCAGGTGAGGTAAGCAATCTGGTTTCCACAAGGAGAGGGGGTAGGTGAGGCGTAAAAATCGTGACCAGATGCTACTTGATAAAAGGCGCCTGAAGGGAGGTGAAGAGAGAAAAGAAAATTATTTCCCTCTTTTTCTCCTACACCTATTAAGTAATCTTCATGAATCACAAAATCCGCACACCGCATACCGGGCTCTGTGAGGGGATTTCCCTCGGCATAGATTCTTTGATCCGTGTCATTCACAAAATAAACTTTTTTATTTGCTACAGCAAAACACTTTCCCCCGTATTCATGCACGCGGGTCCGGCAGCTCATGGAGCCTCCCGTGTGGTCTATGACCGTGCCGTCAGGGGCTTTTTCCATGAGGGCCACACGCCCTTTTTCTTGAGGTCTTCCTTCATCCCAATAGATAGAGCCATCTTGGATGAGAATAGTCCCTAGCCGTTTTTGCCCCTCTGTCAGGTGGGTTTCATGAAGGGGAGAGGTCCATAGACCGTAAGGAGCGAGTTGTTTCATCAAAAGACCTCATTTTTTATCCTTCATTGTAAGGGGAGTCACTTTTTAAAAGACACATCGATTCAATGAGCGGAATGATCTCTTCTTGAAATCGGTTAGGAGGCACCAAATGGTACGCTTTTTGAATCTCATGGCGAACTTCAGAATCAAAGAGAAATTTTCTTAAAAGAGGCTCAAGTTCATCTAGATGATGAATCACATCCCCTACTTTATACTCTTTAACAAGATCAATGTTGGCTTTTTCCCATCTTAAAATGGACCCCGTTGCATCAATGAGAAGGGGACGCTCTAGGGTCATCGCTTCTGTAATGGTTCCAGGTCCAGATTTGGTGATAATGAGATCAGAAATGGCCATTAAATCGGCAATCTCTGAGGTAAAACCCATCACCGTGCGCCTGTTTGTAGGGTGAAGAGTCAGTTTTTCTAAAGAGTGGATGAGCGCTTCATTTTTTCCTGCACACACAATGAGATGAGCTCCAAGCGGCATTTTGCTGATTTCTTCTGTGTAGCTTAACGTTTGTTTTCCTCCTACTCCGCCGCAGGTTAAAAGAATGACAGGCTGATGAGGATCAATGCCGAGGTTTTCTTTAATACGCTTTTGATCTTTAGGAGTAAAAAAATCTTCCCGTATGGGAAGTCCTGTTGTTTGGATCAGATGATTTGCAATATGGCGATCTTTCAGCATTTTCCGAGGTTTTCTATCGCTTGAAGACACCGTCACTTTGAAATGCGGGTGATCCACTTGCTGAAGGCCATGCACCCATGTTTGTAAATCGTTATCGACTGTAACAACAAGGTAGGGGACTCTCATTTCATGCGCTGCGTCACTAGCAGATAAGTTGATAAAGGGAATAAGAGAGATGATCAGATCTGGCTGAGTTTGTGATATATGCCGTTTAATTAAAGAGGTAATGGCCGATCTTCTTGAGCGAAAGAGCTTAGGGGCGATATGTTTTGTAATGAAATTGACCGGTTTAATCCACCCTGTTTGGAGCATAAAATTATAAAATTGCTCCCCTGATTTGACGCCAAAGATGTTCATTTCATCGATGGGGTAGATCACGTTGATATGGTATTTTTCTCCCATTAAGTGATCAAGTGTTTGAAGAGCTGCCTGGTGGCCATATCCGCCATAACTGCATAACACAAGAACGGTTTTCTTCTCCTCGGAAAAGAGCTTCACTTCACAAGCAAAAAGAGCTAAAAAAAGAACAAAAAATGTGATTTTTTTTTGAAACAATAGATACATCGGTAATAAGGTCCTGTCGCTATGATCAGTTTTCTTAACTATAGAGAAAAGCAAGAGAGTCATTAGCACCTTCATAGTGTATAAAATTGAGGGTTATTTATCTCGTCTTCTCTTGAATTGCAAAATAGTTTTTTTATTTAATATCGGCAACTCTTTTTCTAGTATCACTATTTTTTTGAGAGGAAAATAAAAGCTACAGTGTAAAGAAACTAGATAATCGGTTAAACTTACTCCTTTCACCTCACTGCTTTGTCAGAGAGACTTGTTTGAATCATAAAAGGATACTTAGCCATGAAAAGAAAGATACTTTATCTATCACTTGCAGCTGTTGCTATCGGTTGTTTAATCGGATTAAGCTGCTGTCAAAAGCCGTGTTCTCTAGACCGTGTTTTACATCCATCTAAAACAGGCATTACGACCGTTAGATTTTATGATGAAGCAAGAGAGAGACCTCTTGTCACAGAAATTTGGTACCCGGTTGATCAAGCAACAACCGCTGCTAAAGTGGAAGGGCTTTGGGTAAGATGCGCTGAAGCTAGAGACGCTCCTTTAAAAACTTCCTCAAAAAAATACCCTTTAATCGTGATGTCTCATGGGAACTGGGGCGATAGAATGAACACATCGTGGATCGCAGAGACTCTAGCTGCAAATGGCTACATCGTAGCAGCCGTTGATCACTACGGTAACACATGGAATAACAAAATTGTTGATAGCTTCATTAAAATCTGGGAAAGACCTAAAGATATCTCTTCGGTGATTGATAATTTATTTCAAATGGAGCAATTTAAAGACCATATCGATGCACAGCGTATTGGATTTGTGGGCTACTCTTTAGGCGGTCAAACAGGTGTTTGGATTGCTGGGGGAAGAGTTGCACATTTTGATCAACCCGATATGAGTAAGCTTCCTGCGGATCAAATTCCTACAACAGTTAATGAAGAGGTATTAAGAGCGATTGACTTTTCACCAGCTGCTAACTCTTATAGAGATCCAAGAGTGAGTGCCGCCTTTTTAATGGCTCCAGCTCTTGGCTATCTGTTTGATGGGGCAAGCTTGCAGTCAATTTCTATTCCTGTCTACATTGTCGCAGCAGAAGGGGATCAAACAGTTCCTTTTGATTCGAGTCCAAAAATTTTAGCCGGAAAGATTAAAAAAGCTGTCTTAAGCTTAATTCCTGGAAGCGCTAGTCACTATGTATTCTTGAATGAAGTGAGTAAGGGAGGAAAAATGCTTTTAGATAAGAAAGTCGCTTTTGACTCTCCAACTGTTGACCGCTCAAAGATTCATGATGAGATTGCAACATCTGCAATTTCCTTCTTTGCAGAACATCTCAAATAACTCTTTCTTTAACTGCATAAGCTTTGAAGAGCTCTTCTTCAAGGCTTATGTGATGTGCCTTTATCCCCTCTTTATTTTTTATCAAACACCTTATCCAAATAGCTAAAACAATCGGTTTTAATTGAAATCTGCTCTTTAAAAATATGAGAAAATATTTTTTCAAAAAAATAAGGGAAGCTTGAATAGTGAGCATTACTTTTCAGTAGATTACAAGAGATAGCAACTCACGGCAGTTATCAAATAGATAAAAGAGCTTACCTATGATCAACTTGCAGCTTTCACAACGTTATCCATTCTAGATAATCTTGGATTTAAAATAACCCTTCAAATGCCTCTTAAAAAGAGGAAGGAGTTTCTCTAGAAAGATTTGCCAAGAGATAAGGATTTTCTTGGATTATATCTCAAATATTTCCGTTTTACTGACGTATTTTGAAGAGATAACTTCGAATATAAAGGGTGCTCATTGAGGGAAAGTTTTTAAAATCTCGTGGAGGGAATCTATTGTAAGAGCCTCTAGCTTGATCAACATATTCTCAGGCGATTTGACGATTATTGTAAAAAGGGACAGAAAACTCATCCAGAAGGGAGGGGACTGAATGATTACAATTTTTCTTTGTTAGTTTAAAGAGGCATCAAAATTAAGAGAGATAAAAAAAGATGCCCAGAATAGGACTCGAACCTACACACCTTTTGGGCGACAGAACCTAAATCTGTTGTGTCTACCAATTCCACCATCTGGGCAAAGAGGTCTTAAGGATAAATGGTTGCTGTATAATCGTCAAGCTCAATAGGATGCTGTTCTTCAAATTCTTCTATTTCATGCAAAGGAGAGACCCCATGCTTCTTTAAAGGCTCCACGATTTCTTTCTGAATCCACTCTTTATTTTTTGCACAGTACCTAATAGCAATATTGTTTAAGTTGATAATGTTTTGCCTTGAAGTGTTGTCTAAGACTGTTTGTTCAGGGCTGTCTAAAGAAGGTTGAAGCCGGATCATGGAAAAGCTCTTTCCATCTCGGTATTGCATATTTTTAAAATGCAGGGTGAGCATTTTTTCTGACGTTTGAAAGAGGAGATTAAAAATCATAGGAAGCCACTGAAACGCCCCAAAGTTTTTAGACTCTTCATGACTAATGGACTTCCAAGTGGCGTTTCCTGTTCCTAGGGATAAGATGAAAATATCACGGCCAGGTTCAATATGGCCGGCTGCTTTCATAAAGGCAAGGAAAGAGGGGTTATTGGCAATCATACCGCCATCAATGAGATTGAGTGAATGACCATTATCTTGAATGGAGTGAGAGGGGAAATACACGGGAGCAGCTGTCGTTCCAAGTCCTACATCTCGCATCAGGAAAGATTTCTTTGTTTTATCATCTTTAAAATGGCAAAAAATGAGAGGCTTTCCCTTGGCAAGATCGTAGCTGGGAACTAAAACATCAGTTACAGCTTCAGAGAGCCTTGTCTCTCCAAATTCTTGAGTTAAGAGATTTTTTAAACTTTCATTAGAATATTTAGGGCCTCTCACTCCTTCAATCCCTTTGATTCTTTCGTAAGTGGTATTGGAAAAGACAGCAGGGCCTGAGTTAAGAAAAAAATGAACCATGTCTCTTGCGCTTTTTTTCGGATATCTAGGGTTTTGAGGGTCAGGAAGCGCAAGTGTAAGAGCTAAAACCCCGCCAATAGAGGTCCCTGTAATGCAGTCAAATAAACTTCCGATACGGCACCCTACCATCCGTTCAATATGCGCTAACATTTGAGCAGGGATAATACCTCGGATACCTCCTCCATCAATCGATAAAATGAGATAGGGTTTAGGCTTATGTTGAATCTTACCATACATAAAACAGCTGATAGCCACAAGAGCAAGCGGTGCTATGGGTAGATAAGTAGCTGTTGCTAAAAGAGCGCAACTTGCAACAGCTGCAGCGCTTCCTAAGGTGTAGGCAATCATCTTCTTCTGTCTTGCGCGCTCGACACGTTCATAAAGCTCTCTTAAAGAAGGAGTCACGAGATTTTTAAAATGGGGGAAAATGGTTTGATCAAGATCTAAAAAAGGGTGTTCTTCTTCTACTTCAATCGACATAAGTTCCTTATGAATACAAGCTATTTCACGATAGAGTTTAAATTGTTTCTGGAAATAAAATCACTATTTAATCCTATCTTAAGAGAAGAGGTATTTAAGATATATTTTCTAGAGGTCTTGAAGAAGGGCCCCGGTTTAATGCTCTTTTTTAATAGGTAGTATTTTATTTAAAATGAATGAAAAGATAGTTCCTAAGGCAACAAAACGTATCTTTGGGGTAAAATGGATGCCGTATGACACTCTATAAACTGACCTATCCTTACACTTGGGAAGAGCGTAAACCTTGCCTTCATGAAGGGGTTCTCTTTATCCCTCCGCATTATGATCAGCATACAAGCTGGACACTTCCTTCATGGGAAGAAATCTTTGGTAATCAAAATCCTGTTCACATTGAATATTGCACAGGAAATGGAACATGGCTAGCTGAAAAAGCAAAAGACCCTTCTGTTAATTGGATAGCTGTAGAAAAGCGGTTTGATAGAACCCAAAAGATTTGGTCCAAAAAAAGGACAAAAAGACTCAATAATCTCCTTGTTGTGTATGGAGATGCACATATTTTCATTAAAGATTATATGAAGGATCATCAAGTAGATGAGGTGTATGTTAACTTTCCTGACCCTTGGCCTAAACTGAAACATGCAAAAAATAGACTCTTTCAACAAGAGTTTGTGCGCCATTTAGCAAGAACAGTGAGGCCTCACGGGTGTTTAACCGTTGTCACAGATGACGCAGTGTATAGTCACCAAGTGATGGATGAAGTGTTAGAAAACCCTTCTTGGGGCTCTTTTTTTGCTTCTCCTCACTATGTCACAAGCTTAGAAGGGTATGGCACGTCCTTTTTTGAAGAGCTGTGGAGACAAAAAGGGAAAGAAATACGGTATATGAAATTTATCCGTGAGGAGTCTTAAGTGGCAATCGTGACACTTTATGCCTCTTCCTCTTCGGATCTTAATTGGGATGAAGAGATTGGGGATATGCTGAATTTAGAAGAGCCTTTCTATGTTCATCTAAATTGCGGCTTTGATGAAGGTCCCTTTTTTTTAAATGACACTTCTATTTTTTATGCACTTGTGAGGGCGTTTGAGCATTTTTCGAAAGAAGTGTGGCCTCTTATTAAGCATTCTTGTCAGGGTGTTGTTGTATTTCAAGGGTCTATTGAAGTGCTCTCAACTCTCACTGTTTCTGAAGAAAATTTATCAGAGGGGGAGTTAGCTTCTCTCTTAGGAGATTATTTACATAGGTTAGCCTCTTTTTTACCTGAGGAAGCAGTTCCTTATGCTCTTTTTAGTAATCCGCTGAAAAGACCTCTTGGTGAGATGGCTTATCTTCTTTCTAAAGAGCGGTTTTCTTATCTAGAGCTCTCCTTAACACCTGAGGAATCTCCCATCGGGGTCGTTCTTCCTTCTGATGAACTGTTTTCTCTGAGTATTCAGGAGCGATTAACCACGCTTTTAAGCACGTTTCAAAACGCCCATAAAAAGATTAAAGTGATTCCTGAAAGGCAGCTCAGTGAGTTATGGAATGGACTTGATGAAATCATTGTATTTGAAGAGACAATTTCAGCTTACGGAAAACGGCAAATCTGTGGATTTGAAGCCGCTGGAGGGAGTGTGATAAAGTTCGGAGCAGAGGGATTCGAACCCCCGACCCACTGCTCCCAAAGCAGTTGCGCTAGCCAAGCTGCGCTATGCTCCGAACAGGAGTCAGTATAGCTCACTTCACCCCTTTTCATCAATAACGAAGTTTTAAAAATAGAGCAAAATACCACTTTGGGTTAAGAAGTAATCAAATAGGAGATAAGAGATGCTAAGCCATCCTTTAGAGCAATGTGTTCAGTGCGTACCTAATTTAAGAGAAGATCTGACAGCAACTCGGGTTAAGAGCTATCAATTAGAAGCTGGCGCCTTTAAACTCTCCTATGCAACAGAGCTTGTCACAGAGGCCATTTTATCACAGCTTTTTGCGTTTGCAGAGGAGAAAAAAGCGCTTGAGTGGATGCTTAAGATGCAATCTGGAGAGGTGATTAATAAGCTAGAGAACATCCCTTCTGAAAATAGATCCGTGCTGCATACAGCGCTCCGCATCCCTAAAGGTCAGGTTCCTTTATCTCAAAAAGCTAGCTTCATCGCTGAAAAAAATCAACAAGAGCTGACCCGTCTTCAGCAATTTTTAACAGAAGTTATGGATTTTACCACACTTGTCCAGGTGGGAATTGGAGGGTCATCACTTGGCCCAGAGGCTGTGTATCAGGCGCTAAAACCATATGGCATCAAAGGAAGAGAGGCTCACTTTATCGCAAATATTGACCCAGATGCAAGTTATTCCATCTTAAATTCTTTGGATCTTAAAAAGACCCTTTTTGTGATCGTTTCTAAATCAGGAACCACTCTTGAAACCCTCACAAATGAGGCGTTAATTCGAGAAAGGCTTAAAGAAGAGGGTCTTGATCCCAAACAGCATCTCATTGCAGTAACAGAAGAGAAGAGCCTCATGGACAATCTTCTTTATTATAGAGAGGTTTTCTACATTTGGGACTCTATTGGAGGACGGTTTTCCGTCACATCGATGGTAGGAGCGGTTGTGTTATCCTTCATCTTAGGGTATGCCTCTTTTTTACAGTTTCTTGAAGGCGCGTATGAGATGGATCAAATCGCTCTTAAGGTCTCTCCTAATGAAAATCTTCCTCTTTTTGCAGCGCTTTTAGGCGTGTGGAACCACTCGTTCTTAAAAATCCCTACTATAGCTGTGATTCCCTATAGTGAAGCGCTATCTCGCTTTCCCGCGTATTTACAGCAGCTAAGTATGGAGTCTAACGGTAAACACATCAGCCGGCAGGGAGAAAAAGTGAGCTATCCTACAGGCCCTATTGTTTGGGGAGAGCCAGGAACAAATGGACAACACTCTTTTTTTCAGCTGCTTCATCAAGGAGATCTTCTTGCCTCTTTAGAATTTATCGGCTTCTTAGAGCCCGCTTATGGATTTGATTTAGAAATAGATAAAAGCTTATCTCAAGAGAAGCTACTAGGAAATATGATTGCGCAGGCAATTAGTTTAGCAGCTGGGGAGAGCTCTCAAAATCCCAATAAACATTTTGAAGGGGGCCGCCCTTCTCACATCTTAATGGCAAAAAAATGCGACCCTTTTACACTAGGATCTCTCATGGCTTATTATGAACATAAAATAGCCTTTCAAGGGTTTTTATGGGGTATTAACTCGTTTGATCAAGAAGGTGTGCAGTTAGGTAAGAGGCTCTCATCTAAGATGATCGAAGAGATGGTATTAAGCCGCGCTAACAAAGCCTCTAAGGATCCTCTTTTACACGCTTATGTTAACTTTATCCAAGATTAAAAAAGGGCTAAAGAAAAGCCTGTTTTGGATTGACCAAAACAACATTTTCAATCTTGAAAATCAACCTTCTAAGTACGCATTTTTTTTATCTAGAAAAAAAATCAACAAGAAGGTTGAAAAATGAATGAACTTGAATGAGCTACCTTATTTTGCACTCCATTAATGATTTGCGATGATTTTCTCAAATCAAGGTTCTAGGACTGCTAATATATGTAATCGTACAGGGTTCATATTCAGCCTGATTTCGTTAATTTTTTGTTTCTTTTTATATAAGAGATGAAATTTTTAAAATCCATTATCCGTGTAAAGTCAAGCTCAAATGCACGGATGAAGAGATCTCCTCTTGAAAGAATAGTCTTCTCATCAAAAAGAAGAATGCCTTCTCTATCATCCATCATAATAGCTGCTAAGTGGTAAGCTTCTGCCTCATACGTTCCTAGCTGTATCGCTCTCATGAAAAGCTGTTTACAAGACAAAGTCACTCCATTTAAAAGCTGAATACTCTTGATATTTTGATGAAAAAGCTCTTTTCCTAAAAGGAAGTAGGGCAAGCTATATTCAGGATTAATATCAATGGCTTTAAGATAAAGAGCCTCTTTTGAGGCATAATTCTTTTCATGAATCATCACAGGGGACTCAAAACTTCTTGCAAAAGCTACATACATCTCTTCATGATCAGGCATGTACTTGAATAAATAGAGTAATAACTCCTGTTTTTTGATAAAATAAAGCTTATCACTGATCTCTGAATCTTTATAGTATTCATTTGCAGGTATAGGATAACATTCCTCAGGACGATTAAGTCCTTTAATGCGCTCTTCAAAAATTAGAAGATATTTAGATGCTAAACCTGTCAGTTCATATTGAGAAAGAATCCGGACAAATATTGTGATAGCTTCCCAAGAAAATTCTCTCAATTGAGAAACTTGATCTAAGATGCTGTGAAATAACTCTTCCTTTCTTAACCATTCATGTGGGTAAAGGGATTCGGCCATCCTTAAGCAAGCTGTAATATCTGTATTATACTGTTTGGCGTGTTGGTACAAGGTTCTTTTATCATAACACTGTTCATTTAATAGAAAATGCTTTTCAGGGTGAGTCGCATCACCTAGTTTTCCTAAAATATGACTAGTGTATTTTTTTTGATGGGCGTACGTGTAGGCCATTAATTTTGTAAACTTTACCCCATCTTGTAATACAATATGCTTTCTAGAAGAGAGATAGTCTCCAAGTTTTTCCTCTCCTCTATGCTTTAAATATACCGATGAAAGAAAAGGAAGAGCATGTTCATAAAGTGCCCTTATAGATATCTTCTTATCATGTTCTAACTCTAAATAAGCCCCTCCTTTGAGAATCTGCGTTATATAAGATCCATTTCTAACAGTCATCTCCTGAGGTTGCTGCAAAATTCTTTCCACTTGATTAGATAAATCAGAAGCTACAGAGAAAACCCCCTTAGCAAATCGTGAGCTAAAAGCAGAGGTAGGATCCAAACGAAGCGCTTCTCGAAAATAAAATGCACTATCTACTTTCATTCCATTCTGTAAATAAACAGTGCCGTGTTGCATGACTGTAATTAAGTTAAAGTAGTTTTCTATTTTCTCCGGATTTGTACCAATTTCTTGAATATAGAAGTGTTGTAAATATTCCATAGCTCTTGAGCTCATGTGTGTAACAGATTCTAAATCAGTAGCCTTAAGATAAAGTTCTTTTTTTGTATAGAGTGCCCTATTTAAAAACTGGACTGATTCATCATCTGTTAGAAGATCTGCAAGATTGGCGTAATTAGCTTCATTTGTAGGATTTAAATCAATAGCCTTAAGATAAAGCTTCTTTTTTGTATAAATTTCCCCATTTAAAAGTGTTACAGGCTCATCATCTTTCAGAAGATTTGTAAGAGTAGAATAAAAGCATTCATGTTGAGGATGTGAATCAATAGCCTTAAGGTAAATCTCTTTTTTCGTATAAGCTTTTTCATTTAAAAGTTGGACCGTTTCATCTTTTTCTAAAAGATGTGCAAGGATTGTATAGGCCTGTAGATTTTTAGGATTTAATTTAATAGCCTTAAGATAAAGCTCTTTACTGGTATAAATCTCCCCACTTAAAAAGGTGATTGTTTCATTTTTTGTTAAAAGGTGGGCAAGACTAGTATAGGAACAGTCATCTTTAGGATTTAACTCAATAGCCTTAACATAGAGCTTTTTATTTGTATAGACTTCTCCGTTTAACAGTTGAACTGTTTCATCTCTTGCCAAAAGATCAGCAAGATTAATATAAGGAATCTCACCTTTAGGGTTTAACTCAATGGCCTTAATGTAAAGCTTTTTATTTGTATAGACTTCTCCATTTAACAGTTGAACTGTTTCATCTCTTGCCAAAAGATTAGCAAGATTAATATAAGGAATCTCACCTTTAGGGTTTAACTCAATAGCCTTAATATAGAGTTCTTTATTTGTATAGGCTTCCCCATTTAAAAGCTGAATGGTTTCACTATTTCCTAGAAGATTTGCAAGATTAGTGTAGGAATCTTCATATTTAGGGTTTAAATCAATCGTCTTAAGGTAGAGTTCTTTATTCGTATAGATTTCCCCATTTAAAAGCTGAATGGTTTCATTATTTCCTAGAAGATTTGCAAGATTAGTGTAAGGATTTACATCTTGAGGATTTAAATCAATCGCCTTAAGGTAGAGTTCTTTATTCGTATAGGTTTCCCCGCTTAAAAGCTGAATGGTTTCACTATTTTCTAGAAGATATGCAAGATTATTGTAGAGATTTACATCTTGAGGATTTAAATCAATCGCCTTAAGGTAGAGTTCTTTATTCGTATAGGTTTCCTTACTTAAAAGCTGAATGGTTTCACTATTTCCTAGAAGATTTGCAAGATTAGTGTAGAGATTTACATCTTGAGGATTTAAATCAATCGCCTTAAGGTAGAGTTCTTTATTCGTATAGGTTTCCCCATTTAAAAGCTGAATGGTTTCACTATTTTCTAAAAGATATGCAAGATTATTGTAAGGACTCACATCTTGAGGATCTAAATCAATCGCCTTAAGGTAGAGTTCTTTATTTGTATAGATTTCCCCACTTAAAAGCTGAATGGTTTCACTATTTTCTAGAAGATATGCAAGATTATTGTAAGGACTCACATCTTGAGGATTTAAATCAATCGCCTTAAGGTAGAGTTCTTTATTTGTATAGATTTCCCCACTTAAAAGCTGAATGGTTTCATTATTTTCTAGAAGATATGCAAGATTATAGTAAGGATTTATATCTTGAGGATTTAAATCAATCGCCTTAAGATAGAGTTCTTTATTTGTATAGATTTTCCCGCTTAAAAGCTGAATGGTTTCACCATTTTCTAGAAGATTTGCAAGTTTGTTGTAAACGCTCCCGTCTTGAGAATTACAATCAATTGCCTGGATAAAAAATTCTTTTTCTGTACCAAATTCATCATTTAAGGACTCTATGATTGGATGTAAATCTAAAATATTATTAGTGTTGTTATTGCCACTTATTTCTAAAATATCTTTTGCTACCTGGTCTGTTTTTGAACATTCTATTTGGAGTTTTCTAGACGAATTTTCATCCGCATTTTTTGCTAAACTAGATAAATTTTCTTGGGAATAAAGAGCCTCTAATGGATCTGCCATTAAAGCATAAGGTTTAATTGTCATACTATAACTTTTGATTTATGTTTTTAAGCTAACGAGTCCCCAAAGGATATAAATTTCTCGCTTGATCCTCTGGCACATCTCTCTATGAAGTTTGAAACTTTATCAATATTTTCAGTTCAAGTAAAGCATGAATTAAAAAAATCATATACTTTATCCTGAATATTATATCTTTTAAAGCGAAGATTTTTTTTTCTTTAACTTAACTTCCTAGTTGCTAAAAGGGGCATTACATAGTGCCTTAAAAGTATTGATTTCTTGGAAAAATCCTTATTTTTTCAAAAAAATAGAATTAATTTTTCATGTAATATTTTTAGAAAAAAAGGTAACAGTTTTTTTAAATAAAGATATAGATTTTAGGCATTTGGTTAATCTCAAACTGCCGTTAAAGAAAAAATATCTTCTTACTTTAGGGGGAGGGGAAGAGCTTTCCCTCTTCAATATGAAGAGCATGGTAGTCTTTATGATCTAAAAAAAAGGGGGAAGTTAAAAAAATCTGTCCCTGTGAGGTGATGTGATTAAGAAGCGCATCTCTTCTTGCTTGATCAAGATGCACCCCAAAATCATCGATACAAAAAAGAGCAGGAAATTGATGATGATCAGAGAGTATTTTCCATTGAGAGAGTCTTAACGACGCAACAGCTGATCTGATTTGCCCTTGACTTGCAAAACTAGCTGCTGATTTTTGATTGATGAGAAGCGTAAAATCATCCCGATGAGGGCCCATTGATGTTGATTTGAGATGAAGGTCTCTTGCTCTATATTTTGTATAGTCGTGAACCATGGAGGGGTGGTATTTAATCTCAATATGATCACAGTTTTCAGAAAGCGCTTGCACCCCCTCTTCAAGAAGAGGAGATAGCGTTTTAATGAGGAGTGATCTTTGCTCTTGAATGTAGGTAGCTGCAATCTTCATCAGCTCTTCAAACGGTAAAAGCCCGTCAGTTTTCCCTTGCTTAAGAAGGGTATTACGTTGCTTTAGAGCTCTATGGTACCTTGTGAGGTGAAATACATAAAGCGGATCGCTTTGCGCTAAATGCAGATCTAAAAACCGTCTTCTCTCAGAAGGGGCGCCTGTAATGAGCTGTACATCTTCAGGGGTGAGAAGGACAATGGGCAAAATCCCTAAGAGGGGACTAAAGTGAGAGTAGGTAGAGTGATTAATCTCTAACCGTTTACTCTCTCCATCAAAAGAGAGTTTTACAATTTGTTGTATACCATCTTTTTCAAACTGAATTTCAATGAAAAAAAAGGACCCTTTTTCGTGAATGAGCTCTTTAAGGTGAGGGGTACGAAACGATCTTCCCATAGAAGCTAGAAATAGTGCTTCTAAAAGAGAGGTTTTCCCTTGAGCATTTTTCCCCCAAATCAAATTAGTATGGGGGGAAAATGTGATGGATTCCTCTAAATAATTACGAAAATGCCTTAAATAAATCTTCTGGATGAACATTTAAGAATCAAGTCGCATCGGCATCAAAACAAATTGAGACGATGTGGAATCTGTAATGAGTCCTGGACTAAAAGCGTCTGTAATCGAAAGGTGCACAGTTTCATCTTTAGAGTGCCGTAAAATATCTAAGAAAAATTGCGGGTTAAAGGCGATATCAAGCTTTGGGCCTCCGTAGTTCACACTCATGCTGACAGACCCTTCTCCAAGATCCGAACTCATCGCTGTTAAATGAAGCTCTCCGGAAGAAAAGGTGAACTTCACAGCGCTACTATGCTCTGTTGTAAAGAGAGAAATTTGTCTTAAAAGAGCAATCAGTTCTTCACGGTGTAAAATGAGCGGTGAGAGGGATTTTTGCGGAATCACTTTATTCACATCAGGATATTGCCCATTTAAAAGCTTAGAGGTGAGGGTGATATTACTAATGGCAATACCCATACGGTCAGGAAAGAAGGAGAGCGTAGAGTGCCCTTCTTTCACATCAATGAGACGGATCATCTCTTCAATAGCTCTTAAAGGAATCACATAAGAGCTTTTAGACGAGATATTAGACTCAATTTTTGTATAGAGTCTGCAAAGTCTTTTTCCATCTGTTGCTGTAAAGATGGCCTCATCTCCTTGAAGCTCAAGAAGCGTGCCGTTTAAAATTTGCCGGTTATCATCACGGGCTGCTGCAAAAGAACTGCGAATGAGCATCTCTTTTAAAAGCGTATTATCGATATCTAAAGAAACTCCTGACTGAAGAGAAGGGGGAAGGGGAAACTCTCCTTGATGCATGCCGCTCATTTTAAAGTGAGAAGATCCTGCATTAATCTTGGCAATTTCTCCAACAGAGGTTTCAATTTCAATATGAGAAGAGGTGAGCTCTCTTGTGAGTTGAAACAGTTTTTTTGCAGGAAGCGTTACGGCTCCTTCTTCATGAATTTGAGCCTCACAGGTGGCTTGCATAGAGACAGTAAGATCTGTCGTGCTAAGCGTTAAACCGTCTGCTTTGGCTTCAAGAAGCACGTTATTTAAAACAGGAAGAGCCGGCTTTGAAGGAACAACAGCTTGGATTTTATTAATCAAATTCAAAAGATCAATACGAGAGACAACGAATTTCATAAGATTCCTTTTTTGGCATAGAAGATACCGTAATTTTTTAGTGCCTGTCAATCATCTAGATTTTTTAAAGAGCGATCAATTTGACGATCATGCTCTCTTTTTTTCAGCGCATCCCGTTTGTCATACGTTTTTTTCCCTTTAGCAAGAGCGAGTTTCACTTTGATTTTCCCTTGCTTGAGGTAAAAACTGAGCGCTATGACAGTGAGCCCTTTTTCCGTTGTTGCAGACCGGAGTTTGCTGATTTCTCTTTTATGTAAAAGAAGCTTTCTCTCTCTTTTTTCTTCATGATTAAAGAGATTACCAAACTTATAAGGGGAGATAGAGGCAAGTTTAAGGTAAGCTCCATCTTCATTAAAGATCACATACGACTCTTGAAGGTTGCCCCCGTGTTGTCTTAAGGACTTCACCTCTGTTCCTACAAGAACAATGCCAGCTTCAAATGTATCTAATATTTCATAGTTGTAAAACGCTTTTCGGTTAGAAACAAGATCTTCAGCCATGAAAATTACCCAAAAAACGATTGGCCAAAAGCCGTTAAACTTAAACAGAGTTTCCCTTTGAAATGGCCTACCATGATGAGGCCTGATTCAAAAAGATGTTCGGTTAAAACAGCGGTGATTAACTGCAGCTCTTCTAAAGAGTAGGCAGGGAGGGGGTATTTCCACATTCTTCCTGCTTTGCAAAGGATCACCATTTGATCTTCTTTTAAAGGAGCATGTACACCCTTAAGAAAGGCATCTAGGTAAACCCACCCTGAGTGGAGGATTTTAATCACAGATTTTTCAATTTCCCGGACCATTTTTTCTGGGACAGTAAAAGAAAATCGTTGAGATAACGCGTGAATGGGAGGGTGACGGTAGAGGTATAAAGATTTGTTTTCCACTCTTAAATCTAGCCACTCTATGCCTGTTTCTGTTACAACGTAGTGATCATTGTCTTCTCGAATGAGGTTTAAGGCTTTTCCCCGAGATAAAAGAGTCTCTAGATAGCTCTTAGAAGGAAAAGGCGCTACAAATAAGGCAGGTGTCACATCTTCTTTTTTTAAGGAATGCTCTTTTTTAATGCACTTACAAAGCATGGTGAGATCTTCTACAAAAGAAAACTCTAAAGGTCTAATTTTTTCAATCTCTTGCACCTCTAAAATTGGCTCTGGAGCTGTCACCTTCAGAAAGGTGAGGTAATTTTTCCACTCTTGAAAAAGGGTTAAGATCCCTTTCCACTCGTCCTCTTCCTTTCGGTAAATGACGGTTCCGATAAAGTTAAACTCAAGATGCAAAAGAAGTTCTTGTAAATCTTCATCAGAGAGGCCGTATTTATAGGCAATATCTTCTAAAGAAAGCTCAAAAGAAGGGGATTTAAGAAGATCTTGGGTGATCGCAGAAAACACAGGTGTGGGAAATTGAATTTCAGAGAGGTGTCTTTGATAGATGTAGGGGGTTTGAAGATACCTTTCGACGACAGATTCAAAGATGTTATTTGTCATCCGGGGTATCGCATACCAAAGGGGAAGAATGTGAATCGGGACTTTTTTGAGAAGCAGCTGAATGAATTCCATCCCCGGTTCAAAATCACTAGAGAATCTCTCAAATTCCCGTTCAAAATATTTGCGCATTTCTTTATCAACCGTGACGAGATCTCCCTCGATTTCCACAAGGCCACTTGGCGCTAAGCGGCTGAGCGTTTGCAAAATAATTTCTTGAGGTATAGCGGTTGTTTTGGAAATTTTTGCAACGGAAGTTTTAATCGGGCTAAAGAGAAGCTCTTCTAAAACAGATGCCTCATCAGAGTTAAGATTTGAGAGCAAAAGACGACTAAGGATGTCTTTTTTATAGTCGTAATCACTGAGCGTGATTTTATTTTTCTTTGTTGAAGTGAGATCTATCATAGCTGTAATCAAAATTATAGGTGATTTTTCTTTTTGAAGCAATTTCAACTCTCTAGTATTTTAGAGAATGGCTTGGAGTTTTTGATTCTTAAGAGATTGCAAAATCTTTCTCAGCCCTTTAATATAGACACGTAAGACCGCTTTTTATAAGGAACGCACATATGTCAAATTATCCTCATCAACAGATCGAACAAAAGTGGCAGAAATATTGGGAAGATCACCATCTTTTTAAAGCAGAAGTCAATTGGCAAAAGCCTAAATATTATGTCTTAGATATGTTCCCGTATCCTTCAGGAGCAGGTCTTCATGTAGGGCACGTTACAGGGTATACAGCCACCGATGTCACAGCAAGATACATGAGAACAAAAGGGTACAATGTGCTCCATCCTATGGGATGGGATAGCTTTGGACTTCCAGCTGAGCAGTATGCGATTAGAACAGGTACGCACCCTTCAATCACCACAGAAAACAACATCAACACCTACCGCAGACAGCTGAAATCTTTGGGGCTTAGTTACGATTGGAATAGGGAAATAGCGACTAGTGATGCTACTTATTACAAATGGACGCAGTGGATTTTCACAAAGCTCTTTGAACAGGGGCTAGCGTATGAGGCGGAAATGCTTGTGAACTATTGTCCTGCTTTAGGCACAGTTTTGGCTAATGAAGAAGTAGAGCAAGGAAGAGCTAAAGAGGGAGGGCACCTCATTGAAAGAAGACCTCTTAAGCAGTGGGTCTTAAAGATTACAAAGTATGCGGACCGTCTTTTAGAAGATTTAGAGTTACTGGATTGGCCAGACTCTTTAAAGAGGCTACAAACTCATTGGATTGGAAGAAGTGAAGGGGCAAAACTCTTTTTCTCGCTAGAGAATTTTGAGGAGAAAGTGGCTGTCTTTACCACAAGAGCTGACACGCTCTTTGGGGTCTCTTTTCTTGTATTAGCTCCAGAACACCCTCTTGTAGAAGAAATCACTTCCTTAGAGCAAAAAGAACACGTGAATGCGTATCTTCAAGGGGTTAAGGCAAAATCTGATCTTGAAAGAACGGATCTTTGTAAAGAAAAAACCGGGGTATGGACAGGAAGCTACGCTCTTCACCCTGTGACAAATACACGCATTCCTATTTGGATTGCAGATTATGTGCTGGCAAGTTACGGAACAGGGGCTGTCATGGGAGTTCCTGGAAGTGATGAGAGGGATTTTGATTTTGCAAAGGCGTTTAATCTTCCTATTTTACCTGTCATCATGCCAGTAGACTTAGAGCAAAAGGAAAAAATGCTTCAAGGACAGATCTCTTTTACAGAAGGTGTTTTGTATAACAGTCAGTTTTTAGATGGCTTAGAAGTTAAGGTAGCTAAACAAGTGATGATTAAATGGTTAGAGGATCATCAAAAGGGAGAGAAAAGCGTCACGTATAAGCTAAGAGACTGGCTCTTTTCTCGCCAAAGATATTGGGGAGAGCCGTTTCCTATTTTGCACTTAGAAGACGGGTCTATTCGGTCTCTTGATCTTGATGAACTTCCTCTTCTTCCTCCAGAGCTTACCGACTATAAACCGTCTCCAACAGGGGAGAGCCCTCTTGCTAAAGTTAAAGAGTGGGTAGAGGTTGTAGATCCTAAAACAGGAAAAAAAGCGTTAAGAGAGACCAACACTATGCCGCAATGGGCAGGGTCGTGCTGGTATTACTTAAGATTTTGTGATCCGCACAATGAAGAGATGGCGTGGGATCCTGAAAAAGAGAGATATTGGATGCCAGTGGATCTTTATGTAGGAGGGGTTGAACATGCAGTTCTTCATCTTCTTTATGCAAGATTTTGGCATAAAGTTCTCTATGATTGCGGATTTGTCTCGACAAAAGAGCCGTTTCAAAAGCTTCGTAACCAAGGTCTTTTAACATCAAGATCGTATAAAATACCCTCTGGTCCTTATCTTCCTGAGGCAGATGTGATCGAAAAAGACGGTCTATTTTTTGATAAAAAGACGCATATTTCCTTAGAGAGTCAGATGGAAAAGATGTCTAAATCTAAACTCAACGGTGTGACACCTGATGAAATGATTGAGGAGTACGGAGCTGATAGCTTAAGGCTGTATGAAATGTTTATGGGCCCTTTTGATCAAGAAAAGGTGTGGAATAACGATGCGATTCAAGGGTGCTTTAGATTCTTAAACAGGTTTTACAATCTTGTCACCTCAGATAAACTGGATAAAAATTTAGAGGAAGAAGAAGGGTTAAAACTCGCTCACAGACTTATTTTTCATGTGGAAAAAGATCTTCAAGGGATGGCATTTAATACAGCAATTGCAAAAATGATGGAATTTATTAACCATTTTTCTCTCTTAGCTTCTTATCCTAAAACAGCTGTTAAAATAGCTGTCCAAGTGCTCTATCCTTTTGCACCGCACATTGCAGAAGAGATGTGGGAGCTTCTTGGAGAAAAAGAGAGCTTAACCTACGCTCCTTATCCTGTTGTTAACGCGGCGTATCTCATTGATCATACAGCGCTTTATGTGATTCAAGTGAATGGAAAACTAAGAGGTAAGTGGGAGCTTCCTAAAGACAAGACAGAAGAAGAAATTCTAGAGTTCATAAGAGAGGAGCCTCAGATCATAAAGCATATTGAGGGCCCTATTAAGAAAGTGATCTTTGTTCCGAATAAACTTCTCAACGTTGTGACTGATGTTTAATCTGCTCTATAACACCTTGCTTCTTGTGATGCTGTGTCTTTTTTTGCCTAAATGGCTCTTTGACATGTTGCAATCTCGCAAGCACCACCGCTCTTTTCTAGAAAAGCTAGGCGTTAAAATCACCCCTTTTCGCCCCTCATCAGAGGGGCCAAGAGTGTGGATCCATTCGATCTCTGTAGGGGAGACAAGATCGGTTGCGCCTTTAGCTCATAAGATTCAAAAAGAGATCCCCTCTGCTTCTTTGATGGTTTCTACAGTGACAGAAACAGGGCAGGCAGAAGCCAAAAGAAGCATACCTCATGCTCAGCACTACTTTTATCTTCCCTTTGATTTTTCTTGGAATATTAAAAGGGTTTTAAAGCACTTGAAGCCAGATATTCTCATTTTAGTAGAAAGTGATTTTTGGCTGAATTTGATTAGACTCTCTCCTAAAGTTGTGCTTGTGAATGGCGATATTTCAGAAAAGTCGTTTTCCAGGTTTAAGAAAGTCCCTTTTTTTACGAAACGGCTCTTTCGAAATATCGATCTTTTATGTGTGCAAAGCGCTCAATTTGCACACAGGTTTGAAGAGCTTGGAATTGATCCTCACCGCATTGCAGTGACAGGTAACTTGAAATTTGATCACGAAATCCCGCTCATAGATCTCATGGATTGGCGGCTGAAATTAGGGATTCATGAAGAAGATACCATCATTACACTGGGCTCTACCCATGAAGGAGAAGAAGAGAGTCTTCTTCACGCTTTAATGCCTCTACTTGAGAAATACCCATGCCTTAAGATTCTTTTAGCTCCTCGTCACCCAGAGCGGTTTAAAAAAGTCGCTGAGCTGATGAGTAAGAAAAAGATACCTTTTACCCTGTTTTCTCAAAGGGATAAAGAGAAGGAATCTAGCCGCATTGTATTAATCGATGCGATGGGGATACTTCCTGCGTGTTATAAAGTGTCGCATCTTGCCATTGTAGGAGGAAGCTTTATCCCTCATGTAGGAGGGCACAATATCTTTGAGCCTGCCATGATGGGAACTCCTGTCCTCTTTGGTCCTTACATGCATGGGCAACAAGATCTTGTAGATTTAGTGCTAGGTCAAGAGGGAAGAGCTCCTGCAGGAGCCCAGGTGATGCTAGATGATGTGTCATCTACAGTAGAAGAGATGCTCTTAAATCCTCCTATTTCCATGAGAGAGTCTGGGCTTCTCCTAGGAGAAGAGGCGAGAGGAGCTACGGAGAGAACCTGGAGACTCATTAAACGTTTTCTTGTTTAAGAGACTGTTTTTTACAAGATGATAAAATAAGTTCGCCTTAAAAAAGAGAAAATGCTACCATATTGTCTATCTTATCGCGGGGTGGAGCAGTGGTTAGCTCGTTGGGCTCATAACCCAAAGGCCGGAGGTTCGAATCCTTCCCCCGCTATTTTTTTCCCATCTTCGATATGGCGGTATAGCTCAGTTGGTTAGAGCGGAGGAATCATAATCCTTGTGTCGTTGGTTCGAATCCGACTACCGCTACACTTTTATCTTTCTTCAAATAGCATTTTCTTACAAAAATTACGCATTAAATCCATTTGTTTTTTTAAATTTTAAAGTGTCCCCTACTAACCTTTCTTAAATTGAATAGATGCACAAAAGGGTAGAGTTTTTATCGATCATCTACCTTAAGAAAACAATTTTTATTCGCTCTTCATTTTTTTATCTTGAGCCGTGATCTTTTCTGGATGTAAAGCTTCTAAAGTATTTTGAGATACTAAGATGGGTTCAATACGTAAAAGCTTTTCAATTTGCACTTTTGCATTGTATAAATCGACTCCTTCAGAGATATATCTTTTGATGAATGCCTCATAATCGTAGACCACATTATTATAAAGTACAGGGCGCTCTGGAGTGTCTTGAAGATAAGGGCAAATCTCTTTACATGGTGATGAGCGGTGTATTACAAGAAGATGCTCCCAAGCTTGAATAGAGGCTCTTCTTTGATACCGTTTCCAAGGGTTCCAGCTTTCTAAAAAAGCCTCAAAAGCATTTTCAGTTGTTTCTTGTAAAACCAATTGACCCACATAATCAATTTCTGCATCCGAAATAGCCACACATTTCCTAAAGAGCATGTCTTTTATATTGATCGGTAGATTTAACATTTTCTGTAACCTGATATGAAAGGCCATATACACTTCTACTTCATCCACAAAACGGAGTGTTTTGGTAAAATCTCTGATTTTTTTGTTCAGTTCTTCAAGCAAGAAAAAGCCTTTTCCTAAACTTTTCACCTCTTCAATAGTCGCAGATTTTTGCTCAATTCCCTTGAGTTTTTGATAGAGTCCAATATCACTTAAAGTTGTCATCACCCGGTCATCACAGGAAGAGAGTCCTTGATGAATCAATGTTACAATGGGGCGGCAAAGTTCTGCATCTTCTGTCATGATTTTTATCATTTGAAGAATCTGTCTTCCAAGATTTTCCCGGGTGGCGATGTTGTAGTAATCTGCTGTTCCGGTAAGGCGCATGAGAAATTCTAAGAGATTTTCATGATCTTGTACCTCTGTCAATGTTTGATGAAGCTGATCACATATCTTTTCAATAGGGATCTGCATATCTTGTTTAGCCTGATCTTGCCAAAACTTAAGAGCTTCAAAGAGATCGTCAAATGAGATGATATATTCCTCTTTAGCCTCAAAAGAAAAATAAAATTGCATTCCTTCTATACCATGAGTATCTTCTTGCAATCTTGAGATAACCCTAGGAGAAAGAGAGCATCCTGTAAGATTTATGATACGGTTCTTTCCGTTAGAACAATAACCTAAAGTGGCAATCCAATTGGGTAAAGAGGTTAAATGGGAACAGTTATTTAAATATAAATTCCCTCTAAGCTTAAGAAAATGAGGCAAAGTAGTAAGAGCTTTGCACCCAGAAAGGTCAATATCCCCTCCTACTTCCAAGCCTGGAGAAAGGTGAGTGAATGCTTGACAATTAGAAAGGTCTAGAGATCCTTGGACTTTAAGACCCTCTGGTAATGTAGTCAAAGACTCACAGTGAGAAAGATCAATATCTTCTTCTATTTCTAAATCTTGAGGAAGATGAGAGAGTGTTCTGCAGTAAGAAAGATTCAAAGATCCTTGGACTTTAAAACCTTTTGGTAATGTAGTCAAAGACTCACAGTGAGAAAGATCAATATCTCCTCTTATTTCTAAATCTTGAGGAAGATGAGAGAGTGTTCTACAATAAGAAAGATTCAAAGATCCTTGGACTTTAAAACCTTTTGGTAATGTAGTCAAAGACTCACAGTGAGAAAGATCAATATCTCCTCTTATTTCTAAATCTTGAGGAAGATGAGAGAGTGTTCTACAATAAGAAAGATTCAAAGATCCTTGGACTTTAAAACCTTCTGGTAATGTGGTCAAAGACTCACAGTGAGAAAGATCAATATCCCCCCCTACTTCTAAATCTTGAGGAAGATGGGAGAATGTTCTACAAAAAGAAAGATTCAAAGATCCTTGGACTTTAAAACCTTCTGGTAATGTAGTCAAAGACTCACAGTTAGAAAGATCAAGATTCTCTCCTACTCCCAAACTTGGAGGAAGGTGGGTAAGTGTTTGACAATTACAAATGTCTAGAGACCCTTTGACTTTAAGACCCTCTGGTAAGGAGGTAATTAATTTGAAGTGAGAAAGCTTAAGATCTTTTCCTACTTCCAAATTTTGAGGAAGATGAGCTAACGCTCTACAATCAGAAAGATGCAAAGATCCTTTGACTTTGAGGCTTTCTGGTAAGGAGGTAATTAATTCTAAGTGAGAAAGCTTAAGATTGTTTCCTACCTCTAAACCTTGAGGAAGATGAGTTAACACTCTACAATCAGAAAGATGCAAAGATCCTTTGACTTTGAGGCCTTCTGGTAAGGAGGTAATCAATTTTAAGTTGGAAAGTTTAAGATTGTTTCCCACCTCTAAACCTTGAGGAAGATGAGTTAACACTCTACAATCAGAAAGATGTAAAGATCCTTTGACTTTGAGGCCTTCTGGTAAGGAGGTAATCAATTTTAAGTTGGAAAGTTTAAGATTGTTTCCTACCTCTAAACCTTGAGGAAGATGAGTTAACGCTCTACAATGAGAAAGATGTAAAGATCCTTTGACTTTGAGGCCTTCTGGTAAGGAGGTAATTAATCTTAAATTAGAAAGACTAAGATTTTCTCCTATTGCCAAAGCTGGGGGGAGGCGAGTTAACGCTTTACAATCAGAAAGATATAGAGACCTTTTGACTTTAAGGCTCTCTGGTAAGAAAGTAATTAACTCTAGGTTAGAAAGACTAAGATTTTCTCCTATTTCCAAAGCTGGAGGGAGGTGAGTTAACGCTCTACAATCAGAAAGATATAGAGATCCTTGGACTTTAAGGCTCTCTGGTAAGAAAGTAATTAACTCTAAGTTAGAAAGACTAAGATTTTCTCCTATTGCCAAAGCTGGAGGGAGGTGAGTTAACGCTCTACAATCAGAAAGATATAGAGATCCTTGGACTTTAAGGCCCTCGGGTAAGGAGGTAATTAGGCTTAAGTTAGAGAGAATAAGATCTTTTCCTATTTCCAAATCTTGAGGGAGATGAGAGAGCTTTTTACAATTAAAAAGATATACAGATCCTTTGACTTTAAGTCCTTTAGGCATTGCTATAAGAGAGTTACACCGAAAAAGATTAAGATCTTTTCCTACGGCTAAATCTTCAGGGAGCTGTTTCAGAGCTCTACAGTCAGAGAGATCAAGAGATCCTTCAACCTTAAATGTCTTAGGTAAAGAAAAAGATGTAGAGAGGTTAGAAAGGTTAACATCTCCTTTAACATAGAGCTTTTGAGGTAAAAAGTAAGATGCTTGCTGAGAAGCATTATGTATCTCTTCTTCTAAGAATTTTGAAACAAAGAGGGGGTCACATGTAAGAGAGCCTTCTATTGTAACATCTCTAGATTGTAAAAGGACAAAAGCGTGGATGTTAGAGGAAATTAGTTCTATATCACCTGTAATGACGATGCAATTAGGCAAAGTCTCTAAGCTTGTCAGTTGATTGAGCCCTTCTGCTAGAAGAGTATAAGGATATTCCTGCTTATTACCATCTAATGAGGAATGCGGCAGGTGAGAGGTCAAAGAATGATGATTTGCAATACGCATAATAATCCTTAATTTTTTGTAACGATTTAGATGTCTGCCTCTCTTATACACACATGTGTATAAGAGAGTAATCTAACTTCTAAAAATCAAAGAAACTGTCTCGTAGGACATATGAGGTGATAGGGATCTTCTTGGATAGCTTCTATGACAGCCTCCAAACTATTCCCATACTACTGAGCAGTTTATGACTATTAGAGCTTTTGCACAATCTAGCTTCTCAATCTTGGACTTTGGCTCCTAATTGTTGAATGAGGATATCTTGTTGTTAATTTGCAGTGAGTCACTGTCCTATTAAATGGCAAACATACAGCGGTGCCCGTTTAGAAAGAGTTTTTAAAAGCTTTTCATTAAAATCTAGTGTAAAGTTTTCTGACTTTATCAACATATTCCCAGGTTACTGACTATTTTTGTAAAAGGAAATAAAAAATTTATCAGGGAATAAGTGCGGGGTATCTGAATAGTTCCTCTTATTTGTTAAAAAATACCATTTAAGAGGAAGAGGATTCTGACTTTTAACTCAAGCCGAGCTGAAGTATAGGCTTTTAGAACTTCATATCCATGAGCTTAATGGAAGGAAATGTCCACTCTTTTGTGGAAGGAGAGTATCTATATCCCATCTCCATTTGCCATTTACCGCTAAGAAGAGTGATCACTTTAATCTCATACGCATTGTAGTTTTTTTCTGTGACTCTCCCCCATCCATGATGAGACTCCAAATGACATGACCATAAAGGTGAGAGTTTGATGTGAAATTGCGAGAGGAGGGTATTTCTCCTGTCAGAAAGAGGGGAGCTAAGGAGCTCATCACCATCTCTTTTGACATCAAGAGAAAAGTTATGTTGATCACATTTACGCCAATCAAAACGGCTACGGTGTCTAAGCTCTAAAGAAAAGGCGACATTTCTACTTACTGTCCAAGCAGATCTTGTATTGATGCGGTCAATCACTTGCTGTTCTCTATTATAGATGAAATCCATTGAGCCTCTCCAAGACGGGTATTCACAAAGAGCTGAGAGGTAAACTTTAGGAGCTCTTGATGTAAAGGGAGTTTTTCCTATAAAGAGATAGGTGTAAAGATGAAAAGTAGTGAAGGGAAGAGCCGTTTTTTGCTGAGGGTAAAACGCATGAGTCATCCCTGGCTTCATCACCGTCTGTTTTACAATCCCATCTTGAAGAGAAAAAACCGGGTTTGGAGTGTGTGTAGAGGATAGTGGTGTGATGTTATAGAGCTCAATGTAAGGGGCTTGTTGATGGGTAAAGGATTGAAATCTTTTATAAAGAGCCGTTTTAAGTTTAAACCCATAAGAGGTGATGAGCTTTGTTTGATGAGGCTTACTGTAATAAAGGCCGCTTATATTCATCCAAGGTGTTAAAGAAAAAGGGCCTGTGTGAAAGGGACGGTAGAGCGTTGTTTTATTTTCAACTCTTGCAGATTCAAAGTCTTGAATCCAAGAAGAGAGCCCCCCTGCATAGGTGTAGCTTAAATAGCCCATAGAGGCACTATTTTGAGCGATGATCCCCGTTTTGCCAAGAGGAGCAGATTTTTGATGGGTGACAAAGAGGGGAAGCTTTTGATTAATACTTTGAAAATAGTTGATTTTCGGTTCTAAAGTGAGTCTAGAAGAGTTCCTTTTTGTTACATGAGAGATAAAGGCAAGCGTTCTTTTTTGGTTTCCAAGCTCAAACTCTTCTTCCTTAAAGTCTTGAGGCATCTTATCGTCACTGAGTTTATCATAGCTGATATGCATATGAGTATGACCCTCTTGAAAAGATGAGGTTAAGAGTCCTTGAAAGCGGTACCTTTTGTTACTGATTTCATCAGGGACAACTTTATCATGCGCGGCATAATTTTTTGTTTGGAAAACAGTTGTGGATGAAGGTGAGCGGTAACTTGTCTCAATGGCAATGCCTGGCCCTTTTTGAGCTCTATAATCTAGCCGTCCAAATAGCGCAAATGTCTCTGTGGAATACAGCTCATACCGAATAGATAGCTTTTGTTTTAACACTTCATCCCACACAAATTTATACCGAATCGGAGAGTCTTTTAAAAATTTGAGATTAAGTTTAAAGTAGGGGAGCCACAAAAGAGGAAAGTCAAAAAATCTTAAGCCCATATTTTTTGCTGAAAGAAGATAGCTGTCTTTTAAGTTAATGTGAGAAGAATAGAGCTTCCACCAAGGATCTTCACTCTCAGCTGTTGTTAAATAAGCCTCCGACATCCAAAAGCTTCCATCTTCTTGAATCTCTAAGGTGTCGCCTCCTACAAACCAGTAATCTGTAGATGTTCTTGCATCTTTTAAAATTCCTGTCTGATGGATTAAATCGTAATCTAGATCACTACCTGTAAAGAACTTCCCCTTATATTCTAAGAGAAGATTTCCTTTAGCTTTGACTTGCTTAATATGAAGGCCATCAGCTGTTTTATCGATATACGCCATTTCCTCAGCTTGAATGCGAAGATGAGGCCCCGTAATAATACCCCCTTCTGTGGAAGAGAGTGTTCCTTTAGAAAAGACGGGGTTTTTGAGTTTAACTTCAAACTCTTCTCCATAAACTTTTCCTGTATAAAAAAGAAGAAGAGTGAGGGAAGTTAGGGCAGTTTTAAGATAACAGGGGGTTAACATAGGAAGTAGTATACCGAAGAGGTCTATTCAAATAGAGAAAAATAGCTGTGATTTCAACTCTTTTAACAAGGCAAGAGAGCTAAAATGCGACCTTGCCCAAAGAGATTAAGAGGTTCTCATGAGGCAAGGCTAAAATCAAGAGTTCAGAAATTACTCAATCTCTTTGATTGGATCCTCTTCAGAAATCAGAAGCTGCTCTTGATTGTAAATTTCCGCAGAAAAAGAGAGGGTATCTTTGGCATCATTAAGCGCTGAGTCAATTAATGCAGTGACAAAAATAGGGTGATTGAAGGCAATGTTAGCGAAAATATAGGGCAGGGGGGTCGCAAATGCGGCTTGTGGATTTTGAATATCTTCTTGTAATTGAGGAGAAGATTGATTTAAATGATAAAGAGATTGGCGTAAGTGGTAAAAATTCCACATGAGAGCGCATTTGATGAGAGTTAAGCGGATATTAAAGAGGGTATACGCTGTAATAAGTCCTATGATACCGTTAAAGACATACGATCTTTGCGGAGAGTAGAGTTTAAGATAAGTTCCTAAGGCTCCTATCAAGGTGGGGATGAGGATTTTGCTGAGTGTACTCACTTTTAAGATTTCTTTCATCTGCAGAGTATGAAATATTTCTTGAGGGTTTAATACATGAGATACGATTTCAATCTCTTGGTTAAGTAATTCATCCTCATCAGCATCAGCTACGCTTGGAGTTTGCAGAAAGCATGCATCAAAAAGCGTTTCGGAGTATTTCAGTTGATTGAAGTAGTATAATGTAGTAGTTGCTGAAGAGAGAATAAGAGATGTAGACATAGTATAGATTCCTAATAGGGATTAATATGCATGAAAATGACAGTTTACTTACTAAAGCTTAACAGATTGGTTTTAAAAAGGGTGCATAAATTAAAAAATATGGCAGTTTTTTAGTTGCGTGGTGGTTAGGAAATAGTAAGAATGACAAATTAATCTTAACTCCTCTATTCCTAGATAGATTCTTCAGCTATTTTAAAATATCCAAGAAAGTGAATACAAAAGAGAGAGCGTTAGCTTTAATAGAAAGAGGGCCTAAAATGGACTGTTTTAGTTTACTGTTTGTAAGGCGTTAATAAGGATATCTTTTTTCATCTTCTAACATGTTTAACTCTTAAGAAATTAAGGGTAAGAGCCTTTGGATCAAAAAACACATTTTTCTATTTGATGTAAAATTGCCCTTCATTCCAATATCACTTAAAAAAATCCTCTTTTAAGGTGTTTCATGATCCCTTCTTCTTCTATTTGGCCTCAGCATAACCCATCTGAGCCTACCTCGCTAAAAGCTTCTGGGGCATTTACCCCATCATCTCCAATAAAGAGCTTGCCTCATTCAGAGTTAAGGTGTGCTGCTATACACTCTATTCAAAAAGAGGGCATGCGCTCTTTGATGAAAACATGCGGCTTTGATGATGCATGGATCCAAGAGGTAAAAGAAGAGAATTTTCAGAGTCAAGAGCATCTAGTGACGTATCTTTTTTCTCACATTTTGCATGAAATGAAACCTGAAGAGTGGGATAAACTCTCCTATCCTCATTTACTTGAGCTTTATGATTTACAAGGGATGAATATTGCCTTTACAGCGATTCGGGAAGGGAAAAAACCATTTTTTTCGTATCTCATTCACCACGTGCCTGTAGATGATCTCATAATGATTAAAGGGTTAGAAGAAAGAGAAGAACTTAGGGGAAAAACACTTCTTCATCTCATTGCCATCTATGGAAGAGAAGAGATGCTTCAAGCACTTCTTCATACACATTTAGATATGATCAATATGAAAGATAAAGATGCTTTAGGTCTTACTGCTTTACACTGGGCCATTCATGAAGGGCATGAAGAAATCCTTCGAAGGCTTCTTAGCTATGGCATGATTGGGCAAGAGTTAGAGCTTAAAACACACATCATTTCCCTGATAGCACTTGCCATTCTCTCCGGATACCCTTCAATCTTAGCTCTTTTACTTAGTCATAATCAGTTTAAAGAGATCAGCCTCTTAGAGGGGATTCCAGAGCTCAAAACCCCTCTTCATTTGGCGATTCATTCCAATCAACCCCGTATGCTGACTCATCTCTTAAATCATGAGCATGACACGGTAAAATACCTTTTAGAACTTAAAGATGCCTTAGGGAGGACACCTCTTCAACTCGCCGCTTTTTTAGGAGATCTATTTGCGATAAGAGCGCTGATTCATAAGGGAGCGCATATTCATCAAGGAGAGTTTGAGAAAGGGGGAACAGCTCTCCATTTTGCAGTAAGAGGAAAACAGCCAGATGCTACCCTCCTCCTTCTTTCTCTAGGAATAGATCCCAGTAAAACAGATGCAGCAGGAAGATCTCCTCTTGCTGATTTACAGGATAAAGACGCTAAAGCCCCCTTGATGAGAAGATGTAAAAATATCTTAGAAAATTTTACCGCTTCCAAACGGCTAGACAAGGTGAAAGAGACACTCATTTTAGAAAGGGCTCCTTTTAACATGATTTTAGAGGGAAGCTATCTGCATATGGAAGGATTTATAGGCGTCATAGAAGGGCTAGAATCGAAAAAGATTCTCAAAGATATCAGGAGATTTTCAGGACTTGGGATGGGCTCTATGATAGCCACACTTCTCTCTCTTGGATATACATCCTCTCAATTAAGAGATTTACCTTTCACGTCGCTTCAAGAACTTCTTACAGTAGATCATACGCTACAACATGAAGAGCTTAAAGAACTAGAAGCCTTTGAATGTTCTCAAGGATTCACAGGAAAAAATAAGGTTTCTTCTCTTGCTTTATGTCACATGAAGCCGTTGCAAGAGACGTTAGAAGAAATCATCTATCAGCAGTCAGAGATACATGATATGACATTTAAAGAGCTAGCTGACAAAATCCAGAAATTTCCTGAGAGATATAAACATATTCACCTCTTTACCTATAGCTTAACTCAAGAGAAACTGATGCATGTCACTTCAGAAAATGCAGAATACGAAGATTTTGTGATATCAGATGTTCTTACTGCAGCGCTCTCTTTTCCAGGGGTTTTAAGCCCTCTCATCTTAAGACGGAAAAACTCTAGCAAAGATCTCTATGATGATACGACTTATGGAAAGGTTATAGCCCCTTCTTTTATCAACTCTCTTGTAGATCAATTTGATGAACTCATCTATCAAGAAAATCCTTATTTTAAAGGAAAACAAACCAATTACCGCACCCTTGTTCTCAAGCTAACGCATTTAACGGTTAAAAAAGATAAACTGACCCGTGAAGAGCGGCTTCTCTTGAGGCTACTTTATCAGCATCTAGGACAAGGGGAAAAAAGAGAAATATCTGAGGAGATCTCTCGGGGAAGGATCAAGGAAATTTCTTTTCTAGGAGAAGATCATAAAAGTGAGTCTAATCAACAAATAGAGCAGTTATTTTCAGAGGTTAAAGCATTTGATGTTCATAAAACTTCTCTTGGCATTTCAAGGTCATCAAAACCTCTTCTTAAGCCGTGGAAGTATGATTTTTTTCTTCAGAGTACCTCAAAAGCGTTAGAAGACGGTTTAATCAAGCCCCCCTCTTGTCTCAGTAATATCCCTGTAAGAGATCACATTTTTGTTGGAAGAGTTAAAGAGCTTGAGGAGTTAAAAACAGCTTTTCTAGCTTCTTCTAGAGTCTCTATTTCAGGGCTTGGAGGAATGGGAAAAAGCACTTTAAGTTTCAAATATGCTCTAGAGCTTAAAGAGTATCTTTTCCTCCATCTCATTAAAGTCACAGGGCCAAGATCCATTAAATTAGGGCTCCTTGAGCTAGCTCTTTTACTTGGCTTAAAAAAAGAGGATCATGAAGAAACGTTAACTGAGCTTAAAGTAACCCTTAAGAAAATGACGCTTCCTGGATTAATTGTGATCGATGGACTTGATGACTCTTTATTTTTTCAAGAGATAGATGACTATTTACCAAACTCTATGCAGTGTCACATTTTAATCACTACAAGGATAGGAGAAGAAGCTAAAGTTAATGGATTTCATGATATTTCTTTAACAGAATTTTCAGAAGAGGAGGCGCTTTGCTATTTGATTCAGAAAAAACAGGTGAATAAGGTAGAACAAGAAAGTGCTAGCTGTCTTGCTAAAGAAGTGGGATACCACCCTCTTGCACTCTCACACATCGTTAGGTATTTGCAAGAGGAAGATCTTTCCATAGAAGAATATAGTAAAAGGTTTAAAAGCCGCAGCTTAAAGCTTCCTGATCTTGATGCCATCTCTCTTCCTGCAGGTGAGCAATCTGTTTTTATCACCTGGCAAGTGTCATTAGAGGCGATCAAACAGAAGAAAAATGGAGAACTCTCTTTAAAGATCATGCATTTTATTGCACTCCTTGGGGAAGAAGATATTCCTTTTGATCTTTTATGCACCTTTATTCAAAGACGTTATCCAGAAGAAGACCCTGTGTCTATCGCTTCCGGGCTTAAACTTTTAAAAAATTATGCCTTTCTTCAGGAGACAAGAGGGGTAAAAAAATATTATCATATTCACGCTCTTGTGCAAAAAGTGATCGCGCATGAGCTAAGAGAAGAAGACAAAAAAGAGATCATCCAAGACGTGATTACATCGCTTGATCAAGAAATCACAGAACTCAGAAGACCTTATCACATTGTTGAAGGAGAGATTGATGACCGGTTAAGGGAGATCTATCAGGTGCATATGCTAGCTCTTTTCATAGACATGGGGCCCCTTATCCCTTTAAAAGAGACGGTTCAACTCCTGAGCCATCTAGGATGGATAGCTTATTATGAGGAGAAAGAGGAAAATGCGCTTTGGTATATTGACCAAGGTATTACTTTAATTAAAGATCTCTCAGATCAACCATTTTCCTTACTGAAAGCAGAACTGTATCATTTAAGAAGCTGTATTGAATCTGATGAGGAGCTAGCAAGAGAGTCTTTAGCCATCAGAGAAAAACTTTGCGGGGTATCCTCTGAATATACAGTAGAGAGCTGTGAAACCTTAGCCTTTATTTTAGGAACAATGAATGAACATGAAGAAGCTCTCTCTTTAGCAAGAGAGGTGCTTCATAGGAAAAAAGCTGCCCTAGGAGATGTAGATGGCATTCTTAGAGATTATGAAAATGTCATAAATATTTTAAAAAAACTGAAGAAATATGAAGAGGCCCTTACGCTTTCCTCAGACATGTTAATGACTCAAAATAGAATTTTAGGGGTGAGTGATCATGAGATATCTGCAGGATACGCCTCTAAGAATGTGATTGAATTACTACAAATATTAGGAAGAGATGAAGAGGCTCTTATTAAAGCACAGGCGTTATTAAAAAGGCGGGAAGAGAGTTTAGAAGAGAGCCGCTACCTCCTACTTGAGAGTTATCAATTAGTTATCACACTCTTAGTAAAGTTAGAAAGAACTCAAGAGGCTCTTGATGCCGCTCAAAAAATGATTGCCATTAAGCAGCGCCATGCAGGGGATACTGTAGGAGATAAGAGATCTTTAATCCAGCAAAGTTATCAATTAGTGATGACTTTACTTTGTAAACTGAATAGGAAGGAAGAGGCTGTGAAATTGTTTCATGCTTTAAAAGAGGCGCTGCATTCTCATCAGCCTCTAGATTCACCGTTAAAAAAATAAGGTGTGATTTACATAAATTTTTAAAGATTTTTTCTTTTCAGCTTCATTCAGATATTTCTTGGGATCTCTTGTCAATATAAGGGTGAGTGTTGATTCTTTTACACAATCCATTCTCCAAGATTGACGGGAGAAATGTGCCAGAGTATCATCATATCTATGAAAAGGGTTGTTTTAAAGTTTGGAGGGGCAGCTGTTGCTTCTCCCGAAAATATTTTACGCATCGCAGATCTCATTGAGAGAAGATCAAGAGAAGTAGATGAAATTGTGGTCGTTGTGAGCGCGATGGCAAACGCCACAGATCAGCTCTTGGAGCTGGCTCAAAAAATTCACCCTTTTCCTCCTAAACGAGAACAAGATATGCTCACCTCTGTTGGAGAAAGAATTAGCATGTCGCTTCTTGCGATGGCACTTGATCTTAAAGGGAAAGAGGCAATTAGCTTAACAGGGAGTCAAGCAGGTGTTATAACGACTTCTCAGCATGCAGAAGCTAAGATCATAGAGATCCGGCCAAAGCGGATTTTGCAAGGGTTAAAGCAGCAAAAAATTGTGATCGTAGCAGGGTTTCAAGGGGTAAGTCATGAAGGAGAGGTGACAACACTTGGAAGAGGAGGCTCTGATACAACAGCTGTGGCTTTAGCTGTTGCCCTGCAGGCAGATAAAGTGGAGTTTTATAAAGATGTGCCAGGCATTTTTAATGAAGATCCTAAGAAAAATAGGGAGGCTTCTCTCTTCTCGCATTTAACCTACTCTGAGGCGCTCTTGATTATTCAAGAAGGAGCTAAGGTGCTGCATCAAAGATGTGTTTTATTAGCAGAAAAAAATCAGATGCCGCTTCAAGTGCTCTCGTTTATCCATCCTGATTTAGCTAAAGGTTCGTGGATTGGAAAAGCCTCTTCTTCTGAGAAAAGCTTTTCTCCTATTTATGAGAGCGCTAGCGAAGAAGATCTGATAGAGATGGCGTTAACTTAAGAGAGAGAGGAGGCATTTCACCTCAAATTCCTAGATCTTTATTGACGTGATCTATTCAAACCCTCTAAAATTTAAGGGAAATGAATAAAGTTGATCAGAGCAAAACACAAATCCAAAAACAGATCCAGGTCTATCCCTCTATTTTAGCAGCAGACTTTGGGAAATTAGCTGATGAGGCAAAACGTGCAGAAGATGCAGGAGCTGATGGCCTTCATATTGATATTATTGATGGACATTTTGCCCCCAATTTTTCCCTTGGCGCTAAAGCAGTAGCTGATATCAGAAAATCGACCTCTCTTTTTCTAGATGTCCATTTAATGACGTATAACCCTTATGGCTATATTGAGCAGTTTGTAGAAGCTGGCGCTCACGGTATTACGTTTCATTTTGAGGCAACAGAAGATGTGCTAGACACCTTAAATTACATCCGTAAATGTAGAGTGAAAGCAGGACTTGCTTTCTCTCCTGACACCTCACCTGAGATGATTTTAAAATACTTAAAAGAGGCCGATCAGATTCTTTTAATGACGGTAAATCCTGGATTTACCGGACAGCCATTTCTTCCTGAAATGGTGGAAAAGATCCACTATGTAAAAACGCTTTCTAAAGCGTTAGATGCAGCACCTCTTATTCAAGTGGATGGAGGCATTAATCAAGAGACAGGCCTCTTATGTGTTAAGGCAGGAGCTAGCATCTTAGTGTCAGGGCAATACCTTTATCAATCTAAAGATATGAAGGGAGCTATTAAGAGTTTAAAAGAGCTTAACGGCTCATGAAAAAAGTTGTCACAATTGGCGGAGGGACGGGGAACTTTACTGTCCTTAATGGCTTAAGAAACGATGATATCGATATCACAGCCATCGTTTCTATGGCAGATGACGGGGGAAGTACAGGCATTTTACGCGACGAGCTAGGGGTACTGCCTCCTGGAGATGTAAGGCAGTGTCTTGTAGCGCTCTCTGACTCTTCAAGACTCATGCGCAGTTTAATGAACTACCGGTTTGAGCAGGGGGGACTTGTTGGACACAGCTTTGGAAATTTGCTGCTTTCTGCCTTAGAAAAGGTAACGGGGAGCTTTGAAAGAGCTGTAGAAGAGGTGGGAAAAATCCTTTATATTAAAGGGAAAGTGATTCCTGTCACCATGCACCAAGTGCGGCTTAAGATGATCTTAAAAAATGGGCATCTTCTTGAAGGAGAGAAAGAGGTGTATCTTTCTCAAGAAATTGAACAAGGATATAGCTCCATTTATTTAGATCCTTACCCTAAAGCCAATCCAAGAGCTATAGATGAGATCAAAAATGCCGATGTGATCGTGGTAGGGCCGGGCGGCCTTTACACATCTCTTCTTCCCAATTTCTTAGTGGAAGGGATCAGTGAAGCGTTTCTTGAGAGCGATGCAAAAAAAGTTTTTGTTGTAAACCTCATGAACCGTAAAGGGCAGACATCGCATTTTAAGGTGAGTGACTACTTAAACGAATTTGAAAAATATCTAGGGAGAGATGTTTTTGATTATATCATTGTGAATAACCAGCTCCCCCCAGAAGAATTGATTGCTCTTTATGCAGAAGAGGGAGAGTTGATTGAGAATGATCTAATCTCTGACCGTGTGAGGGCAGTGCCTCTTTTAGGAGAGTTAACGCCTGGGTTTAAGAAAGATTTACTGAAGAGAAATTTAATACGGCACGATTCTAAAAAATTAGCTAAAGAGTTGATGAAAATTGTTAATTATCTTTGATCTTGATGATACCTTAATTGATACAACAGGGTGCGTAACCCCTCTGCAGCTAGAAAAGGCGCTATTAAAAATGGTGGAAAAAGGGCTAGAGGCAGGAGATTTTGAAGAAGCTCTTACGACCCTTAAACGGATGGATAGCTCCTCAGAAAGCGCGCTTCATACGCTAAAAGAATTTTTAGATATTATAGATGGAGATGCCGCTTTCTTAGATATTGGAGAGTCTATCATTTACGGGGAAATTGCAGAAGATACCACCATTTTTGCACTTGAAGATGCGGAAGCGGTTTTAGAGCAGCTTAAAGAGCACCATCAAATTGCTCTTGTTTCCAAAGGAAAAACCGATCAGCAGCTTCTTAAAATGAAAAATGCTGGTCTAGATTCAGGACTCTTTAGTAAGATAGTTTTTTCTGAGCATGTAGATAAAAGACCCTCTTATGAAAAGGTTTTACAAGAACTGAATGTAACCCCTGATAAAACGGTTGTTTGTGGAGACCGTATAGGACGGGATCTTACTCCTGCCAAGCAGCTGGGTTGCTTAACAATTCAGATGCAATGGGGAAGAGGACTTGCCTCTAAAGGGCCTGCTTCAGATGTTGATTTTAAAATCCGCCGTCTCAACCAAATCTTAGAAATCATAGATAAATTATGACAAATACCCAACAATTGATCGCTGGCATGACGATTTCTGTCGAAGGAAATATCTACCGAGTCGAGTCGTGTGTTAAAGTGACTGTAGCTAAAGGGACCCCCTTTATTAAAGCTAAACTGAAAGATCTGATGACAGATGAAACTGTAGAGAAAAACTTCAAAGTCGGGCAGTCTGTTACAGAAGTGAACCTTGCCGAAAGGACTCTTGAATATCTTTATTTAGAAGGTAAAGACTATCTTTTCTTAGATATTGGAGAACTTGAGCAGGTGCTCATTCCAGCTCCTATCATCAGTGAGAAAGTGAACTTTCTCAAAGAAGGGGTTCATGTGAAGGCAAGAAGCTACGGAGAGACCATTTTTTCTATTGAGCTTCCGCAATTTCTTGAACTCATGATTGTAAAGACAGAGCCAGCAGACCATGTCTCTTTAATCTCTAATGGAACAAAATCAGCCATTTTAGAGACAGGCGCTAAAATTGAAGTGCCTCTTTTCACAGAGGTAGGAGATATTGTGAAGGTCGATACGCAAACTTGTGATTACATTCAACGTGTATAAAATGGGCATTTTTCAGCGGCTGACAGCTGTGATACAACGACAAAAGGAGACATCTGTGGATCTCAAGCACATTAAAGAACTCATGCTTATGATGGAAAAATCGGGCATTACGAAATTACGGATTAAAGATAAGTATGAAATAGAGCTGGAGCGTCAAGGAGAGGTGTCTCATGCGGGATCCCTTCAGATGGCCGTAAATCACTCCTCTATGGATCTTTCTTCTAAACAAAGTAGCTCTATACTTCCTCATAGACATTTCCCTTCAGAAGAGAAGTTAGAAGAGAAAAAAGTGGAAGGAAAATGCATTACAGCGCCTCTTGTAGGAACGGTGTATCACGCAGCTTCTCCTGAAAACCCTCCCTTTGTCAAAGTTGGTGACCCTGTGAGTGAAAATAGTGTTGTGTGCATCATCGAGGCGATGAAAGTGATGAATGAAGTGAAAGCGGGAATGAGCGGCACTGTTGCAGAAATTCTTGTGAGTAATGGCCACCCTGTGGAATTTGGCGCAAAGCTCATTCGGATTGTTTAACTTCTAACAGGATAGGTCCCATGAAAAAAATTCTTATTGCTAACCGGGGAGAGATTGCGATTCGGGTGATTAGAGCGTGTCAAGAACTGGGGATTCAAACCGTTGCGATCTATTCACAAGCAGATCAAGAATCACTGCATGTTCTTCTTGCTGATGAGGCGATCTGCATTGGAGAGGCGCCTTCTCAAAAGTCTTATCTCAAAATTGCCAATATCCTCTCTGCTTGTGAAATTACCGGCGCTGATGCTGTGCATCCTGGATATGGATTTTTGTCAGAAAATGCCAAGTTTGCCTCGATTTGTGAGAGCTGCGGAGTGAATTTTATTGGGCCATCACCTGCCGCTATTTCGCTCTTAGGCGATAAAGCAAAAGCTAAGTCGATTGCTAAAAGCGTTAAGTGCCCTGTCATCCCAGGATCAGATGGAATTGTGATAGATGTGAAAGAAGGGCTTAAAGAGGCAGAAAAAATTGGATTTCCCCTTCTCATTAAAGCAGTAGCTGGGGGCGGCGGTAAAGGGATTAGAATTGCTCATAACTTAGAAGAGTTTGCAAGACAATTTGCAGCAGCTAGAGGAGAAGCCGAATCTAGCTTCAATAACCCTGATGTGTATCTCGAGAAGATGATTGTCAATCCGCGTCACATTGAGATTCAAGTGATTGGAGATCAACAAGGTAACTATGCCTATCTCTTTGAAAGAGATTGCACCATTCAAAGGCGGCGGCAAAAACTGATTGAAGAGTGTCCAAGTCCAGTTCTTAGCGAGGCATTACGGAAAAAGATTTGTGAATCCGCTGTTGCCATTGTTAAAGCTGCAAACTACCACTCTGTTGGAACGGTGGAGTTTCTCTTAGATGAAGATAAAAACTTTTATTTTATGGAAGTTAATACTAGGATTCAAGTGGAGCACACCATTACAGAAGAGCTGACAGGTATTGACCTTGTCAAAGAGCAGATCCAGATTGCAAGAGGAGAAAAGCTTAGCTTTAAACAAAAAGATGTGCAGATGAAAGGGCATGTGATTCAATACCGCATTAATGCAGAAGACCCCACAAGAAACTTTGCTCCTTGCCCTGGTGTATTAGAGTACTATATCGCTCCTGGAGGCCCTCACGTAAGGATTGATAGCGCCTGTTATTCAGGGTACCGTATTCCTCCTAACTACGACTCGATGATTGCAAAACTGATTGTAAAAGGGAAAGATAGAGCCTCTGCCATTCAAGTGGGAAAACGGGCTTTAAAAGAGTTTCATATAGGAGGTGTTCATACCACCATTCCTTTTCATCAATACATGTTAGAAGATGCCACCTTTTTAGAAGGGGAGTATCCCATTACCTATATTGACCAATTAATTGAAGAAGGGTGTCAATTTACCCTCCCTAAAGATTAAAAACGGTTTAAAAGCCTTGAAACACCCATTTCAAGGCTTTTTTAAGCTTTTCAAGACTCTAAAAACATCTCTTAAAAGTTTCCAATTTTTTTTGTGTGTAGAGACTGTTTTGTAATCTCTTCCACAACTAATTCAAGATCATCTGTAATGGTCACAATGCTTAGATCTACAGCGTAGAGATAAGATCTCTCTACAGCGTGATTTTTTAGCCACTCAAACAGCCCTTCCCAGTAAGCTTTTCCAATCAGAAAAACAGGAGCCTGTGCAATTTTTTTTGTTTGAATGAGTGTGAGCACTTCAAAGAGTTCATCGAGTGTTCCAAACCCTCCAGGAAAAGCCACAAACGCTTTTGCATACCGCATGAACATCACTTTACGGACAAAGAAATACCTAAATTTCAGAAGAAACTTTTCATCAATAAAGGAATTAGGTCTCTCTTCATTAGGAAGATCGATACAAAGGCCACACGATTTTCCAAGGCTCGATCTAGCTCCTTGATTTGCAGCCTCCATGATTCCAGGGCCGCCTCCTGTAATCACCCCAAGCCCTTGCTCTGCAATGAGCGTTGCAAGAAGAGACGCCTTTTCATAATAAGGGTCTGAGTGAGGGATGAGTGAAGATCCAAAAATGGCAACAGAGGGTCCCAATGTTGTCATGGTTTCAAACCCTTCAACAAACTCCGCTAAGATCCGAAAAATTCTCCAAGAGTCCCAGCTTTCATGATGGTCTTTATATTCAAGATGCATAATTTTCTTTGCCCCTTTTAATTAAGAAGTAAAGAAATTATTAATATTTAGCAATGGGTAAAGACGATTTTTTTTGAGAGAAGGGAGAGATCTCCCTTCTAAAGATTTAAAGAGTCTAGAGGAAAGACCGTTTCTTTTTCTTATAAGGGAGATGAGCATGCTTGCCATACACAACCTCATGAAGGTTTTCAATCGCCATAAAGGCTGTCGGATCTTCTCTTAAAACAAGCTCTTTTAAAGCAGCAAGATCAAGACGCTCGATGATAATATAAAGGATTTCACGGGTATCTCCAGTAAATCCTCCTTTTCCATGAACAATGGTTAATCCAAGTCTTAGCTCTGCCATAATGACGTTTGCCATTTTTTGCGGTTTTGCAGAGATAATCATCACGGATTTGAGCTCTTCAATTCCCATAATGACAAGGTCCATCATCTTAAATGCTACGATATAGGTGATAAGAGATTGAAGGGCATGGTGCCAGTTAGAAAAGATCCATCCATACGCTGTAAAGATGAAAAAGTTGATAAAAAGAACCACTTGTCCAACTGTAAACCCTTGCTTGCGGTTGATGAGGATGGCAAGAATTTCTGTTCCATCTAAACACCCTCCGTGCCGGATGATGAGCCCAACACCTACCCCTAAAATGGCTCCTCCGATGATGGTGACTTCAATGGGGTCTCCTTCAAAAGAGGGAAATGTTGAAACAAGCACCAAAAACAGCGCAAAAAATAGAAGGGCGACTCCCATGGTGATCACAAACGACTTACGGATATATTTATACGCTAAATAGATAAAGGGGAGGTTTAAAACAATGAGGAATAAAGAGAGGTAAGACTCTCCAAATAGCCTGGATAAAATCAAGGCAACCCCTACTGTTCCGCCATCAATCAAAGAGCTGGGAAGTAAGAAAACATGGATGGAGAATGCAGCTAAAAAAGAGCCCAACATGAGCCAAAAATAGGTGATAATGTATTGCTGAAGGGATTTTTTTGCGGCTGTCATGTAATGTTTCTCCAAGTTCGTTTTTACTATGGCACATTTGCAATTGTAATACAAGGCTCTCCCATCAGTTCGTGGAATATTGAGAATTTCTTTTTTTTGAAGAGAAGTAAATGGGTGAATTATAGCTAGGATAAAGAGGGTGAATTTCTGATTTAGAGAAAGATTTTTTTTGATTCAAGAGCCATTTTTTCAAAAAAGAGGAGAGAAAATACAAGATAAAAAGGTAACTGTTCAGATACCCCACTATACACAAATTTGTGTATAGGGGGGTATAATCTGGCTTTTAAAAATCTAAAGAGCTAACTGAGGAGGACCTGTTAGGTGATACGGATTTCCTTGGATAGCATCTGTAATCGCGTCCAATATATTCCAGTTTTGCTTACGAGCTGTGGAAAGATAATTTCTAATTCGGCAAAAGATTTGCCCTCCAAGAAGTGTTCGGAAGCACCCATGGGTTTTCTGTTTGAGTTTAACCATCTAAAATATCTTGTTCTCCTTGATTGTTACTAAAAGGGATTTTAGAACCCTTAGTAAATGCTATAACAGAGGAGGCATTTTGCTTTAGCCTATCTAGGAGGGTTTTCTCTGGTCTTTGACTTAGTTCTTCCTCTTTTTTCGGGAGCTAAAGATTTGGGGGTTTGCATGATAGGAGTGTCCTTCTTGGATAGCCTTATTGTAAGAGCTCTTGATCTCTTTGATCACTTCTTCTTTAAGAGGCCCTTTTTTTATAGCTTGATGAGCAAGCAGGAGAGTCTTTTTCATGGCCAAGGCCCACTCCTCTTTCTCCTCTTCATACATAAAATTGAGCTTTCTTAAATGATGAACATTACACAGTACATGACTTGAGCCCGGATAATTAAAATAAGACTTTGAATGGTCATGAACAACATAGTTTTTGAAAAGAGGTAAGATCCCGATGGTATCCATGGCTTCTTTTCCTCTCTTATGATGTATCATATAAAGAGTTGCCATCTCAGATGCTGCATCATGGATCCACGTTAGCTTTTTCTTACATCTTATTCCTGTCTCATCAAAATGTAAGACTTTTGAACTTAAAAGATTCTTTTTTTATCCCTCTTCAAACGAGTAAAGCTCTGTAAAAAACTGTGTATTGATGTTTATACAGCTCCCTGGGGATAGGGATATTCCAAGGAGATTTTTAAAAATTTGGCAGACCCTATTTACGGGGATAAAATGCAAAGAGCTTAGGTAGCTAGCTAAAGCTTTTACCCGGCTTCCAAATTGAGTAGGGCCTTTAACATGTTCTGAAAAAGAAGCTCTTGTTAACTGTTCACAGCGCAAACATGTTTTTTCTATAACCTCGTATTCAGTCGTTTCTATCTTAGGTTGAGGGAGCTTAAACAGTTGTCTTTTTTCTTAAGCAGTTCCTTGTAATTTCTTTAAGAGAAGCGTGACAATGTTGAGGGTGGTCACGACTTAATAAAAACGTATGATCTGGGTTATTCACTTGCGATCTTCCATCCCTCTTGTCCTCCAATTTTTTTACCTGAAGACTCCCTTAAGCTTTTAGGGATTTTCTTAAAACCATCACTACTTGGAGGCTTATGACTATTAGAACTATTTTTGGATAATCTAGCTTCTAGATCTTGGACTCTAGTTTCTAGTTTTTGAATTGTAGTGAGTAGCTGTTGCACCAAAAGATGAACATATGGTGGTGTCTGTTCAGGGAGAATTTTTAAAATCTCTTCAATAGAATCTGGTGTAAGATTATCTAGCTTTATCGACATATTTCCAGATTACTAACTATGATTGTAAAAAGGAATAAAAAATTTATCAGGAATAGTGAGGGGCATCTGAATAGTTGCCAAAATTGAAAAAAATCTTGATTAAATAGAAGAGTGTATTCAGTATTGGGTTTTTCAATTAAACCATTAGAGGTTCAAGATGGACATTCATGCAAAATCTTTAAGCAAAGCCGGGCTGATTAAAATACCATTGCCCTCTTCAGATACTTCAAAGGATAAAATCCGGCTTTATAGGTTTTCTGATCAAACTCCTGAGGGTATTGCACAGATTCAGAAACTATTCGAGATGAAAGTGAAAGGGAGGATTTATGATGGGCTTATCAGTGAAATGTTTCAAGATGTTTCAAATAAACCATATTTGTTTAAAAAAGAAAGGCAGCTTAAGCTGATCTCAAAAGAAGAGGTTCTTTCATTGAGCTATAGTAATTTGGGAGGGATTCACTATAAATCAGGAGAGTATCAAAAAGCAATTCCATACTACGAGAAGAATTTAAATTTCGCTTTAGAGCTTAAAGACAGGGATGGAGAAGGTAGAGCTTATTGCAATTTGGGAATTGCTTACGATTCTTTAGGAAATTCCCGTAAAGCCATCGATTTCCATAAAAAGGATTTAAAGATCGCTCTAGAGCTTCAAGATAAGGTAGGAGAAGGAAGGGCTTATGGCAATTTGGGAAATGCCTACTATTCTCTAGGAGAGACCCGTAAAGCAATCGATTTCCATGAAAAGGATTTAAAGATAGCTCTAGAGCTTCAAGATAAGATAGTGGAAGGAGGGGCTTATGGCAATTTGGGAATGGCTTATGATTTTCTAGGAAATTCCCGTAAAGCCATCGATTTCCATAAAAAGGCTTTAAAGATCGCTCTTGAGCTTCAAGATAAGGTAGGAGAAGGAAGGGCTTATAGTAATTTGGGAAATGCCTACGATTCTTCAGGAGAGCCCCGTAAAGCCATCGATTTTCATAAAAAGCATTTAAAGATCGCTCTAGAGCTTCAAGATAAGGTAGGAGAAGGAAAGGCTTATGGTAATTTGGGATATGCTTACGAGTCTTTAGGAGAGCCCTGTAAAGCAATCAATTTTCATGAGAAGGATTTAAAGATCGCTCTAGAGCTTCAAGATAAGGTAGGAGAAGGAAGGGCTTATGGCAATTTGGGAAATGCTTATCATTCTTTAGGAGAGCCCCGTAAAGCAATCGATTTCTATGAAAAGGATTTAAAGATAGCTCTAGAGCTTCAAGATAAGATAGGGGAAGGAGGGGCGTATGGCAATTTGGGAATGGCTTATGATTCTCTAGGAGATTCCTGTAAAGCCATCGATTTCCATAAAAAGGCTTTAAAGATCGCTCTAGAGCTTCAAGACAAGATAGAGGAAGGAAGGGCTTATAGTAATTTGGGAAATGCTTACGATTCTTCAGGAGAGCCCCGTAAAGCTATCGATTTTCATAAAAAGCATTTAAAGATAGCCCTTGAGCTTAAAGACAGGGTAGGGGAAGGAAGCGCTTATGGTAATTTGGGAATTGCTTATCGTTCTTTAGGAGAGACTCGTAAAGCCATCGATTTCCATGAAAAGGATCTAAAAATAGCCCTTGAGCTTAAAGACAAGGTAGGGGAAGGATGCGCTTATAGTAATTTGGGAAATGCTTATCACTTTTTAGGAGAGACCCGTAAAGCCATTGATTTCCATGAAAAGGATTTAAAAATAGCCCTTGAGCTTGAAGACAAGATAGGGGCAGGAAGGGCTTATAGTAATTTGGGAATTGCTTACGATTCTTTGGGAGAGACCCGTAAAGCAATTGATTTTCATAAAAAGGCTTTAAAGATAGCTCTTGAACTTGAAGACAATATAAGGGAAGGAAGCGCTTATAATAATTTGGGAATTGCTTACCGTTCTTTAGGAGAGATCCGTACAGCCATCGATTTCCATGAAAAGGGTTTAAATATCGCTTTAGAGCTTAAAGACAAGGTAGGGGAAGGAGGGGCTTATTGTAATTTGGGAATGGCTTATTATGGGATAGAACAGTACCTTCCAGCGGAAAAGTATTTCCGTCAAAGCATTGAGATTTTTGCCTCTCTTCAGCATGATGCAAAACACGCCCAGTGGCAAATCTCTATATTTGAGGAGTTATCAAAACCTTATATAGGTTTAGAACGCGTTTTATTAAAGGGAGAAAATACCAAGGCTTTGGAGATTTCTGATACAAGACGTGCCCGTGCCCTCTCTTCTCTTTTATTTCAACATTTAAGCGTAAAAGAAAATCAATATTCTCATCTTAATCTTCTTTCAGTTCAAGACATACAGAATTTAGCTGAAAAACTTAATGTGACTTGCATTATCTATTCTCTTACTACTTTCAATAAAGAACTCCCTTCTGTTCACGCATGGATTATATCTTCTGATAAAGAGCCTCTCCAATCCATTTCTTTACCTATTCCAGAGAATGTATTTTCAGAATTAGATCACATTTTTAAAGCATTTCCCTATCAAACTGAAAAAACTCGTCCATTAAGAGGTCAAAAACAACCCAGTCAATTTTTTGAAGAAAGACTTTCTTCTTGGTATGAGCTTTTAATTGCTCCTTTAGAAGAGCATATTCCTTCGCCAGGTTCTGGGAAGACCCTCACCTTTATTCCTGATGGGTTTTTAGCACATCTTCCTTTTGGAGCCTTTTATAATAGCAAAACAGATCAGTACCTGATTGAAAATTATCCACTTTCGGTAGCTCCTTCTATTCAAGTGCTCTCTCTTCTAGATCAGCTGCCTAAAGAAGCTTCAACCCAAGTTCTTTTGATGGGCAATCCCACAACCTCTGATAAAAAACACAACAATCTCGAACAATCTGAAGGTGAAGTGCGTGATATTATTGCGCCGCTGATGCAAAATTTTGATGTAAAAGTATTAACTCAACAAGAGGCGACTGTAGGAAATGTCTTTACACATGCTCTTCATTCTAAGATTATTCATATTGCGGCTCACGGAGTGACTAATCAAAAACCTTTAGATGACCCTTACTCTGTCTTTGAAGGGTTCTTTAGGTTAGCGCCGGATGAAAAATATCCAGCAGGTGACCTTCATGCAAAAGATATCAATCTACTAGGGGTACAAAAAGATGAGAGTTTACTCACATTAAAAGCTGATCTTGTATTTATGAGTGCTTGCCATTTAGGAAGAGGAAATCTCAAAAGAGAGGGAAGTATTGGTCCTATTTGGTCTTTCTTAGGATCCGGAGCTAAATCCACAATTGCTAGTTACTGGCCGCTTCCTGAAGGAGAGATGACCGTTAAGATGGTAGATACTTTTTATAGGCATTATTTAGGGATTGAGACCCCCAAGCTTAATAAAGCAAAAGCTCTTCAGAAGTCAGTTCTTATGGCAATGGAAACAGAGCGGAATAAACCACGTCAATGGGGAGCGTTTTTCTTAGCAGGATTAATCGATTAAGATTCGTATAAGGGTTTATGTCACACAGGCATTTTACTCTATTTTCGTAATTATTTAGATACTTCCTATACACACATTTGTGTATAGGGGGAGTATGATCTAGCTCTTAAAAATCTAAAGAGTTAAGGGAGGACGGCCTGTTAAGTGATAAGGGTTTCCTTGGATAGTGATAGCTTCCAAAATATTCCAGTTTTGCTTACGGGCTATGGAAAGATAACTTCTAATTCGGTAAAAAATTTTCCCTCTAAGAAATGTTAGGAAGCACTCTCTAATTTTTTGTTTGAGTTGAACTATCTAAAATATCCTCTTGATGATTACTAAAAGGGATTTTAGAACCCTTAGTAAATGCTATAACAGAGGAGGCATTTTGCTTTAGCCTATCTAGGAGGGTTTTCTCTGGTCTTTGACTTAGTTCTTCCTCTTTTTTCGAGAGCTAAAGATTTGGGGGGTTGCGTGATAGGAGTGTCCTTCTTGGACAGCCTTATTGTAAGAGCTCTTGATCTCTTTGATCACTTCTTCTTTAAGAGGCCCTTTTTTGATAGCTTGATGAGCAAGCAGGAGAGTCTTTTTCATGGCCAAGGCCCACTCCTCTTTCTCCTCTTCATAGATAAAATTGAGCTTTCTTAAATGATGAACATTACACAGTACATGACTTGAGCCCAGATAATTAAAATAAGAATTTGAATGGTCATGAACAACATAGTTTTTGAAAAGAGGTAAGATCCCGATGGTATTCATGACTGTTTTTTCTCTTTTAGAATGTATTATGTAAAGAGTTATCGTCTTGGATGCTGCACCATGGATCCACTTCAGCTTTTTCTCGCATCTCATTCCTGTCTCATCAAAATGTAAGACCTTTGAAATTAAAAGATCCTTTTTTAATCCCTCTTCAAACGAGTAAAGCTCTGTAAAAAGCTGTGTATTGATGTTCATACAGCTCCCTGGGGATAGGGATATTCCAAGGAGATCTTTAAAAATTTGGCAGACCCTATTTACGGGGATAAAATGCAAAGAGCTTAGGTAGCTAGCTAAAGCTTTTACCCAGCTTTCAAATTGAACAGGATCCTTTATATGTTATGGAAAAGAAGCCCTTTAAGCTTTGCTTCGGAAACATATGCAACACATCCGCAATGAGTACGATTTTTATATTTATAATATATATCAATAAATAAAACTAATTTTTTAATTATTGTTTAAAATTAAAATATTAAATGATAAAATAATAAGTATAGGAAGTAACAAGGTGTTAAATAACAGACATTATTGAGAGGAAATTATGATAAAAATGAAAGCTGTAGAAAGTAATCAGATCCCATCTAGGGGAGCTTTTCCTAACTTTGTGACAAAAGACGCCTTTCTTAAGGGGTTATCTGGATTCAACCGGCAAAACCTCCTCTGTCTTGCAAAAGTCACAGCTGGAGTTTTAATGGCAGCCGTTGTTATTAAGACAGCTCCTGCTACAGTGACAGCTACAGTAGTGGCAGCTCTTATTGTAGCAGTGACTGGCACATTTAAGAAGATCATTACCGTTTTAAAGAATTGGCTTCTTAAAGAGTGTCAAGCGCTTTTAGAGTTAGGCAAAGAGCTCTTAAAAAGGTTGAGCAAAGAATGTTCAAGTAGGGTAAGAGAGCTTGTGAATACTTCTCTTAGTAACTACGCGGATAAGAAGGTGGATGAGGTTTTTACAAATCTTACGCAAACTGTAGAATCGTTATTCAGTAGTAGCGAATCTGTGCTAAGTGATGAGCCCTGTAACAAGAGATCGCAAAAAAAACTGTTTGATTCAAAGACCGTTCAGGAAAAAAAGATGCATGACTCTTATTCTCGTAAGAAAGAAGAGAGGGATTTCGATGATATTTGGGAGGGGATGACAGAATTTTCTTCTCTTTCAGGAAGTATTTTTGGAAAGAGCCGAAATAAAGAAAAACAGTTAAGTATATCTTCAGAAAAGATGAGAAAAGCGCCTCTTGATCAACGATCTTTTACGGTATCCCAAGAGACTCTTATCAAAGCTCAAGGTATCTCAGCTCAAGGCATCACAGCTACGGATGTCCCAGCTCAGAGTGGTAATAGGCAATTGGATAATAGACTTGATCAAGCGTGGGATGCAGCAAAAATAGAGCTTCCTCAGAAAGGGTTAGAGCAGAGTGAAGAGGTTTTTGAGGATGTTTGGAAAGAAGTATCGTTAAAACGGTCTTCAATCCTTGGGATGCAAGATCTTAAAGCGCAGCAAAACGCTTTTTACCGCATTGAGAGACAGGTGTCTTGGCTTACAGCGATGTCAAATGGATAAGGAGGGAAAAAACAGGTGAGTCATTTGAAAAAAATGCGCGGGAGACGGGGCTCGAACCCGCAACTTCTGCCGTGACAGGGCAGTGCTCTAACCAATTGAACTACTCCCGCAAAGAAGTAAGAAAAGCAAAATATGGGCGCAAAAGGACTCGAACCTATGACCACCTGTGTGTAAGACAGGCGCTCTACCAACTGAGCTATACGCCCTTTACTTTACTCTATCAGTAAAAAGGAATATTCTATGTTAGATAGAAATAATAGGCAAGGGTTTTTGCAGAAGAGCGGTTTCTTTTTCAAGCCACCCTTGACTTCCAAGAGAAACAATGACACCAGAGTCTAATCGGGGGAGTAACTGCTCCTTAACGGCCTTTGCAACTTGAGAAGGGGTAGCAGCAAGGAGCGCTTCTCTATAAGCTTTACGGTGAGCAAAGGTTTTTCCTTGCCTAAGATAAGCATAGGCAGTAGACGCTCTTGCTGAGGGAGCAAGAGGGGCATCAAGGGATTGGATCATCTCTAACTTGGCAGACTCTAACTCTTTCAGAGAAAATTCTCCTTGAGAGATACGTAGCACGGCCTCTTTAAACGCATCCAGGGAGCTCTTTAAATGCGGGTCACGGTAGGTTTGAAAGGTGAAATGCCCCAGCAAAGGAATGTAAGAGATAGAGGCTCCGTAAGCTCCTCCTTGTTCCCTGATTTTAGGGTGAAGAACAAGATGCTCCATCAGCTGAGAAGCAAGAGCTAAAAAAGGAGCGTCAGGGTGCGCTGCTGTACACACTTTAAACGCTTCAGCATTAAACCCTACTGCAGAGGTGATAGGGATTGCCTTAGATACAGGACTCTCTAGGACAAAATGGTTTTGCCAAGGGGTAAACGGTTTAGAGGGAAGGGAGAATAAACTCTCTATAGAAGAGGTATTAAAGGTCTTTTGACACCCAAGAACTAAAGAGGCGTTATGAAAGGAGGTGATTTTATCATAGATGCGCTCTAAAGATCCGATAATGGGGTCAATATTTTGCTTTGCCTCTTTAGCAAGATTTTGTACCCACTTCACATAAGAAAGGCCGTGCCATTTTTCTGTTAAGTAACCAGCTAAAGAGAGATGACTTAAAGCTGCCATAGAGGCGTACTTTAAGCTATTTCGGCTTAAATTTTGTTGAAGAGCAAAATTGAGCTGCTCAATGAGCTCAATGATCCTCTCTTTTTCATGAAATTTTGCCTGAGTGGCTAACTCTTTCATGAGGTGAAACATCGAAGTGGCATTTCTCTCTAGCGCCTTAGACCGGATCACAAGAGTAGGTTTTAGCGCTTCAGGAGAGGAAATAGGGGGGTAAAAAGATAAAGAGGCGCTCATAAGACCAACACTTGATTGTACCTCATCTAACCAGGTGAGATAGTCTTTATCTCCTACTCCTACTTCTCCTAAAAGCATGGTGACAAGCTGAGCCCAAGGAAGCTCTTCTTCTGTTAAAGAGGGGATATCCATGATAAGGTCAGCATAGACGACACCATTTGTAAAAGAAGGGAAGATAAATAGAGGTTTTTTTTCTTCTAAAACAAGAGGCTTCGGTAAAAGAGGAACATCTTCTAATGTGACTTCAGGGAGGCATTCAAGATCTTGATGCTCAAGTTTTTCTTGAAATTGCTTTAAACGCTCCATTTGCTCTCTAATCTGCTTTTTTTCTTCCAAAGAGGCTTTTTGTTGATATGTTTTAAGCGCCTCTTTTTCTAATAGTTCCTCTTTTTCTAAAAGATCTTTATCTGGAACCATCGTTAAGCAAATGCGGTGGGTGTTAGTCATGAAAAATTTCTGGATTAAATTCCCTAAGAATAGAGGGTCTTTAATCTCTTCTCTTAAATGGTTAAAGAGAGAGTGGATTTTAAGCGCTTTTTCAGGACGCCCTCCATGTTGTAGTGTGAGCGCTGATTTCATGAAGAGAGAAAGGCCAAATGGGCCAGAATCGGCATCAATTTCTGTTCGGGAAAGTTCTAGTTGATGGAGCGCAGATTCTATTGCATCAGCAGGGATTTCTTGAGAGGCGATGTCTTGCAGGGTTTTAAAGAGAATTGTTTCTAGTTCTTTCACTTTTGTTTCATCACACCCTTTACACATAATGCCGTAGGGAACCTCTGACATATCAGGATCAAAAAAACTCTCTGCTGTTAAGCAAAGCCCTGATTGAGTTAGAGCCATTTTCAGTAAAGAGGCGTCATTTTCCATAATGAGAGCGTCGATGAGAAAAAGAGCAAGAAGCGTCTCTTGATCTGTTGCTCTAGTTGTTAACCAAGCAAAGGTGACAATCGCTTCTCCCTCATCAGAGGGCTGCTGAGGGTAAGATCTTGTGAGATATTTAGGGGTTAGAAACCGTTTTTGTAAAGGAATAGGCTCTAGAGGGGGGAGCTTTTGAGCTCCTAAGAGAGCCTTTTCTTCTAACACATCTAGATGCTTTTCAAGGGGCATATTGCCATAAAAGAAGAAAAGACACCTAGAAGGGTGGTAGAACTCTTGATGAAACGCTAGCAGCTCTTCATAAGAGAGATGAGGGATCTCTTGAGGGGTCCCTCCTGAGACATGGGCGTAGGTTAAATCAGGCAAAAGCTCTTGACAGAGGATATTCCACATCCTGCTCTCAAAAGAGGCAAGAGCCCCTTTCATTTCATTAAACACAACACCTTGATGAATGAGAGGAGACTCTAAGTTATTGATGTCTTTTAGCTCAAGACGGTGTCCCTCTTGAAGAAAGCTCTCTTTTTGAAGAGAAGGGTGAAAGACCGCATCTAGATACACATCAAGCAAGTTGTAAAAGTCTTTTTCCACTTGTGAGGCGGCTGGATAACAGGTGAAGTCAGAGCCTGTTAAGGCGTTCATAAAGCTATTTAAACTTCTTCTTGTCATCGCAAAAAAAGGATCTTTAACAGGGTATTTTTGAGAGCCGCAGAGCACCGTGTGTTCAAGAATATGAGGCACTCCCTTAGAGTTAGAGGGAAAGGTTTGAAAAGAGAGGCAGAAAAGATTTTCTGGATCATCACAGGCAATATGAAGCACTTTAGCGCCAGTTGGGATGTGCTCAAGCTCGGTAAGATGAGCGCTTAGTTCTTCTAATTGCGTGGTATAAGTGACTTTAAACGATCTATAAGAGGAGGATATTTTTGATGCCATAAGTAGTCTTCATTATAGAAGAGAGAAGAGCTTTTGTAAAATTAATTATATTTTGGAAGAGGTAAAGAAGAAGTGCCTCTAGAGATGGATAGGAAAAAAAGAACAACCTCTTCTAGTCATCATTCTATGACTAGAAGAGATTTTAAGAGACGTTTAAGTCCAGGAAAGGCTTCCTGCAGATTGATACTCGTTGACTCTTGTTTCAAAGAAATTTTTTTCTTTTTGAAGGTCAATGGTTTCACTCATCCATGGGAACGGGTTTTTCGATTTATAAACCGCTTTAAGTCCAATTCTTTCGAGACGGCGATCTGCAATATGTTGAACATACTCTCTAAACATCGGCGCTGTAAGGCCTAATATGCCTCTTGGAAGACAATCTGCTGCGTAGAGGTATTCAAGCTCTACTGCCTCTTTAACTAAGTTCACAATATGGTTTTGGAACTCTTCTGTCCAAAGCTCAGGGTTTTCCTCTTTAATACTATTAATGAGATCAATACCAAAGTTTAAGTGAATGGTTTCATCCCGTAAAATGTATTGGAACTGCTCTCCAATTCCGGTCATTTTATTTTGACGGTGGAACGAGAGGATCATCACAAATCCGCTATAGAAGAAAATCCCTTCCATAATGAGGTAGTACCCAATCAAATTCTCTAAGAATTTACGGGCTCCCTCAGGAGTTGAGGTTGTGAAGTTAGGGTCTAAAATGGACTCTGTAAGCCGCATTTCAAACTGATCTTTTGCATGAATCGAGTTCACCTCGTTATACATGTTGAAGATCTCTCCTTGATCAAGCGCAAGAGACTCTACAATGTAGTGGAAGGTGTGCGTATGAATCGCCTCTTCAAACCCTTGTCTTAATAGGTATTGTCTAGCTTCTGGGTTAGTCACATGTTTAAAGATCGCAAGAACGATGTTATTTCCCACTAAGCTCTCAGCTGTACTAAAAAAGCCAAGATTCCGTTTAATCACCGTCTTTTCATCAGCGCTAAGCTGATTCGATTTCCAGAGCTCAATATCTTTTCCCATAGGGACTTCTGTTGGCATCCAATGGTTTGCACAACCATTAAGATAGTGTTCCCATGCCCATTTATACTTTAGAGGCATAAGTTGATTGACATCCACTGTACTGCAGTTAATCAATCTTTTTAAATCGGCGTCAACACGCTGGTTAGCACTATTTTTTAAAGACATGATATTTCCTTACGGTTATTGACAACTTTCACAACTTTCATCTCCTATTCTACACGCCTTAGGAGCTTCTTCTTCTCGGTTCACTTTAATATTACTTGAAGCTGACTTGTTTTTCATCCAACGAGGCTGTAATCCTCTTTTATTAATATCGGTTGTGGATTTCTCAATTTGAGTAGCTGCCATGGCTCTTAAGTAATAGGTGGTTTTTAGTCCCCGGGTCCACGCTAAGAAATACATGTCGTGGAGTTTTTTACCGCTTGGAGATTCAATGTAAAGGTTAAGAGATTGTCCCATATCAATCCATTTTTGCCGTCTACTTGCACACTCAATGATCCATTCCGGATCGATTTCAAACGCGGTGAAAAAGACCCGTTTGACCTCTTCAGGAATACGGTCAATCTCTGTGATAGAGCCGTCAAAATATTTCAAGTCATCAAGCATCTCTTGATCCCATAACCCAAGTTCTTTAAGCTTTTTCACAAGATAAATATTTGGGACAGTAAACTCTCCTGAGAGATTAGATTTCACAAATAAATGCTTATAAGTAGGTTCAATGGATTGAGTGACGTTTGTGATGTTAGAAATGGTAGCAGTTGGTGCAATTGCCATCGTATTGCAATTGCGCATACCGTATTTCTTCACCGACTCTCTTACCACACTCCAATCCATACGAGAAGATTTATTCACATCAAAATGGCTTCCACGCTCTTCTGCAAGAAGTCCTAGTGTATCAATCGGAAGAAGTCCTTGATCCCATTTAGACCCTTTATAGCTAGGATATGCGCCTCTTTCTTTAGCGAGTTCACTTGAGGCTAAAATGGCGTAGTAAGAGATCATCTCCATCGCTTGATCCGCAAACTCTACAGCTTCATGGCTTGCGTAGCTGATATTTTGGATGTAAAGCGCATCTTGAAATCCCATCAGCCCAAGCCCAATCGGGCGGTGTTTAACGTTAGAAGAGGCAGCTTCTGTAATGGGATAGAAGTTAATATCAATCACATTGTCCAGCATCCGGATCGCTGTTTTAATCGTTTGTTGAAGCTTTTTCTCATCTAGCCCCTCTTTTGTGCAGTGGTTAGCAAGGTTAATGGAGCCAAGGTTGCAAACAGCTGTCTCTTGTGCTGAGGTGTTCAGTAAAATCTCTGTACAGAGATTAGAGCTATGCACAACGCCCATATGGCTTTGAGGAGAGCGGATGTTAGAGGGGTCTTTGAAGGTGATCCAAGGGTGACCTGTTTCAAAGAGCATGCTGAGCATTTTTCTCCAAAGATCTAAAGCCGCGACTTTTTTAAAGAGGGTGATTTCTCCTTTAAACGCTTTTGCTTCATACTCTGTGTATCTCGCCTCAAACTCTTTTCCATAAATGTGGTGAAGATCGGGGACGTCGTTGGGGCTAAAAAGAGTCCAAGATTCATTAGCAGCTACCCTTTTCATAAAAAGGTCAGGGATCCAGTTAGCGGTGTTCATATCGTGAGTGCGCCGTCTATCATCCCCTGTATTTTTTCTCAGCTCTAAGAAATCTTCAATATCTAAATGCCAAGTTTCAAGGTAAGCGCACATCGCTCCTTTTCTTTTACCGCCTTGATTAACCGCAACAGCTGTATCGTTAGCCACTTTGAGAAAAGGGATAATGCCTTGGCTCTTTCCATTGGTTCCTTTAATTAAAGAGCCAGTCGCTCTTACATTCGACCAATCATTTCCAATACCGCCTGCCCATTTAGACAGCTGCGCATCATCGGAGACAACTTTAAAAATATGCGATAAATCATCCATCACGGTTGATAGATAGCATGAGCTTAACTGAGAGTGCGTGGTTCCTGAGTTAAAAAGGGTAGGTGTGGCTGATGTGTAGTTAAATTGAGACAGGAGATTGTAGAATTCAATCGCCTTTTCATTTTTTAACGCCCCTTCTCCAAGAGAGAGGCCCATGGCGACTCTCATCCAGAAAATTTGCGGGGTTTCAAGCCGTCTTTCTTGCTCATGGATAAAGTATCTATCATAAAGTGTTTGAAGCCCTAAATAGGAGAAAAGATCATCTCTTTGAAGATTAAGGGTCCGAGCTAGTCTCTCTAAGTCAAATTCTAAAAGCTGAGGGCTGAGTCTTTCTAAAGAAATCCCCATCTTAATGTAGTTTTTAAAATACGCTTCATGCGCCTCTTTGATATTAAGCTGTGCGGCACTCATTTGCATGGTTTCTTGATAAAGAGTGTCACATAAAAGCCTTGCTGCAACCGTTGCGTAAGCTGGCTCAATTTCAATCTGACTTCTTGCTGCCATGATGAGCGCTTGCTCAACTTCATGCTCTTTAATCCCTTCGTAGAAGTTGATGACAACCATCTCAAGAAGCTCTTTTTCATTCACTTCTTTGAGTCCCTTACATGCCATCTGAAGTCTATGAATGAGGTGAGACTCTTGCAGAATGCGGGTATTTCCATCCATCATTGTCACTTTAAATTCTCTTTTACTTCCCAGTAAATCGTCTTGAGGAAGCGTGACAGAATGACCTTGATTAGCTTGCATCAAAATGTAGGCTTTTGCTGCTTTAAAATGATTCAATTGCATCAAATGCTCTTCAATGGTGTCTTGGATTAAGGCAAGCGTGAGCTGCACCTCTTCTTTATGCGCCTTGAGAATTTGATTAACAATGGTATCTGTAAGAGAATTCACTTGCTCAATGACAGAAGGAGGAGTTTGATCTTGGATATGGCTTGCATGCCGAAAAGCCGATTCTAAAGAGGCGGCAATTTTCATGGGGTTAAATCTCACCATGCTTCCATCTTTACGGTAGATTTTCAAATGGCGCGGAGAGTCGTCTCGTAAAAGCTTATGTTTATCTCTATAAATAATATAGTCTCTTGCCACATCGTGATAGTCCATTTTCATCAGAGTCACTTCAACAAGATCTTGAATCCCTTCCACACTTAAGCTAGACCCTTTAGAGGCAAGCGTATAGAGCTGCTCAATAATACGGTCTGTAATGAAAGTAATCACATCTTTCCATTCAGGAGAAAGTTCTTTATCAAAAGGGACTTTTTTCGTGTCGTGAAAAGCCAAATCAAGCGCCCTTTCAATGCGGCTTCTATGAAAAGGAACGATGGTTCCATCGCGTTTAACGACTGTAAAATGTTCCATTGTAAAAGAAGAGGCCCCGGCTTTAATCTTGGAAAGGATATCTTGAGTTTCAGTTAGAGCTGAAGGAGAATGTTTTGTCATAAGCTACTCTTTTTTATGATGAGATCTGCCTACTGCAGCATCTCAAGGTTTTTATAAAAGCACATTGCAAAGGTGATCGTTAGACGGCTCTTATACTATCACTAGTAGGAACTTTTGTCTAGGCACACTATATATAGTATAGGAAGAGCTAAAGTCTACTAAAAATGCGAACTTAAGTGCAAGCTGCAAGTATCGAAAATCAAGAAGAAAAAAACTAGCTGCAAAGACGCTCTATCAGGAGGGGGTAAAAGAGCTATTTTTTTATAAAAAGAAAAGGAGAAGGAAGTGACTCCTTCTCCTTTAAAGGAATAAAAACACCTCGTTTAAGCCCTAGAAGAAGAGGCTTGAATCAAGGCAGAAATGATTCCGCTTGTGTTTTGGATGAAATTATCACAAGAAGAGAGAGCAGCTGACAGCTGGCTGGCTTCATTGTTAAATAAAGAGCTAAGCCCTTGAGACACATCTTTCATCGCATTTTGCTGCCCTACATCCATGGCATAGTTTGCAGAGGCAACTTGTCCTGATGCGCTTCCTAAGGATGAGGTGATTTGAGAGAAACTAGCAGAAGAATCTGAAATCAGCTTAGATTTTCGGTATAAAGAGTTCATCTGAACTTCATCTTCTTGAGAGAGCCTCTGTTCCCTGCGATTTTGCGTGGCTCTATTGTCCTGTGCATCATCTGGCGTATCTACATGAGGGTTAGGATCTGAAGGGTCTTTAGAAGGCCCTTTCTTAGACGTAGAGGCTTCTAAATTTGTAGGCTCTTCTTTTTGAGAGGTAAGACTTTGATTTGTGCTTTTCTTAGAAGAGGAGCTTGCCTGATTTTCATCTGGAGAAGGGCTTGAGGTATCTACATCAAGAACTACATGTTCACTTTCAGGATTGACCTCTTCAAGGCTTAGCTCACTTTGAGCATTTCCAGAGGTTTGTTCTTGATTATTTCCAAGCGCAATATTGTCAGCTTGTTTGGCGTAGACAGTTGATCCTATGGCGCCGCCAACAGTGACTGCTGCAGAGGCGCTAGCACCTGCAATTGTACTGATGCCTTGCGCTCTTAATTGCTCTGCATTATCTACACCCACTTGAATATCTGCTGACGCTTGAGTGCTTGATTCTTGCATCATGGACTGCATATTACTTGAAAAAAGAGCAAGTAGGTTCGCCTCCATTTGCGCTCTATTTTCAATCGATTGAGTAAGAGCTAACCAGGAAAGACCTGCTGCATTAGGGGAGTATTGAATAGGCATAAAATCTCCTTAAGGGTTTTGATCATTAAGCTGTTTGTTGAGCAATGACAGCTGCTTGAAGATCAGCTGAAAAATTTGTGTTCATCAAGGTTTGATTGGTTGCAATTTCTGATTTAAACGTTTTTTGGCTTTGATCAGAAAGTTTAGACCACGCTGTCATGAGTTGCTGGAGGAAAAGCGCTTCTCCTTGAAGAGGCGCTAAATCTTTTAAGAGGTTTCCCTCTTGTAAGAGATAATACCCGGTCCCCACACCTGCAGTAGCTGTTGCTCCCCCTGTTCCTAAATTCACTCCAATCGAGAGTTTAGTCAGAGTTCCTTCTGTGAGATTCATAAGAGCCTGTGTTTCTGCAGCAGGGGCTGTTATAAGCAGAACTGCGCACATAAAGATTTGAATAGAAGCTGCAATGATGGCAGCTGTTGTGGGGCTAAGGGAACTTAACCCTATCAGTTCATCAATTAAATTAGCATTAGCAAGTCCTGACATCAAGGCAGTGACTGAGTTGAGTGTCCATTTCGGCGTAAACTTTTTAGTTGAGCTCTCCTCTTTTTGGTGAGTGGACTCATCTGTCTCTTCAGAGGCATTTTGATTCATAGAGCCCTCTACTTCCTCAATCTCTGTGGGTTCATTAGCCGCCCTGTTTGCTGTCATATCGGTCATCTCTATTCCCACATCTGCGCTATCTTCTGTAGCACTTGCCACAATGCCAGAAAGTCCATTTGCAAGCCCTTCAGCCCCGCAAGTAACTACTGTTAACACAATGGTGACAGCTATTTGAGCGATGATATTGGCAGCTGTTGATCCAAGTCCTAAATGTTCTAACCCGTCAGAAATCGCTGACACGGTTTTATTAAAAAGAGGGGACATGGTAAATGCCATCACAAGTCCAAACACAATACACCCTGCAAGACCTCCTGTTAAAAGAGTCAGTAAAGCCCCTGCTGCAAGACACACCCATTTTACAACGGTTGCAAAGATGCTCCATTTACTCTCTTTTTGCTGAGCAGCTTCTTGTTTCTGCTCATTTTGAATCATGTTTTGCGTATTTGTTTTAAGCGCTTGTGCAAAAGCCTCGGCAATTTCTGTAGAGTCAATTTGACTACTGGATTGTAGATTTTGCACTTTACTCATGTTAACCCCTACAAGAAGAAGCAGAGCATAGATCATTTGCATCATATCTTCTCTAGAGACATGTTTACTCTGAGACTTAGAGGCGGCTTTATCTGTGTGCTCCTCTTTTTTATTCATTGCGGACGTGAGGGTCACAGCAGGTAAGATATAATTAGTCGTTTGCATAAAACACCTTTTATGTTGAATTATCCTTGAATCAAATGAGACAGGTTTCCTAAGACCCCATTAATAAAGCCCATCGTTTGGGTAACAGTTTGCTGAGCTTGTGAGTTTTGGCTAAGAATGTTTTGAGCAGACGAGTTTTGACCATCAAGAGTTTTAATCACAGCTCCATTTTGCGCATTTGCCTGAGAATAGAGAGATGAGAGTGTTGTGAGCTGCGACTGAATCGTAGAATTCATATTGGGCGTTGCACTAAGTGTTTGCATTTGCCACAGGTAGTTTGTATCAGTGGGCTGGTAAACGCTAGTGGAATCTCCAGGCGCTGTCAGTTGCTGTTGAAAATTTTGAGAAATCGTGGTTTCTTGGTTAGAAATATACGACTCTAACTGCGTATCAGACTGCTGCAAAATGTAGGTTGAGTCAACATAGTTAGAAATTGATTTCATCCCTTCATAAAGATCTCCTGTTGCAGAAACAATTTTCCCTTGGAAATCACCTACTGGGCCAAGCGGGGGTGTAGACATGATTTTCTCCTTTGTTGTTAAGTTTTAAAATCGTTTTATCCCATCGATTGTTGGATCATTTTCATGATTTGTTGATTAACATTGATCACGCTATCAAAAGCTGCCTTTTGAAAATTTTCGATCATTTGCATCATTTGAGTAGATGTTTGAATCTGCTGCTGGATAGCGGAAGAGGGGCTATTAAGTAGAGCTTGAATGCTTGTTGTGGCATTTTGAAACGGCTGAGAAAGAGGATTAATCACGGTTGTAGAAAGATTGCTGAGATTACTAAAATATGTTTCTAAGAAACCGTATCCTCCTAAAGCAGTTACGTCTCCTAAAGAAAGAGACATAGAGTTTGCGTCAATAGGAGTGAATGTAATTGTATCTGTTGACCGGACAAGTTGCCATCCTGGTTGAACCGGGATTCCGTTGATGGTGAGGGCTTCAACGTCCTGAGAGGTGGCAGGAAAGTTAATGAGCGTATCTTCTGGGAGGTTCCAAGAGACAGTTCCTGGATCAAATGGGCTCCAAGTTTGATTAGATTCTCCTAAATTGGAAGCCGTAAATGTTATCTGTGCAGAACTAAGAGAGTTAACCGCATTATTTAATGGTGTTAGTATAGATTCAGCCAGGACGGGGTTTTGAGAGATGATATTTTGCACTTGATTTAGATCTGAGAAAAAAGCAGCAAAATTATCCGAGGTTATGGCTGCATTTTGTGTAGGAGATATCTGATTTAACATATCAGATATTAAATTATTCACATCTGAAATCACACTTAAGTTATTACTATATCCAGTGATCGCTGTCCCCTGATCTTGATCCCGCTGGTTCATTAAATTCATGAGGATAACGAAGAGCATCCATGGATCTTCTTGATACTGTTGAGAAAGAACCTGAATTTCTGATTTGTAATAGGCATTGACCAATTTATTCATATCATTAGGATGATTCACAATTCCGTACCCTATGGCGTTAGCTGCGACATTAGAAAACGAAGAAGAGGTGACGGGGATTTGGGTGATTGTATTAGGATCGGTAAAGACCCAACTTTGCAGATCTTGTTCATAGACTAAAAATACAGAGGGCGCAGCTGTTTGAATGGCGGTTAAAATTTCGTCAAAAGGAGGTATTTGCGCAGCATTTCCAATAGCTGATTGCACCTGTTGAAAAAATTGATTTATATCTTGGCCATTAATTTGAGTAGAGAGCGTAGCGTAAGTTGCAATGGTACTGAGTAAACTTGGATTTGTTCCTAATTGAGTAGGCTGTTGAAGAAAGGTGAGAAGATCTGGGTATTGCAGCGCTTTTTGAGAAAGATCCACCGTCATCTGAAGAAGCATGATATAGCCGTTATAAGAGGCTGGATTATTTTGTACCCAAGTCACAAGCCGTGTATACGCTTGCTGAGCTTGAAATACGGCATTAGGGCTATTCCAGTCGATAATAAAGTCACTCGGATCTGGCATGAGAGCGCCTGGTGAATTGTCATAAGGCCAATTGACACCATCTGTAGCTGGATCTGCTGTCACATTAGAGCTTATAGACGCTGTAGAGGGTGCATTTTGTTGAATGGGGTCTATCATGATAACATCCCTTAACTTAAGGATCTTCTATTGTTATTTTATCATAAATAAAATTATTAATATCTGCTTTTATTAAAATTAATAATTTTAAATTGCTGTTTTATTGATTGACTTAAAACAAGAGAGCTTGCCTCACTTAATAAGTGAGGCAAGCCCTCATTGAGCTCATCTCTTAAGAAGAGGGGGCCTTTTCTTTAAGCGAGGCAATTTTTTGGTCCATCAAAGAGAGATTTTCTAAATCTTTAACAGAGAGCTCATCTGTATTTGAAAGAATCTCCATCGCTTTTTCCTTAGAGATGCCTGTTAAGGCGTACGCTTTTTCTGTTAGCTGATTGAGCTTTTCTTGCACTTGAGTAGCCTCGATTACAGCTTGCTCTTTTTCTTTAGGATCAGAGGAAGAGAGACTCTTTTGCAGGGAGGCAAAAAATTGCATGGTTTCTGAGACAAGGTTTTCAATATCATTCATGGTCACATCTTTGGGGTTATCAAAAATGCGGTTGAGGTGAGCAAGAAAATCTTGATTAATCATAAAAAATTCCTTGTTAATACGGTTTATGGGATACAACTTTTACTTCGGGCATAAATATTGACTTCTTGAAATCACAAGGAGTTCAAGAGGCCTGCAAAACGAAGATTCATCAATTAGCCTCTTGATCAAGAATCATTTGCTCAGCAATCTGCTTCATTTGATCAATTAGGAGGGCAACAGCTAGAGAATGGGCTTTTTGATAAGAGCCTTCTAAAGAAGGGGTAGCAGCTACTTGAGCAAAGGATGGATGGGTCATTCAAATCTCCTTAAAAAATAGAGGGTTTATTAAAAAGCATCTCAGTATTAAACTGGTTAATTTTATCTTGAACCGTTTGCAAAATGAGAAACTCTTGAGGCAAAAAATAGCTGGCATCTTGATTCATTTTTAACGCATCAATGGGAGAGAGGCCCTCTTTTTGATCCAGTTTTTTTCTTAAAAGAGAAAATTTATTTTGAGCCTCATGAAGCTCTTGCAGGAGGTGTTTTTTTTCCTCTCCTTGATAAGTGTGCATTAAATGTCTCATCTCACGAAAAAAACCAAGAGACTCATTAATGAACTCTTCTATATTAGAGAAGTGAAGATCTCCTTTTTCTAGTTGATAAGTTAAGGAGTAAAGAAACGGGTGACTATGCATTATTACGCTCTCTTTATAACTTCAAATTATCAGTAAATTATTATTTTATCAATAGTTATTTTTAAATAAAAAAAGAGAGATCATTTAAAATTATAAATAAAATAGAGACTAACTTGAGCATATTCATCAATTGAGAAAATGATTACAATCATTTGTTATGATTGTCATCAGAAAAAAAGTGCGCTTTATTCCGAACGCGATCACGACCTTTGGTCTTGCTTGCGGTCTTTTTGTCATTTTTAAGATTAATATGGTGGAGCCGGGTGAAGGGACTTATCATGTTCTTTTTACCTCACTTTTATTACTCCTTGTTGCAGCTTTAGCTGATGTATTAGATGGTGCTGTTGCAAGAGTGATTAAAGCAGAGAGTGAGTTTGGTATTTTATTTGACTCTTTATCGGATGCGATTACATTTGGAGTAGCCCCTTCTGTATTACTGTTAAAAAGTTTATCGCTAGAGCCTGGAACCTTTATTTCTCTTTGCTCTGTCTTTGGAGCGATGACTTATTCCATTTGCGGGGTTTTACGGCTTGTGAGGTTTAATGTTAAAAAAGCTGAATCTGTAGGCAATAAAGAAGAAGAGCTTCTTCAGCAGAAAAACTTTACAGGGCTTCCGATACCTGCTGCTGCGATGGCAGCTACTTCCATGAATCTTTTTTTAGCTTCCTCTTTTGAAGAGAAATGGCTGCATATCTCCTCCGTTTCCTCTGCCATTTTTTTGATTGGCATTTGGACCCTTTTAGGAATTCTCATGATCTCTCGGTGGAAGTTTCCCAGTCTTAAAGCGCTCAATTTTAAGCTGCCTCCCATGCAGCTTATTCTCATGATGATGGGATTAGCAGTAGTTTCTCTCTACGGTATTTTCTATTTTTTCCCCGTCGCTCTTTTAGGGATCACCTGGGGCTATATTATTTTAGGGCTCACGCTTTCATTCATACGTCTCTTAGCAGGGAAAAAATCTAAGACACTGGAAGATTTTGAACCTGAAGAGGAGGAGAGTTAAATGGTTATAGCGCTTGCTACTCTCCTCTTGATCACAATACTTCTTGCCTACTTTTATCATAAACTTCTTGTGAGGTGTCTTCTTGCTGAAAACAAGCTGAAATCTCAAGAAGAGGCAGAAGAGGCGTTTAAACAGCTCTCTTACCAAAACTATCTTGAAACGCAAGAGCTACTTTATCAAAAGTCTCAAAATGAGGAAGAAAAAAAAGAAAAGGCTCTCTTAGGGATGTTTGAGAGTATGAAGCTTCAAATGCATCACTTAGAGCAAGAGAGAAAGCTTGAGCAAGGGATGCTCAAACAGCAACTTACATCCATTATTGCCTCTGAAAAAGAGCTCAAATTAGAAACGTTAAAGCTCTCGCAAGCGCTTCAATCTCCTAAAGGAAAAGGGAGATGGGGAGAGCTGCAGTTAAGACGCGTGGTTGAGCTCTCAGGTATGATTGAGCATTGTGACTTTAAAGAGCAGGTAGCACTTCAGACAGAAGAGGGGAGAAAGCAGCCTGATTTAGTGGTGAACCTTCCCGGAAATAGACAAATCATTGTCGATTCTAAAGTGCCTCTTGATGCCTATTTAGAAGGGTCTTCAGAGCTTAAAGAACAGATGAGAAGTGAGAAATGGAAACAGCACGCAAAGCAGTTAAAAGATCACATTGTAGGTCTTAGCAAAAAAAATTACTGGCACCATTTTGACTCTACGCCAGAATTTGTCGTGCTTTTTCTCCCGTCAGAGTCGATTTTTGTGACAGCTCTTGAGCACGACCCTCTTATCATGGAAGTAGCTGCTGAGAATCATATCGTGCTTGCAACACCTATGACACTCATTGCTCTTTTAAAAGCGGCAGCTTACGGCTGGAAGCAGGAAAATATTTCGCAGTATGCTAAGAAAGTGAGTGAACTTGGAGAAGAGCTTTATAAACGGATCTTTGATTTATCCTCTCACTGGAATGCTTTAGGTAAGTCATTAGAGGGGTCTCTTAAAGCGTTTAACCAAGCAACAGGATCTTTAGAGAGAAATGTGCTCTCTTCTGCAAGAAAGTTTCAAAAACTTGGAGCTGCTAAGGGAGCCAAAAACCTTCCTGATTTAAAAGATATTGAAGAAGATGTCAGACATTTTGAGCCAGGTAAAAAGCTTTTCTTTGAAGAGCAGTAATTAAAGATGGCTCTCGTGTAACTTTGTAATCCACTCTTCACTAATCCCTGCATCTCTTCTAGAGCTGGGATCAAAGAGAGGTCCTTTAGCTCTTGCAGGAAGAAGTCTTGGGTGGAGCTGGCTCACCCACGTCTCCCAAGGGGCACTTGCGGGGTCTTTTAGCTTCTCAAACCACTTTGATCCAAAAGAGACATGCCTTAGCTCATCTTTAAAGATCTGCTTCATAAGCGCTTCAGACTTATCATCTCCATGTGAGGCAAACGCTTTTCCATAATAAGGGGCAAAGTCAAGATTTGCCATCTCAAAGGTAAGGCTCATCATGCTTACATATTTAAGAGGCGTATCTAGATGAGGGACATACGACCAAAAGTATTTATAAAGAGGAAGGTCTCCAAAACTCACACCCATTTCAGAAAGCCGTTTTACATAAAGCCGGACGTGTTCTTGCTCTTCTTTTAACGTGTGAGCCAGTCCTCTTCTAAAGTTTTTAGGGGCATCTGGAAAAGCAAGAAGTGCGTGAGCCATGATTTCCACTGCTAAAAGCTCATGACCTGCAAAGCGGTGCAAACAAGCAGCTCTTTTATCGAGCTCAGAAAGAGAGTAAATGGAGGGGAGTCTATCTTTACGTTGATATTTTTTAAATTGAAGTGACTGGCTTCTAACAGGTTCTTTAATATAAAGAGGGGGGCCTGGGGAAAAATCTGTGAGCTCTAAAGGAGTGTCTAGCTTATCTTCCAGAAGATCGGAAGTTAAAATTTTGAAAGCCCAGTCCCGTAATTCCATCGTCTTTAATTCATAAAAAAGGGTCTGAAAAATCAGACCCTTTTTTATCTTATTATCCTATTCAACAGAGATCACAAAATAGGCAGGGAAAGCAAAATGGTTGTTAGACCTTGGCGCCGCACAAAGTGACACCTTTTTCCCTACAAAATCTTGCAGGTTAACATGTGTACTATAAAGGTAAGCTTTAGGAAGATCGCTCTCTTTTAAGACGTAATCACCTGGCTTTTTCTTTACAGGGGAGTTAAACACTTCAACAATTCCTGTCAAAATGACAGATCCTTGTCTCTCTTCTTCATAAAAATCTTCAACAGTGGCTTCATCATGATGAGAGGCCCATGTGAGGTAAAGCGACTCTTCGACAGGTTCCCACATTTTCATGCGGTCTGTAGCTGTCATGATCAGTTGCTCATGAGAAGGTGTTTGTACTGCAGCAGGAGCTGGAAGAGAGTTGTCTTCTAAGTAAGCAATTTTACGCTCTGTGTAAGCTTCTTGAAACGCAGTGAGGGCTTCTTTAGCTTTTTTGCAAAGGTCAGAAAAATCTGCAAACTCTTGCACAGCTGTTTGATAGCTTTGTTTCACTTTTTCAATGTTGATATCGCGGAACGGTTTTTTCATTTCCGTTTGAAGCATCATGTGAGCTTTATCAAACATCTGCTCAGCTAGGCTTCTTTTCTTATCTAATTGCAGCTTAACTTCTGGTCCGCCAACTGATTGGATATACTCTTTTGCAACATAGAATTTGGTTCCTGCAGGCGGAGCAATTTCGTACCATTTAGAGTTAGAGGGGCACAGTTTTTCCTGAACGGGATCTCCTTGATTGAGATGCGCGATGATAGGAGCTTCTAAAGAAGGTTGAAGTCTCACATTTACTCTACTGCCTTCAATGGCGCCATTTAAAACAAATGTACGGAAAACATACGCTTTTGTGCCAGAAGTAGGCTCTACAGCGTAGAAATCTCCTTTTTCCCCAACAACTACGATGAGATCATCACGGGAGAGCTCTCTAATGACAGGACTATCTGTATCTGCAAAGGCACGGACGCGCACTTTTTGAGCTTTGACTTTTCCTGTAAACGGAGTAAAGGTTTTTGGTGCAGGAGTTATCCCAAAAGATTGCTCTGAAAATGAAGCAAATGAGTCCAGGTTGGAGAGGTCGTTTCCTTCATTTGCACAGGCAAGTGATAAGCAACTTATTCCGAATAATAGTGAAATCGAAAAATAACGTGCCGACATTATTGAGTTTCCTCCTAAATCTTAAAAATATATGAAATGCAATTCTAGAGGTTAGACGGTTTTTCCTCCAGAGAAAAGAGGAATTTAGATGCAGTAGAGGATGTTTATGGGGAAATAGTTTTTTCAAACAAATTAAAGCTGTGAGATTTAAGAAGTGATCAGGTGTATGGCTTTAAGAAAAATAAAAACTTAAGCCTTGGTCAATGAGAGGGTATTTTGAAGCTATGAATAGAGAATAAGGGAGTAAAATCTTGAAAAAAGTAAAATGTTGATCCTTGTGATGACAGAAAGTATTAACTATGTGATATTTGATTTTTAAGTTTTATGTTTAATTCAATGTAGAGGAGATATCCATGACCATTTCTTCAAATATCTTAACAAATGCTGGCTTAACCAAGGTACAGCTTCCTTCTTTAGATTCTTCCGATCAAACATCAGAAGTTATTGCAGCAGTTCAGATGGTATTTGAATTGGAAGTTAAAGGAAAAATTTATGAAGGTCTTATCAGTCAAATATTTAAAGCCATCCAAGCTAAGCCAGATCTTTTAAAAAATAGAATGCTTTTTAAGCTTATTGAAAAAGAGAGTATCTTTCAATTAGATGAGGTAAGCGCTTATCAGAAATTAGGAGATACTTATTATTCTTTAGGAAAATATTTCAAAGCACTGGAGTGTTATAAGAAATATTTAAATATTGCTGTACAGCTTAAAGACAGTATAAGAGAAGGGAAGGCTTATGGTGAATTAGGAAATATTTATGCCTCTTTAGGAAAATACCGTAAAGCGATAGAGCTTTATAAAAAAGCTTTAAAAATTGCTCAAGAGCTTAAAGACCGGGTAGGAGAAGAGGGGGCTTATAGCAATTTGGGAATGGCTTACTCCTCTTTAGGAGAATACAGTAAAGGAGCAGAGTTTTATGAGAAGGCTTTATCTATTGCTCTAGTTCTTCAAGATCGTAAAGGAGAAATGAGCATTTATAATAATTTGGGAAGTGTTTACCACTCTTTAGGACAATACATTAAGGGGGCAGAGCTTCATGAGAAGGCTTTAACTATTGCTCTAGCCCTTCAAGATTGTGAAGTAGAAGAGAAGTCTTATAGCAATTTGGGAATTATTTACCGTTCTTTAGGAGAATATCGTAAAGCGATAGGATTTCAAGAGAAAGCTTTAAAAATTAACCTAGAGCTTCAAGACCGTGTAGGAGAAGCGAGTGCTTATAGCAATTTGGGAAATGCTTACCACTCTTTAGGAGAATATCATAAAGCGATAGAGTTTCATGAGAAGGGTTTAACTATTGCCCTAGAGCTTCAAGATTGTGTAGTAGAAGGAAAAGCTTATAGCAATTTAGGAAATGCTTACCATTCTTTAGGAGAACACCATAAAGCAATAGAGCTTCATGAGAAAGCTTTAAAAATTGCTCTAAAAATTCAAGACAAGGTAGGGGAAAAGAGGGCTTATAGCAATTTGGGAAATACTTACCGCTCTTTAGGAGACTATCATAAAGCGATAGAATTTCATAAGAAGGATTTAACTATTTCTCTAGAGCTTCAAGACCGGGTAGGAGAAGGAGTAGCTTATGGCAACTTAGGAAATGATTACTGCTCTTTAGGAGAATACAATCAAGCAGTAGAGTTTCATAATAAGCATTTAGAAATAACTTTAGAGCTTCAAGACAAGGTAGGAGAAAAGAGAGTTTATAGCAATTTAGGAAATGTTTATGATTCTTTAGGAGAATCTAGTAAAGCGGTAGAGTTTTATGAGAAGCATTTAAAAATTGCTCTAGATCTTCAAGATCGTTTAGAAGAAGGAGCAGCTTATAGCAATTTGGGAATTGCTTATCTTTCTTTAGGAGAATACAGTAAAGCGGTAGAGTTTCATGAGAAGCATTTAAGGATTGCTCTAGATCTGCAATACCGTTTAGGAGAGGGGATAGCCTATAGCAATTTGGGAAATGCTTACTACTCTTTAGGAAAATATAATCAAGCAGTAGAGTTTCATGATAAGCATTTAAAAATTGCTATAGATCTTCAAGATCGTATACGAGAAGGGAGGACTTATGGCAATCTGGCAAACAGTTATCTCTGTTTAAAAAAATATCCTCAAGCAAGGGAGTTTTATAATAAGCATTTAAAAATTGCTCTAGATCCGCCAGATCATTTAGAAGAAGTATCAGCTTATAGCAATTTAGGGCATGTCTCCTATCATTTAGGAGAGTATACACGAGCTGAAGAAGCTCTTCATAACAGCATTAAGATTGCTGCATCTCTTCAACAAGGTGTCAAGAAATCTCAATGGCAGATCACCTTCTTTGAAAAATTATCATCGCCTTATATCCTTCTAGAGAAGACTCTACGTGGTCAGAATAAGAGTGTAGAAGCGTTGGAGGTCTCAGATGGCAGAAGGGCCCGGGCACTCACTTCCTTAATCATGGAGAAACTCCTCCTTGAGGGATCTAAGACCTCTTCTATAGAGTCTTTAACATTTCAGGAAATGAAGGATTTAGCTAAAAAATTTAACACTGCGTTTATTGTCTATTCTCAAGGTGTTTTTCAAGTTAACGAATGTATTCGGGCTTGGATCCTTTCTCCTAAACAAAATGAAGAACTTATCTCAATTTCTCTTCCTTCTCACTTAGATAAATTTAAAGATATCGATACTATTTTAAAAACTTTTCCCTATGGAAGACGGCCGAGAGTTAAAAAAGGTGAAAAAGCTACAGATCCATTTAAGAAGCACCTTTCTGATTGGTATGAACTACTCATCGCTCCTCTAGTTCCTTATCTTCCAGAAGCAGATTCAGATCAAACTCTCACCTTTATTCCTGAGGGTGTTTTAGCACATCTTCCCTTCGCAGCATTTTATAATGCAGCTAATGATCAATACTTGATTGAAAAGCATCCTGTTTCGGTAGCCCCTTCGATTAGAGTTTTAGCTCTTCTTGATAAGCTCCCTACGTCTTCAATTGATCAAGCTCTTGTCATGGGAAATCCTACGACTCCTCGTGAAGTAGATAACAAGCTCAAATTTACTGGGATAGAGGTTGAGGAAATTAGAAGCCTCTTTAATCAGAAGAGAGCTTCTGAGCCTCTAATAAAAACACAAATATTTACAGAGACCTTTGCAACAGCAGAAAATATAATTAAGGAAGCTCCTCATTCTCAGCTACTTCATATGGCAGGTCATGGGGTTATGGACGAGTCTCCTGGTGAAAATCTTGACCCTGGCTTTGATCCACATTCTGTTTTTAAAGGGCTTTTTAAACTAGCCAAAGATGATAAGCACTCTCTTGGACAACTCCGTTCCAAAGAGATTGCAGATATGACGCTTAAAGCAGATCTTGTCTTCATGAGTGCTTGTCATTTAGGGAGAGGTAATATTAAAAGGGAAGGGAGCATTGGACCCATTTGGTCTTTTTTAGGAGCAGGTGCAAAATCCACAGTTGCTAGCTATTGGCCTCTTCCCGATTCACAAGTGACTGTTAAAATGGTAAAGACTTTTTATCAGCATTTTTTAGGCATTGAAACTCCCAAGGTTAGTAAAGCACACGCTTTACGAGAAGCGATCCTAGTCGGTATGCAAGAAAATAGGGATAACATAGAGCAATGGGGAGCGTTTTTCTTATCGGGGTTAATGAATTAGAGAGGAATAAAAAACCCTCTAAACATTAGAATCGATGCATTAAAATTTATTGATCATCTGTTGACTAAAGATCTCTAAACTTTAGGGTATCTTTAGTCTACTGCTTAGGTTATTCAAGGTTCTCTCTCTTTAATCCTTTAGTTCTAAGAAGCTGAGCACTTTGATAACAGAGAGTACTAGTATGATAATATTCTATGGTTAATTCAACGCGCAGGAAATATTCATGAGCATTTCTTCAAATATCTTAACAACTGCTGGCTTAACCAAGATACAGATTCCTTCTTCAGACTCTTCTAGTGATAAAATCCGGCTCTATTTTTTTTCTGATCCAACACCAGAAGGGGTTGCAAAAGTTCAGACCCTATTTGAATTGGAAATGAAAGGGAAAATTTATGAAGGAATGATCAATCAAATGTTCAAAGACATTCAAGTTAGACCCTATCTTTTAAAAGGGAGAAAAATTTTTAAGCTTATTGCAAAAGAGCATGTTTTCCAGTTAGACGAGGTCAGCGCTTATCAAAACCAAGGGGATACTTACCATGCTTCAAAAGAGTATTCCGAGGCAATTACGTGTTACAAGAAATATTTAGAGATAGTTATACAGCTTAAAGACCGTATAAGAGAAGGAAGGTGTTATAGCAATTTGGGAAGAGCCTACAAATATTTAGGAGATTATCCCCAAGCAATGCAGTTTCATGAGAGGGCTTTAAAAATTGCCAGGGAGCTTAAAGACCAAGAGGGAGAAGGAATAGCTTATTGCAATTTAGGAAACGTTTATCACCTTTTAAGAGAACATGATCAAGCCATTGACTTTCATAATAAGCATTTAGCGATTGCTGTAGACCTTCAAGACCGTGAAGGGGAGGGAAGAGCTTATGGGAATTTAGGAAAAAGTTATGCCTCTTTAAAAGACTCTCTTAAATCCGTTGAGTATCATAATAAGGCTTTAATCATCACTCAAGAATTTAAAGACCGAGCAGGAGAGGGGAAGACTCATAGCTGTTTGGGAATGGCTTACACATTCTTAGGAGAGTATCTTAAGGCAATAGAGCATCATGAGAGATGCTTAGTCATTGCCAGGGAGCTTAAAGATGAAGAGGGAGAAGGAAAAGCTTATTGCAATTTAGCAAATGTTTACAAATCTTTAGGAGAGCCTCGTAGAGCTATTGAATTTCACGAGCAGGAATTAAAGATTGCTCTAAAGCGTGGAGACCATATAGCAGAGAGAAGAAGTTATAATAATTGGGGAGTAGCTTATGAGTCTTTAAAGGAATACAGCAAAGCAATTCATTATTATAATCAGGTATTAAAGATTGCTCAAGAACTTAAAGATCAACAAGGAGAAGGGGAAGCTTATGGGAATTTGGGATATATCTGTACTATTTTAAGGTTGTATCCTGATGCAACCATGTATTATAAGAAGGCTTTAAAGCGTGCTTTAGAGCGTAAAGATCGCTTAACAGAAGGAGTTGTCTATGCGGGGTTAGGAAATGTCTATGGAGCTTTAAACGATTACAGAGCAGCTATTAAATTTCATAATAAGGCTTTAGCCATTGTTAGGCAGCTTAAAAACCCTGCAGAAGAAAGAAATTGTTATAATAGGTTAGGAAACCTCTATCATCATTTAAAGCAGTATAAGCGAGCAGAAGCGTATTTTCAGAAAAGTATTCATATTAATGCAGTTCTTCAACAAAACGTCAAAAAATCCCAGTGGCAGATCACCTTATTCGAAGAGTTATCATCATCATATCTCTCTCTAGAAAAGGCTCTACTTTGTCAGGATAAGATCATAGAAGCTTTAGAAATCTCAGATAGTAGACGGGCCCGGGCGCTAGCTTCTTTGACCCTAGAAAAATTCCCGTTAGAAGTCCCTAAGACCTCTTCTCTAGCTCCTTTAACATATAAAGAAATGAAGGATTTAGCTGAAAAACTTCATACAACATTTATTATCTATTCTCTAGTGAACTTTGATAAAGATCCCTCTATTCAAGCTTGGATAGTTTCTCCTAACCCAAATCAAGAGCGTACCTTAATCTATCTTCCTTCTCGTCTAGATGAGTTTAAAGATATTAATACCATTTTAAGCACATTTCCTTATGGTCCAAGACCCAAAGCTGAGCGTGGTATAAAAGCTACAGATCCGTTTAAGAAGCACCTCTCCTATTGGTATGAACTCTTCATCGCGCCGCTAACTCCTTATCTTTCAGGAGCAGGTTTAAATCAAAGTCTTACCTTTATTCCTGATCGAGTTTTAGCACATCTTCCCTTTGGAGCGTTTTATCATGCAGCTACAGATCAATACCTCATTGAAAAGCATCCCATTTCGGTAGCTCCTTCGATTAAAGTTTTATCGCTGCTTGATAAACTTCCTAAGTCATCAGCTAGTCAAGCTCTTATAATGGGGCATTCTATAGGATCTATTGAAGCAGATAATCAGCTAAGATTTACCCAGTTAGAAGTTGCAGAAATAAAAAATATTTTTCATCAAAAGATAGCTTCTGAAATACCTTTAAAAACGCAAATGTTTACAGAGGCTCTTGCGACAGCAGATACTTTGCTCAAAGAGGCTCCTCTCTCTCAATTCATTCATATCGCAGGACATGGAGTTATGGAAGAAATAACCCAAGATAGTCTTGATCCTCACTCTGTTTTTAAAGGGCTTTTTAAGTTAGCTAAAGATGATCATCATCCCCTTGGACAACTCCATTCTAAGGAGATTGCAACTATGACGCTTAAAGCAGAGCTTGTCTTCATGAGCGCTTGCCATTTAGGAAGAGGCAATCTTAAGATGGAAGGTAGCATTGGACCCATTTGGTCTTTTTTAGGAGCAGGCGCAAAATCTACAATTGCTAGCTATTGGCCTCTTCCCGATTCACAAGTCACGGTTAAAATGGTGAAGACCTTTTATCAACACTACTTAGGCGTTGAAACTCCAAGGCTTAGTAAAGCACACGCTTTACGAGAAGCAATTCTCATAGGCATGCAAGAAAACAGGGATAACATAGAGCAGTGGGGAGCGTTTTTCTTATCAGGATTAATGAATTAGAGAGGAATAAAAAATTATCTTTGCGGTAGAACTGACGTATTCCAATTTATGTATCATCATGTAGGCTAAAGAGCTCTAAAATTTATAATATCTTTAGTCTACTGCTAGGTTTATTCAAGTCTTTTCTCTCCTCTTGAACCTATCAGATTTAGGAAGTGTATCATTGTGATGACAGAAAGTACCAGCCCTATGTAATATTTGATTTTTAAGTTTTATATTGAGTTAAATGCATAGGAGATATCCATGAGCATTCCTTTAAATGTCTTAACAACTGCTGGCTTAGTCAAGATACAACTTCCTTCTTTAGAGCCTTTCAGTCATAAAATCCGGCTCTACCATCTTTCTACTCAAAACTTTGAGATGCTTTTCAAAATTCAAGATGCACTAGAGCAACAAATGAAAAAAGGAAAGAGTTATGAAGGTAACATCTATAAGTGGAGTCATAGCGCCCGGACAAAACCGTATCTTCTTAGAGAACAAAATGTGCTGAAGTGGATTACAAAGGAGTATGCCCTTGAATTACAAAAGAGCTCTTCTTCTTTAACCGAGCTAAAACAAAGTTCATTACAAGATACAAGAGATAGCAAATCTGAATGTGAAGATACAGAAACTTACAGTTTAAACTCATCAATGACATTAAGCCATGATGAAGATAGTGAAGACGATCAAAAATTAAATATTGCTGTAGATCCTCAAGGCTGCAGAGGAAAAAAGAGAGCGTATAGTGATTGGGAGGATAGTGATGATTCTTCGGGAGAATACCGTAAGACAATAAGGCTTTATAATAAAAAATTAAAAATAGCTCAAGAGCTTAAAGACCAAATAGGAGAAGGAAGAGCTTACAGCGATTTGGGAGATGCTTACGATTCTTTAGGAGAATACCATAGGGCGATAGAGTTTCATGAGAAGGCTTTAGTTATAGCTCAAGAGCTTAAAGACCCTATAGAAGAAGGAAGATCATATTGCAATTTGGGAGATACTTACGATTCTCTAGGAGATTACCATAGAGCGATAGAATTTCATGAAAAGGCTTTAGTGATAGCTCAAGATCTTAAAGACCTTGTAGGGGAAGGGAGATCATATTGCAATTTAGGAAATGCTTACCACTCTTTAGGAGAATATCGTAAAGCAATAGAGTTTCATAATCAGGATTTAAAAATCGCTCAAGGACTTCAGGATCGTACAGGAGAAGGTAGGGCTTACTGCAATTTAGGAAATGCTTACTATTCTTTAGGCGATTACTCTCAAGCATTAGAGTGTCATGAGAAGGATCTCGTTATTGCTCAAGAGCTTAAAGATCAAATAGGAGAAGGAAGAGCTTATGGCAATTTGGGCAATGCTTACTGCTCTTTAGGAAAATACCCTCAAGCAATCAAATTTCATGAAAAGGATTTAAAAATTGCTTTAGATCTTCAAGACTATGCGGCGATGGGGAGATCGTATTGCAATTTGGGAAATGCTTACGACTCTTTAGGAGAACATCGTAAAGCGATTGAGCATCATGAAAAGGATTTAAAAATTGCTTTAGATTTTCAAGATAGCGTAGGAGAAGGGAGGGCATATGGTAACTTGGGGAATGCTTACAATTCTTTAGGGGAATATCATCAAGCGATCAAGTTTCATGAAAAGTCTTTAACGATTGCTCAAGATCTTCAAGATCGTGTAGGAGAAGGGGCGGCTTATAGCAATTTGGGAATTTCTTACAATTCTTTAGGGGAATACCATCAAGCGATCAAGTTTCATGAGAAGGGCTTAAAGATTGCTCAAGAGCTTCAAGACCGTGTAGAAGAAGGAAAGATTTATCATAATTTAGGAAATGTTTGTGACAATTTAGGAGAATACCGTAGAGCAATAGAGTTTCATAAGAAAGGTTTAGCTATTGCCCAAGATTTTCAAGGCCACATAGGAGAAGGGATAGCTTATAATAATTTAGGAAATGCTTATGATTCTTTAGGGGAATCTCGTAAGGCGATAGAGCTTTATGATAAGAAATTAAAGATTGCTCAAGATCTTCAAAATCCTATGGGAGAAGGAACAGCTTATAGTAATTTAGGAAATGCTTACCACTCATTAGGAGAATACCGTAAAGCGATAGAGTTTCATAAGAAAGATTTAATGATTGCTATAGATCTAAAAGACCGCATAGGAGAAGGAAGAGCTTATAGTAACTTGGGAAATGCTTATGGTTCTTTAGGAGAATGCCATCAAGCGATCGAGTTTCATGAGAAGAGTTTAACGATTGCTCTAGGGCTTAAAGACCGTGTAAATGAAAGGAGGATTTATAACAATTTGGGAAATGTTTACGACTCTTTAGGGGAATACTCTAAAGCGGTAGAGTTTTATGAGAAGGGTTTAACGATTGCTCAAGATCTTCAAGACCGTGTAGGAGAAGGAACAGCTTATAGCAATTTGGGGATAGCGTACCACTCTTTAGGCAAATACCGTAAGGCAATAGAGCTTCATAATAAGGCATTAAAAATTTCCTTAATACTTCAAGATCGCGTAGGGGAAAAGATAGCTTATTGCAATTTGGGAAATGCTTACGATTCTTTAGGGGAATACCGTAGAGCGATAGAGTTTCATGATAAGAGTTTACAAATTGCTTTAGAAATTCAAGATCATGTAGGAAAAGGGACTGCCTATTGTAATTTAGGAAATGCTTACTATTCTTTAGGAGAATATGATCAAGCAATCAAGTTTTATGATCAGGATTTACAAATTGCTCTAGACCTTCAAGACTATGCAGGAGAGGGGAAATCGTATAGTAGCTTGGGGAATGCTTACTCCTCTCTAGGCGAATACTCTAAAGCAATAGAGCTTCATAAGAAGGCTTTAAAAATTGCTGTAGATCTGCAAGACCGTGTAGGAGAAGGTGGAGCCTATAACAATTTAGGAACAGTTTACTACTCTTTAGGAGGATATGATCAAGCGGTAGAGTTTCATGAGAAAGATTTAAAAATTGCTCAAGATATTCAAGACCACATAGCAGAAAGCATGGCTTATAACAATTTGGGAGACGCCTATTACCGTTTAGGAAAATATCAGCAAGCTGAAGAGACTCTTCATAAAAGCATTCAGATTGTTACATCTCTTCAACAGGAGGCTAAGAAATCCCAGTGGCAGATCACCTTATTTGAGAAGTGGTCAGCACCTTATAGAACTTTAGAAAAGACTCTACTTTGCCAAAATAAGGCAGTAGAAGCTTTAGAAATCTCCGATGGTAGAAGAGCCCGGGCACTCACTTCTCTGATTAGGGAAAAACTCTCTCTCGAGGAGTCTAAGATGTACTCTGTAGATCCTTTAACATTCAAGGAAATAAAAGAGCTAGCTAAGAAACTTCATACCACATTTATCACCTATTCTCTCATTGATTTTGAAGATAATCAATCTATTCAAGCTTGGATCATTTCCCCAAACCCTGAGCAAGAGCCCATTTCAATCACTCTTTCTTCTCAATTAGGTGAATTTAAAGATATTGATACTATTTTAAAAACATTTCCTTATGGCCTAAGACCTAAAGCTCAGCGAGGTGTAAAAGCTATAGATCCGTTTAAGAGGCATCTCTCTCGTTGGTATGAACTCCTCATCGCTCCGCTAGCTTCCTATCTTCCAACAGCAGATTCGGCTCAAACCGTTACTTTTATCCCCGATCGCTTTTTAGCACATCTTCCCTTTGGAGCGTTTTATCATGCAGCTATAGATCAATATCTGATTGAAAAACATCCTATTGCGGTAGCTCCTTCGATCAAAGTTTTATCTCTTCTTGATAAACTCCCTAAATTAGCAACTCATCAGGCTCTTTTAATCGGTAATCCTACAACCCCTATTGCAGTGGATAATCAGCTCAAATTTACCAAAATAGAAGTTGAAGAAATAAAACATATCTTTCAGCAAAAGATAGGTTCTAAAGTTCCCATAAAAACGCAAATGTTCACAGAGACTTTGGCAACAGCAGAAAATATCCTTAAGGAATCGCCGCATTCACAGCTCCTTCATATGACAGGTCATGGTGTTATGGATGAGTCTCCTGGTGAAAATCTAGATCCTAGCTTTGATCCGTATTCTGTTTTTAAAGGGCTTTTTAAATTAGCCAAAGACGATAAACACCCTCTTGGACAATTTCGTTCAGAGGAAATTGCAACTATGATTCTTAAAGCAGATCTAGCCTTCATGAGCAATTGCCATTTAGGAAGAGGTAATCTTATGCAAGAAGGGAGCATTGGACCGATTTGGTCTTTTTTAGGAGCAGGTGCAAAATCTACAATTGCTAGCTATTGGCCTCTTCCCGATTCACAAGTGACTGTTAAAATGGTGAAGACCTTTTATCAACACTACTTAGGCGTTGAAACTCCAAGGCTTAGTAAAGCACACGCTTTACAAAAAGCAATTTTGGTAGGCATGCAAGAAAACAGGGATAACATAGAGCAATGGGGAGCGTTTTTCTTATCAGGATTAATGCATTAACAGAAAATAAAACCCTCTCCTTGTAGTTATTTAAAAATTTCATTTTCTTATTAATATAATTAATTTTTTTAAATTAGTGATAATAAAATTAAAAAAATGATATGCTAAGGTTATGGTAAAACCTTTAAATACTACATTAGCCTCTCAGCCTACCTTTGAAATGTTTCTTCAAGAAAAGGTAAAAAGCGGCTTTACTGTAAGGGATTATCTTGAGGCAAAGTACTTTAAATTTTCTACAGCAAACACCTTAAGAGATAAGATAAAAAACTTCCTATTGCTTGGAGGAGCTGGATACTTTTTCACACCTTCTAAAGTAGATCACGCAAAGTGGGATCTTTTTAAAACAAAAGCTACGTTTTATCTCGCCTATCAAGAAACCCTAGCCCTTTATCAAAAGTGTGAGAGAAATCCTCAACAGTTTTATGCAAAGACGATGATCTCTTTTGAAAAGCTTCATCAAATCGGACAAGAGATCCCTTTTTTACACAATAGACATGTCCTCATCAATCAAACCTTGAGAAGAGGATCAAGCTCTTTTACGCAAGACCCTATTGAAAAGAGCCTGATTGTTTACTCTATTCAAGATAAGCTTACAGAAGGAGGCAGAGTCACATTAGACCGTATGTTAACCTTCTTTCAATCTTATCAAGCATTGAGGAAAGGATGGGAAAAAAAAGGGTATGGGTTTTCAGGAGAGATCCCGGCTCAAGGAGTTAAGGTTTCAGAAGAGATTCCTGTTAAAGAAGTGATCTCTAAGATGTATCACTATCTCTTAGAGAGTCACCCTGAAAATAGAAGGGTTTACCGTCTTTTTATAGAGCACCTTAAGTTAAAAGAGTTTTTTGGAAGTGAAAGTGAAGAAGAGAGGATAGGAAAACTGCAAGAGAGGGCGAAGCTCTTAAGTAAGCTTACACAAGACTACCTCGATCATCACAGCCATCATTCCAATGATTGGAGAAGATTTGTCGGAAAACCTCTTAAGAAGCCTTAATATTGAGTAGTGTATTTTTAACATCTTGAAGGACTGACTCTGGAGTTTGATCTCCATTAATGGATGTCACTAAGTGAGGGGAGTATCTCTCTAGAAGCTGCTTGGTTGTTTTTTCATAGATCCCAAGTCTTGTTTTTAAAATGGACTCATCCATATCATCAACCCGGCCCTCAAGTGTCGCTCTTTTTTTCATGCGGGTAATGAGGAGATCAGGACTTGGTATTGTAAGCACAATGACATGGAGGACCTCGATTAAGTTACTGATCATTTCAGCTTGAATAGAGGTTCTTGGTATGCCATCTAGAAGAAGAATTTGACGCGTGGGATCGTACTGTTGAGACAAAATGAGCTCTTCCACATAGGCGTGCCATATTTTAAGTGTCGCATCATCAGGAAGCAAAAGACCTTGCCCTGCAAAAGAGTGATAGAGCTGCCCTGCAGGAGAGTCACTAGAGAGGCTACGGAAGATATCTCCAGAAGAGAGGTGAAAATAGAGATCATCTTCTTTAAGTGCTTTTCCTAAGGTCCCTTTTCCAGAGCCTGGCGGTCCAAAAATTAAGATCGCTTTATAACGAGAAGAGGCGTTGGGAACTAGCATATTGATCACTCATATTGTAAGGCTACATATCATAACTGATTAAGGAAAAATGGTGCAATTAAGGAAAACAAAACTTCAGGGCTCAAGGCGATGTTATTTTAAACCATTATGCATATGGGGGGAATTATGGGAGTAATCACTCAATCAGGGTTAGGGACAGCTGCCACACAGGCGGCTTCTCCTATTATCTTAGGAGAGGTGAGTTTTCAAGGGCGTAACTATCTAGCGATTCTTCATCCGGGAGAAAAGATAGGAGGCTCTTCTTTACAAACAGCTGATTTAGAGCAAGCTAAAGAGAAATGTTGCCAAATCATTCAAAAGGTGTTGATGAATACACCTGAGAGTAAAATGCAGAGCTCTCATAACGGTCCGCAATTAGAAAAACTCTCTGCAGGAGGTGTCAGTTTTTCTCATGTAACTCATCCTACTATGCTCTATTCTCATACAACATTAAAAACAGAAGAGTTGTGGAATAAGCTCATCTACTTAACCATTAACCCTCATCATGCAAAGCATGTGGAGTCTCAGGTTGAATTTGTAGATATCTCTGATATCACGCTGCAAGATAGGTTTACTCTACTACGTCAAGTGAGAAATAAGCTTGGAAAAACAACTACCCAGGAAAAAATAGAGCTCACTTCGATGCAGGCCAAAGTATTTAAAATGCTTCCTGATTTTTCAAGGTTAGTTGAAGGGAATCAGTTAATTATCAAAAATTTTGAGGACCTTGATGAGTTTTGGGATAAATGCGTAGCTTTAGAAGAACAGCTTAAAGAAAGTATTGAAAAGGAAAAGCGTCAAAACACTTCTCAAGGTAAGCAATCACAACATAATATCCAGGATGAAGCGTCTTCAAGCAGTTCTCAAAAAACCACCAGTAAGTAATAAGGAAAAGGTTTTATGACACACTGGAGCGCAGCACCTCTTTCTTTTGATCCTTTTCATCAGATGGAAAGAAGAGTGTTTGAAGAAGAAAAACAGAAGTTCACGTATCTCTCTCCTCTCATTCCTTCATCGGATAAAGAGCATGCTATTGCAGATCTCTCTCAAACCTACCGAGGAGTGATGTCAAGTATCCAAGCAGCAAGTCCTCTCACTAAGCTCTCTGGGAGCGGGTTTATAGGGCTGACGAGTTTATCCTACATTGGTATGGGGATAGCAAGTATGGTAGAGGCTAAAGAGTGCATACGTCACTATGAGCTTTTAGGAGATAAGGAGAGCTCTCTTCTCTCAAAAATCCAGCTCCTACAAAATGGGTTTTTAGCAGCTGCATCATTCATGTTAGCCCCTAGCCGGGGGATTAGCGCTGTCCAAGATATGATTCAAACTGCACGTCATACAGTGGTTTCCTTAAGCTCTTCGCTTTCTTTAGCAACTACGGTATTTTCTCTTGCAGGAAGTGTCTTATTTTCTTTTTATTACCTGTTTAAAATGGTGGAAGAAGGAAAGCAGCTCTTTCAGTGGATTCAAGGGAGAAAGATGAGAGAAGAGCTCATCTTTTCATCAAACCCTGAACTTCTGATCGTAGCCTATTTAAAAGAAGAGGTTAAAAATATTAACTTAAAAGAAGAGGATTATCAAACTTTGGCTATTCATCAAGGGAATCAGTGGATGAAGCAAAATAGAGCTCTTCTTCAAAAAAAATATGAGGGAAAAGATCCCTTTCTTCTTTTTCTTGATGATAACCCGCATTTTATTGATCAGATTGTGGGAAAAAGCCCCCTCAAGCTGACTAAGGAAGGGAATTTACTGAGGTTAGGAGAGCATCTTGTGTTAGAGCATGTGAGAGAAAAGTGTGAAAAGAAGTGGAGAATTCAGCTAGGAGATCAAGCCGTAGATGCGCTCAAGAAAAAAGAGATTAAAAACTTTCAAGATTTGATCTCTGTAAAAGTTCCTCTTACCCTATTTTTAAGGGTTATCTTACCTACAGTAGGGCTTGCAGTCACATTGATTACAGCTTGTATGACAAGTGGAATAGGGCTAGCTATTGTCTTCATCATATGGGCAGCTGTTGGGCTCATTTCGATTACACTTGAAGATGGAAAGGCACTGCAAGAGAGACTGAAATCAAAAGAGGTGTCACCTTACGATCCTCTATTTATTCTATTCTCTGGAGTGTTAAGTGCTGTATCAATTGGCGGTTTATTAGCGCTCACCATTTTATCAGGAGGGGCGCTTCCTTGTATTGGAGGACTTATTTTAACATCAGGATGGCTTCTTTTAAATGTCCGTGAGGTGTGGTTAATGAAGAAAAGAAGGGAGAATTTAGAACAAAAACAAGAAGGGGTATTACGCCCTTCTTCATGAAAAAAGAAGCCTCTAGAGAAATAGAGGCTTCTTTGAGTGTTAAGGGGATAATTTTTTGAGAAGAATTTGATTAACCATCTCAGGAGACGCTTTTCCTCTTGAGAGTTTCATGATCTGTCCAATCAAAAAGGCAAACGCTTTATTTTTCCCTGCTTTGTAATCGGTAATGGCTTCTGGATTTTCCTCTATCACTTGGGTAATGAGCGCTTCAATCTCGTTTAAGTTTTGAATGGGCTGGTAGTCGGGATTATTTTTCACAATCAAAGAGGGCAAGATGTCAGGGTATTTTACCATATCATCTGCGACACTCTTAGCAATTTTGCCGTTAATGATCCCTTGTTCAATCATATTGACAAGTTCTGTGATATGCTCAGGTTTAATCCCAAAGGTCCAAAGGTTTTTTCCTAGCTCTTTCAATCTTCCTGGAAATTCGATGGTGAGCCAATTCGCTAAAGACTTATTGTTCAGACATGTTTTTCTTGCCGCTTCAAAATAGTCGGAGAGCTTTTTTTCATTCACAAGGAGGGTGACAGCTTGAGAGGGGAGCTCTAAATCATGGGTATATCTAAAGTGCCGCTCTCTAGGAAGCTCAGGGAGCTCTTGTTGAATTTGCGAGATCCACTCATGAGAGGGGGTAATCGGGGGGATATCGGCTTCTGGGAAGTATCTGTAGTCTTCTGCTTGCTCTTTCATCCGCATTAAAATGACCTCTTTTTTATCCGGGTCAAAGCGGTAGGTGCCTCTTTGAATTTCTTGATCAGGAGTTGCTGTATAAAATTGAATTTGTCTTAAGATCTCAGAATGCAGAGCCGTTTCCATATGAGAAAAGGAGTTCATGTTTTTAATCTCAATTTTATTACGAAGAGCCTTTTCTCCTTTAAGCCTGACAGAGATGTTGGCATCCATCCTAAAAGATCCCTCTTCCATATTACAGTCTGAGGCGTCTAAGTATTCCATAATGGCTTTAATGGCCATTGCATAAGAGACCGCTTCTTGAGGAGATGTCATGCAAGGGGCTGAGACGATTTCCAGAAGGGGAACGCCTGCTCTATTAAAATCAATCCCTGAAAACGTGGTGAAGTGTTTTAACATACCCGCATCTTCTTCCAGGTGCGCTCTATCAATCAAAAATGTTTTAGGGATATTATTCACATCTGCTGTGATAGAGCCTCCTAGAACAATAGGATAATCAAATTGCGTAATTTGATAGTTTTTAGGAGTATCTGGGTAGAAGTAAGACTTTCTATCAAACCGGCTAATAGGGGCAATCTTGGCCCCCACCGCTAGACCAAATTGAATCGCTTTTTTCACAGCCTCTTTATTCACAACAGGAAGCGTTCCAGGTTGCCCTGTTGAGATCACTCCAATATCTGTGTTGGGTTCTGATCCAAAGAGGTAAGGCTCTGATCCAAACATCTTTGTCTTTGTGTTAAGCTGGACATGGATCTCAAGCCCAATAACGGTTTCCCAAAGGGATGTATCAACTGTATGCATAAGAGTATCCTTAAAAAAGCGGGGGGTGAGAAGGAGATGTTTGACAGCTTTTTTCAAACTGCGCTGCGCATTTAAAGAGCATAGCGTCATTTAAAAAAGAGCTAACCAGTTGTAATCCAAACGGGAGCCCTTTTGAGCAAAATCCAGAAGGGATTGAAATGGCAGGAAGCCCGGCAAGATTGACAGGGACTGTATAGATATCTTGAAGATACATTTGAAGAGGGTCTTGCATTTGACCCATTGCAAAAGCTGTCGTTGGTGCAGTTGGCGTTGCAATCATATCACACATCTCAAACGCTTTTTTATATTGCTCTATGATGAGGGTCCGAACTTTTTGCGCCTTTTGATAGTAAGCATCTTTATATCCTGAAGAGAGGACATAGGTTCCTAAAAGAATCCTTCTTTTCACCTCAGATCCAAATCCCTCTTCTCTTGAGTTTTCTACCATATCTTCTAAAGAGCTATCTTCTAAAGACCTATGGCCATAACGGACCCCGTCAAATCTGGCTAAGTTTGTCGACGCTTCAGCTGTTGCTAAAATGTAATACACAGCAATGGAGTATTTAAGGACATCCAGGCTGATATCGACAATTTGACACCCTTGATTTTTGAAAATCTCTAAGGAAGCTTGAAAATTTGCAAAGGTTTCAGGAGGAAGACCTTGTAAGAAATCCCAAGGCACTCCGATTTTAAATGTGCAAGGAGGAGATTGGATTGCCTCTAATGCAGAAGAAGAGGTGTGAGGAAGAGATGTGGCGTCATAGCGGCAAGGTTTTGCAATCACATCATAAAGAAGCGCTGCATCTTTCACACAATTAGCAAGAGGTCCAATTTGATCTAAAGACGATCCAAAAGCGACAAGTCCGTACCTAGACACTCTTCCATAAGACGGTTTAAACCCCACTGTTCCGCAAAAAGCAGCTGGTTGCCGAATCGATCCTCCTGTATCACTTCCCAGCGCTAAAGGACACAGTCTTGCAGCCACAGCTGCTGCTGACCCCCCAGAAGATCCGCCAGGTGTGTGGTGAAGATTCCACGGATTTTTTGTTTTTTTAAACGCTGAGTGCTCTGTAGAAGAACCCATCGCAAACTCATCCATATTGGTTTTTCCAATGATGAGGCCTCCCTCTTGTTCAATCAAGGAGGTGACAGTTGCGTTAAATACAGCTGTGTAATTTGCTAACATGAGAGAGCCGCAGCTTGTCTTTTCGTTAAAGAGGTGGATGTTATCTTTAAGAGCAATCGGGATACCAGCTAGCTTTCCAATGGGTTCATTATGCATCAGCTTGTGATCGAGCTTTGAGGCATGTACAAGAGCTTCATCAAGACGGAGCGAGAGAAACGCTCCTAAAGAGGCGTCACATGCTACAATACGGTCAAAAGTCTTCTGCGTGATTTCTTTAGCTGAAAGTTCTTTTTTTAAAAAAAGTTCATGGAGTTGATGAGCAAAAAGGTGGTGCATAGTATTTCCTAAGATTTAAGAATAGGAGGAACTCTTACGATTCCACCCACATGAGCTGGGACGTTTTTTAAGAAAAGATCGCGAGATAGGGGCTCTTCAGGAACATCTTCTCGTAACGGACTCTCTAAATGTTCATGAATGGTAAAGCAAGGAGAGACACCTTGAGTGTCAACCCCATTAAGTTGCTCAATGTAACTTAAGATATGGTCAATACTTGTCAGAAACTGCTCTTTTTCACTGTCTGTCAGAGAAATTCGGCAGAGATGGTTCAATTTATTAAATTCAGATTCATTCATAGGTTAGAGCGTATTGTAAAAGTTAGAAGAAAAATTGAAAAGAAAAAATGGAATGACAACTATATTGAATTTATTTATATTGATAGAAAGGACGACATTTGGAGGTAATATGAAAAAAATGATCAGCATCTTATCAATGATTTTAATTGTAGTTGGAGCTCTTAACTGGGGACTCTGGGGATTTTTCCAATTTGACCTCGTTGCGTGGTTAGCAAATGGCAACACAACAACATGTGCAAGAATCATCTACGGAGCTGTAGGACTTGCTGGTTTATGGGGTCTTGGCCGTTTAGGCAAAATCAGAGCGCTTTGCGACTGTTGCTCTGATGCAAGATGTTCAACAGGCTCTTGCTGCTGCACAACATGTGGTTGTACAACAGGATGTGGCTGCTGCTCTGATGCAAAATGCTCCACAGAATCTAGTCATTGCAAAGATGGCAAATGCAAAAGCGACAAAAACAACATCAAAAGTTGCAAGTAGTCTTTAAAGTTTTTTAACCCTTACTTAAAGAAGCATCAGGAAATGAGTTTCCTGATGCTTCTTCTTTTCTCTTTCAATCTAAACAGGCTCTAGCCAAAAATTCACCTTATTTAAGGCGCTATTTTCTCATACAGCGCAGCCTGAAAATAATCAAAGCAGCTCTCAAGGGGAAGAGATGTTGTTTTAAGAAGCACTTCCATCTTATAAAGCTCTAGGATTCCTTTAAGAAAAAAGGCACGGTTTTTTTTGAGTGCAAGCGGGATCAATTTATCTAGTTGAAAAGGGCGAATGGAGGGGAAATAGTCTTTAATTTGGGATTGAGGAATAGAGCTTGATAAAAGCTCTGTGAGCCTTAACCCCGTCTGAAGTTGATATCTCACCTGTCCTAAAAAGGGAAAAATAAAGCTTGTATCTTTCACTTTACTTTTTAGGGAAATTGGTTTTTGCCACACCAGCTCTTCAGCAAGTGTCCACCCTGTGGAGAGGTCTTTACTTGAAACAATTGCCTTAATATCTTCTATTTTGATCAAGGTGTGATCACCCACATAGGCCGTGATTTTTTTTAGCTCTTGATCAAGGGTTGCGGTATCTGTCCCTAAAAGCTGGATGAGAAAGGAAATCCCTTCAGAAGAGAGCGTTTTTCCTATTTTTTTAAGTTCTAAAGCAATCCACTCGTGAACTCTTTTCTCTTTATCCCAAGGTTTTTCTTCACTTGTATCAAGGACGACCATTTCTTTTTTCTCTTGCTGATACCATTGCAGGAGCCCTTTTGAGGAGCTAGCTGTAAAGATGAGTACGATTTGCTGCGAGAGAAAAGGTTTAAGGCTGTCATAAGAAAAGGAAGGCTTCATCTGATCAATATCTTGGATCAAGATGATTTTAAGGGCGTTCCATAGATTAGGGGTTTGAATTTCCTCTAAAAGAGTAGAGAGCGGTGTTGTAGGAGCGTGAAAAGAGGTAACATGGAGCGTAGGGTCTTTTTTTGTAAACGCTTGAATGATGAGACGGCTCCACAGCTTTTTTTCATAAGGGCAAGTAGAAACAAGAAGAAACAGGGAAGAAAGAGAGCCTAGAGAAGACGCCTCTAAATGCTTTTCAAAGCTACTAGCTGATTGAAATTTCATGATCTTTTCCAATGAAATGTCAAGTGCTGCTCAATATCTTTGTGAAGAGAGTTATGAACAGGACACGTGTGAGCGGCTTTCTCAAGAATTTGAATGAGGGACTCTTCTAAAATATCTTCACAGTAGAGATGAAATGTAAGCGATGCAATTCTTCTCTGAGGAATAGATGTCATTGTTTTTTCAATGGTAGCTTTAAGCTTTACAATTTCAACGCCGTATCTTTTTGCAGCAAGAGTGATCACAGTCACAATGCAGCTAGCTAACGCGGCAGCCAAAAGATCTGTGGGAGAAAAGGAGGCTCCAAGGCCACCATTTTCTTTAGGGGCATCGATATATAGGACTGTGTCATGAGAGGTTTGTGTAAGGCGTGATCTAAGATTGCCTTCGTAATCAATGAAGATTTTTTCCATGCATGTATGGTAGCTGAAATGGGGTCCTTTTTGCGATCAAAATTTTCCCTCAAAGAGGAGATGCCCAAGGTAAGAAAAATGCCGCTACATAGATTTTTGAATAAACAAGGGAGCTGAAAATGTGAAGGGCTTTTTCTTAAAATCCCTATGATACTGTCTAGATGGAAAAGAGCCGTGAGTAGAAGATTAAAAATGAGTGTTTGCGGAAGGGAAAATAGCGGAGGTAAAATCAGGCATGATCATTAAAGAAATTTTTATAAAAAATAGGGCGAAAGTTCCTGGGGGGAAAGAGAATGATAGTCATCTTTTCGGGAGAAATTGCTATTTTCCTATTTTATGGAGCTTGCTCACAGTTAGCGGTTTCAAGTTTGGTGGATAAAATAATCTTGCTTAAACAGCCTTATTGATTTTCTTTAAAAAGGAGAATTTTTAAAGGAGAGTATTGATCAAATATAATCTTATATTTCATAGTGGATTTTTTATAAAAAACTTATGAGGTTATAAATGGAAAATTCTTCAAAAATTTTAAGCAATGCAGGACTCACTAAAATTGCTATCCCTTCTCCTCAAACCTCTAAAGCTAAAACTCGGCTTTATTTTTTTTCTGATCAAACCCCAGAAGGGATTGCAAAGATTCAAACGCTCTTTACATTAGGGAATAAAGTCAGGGAATATGAAGGAATGATTCACGAGATGTTTCAAAATATTCAAGCTAAGCCCTATCTTTATAAAATTGGCAATCAATTGAAGCTTATATCGGAGGAAGAAGCTCTTCGATTAAGAGATAAGAGGGTATCTAGCAATTTGATAGGTAGTGATACGAGTTTAGGAGTTTATAACCAAAACATCAAATATTATGAGAATGAACTCAAGATCTCGCTAGAGCTAAAAAATCAAGCAGGGGAAGAGAGGGCTTATTGCAATTTGGGACTTGTCTATGAGGAGTTAGGAGACTACCGTCAAGCGGTTGTTTATCATGAGCAGCATTTAAAGATTGCGAGAGAGCTAAAAGATCAAGTGGGAGAAGGGAGGGCTTATTGCAATTTGGGAATTGTCTATGAGGGGTTAAAAGATTACCGTCAAGCAATCAGTTATTATGAGAAGCATTTAAAGATTGTGAGAGAGCTAAAAGATCAAGCGGGAGAAGGAGGGGCTTATTGTAATTTGGGGCTTACCTATGAGGGGTTAAAAGATTACCATCAAGCAATCAGTTATCATGAACAGCATTTAAAGATTGTGAGAGAGCTAAAAGACCAAGCGGGAGAAGGGAGTGCTTACGGCAATTTGGGAAATGCCTCATGGGGATTAAAGGACTATCATCAAGCAATCAGTTATCATGAGAAGCATTTAAAGATTGCGAGAGAGCTAAAAGATCAAGCGGGAGAAGGGAGGGCTTACGGCAATTTGGGAAATGCCTATGAGGGTTTAGGAGAGTACCGCGAAGCGATCAGTTATCATGAGAAGCATTTAAAGATTACGAGAGAGCTAAAAGATCAAGTGGGAGAAGGGAGAGCTTATGGCAATTTAGGAAATGCCTGTGAGGAGTTAGGAGGCTACCGTAAAGCAGTTGCTTATCATGAACAGCATTTAAAAATTGCGAGAGAGCTAAAAGATCAAGTGGGAGAAGTGGATGCTTACAGTAATTTGGGAAATGCCTATCAGGGGTTAGGAGAGTACCGTGAAGCAATCGAGTATCATGAGAAGCATTTAAAGATTGCGAACGAGTTAAAACATCAAGCAGGAGAAGGGGCGGCTTATGGCAATTTGGGAAATGCCTACCGCGGGTTAGGAGAATACCGTGAAGCAATCGAGTATCATGAGAAGCATTTAAAGATTGCGAGCAAGCTAAAAGATCAAGTGGGAGAAGGGAAAGCTTATGGCAATTTGGGAAATGACTATCGGGGGTTAGGAGAGTATCGTGAAGCAATCAATTATCATGAGAAGCATTTAAAGATTGCGAGCGAGTTAAAAGATCAAGTAGGAGAAGGATTAGCTTACTGCAATTTGGGAAATGCTTACCAGGGGTTAGGAGCCTATCATCAAGCAATTGGTTATCATAAGAAGAGTTTAAAGATTACGAGAGAGCTAAAAGATCAAGTGGGAGAAGGGAAAGCTTACGGCAATTTGGGAAATGCGTACCAGGGGTTAGGAGCCTATTATCAAGCAATTGGTTATCATAAGAAGAGTTTAAAAATTACGAGAGAGCTAAAAGATCAAGTGGGAGAAGGGAAAGCTTACTGCAATTTGGGAGCTGCCTACGATGGGTTAGGAGACTACTGTAAAGTAATCAGTTGCCAAGAACAGTGTTTAAAGATTGCAAGAGAGCTAAAAGATAAAATGATAAAAGGGAGTGCTTATGGTAATTTGGGAGTTGCCTACTGGAGATTAGGAGAGTATCCTAAAGCAGAAGAATATTTTTGCAAAAGTATTAAAATTCATGCCTTTCTTCAGCATAGTGTAAAAAAGGCTCAGTGGCAAATCACTTTATTTGAACAGTTCTCGAAGCCTTATATGGGTCTAGAACAAACACTATTATTGCAGAGTAAAAATACTGATGCATTAGAGATTTCTAATACGAGACGATCCCGAGCTCTTTCTTCTCTCTTATCTCAAAAACGCATCCTAACAGAGAATCTAGACTCTTCTTTTAACTCTCTTTCTATTGAAGAGATCCAACAATTAGCAGAAAATCTTTCTACAACTTTTGTCATGTATTCTCTTACTCCCTTAAACTTTAGAGAAGCAAAGATTCAAGTTTGGATTATTTCTTTTAAAGGGAAAAATTCCCAGTCAATTTCTTTGCCTATTCCAAAAGGGACATTTGCAGAATTAGATCCTATTTTTAAAGCATTTCCCTATCAACAAGAAGCTAAACGCCCTATAAGGGGTGAAAAGACCTCGGCCCAGCTTTTTAATGAAAGACTCTCCTCTTGGTATAATCTCCTTATCGCTCCTCTAGAAGAGTACCTTCCTTTACCAGATTCTGAAGAAACACTCACGTTCATTCCTGATGGATTTTTAGCCCATCTTCCCTTCGGGGCATTTTATAATGCTAAAAAAGATCAATACCTGATTGAAAACTATCCCATTTCAGTCGCACCTTCTATTCAAGTTCTCTCTCTTTTGAATCAACTGCCTCAAGAGTTTTCTGATCAGGCTCTTTTGATGGGTAATCCTACGACTTATCATAAAAAAGATGAGTTAAAACAAGCAGAAATTGAAGTTCAAGATATTATCGCACCCATGATGAAAACTTCTAAAACGGAAGTATTTATTCAAAAAGAAGCAACAGTCGAAAATGTTTTTAAACATGCTCCTAATGCTCAGGTCATTCACATTGCATGTCATGGAATTGCAGGAAAGAAGCCGCAAGATGATCCTTATTCTGTTTTTGAAGGGTTTTTTAAGTTAGCAAGCGAAGATATTGAGCATCCTAAATACCTTCACGCTAAAGATGTGAACTCACTTGCTCTTAAAGCTGACCTTGTCTTTATGAGCGCTTGTCATTTAGGAAGAGGGAATCTTCAAAAAGAGGGAAGTATTGGCCCCATCTGGTCTTTTTTAGGAGCCGGAGCTAAATCAACGATTGCTAGCTACTGGCCGCTTCCTGAAGGAAAGCTCACTGTAAAGATGGTAGAGACTTTTTATCAGCACTATTTAGGAATTGATACTCCAAAAATTAGTAAAGTGAGAGCTTTACAGAAGATGGCTCTTATGGCGATGAAAACAGAGCGAAATAAACCGCGTCAATGGGGATCATTTTTCTTATCGGGATTACCCGCATAACAATATCTTATAGGGTGAGTAATGATTCAGAGCTTCTTCTCTATAATACACATATTTGTGAAAGGGTTATCCTAGCTACGCAGCTTTTACGCTCTTAAGTCTTTCTTATACTGATAGGTTAAAGAAAACAGCGCAAAAAAGAGGGCGGAATAACTTATAAGTTTGATTTTTTCTGAAGCATTTTCATAAAAAATGAGAGAGCGCTTAGCCTCTTTTACCGTTTCTTCAATTTGCGCTTTCATGAGCCTAGCTGTTCTACTTGAGGTGAAAAAAGAAGAGGAATCTGTTGTCTTTTGCTCCGCTAAAGCAATTTGCGATTTTCCCCCTGCAATTTTTACATCAATGTAGTGAGAAAAGAGGAGAAAAAAGGCTCCTATAAAAGCCAATAGACAGCTAAGAAAAGAGAGTTTACGCATTAACATCCTTAAGCTCTAGAGATTGTTGCTAAAGTGTGCATTAACCCTCTTGTATTAGAGTAGAAAATATTTTTCTACTTAATTTAAAAAAACAAGATCGTCTTAGGCTTGATCGTCTCAAGATTTTTACTTTATCTTTAATAGAAAATTGTGATAAATTGACTTCCTAACACCTGGGAATTTTATGAAAGAAAATATTCATCCTCCTTATCAAACTGTGCTATTTATTGATTCTGCAACAGGAACCCGTTTTCTCTGTGGATCAACACTTCAGCCAAAAGAACGTGAAGTCTTTGAAGGGAAAGAGTATCCCGTATACAAATTATCCATCTCTTCCTACTCACATCCGTTCTTTACAGGCGACAACAAGCTTGTTGACTCTGATGGACGTGTGAAACAGTTTGAAAAACGTTATGAGAAGAAAAAGCTAGAAGAAGAAGCTAGAGCAAAAGGCGCACTTCAAGCTAAGGATAAGAAAAAAACGATCCTGAAAAAGTAATCTAGCCAATTTTTCTGAAATAATCATGCTTGATGAACGGTTAGCAAAAAGGGTTGAAGGGTTATTGTCTCGCTTTCAAGAAGTAGAGACTTCACTTGGAGACCCTGCAATATTTCAAGATCCCTCTAGATACAGGGATCTAGCTCAAGAGCATGCAAGACTTGGAAAAATTAAAGATCTTGTCCAAAAAATTGAACTCACCTCTTCTCAACTCAAAGAAAATGAAATCCTCCTAAAAGGGGAATCAGATCCTGATCTCATTTCTTTCATCAAAGAAGATGTCGACACTTTATCAACTCTTTTAACCCGTATAAAAGCTGAGCTTGAATCTCTTCTTGTTCCTCCAGACCCTTTAGATAATCGAAATGTGATTATGGAAATACGGGCAGGAACTGGAGGCGATGAGGCAGCTATTTTTGTGGGTGACTGCGTCAGGATGTATCAATATTATGCCGATAAAAAAGGGTGGAAGTGTGAGCTTTTATCTGCAGCTCCTTCAGAAAGAGGCGGATTTAAAGAATACATTATGGTCATATCTGGGCAGCAGGTGTTTAGACTGTTGCAATATGAAGCAGGAACACACCGTGTGCAACGTATCCCAGCAACAGAGACGCAAGGAAGAGTTCACACCTCAGCTGTTACCATTGCTGTTTTACCAGAGCCCACAGAAGAAGAGCAGCTCAACATCAATCTTGATGATCTCCGCATTGATACATTTAGATCTTCAGGAGCAGGTGGTCAGCACGTAAATACAACCGATTCAGCGGTTAGAATTACCCACATTCCAACGGGTGTTGTGGTTGCTTGTCAAGAAGAGAGAAGTCAGCATAAAAACCGTGATAAAGCGATGAGACTTCTTTCTGCAAAAATCGTCGAAGAAAAAAGAAGAAAAGAGCAGCAAGAAATGGCAGCTCTTAGATCTTCTCAAGTGGGCTCAGGTGATCGTTCAGAAAGAATTAGAACCTATAATTTCCCGCAAAATAGAATTACGGATCACCGTATTGGAGTGACTCTTTATCACCTAGGAGAGATGCTAGAGGGAGATATTGATGAACTTGCGCAAGCTCTTGTTACTTACTTTTATGAACAAAAGCTAGCTGGCGATGAAAACAATCAGTGAAATTCTAGATTTATCCACCACATTTCTCTCTCAAAAAGGGTTTGATCGCTCAAGAAGGGAAGCTGAAGAGCTTTTATCTCTTGTTTTAAAACTGCCTCGCATTGAGCTGTATCTTCAATTTGATAGACTTTTAGATCCTGTAGAGCTTGATCTTTTAAGGCTTTTTTTAAAGAAACGGTCTCAAAAAATGCCGTGGCAATACATTGTGGGCACTGTTCAATTTCTTAAAATAGAATTAGAAGTGACTCCTGATGTTTTAATCCCTAGACAAGAGACTGAATTTTTAGCAGAAAAAGTAATAGAAGCAATAGGTGAAGAGTCTCTTACTGTGTGGGATATTTGCTCAGGTTCTGGATGCTTAGGGATCTCTATTAAGCATCAAAGGCCTGATTGCTCAGTTATTTTATCTGATATTTCTCTTGAGGCAGTGGAGCTTGCTAAAAAAAATGCCGCAAAAAATGATGTGCATGTTGATATTTGGCATGGAGATCTCCTAGAGGCCTTTCAAGGGCTTAAAGCAGATATCATTGTGTGTAACCCTCCTTATATTTCAGAACAAGATTATCATTCTTTAGAATTAGAGGTGAAACAGTGGGAACCCAAGCTTGCTCTTGTGGGAGGAGAAACTGGATATGAGTTTTACGAAAAACTCGCCAAGACCCTCGCTCCTCATCTCTATAAAACAGGCTCTCTCTATCTTGAGATAGGGACAGGGATGGGAGAACATATCAAAACCGTTTTCCTCTCTCATGGATGGAAATTTGTGGAAGTGTTTAAAGACTACGCTTCTCATGATAGGTTTGTGAAAGTATCAGGCCATGCAGCAAATGCGTAATTTTTAAAATTTTAAGTATTTTTTTTAGTCTGTCTTATTATTCAATAATTTTCTATTTATGAGTGTTTCTGTTGTGTTAAATCAAAAATATTGATACGCTATTATTATCAACATATGTGCTAGCGCGTGAAGAGGATGATCTTTATATTCCTATGAGGGTCTAGCTTAAAGACGTAAATCTAAAGGTGCATTATGACAATTCGACCCTATACTTCAATCACAACTCCTTCAGAGGCTTCTCATAATAAAGAAAATTTAGCATCTATTTCAAGAGATGATGAAAAATCATCTAAAAAACTTTATGTAGAAGCTTCAAAAATAGAACAAGTAGTGGGTACTGTTTTAGAAATAAACCACGATAAAAATATTGATACAGAGTCAAATCTTTTAAATGTTCATCAAGTCATAGAGCCGTTAAGTGATGCATCTAATCCAAAAAAAGAGGCTCTTATCAAGGCAATTGAATGTAATTCTACGGATGGAAATGCTTACTATAGTCTTGCAAAGCTTTTAGGAAATCATGAAACTGTTCAATTTTTAAGTGGGAAAATTTGTACAAAGAAAGAGCTTTTTCTTCAAGCAATTGAGTTGAATTCTAATAATGCAGATTTTTATTACAGCCTTGCAAATTCTTTAGAAAATGGGGAAACGGTAAATCTCTTAAGCGGAGAGATTTATAGAAGAAAAGATCTTTATTGTAAGGCTATTGAGCTCAACCCTAAAAATGAAAAATATTACTACAATCTTGCAGTTGTTTTAGAAGACGATGAAACAATCTGGCTTTTAAGTGAAGAGATGCCCTACGGCAAAAAAGATCTTTATTGTAAAGCTATTGATTTAAATCCTAAACAAGAGCGTCCTTACAATAATCTTGCGAGTATTTTAGAAAATGGTGAAACAGTCAAGCTGTTAAGTGGAGAAATTTGTACAAGAAAAGAGCTCTTTCTTAAGATGATTGAGTTAAATCCTAAAAATGCAGAATCCTATTACCATCTTGCAAATTCTTTAGAAGACAGTGAAACAGTAAAGCTTTTAAGCGGGGAGACCTGTAACATAAAAGATCTTTATTGTAAGGCTATTGAGTTAAATCCTAAAAACGCAAATTTTTATTACCATCTTGCAAATCTTTTAGATAAAGATGAAACAGTCAAATTTTTAAATGAAAAAATCTATACCTGTAGAGAGCTTTATCTTAAGGCCATTGAGCTAAATCCTACAAATGAAAACTTTTACTGCTATCTTGCGGAGATTTTAGAGAATCATGAAATGGGTAAGTTTTTAAGTGGAGAAGTCTATACAAAAAAAGAGCTTTATCTTAAGGCGATTGAGATAAACCCTAATGATGAAAAATCTTATTATTATCTTGTCCAACTTATCAAAAATGATGAGACAATAAAGTTTTTAAGCGGAGAAATCTATACAAAGAAAAAACTGTATATTAAATTGATCGATATCAACCCTAGACAAATTCTTTTCTATTATAATCTTGAGGAGCTTCTTAAATGTGATGAAACAGTAGAGCTGTTAAGTGGAGAAGTTTATACAAAGAAAAAGCTTTGTCTTAAATTGATTGAAATGAATCCCAAAAAAATTATTTTCTATTATGCGCTTATGAATATTCTAGAACATAATGAAGCAATTCAGTTGTTAAATGGAGAAATCTGGACAATTAAAGATTTCCATTTGAAAATCATTGAATTAGATCCTAATGATGAAGAGTCTTATTATCATCTTGCACATATTCTCAATGATGATGAAACAATAGAGCTATTCAATGGAGAAGTCTGTACAAGCAAAGATCTTTATTTAAAACTCATTGAGTTGAACCCTGAACATGAAAATTCTTATTATAAGCTTGCAAATCTTTTAAAAAATGATGAAACAGTAGAGCTATTAAGTGGAGAGGTTTATACAAAGAAAAAGCTTTATCTTAAAGCTATTGATATCAATTCTGAATCTAGAAAATTTTATTATGGTCTTAGAGATCTTCTTGCCAGAGATGAAACGGTAGAGCTGCTCAATGGAAAAATTTATACAAGAGAAGAGCTTAATGAGAAGGCTAAAGAAATGTAATAATATGCTCTATTATACAAATCATGCTTGAAAGAGCTTCGAAGGGTGAAAATTCATCGAAGCTTTTAAAGATTATGCTTATTATGATAGGTTTGTAAAAGTGTCAGGCCACGCTCTTAATGCTTAAGAAGGTGTTTTCAGAGCCTAAACAGACACATGCATCTATTCATTTATGTTTCTTGAGCCTTTAAGGAATCGGCTTATTTTTTATTAGCAGAGAGTGCTTTTCTTTTAAGACAAAGGATAAAATTCTTTAAGTCAGTTACTCTTGATGGATCTAGGTCAAAGGCACGGATAAAAAGATATTCTCTTGAAAGAAGTGTTTTTCCATCAAAAAGAAGAATGGATTCTCTATCATGCATACTTACCGCTGCAAAATGATACGCTTCAGCTTCATACGTTCCTAGTTGAACAGCTCTCATCAAGAGTTGTTTATAGGATAAGGTCACGCCATTAAGTAAATGAGTGCTCTTGATATTATTCATGAAGAGGCTTTTTCCTAAAAGAAAGTAAGCCAAACTAGACTCCATATTGATATCTAGAGCTTTAAGGTAGAGAGAGTCTGGAGATGAGTAACATATTTCATGAATGGTTAAAGGGGTCTTAAAGTCTCTTCCAAGAGCCAAGTACGCCTCTTCACAGGAGGGTAAAAATGTAAGTAGACTTATCAAAAACTGTTGTTTTTTTGCATCATAAAGAGTTTGGTCTACTGTCACTTGTTCTAAATCTAGAACGTGCCCCAGTGACCCGTGATACTTGTTAAGGGGTTGATTAAATAGCTCGGTATGAAGGCCCTGATAGCTTTCAAGGCACCCTCCAAACATGAGAATGTAGGGATACCCCCACTCCTTGATTTCCCATTGAGAAAGGATCCTTGCTAAGGTGATGTGAGCGCTCCAATGATCTGTAGAGTGAGAAGAGAAGTAATCTAAAACTCTACAAAATAGTTGATTTTTTTGTAAATGGTCACAAAAGGGAAGAGATTCGCTAACCCTTAAGTCAATAGCGCCGTTAGTAGAACGGCGTACCCCGCGCTCATGACACTCTTCATAACATTTTTTCTTATCGTAAACGCTATCTCCTAAAATCACCCATTGTTCAGGATGCAGTGCATCTCCTAACCGCATGAAAAAATCTGCCCGCTCATCAAAGGACCTCGTTTCTTGATAAGCATAGGTGTAAGCTAACGCTTTTGTTAGATGAATACCATCTTGTAAGACGATAACTTCTCTATAAGAGAGTTGATCCCCGATTCCTTTGCCGCGCATTAGCTTTAAATAAGAAGAAGTTAAAAAAGGGAGTGCGTGGCGGTAGAGCATTTGTGTAGAGAGGACCGTTCCATTTTTTAATAATAGAGTATAGCCGTGTTTTAAAAGGTTCTCTCTTATAGCAAGTTCTTGAATATTGAGTTTATGATCAAGTCTATCCAAAAGAGTGCGTGTTTTATGATAGAGTAAAGAGCCTACATAAAAAAAGACAGGGGCAAATTTGGGATGAAAAGCTAAAGTGGGATCACGATCTAGAGCTGTTTGAAAAAGAGATTCTGTTGTAACTAAGCTTTGATCCTGCAAGCTTATAGAGTAAGCACGGGTGACAAATATGAGATTAAGATAGCTTTCTATGTGATGTGGATGATCTGCAATTTCTTGAATAGAGGTGGCTTTTAAGTATTTTTTTGCTTCAGAGATGCCGGGCTCAAAAACACAAGATTTATAAAAGTAAAGTTGTAGCGCCTTCAAACACACCTCTTTCTTTGTGTAACATTTCCCATTTAAAAGCCTTACTATTTCATTTTCATGAAGAAGGTCTCCTAGATAGTTATAAATTCTGTTATCATTAGGGTTAAGGTCAAGCGCCTTAAGATAAAGCTTTTTCTTTGTATACCATTCTCCATTTAAAAATTTAATAATTTCTCCTTTATCAAGGCAGAGGCCTAGATTCAAATAAGCTAGGCTCATTTGCGCATCTAGATCAATCGCTTTCATATACAATTCTTTTTTTGTATAGGACTCACCATTTAAGAGTTGGATGGATTTCTCTTTAAGCGTAAGGGCGCCTAGATTGCAATAAGCGATTGCTAAGAGAGGGTCTAGGTCAATTGCTTTAAGGCAAAGATCTCGCTCTTTTAACCACTTTCCATCGAGATTAACGCCGCTGTCTCTATGACAGACATTTAGCTTATAATAAATACTTGCATTATGAGGATCTAGACCTACGGCTTTCAAGTAAAGCTCTTTCTTTGTATATCTCTTTCCATTTAAGAGGTGAATGAACCCTAGTCCTTGAAAAAGATTTGCAAGATGAAAATAGGCAGAACCCCTATGAGGATTTAAGTCTATCACCTTCAAATAAAGCTCTTTTTTAGCATACCTTGCGCCGCTTAAAAGCTGCACGGATTCATTTGGATTTAAGAGATTTGCAAGATGGAAATAAGGTTCACTGAGATGAGGATCTAGATGAAGAGCTTTGAGATAAAGGGCCTGCTTTGTATACACCGCATGCTTAAACAGTAATACCGTTTCATCTGGATGTAATAAATCTGCAAGTTGAGAGTAAAAAACACCTTTTTGAGGATAAAGATGCGTGATATGAAGAAGAAGCTCTTTTGCCCCAGGATACCCCCTTTTTAAGGGAGCAGCTATAGTATGTTGGTGCAAAGAATTAAGCTCACGTATGTCTTTGTCTTGAAAAGATTGTGATGAAGTGTGATGCGTCTTTTGAATCGTAGAGGCTTCTTCAGTTAAGGAGGGGCTTTCTTCACAGTGAGACTTTAAATGTTTTGAATTGTTAGGGGAATACCCAGGAGATTGCGGCAAAGTTTCGATGCAATCATACGGCCTAATAGTCATTATTGATCTCTCTATTTAAAGCGGCAATAAATTTTTGATTTGTTGCCGTCTCAGAGTGTCTTATTTTTGTCCCAATTTAATCAAGGTAAGTTGTTTTTCTAACTGAAGGGTTTTGGCTCTTAAGCTTGATGGCAACACTTTAGAGATCATTAAGAAAACACATACGCTCTCTATTTATGGGGGCATCTTCTTACTGACAAGAGAGTGTTAACAGCGTCTTTTTAATGTGGAAATGATCTCATTATGTTTTTTTTATAAAAATATAAAAAAAACTAGAAAAAAATAAGTGTAAACGGCACGATCTTCAACAATAAAAAAATTCTTCTTTTACCCAGTAGATAGGGTCAAAACAAGAGCGATGATCAGAAAGGCGTAATACTCAATTGATATAAAAAAATTATTTTTAACTTGAAGAGAGGTTCTTATGTATATTCGAAATGGACTCAAAATCATTAAGCAAATAGGGTATGAGCCTATAGAGAAGCATCCCATGCACTCTTGTTTAGGCTATACTTTTTCAAAGTTACAGATGTCAGGGAGCGTCCCTTTTCTTAAAAACTTGAGATCCATAAGATCATTCACAGTCATCTATTCAAAAGCCTCCTTTTTTAAACATCAATCTCCTCAATTTCAAATATTAAAGCCCCCTCATGATTCTTTCTTGAACGAGATAACACCCATAGAAAAGAAGATTGAAAACATCTCTAAAAAACTTGAAGCTCAGCAGAAAATTCATCAAGAATCTAGTGAAGCAGCTTTTATTGATGACACTCTTAAAGAGATGCATGCATCCATAGAGAGTAAGGAAAAACCGTTTGAAATGAACTCTCAAGCATTAGTAGAGGATCAGCCCTTAAAGATGGCAAAGAACTATCATGAAAAGGCATTTTCTTTGAAAGAATCAGGACGGCTAGAAGAAGCGTTAAAGGAGAGCCTTAAAGGACTTGAAATTTGGGATAACATACAGGTTAAGCAGTCTCAAGATGCAGCCATGAGCTACTCTTTAGCAGGGAGCTTATTTTATGAATTAGGCCGTTTTGAAGAGGCGCTTAAACAGAGTAGTAAAGCTTTAGAAATCAAAAAAGAGCTGTATGGTGATCACTCAATTCAAGCAGCTAATGAGTATCATAGAACAGGGTCTATTTTAACAGGATTAGCAAGATATGAAGAGGCGCTAGAACAGTTGAGGAAGGGGCTTGAAATTCAAAAAACTCAAGATAATGAATCAGAAGCTATCGCAGAAAGCTCCATGGCAATTGGGGGCATCTTAAACGAATTAGGAAGAGGTGAAGAGGCACTTGAAATGTGTTTACAAGCAGTAGGTATCTTAAAAAAAGAAAAGAGCGATCCTATCTTGAGAGTTAAAAGCTGTATCACAGCAGGCCTTCTTCTTGAAGAAATGGAAAGAGTTCATGAGGCGTTAGAACAGTTACATCAAGCTTTAGAATCTATCCAAGAGATAGAAGGTGAAGAGTCAATCTTTATAGCAGAGGTGTATTACCTAACGGGAATGCTTTGTTTTAAGTTAGAGCAATTAGAGACAGCCCGTGATTACATCATAAAATCTATAGCAATGAGACAGAAATGTGGAGGAGAGGAGTCACTTCCTCAAATGGTAAATTATGAATCTCTTGCCGATATTCTTTTTACATTAGGAAGCGTTAAAGAGGGGCTGCAAGCCAGTTATCAGGCATTAGAAATCGTCAAGAGAGTGTATGGTCATGACTCCATTGAGCTAGCTGAAAAGTGTGATAGCTTTGCAATGCAATTTTTAAGTAGGGGAGCGCTTGAAGAGGCACTTAATATTAGCTCTCAATCTCTTCTACTGAAGATGAACCTGTATGGAGAAAACTCAAAGAGTGTCATAAAAAGTTATGAGATTATAGGACTTGCTCTTATGAATTTAGGGAGGTTTAAAGAGTCGTTAGTTATGCATGAGCGGGCGATAAAGCTTGTCCAAGCAATGTATGGAAAAGAGGCACATGAGACAGCAATCATTTATCACAATACAGGGCGTGTTTGTCTTGAGCTTGGCAATGTTAATCTTGCGTTAAGCCTTGTTCAAAAAGCGTTAAATATTTGCATTAAGCTACATGGAGAAGAGGGTAGCTATGCAGCTGATAATCATGAGATTTTGGGAAGAATTTTGAGCCATTTAAAAAGGGAACAAGAGGCAGTAGAACATGCTCAAAAAGCTTTAACTATCCGCATTAAGGTTCATGGGGAATATTCTCCAGTTGTTGCAGAAAGTTATGAGACTGTGGGGATGTTGCTGACGGATTTAGGAAGAGGTGAAGAGGGATTAAGAAGTGTTATGCAAGCTGTAGAAATTTTCAAGAAGGTGTATGGAGGCTCCTCTTACTATACAGCCAGTTCTTATGATACGGTAGCAGCTATTCTTCTATCTATGGAGAGATTAGAGGAGGCTTTAGAGTATAGCCAACAATCTCTACATATTAATCAGCAAGAAGTTGGGGAAGAGTCTCATTACACAGCAAGAAGTTATGAAACTGCTTCTAAGATTTTATTTAAATTAAAAAGATATGAAGAGGGTGTGCAATACCGCCTTAAACAGTTAGACATTTACAAGATTTTAGGGCTTGGGGAGTCAGGAGAGGTAGGAGATAGCTATCAATGGATTAGCCGTGCTTTATATCAATTAGGAAGATTTGAAGAGGCAGCTAGTATGAGTCAAAAGGCATTAGAGCTCAGAAAAAATGTGTATGGAGAGCAGTCAGATCAAGCCAAGGATAGCTCTTTATTCCTAGCACAGCTTTTCAAAGAACTCGGTTGGTAGAAAGTGCTCTGATTCTTTGCGCTGTGTCTTAAACACTGTGCTTTTAAGATCCTTGATGAAGGATCGGAAAATATCTTTATATGTTGTTTTTTAGTTAATCCCTTTTGTTAGAGGTTTTTAATAAAAGGGATAACTTTTTTCAAATGCCTCTCTGTTACATACAGATTGATGGGATAAGATGCTTTAACGGATCGCCTTAACTGCTTTAGCTCTTGAGAAGCCTATCAAGAGTTTTTTACCTACTTCTTTTTGCTTGATGTGTCTTTTAAGAGAGTGCTCAGTTCATCTTCTATTTCTCTCTGGATGATTTGATGCATTTTTTTTCATAAAATATAAAAAAAACTAGAAAAAAATTTGTGCAAACGGCACGATCTTCAAAAATAAAAGAGCTCTTCTTTTAACTCGTAAACAGAGTCAAAACAAGAGCACAAGATGATCAGAAAGGCGTAACACTCAATTGATATAAATAAAATTGTTTTTTAATTTAAAAAGAGGCTCTTATGTATATCCGAAATGGACTTAGCATCATTAAGCAAATATGGCATCACCCAGTAGAAAAGAGCGCTATGCACGCTTGTTTAGGCCGTATGATTCAAGGAAATTTCTTTTCGCAAAGAAGATTAGAAGGAAGTCCCTTTTCTCTTCCATCCGTGATATCTACAAGATCATTCACAGCATTTCGTCCCTCAGCCGCTAACTTTTTTAAACACCAGCCGATTCCATCTGAGACCATTAACGCTCTTCCTAAGATCCTTCAAAATGTCATGATATCGTTAGATAAGATTATTGAAGACACCTATAAAAAATTAGAGACGCAGCAGAAAATTCATGGGGAAGAGTCTCTTGAGGTGGCAGCCATTTATGCAGATTTAGCCTCGATGTATCAATCTGCAGCAAGAGATGAAGAGGCTTTTAAACTCAGCTCTAAAGCGTTAGAAATTCGTAAAAGTCTCAAAGGAGATCATTTAGTCACTATTGCCAAAAACTACCATGAAAATGCCCGTATTTTACAGAAATTAGGCAAGATAAAAGAGGCGCTAGAGCAAAGCGTTAAAGGGCTTGAAGTGCGAAGCGCAATTCAGGGAGAGCAGCTAGAAAATATCGAAGAAGAGTACACTCTCGCAGGGGAGTTATATTGTTCACTTGGGTATTTTGAAGAGGCGCTCATCTATAGCCGTCAAGCGTTAGAAATTAAACAAAAGCTCTACGGAGAAGAGACCCCTTACACGGCAGAAGAATATGAGACGATGAGTAGAAGTTTCATGGGACTTGGGATGTTTGAAGAGGCGGTGCAAAGCGGGGATAAGGCGCTTAAAAAAGTTCTTAAAGCGTACGGAGAAGAGTCTGAAAAAGCCTCAGACTGTTATACAACTCTTGGTAACTCTTTACTTGGGCTTGAAAAGTTTGAAGAGGCTCTTGCTGTATTTAGAAAAGCTCTTAAGATTTTAGAGAAGAAAAATATCAAGAATGCCTCCCTTGCAAAAAACTATGCAACACTCAGCGTGCTTCTTGAAAAACTGGGGAAAAGAGAAGAATCGACTTATTATACACATCAAGCATTAGAGATGTTGAAGCAATTTCAAGGAGAAGATTCGGTAGCTATTGCTGAAGTGTATAGCGTAGTTGCATTGATTTTTTTACAGCTAGGAAGATGGAGTGAAGCTTTAGATCATGCAAAAAAAGTGGTAGAAATCAGACGTAATTTAGGAGAAGAAGAGTCTATCTACCTAGCGATTGGATACGATTTTATCGGATTGATTTTACTCCAACTAGGAAGAGGTGAAGAAGCACTGACATATAGCTCTCAAGCACTTGAGATGAGAAAGAAGATTTGCGGGGATAATTCTATTCAAGTCGCTGAAAGCTGTAACTCTTTAGCGAAGATATTGATGGGATTAGGAAATCTAGATGACGCTCTTAACTTCAGTTATCAAGCGGTTGAAATTAAGAAAAAAATATATGGTGAATCTTCTTCTTATCTTTTGCGTGATTATGAGTCTATAGGCCAAATTTTGATGGGGCTAGGAAGAGAGGATGAAGCACTAGAGCTTAGCTGTAAAATATTAGAGCTAAAGACAAAGGTTTATAGTACAGGAGAAGATGAACTGGCGGCTAGTTATCACGCTTTTGCAGCCATGTGTTTGGATGCGAGAAATTTTTCTTCAGCGCTAGAAGCTGTCCAAAAAGGGCTAGAGATTCGGGTGAGAATCTATGGAGAAGAATCCATCTATGCAGCAGAGTCTTATGAATTGTTAGCACGGATATTACAACAGTTAGGACAAATAGAAGAGGGGCTTAAAAGCTCTCAAAAAAGTTTAAAAGCAAGAATTCAAGCTTACGGGGAGAATTCTCCTTATGTTGCAGAAAGCTATGAAACAGTTGGCATTATGCTGTTTGGCCTCAAGAGATTTGAAGAGGGGCTGCAATCAGCATCAAAAGCGTTAAAGATTTTTCAAGGGGTGTACGGGGAAAGAGCTGAGCATACAGCAAGCTGCTATGATACGGTGGCAAGCATGCTTTTAGAGATGGGAAAACAAGAAGAAGCTCTTCAGTGTATCAAAAGCTCTCTTCTCATTTATGAAGGGATGGGAGGGATTTCTCCTTATGCAACAAGAAGTTACGTCACATGCGCAAAAATCTTATCTGAACTAGAAAGACATGAAGAGGCGCTACACTATCGCTTAAGTGAATTAAAAATTCGGGAGAATTTACCTGGAGGGGATGCAAAAGAGCTAGCTACGTTACATCAACAGCTGGCTGCTACTTACTATGAGTTAAAAAACTATGAAGTGTCACTTCAACATGCGTATCAAGCATTAGAGGTTCTTAAAAAAGCGTATGGGGATGAATCAGGGCTTGCAGCAGATGGGTACGAATGTGTGGGCAAAATTTTGTACGGAGCTGGTAAGATGCAAGAGAGCCTACAAATCCTGCAAAAAGCTTTGGTGATTAGAAAAGCTGTCTACGGAAAAGAGTCTGAAAAAGTGAGAGTAATAGAGACGCTCATTAAGCAGATAGAAGATCGGTAAGAAAATCCAAATAAAGCTCTTTGCTTAAACATCTTAAGCAAAGAGCCGTTTTTATTCATCCCTGTCATGTATCCTCAAATGTAAAGTAAAGAGCTATTTTTCTTTTTCAGTTAAGTAAAGGTAACCTAGGTAAATATCATATTGCCTATAACTGTTTAAGCCTAAAGCTAGAGAACATACAGAAGATAGCTTGAATGATGAATGAACCTTAAGGCTACGCGTACCCTTAAAAAGCTCAAATTGAAGATAAAGGAGCGTGCCTATTTTCCTGTAATTTCATCCTCTATTATCTAGTGGAAGCATTGGAGCGCCTCAGTTCTGATCAAGATATAGCATACCTTACTTAGCATCCATTTTTTTGATTCATATTTTTTTCTTAGCTTAAAAAAACATTTAAAAATAGATGTGTTTTGCACATAAATGAATTTTTATTGCTAGTTTTTTATTGGCATTTCTTTACAATGCTTATTAATGAAGAAAAAATAATTTAAAAAGAGTGACCTATGAAGATTCAGCCTTTTCAAGATTTAAGCACTATTTCTACTTGTCCAACTTCTCTGATCCAAAATGCTTCTTATCATTCTCTATTTTTAGCTCCCTTAACTCAAGATGAGAAAGTCATCTTCACACCTATTTCAAAAACTCTTCCAGAGGTGGTGGGAGAAAAGCTCTTAAGACCTTTGATAGATACTGTTATATCATTAGGAAAAGCTTGCTTTAAACAGATAGGCACTCTTTATTCTGAGGTCCCCTCTTTTATTCCTGGTGTGAAAGCTCATCCTGTTTCTTCTTCTTGCAAAGATAAGGGTCTTTGCATATTTGAAGAAATCCTCACATCTAGTGAGATGTCAAAAGCGGATCTTCAGCCTTCTGATTGGCAAGAAATAGCGCAGGTAACTCTTCCTCCTCTTCCTCTTTTTTTTATAGAGAGATTAGAGGCACTTCAATCAGTTGTAGACGCTTTTAAAATAGATTCTAAAGTGGCAATTATAGGCCCTGGAGGCGCGGGGAAAAGTACACTTGCCATGAAATATGTTTATGCCTACCAGGAGCATTATGCCTTTACATTTTTTGCCAAAGTTACAAGAGAATCAGAGCTGATTGAAAAACTCCTGGAACTTGCAAAAAGTTTAAAAATTAATGAAGAAAATCCAGAGGACACCTTAAAGATTCTTAAAGCAAAGCTTCATGGGATGACAGATCCCTATCTTTTTATTATTGATGGAGTAGATTATGAAGAGCTCTTTCCTCTTCTAAAAAACTACCTTCCTGAAACTCAAGGGTGTAAAATTTTAATAACAACAAGGAAAGGGTTTATGACAGGAGCAGCAGGTTTTCATCAAATAAAACTCACATCTTTTACACCGGAAGAAGCCGTTAGCTATCTTTTAAAAGCAGTCGAGCGTCCAGTCAGCAGCCAGGAAGAGAAAAATGCAGGGCAAATCACTCATAAACTCGGGCATTTTCCTCTTGCGCTGACTCATGCAGCAAGTTACATTAAAAGACAAAATATCTCTTTTAAAGAGTATCATCATCTTCTCAAACAATATCATCCAGCATTTTTTAATCAGCGTCATAGTGAACTTTCTGAACATGAGAAACTGATCTTAATCACATCACGCATTTCCATGAATTCTATTGAGTCGGTGTTGGGGGGCGATCTTAAGGGCAATTTAGCGCACAATCTTATGTTGGCAATTTCTTGTTTAAAAGAGGAGCTTGCTCCTCATCCTTTCCTTAAAACACTAGGATTTTCATTCCAAGATTCTGCTCTTCAGGTATTGGGGTCTTCATGGGGAAGGTCTTTACTCTATACTCACGACGAGCTAGCAGTAGATAGATCTTTAGAGCTCTTGGAAAACTACTCCTTGATTGATTCATATCAAGAAAAACCTAATAAGGTGCTATTTTATAGTGTCCACCCACTTGTTCAACAAGCGGTTAGATATTCCTTAATGAGCTGTGATAAACCGATGGTTTTGGCTGGCATCATGAACGCTTTAGGAAAAGAAAGTGTGATTGTAAAAAGTAGCCGTATCTTACTTGAGCAATTAGATAAATATAATGCAGCATTAAAAAAGAGCCGGGAGTTATATGGAGAAGAGTCTTCTAACACAGCAGAAAACTATCAAGCTATTGGAAAAACCCTTTACCATTTAAAAAAACTAGATGAGGCGCTGAAGATGTGTGAGACGGCATTACAGATCAATCAAAAAGTGTATGGAAAAGAGTCCATTTATACAGCCGAAAACTATCAAATGATTGGCATCATTCTTAATGGGTTGCAAAGACGAGATGAGGCGCTGAAGATGTGTGAGATAGCATTAGGGATCAATCAAAAAGCGTATGGAAAAGAGTCTATTTACATAACGGAGAGTTATGCAGCTACTGGAAAAATTCTCTATGGTTTAGGGAAAGCGGATGAAGCACTCAAGATGCATGAGATAGCATTACGGATCAATCAAAGGGTGTTAGGAGATGAATCTATTTACACAGCGGAGAGTTATGAAGCTGTTGGAGAAATCCTTTATGGGTTAAGAAGACTGGAAGAGGCACTTAAGATGTATGAGGCCGCATTACAGATCAAACAAAAAGTGCTTTTAAAAGAGGCTCATGATACAGCAGAAACGTATCATACTATTGGAGTTATCCTTCAAGGCCTAGGGAGGCTGAATGAGGCGCTGAAAATGTTTGAGGCATCCTTAGAGGGTAATCGAAAATGGTATGGAGAAGAGTCGGATTATACAGCAAGAATTCATCAAATAATGGGAAAACTACTTTATAATTTAGGAAGAGTAGAAGAGGCGCTCAAGATGTTTGAGACAGCGTTACAGAGCACTCAAAAAGTGCATGGAGAAGAGTCTCCTTACACAGCAGAATGTTATCAATTTATGGGAATCATCTTTCAGGAGTTAGGGAGACTAGAAGAGGCGCTGAAGATGCGTGAGACAGCGTTACAGATCAATCAAAAAGTGTTAGGGGAAGAATCTTCTTATACAGCAAGGAGTTATCGATCTCTTGGAGTTATCCTTCAGGAGTTAGGGAGAGTAGAAGAGGCGCTGAAGATGTATGAGACAGCGTTACAGATTAATCAAAAGGTGTTAGGAGAAGAGTCTCATCATATAACAGAAAATTATCAAGATGTGGGAATAGCTCTTGGAAATCTCGGGAAACCGGAAGAGGCGCTTAAGATGTTTGAGAAAGCGTTACAGATCAATCAAAAAGTATTGGGGGAAGAGTCTACTTACACAGCACAAAGTTACCGATTGATGGGAATGAGTCTTCACGATTTAGGGAGAGGAGAAGAGGCGCTTAGCATGAGTGAGAAAGCGTTACAAATTAATCAAAAAATACATGGCGAAGCATCTCGTTATACAGCAGAAAATTATCAAGCAATAGGAGTCATTCTTAGCGATTTAGGAAGAAAAGAAGAAGCGCTTAGCATGAGTGAGAAAGCGCTACAGATCAATCAAAAAGCGTGGGGTGAAGTGTCTCGTCATACAGTAGAAAATTATCAAATTATTGGAAGAATTCTTCGTAATTTGGGGAGAGTAGAAGAGGCGCTTAGCATGAGTGAGAAAGCCTTACAAATAAACCAAAAAATATTTGGAGAAGAATCTACTTACACAGCAGGAAGTTATAAAACACTCGGGCTTATCCTCAAAGATTTAGGGAAGCTAGAAGAGGCACTTAGTATAAGTGAAAAAGCTTTACAGATTAATCAAAAAATTCTTGGAGAAGAGTCCATTCACACAGCAGAATATTATCAAACAGTAGGAGCAATCTTTTACGATTTAGGAAGATTAGAAGAGGCGCTTAGCCTGAGTGAGAGAGCCTTACAGATTCAGCAAAAAAATCTTGGAGAAAGATCCCCTTATACAGCTTCAATTTACAATCAAATAGCGCTTATTTTCAAGGATTTAGGAAGGCTAAATGGCGCTCTAAAGATGAGCGAGAAGGCATTACAGATTACCACAAAAGTAATTGGAGAAGCGTCTATTTATGCAGCAGTTAGTTATCAAATGATGGGGAGCGTCCTTCGTGATGTAGGAAGAGGAGAAGAGGCCCGTGAGATGTGTGAGAAAGCGTTACAGATTAATCAAAAAATGCTTGGAGAAGAATCACGCTATACAGCCTCAAGTTATAAAGCATTAGGATCTACTCTTAAAGGCTTAGGAAGATTAGAAGAGGCGCTAAAGGTAAGTGAGATAGCGCTCCAGATTAACCAAAAAATACTAGGAGAAGAGTCTATTTACACAGCCAGAAATTATCAAGCTGTTGGTGTGATTCTTTCTGAGCTAGGAAAAGAAGAAGAGGCCCGTAAGATGTGTGAAAAAGCGTTACAGATTAATCAAAAAATGCTTGGAGAAAAATCCCGTTATACAGCCTCAAGTTATAGAGCATTAGGATCTATACTTAAAGATTCAAAAGAGTATCAAAAAGCTCTTAAAATGGGTTATCAAGCTCTTTCCATCAATCAACAACTCTTTGGAGAAAATTCCCATTATACAGCTGTAAGCTATGAGTTAGTTGGAAGCATTTTGATAGATCTAGAAAAACGTGATGAGGCTTTAGAGATGTATAAAAAAGCTTTGGATATCAATCTAAAAATGTATGGAGAAGAGTCTCATTATACAGTAAACAGCAAAAAAAATTGTGAAAGCTTAATCTCAGAAATGACGCATTAAAATTTATGGATCAGAAAGAGCCCTCTATTTGTTAGAGGGCCTCTTTTGATAGTCAGATTTTCATGGGTTTGAATTGTTTTTTTGGGGGGGGATAAGGCAACTAGAGACGCAGTTTCTATGAAATCATAGGGTCTCATGGTCATCACTTAACCCTCAATTTTTTGATTTATTAACATGAATATCTTATTTTACAACTATTCCCCTATCCCTTCTTAATTCAAATTAACATAGTATAAGTTTATTTAAATTGTATTTTTTGCCAAAAGTTATACAAAAAGATCCAAAACGAGAGGATTTTTTATTGAAAATCATTCTTTAAGAGTGTAAAAAACGGTTTTTTCAATAAAAGTGAGGAGCATCCCAAAAAGTTGTGATTTTTCCTATATTTTTTAGGAAATATAAAAAATGGTGAAGAAAATAGGAAGATGAAGCAAGATCTTCAATTGAAAAGATCTTTGGTTGGATATGGCAACCGAAAGAAGAAAAAATGATCAATGGAAATGTGTGATGTTAAATCACTAAAAATAAAATTAATTTTAAAAAACTTTAAGGTTCTTATGTATATTAGAAATGGACTTCAGATCATCAAGCAAGCAGGTTTATGCAATCATTCTTTTAATCAGAGTCCCTTGCGCTCTTTTTTAAGTCAAAGTATTCATGCAAATAGGTTTTCACAAACACAAGTTTTAGGGTATGGAATTCATCTTCAAAATTTTAAATATATAAGATCATTTACCTCACTTCACCCTACAAAAATAACTTTTTTTAAAAATTCAAATAGTATTCATGGTGCTGTTTCCAGCCCAATCCTAACATTAGAAGATAGGATTGAGAGTGCGCGTAAAAGACTTGTTATGCATCAGGAAATGCATATTGATGGATCTATTGAAGTTGCAGGCATTTATGATGATCTTGCATCCATGCTTAAATCGTCAGGGAGATTAAAAGAGGCGTTAGAAAACAGTTTTAAAGCGTTAGAAATCAGGAAGAGGCTTAAAGGTAATGAGACACTACATCTTGCAGAGAGTTATCATGCAAATGCCTATCTTTTAGAGAGATTAGGAAGATTAGAAGAGGCTTCAGAGAGTTATTCTTTAGCAGGAACTTTATTGTATATGCTAGGTCGGTTTGAAGAGGCGATGAAAAATAGTGATAAAGCTTTAGAAATCAAAAGAGAGCTCTATGGTGATGATGCTATTGAAACAGCTCATGACTACCATACAATTGGGTGCATTTTGATGGAATTAAGAAGATATGAAGAGGCACTAGAGAAATGTAGTAAAGGGCTTGAAATACGAAAAGCTAAAGGTGAAGAGAAATTACAGGATATAGCAGAAAGCTATATGGCTGTTGGGCTTATTTTTCAAAGAGCTGGCAAATTTGAAGAGGCACTTGATAGAGGATTACAAGCGTTAAATAGTTTAAAAGAAAAAAATCATCAACCTGCATTCATAGCAAAAGCTCATGTATTAGTAGGACGCTCTCTTCAACAAATGGGAAGAATAGGTGAGTCATTAGAGCATTTAGATCAAGCTTTAGATATTCTTAAAAAACTAGAGGGGCAAGAATCTCTACTCATCGCACAGATTTATAACTTAGCTGTTGGGCTTTCTATAGAGTTAGAAGCGTGGAAAAAAGTGGATCATTGTATGGAAAGAGCTATAGAGATAAGCGAAAAATTTGGCGGGCAGAAGTATCTTTATATTGATCCATGTGATCTTAGAAAACTCAATGCGCAATCGACTAATAAGTACAATAAAAATTATTGAAATCAATGCCTAATTGACAGCAAGAAGCAGCTTAGTATCCTTTGCCATATGTCTATATTTAACTAGCTAGGCAAAGGGTTTCTTAAGGCATTTACCACTAGATGATAACACTTAAGGGGCCTCAAGCGGATAAACCCCGGCTGGCTACCTAGGGATCTTTTTAGAACATGATTTTTTTAAAAAGAGTGTAATACTGATCATCTCTACCTTCTTTCTTGAAGTGGAATAAGTTTTAATATAAAATGATAGGCTCATTATGCTGGGTACTTTAACAGAAAAATTAAGAGCACTAACTTCTCGTCTTTCAGCGCAAAAATCTTTAACAGAAGATAATATTGCAGAAGCTGTTAGAGAGGTAAGACTTGCTCTTTTAGATGCCGATGTCAATTTCACAGTTGTCAGTCAGTTTATAAAACGGGTGAAAGAAAAATCTGTTGGAGACCGTGTATTTAAATCGGTGTCTCCTGGGCAGCAATTCATTGAAATTGTGCATGAAGAGCTCGTGCAGTTAATGGGAAGTGATGATGCAACGCTGCATCTTGAAAAAAAGCCGTCTGTGATCATGCTCTGCGGCCTTCAAGGATCAGGTAAGACAACAACATCTGCCAAACTTGCTCATCTTCTGCAGAAAAAGCCGTATGAGAAAAAAGTGTTAGTAGCAGCTTGTGATCTAGCGCGCCTAGCAGCAGTAGAGCAACTTAAAACGTTATGTGCTTCAATAAATACCCCTTTATTTGCATTAGAAGGATGCACATCCCCTGTTCAGGTTGCAAAAGAAGCGTTAGACAAGGCAGTACGGGAAGGGTTTGATGTTTTAATTGTCGATACTGCAGGAAGGCTGCATATTGATGAAGAGCTCATGCAGCAGCTTGTTGAAATTAAAAGGGCCGTAAATCCTACAGAGATCTTATTTGTCGCAAGCGCGCATGCAGGGCAAGATGCAATATCTACTGCTAAAGCGTTTGATGAAAAGATGGCCATAACAGGAACAATTCTTACCATGCTAGATGGCTCATCAAGATCAGGCTCTGCGATTTCTATCCGGGAAGTGACGCAAAAACCTTTGAAATTTGAAGGGATTGGCGAAAAAATCGGAGACCTTCAACCATTTAGCCCTAAATCGATGGCCGACCGTATTTTAGGCATGGGCGATATTGTGAATCTGGTCCGAAAAGCCAAAGAGGCTTTTCAAGACAATGAAGAGAAAGAGCTTGAAAAGAAAATTCTTAAAGCAACTTTTACCTATGCAGACTACCTCAAGCAGATGAGTAAAATTAAACAGATGGGCTCTTTTAAATCGCTTCTTCAAATGATTCCCGGGATGCCTCAAATTCCTAAACTTGATCAATCTGAAAAGGAATTTAATCAAATTGAGGCGATCATTTTATCGATGACACCTCAAGAGCGAAACGGTAGAGTTGAACTCATCCCATCTAGACGTTGGCGTATTGCCAAAGGAAGCGGCACTTCAGTGGATAGTGTCAATAGACTCATTAAAGGATTTAAGAAAATGAAAGACTTAATGAAGAATCTTCCTAAGAACCCTTTACAAAATCCCTCATCTCTGAAAAAATTTAGCGACTTTTTGGGATAAAAGCTATTAAAGAATGGAGCTTATAACATGGCAGTAAAAATTCGTATGCGTCAACAAGGGCGTAAAAACTATCAAACTTTTAGACTCGTTGTGACCGATATTCGGAACCCACGTGATGGAAAGTATGTTGAGACATTAGGATCATACGATCCTCATAAAAAAGAAAATGCTCTGACTGTAAACGCAGAAAGATTAAGCTTTTGGCTAAGTCAAGGAGCTGAGCTCACTGAGAATGCAGAAAACCTTGTTAAAGGTGTAGCTCCTCAAGTGATCCAAGAGTTCCGTGAGAAGCGCCTTGCGAAAAAAGCGCGTAAAACAGCTCAAAGACGTGAAAAGAGAGTTGCTAAAAAAGCAGATAGCGTAAAAAGCTAAAGCGAAAAAGAATGAGAGTTGATATTCTCTCTCTTTTCCCCTCCTATTTTCATAGTCCTCTTGAAACGAGTATATTGAAAAGAGCTCAGGAAAAAGAGCTACTTCAGGTTGGCCTCATTGACATTCGCACGTTTGCTTTAGGGAAACATGCCAAAGTGGATGATAGGCCATATGGCGGAGGACCTGGAATGGTCCTCATGCCAGGGCCTGTTTGCGAGGCAATTCGGAGTGTAAAGCAAGAGAAGAGTCATGTGATTTATCTCTCACCGCAAGGGACTCCTTTAACTGCTTTAAAATGCCAAGAGCTTGCAAAGAAAGACCACCTCATTTTTTTATGTGGTCACTATGAAGGGATCGATGAGCGTGCTTTAGAAAAAGAGGTCCATGAGGAGATTAGCATAGGAGACTATGTTCTTACCAATGGATGTCTTGCAGCGCTTGTTGTGATAGATGCCATGATACGGTTTGTGCCTGGTGTGTTAGGAAATGAAGAGGCCGCTTTACAAGATTCTTTTCAAGAAGGAATTTTTGATGCTCCTCACTACACAAGACCTGTTGTGTTTGAGGGACTGGGTGTGCCAGACGTTTTAATGACAGGGCATCATGAAAATATTGCTTTCTGGAGGAAAGAGAGAGCAGAAGAAAAGACAAGACGGGTGCGTCCCGATATGGATTTCAAAGATAAGGAAAGTTGAACATGAAACAAAATAAAATCATTCAAGATATTGAAGGGGAATTTCTTAAGAGTACAATTCCTTCCTTCCGAGTAGGGGATACAATCTGTATTCATACCCGCATTATTGAAGGGGAGAAAGAACGTATCCAGATGTTTGCAGGAACAGTCATTGCAAGAAGAGGATCTGGACTTTCAGAAACAGTGGCTCTTTATCGTGTTTCTTACAATACTGGAATGGAAAGAGTGTTTCTTCTCCACAGCCCGCGTATTGCTAAAATCGAAGTGACAAAAAGCGGAGATGTGCGTAAGAGCAAGCTGTATCACTTAAGAGGCGCTTTTGGTAAGGCTGCTAAAGTGAAAGAGAAAATCGGCGTTTCTGCAAAAAAACAAGAGACGAAGGTTGAGGAAAACGCTTAAGGAGACTTGGGATCGCAAGGAGATCATTACTCAGTTTGAGAATGAGGCTCTTTCTCAAGGATTTAAGCATATTGCTGGTGTAGATGAAGTGGGAAGAGGGCCTCTTGCAGGGCCTGTCATTGCTGCAGCTTGTCTACTTCCAGATTATTTTTTTCTTCCTCAGATTAATGATAGTAAAAAACTTTCTGAAGTTAAAAGAGAGGAGCTTTTCTCTCTTTTAACTACTCACAAAGAGATTCATTACGGTATTGGGATCGTGCATCACGATGTCATTGATACCATCAATATTTTGCAAGCCTCGTTTGAGGCGATGCAACAAGCCGTGAGTAGGCTTCCTATTCAGCCAGGATTTATCTTAGTAGATGGAAATGCCCTCCCGCATTTACCTGTGCCTGCAAAAGCAATTGTGAAAGGGGATTTACGTTCGCAATCGATTATGGCAGCCTCTATCATTGCTAAAGTCACAAGAGATCGTTACATGGCCCAAATGGATCAAAAGTATCCAGAATACCACTTTGCGTCTCATAAAGGGTATCCTACAAAAGCTCACATTGAAGCACTGAAGCAGTACGGTCCGTCACCGATTCATAGAGTTTCCTTTGCCCCTGTTAAAAAGGTGCTTCATTCCTTACACATCCCTCAAGAGGAGCACATTTGATGAGAAAAAGTATGACAGGCTACGGAAGAGGCTCTTTAGAAACAGAGCAAGGAAGGTTTGTTTTAGAGATCATCTCTTTGAATCGAAAAGGGTTAGATATCCATCTTCACTTACCTCAAGAGCTTCTTTTTTTAGATCCTGTGATGCGGAAGTGGTGCGCCCAAGTTGCAGAAAGAGGCCATATCACTATCCGGCTTGCTTTTGAGCCTAAAAATCACCATCAGCTAACGCACGATCTTAAAAAAGAGAAAATCAAATGGGAAAGAGTTGCAAAAGATCTTGATCTCTCTGTAGAAGAGATCACGCTCTCTTTTCTGCTATCTCAACACGCTCCTTCTAACACCTCCTCTTTAGATGACGCCTTACTGAAGAGGGGTTTAGAGTCGGTATGGAATATTGCGGCATCGGCTTGGATTTTCATGCGAGAAAGTGAAGGGAATGCTTTAACAAACGATCTTAAAGCAAGAATTGCTTTCATTCAAAAAAATATTCAAGATATTGAGCAAGAACTTCCGTCTGTGATTGAAATGCACCGTATCAAGATCCTCAAAAACCTTGAAGCGTTAAAGATCGAGATGGACAGTGATCTTTTGGCAAGAGAGGCGGTCAGTCAAAGTGCATCTAGTGACATTACAGAAGAAATCACAAGGCTTAAATCCCACCTGGAGCAGTTTTTAAACTATCTAGATACAAAAACTGTGAGCATTGGAAAAACACTTGATTTCTTAGCGCAAGAGATGAATAGAGAAATATCTACACTCATGGTTAAATCAGGCTCTTCTTTGATTGCAAAAATGGGTATTGAAGTGAAAAGCGAGATTGAGAAAATCCGGGAACAGGTGCAAAACATTGAATAACACCTCTCATTCTGGAATTTTGTTTGTTGTGAGCGCTCCAGCTGGCGCTGGAAAAACAACACTTGTGAACATGTTAACACAGGAACTTACCCACATCGTAAGATCGGTATCATCTACAACAAGAGCTCCTCGCCATAATGAACAAGACGGCGTTGATTACCATTTTCTCACCCAGCAGGCGTTTACACAACAACAAGAAGAGGGAGCTTTTCTAGAGTCAGCTACTGTCTTTGGAAACTCTTACGGCACCTCTCAAGAAAGTGTAGATCATCACTTAAATGAGGGGCGGCATGTAATTCTTGTGATTGATACGGAAGGGGCTCTAACGGTGAAGAAAAAGCGGCCTGATGCAGTTTTAATTTTTATTTTGCCCCCATCTCTTGAAGAGCTTAAGAGAAGACTTCTCTTAAGAGGGACCGATTCTTTAGAATCGATTACAAAAAGAGTGGCTGCAGCTCAGCGTGAGCTTGAAATGATTTCTCATTACGATTATCATGTTCCTAATGGAGATCTGTCAGCTGCTTACAATATTTTAAAAAGTATTGTCATTGCTGAAGAAAACCGTATCAAGCCTCTTTAAAACAAGGGAAATATTTTGCAACACGAACATCTAACGAACGAAGCTTTAAAAAAGCATTTTCATGACAATTTTGAGCTCACTCAGTTTCTGATCCAAGCTGCAAGACACCAAATCAAAGCAGGACGTGAAATTTCTCTTACACAGCTCTTAAAAGATGTGCAGAAAAATCCTACGCTCTATGCTCAGCAAATCCAAAACGAAGAAACGAGCGAAAATTTCGAAGAGTAGTTTCTTATGAAAAAGAAGGTTTTGATCACCTCGGCACTTCCTTATGCAAATGGGCAGCTTCACTTTGGTCATATGGCTGGAGCGTATCTCCCTGCAGACTGTTATGCCAGGTTTCAAAGACTTCAAGGTCACGATGTCCTCTACATTTGTGGTTCAGATGAGTACGGAGTTGCGATCACGTTAAGTGCAGAACTTGCTAAAAGATCGCCGCAAGAGCATGTGGATCACTTCCATCATCTTAACCATAACCTCTTTAAACAGCTTCTTTTCTCGTTTGATCACTACTCAAGAACCACTTGGGAAGGGCATCTTCCTACCGTACAACAATTTTTCCTCGATCTAAGAGCAAATGGCTACATCGAAGAAAAGGTGACAGAGCAGCTATTTTCTCAGCAAGATAACAGGTTTTTAGCAGATCGTTATGTGATAGGGACTTGTCCTAAGTGTCACTTTGATCAAGCAAGAGGGGATGAGTGCCCCAAATGCGGCGCTAGCTATGAAGCAACTGATCTTAAAAAACCTCTTTCTAAACTCACAAAAGCGCCTTTATCTTTAAAAGAAACAAAACATTGGTTTTTACGGTTTGATCTTTTAAAAGAGCCTCTTTCTAAGTGGCTTTTAACAAGAGATTGGAAGCCAAATGTGATCAACTTTGCTAAGACGTATGTGGATGATCTTAAACCAAGAGCCATCACACGCGATAGCGACTGGGGAGTGCCTCTTCCGCTTCCTGATACAGAAGGAAAAGTGTTTTACGTTTGGTTTGATGCTCCGATTGGGTATATATCAGCCACAAAAGAGTGGGCACATCAAATCGGAGATGAAGACGCTTGGAAAAGCTACTGGCAAGACCCTAACACCCACTATGTTCAGTTCATTGGAAAAGATAACATTCCTTTTCATGCGGTCTTTTTCCCTGCAATGGTGCTGGGACAAAACACCAACTATCAGTTAGTGAGCGAGCTCCCTGCCAATGAATTTCTCAATCTAGAAGGGAAGCAGTTTAGTAAATCTGACGGCTGGACGATTGATCTTGCAGACTTCTTTAAACAGTTTACAGCAGATCAAATCCGGTATACATTAGCTGCCAATGCTCCTGAGACACAAGATGCAGAGTTTACTTGGAAAGATTTTCAACTCCGCTGTAATTCAGAACTCCTCGGTAAATACGGCAACCTTTCTAACCGCATTCTTGTATTCTTACAAAATAAATGTGAAGGTATCATACCGTCTCATGCAGTAGATAGTGACTTCATGAAGATGTTACATGATAAGGTTGAAGAAATTAGATTAGCGTATGACACCTATCATCTCCGTAAAGCTGCCTCTCTTATCATGGAGCTAGCACAAATAGGTAATGTCTACTTCGATGCACAAAAACCTTGGACTCTTGCTAAATCAGAAGAAACTTTAGGTAAGATGTATGAAGTGCTGGCAACATGCTTAGAGTGTTTAAAATGTTTAGCGCTCGTCTCTTCTCCCATTATCCCTGAATCTGCTCAGATGCTATGGGAGATGTTAGGAAATACCTCAATACTTTCCAAAGAAGTGTGGGATCAGGTTCTTAGCACGCCTCTTGCTCTGGGTAAAAAGCTCCTCCCTCCTTCTATTCTTTTTAAACGCGTCGAAGATGAGCAAATTAAGCTGGAAGAAGATAAGCTTAAAAAACTCACACAGCCTGTGACTGTTTAGCAAGTTGATGACAACATGAAGCTTCACTCTAAAGAACCATCCTGTAGAGGTTCTTCCTTTTTGGAAAAAAAATTTATGAGAGAATTTTTTCGAGGTAATAGTCCTTAAAAGTCTATGATTTCGAAAGATGAAAAAGAATAGTAATTGTCATGATTTCGCTTAAAGCAAGAGATGGCTCTCCTGTGATCCACCATCTAGTAGAAGTTCCCTTATCTTCTAAGATCAGTTTTCTTCAAACAGGTTCAAACTCGTTACAAAAGTGAGGGACATGGTAGAATAGGTTAACCAATTCAAATTCATTCATTTTTCAACCTTCTTGTTAATTTTTTTCCTGATAAAAAAAATCAACCTTTTAAAGGTTGATTTTCAACAATTTCAGGATTGAAAATATTTATTGGTTAATCCAAAACTGACGTTATTTAATGGTTTATAAAAGAGGTGTGAAATAACCTCCTACATTTAAAATCGAAAAATCTTGATTAAATAAAATTGTGTCCACTAAACTTTGTTTAGCAGGAAAATTAGAGGTTGGTATGTATGTCAATTTCCACAAAGAGCTCAATTCAAGAAGAAGTAGCTAAGATTTCTGCTTCTTTTTCAAGGTTTTCAGATTATAAAGTAAGGATCTCTTCTTTTTTTATTCAAATTCCTAAGATCCTCACAGTAGTTCAAGCTTCCTTACAGCAGAAATTTAGAAGAGAAAGCGATAATGAAGGGAGTATTAAGCTTGGTGATCAAAAAAATCAGGCAAATACATTACAAAATTTATTATTTGAAAACCATGATTTTCTTCCTTTAAGTAAAAGTCTTACCTATTGGATCTCTGTTTTAGGAAGAAGTCCTATTCCTGAAGAACTGCTGAAGCTATTTTTTGAGAGCTCATGTTCTGATCAATCTCTAAAACATTTTAAGGATGCTTTAGATCAGCTAATAGATAATGCAATATTACAATTTCACTCTTCTTCTACTCCAGATTTTAAATGTTATCAAATCGATTTCCACTTGCAAGAGGTTTTCTACTGTCAGCTGAGTAGTGAGTTGCAAAACGATATTTGTGCTATGGTATTACAGGCAACTCAAGCTAAGCTAAATGAGCTCATACAGGATAAAAAGCGTCATAAAAAAGGATTTCATTTTTATCTAGATCACATCATATTTTTCTCAAGAAAAGAGCCATTTAAACTCTTATTAAACTGTCCTCAAAAAAGTGAAATTCTTCTCATATTAGATCGATTATTTGAAGAAGAAGGATTTTATGAGAAAACTATTTCTCAACCTATTCAGGATATGAAATCTCACGGCTCAATAAATAAAGATTTTTATGCTCATATCCAGATAGTTTTAAATGATTTATGTAATGCTTATGCATCTTTAAAGGAATATTCTAAAGTAATTCAATGCTATGAAAAGGAACTAGAGATTGCTCAATTACTTATGGATTCTGAGCTTGAAATGAAAATTTATGGCAATTTAGGAAATGTCTATTCCTCTTTAAGAAAATATGATCAAGCAATTGAATATCACGAAGAGTTTTTAAAGATTGCTTTAGAGATTAAAAATGCATTAGGAATAGGGAGAGCCTATGCTAACTTAGGTAATACCTACTATCTTTTAAGAAAATATGATCAAGCAATTGAATATCATGAAAGAGATTTAAATATTGCTTTAGAGACTAAAAATTTATTGGGAGAAGAAAGAGCCTATAATAATTTGGGAAATGCTTATAACGCCTTAAGAAAATACGACCTAGCAATTGAGTACCATGAGAAGAGTTTAAAAATTGCTCTAGAACTTGGAGATCAAGTAGGACAATGGAGAGCTTATTGTAATATAGGAAATACTTACCTCTCATTAGGTAAACTTTTCAAAACAATTGAGTGTATTGAAAATGGATTGAAAATTATTTTAATTCTTGGGAATCGAGAAGAAGAAGGCCGTGCTTATGCTCGATTAGGAAATATTTATGAAACCTTAAAAGAATCTCATAAAGCAATATAATGGTATGGAAAATTAGGACCACTTTTTAAGGACTTTTAAGCTTATAATCTCCCTAAAAAAGGAGATAGAAAATGCCTAAAAAAAGACGAGTTCATTCAGCTGAATTTAAGCTTAAGGCCGTCATGGAGATCTTAAAAGGTGAAAAAACAATGGCTCAGTTAGCAGGAGATTTAGAAGTCCATCCTTTACTTCTGTCTAGCTGGAAAAAGCAGTTTTTAGAAGAAGGACCTAGAATCTTTGAAAAACGATCAAAAAGCTCTGGGGAGTCTCTCCTAGAGACAAAAGAAAAAGTAGAGCTTTTTGAACAGATCGGCAGGCTAAAAATGGAAGTGGAGTGGCTTAAAAAAAAATTAAAGATTCTGACTTAAGTGAAAGACGGAAGCTTATAGAGCCTTCAACTAAGTGGTTATCTCAGCGAAGACAATGCGAACTCCTGAGTGTAAACAGGTCGGGATTATACTATAAGCCACAGGAGCCCTCAGCAGAAGATCTTCTTCTGATGAGGGCGATTGATGAAGAGTACCTTAAGCATCTCTATTGTGGAAGACGGCGAATGGCGATCGCTATGAAACATCAGGGGTTTAATATAGGACAAAAAGCTGTTAGAACAGCTATGCAAATGATGGGGTTAGAAGCAATTTACCCTAAGCCAAATTTAAGTATAAGCAGTAAGAAGTTCAAAAAGTTCCCTTACTTATTAAGAAATAGGGTGATTGATAAACCAGATCAAACATGGGCAGCAGATATCACCTATATCCCTCTATTAAAAGGGTTTGGGTATCTATTTGCGATCATTGATTGGTTTAGTAGATACGTGATTGCATGGGAACTTTCAAATGTCCTTGATACAGAATTTTGCCTAGAGGCTTTACAAAGAGGGTTAAAGAATAGATCTCCAGAGATTTTTAATACAGACCAAGGCGTGCAATTTACAAGCCTTAAGTTTACAAATCATTTAGAGAAAAAGGGGATTAAAATCAGCATGGATGGGAAAGGAAGAGCTCTGGATAATGTATTTGTAGAGAGGCTCTGGAGAAGTGTTAAGTATGAAGATATTTACCTCAAAGGATACGAAAGCTTAAAAGAGGTGAAGGTTGGACTGAAAGACTACTTTAACTTTTATAACGAAGATAGGCCTCACCAAGGACTTAAATATCAGACACCATCAGCAGTCTACTTTGGGACAAGCAAAATAGAGAAATAACAACTGAGATTACTAGCTTAGAAAACTGCAATTTTTGGTCTTGACAACCCGTACCACTTCACAATTGAGTGCAATAAAAAGCACCTAATCATTAGTCAAGAGCTTGGTGATCAGATACAGGAAAGTATAGCTTATGCCAAATTAGGAACAGCCTATCGCTATTTAGGAGAGTTTCATAAGGCAATTGAATGCAATAAAAAATATTTAATAAATGCTATAGAGCTTAGAGATGAAGTAGGAAAAGGAAAGGCTTATAATAGTTTGGGAATTGCTTATGATGAGTTAGGAGAATCTAATAAAGCGATTGAGTATTACGAGAAGAGTTTAGAGATTGATCAAAGACATAGGGATCGAGAAGGATTAGGTAACGTTTATGGTAATTTGGGAAATGCTTACCATAGGTTAGGAAACTACGATAAAGCAATTGATTATCATAAGATGCATTTAGCGATTACCTTAGAACTTAAGGATCAATTAGGAGAGGGTAGGGCCTCTTGTAATCTAGGAAATGCTTATCACAGATTAAGGGAGTATTCTGAAGCAATAAAATATCATCAAAATGATTTAAGAATCGCTCTAGAATGTGAAAATAAAGCGGCTGAGGGGAGGGCTTATTGCAATTTAGGTAATATCTATCATATTTTAAAGAAGCCATATAAAGCCATTGAGCATTATGAAGGAAAATTAAAGATTGCTTTAAATCTTGGGGACCGAGTGGGAGAAGGGATTACTTATGGCAATTTGGGAAGTGTGTATCATGATTTAGGTAAATATTCCCAAGCAGAAAAGTGTTTTCTTAAAGGCATTGAAATCGCCGCCTCCCTACAACAGGATGCAAAAAAAGCTAAGTGGCAAGTGACACTATTTGAGCATTGGTCAAGGTCTTATATAGGCTTAGAAAAGACATTTTTGTTACAAAGTAAAAATAGAGAAGCGTTAGAGATTTCCGATAAGAGGCGCTCTAGAGCCCTCTCTCAACTTTTGTATAAAAAAAATTTATTCAATGAGAGTCAAATAAAAAAATTTGATGCTCTTCTATTTAAAGATGTACAGGAGTTAGCAGGTAAGCTTGAGACGGTTTTTATTGTCTACTCTCTTTCTTCTCTAAATGATAGTAAGTCTATTAAGAGTTGGATAGTTTCTGCTAAAGGGGACTCTCCTCAAACTATTACACTTTCTATTCCAGATAATATTTTTACTCAGTTAGATCAAATTTTCAAAATGTTTCCTTATAAAATTGAAGAAAAACGGCCTAAAAGAGGGGAAAAACATCCCAGTCAAATCTTTGATGATAAGCTCACGTCTTGGTATGACATTTTAATTAAACCTTTAGAGTCTTACCTTCATTCTAAAGATTCTACAGAGACACTTACCTTTATTCCTGATGGATTTTTAGCTCACCTTCCATTTGGAGCATTTTATGATACACAAGAAAAAAAGTATCTTATTGAAAAATATCCGGTTACAGTAGCTCCTTCTATTCAGGTGCTCTCTCTTCTAGATCAACTTCCAAAAGTATCTTCTCAACAAGTGCTATTAATGGGAAATCCCACAACGCCAAAAGCAGTAGATAACAAGCTAAAATACTCTGAGATAGAAGTTCGTGATACTATTGCTCCGCTGATGGATAACTTTGATCAACATATACTCACTCAAAAAGATGCAAATATAGAGAATATTTTTAAATATGCCCCTCATTCTAGATGGATTCATATTGCAGCCCACGGAATGGCTCAGCAAAAACCGCCAGATGACCCTCACTCTGTTTTTGAAGGGTTTTTTAAGTTAGCCCCTGATGAAACGCATCCTTTAGGAGAGCTTCATGCAAAAGAGGTGAATAAACTCGCAATCAAGGCTGATCTGGTCTTCATGAGCGCCTGCCATTTAGGAAGAGGAAATCTTCAAAAAGAGGGTAGCATTGGTCCAATTTGGTCATTTCTCGGAGCTGGAGCTAGATCAACAATTGCTAGTTACTGGCCACTACCTGAAGGAGGCATGACAGTTAAGATGGTAGATACATTTTATAAGCATTATTTAGGAAAAGATACTCAAAAGCTTAATAAAGCCAAGGCGCTACAGCAAGCCGTTCTTATGGCAATGGAAACAGAGCGGGATAAACCGCGTCAATGGGGAGCTTTTTTCTTATCAGGACTGATAGAATGAATCCATTTAGTAACCATGACTTTAGATTTTATCAAGCATCATTCCGTAATATCATACCCAAGCTTAATAAATGACTTCGTTGTTTTGTCTGTCACTTGAGCCAAATTCCACTCTCCCTTGATTTTGATTTTTTTAATGTGAGATAAACAGATCAGTAAATCATGGAGCGAAAATTCTGATAAAAGTCCTTTTCCAGAAAGAAGTTTTAACATATGCCATTAAGCCAGGAGGACAAGATCATTAATGAATCCACCCTTCCATAGCGTGATGATTTTACATATAGGTACGGGTTAGCTTGAAGTGTATTTTTAAACGCATCAAAGGCGGTTTCTATATCCATTCGAGATTTATAAATTTCAAAAGGGGTTTTAACCGGGATATTTGTAAAAGAGTAAAGGTTCCAAAGATACAAGATTTTTGATAAAAATCTTGTATTAAAAGCTCTTCTTCTTTAAAAGTTTCAATACGATTTAAGTATGATTCTTCTTCTACTAACTTAAGTTTATCATCTAGGAATGTATAGAGGGTTTGGCCTGACTGATGCGTTGCTATCGTACAAAATATATACTGTTCTTGGAACTTAAAATAGTGGTTAAGCCCTTCTTTCCCAGCTTTTTGAAAAGAAGTGTAATCGATTATTTTTTAATTAAATTTTTATGAGGTTAGAGATGGATGTATCTACTCAGGTTTTAACTCAGGCGGGACTCACGAAAATTCCTCTGGATGCTTCTTATTCACCAGGCCATAAAACACGGCTTTATTTTTTTTCTGATCAAACGCCAGAAGGTGTAGCCAGAGTTCAATTAATATTTGAATTAGAAACTAAAGAAAAAAAATACAATGGAATGATTGATAAGTTATTTCAAGAAATTAAAATAAATTCTTATCTTAAAAAAGTTGATAATGTTTATAACTTAATATCAGAGAAAGAGGCTTTTGAATTACAAAAAATAGCAAATACAAAAAAAGGCTACAATGTTGCCTATATGAATGTGCCAAGCAATAAAGAACACTATACTCAAGATATTTTAGATAAGCACTATCAAGCAGTCCAGCATCATCAATATCGTTTAAAAATAGCTCAGGAAAATCAAGACATAAGAGAAGAAGGGATCATTTATAGCGAGTTGGGAAATGCTTACTTATCTGTAAAAAATCCTCATGAAGCGATCAATTGCCATAACCAACATTTAAAAATTGCTAAAACGTTTAAAGATCAGATAGGAGAGGGAGCAGCTTATTGTAACCTAGGAAATGCTTATAAGTCTTTAGGAGAGCTCTATCAAGCAATTGATCAATACAAAAAATATTTAAATTTAGCTGAGCATCTTAGGGACTCTACAGGAGAGGGAAAGGCTTATAGCAATCTAGGAGATGCTTATTACGAGTTAAGAGAATTTAATCAAGCAGAAGAATGTTATAAAAAATATTTGGAGATTGCCCAATCTCTTCAAGATTATATGGGAGAAGCAAGAGCTTCTAGTGACCTAGGAACTGTTTACAGCTCTTTAGAAAAGTATCCTCAAGCAATATTTTTTCATAAAAAACATTTAAGTCTTGCTAACGAACTTAAAGACCTAAGAGGAGAGGGGATGGCTTATGGCAAATTAGGAAGCATCTGTTTTAAATTAGATGATATTCAACAAGCGATAGAGTATCACGAAAAAAGTTTGACAATTGCTTTAAAGCTAGAAGACCGAGTAGGGGAGGGAAGTGCTTACCGTGATTTAGGAAATAGTTATCACTCTTTAGGAAAATATCTTAAGTCAATAGAATTACAAAATAAATATTTAAAAATTGCTTTAGAGGTTCAAACTCAACAAGGAATAGGAGACGCTTATCATAATTTAGGCAATACCTACTACACTTTAGGAGAGATGCATAAAGCAATTGAGCACTATGAGAAGCATTTAATTATAGCTCTTCATCTTAAAGACCAAGAAGGAGAAGGAAAGGTTTATGGTAGCTTGGGAATTGTCTATGATGATTTAGGTGAGTTTACAAAAGCACTTGAGTATCATGAAAAGCACTTGGCTATTGCTTTAGCACTTAACAGTGAAGTCACACAAGGGCAAGTGTACTGCGCTTTAGGAAATGTTTATGACTCTTTAGGTAAATACCAAAAAGCTATTGATTATCATAGAAAAGCCTTACAGATTACACTAAAATTTAAACAGCGTTTAGGAGAGGGAAACTCTTATTGCAATCTAGGAAATGCTTATTATTCTTTAGGGAAGTTTTATCATGCGATAAAGTGCTATGAGGAGCACTTAAGTATCGCTTTAGAACTGAATAATGAGGTTGAAAAAGCGAGAGCTTACGGTAATTTAGGAAGTATACATCGTCATTTAGGTGAGGATAGTAAAGCAGAAGAATATTTTCATAAAAATATTAACGTTGTAGCCCATCTTCAGCAAAATTTAAAAGAGTCGCAGTGGCAGGTGACATTTTTTGAGCAGTGGTCCCTCTCTTATATAGCACTTGAAAGAATGTTATTATGTCAAAGCAGAAATGAAGAAGCATTAGAGATTTCTGATAGGAGACGCTCTAGAGCTCTCTCTTCTCTTCTTTCTCAAAAACTCTTCTTAAAGCAAAATCTAGATTCAGTGCTTTCATTTCAAAAGATGCAGGAGCTAGCTAAAAAACTCCATACGGTTTTCATTGTTTATTCTCTTGCCTTCTTTAATGCAGAGGATTTATCTATTCGCGCTTGGGTCCTTTCGTCTAAGGATAAACCCCTTCAATCGGTTATCCTACCTATTGCAGAAGATACTTTTTCACAGGTAGATCAAATTTTTAAAACGTTTCCCTATCAAGCGGAAATTAAACGTCCTAAAAGAGGAGAAAAGCAACCCAGTCAGCTCTTTGATGAAAAGCTCTCTTCTTGGTATGACATTTTCATAGCTCCTCTAGAGACTTATCTTCCCTCTAAAGATTCTTTAGAGACACTAACCTTTATTCCCGATGGCTTTTTAGCCCATCTTCCTTTTGGAGCATTTTATCATGGAGCAGAAGATAAATATCTTATCGAAAAATATCCGGTTACAGTGGCTCCTTCTATTCAAGTGCTCTCTCTTCTAGATCAATTTCCGAACGCATTTTCAGAGCAAGCTCTTTTAATGGGAAATCCCGCAACGCCAATAGCAGCAGATAATAAGTTAACATATTCTGAGATGGAAATACGTACTACCCTTGCCCCATTGATGAATCACTTTGATAAACATGTCCTCACTCAAAAAGAGGCAACTATAGAGAATATCTTTAAATATGCTCCTCATTCTAAATGGATTCATATTGCAGCCCACGGAATGGCTCAGCAAAAACCACCAGACGATCCTCACTCTGTTTTTGAAGGGTTTTTTAAGCTAGCCCCTGATGAAAAGCATCCCTTAGGAGAGCTTCATGCTAAAGAAGTGAATTCACTTGAGCTCAAAGCCGATCTTGTTTTTATGAGTGCCTGCCATTTAGGAAGAGGCAATCTTCAAAAAGAGGGAAGCATTGGTCCAATATGGTCATTTGTTGGAGCTGGAGCTAGATCAACAATTGCCAGTTACTGGCCACTCCCTGAAGGAGAGATGACAGTTAAGATGGTTGATACATTCTATAGGCACTATTTAGGGATTAAAACTCCAAAACTTGGTAAAGCCCAGGCATTGCAGCAAGCAGTGTTGATGGCAATGCAAACAGAGCGAAATAAACCCCGTCAATGGGGAGCCTTTTTTCTATCAGGATTGATGAGGTGATGCGAGGTTGTTATTCAAGATGTATGTCTTTTAGCTGCAATAAGATAGAGTGTTAATAGATGGTATAGCAGATAGTAAAAAATGTTATAACTTGATCAAGAAATGCGATAAAGAGCATCCCTGCTCTTTCAAAAAAGGAGCGATTATTCATATTAATTTTTCCTATAGCAAAAAATGGATCCTATCCATAAAAAAATGAAAATACAGTTATTTTTTAATTTACAAAGCTATTTTAACTGTTAGAAGAATTTTTATTCTCGGCTATGTCATATACTCATTTCAGGATTAAAAAATATTGACTAAATATAGATTTATGCTTAGTGTTCAATGATTTATTGAAAGCATGAGGAGTTAAAGATGGGAATTTCTACAAAAAATTTCAAGGAAGCAGGACTAGCTAAGATTTCTTTACCTTATTTTAATCTCTTCAATCAAAAAATTAAGGTTTACTCTCTTCTGAATCTAACTCCACAGACTATTATGAAGGTTCAAGAAGTGTTACAGCATAAGCTGAAGAAAGGAAGAAAATATGAAGGAAATATTCTCCATTTAGATCAAGAGATTCAAGCCCATCCCTATCTTTTAGAAAAAGGAAATATCTTTAAGTTAATTTCAAAAGAATATGTTTTTCAACTGCAAAATAAACAAGATTCATTACAAGAAATATCGAATAAGGACAAAGATTGCAATATTCAAGATAACCAAGTAGCAAGGAATCCAGATCGATCTATCAATTTTGTAGAAGAGTCTTATAATATGATACAATTTTTCAAAAAAGAATTGAAAATTGCTTTGGAGCTTAAAGACCAACTAAGAGAGGGGGATGCTTATCTAGATTTAGGAAATGCTTATTGTGATTTAAAAGAGTGTAGTAAGGCAATCGAATACAGTGAGAGAGCTTTAAAAATTGCTTTGGAACTTAAAGACCAATTAAGAGAAGGAAAGGCCTATAGAAATTTAGGAAATGTATATTACGATTTAAGTGAATACAGTAAGGCAATCGAATACTATGAGAAGGAATTAGAAATTGCTTTGGAACTTAAAGACCAACTAAGAGCGGGGGACATCTACTTCAATTTAGGAAACGCATATTGTAATTTAGAAGAATACAGTAAGGCAATTAAATATAATGAGAAGGCTTTAAAAATTGCTTTGAAGCTTAAAGATCAACTAAGAGAAGGGGATATCTACTTCAATTTAGGAGATGCATATTGTGATTTAGATGAGTATAGTAAGGCAATCGAATACTATAAAAAATCTTTAAAAATTGCTTTGGAGCTTAAAGACCAACTAAGAGAAGGGGATATCTATTTCAATTTAGGAGATGCATATTGTGATTTAGATGAGTATGGTAAGGCAATCGAATATTATAAAAAATCTTTAAAAATTGCTTTGAAGCTTAAAGACCAATTAAGAGAAGGAAAGGCCTATAGAAATTTAAGAAATATATATTATGATTTAAGTGAATACAGTAAGGCAATCGCATACGGTAAGAGGGCTTTAAAAATTGCTTTGGAGCTTAAAGACCAACTAAGAGAAGGGGATATTTATCTAGATTTAGGAAATGCTTATTGTGATTTAAAGGAGTACAGTAAGGCAAGTGAATGCGGTGAGAAAGCTTTAAAAATTGCTTTAGAGCTTAAAGACCAATTAAGAGAAGAAAAGGCCTATAGAAATTTAGAAAATGCTTATTTTAATTTAGAGGAATACAGTAAGGTAATCAAATACTCTGAGAAAAGATTAGACATTGCTTTGGAACTTGAAGATCAAGAAGAAGAAAAGGATATTTATAGGTGGTTGGGATTGATGTATTCTGCTTTAAGGGAACACAGCAAGGCAATTGAATACTCTGAAAAAGGATTAGAAATCGCTTTAGAGCTTGAAGACCAAGAGGGGGCAAAGGATGCTTACAGCTATTTAGGATCCATACACTCTAATTGTAGTGAGTATAGTAAGGCAATCGAATACTATGAGAAGGCGTTACAGATTGCTCTAGAGCTTGAAAATAAAGAAGAGGTATTCATTGCATATAGCGATTTGGGAGATACGTATTATGAATTAGGTGATTACAGTAAGGCAATCGAATGTTATGAAAAGAAATTAGAAATTGCTTTGGAGCTTGAGGACAAATCAGGAGAAGGAAAGGCCTATGAAAATTTAGGAAGCGTATATTCTATTTTAAGGGAGTATAGTAAGGCAATCGAATACTATGAAAAGGCGTTACAGATTGCTCTAGAGCTTGAAAATAAGGAAGAAGAAGGCCTTACCTATAGTGATTTGGGAGCCACTTACTATAATTCAAGTAATTACACTAAGGCAATCGAATACTATGAAAAAGCATTGAAAATTACTTTAGATCTTAAAGATAAAGTGAGAGAAGAAGAAGCCTATCGCAAATTAGGATATATATATTTTATTTTAAAAAAATACAGTAAGGCAACCGAATACCATGAGAAGAGCTTAGAAATTGCTGTACAACTTGAAGATCAAAAAAAAGAAGAAGCTTATTACAATTTAGGAATAGGGTATCAGAATTTAGGTGATTACAGTAAGGCAATCGAATGCCATGAGAAGGGCTTAGAAATTGCTGTACAACTTGAAGATCAAAAAAAAGAAGAAGAGGCTTATTACAATTTAGGAATAGGGCATCAGAATTTAGGTGATTACAGTAAGGCAATCGAATGCCATGAGAAGAGCTTAGAAATTGCTGTACAACTTGAAGATCGAAAAAAAGAGGAGCGCTCTTATTACAATTTAGGAAATGCATATTATGCTTTAAGAGATACTCGAAAGGGAATTGAGTGTTATAAAAAGGTTTTAAAGATAGCTATAGAGCTTAAAGACCAAGAAAGAGAAGAGAATGCTTACAGTAAACTAGGAGATGCATATTTTGAATTAAGGAAGTATCTTAAGTCGATTGATTGTCATGAAAAATCTTTAAAGATAGCTATAGAGCTTAAAGATCAAGAAAAAGAAGGAGCGGTTTATGGTAATTTAGGAAATGTACACTATGGACTAGGTAAATATCACCAGGCAATTGAGTATTATAAGAAAGAATTGGAAATTTCTTTACTTCTTAAGAATCAAAAAGAAGAAGGGCGTGCTTATTGCAATTTGGGAGCTTCGTATGAGAGTTTAGGTAAGTACAATGAGGCGATTGAGTACTATAAGAAAATATTAAAGATTTCCCTGGAACTTAAAGATCAACGGCTGGAAAGAGCAACTTATTGCAATTTAGGAATAACTTATGAGAGTTTAGGAGAGTCTTACAGAGCTATTGAATGCTATGAAAAGGATTTAAAGATTTCACTAGAACTTAAAGATCAAGTAAGAACGGCGGAAAGTTATAATCATTTAGGAGATTCTTATCTTAGTTTAAAAGATTGCTTTAAGGCAATTGAATACTATGAGAGGGCATTAAAGATCGCTCTAGAATTTAAGAACCAAGTGAAAAAAAAGGAAACTTACAGTAATTTAGGCTGTGCGTATTGTGAGTTAGGCGAGTACCATAAGGCAATCGAGTTCCATGAGAAGCATTTAAAGATTGCTCTAGATCTTAAAGATCAATTAAGTGAGGGATGCGCTTACGGTAATTTAGGAAATGCTTACTATTGTTTAGGAGAGGACTATAAAGCACTCGAATACTATAAAAAAGCTTTCAAAATTGCTAAGGAGCAGGATAGCTCAATACAAGATGAGTTAGTAACGTATCCGAGTTTAGGAAAAGTATATAATCGCTTAGGAGAGCGTGATAAAGCAGAAGAAAGCTTTCATCAAGGTATTAAGGTTTTAGAGGTTCTTCAGAGAAACACAAAAGAGACCCAATGGCAAATAACTTTATTTGAGCGATGGTCACATTGTTTTGAAACATTTGAAAAAATATTATTATTACAGAACAGAAATGATGATGCGTTAGAGGTGTCTGATAAGAGAAGATCCCGAGTTCTTTCTTCTCTTCTTTCTCAAAAACTCCTCTTAAAAGAAAATCAAGGTTCATCTTTTTCACTTCAACAAATGGAAGAGTTAGCTAAACAGCTTCATACGTATTTTATTATTTATTCCCTTGTACCTTTTAAGAGCACAAATATGACTATTCATGCTTGGGTCATTTCTTCTGATGGAAAGCCTGTTCAATCAATTTCTTTGCCTATTCCGAGCCGGTGTTTTTTAGAGTCAGATCAAGTTTTTAAAAATTTTCCATATAAAACTGAAATCAAACGTCCTTTAAGCAATAGAAATAACATCAGTAATACTTTGGGCGAAAAAACCTCCAGTCAACTCTTTGATGAAAAGCTCGTTTCTTGGTATGACCTCTTAATTACTCCCTTAGAATCTTATTTTCCTTTACCAAATTCTGGAGAAGTTCTCACATTCATTCCCGATGGATTTTTAGCTCATCTTCCATTTGGAGCGTTTTACAATACAAAGCAAGATAAATATTTGATTGAAAAGTATCCGATTTCCATAGCGCCGTCTATTCAAGTACTCTCTCTTTTAAATCAGTTTCCTAAGGTATTTTCTAATCAAGCTCTTTTAATCGGTAATCCTAAAACTCCCGTAAAAAGACAGAATAATTTAACACATTCTGAGCTAGAGGTTCGTGAGGTTGTAGCACCTTTAATGCATACTCCTGATGATAACGTACTCACTCAGGAAGAAGCAACAGTGAAGAATGTCTTTAAATACGCTTCTCATGCCAGATGTATTCACTTTGCTTGTCATGGAATAGCAGACCAAAAGCCGCTAGATGATCCTTATTCTGTTTTTGAAGGTTTTTTTAAGCTAGCCCCCGATGAAAAGCATCCCTTAGGAGAGCTTCATGCTAAAGAGGTGAATTCACTTGAGCTAAAGGCTGATCTTATTTTTATGAGTGCCTGTCATTTAGGAAGAGGCAATCTTCAAAAAGAGGGGAGTATTGGTCCAATATGGTCATTTCTTGGAGCAGGAGCTAGGTCTACAATTGCCAGTTATTGGCCACTTCCTGAAGGAGAGATGACAGTTAAGATGGTTGATACATTCTATAGGCACTACTTAGGGATTAAAACTCCAAAACTTGGGAAAGCCCACGCATTGCAGCAAGCAGTGCTGATGGCGATGAAAATAGAGCGTAAGAAACCCCGTCAATGGGGGGCTTTTTTCTTATCAGGGCTGACTGAGTGAATTGAGTGACGGTGTTATTTAGCATATGCTCTGAAGTTAGGCTAACTTATTGCATAAAAAACAATCTATTCAATAATTAATAATATGGATTTTTTTATTCCAAGTGTTATTTTATTGAAATAACAGAAGGTTATGAGTGGAAATTTCTACAAAAATCCTAACAACAGCTGGATTTATTAAGTTTTGTAAGCTTTCTTCTAGCTCACAAGAGCTTAAGATGAGGCTGTATTTATTAATAGATCAATCTCCACAGGGCATTAGAGAAGCTTGGTTAGCATTAGAACAAGAGCTTTCTAAGGGAAGGCATTATCAGGGGAATATCAACGCATTTCATCAAGAAATTTATGTTAAACCGTATCTTTTAAAAAAAGGAAACCACCTTAAGTTAATATCAAAAGAATTTTTTCATATACTAAAAAAACAAGCTTCTCATTCAATACTAATTGATCAAGATGAATCACAAAAAATAGAGACTAATTCACGAGATGACAGCATAAAAATTTTGATGAGATGCAAGAACTCAATCACGAAGATTGAGAAGAGGTATTCTTGTAAAGTAAGTAGACCTCTATTATCTTGGATTTCAGTCCTAGGGCAAGAGCCTATTTCTGAAAAATTACTACAAGAGGGGTTTCGATACATATTTCCTAACCGGAATATCTTGGATTTTACCTATGCTCTAAAGAACCTAATTCAATATTCACTGCTAAAAGAATGCCCTTCTTCTGATTCTAAGTTCTATCAGATAGATTCTCTACTACAAGAAGCTTTATATAGAGAGCTTTGTTTTCAGGTGAAGATACATCTATGCATGATAGCGTCGGATCTCGTGTTTTCAGAAGTAAGAAAACCTAAACAGGATCAAAGCCTTTCAAAACAAGAACTTCATTGCTATTTAGAGCATGCTCACGCTTTATTGAGCCGGGAGCCTATGGAATTAACATTAGATGATATGACTGAAAATGAACTTCATCTAGAGTTAGGGCTCCATTTTTATGAAGAAAAAAATTATGAAAAAGCCTTTATACAGCTGAGCAAAACTCGGGAATCTCAATTAACAGCAACTAAAAATTACTCTCCTCATACCTCAAAAGTTTTAAATTGTTTAGGGAATTGCTATGAGTTGTTAAAAAATTATGAAAAAGCCATTGAGTATCATGAAAAGGATTTGAGTAGAGCCCTAGAATTGAATGAGCATAAAGGACAAGCAACTGCTTATACTAACCTTGGTAATGTTTATAGATCTTTAGGGGATTATCCTAGAGGTAAGTTTTATCATGAAAAAAGTTTTAGAGTCACTCAAAATATCAAAAATTCTTTCCCAAGGAACCAAGATTATTGCAATCTTGGAGCCTCTAACTTCTCTTCAGGAAATTTTTCAGAGGCATTAGAAAATTATCGTCACGGGTTAAGGATTGCTCAAGAGCATCAAGATCGAGAAGGAGAAGGATTTGCCTATAGCGGACTTGGTAATGTCTATATCTCTATCCAAGATTATGAGAAAGCAGAAATATATCATCAAAAACACTTAGAAATAGCTGAAGAGCTGAATAATGAAGAGTGGAAAGGATTAGCTTATGGGCACTTAGGTTGTGTCTACCTTTCTACAGGAAAGATTGACTTAGCCCTTAAGTATCATACAAAATGTCTTCATATTGCCAGGCTACTTAAGAATAGCGAAATGGAAAGCAAAGCTTATGGAAACTTAGGACAAACTTACCGCTTTTTAGAGATGTATACTGAAGCAGAAAATTGTTTATATCGCAGTATTGAGATTGCTTCTATTTTTCAGCAAAAGATCAAAGAGATTCAATGGCAAATAACAATATTTGAAGAATCATCAAAGGCTTATTTGTGGCTAGAAAGAGTTTTAACATCTCAGATTAATCCCTTGAAGGCTTTAGGGATCTCAGATGCTAGACGGGCCCGTGTGCTTGGTTCTTTAATATTCAAGAGGCTTCTGCCTTTAAAGGAAAAGAAAGCCTCTTTTCCTGTCGCTCTATCCTTTCAACAAATGAAGCTACTAGCTAAGAAACTTCATACAACATTTATTATATACTCTCTAGCACCACTACAAGAAGAGCAAAAATATATTCAAGCTTGGTTGATTTCTTCTAAAGAAGAGCTCTCTACTCAAAATCGGCTTGCTTTTTCAGGAGAAGAATTTGAGCTTCCTGACAAAATCTTTGAAAATTTTCCCTATAAAATGGAAATTAAACGGCCTACAAAAAATCAAAAGCAGTCAGGTATGCTCTTTGAAGAAAAGCTCATGTCTTGGTATGACATTTTAATCAAACCTCTACAGCCTTACCTCCCTTTACCAGATTGTGGAGAAACGCTCACTTTTATTCCTGATGGCTTTTTGGCACATCTTCCCTTTGGAGCTTTTTATCATAGGGAGAGGGATCAATATCTGATTGAAAAATATCCGATTTCAATAGCACCATCTATTCAAGTGCTCTCCCTTTTAGACCAGCTTCCTAAGGCATTTTCTAATCAAGCTCTTTTAATAGGAAATCCTACAACTCCTCATGAAAAAGAGAATCAGCTAAAATATTCTGAGCCAGAAATCCGTGAGGTCATAGCACCTTTAATGCCTGTCTCTAACTATAATGCATTCACTCAGAAAGAGGCGACAATAGAGAATATCTTTAAACATGCTCCTCAGGCTCGTTATATTCATTTTGCTTGTCATGGGATAGCTGGAGAAAAGCCGCTAGATGATCCTTATTCCATTTTTGAAGGGCTCTTTAAATTAGCCCCTGATGCTAAGCATCCCTCAGGATATCTTCATGCAAAAGAGGTGAATTCACTTGAGCTAAGCTCAGACCTTGTTTTTATAAGTGCTTGCCATTTGGGAAGGGGTAATTTACAAAAAGAGGGGAGTATTGGTCCAATATGGTCTTTTCTAGGAGCTGGAGCTAGATCTACAATCGCCAGTTATTGGCCGCTACCTGAAGGAGACATGACAGTTAAGATGGTTGATACATTTTATAGGCACTATTTAGGCATTGAGACTCCTAAGCTTGGTAAAGCAAAAGCCCTACAACAGGCAGTGCTTATGGCGATGAAAACAGAGCGCAATAAACCTCGTCAATGGGGAGCTTTTTTCTTATCAGGACTTGCTGAGTGAATCAGTTGATGAAATATAAAAAATAAATTTATATAACAATGAAGTGTGTTGTATTCGCACATTGGCAAGGTAAAGAAATGAAGTGGATAATATCTCTTCTTCGTTTTATGTACTTTATCTGGTAAGAGGTTTTTAACACGTCAGTTCTATATCAAGAAAAATAAACAATATAGTGCATCCAACCGATCATTAAGAGAGCCTATACAACTATATATATTTTTAATTTAAGATGTTTTGTAGCGATCCTGGCCTTAGAAGTCAAAAATAGATTGATTAAATAGCATGTTTTATAACATATTCTATTTTTTCTTAATAAGAAGGAGCTGCTTATGGGAATTTCTACAAAATTACTCACAAATTCAGGGTTAACGAAAATTCACCTTAATTTTTCAAGTTCTTTAAGTCCAAAGAACCGGCTTTATTTTTTCCCAAATCATACAACAGAAACTGTCGCAAAGGTTCAATCAGCATTAGATCAGGAGCGTTTAAAAGGAAGGAGTTATGAAGGATCTCTTAGCCAATTAGATCAAGAGATTCAAGTAAAGCCGTATCTACTCAAGCAAGGAAATATCTTTAAACTCATTTCAAAAGAAGAGGCTTGTGTATTACAAGAAAATGATATTCACATTCCAGAAAGTAAGTGTCCTGATCAACCGGCTAGATTGGCGATTCGTCTAAATGACAGTTGTCCTTTAGAGATTACGCATTTTATGGAATATATCTCTTTACTTGGAAATTGGCCTATTTCTGAAGAATTATTAAGGAGGGTATTGCAAAATTTATATCCAGAAGAGTCTTCTATTGATTTTAGCTCAATCTTGAAAAAATTAACCGAAGTATCTCAACTCCAATCCACTCCTTCTTTTATCCAAAATTTTCCTTGTTATCAAATGCATCCGCAATTTCAAGAGGCTCTTTATAATCAACTCTCCTCTGTAAAGCAGCAAGAAGGATATGAGGTGATATGGAAAGTTATCAGATCTTTACTGAACCAGCTGATACAAGATCAAAATCGGTATGAAAAAGGGTTTTATTATTATGTAGAACGGAGTATTTTTCTCTTAAATCATGCCCAGGTGATATTGAATCAAGGGCAAAGGGATGAAATCATTCTTCTCTTAGATCAGACACTTCATAAGGAAACCAGCAACTTTTCAGATATATCTCCGCAAATCCAATCTTTGGAATCGCAATTTCTAACGGATGGGAGTTCTTACGAACATGCTAGAAGAGTGTTGTTTGAGCTCCGTAATGCTTATAGTTCATTAGATGAGCATCATAAATTGATCAAGTGCTATCAAAAAGAGCTAGAGATTGCTCTTGAGTTAAACGACCTTAAGGAAGAAGGAGTCATTTACTCACGTTTAGGAAACGCCTATCACCTTTTAAGAGAGTTTCATCAAGCAATTAAATATCATAAAAGTGCTTTAAAGATTGCTCAGCAGCCTAAAAACTCTATAGGAGAAGCCATAATCTATAGCAACTTAGGAGAGGCGTATTACCATTTAGGTTTAAATCATCAAGCAATTGAGTGCCATGAGAACGATCTTCGGATCGTGCAAATGGCAAAAGACCCAGTAGGATTATTAAGAGCTTATTGTCATTTAGGAAACGCTTATTGTGGCTTAGGGAAGTTCTCTCAAGCAATAGATCATCATGAACAGGCTTTAAACATTGCACAGGAGTTTAAAGACCGATTAGCAGAAGGAAAAACTTATTTCAACTTAGGAATGGCTTATCAGGGATTAGGGGATCTTCGGCAAGCATTAGCGTTTTATGAAAAACACTTAACAATAGCTAAAGAGTTTAAGCAGTTAACAGAAGAAGGAAAAGTCTATAGTAAAATAGGTGGCATTTATCACGATTTAGGGAATGATTTTGAAGCAATTCAGTATCATGAAAAGCATTTACAAATGGCTCTATTTATAAAAGATAAATTTGAAGAAGGGGTAGCTTATAGCGGCCTGGGAAATTGTTATAGCAGTTTAGGGGAATATCTTAAATCAAGAGATTACCATGAAAAGCATTTAATGATTGCCTTAGCGATGAAAGATCAATTAAGTGAAGGAAAAGCTTATTGCAATTTGGGAGGAGCTCATTACGGATTAGGAGACTATCTTAAATCAATGGATTGCCATCAAAAACATTTGAGCATTGCATATCAGCTAGGCAATCAGCTCCAAGAGGGACAGGCTTATGGCAATTTAGGAGCTGTCTACCGTAGTTTAGGAGAGTATGGTAAGAGCTTAGAGTGTCATCAGAAGGAATTAAAAATTGCTGTAAATTTGGGAGATCTAGTTGCTACAGCAACAGCTTATAGTAATCTGGGAAATATCTACTGGGATTTATGTGATTATCCTACAGCCATTGAATATCATAAGAAAGATTTAGAGATTCTTGAGAAATTAGGTAATAAAATCAAAATGGGTAAAGCCTATATCAATTTAGGTAACGCGCATTTAGGGTTACGTCAGCATAAAGAAGCAGTAGAGTTTTATGAAAAAAGTTTACAGATTGCACAGGAATTTCATGACCGTATTGGAGAAGCTAGAAGTTACTGTAATTTGGGAAATACGTATCACGAATTAGAAGAGCTTTCTAAAGCAAAAGATTACCATCTTAAAGCGTTAGGTATCGCTCAGGAACTTAAAGATAAAATAATTGAGAGAGATTGTTATAACAATGTAGGGAGAGTTTATTGCGATTTAAATGAATATTCTGAAGCAATAAAATATCAGCACCTAGCTTTAATCATGGCTGAGCAGCTTAAAGATCCAGTCGCAGAAGGAAGGGCTTATTGTAATTTAGGCTATTATTATGAAAAATTAAAGCAGTATGATAAGTCTGAGGAACATTCTTATAAAGGAATTAATATTGCAGCTTCTCTTCAAAAAAATATGAAAGAATCTCAGTGGCAGGTAACACTTTTTGAGCGTTGGTCATTGCCTTATACCAATCTGGAAAGAATGTTACTTTCTCAAGATAGCCATATTAAGGCGGTAGAAATTTCAGATATGAGAAGATCAAGAGTTTTATCTTCCTTAATCTCTAAGAAACTGTCTCATAAAGAAGATCAGGACCCCTTTCTTTCATTTTACAAGATGCGAGAGTTAGCTAAAAAATTGCAGACAACTTTTATTGTCTATTCCGCGACTCCTTATAAGGATCATGGAGTCTCAGCTCAAGCATGGATTATTTCTTCTCAAAAAGATATGCCTCAATTTTTTTCCTTACCGATTTCACAAGAATCTTTGATGCAATTAGATAATTTTGATGAAATTTTTCCTTATAAGCAAGATTCAGCACGTCCCAAAAGAGGAGAGAAACAACCTTACCAGGTTTTTAAAGAAAACCTCTCTCTTTGGCATGATATTTTAATCAATCCTCTAAAAAGTCATCTCCCTTCACCTCATGCAGAAGAGACACTGACTTTTATTCCAGATAGGCAATTAGCGCATCTTCCTTTTGGAATATTTTATGATCAAAGCAAAGGAAAATATTTGATTCAAGAATATGCAATTTCAATTGCACCTTCCATTCAAGTACTTTCTCTCTTGGATAAACTGCCTAAAACGTTTTCTAACCAAGCACTTTTACTGGGTAATCCAACGATTCCTCCTAATCCTCTAGAAAAGCTGGCGGAATTAAAGCAAGCTGAACGAGAGGTCGGTAAAGTAGACAAAGTTATAAAAAAACTGATAGTTACTGAGAAAATTGAGGCTAAAATATTAACAAAGACAGATGCGACAGTGAAGAGTGTTATTGAGCATGCCCCTCAGGCTCGTTATATTCACTTTACTTGTCATGGAATATTAGGAAAAACACCCCCAGAAGATCCTCATTCTGTATTTGATGGACTCTTTAAGTTAGCACCTGATGAAGGATATCCATTAGGAAATCTTCATTCAAAAGAGATCAATTCTCTATCGTTAAAAACAGATCTTGTATTTATGAGTGCATGTCACTTAGGAAGAGGGAATGTTCAAAAAGAGGGAAGTATTGGTCCGATTTGGTCTTTCCTAGGATCTGGTGCTTTATCAACAATTGCTAGCTATTGGCCTCTACCCGATGATCCTACAACAGTTAATATAGTAAAACTATTTTATCAGCACTATTTAGGGAGTAAAACCCCTAAACTGAGTAAAGTGAAAGCACTACAGAAAGCAGTTATTCAAGCAATAGAAGATAAGCCTAATAATCTTCATCAATGGGGTGCTTTTTTCTTGTCAGGATTAACGGAATGAGAGTGTATTACATGATACCTAAAAATTGCACTTTTAAATAAAAAATGGTATTAGTTCCATTTTTTTAATAATTTTATACTTATATTTCCTGTAAATTATGTGTGTAATTAGTCCATATTTTTTTGAAAAATATAAGGGTTTTTTAATGGATATTTTTAGGGCATTATGCAATACACCAATAGAATGATAAAATGTGTTAAAATTTAATTTAAATATTGTAAGCTACCAACCGCGATGGCTTTAAGCTTAATTTTGGCTGAATAAACTCACTTTTTTTGGACATTTTCTATCTCCTTTTTTAGGGAGATTATAGGCTTAAAATTCCTTAAAAAATGGTCTTAATTTTCTATACCATTATACTTCGGTTTGGGATGTATAAAAAAATCTATTGTTTAGACTCTACAAGCATGCAGGTTTACGGAGAATATGAAGATAGTAAAGGACTTGCTCCCTTTAGATATTCCAAAGATCACTACTCAAATTTAAATTTTTTTCTATTCTATTTAATGACAAGTAAAGATAGGAATATTCTTTTCTTACAAAAAATAGTTAAAGAAAATTGAAAATTTTACATTCTAGAATTTTCAGATGAAGTTAAATAAATTTTAAAAGGTGTGAACTTTGGGCGGAATTGTATCCAAGATCGTATTGGATTTGTAGGAGGGATTATTGATTGGGTTTCTTTTTCTTTGAGAATAAGATCAAGAATTTCTCTTGGTGTATTTACAGCTGTAGAAATATGATCAAACGCATTCCCCCATTCTTTATGATTAATAATTTTTTCTAATTGAGGAGGATTATTTGTAGGTTCATTAAATTGAAAAGGGTAAATATCAGAGTCTTCTAGTGGAGAGGAAGAGGTTTCTAAATTCATGGATTTTTTAAGAAAACGTGCTAGAGCTTTAGCTGCTGAGATAAAATAAGTTTGTTTTTCTTGAGGAGGAATAAGAGACTCAATGATATCTTTCACGCACCGAGGAATTGAAAAACAAGGAGAATTTTTGTTAGATAAATTTTCTACCCTTGAAATCATAGAATATTTTATTAATATATGAATAGCATTTTGATAATCAAAATCTGTGGCAGTAGGATATTTTTTAGGAAAACTATTCATAACGAGCATATCATCGATAGAACCCTTTTTTAAAAATGCACATAAATATAAAACATCCATTGCTAAAAGGTGAATATTAGGAGAGAGTGAATAGGCTGTAAAGGTATGGGCATCATTTTTCAATGTATTAAGTGAGTCTACCCACTTTTCAATGATTATTGAACCTTGAACATTAAATATCTTAGCTCCATTGCTTTTTAAATGCTTAAGAAATTTTTCAGTTGAATTTTCACAGATATTTTTTAAGGTAATTGCTGCGCATTTAATCACTAAAGGAATTCCATTGAATTTGTTTAATGTTTTTTTTAGCTGTTGGTTTTTAGTAATAATATCTTCTAATTGTCCAAATAATTTAAATAATTCTGGATCTTCAGAGGGGATACTTTCTAGTTCATGCAATAATTGTTGTAATTTTTCATCCTGAGGAGATTGACCATTTAATGCGGTATCTTGAGAAATTTCATTTAATATTTCTAATAATTGTTTGATTTTATTTTTTTCAGGGCTCTTTTTTAATATATCTAGGAGCTCAATTAATCTTTCATCGTCCGAATGCATCTCATTTAATTTTTTTAATAGCTGCGTTATTTTTTCTGTTTTTGAAAGAATCCTCTCTAATTTTTTCAGCAATTGACTGAGATTTTCATTTTCAGATTTCAGAGATGGGATGATTTTTTTTATATATTGTATAGATTCATTTAGGTTAAATGGTTGAATATAATAATTATTATAGTCTTCTAAATGTCTATCTAAAGTTTGAGAAGTTGATAAAATAAATTTATTATAATCTTGAAAAGGAAGAAATAACTTAAGTTTGTCATAAGTTTCATAGCCAGCTCTTCCATCTAAAACAAGGAGATAGGGGAGATCTTCTTCGCGAAGATAACTTCTAATTGCAACTTTTTCTGATTCTGGATTTCCTCTAGTTGCTGGTAGAACTTTAGCTCTTTCTAAGAGGATTTCTTTCACATCTTCATAATTATCTTTTTGAAGAAATAGGACGACAGAAAATTGTGACGCCATCTGTAAGGCTAAACGAGTTGCTAAAAATTTTTTTCCCATCCCCGGGCCACCGATAATAGTTATTTTTCTGAGATGATTTTTGCGACAATAAATTTTATTGAAAAGAGATACGAGTTCTTGAAGATGAGATGTTCTTTCAATGTAATCTCCTTCTTCGGCTTTGATTTGTAAGTAATCAAATTGAGAGGAAATATAATAATTTTTTCTAAAGGGAGTCGGATTTTGTTGAGAATATTCTGTTATTTTATTTTTGACTTCTTTAGGGAGATGCTTTATGACATCTAATATAGGGATACAGCCGTTAAAAAAAGAATCTAGATGAAGATTTTTATTGTTATTTACAATCTTCCCTCTGCAGTGAATTCCTACTAATTTACCATTAGGAGCAAAAATAGGGGATCCCGATGATCCTATCTCAGTAGGTAAATTATATTTAGCATAAATTTCAGAATTGGGCAGTTCTATGATCTTTCCTGTAGCTATTTTTAGTAATCCACTTAGCATGTTTTTTCCACAGGGGATTTCGGGAAAATGGAGAATAGCAACATTCATATTTTTTTTTAGTTGCTGTTCTTCAGTGGTATTAGAATCAATCAAAGAAAAAAAATGTTGTGCAATTCTAGTTGTATTTACACTAGGTTTAAAAGCAACAATAGAATAATCAAGATTTTCTTTATTATAAATAAAAGACTCACGGGCATTTTCTGGGGCCCCTGAAAAAAAATAGCCCCCTTCCTCTATCTCAGGAAAAAGGGGGACATAATCATGCATGCGGTTACTTTTTTTAACAGAAAGATCTTCAGAAAATATTTCAAAAATCGCATAGCTATTTTGCGCTATTTCTTTATTACGAAGTACATGATGGTTAGTCATGAGTAAATTAGGACTAATCATGAATGCAGTGCCGTTAGGCTTAGTGCTTCCTTGATGATAAGTCATGATCTTACACACTACAAATTTCTTAGTCTTCATATGTTCATGCAGCTGGCTAATATCTTGACTATCATCAGGATCTGCATTTATGCTAGAAAAGCCATCGTTTCCTGCAGGAAGATGGCTATCTGCTTGAGCTTCTGAAGTTATAATAGATGGCAGTTGAAAATCATAATTCCTATATTTATCGGGTACGTTGCTTGCCATTTACCATTTCCAAATCAATGATTATGTTGCAATAGAACTATTTATAAGCGTAGTTATATTTTCATTAAGGGTGTTATAAGCTTCTATACTCAGATAAATATTTTTTAATGTTTCTAAATTTTGCATATGATTTGTAAGAAGATCTTTTTCGATGAGGTTTTTTTGTGCTACATCCTTGAAGAGTTCTACAACACCATTATTCATAGTATTTATGATAGTATCTGAATTCATAGTAGGCAAAGCCTCTTGAAAATTTTGCATGGAGCTTAAAAGCTGCTCTTGTTGTTTGATATTGTTATTAGGATCTTCAGAAGGAGTTTCATTGGGTGAGAGAAGTGAAGACTCATTTACCCCTGTCCCCCTATTTTTTTGTTGAATTTTTTTGCTTTGAATATCTTTAAGATTTATTAAGCTGCGTTCTAACATTCCAATCAAACCTTTTACTTCTTCGGTTAGAGTTTGATTTGTTGTTGATACTTGGCTAAGAATTTTATTTTTTTCTGATTCAAGTTTTTTAATGAGATGATCCATAGATATTAATTCAACAGATTTTACAATAGTTTTTATTGTTTGATTATCTAAATTTAGATTGTTGATTTCATCGACTAAATATTGAAGAATGATGCCATTTGTTTCAGTTTGCAAAATTGAAAATATTTGTGTAAACGCTTCTTGTGCAAAAAGTTCTGATTTTGATAACTCTATAAGGCGTTTAATAGCAACAAGCCGAGTTTGCCAATACTTATCTTTTGATATATTTTTTTTGCTTATTATGAGCTCGTATTGTGTTGTAAGTGTAATGAAATCTGGGGTGATATAACTGCTTTTAAATATTTTTTGACGGATGTGGTCCTGAATTTGAGTGTTTTGAATAATATTAAAGTAAAGATCTGCTATATAAAATAATTTCTTATTGCAAGTTTTATAAGCATTTACAGCTAAAGCAAATTCCTTAAGTTTGTTTAAATCCTTTACCTGATTTCCAGAAAATGACCAATTTAAATCCCAAATAGATTGGTACCATTGTAATCTAATCTTTCGACTAACAATTTTAACAATTTCAACTATAGGAGATGACAAAGCTGGTAATGCAGCTAGGGGAGATCCCCCTGCTAGAGCAATTTGTAGGCCTGCTACAGCAAGAGGAACTAAGACCTGCTTTGCTTCTGTTATGCGAGTTCCCAATCCTCGCTCAGGAATTTCTAATAAGGCTCTTAAACATTGTAAATAAAATTTTGTTTGAAATTCTTTAGTAGGAAGGGTCGATAAACTGATTTCGATTGATTGAGACACTTGGTTGTATGTTTTTTCATAGATGTGTCTGTCTTCTTTAATGAATTTGAAGACAACTAATTCCCAAGCAATAAGTGCCGTTTTACTGATTAGCTCTTTAAGGAGATCATTATCTTGTAATTCTTCCGAAGTTAAAATTTCAGTTAACTTAAGAGCGATAGGTAAGTGATGAGGATTTTTGAAATTTAATAAATGTTTACAGGAGATTAAGGAGTGATAAAGCTTCTTGATATCTGCTTCCATTTGTGCATGAGAATTTCCTTCAATTTCTTTGAATTTTTTGAAAGATTTTGAAAAATTGATCATGCAGTCATTGACTGGTGAATTTACTATAGACATAACATTCTCCTGTTTTAATTTTGAAAACATCCTACTCAACACATCTATTTTTTTGAAAGTTTTAAATAAATAGATCATAAAAAATATAGATGACTCCTCAGGATCTTTATTCATGACATCTTGATGAACAAAAAATATTAGTATTTTAAATTTCAAATATGTAAAAAAAGAGACTTGTATTTTCATTATTCTCCAAAATAGGAGAACATAAATGGTAGGTAGAATTACTAAGGACCTTGATTATATTAACGCCAGTTTCACATTAACCAAAAAATATTTTTTATTTTTAAAAGCTATTGAAAATCAACCTTCTAAATGTTAATTTTTTTTTTATCGAGAAAAACAATAAACAAGAAGGTTGAAAAATGAAAGAACTCGAATTAATTACTTTATTCTATCACGTTGATAATTTTTGTAAAATGTTTGAGCCTATCTGGGAAAAAAAACTTCTAGAAGGTCCCACATCTTCATCGAGATGGTGGAAAACAAGAAAATCCTCTATGGCCTTAAGTGAGATCATGACAATTATCATCTTCTTTCAAATCTTTAAATCATGGACTTTTAAGGACTATTATCTAGATCATGTCACAACATGGAGACATTTTTTTCCAAAACTTGTGAGCTATTCCAGATTTATCTCTCTTGTAAAGCAGGTTACTGTTCCCTTATATGTTTTTCAAAAAATCCTTCAAGGATCCTCCAAGGGGATTGCTTTTATAGATTCCACACCTTTAAGCGTATGCCATATATGCAGATCTTCATCACATAAGCTTTTCAAAGATGTGGCTGCAAAAGGAAAAACTTCTACAGGGTGGTTTGTTGGATTAAAACTTCACGTTATTGTTAACCATAAGGGAGAAATTATCACATGGAGCTTGACCCAAGGTAATGTCAGTGACCTATCTCAAGTACAGCCGCTATGTAAAAATTTAAAAGGTAAGCTTGTGGGAGATAGAGGATATATATCAAGTAAGCTCTTTAACTTGTTGATTGAAGAGGGTTTACAGTTGCTTACAAGGATTCGCTCTAATATGAAAAACATTCTTATGGATACCTTTAATAAGTGCCTTTTGAAAAAAAGAGCTCTGATTGAATCCGTGTTTGCTCTGTTTAAGACTAAATATCATATTGATCATCATCGGCATCGGAGCAAGGTAAATTTTTTCATTAATCTTTTGGGAGGATTAATAGCTTATTCTGTGAGTAAGAAAAAACCTACTCTTAGGAATGTATGGGTAAATTAGATTGGGTAATCCGAAACTGGCGTTATATTAAGCTTTTAGACCCCCCGATGAGCAAAAGCTTGCAGCTGCGATTAAAGAGACCTTTTCAGCTGTGAATAACCTTAGGAAATCTTCTAAAACCGTATATCCTTTTTGATTTTTGACATTCTATATCGCATTTGCTTATCTAGCTAATGCAAATACTTTGGCAGACATTAATATGTTGCTAGAGTACCGCATTGATTGGATCAAAGAGCTGATTCAAGAGCGATTTTCCATTCCTTCTTACAATACTTTATGGTGGGCTCTATCCCGTATTCGTCCTACTGTATTATAACAAATACTGAAACAGTGGGCCTGTCATATTCCAGGGGGGGAGGTAAAAAATAAACTCTTAATTGTAGATGGAAAGCGGCTTAAAGGCTCTTCTTCAAAATGGAAACTCGGCCCATATTGTAGAATTTTTTGCAGCGAAAAATCGGCTTATTCTTGGACAAAAAAATGTTTCCTATCAATCAGCAGATATTTCTACAGATGCTTTATTTGCTAGAACTTCACATATGGAGAAAATTCTTCAGCATAAAGCAGATTATTTGATCAGTCTTAAAGCAAATCAGCATTACTTGTATGAAGCCACAAAAGATTTTTTTGCTCAGGTTCATCAAGCAATAAAGAAGCTTCCTATTTTACTAACTATGTGACCCCCATAGAAAAAGGGCATGGCAGAAGTGAACAGAGATGGATTCATGTGTGTAATGTACTCTCAGGGGTCCCTATGCAAGAGTGGTGGCCTGGGCTAAAAAGTGTTATTGAAGCAAAATGTGAAAGAGAAATCCAAAGAAAAAAGAGCTGCAAAACAAGAGGCTGCTTTTCAAGTTATATAGCTAGTACAAGAGAATTTGCTAGATTGATAAGAGGACATTGGGGTACAGAAAATCATTTATTTTGTTCAAAAAATTAAATTCTTCATATATTTCCAGCTCGGATTAAATTAGAATTTTAAATAAAAATATTTTTCATCATGTTTTGAGCTATAAAATCGGTTAAAAATCCAGCGATTTAACTCAAGATACACCCGTCAAAACATTATTAATTATTTCATAATATATCAAGTTTTATTCATCAAAACGCCTTGATCTTTATTAGATTTCTTTCAAAATTAGAACTTTAAAAAATAAGTTGTTGTTGCAAATGTTTTGGATATAGTTAAAAAAATGCTATCTTTTAGTAGGTTCTAGCTTGACTAATTCTTTAGATTTTTTGAAAACTAGATCCCCTTCTCTCTACACACAAATGTGTGTGTATAGTAGGCATCTGGATAGTTACAAAAAATCTTGATAAAATAGGATTTCTTCTTTCATATTGTATCTATCTCTGCAATCATAGGAGCCTATTCATGGAAATTTTTACAAAAATATTAACAACATCTGGATTAATTAAAGTCCACCTGCCTCCTATCGATCTTCCTAGTCATAAAGTAAGGGTATATTCTTTTAAAGACCAATCATCAGAAATTTTAAAAAAGGTGCAGGGAGCACTGTATCAAGAATCAAAAAAAGGGAGAATCTTTAGAGGTGATCTTGGTAAGATAGATCAGGACATTCTTACCAAGCCCTACCTTTTAAAAAATACAAATTCCCTTACATTGATCTCAGAGGAAGTTGTAGTCGCCTTAAAGCAACGAACTTGTACGGTGTTTGAGTTATTACAGACTGAATTACAGGGAGGAGATCTCAATAACAAAGAAGTGAATGATTTCGTATGTGAAGGAATTCAACAATACAAAAAATACTCTAATCTTTCTCAAAGATTTAAAAATATAGATCCACTGAAGTGTTTTACTGGAAGAACGGAAGAACTTAGTTTGTTGAAGAGATTTTTTTTTAAAGACACTTTGGAATCTTCTTCTTTATCGCAAAAAATTATCATTACAGGATTAAGAGGGTGTGGAAAAAGCACTCTGGCTTTACAGTACGCAAATACATATACAGATCAATATAATATCATTTATTGGGTTGATGCTAAAGAAAAGGAAATCATAGAAGAGCATTTGGATGGCCTTGCAAAAGAATGGGGGATTTTAGGATCAGATAAGAGGGAAAGACTTAAGCAACTGCATTTAAAACTTAAAAATTATCCTTTTAATGTTCTTTTCATTATGGATGGGATTGAACAGGAAGATATATTTAAAGCTGCCATGCAGTATTTTCCTGAAAGTGATCATATCTCTTTTTTAGTTACAACGGCTCTACCCTATCTTCAAAATTATCCCTCCCTTCAAATAAAAGCATTTTCTTTAGAAGAATCACTTTTATACCTTCAACAAATTTTAAATTTTTCTTCTACTCAAATTGAAAAAGAAAAAACGGTTCTTCAAGAACTTGCTAATGAATTAGAAAATATTCCTTTGGCCCTTGATCTTGCTGCGCAGGCGATATCCAATGATCATCCAAATAACTCTATTGCAACTCTTTTAGAGAACTTAAAACAAATTAAGACTCAATTATATTCGCAAAAAAATCTTAAGAGTTCTTTAAAAAATTATGATGCTTTACGAATTTTATTATGGAAGCAATCGATTAACCATCTTGGGAAAAAATATCCTCAAACATTCACTCAAACCCTTCTTGAATGGATTTCTGTTTTAAGAGGAGAAGTGATTACTGAAGATTTATTGCAAAAATTATTCTGCCGTTCCAACTCTGAAAATGATATTTCAAAATTTCAAAACTCTTGGAATTATCTTACAGAATATTCTTTATTAACAAAAGATGCTTCTTCCTCTACAACCTCTAATTATTATAAAGTTGATTCTTTATTAAAAAACTATATATACGATGAGCTCTCAATTCAAAGACAAAAAGAACTCTGTTTTTTCATAAAAGATGAATTAGTAGAGCAATTGAGTAATTTAGCAAGTCATGAAAAATACGACAAAGAAAAAATTGCAATCTACCGTAATCACTATGCAGAGCTACTAGAAATAGGATCTTTTGAATTGCTGCTCAATTACACTGAAAAAACTCAAACTTACTATAGGTTAGGAGTATTTTTCTACATGGAAAAGCTTTACTTTAAAGCTCTTCCATGTTTTATCAAGGCTCTAGAGTTTGAAGCATTAGCTGAGAAAAAAACATCTATTGATGTGCGTCAAATTTTGAATTATCTAGGAAATACTTACCGTCTCTTAAAAAATTATGACGATGCATTGCAGTGCTATAAAAAGGCCTTAGAGATGGCCCAAGAGCTGAAGCTTACCACAGAAGTAATGAAGTTTTACGGTCTTCTGGGGATGATGTATAACGCTTTAAAAAATCATGATGAATCATTAAAAAACTATGGAGAAGCATTAAAAGCTGCTAAGGAGCTTAAAAATAGTTTAGAAGAGGGGAAAATTTATAACAGTTTAGGAGATATTCACTTTTCCTTAGATCACCATTCTAAAGCGATAGAATTATATAAAAAATGTTTGGAAGTGACTCAAGAGAACGAAAAATTTTTAGGAGTATTGAGCGTTTTCTACCAATTAGGTAATTCTTATTCTTTATTAAAAGAATATAATCAAGCAATAGAATATCATGAGAAAATATTACTCGCTGCCCAATCTCGTAAAGATGTTACAGAAGAGGAAAAAGCTTATATTAGTTTAGGGGATGATTATCATCATTTAGGAAATGATCATCTAGCCATTGATTATTATAATAAAGGATTAAAAACTGCCTTAGGGCGTAAAGATTTTATAAAAAAAGGCATAATATATAGAAAGCTAGGAAATGCCTATTATTCATTAAGAGATTATAATCAATCAGTTAATTATTATGAAAAAGAGCTGGCAATTGTTATACAATTAGAAGATCGAGTAGGAGAAGAAAAAGCTTATATTAGTTTGGGAAATGCCTATGATTCTTTAGGAGCATACGAAGAGGCATTGAAATGCTATCAAAAGCATATTGCGATTGCTAGTGAATCTAATAATAATATTGAAAAAATGCAGACTTATAATAATTTAGGTAAAATTTATAATTCATTAAGAAACCGTTTAGAAGCACTAGATTGTTATAAGCAAGCATTGCAAATAGCTCAAAACCTTAAAGATAATAAAGAAGAATGTAGAATCTTTGGTAATTTAGGAAATATTTATCGTTCTTTAGGCAATTACCAGAGTGCTTTAGAGTCTCATCAGACAGCATTAGAGATTGTTCACAAATTTAATGATAATAAAGAAGAAATAAGGGCTTATAATAATTTAGGTAATACTTATTACTATTTAGGCGAATATAGTAAAGCAATAGAGTGCTATAAAAAGGCTTTGAAGCTTGCTCAAAAATTGAATAGTTGTAAAGAAGAAGGGAGAATTTACGGTAATTTGGGAAATGTTTACCGCTCTTTGGGAGATGGTTTAAAAGCAATTGATTACCATGAGAAAGCATTAAAAATTGCTCAGGAACTTAAAGACGATTTAGCAGAAGAAAGAGCGTATGAGAATTTGGGTAGAACTTATAATTTTTTACAAGAGCATTCTAAGGCTGCAGAGTGTTATGAAAAAGCATTAGAGATAACTCAAAAGCTAAACGATCGTAGAGGAGAGGGAACAGCTCATGGGAATTTGGGCGTTGTTTATCATTCTTTAGGGGATATTCATAAGGCAATTGAGCATTATAATAAACGTTTAACGATTGCTCTAGGGTTTAAAGATCGTGTAGAAGAAGGAAAAGCTTATTGCAATTTGGGAAATGCTTATACTGATTTAGGAGAGGCTCGTAAAGCAATTGATTATCATGAGAAGGATTTAAAAATTGCTTTAGAGCTTCAAGACAAGATAGGAGAAGGTAGAGCTTATTGCAATTTGGGAAATGCCTATGATTTTTTAGGTGAGAGTTATAAGGCAATAAAATATCAACAAAAAGACTTAGAGATTGCTCTGGAACTTAAAAATTGTATAGGAGAGGGGAGAGCTTATAGTAATTTAGGTACTGCTTATGCATCTTTAGGACAATGCTTAAAAGCAATAGATTATTACAAAAAAGCATTAGAGATTACTTTAAATCTTAATGACCATATAGGAGAAGGAAGAATTTATGGCAACTTAGGAAATGCTTATGAGTCTTTAGGAAAATATTCAGAAGCTATAGATTACCATGAAAAAGCATTAGAATGTGCACTCAAGTTTAAAGACTCAGTAGCAGAAGGAAAAGCTTATGGGAATCTGGGAAACATTTATGGCTCTTTATCAAAGCACTCTAAAGCCATAGAATATTATAAAAAATCATTAATAATTGCTCAAAAACTCAATAATCTTTTAGATGAGGGAATTGCTTATGGAAATCTTGGAAATATCTACGGATCTTTAGGAACATATGACCTAGCAGAAGAATATCTTCGTAAAGGCATTAAAATCGGGGCTATTCTACAGAAAAACATCAAAGAATTTCAGTGGCAAATAACTGCTTTTGAAGAGCAATCAAAACAATACTTATCCTTAGAGTTACTTTTACTCATGCAAAATAAGGATAAGGAAGCGTTAGAAATTTCTGATGCGAGAAGATCTCGTGCATTGATTTCCCTTATATCACAAAAAAAACCTTTAGAAAAAAATGAAGATCTTCCTTTAGAGCCTTTAAATGTTCAGCAAATACAAGAACTCGCTAAGAAGCTTCATACGATATTTATCGTGTACTCTCTTGTAGATATTAATCAACTGATTCAAGTATGGATTATATCTCCTACATATTCATCTCCTGTTGCTGTGACTCTTTCTGCAGTGAAAGATGAATTTCAAAATTTAGATGAAATTTTCAAGAGTTTTCCTTATGAAGTACATACTAAACGGCCACTGAAGGGTGAAAAGCAACCGCATCAACTCTTTAAAGAAAAACTTGCTGATTGGTATCAGCTTTTTATAGCCCCTTTAACAAATTATCTTCCTTCATTAAATTCTGAAGAAACTTTAACAATCATTCCAGATGGTTTTTTGACGCATCTTCCTTTTGGAGCATTTTACAATGAAAAAGAAGATCAATATCTCATTGAAAAATATCCTATTTCAATTGTTCCGTCCATTCGAGTGCTTTCTCTTTTAGAAAAGCGTCCCTATCCATCCTCTAATAGTGCATTATTAGTAGGAAAAAACCGTAAGGTTAACTTGAGTTATACAGAAGAAGATGAGGTATATAATGCTATTGCGCCACTTCTTAAGATTCCTCAAGAAGATGTGTTGATCCAAGGGAAAGCAACTGTAAGAAATATATTAGAAAAAGCCCCAGATGCTAAATGGATTCATATTGCATGCCACGGCGTTGCTCATCAAAAGCCGCTAAATGATCCTTATTCTGTCTTTGAAGGAGCCTTTAAATTAGCAGACGATGAAGAATATCCGATGGGGGAACTTCATGCAAAAGATGTTGCCTTACTTAATCTGAAAACAGATCTTGTCTTCATGAGTGCATCTCAAATGGGGCGTGGGAATCTGAAGCAAGAGGGAAGTATTGGCCCCATTTGGTCTTTTTTAGGAGCAGGAGCCAGATCGATAATAGCTAGCTACTGGGCGCTTCCTGAAGGGGAGATGACTATCAAAATGGTGAAGACATTTTACGAGCATTATTTAGGGGAGGGCGCTCCTAAGCTTAATAAAGCAAGGGCGCTACAGAAAGCCGTACTTATGGCAATGCAGGCTGAGCGTAATAATCCACGGCAATGGGGAGCTTTTTTCTTATCGGGATTGCCTAATTAGGCCTCTTTTAAAGTTTTATGGGTATAAGTTTATCTATACTACTTTGATACTGATTAGATAAGGCTTTTTTATTAAAAAAATAATAGCCGGTAAGTGCTGCATATATCTTTTTTCCAAAGAATTATGTAACACATTCATAAAAGATATATTTTTTTCTGTCCCAGTCAAAAAATGTGTTTTGATTTGATTTATTTGAGAAAAAAAACTAATATTGGATTTTATTCAAGATACCTCAAAGACTCAGTATTAGAGCCTGTTAGAAGCATTCAAAGCTTAAATTCCAATACCCTCTCTCTATTTTCATATTTTACCTATCTAGAATATAGCAATAATTTTTTTAAGTAATACTGCTCAGATCTTTCTTGAAAAATTGAGAATATGGATGACATTAAAGCAAAAAAAACATTTTTTTAAATTTAAATTTATAAGGAGGCCTATGTCAGTTTCACATTATCATATGCAAGGAATATCAACTTCTACCCTTGATAGATCACCTCTTCTTATTGCTGATCAGCTTACTCAGAGGGTTAAGAATCTTTGTCAATTTTGGCAACAAAACCATCATGTATATTCTATGCAAAATAGCTTAGAAAATCTTTATCAAGAAGGGCTTAAGCTTGTTAGAGCAGAAGTTCAATCAAGACCCTTAACAAATATGGTTTTAACGCAAGTTATCATCACATTAACCCGTGATATTGATTGGAAAGGCATTCAAAACTACTATGGTATTCATTATGCTCTTTCGAAGGTTTATCGTATTTTTCTTGAGCTTATATGGTACAGATCTTTTGATACACATAATACATTATCAATAGAAACCAAAAAGAATTTATTAAATCACATTGGTCTTATTCTTAAAGAAATGCCTTGCAGCTATTCTTTTATCCATTTTGAATATGAGTGCGCTATTCAAGCGATTAAAACCTTTCCTGTTTCTAAGAGTCCTAATCTTGCGCATTTTCAGCCACCTATTAGTTTGTGGGAAAGGCTAACTTCCACTTCTTTTTCTGATCTTACAAGTAGTATAAAAAACATGATGGAAAAGAGGGAAATGAACCAGGTAAGTGAGTGGTCCCTTGAAGTTCATAGTCTGCGGTGGAATGCTACATTGATTCAATCATCCAATGATTTTGAACAAATCCTCTTGCCTGAGCTTCATTATTTCCAAAGTAAGGGGTATCAATACACTTTAGGATTAGCCGCGATTTATATCGATTTGATTCAAAATCAATATACAGAAGATACCGTTAAAATTGCAGCTGCAAAAGGGCTTTTAGAACTCATTCAGCTGACCAAGTCAAATGTATTTGACCTTAAAAATATCAAAGTACAAACAAAACAAGATCGCTATGCATCAACACGGTTATTCATTAAAGAATACATTAATTATTTAATGTCTTTTCAAGACCATTCTGATTTAGAAAAAAATGGTAATCTTGATCAAATAGAGGGGACTGAGGAGAAAATAACATATAGATATATTCGTGAATTCATAGAAAATAATCACAATTTTAAGAATTTAATTCATCCATTAGAATGAGATGTAAAATTTTATTAAAAATATATTCAAAATAGCAAAATCTGCTAAAAAAAATTGATATCTTCATATTGAGTAAAAAAAAATTCGATAGAATAGGATAGAATCCTATAGTAAAAATACAGCTCTTTTTATTCTTAAAAAAAATTAAGGTTCTAAATTCATAGAGCAATCTAAGCGAGAAATCTTGTCATAACGGCATTCCTTTTTACTGAGGGATCTTTACTTTTTCATAGGGGAAAAATATTTACATTTTTCACTTTGAGATGATACTTTACAATTTTCTTTTCAAAAAATATAAAAAAATGGATGGTATTTGAAGAATCGATAAAAATATAACCATGAAAGGAGATTTATGTTAGATTCCACTAGTGCTACAACAAATACATCAGGACAAATCACGAGGCAACCATTTGCTCCTATTGCTGATAGACTCACACAAAAAGTCAATGCTGTTTGCAAACTTTGGGAAGAAAGTAGCGACTCTATTGGGACGCAAAAAGGATTAGAAGATCTCTATCTTGAGGGACTTAAGCTTGTGACTGCAGAAGTTCAGTTAAGGCCTTTGACCGGGACAATTCTGACTCAAATTGTTACTTCAATCAATGATAAAGTAACTTGGAAAAATTTTGAAAGTCGGTACGATGTTCATGCATCTCTTTCAAAAACTTATCGCATCTTTCTTGAACTTGTTTGGTATCGTTCTTTTTTTACCAATGACACAGTATCTAAGAGTACAAAGCAAGATTTATTTGATAAGGCTGTGGTAAACCTTGAATGCATTCCACAGGCATACCCTTCAATTCGCTTTGAATATGAGTGCTCTCGTCAAGCAATAAAAGTTTTACAAATTTCTCAAAGCTTGCTGAGTCGTTATGGATCTACAGTAGTTAGTATCGCAGCCAATACGGTAACTACAGTAGCAAGTGTTGTAGGTAATACAGCAACTACGGTAGCTAGTTTTGTAGCTAATACGGAAATTTCTTCTTTTATAGATACAACAGTTGCTATAAGGGAATTTATTGAAAAAATGAAGATGGATTTATCCAGTAAGTGGTATATTGAAGTTCATGAATTACGTTGGATGGCAACTGCCATTCGAACAGCGAATGATTTTAATCAGGTAATAAATCCCATCCGAGCCCGTTTTCAAGAGAATGGTAAAGAATATACTTTAGGGCTAGCTGCTACCTATATGGACTTAATTCGAAATCCAGATGTAGAAGATGCCGTTAAATTTGAAGCTGTAGAAGGGTTTTTAACACTTGCTAAGCTTAAAGATAGTAGCCTGAGAGCCTCTCTAATTCAAAAAATGGGAAAAACCCTATCAAGAGAAAAACTTCTTGAATATGGAAAGGAATGCGATAAATACCATGCAACACGGTTGCTGATAAAAGAATATATTCATAATGTTAGGTTATATTTTAACTCTCTCGGGACCATAGTAGATGAGCATCTTAATGCAGACAATACCCCTTATATGGAAAATGATGCTGTTATTCGCCAAAAAAAGGTAGCACCTGATGCCCTTGCTGAGTTAATAGTAAAATATGAATCACTTGAAGCATATATTAATCAAACAGAACAATTTATCCAGGATACCCGCGATGTGTTAACAGATGCAGAACAAGAAGAAAGAGACCGTGAAGTAGAACTAGCAAGGGAAGAGCTAAAAGAGGCTCAAATAGAAGAAGCTGAACTTAACAAAGAAGTTGAAGAAATGAAGGCTCAGCTTGTAGAAGAAATCCTTGCGCAACTTGATCAAGACGAACAAGATGAATGGGAAAAAATTAAATCTTCTCTTTAACCATCTGGATAGATAAAAAAGACTCATATAAAAAGAGTCTATTTATTAACAAAGCCTTCTTTGAAAAAGGCTTTGTTACTTCATTTTAAGTGTATTGGAAATTATTAAGAACAAATCTATTAAAAATTATTCATTAAAATCATGCCAAACGTTTTAACACAAGCCGGGCTTTCAAAAATCTATTTTACATCATCAACTTCTACTTGTTCTAAAATTCGGCTTTATATTTTTTCTTATCAAACACCAGAAATTGTGGCAAAAGTGCAGACAATCTTTGATGAAGAGATTAAGGGAAAAAATTATCAAGGTCTTACTACTAAAATATTTAAAGATATTCAAATAAAACCCTATCTCTTACGAAAAGGAGATTTTTTTGAGCTTATTTCAAGAGAAGATGCGATTCAGTTAAAAATGGGAGAAATAGAAGACTATCGTAAAATGGGGATACATTATCAATCACTAAGCCAGTATGCTAAGGCTATTGAATGTCATAAGAAGGATTTAGAAATAGCTATTGTTCTTAATGACCATATTGAGGAAGGAAGAGCTTATTGTAATTTAGGAGGTATTTATCGTAATTTAAATAATTACTCTGAAGCCATTAAATATCATGAGAAGGATTTACACATAGCTATTACTCTTAATGACCGCACTGCGAAAGGGAGAGCTTATTGTAATTTAGGGGCTATTTATAATGATTTAGAAAATTACCATAAAGCCATTGAGTTTTGTGAGAAAGATTTAGCCATTGCTCTTGAATTTAAAGACCGATTTACAGAAGGAATGGTCTATAATAACTTAGGAGATAATTACAATTCTTTAGGAGAAAGTCCTAAAGCGGTTAGGTTTTATAAGTCAGCTTTAATATTTGCTCAGGCTCTTAAAAATCAATCAGGAATAGGATATGCATATAGAGGCCTAGGTGATGCTTATTCTTCTTTAAAAGACTACAAACAAGCAATTGAGTTTTATGAAAAGAGTTTAAAGGTTTTTATTAATCTTAAGGATCAGGCAGAAATAGGAAAAACGTATAGTAGCTTGGGGACTGTATATCATCGTTTAGGGAAAAATGATAAAGCGATCGAGTATCACACAGAAGATTTGAGGATTGCTAATGAGCTGCATGATGAATCATCAAAAGGGAGTATTTATGCTAATTTAGGAAATGCTCATCTCTCCTTAGGACAAGATAAAAAAGCAAAAGCAATTGATTACTACAAAAAGGATCTTGCTATTGCTCAAACATTTAAAAATGAGGCTGCAGAAGCCAGAGCTTATGGTAATTTGGGAAATGCTTATGACATTTTAGGAAGATACCAAGAGGCAGTTGCATCTCACCTTAAGCATTTAGAGATCTCTACATTACTGAATAATCCCTCGCAACAGATAAAAGCCTATGGCAACTTAGGGAACGTTTATCAAGCTTTAGGGGAATATCATAAAGCAGTTGAATCTTATGAAAAGCAGTTAAAAATTGCTCAAGGTCTGAATAATCAAGCAGAAGAGGCATCTATTTATTGTAATCTAGGCAGTGCTTATTGCTCTTTAAAAGAATTTGAGAAATCTATTCATAATCATGAAGAACACTTAACTATAGTTAAAAATAATAATAATAAAGTGGAGACAGAAAAAGCCTATAGCAATTTAGGGAATACTTACCTCTCTTCAGGAAATTATGCGTTAGCAATTGATTATACCTTAGAGGGGTTAGAGATCGCCCTTGAGCTGAAAGATCTTGAAGCTGAAGGAAGAGCTTATTGTAATTTGGGAGCGGCATGTCATGGATTAAAGCAATATGAAGAATCTATTGAATGGCATGAAAAAGATTTGGAAATTGTCCTTAAGCTGCAAGACCGCGTAGGAGCGCGAACAACTTATAACAACCTAGGGGGAGCATACTATTCTTTAGGTAAATACGATGAAGCTGAAGAGTTTTTTTGTAAAGGGATTGAAATCGCGATTGATCTCCAGAATGAGGCCAAAGAAAGTCAGTGGCAAGTAACTTTATTTGAACAATTTTCAGACCTTTATTTAGGGCTAGAAATGACCTTATTATCAAAGGATGATATTCAAAAGGCTCAAAAGGCTCTAGAAGTTTCAGATGCTAGGCGATACCGAGCCCTCTCTTCTCTGATCTCTAGAAAGCTTCCTTTAGAAAATCCTCAAGTTCCTGATAGGATTGCTCCTTTTACATTTCAAAAAATGCAGCAGCTTGCTCTGAAGTTTAAGACTACTTTTATTGTTTACTCTCTTAATCTTCCAAATAAAGAGGGAAATTCAATTCATGTATGGATAATTTCTGCTCAAAAGCAATCGCCTCAATTCATTTCTCTTCCTATGCCACAGGATGTATGCTTGCAACCTGAGCAATTTTTTAAAGAATTTCCTTATAAAAAAGAAATAAAGCGACCCACAAGAATTAATAAACCTGGTATTGAAAAATCTCCTAATCAACTTTTTAAGGAAAATCTCTCTTTTTGGTATAATGCCTTAATTGCTCATCTAGAGAGTTATCTTCCTCATGAAGACTCTGAAGAAACACTCACTTTTATTCCTGATGGATTTTTAGCTCATCTTCCATTTGGAGCCTTCTATGATGTGAAAAAAGATCAATATCTCATCGAAAAATACCCGATTTCAATAGCTCCCTCTATAGGAATTCTATCCCTTCTTGATCAGCTTATCCTAGAATCTTCTGATGAAATGCTTTTAATGGGTAATCCTACAACGCTAAATAAAGCCAATAATCAATTGAAGAATACAGAGTCAGAAATTAATGCAATTGCGTCTGTTATGGGAACAACTCCTGACCAAATTTTTATAAAAGAAAAGGCAACTGCAAACAACTTGCTTAAACAATCTCCTGATGCAAAGTGGATTCATATTGCTTGTCATGGTGTTATAGATGAAAATCCTGGCGAAAATCCTGACCCGTACTCAGTGTTTAAAGGGCTTTTTAAACTTACACCTGATGAATCTCACCCTTCTGGAGATCTTCGATCTCAAGAAATTGCTTTAATGACACTCGATGCTGAGCTTGTTTTTATGAGTTCATGCCATTTAGGAAGAGGGAATCTTAAGCGAGAAGGAAGCATTGGACCGATTTGGTCTTTTTTAGGCGCAGGAATAAGATCAACAATCGCAAGTTACTGGCCGGTGCTTGATTCAGGGGTGACTATCAAAATGGTAGAGACATTTTATACACATCTACTCAAGGAGAAGGTTCAGCAAGTGAGTAAAGTTAGAGCTCTAAGAGAAGCAATATTAGTGGGAATGAAAGAGAACCGAGATAATATCAAAGAGTGGGGAGCTTTTTTCCTGTCAGGATTAGTTAAATGAATCAATAACTTGAATTAATATAATTTTTTATTTTATTGTCATTTATAAAAATATAAGGATTATAAACGATGGAAATTTCTCAAAAATTATTAACAACTGCAGGGTTGATTAAAATTTCTCTAAATCCCTGTCATTCAACAGATTGTAAAATTCGACTTTATTCTTCTGTAAATCCACATCCAGAGGCTATTGCAAAAATCCAAGGAGCTTTGCAACAAGAGCTAAAGAAAGGAAGAATTTATGAAGGGAATATCAACCAATTTGAGCAAGAAGTTCAAACTAAATCTTATCTGATTAAGGAAAAAAATATTTTTAAGCTCATTTCAGAAGAAGATGCTCTTCAATTACAAAATGGCTCTTCTGAAGGAAATTCAAAAGTTTATGGCATACTAGGAAATGCGTATTATAACTTAGGCAACTATCCTAAGGCAATTGAGTACTATAAAAAGGATGTGGAGATTGATCTAGAGCTTAAAGGCCAAAAGAGAGAGGGGGAAATTTATGGTAATTTGGGAGATGCATATGATAACTTAGGCAACTACCTTGAAGCAGTCGAGTATTATAAAAAGGGTCTAGAGATTGATCTAAGGTTTAAAGACAAAAAGAGGGAGGGAAAAACTTATAGTAAATTGGGAAATACCTACCAGAGGTTAGGAGATTACCATAAAGCTATCGATTATCATGAGAAGCATTTAAAGGTTGCAGAAGAGCTAAAAGATCAAGAGGGAGAAGGGAGGGCTTATGGTAATTTGGGAAATGCCTACCAGAGGTTAGGAGATTACCATAAAGCCATCGATTATTATGAAAAGCATTTAAAGGTTGTACAATATCCAAAAGATCGAGTAGGAGGAGGGACCGTTTATTACAAATTGGGAGATGCCCACCAAAGGTTAGGAGATTACCATAAAGCCATCGATTATTATGAAAAGCGTTTAAAGGTTGCAGAAGATCTAAAAGATCAAGTGGAAGAAGGGAGGGCTTATGGTAATTTGGGAAATGTCTACCGGAGGTTAGGAGACTACCGTCAAGCCATCAGTTATTATGAAAAGCATTTAGAGGTTGCAGAAGATCTAAAAGATCAAGTGGAAGAAGGGAGGGCTTATGGTAATTTGGGAAATGTCTACCGGAGGTTAGGAGACTACCGTCAAGCCATCAGTTATTATGAAAAGCATTTAGAGGTTGCAGAAGAGCTAAAAGATCAAGTGGGAGAAGGGGATGCTTATAGCAATTTGGGAAATACTTACCAGAAGTTAGGAGACTACCGTCAAGCCATCAGTTATTATGAAAAGCATTTAAAGATTGCACAGAAGCTAGAAGATCTAGCAGGAGAGGGGAAGGCTTATGACAATTTAGGAAATGCCTATAGTAGTTTAAAAGAAACTCATAAAGCCATCAGTTATCATAAAAAGCATTTAAAGATTGTACACGAGCTAAAAGATCGAGCGGGAAAAGGGAGTGCTTACTGCAATTTGGGAAATACCTACCAGAGGCTAGGAGAAACCCGTAAAGCCATGAGTCATCAAGAAATTTTTTTAAAGATTGCACAAGAGCTAAAAGATCGAGTAGGAGAAGGGAGTGCTTACTGCAATTTGGGAAATGCCTATCAGAGTTTAGGAGATTACCATAAAGCTATCGATTATTATGAAAAGTATTTAAAGATTATTCTTGAGTGTAAAGATAAAGATAAAGATGCAGAAGGGAGGGCTTATGGTAATTTGGGAGTTGCTTTCTGGGGGTTAGGAAAGTATTCTCAAGCAGAAGAATGGTTTCGCAAAAGTATTAATATTTATAGTTTTTTTCAACATAGTGTAAAAGAAGCTCAATTTCAAATCACTTTATTTGAAGAGTTATCAAAGCCTTATATAGGCCTAGAATGTGTGCTGCTATTGCAGGGCAGAAATACTGCGGCATTAGAAATTTCTGATACAAGGCGGTCTCGTGCCCTTTTTTCTCTTTTATCTCAAAAACTTTCCTTAAAAGAGAGTCAAAATCCTTCTTTTAGTGCTCTTTCCATTGAAGAGATCCAAAAGCTTGCAGAAACGCTTTCTACGACTTTTGTGATGTATTCTCTTCTCCAATTAAATACTCGGGAGGAAGCTATTCAAGCTTGGATTGTTTCTTCTAAAGGAAAAATTCCCCAAGGGATTTCTTTACCTATTCCAAAGAAGGCATTTGCAAAGTTAGATCTCATTTTTGAGGCATTTCCATATCAAAAAGAAACTAAACGTTTAATAAAAGGAACAAAGCAGCCTGAAGAGCTCTTTAAGGAAAAGCTAGCTTCTTGGTATGATCTTCTTATTGCTCCGCTAGAACTTTATTTTCCTTCTAATGATTCTGGAGAGACACTCACTTTTATTCCTGATGGATTTTTAGCCCATCTTCCATTTGGAGCCTTTTACAACACGGAAAAAGATCAATATCTCATTGAAAAATATCCTATTTCTATAGCCCCTTCTATTCAAGTACTCTCCCTTTTAGATCAACTTCCTGAAGAATATGCAAATCAAGCACTTTTAATAGGGAATCCCACTACGCCAAAAGCAGCACATAATAACTTAAAATATTCTGAGATAGAAGTCCGTGATACCATTGCACCCCTGATGAACCACTTTGATCATTATGTACTTACTCAAAAAGAGGCAACAGTAGAAAACATTTTTAAATATGCTCCTAATTCTAGATGGATTCATATTACATGTCATGGATTGGCCCAGCAAAAACCGCCGGATGACCCTTATTCTGTTTTTGAAGGTTTTTTTAAGTTAGCACCTGATGATACGCACCTTCTAGGAGAGCTTCATGCTAAAGAGGTCAATTCACTTGCTCTAAAGGCAGATCTTGTTTTTATGAGCGCCTGCCATTTAGGAAGAGGAAATCTTCAACAAGAGGGGAGCATTGGCCCTATATGGTCTTTTCTAGGAGCAGGAGCTAGATCAACAATTGCAAGCTACTGGCCACTACCTGAAGGAGACATGACAGTTAAGATGGTGGATACATTTTATAAGCACTATTTAGGAATAGATACTCCAAAGCTTAATAAAGCGAAAGCACTACAGCAAGCCGTTCTCATGGCGATGAAAACAGAGCGGAAGAAACCGCGTCAATGGGGAGCTTTTTTCTTATCAGGACTTATAGAATGATCAATTGGCCCCCAAGACTTTAGATCTTCTCAAAGTATCTTAAAATGTGACCAATTTGCTCTATAGAATAACTATACCTTGAATGCACGTCTTGTAAGAGCGCTAACTTGCCCTCTTCATAAAAGATCGATCAATGCAGACCTCTATTTTTTATGAAGGGGATGAAGAAAGTGTAAAATCACTGAAGGTCCCAGCAAACTGCTCTTTCAGCTGGGTATATCTTTTTTTCACATCATCATTACGGACTGCAAGGCCAATTGCTTGCTTAGTTCCGATTAAAATCACCATCTTTTTACCCCGGGTAATTCCTGTATAAAGAAGATTACGGTGGAGCATCTTAAAGTGAGACATGTGAACGGGTATGATAATGCAAGGGCATTCACTCCCTTGATATTTATGGATAGAGACAGCATACGCTAAGACAAGATCATCAATTTCAGCAAATTGATACTCAACCCGTCTTCCATCAAAATTAATCGAGAGAACTTGGGTGGAAAGATCAATGGTTAAAATTCTTCCAATATCTCCATTAAAGATGAGTTTTTCATAGTCATTGCGGATTTGCATCACCTTATCACCCACATGGAAGGTCCTTCCCATACGGCAGAGAGGAGTGACACTGGGGTTTAAGACGCCTTGAAGCACAACATTTAAATTTTCTGTACCGATGAGTCCTCGTTTCATAGGAGAGAGCACCTGGACATCTTCAAAGATATGGAATCTTGAGCGGAGTGATTTAGGGCCGCTAATAAGATCTTTAATGGCAGAGACAATAAGCTCTGGAGACTCTCCTTCAATGAACCTAAAGTCAAAAGTGTTAAAGAGCTCTGGGAATTTCCCCTGGTTGATGAGGTGAGCATTGGTGACAATTTTTGAGTGAGCCGCTTGCCGGAAAATTTGTGTCAGCTTTGTCACTTCAATGCAGTTAGAATCAATAAGATCTCTTAATACAGTCCCAGCTCCCACACTTGGGAGTTGATCGATATCGCCAATCAGCACAACTCGTGCCATAGAGGGTATGGCTTTTAAGAGTTGAAAGAGTAAAAAGGTGTCGATCATACTCGCTTCATCAATAATTAAAAGATCACATTTTAAAGGATTATCAAGCCCTCTTTTAAACCCTCCTGATTGAAAGTCCATTTCCAAAAGGCCGTGAATAGTAGATGCTTTTTTACCCGTGATTTCACTCATTCGTTTAGCAGCTCTTCCAGTAGGAGCTGCTAATAAAATAGAATCTGTGAGCTTTTCAGTAATGCGTAATATCGCCTTTGTGATGGTGCTTTTTCCTGTTCCAGGTCCTCCTGTGATGATATGGACCTTATCTTTAACAGCTGCAATAATGGCTAGCTTTTGCTCTTCTGCAAAAGTAATATTTAGCTTTTCTTCTGACCAGAGAATAGCCTTTTCATGATTGACACTTCTAAGCTCGCAAGGATTAGAAAGAAGCCGTTTCATCTCTCTTACAATCCCTTTTTCAGCTAGATGAAACGGCTTTAAGCTAATCATCCCTTCATATGAGATGAGCTGCTTACTTTGAATCGACTCTTCAAGCCCATTTTGAATCTCTTCAGGAGGAATGGTTAAAATTTCTGTAGCGGCAGTAATGAGATCTTGAGAGGGATAGCAGGTGTGGCCATCGCTTGATAATTCCCATAACACATGTTCAATCCCTGCTTGAATACGGGTTAGGGAGTGAAGAGGGAGCCCCATTTTAAGAGCAATTTGATCAGCATATTTAAACCCAATTCCCCGGATGTCTTTGGCAAGAACATAAGGGTCATTTTTGATCTTTTCAACGCACTCTTTTCCGTAGGTTTTGTAAATTTTATGGGCAAAAGCAGGGGAGACACCAAATGTTTGCAAAAAGAGCATCACTTCCCTAATCGATTTTTGTTGATCCCAGCACGACTTAATCATATCAAGACGTTTAGGGCCAATACCAGACACTTCTCCTAAACGTTCAGGATCGTCGTCAATGATTTTTAATGTATTAATACCAAACTGCTTGATGATTTTTTCAGCGTAGACTGGCCCAATCCCTTTAATCATTCCCGATTCAAGATACTTTTGAATGCCGACAAGATCAGATGGCTGCTTAGATTCAAACGACTCCACTTCAAACTGCTGTCCGTATTGAGAGTGGTATTTCCATTTTCCTGAGCACCGAATGGTTTCTCCTGGCTGAACAGAGGGGAGCGGCCCTACAATGCAGGTAAGTTCTTGCTTCCTCGGTTCTTTAAGACGGGCGACAGTGAAGGTTTCTGCTGAAAAAACAATGCTGTCAACGTAACCAAAAATTTCTTCCACGCTTTCACTATACAATATTCAGTAAAAAAGGTGGGGGAAGTTTTTCAAAAAACCCAAAACAAGAAAGAAGTTACAAGTTTTTCTTAAGTGTAATACCTGCCATTTTTTCAATCATCTCTAAAGAGGTGTGATACAGGTTAAGATCAAGAGCCTCTTGACTCTGGGATAACGCGTGATTAGGCATCAGAAACGCTTCGGTGAAAACTTCTTGATCTTTAACTTTGTAAAGAACTTTAAAATAGTGAGAAGGGACGGCAACATCTTGAGGACCGATCACTTCATAACGGATATACCGCGCTCCCTTTTCATCTGTTCGCGGCATGAAAAGAGGGCCTGTAATCACATAAATTTTATCCCAAAGAGGAATAAGGCTTCTTGCATACCGCTCAAGTTTTAGCCACAATTTTCGGTTAAGATCTGGCACTTGAGGAGAGATATTAGACAGATAAAAAGTCTCTTTTTTTGCCTCTAAAGTTAGCGCGCTAGCTGCTGAGCAAAGATGACCTCTATCAAAACGGGACCCTTTAAAATCGAGAAGTGTAGATCTTAAAGATTTAGGGATCAAAGGGTCTTCTTTAAACTTAAAAGAGGCTCCTGCCGTATCTCCTGAAGAGGGCTTTAGTTCTTCATACACAAAAGAGGCTCCTTTAATTTTTCCATCATACGCTAAGGCATACGCCTTTCTGTAGATCACTTGTGATACTTTTGGAAAAAAAGGGGGCAAAAGTGCTTCTTGAAAAGAGGGATGAAATGTAATAGCTACTCCTCCCATAAAGCTAAAGACGATGAGAAATAGGCAGCAAATGACTCTTTTGATTTTCATGTGCAAAAGAAGATAGCAAATTGACTCTTTTTACTCTCTAACTAGAAAATGAGGGAGATGAGAGAGTCAGAGATATTTCATTAGCATCCTATTTTATTTTTAAAAAACTTGAAGAAATACCCTTTCTTATTACATGTTATTTTTTATAAAAATTGTAAGGGGTCACAAATGGGAATTTCAACAAAGGTATTAACTAACTCAGGACTCACCAAAATTCCTTTTACTCCTTCTTGTACTTCAGATCAGAAGATCCGGCTCTATTTTTTTTCTGATCAAACGCCAGAGGCTATTGCAAAGATCCAGACCCTGTTTGAACTAGAGATGAACGGGAAACATTATCAAGGATGGATCCATACCATGTTTCAAGATATTTTAGCTAAGCCGTATCTTTTGAAAAAAGGGAGCATCTTCAAACTGATTTCAGAGGAGAAAGTTCTTGAGTTACAAAAAAATATCTCTTTTTCTACGCCTTTAAAACAAAATGAAGATGCGGCAGAGGGTAGTGATTGTTCCATTCAAGATGAAACGGTGTATCAACATCAAGCTCCATTTACAGTAAGAGATTCTATTCAGACAAACTCTTGTCTAAGATGGGCCACAAATATGACACAGCGGATCTCTATATTAGGAAAAGAGTTATTTCAAAATATCTATCTTGGCAATACTCTTTCGTATCTTGTAGATAAAGTAAAGCAAGGGGTCAAATATTTAACCTCTTGGCAAAATTCTTCTTCAGGAGCGAAAATATGTCATGCGCATTCTCAACCACAAGAAATTTCTTTTCATCAGATTCCTGAGCATCAGCGAAAAATCATCAGTAATAGGATCTGGCAAGCAGTTGTATCTCAGCTAGGAAAGGTGATAAAGGATAAAAAACGGGATGCAAAAGAAGTTTATCCTTATTTAAATCATCTGACATCTCTTTTGGATGAAAAGCATTTTAATATAGGGTTAGATGAAGTTCAAAGAACTGAAATGTTTCTTCTTTTAGATCAGCTTTTTAATGAAGAATTCGTCTTACAAACCACCAGAGATCAAAGCTTTTATATTCATGTAAAAGAAATTTTACATTGGCTAAGTAGAATCTATCTTTCTTTAGAAGAGCACCATCAATTGATCAAATGTCATGAAAAAGAGTTAGAGATTGCTTTAGAACTACAAAATCCCCATAGCGAAGAAATTGCTTACTACAATTTAGGCAATGCTTACCGCTCCTTAGGAAAATATCATCAAGCATTAGAGTATTATCAAAAGGGGATCAAGATGGCTCAAGAATTTAATGAACCAGTAAGAGAAGCAGTTTATTGCAATTTAGGAGGGACCTATGCTTCTTTAGAGGAGTACCCCATAGCATTAGATTACTATAAAAAGTCTTTAAAAAGTGCTCAAGAGCTTAATGATACTATAGCAGAAAGGAGAGCTTATAGCAATTTGGGGCTAACTTATCATCTTTTAGGGGATTTTCATGAGGCAATTGAATTTCATGAAAAAGCTTTAAAAAGCGCTGAGCAATTTGATGATGAGATAGAAGAAGAAACTTACAGCCATTTAGGAGATAGTTACTCCTCCTTAAAAGAGTACGATAAAGCAGTAGAGTGTTATGAAAAGGCACTGAGTATAGCTCTTAAGCTAAAAGATTTCTCAAAGGAGTTAAATGCTTATGAAGCATTAGGGACCAGTTATCACGCGTTAGGGGAATATCATAAAACAATAAATTGTTATGAAAAAGGTCTTGGCATTACCTTAAAACTTAAAGATCAATCAAGAGAAGGAATCTTTTACAGCGAACTAGGATGTGCCTACCACTCTTTAGGAAAATACCATAAAGCTGCAGAATATCATAATCAAGCTTTAAAAATAGCTTTAGAGCTTAAAGATATGATGAGAGAAGAGGGCGCTTACCGCGGGTTAGGCAATGCCTACCACTCTTTAGGAAAATACCATAAAGCAATCAAGTACCATGAGAAGGATCTGACCCTTGCGCTAGGTATTCAAAATAAAGCAGGAGAAGAAAAAGCTTATAACAATTTGGGAATTGCCTACCGTGTTTTAGGAGAGTATCAAAAAGCAATCCAATTTCAAGAGAGAGCTTTAAAGATTGCTTTAGGCCTTAAAGACCAGGCCTCTGAAGGGAGATCTTATAACAATTTGGGAATGGTCTACCGCGATTTAGGAGAATATCAGCGAGCAATCGATTACCATTATCAGCACTTAAAAATGACTATAATCCTTAAGGATCGATTAGAAGAAGGAAAAGCTTATGGTAATTTGGGAAATCTTTATCTTAATATTGGAAATGCCCATAAAGCGATTGAGTATCATAAAAAGGATTTACAGATTGCCTTAGAGCGCGGGGATGGCTTAGCAGAGTCACTAGCTTATAGTAATTTGGGAAGTGCATATAGTGATTTAGGAGATGCCCATAAAGCGATTGAATATCACGAAAAAGATTTAGCTATTGTTCAAGGGTTTAAGGACACTGTAAGAGAAGGAATAGCTTATAGTGGTTTGGGAAAAGCGTATGGTGCCTTAGGGGAGCATCTAAAAGCAATAGAATTTCATAAAAAAAGTTTAATCATTAGCCGAAAAAGTCAAACTATTGGAGAGGAAGGGAAGGTTTATTGCTATTTGGGAAATGCATATGAGGCGTTAGGTAAATATCACAAAGCTATTAAGTATTATCAGAAGTATTTAGTCATTACTCAGCAACTTGAAAATCTTGTTGCCCAAGGATTTGCTTATGGGGGGTTAGGAAATGCACATCATGCTTTAGGAGAGCACCGTAAAGCAATTGAATATCATCATGAACATTTAAAAATTGCTTTAAAATTTGAAGATCGTCCAAAAGAAAAGAGGGCTTATTGCGGGTTAGGAAACGCTTATTGTGCTTTAAAAGAGTATCCTAAAGCGATTGAATATCATGAAAAAAATTTAATAATTGCTTTAGAGCTTCAGAATAAATCTAGCGAAGGAATAGCGTATTGTAATTTAGGAAATGCTTACATAGGTTTAGGAGAATCTCTTAAAGCAATTGAGTATTATGAGAAATACTTAGAGATTGCTTTAGAGCTTAAAGATCAAGTGGGAGAAGGGATTGCTTATGGTAATTTGGGAAGTGCCTGCAAGGGATTAGGCGATTGGGATAGAGCGCTATATTGCTACAAAAAAAATTTAGCCATTGTTGAAAGGCTTGATGATCGTTTAGGAAAGGGAAGAGTTTATTGTAATTTAGGAAATGTTTATGCCAACTTAGGAGACTACATACAAGCAGAACAGTATATGCATAAGAGTGTAGAGATTGTAGCTTCTCTTCAACAAGATGCAAAAGAGGCGCAGTGGCAAATCACTCTTTTTGAAGAATGGGCTCTCTCTTATACATGTCTAGAACGTATATTATTGATACAGGGGAAACATAGAAAGGCATTAGAGATTTCTGATCAAAGAAGATCCCGGGCTCTTACTTCTCTTTTATGCAAAAAGCTTCAATTACAAGGATCTCTTTCCCTAGGCTCTCTTTCATTTCAAGAAGTATCACAACTGGCAAGGAAATTTCATACAACATTTATCATATATTCTCTTGTGCCTTCACAAGATAAATGCATTCAAGCATGGGTTATTTCTTCTCAAAGAGCATACTCTAGATTGATTTCTCTTGCGAGTTTAGAAGATAATTGCCTAGGTCCTGATCAAATTTTTAAAGCATTTCCTTATCAAATAGAGACTAAACGTCCTAAAAGAGGGGAAAAACACCCCAGCCAGCTGTTTAGTGAAAAGCTCATCTCTTGGTATGACACCTTAATAGCGCCAATAGAGCATTATCTCCCTTCACTAGATTCTGGAGAAACGCTGACTTTCATTCCTGATGGGTTTTTAGCCCATCTTCCTTTTGGAGCATTTTATCAGATAAAGCAAGACAAGTACCTTATTGAACAGTATCCTATTGTAATCGTTCCTTCTCTTCAAGTGCTCTCTCTTTTGGATCAGTTTCCAAAAACATTGACCGATCAAGCTCTTTTAATGGGTAATCCCACAACTCCCCAAGAAGAAGATAATCAGTTAAAACATTCTGAGTCAGAAGTTCGTGATGTGATCTCACCCTTAATGAAGGCCTCTCATCAATATGTGCTCACTCAGCAAGAGGCAACCACTGAGAATGTCTTTAAATATGCTCCGCATTCTAGATGGATTCATATTGCCTGTCACGGCGTAGCTGGGCAAAAACCGCAGAATGATCCTCACTCTGTTTTTGAAGGGTTTTTTAAGTTAGCCCCTGATGAGAAGCATAAGGCGGGTGAGCTTCACGCTAAAGAGGTGAATTTACTTACCTTAAAGGCAGATCTTGTTTTTATGAGCGCTTGCCATTTAGGAAGAGGAAATATTCAGAAAGAGGGAAGTATTGGCCCTGTTTGGTCTTTCCTAGGATCAGGGGCATTATCCACGATTGCAAGTTACTGGCCGCTACCTGAAGGAGATATGACAGTCCAGATGGTGAAGACTTTTTATCAACATTATTTAGGCATTCACACTCCAAAGCTCAGTAAAGCAAAGGCATTGCAGCAAGCTGTTCTTATGGCAATGAAAACAGAGCGAGATAAGCCACGTCAGTGGGGATCATTTTTCTTATCAGGACTGATGAATTAGAGGAGTTACCTCTTTAAGGTGTTTCCTTTTAGCTAAAAGCTATTCGATTTTTCCCGCCTGTTTATACCAATTAAAGGTGTCTTGAAGCGTCTCTTTTAAAGGTCTAGGATAAAAATTTAGCTCTCTTCTTGCTTTAAGAGAACTGATATTACGGTTACATCTGAGAAGAACTTCAAGTGTTTCATGTGTATAGAGCATAGGGGTTTGGGTCATACGGCTTAACACTTTTGCTAAAGGCACTCCTATCTTTGCAAGCCAGTGAGGAGATGTGAACTTAGGAGAGGGGACACCTGTAATTTCTTCAATGAGAAGAGAGAGTTCTTTAATGGTTTGCCACACCCCTGAGATGACATAACGGTTTCCAGGAACCCCTTTTTTCATCGCAGCAAGTGCTACTTTTGCAATATCTCTTACATCAATCCAATCAAATCCCCCGTCAATAAGCGTGGGGAGTTTCCGTTGATAGAGTTTGATTAACCCTTGGCCTAAAAGAGACGGCTCAAAATCATAAGGGCCAATCGCTGCTGTTGGAACAAGTATCACTGTTTCAAGACCTTGAGCAATCCCTTTCATCACCTCTTTTTCCGCATCAGATTTAGCGATATCGTGTTTAAATCCCTCTGAACCCACAAGAGCTCTAGATTCATCAAGAAGGCTTTCTGGTTGCTGCTTAAAAGCGTGGATAGAGCTGACATAGATAAGCCTTTGAATCCCTTTTGCTAAACACGCTTCAACCACATTTTTGGTCCCTTCTACATTCACTTTATGGACCATACCGTCGTGGTCTCCATCAATAGATATTTTACCTGCTGTATGAAAGACAACATCACACCCTTCTACAAAAGCTTGAAGCCCTTCGGGATCTAAAATATCTCCCTTCACTTTCTCAAGGGGAAGATCTTCTAAAGAGGCTGTGTTATGGTGAATGAGAGCTTTAACAGAGTATCCGCTTTGAAGAAGAGCTCTACATAAGTTATTTCCAATTAATCCTGAAGCTCCTATAACAGCAACCAACATAAACCCTTGTATCCCTTTTGAAAATGGCTATTAGCTTACTGTAGTCATCTAAGAAAAAAAACACAACATTCTCTTTATCAAAGAGAAGAGAAAGAGGTTTTTTTTTCTAACTTGATGAAAAAGAGCAAAGTAGAGGAGCTTATTAGAAAAATAAAGAAGTGCATTTTTTGACAAAGCTTTGACAAATCTTGAGGGAGCTTTTAGAATTTAAGCTAAACCTTTGAGGTTCTAATAATGATAAAGGGTAAATACGATGCAGCTATGGATTGAAACAACAAACTTATCTTTGATTGAAAAAGGGGCTAAAAGCGGACTCATTCAAGCAGCTGTTATTCCTCCTGCCTTTTTTGTAAAAGAGGTTAATCCTTTGCACATGATTCAGCAGTTTTTAGATATTCAGCCCGGGTTTGTTGTGATCGATGTGCTCTCAGACTTTATGAAGATAGGCCATAAGCTCTCTCAGTTTTCCCCTCGGATTGTTTTACGGATTCCTGTGAAAGAAGAGGCCCTAGAGCCTATGGCACTACTTAAAAAAGAAGGTATTCCTGTGATGGCAGGGGGCGTATTTTCTTTTTATCAAGCGCTCCTTGCTGCAAAACTTGGAGCTTCTTATATTTCAGCGCATTTTTTACGGATGGTCAAAATGGGAGATCACCCCTTTGAGCAGATGCAAGCCATTCAAACGCTCCTTCATGAAAACTATCCTCAAACCTCTTTAGTAGCTCTTCACCCTAAAACTGCTGAGCACTTAAAAGAGTGTGCAAAAATCAAAGTGTATGGATCGATTGTAAGAGAGGAGTGTTATCAAGAGTTAATAGAGACTCATGAAATGACAAAGTTTTATGTAGAGCAGCAAGAGGAAGAGTGGGCGCACTTTCATCAACAGCTGAATCCATAAGAGCTATTTTACAAGAGAAGAGATGAAGTCTTTGGGATCGCTTTTTTTATCTGCAAAAAAAAGCGTATTTTAAGACTAACAACCATCATGACTGTTTTTGACTCTTTTCCCATTCTTTCTTCCTTAATTTGTAAAGAACATGGTGCTTTAAAGGGTGATCAGAGGGGAGGTTAGGATGATCAAAATCTAGCTCTTCATAATGCACCATCCCTATTTTTTCCATCACATGTCTAGAGCGTTGATTTTGCAAGGTTGTAAAAGAGGCAATCTCTTTTAAATGTAAGGTGCAAAAGCCGTATTCTAAGGCAGCTTTAGCCCCCTCTGTTGCATACCCTTTTCCCCAGTGAGAAAAAGAGAGTCTCCACCCGATTTCTATGGTCGGTTTTTTAGCTGTAAAAGGGGCTGTAAAGTTCACCTCGTTAAGCCCGGTAAATCCGATAAAGGTATCTGTTTCCCTAAGGGAAACCGCCCAAAAGCCCCACCCTTTTTGTTGAATATTATGGATAATGCGGTAAGCTAAAGCGTCACTTTCTTCCGTTGTTAAAAGCTTGGGGAAATACTCCATGACCTTAGGATCAGAGTTAAGTTGTGCAAATGGGAGTAAATCTGATTCTTTCCAGGGGCGAAGTATCAGCCGGTTTGTTTGAATAATTGTATTAAATTTTTGATGAGGCACTACACTTCTCTTTTTCACGAAATCCATGAAAAATCTTATCACGTTCTTAAGGTAAAAGCGATCCTAGTTTCATGAAGAGAGTCAAGAGAAGGGTAATCTTAAGAAATACCTCCCTTAAATGGGGCTAGAATTTATTGAGGTGTAGTGGCAAAGTAGACAACAGAGGATATAACAGCATTACGTGTTAAAAATAGCTATTTTAAGAGGATAAAAAGATGTCATTAACCCTTGTATGTGCTTTTATCTGTTTAGGAGGCGCGCTCCTAAGTCTATGGATCAAAAAAGATCCTAAAATTTGGGGGACACTCACAGCCCTGTCTCTTCTACTAGGGGTAATTGCTGGCTATGTCACTCCTTTTGCCTTTCTATGTGCTCTCTTACTAGCTATGGGTTGGATTTTTTATCATAAAGCTCCAAATGTTTCTCTTTTTACCATCTTGATCGGTTTAAGCTTAAGTTTTAAACTCTTCTGCCCAGGATTTATCCCTTTCATGATGACCTCTAAATTTGGAATAGGATTAAAAAATCCGCTTTTAGGACTTTTTCCTTTAGCCTTATTTGTTCCTGTTGCTAGGGGGAAGAAAGATGTCTTAAGCATCGTGAAGGGTTTAGCAGCTGGGTGCGGAGGAATCCTTTGTCTTATAATGCTTGCTCTTTTGACAGGAGCTGTTCAATGGGATGTGAAGATTCCCTCTTATACAGGGATACGATTTTGCAGTAATTTATTATTCACATCGGCTCCTGAAGAAGGATTTTATAGAGGATTTATTCAAAAGACCTTGTGTGACTATTTGAAAAAGGTCAAAGGAGGCAATATCATTGCTTTAATCCTCTCCTCTTTATTATTTGCTTTAAGTCACATTTATTGGAGTCCGAACGTAGGGATTTTAGTCTTTACATTCCTCACAGGGCTTCTTTATGGAGGTGTTTACCTATTTTCGGGGAAGATTGAAAGCGCTATCCTTTGTCACTTTCTTTTTAATGTTATCCACATGACATTTTTTTCTTATCATGCCATGTAGACAACACCAAAGACTGTTTTAGCAATTTTCAGGATTTATATGATGCCAGCTCGTTTCTAAGATCCTCTACTTTTTGCTTTAGAGCCTCTTTTTTCATGGGAGAAGATCCAAACAGAATATTTTTAAACACGGTGATCCTTCCCCAAAAATTTTGCGCAGTATTTGTGGAAAAAACAACATGTAAATGCCAATGATCAACTGTTTGACCTGCATCAACGCCTGTTTTATTCATCAGATAAACATTTTTAACACACTCTCTTGTCTCTGAGAAGTGCATGATAAGTTGATTAGTAAGCTGCATGGACTCTACATACTCTTCTTGCGTCACATCAGTAAAAGCTTTGCGGTGCTCCTTAGGAGTGATGAGAAAATGGAGCTTTTCTCCGCCAAATCCAATAGGAGCGTAATTGAAAAGAACATTAACTTTTTCTCCTATGACAACCCATTGTCGATCGATGGTCTCTTGTTTACAAAACGCATCTTGACCTGCATTTTGGGTATATGATGGGTAAATTATAGTCTCTTGTTTTTTTAAGTTCGCTTTATAGTAACCGACTTGATCTTGCTTATTTTTTGCTAAGATGATCATCCCGCCAAAAACGGTTCTCCATAACACTTGAAGTTGCTGAACTATTCGTCCAAACACATTCTTGCACTTTTGATAAGGAATCATTTCCCATTTAAAAATGTTAGAATCTACCTTACTATAAACAAGATATTGATCGGTTAATCCGCTATCTTTCCACGCTTTAGCAATACGTTGCATAAATGTATAAGACTCAGCGTGATCTTGAGATGTCCAATCGCTAAATTTTTTTTGAGGCGCAAATACCGACAGGGATTTATGCAGTAACTGCTGCTCTGGGACAGTAGCTACAAGCGTAGAGTCTGGACTTTCTAAAATAACATCTGATAAGCAACTCATAAGAGATTCTCCTTAAAACGTTTAATAGTAACAGAGGGTTCATTTCCAAAGATCAATAATAACAATTGCTTGATTTTGATTAAAAGTCAACTCACCTATTTATTAATAATTTATAAAGAGGTCAGTAACAAACCGCTTTTTACATTTTTTTAAGAAAAAACGTCTATTTTAAACACTTCTATTGCGTATTGAAAAATATTTTTACTTTTTAAGAGGAGAACAAAAGAGGATTATTTCTTGAAAAACAGCCTACTTTGACGCATGAAACGCTTTTTGAAGCGTTCATCCAAGAAGAGCCTTTTTCTGTTTAAGAAGAGATGGAAAAATAGGGATCATTTTTTAACCCCTATTTTTACTCTAGCAACCTTAAGCGGCATAGAGAGGGCATGAGGATGCCTCTCTTTTTTAGATGGATCAAAAGAGAGGTGTCTTTGTATGTTTAATGAGGACTCCATGGAAGAGGTATTTTTTTATTTTATCCAATCAGTAAGATACTGTGTGTTAATGAGAGCGATCTTTCGATTTCCCTCTGCATCTACAGGGTCTAACACAGGAAGATGTAATCCATTTCCAAAGAGATATCCCATTTGCGTGATAAATAGATCCACCTGCTCCTTAGCCTTTTGTACGCTCTTTGCATACGGCTCATGTGTAATTTCCCTACTAAGATGGTGGGGTTTTAGATTGAATTTTTCTTCCGCAATCATTTCATACTGTTGATCACCCACTTGAATAGAGATAAGTTTTGCATGAGGAAGCACTAGGTGAGTGAGTTGATATACCCGAATGACTTTTTGAGCTTGAACCCATTTTGAGTAGGTATGACTCATGTTTTTTTGAGATGTTTGTTGAGAGGTATCTTGAGAGACAATCATTTTAAAGATCAGCTGAGGCTGGCTATCTAATGTAAAAATGCGGTGTGTAGCCCCGGTTGCATGATTTTTAACTCCATCACAGTTGTGATTACGAAGAATGGCTTTCATGGATTTAGCAAGCTGATCTTTAATTTCATCAGAAATCTCAATAGTTCCTTCTAGCTCTTGAGCGCTTTGATAAAGAGTCCCAAAATAGAGGGTTTCTTTTTGCTTTGTAAAGAGGTTTCTAATGGACTTTGACAATAGCGCAAGGCCTAATGTGTAAATAACAGCGCTAAGGCCTAGAGCTCCTCTTCCAAGCCGCTCTAAAGGGGAGAAAGCGCGCTCTTTTTTATCAATAAGTTCATAACACTTACCTTTATCGAGTACATGACAAGAGGTGAGTTTTTGACCCATTTCGTTAACAAGCCTATATTTGCTATTAAATTTTGTAGAAGAGGTCCAACGGGGGTCAAGATGGATGTCATTTACGTGGTTAATAATTTTAAAAGAAGCCACAAATCTCCTATTAATGTAATTTTTTAAGTATTTTTGTCAGTGAACAAAAGAGTAAAAAATCCCCTCTTTTATCACCTGGATAAAAACTCAAGGGCCTAAGTTACATCACACGCTAAAAGCGATGCAATGCGTTCCTAAAAGTCCCTTAAGTTCTTATATCCCGTTAGATCTATCTATTCCCTCTAGTATAACTAAATATTTGTTAATTGGGTATTAATATCATTATTATTTGAAATTAAGCTCTTAAACATTCTCTACGTTGAACTCAAAAAGAAAAATCGATTTAGAAGAGAAACGGTTTAGCTAGAAGAGGCTCTTAAGAGCTTTAATGCATAAGCGTTACGGATATCTGTCAGGTTTAAAATAGGGACCCCTTTTTAAGAGGGGAGAGGAAAAAGTGGGGCAACCTGGGTTTGAACCAGGGACCGACGGGTTATGAGTCCGCTGCTCTAACCGCTGAGCTATTGCCCCTTAAGCTAAATAAGGAAAAAGAGATGATACTGAAGATAGATTAGAGATGCAACGTAAATTTTTTTTGGATTATATCTTTACCTTAGATATAGAGGAAAATAGCAGTGGTATAAGGAGTTATATGTTATCTCGCCTAGTTATCTTATCTTCGCTTGGGTTGCTCTCTCTTGGGGCGGAAAATTATGAAGGAGAAATTGCAAAAATCGATCCAGAACTCTCGGTGATTCAAAGGGGAGATAGTTTACCCATTGAAAATTTTGAGCATGCAACAGATCCTTACCTAGAAGGGTATATTCAAGCGCTCATTGATGCAAGTTACTATGAATTTAATGTGATTGTGGTTGTCAAAGATCACCATGTAACGCTTTATAACCTTCCCCATAACGATCTCTTTGCTAATAGTATTGTTTCGTATGTTCAAGATATCCCCGGTGTTCAATCTGTTGAAGTGAAAAAAGAGCTCTCTTCCGAAGAGATGACGGTGAGAAAGCAATATACAGAAACGCCCCGTGTTTCAGGGGTTTGGTTTCCTCAATCCACAGTGCTTTTTCTCCCGCTTGTTTCTGATCCAAGAGAGCCTGTCTATTCTGTGAACGGCAGGGTGGGGGATAAAGTGGTTGGGAAGAAAAGTGTTGCTGTTTCCTTAGGAGATGATTTTCCCATTTTCCGCTGGCATAATGTCATGAACTCTGATGCCGATTTACAAATTGGGATATCAGGGGGGATCTGGGCCGTCTTTAACTTTAGCGATATTCCTAACCGGAGGTCATCTAGTGAATGTGAACTTGTGAATACAGACTATCTTGTAGGTATTCCTGTCACCTATGCACATGATAGATGGTCTTTTAGACTCCGCCCTTACCATATTTCAGGGCATTTAGGAGATGAGTTCATGGTCAATCACCCAGACTATCTAACTAAAAGAAAAAACCCTAGCTTTGAAGCCATTGATTTCATTTCCTCGTATCAGCTCTCAAGTGCCCTCCGTGTCTATGCAGGTCCAGGTATTGTGGTTCATAGTGACCCCACATTTAGACTCAAGCCTATGTATGCCATGTGGGGAACAGAGGTGAGGCTTTTAGGACAAAAACTGCATTACCACCGTCTTTATGGAACCCCTTTTTTTGCAGCGCATATGGAAAACTGGGAGCAACACTCTTGGGATCTTGATATGACCTTTAAGCTTGGGTATGAAATCAGTAAGCTTCAAGGTGTGGGGAGAAAAATGCGGCTCTATCTTGAGTATCATGAAGGGTTTTCTTATGAAGGGCAGTTTTTTAATGAGAAAACAAAGTATGGTCAGCTAGGACTTTCTTGGGGATTTTAAGAGGGCTAGTGTTGAAAGCCAGATTGCTTGAAAAGGATCTGGCTTAAGAGCTCTCTATCTCTTTTTGAACGGGAGAGTAAGGGATAAACCCTTCAGGGTAGATTCTCCCCAAAGGGCCAAGAAGAAGTTGTTAATGGAAAAACTGATGATAGATGTGTAGCGCCTCATCTATATTTTGGACACAAAAAAATAGTTACTGATCCACCCTGATTCTTAAATAGCTCCTGTAGCTTAAGTTACACTACAATCTAGAAGAAATTTTTGCTCTCCAATACGCCTCTTCTCCAAAGAGCAAAATGGGGATAAGGGAGGTAGTTTCCACCTTGCGTCTTACCTCTTCAAGACTGTATGTAAAATCAGTTCCAATCCTTCCAATCAAAAAGAGGGGGAAATCCAGATGACATTCCGATTGTCTTTCAATCAAGTTTTCGATGCGGTAAGGTAGTTTTACATCAATAGAGGCTGGTATAATTTTTGTTATCTAATTATAATGAACACGTAATGAAAGCACGATTTTTAGGAACCCACGACGGCTCTTTTCACGCAGATGAAGTGACAGCAGCTGCTCTTTTGATAGTTTTTGACTGTATTGATCCGCACCATATCATCAGATCTCGGAAAGAGTCTGAGTTAACACCGTGTGAATATGTTTGTGATGTAGGTGGAATCTACGACCCTTCCCTAAAGCGGTTTGATCACCATCAGGTGGGCTACGCAGGAGAGCTAAGTAGCGCAGGTATGATTTTACTTCATCTATTAGAAACAAATGTGATCGATCAAAAAACATTTACTTTTCTAAAAGACTCTTTTGTTCAAGGAGTGGATGATCACGATAACGGAAGATCCACCTTTGAAGTGGGTGTCTCTACATTTTCTCACGTGATTTCTCAGTTTGTCCCTCCCTCTTACCAAGTCTCTTCTCATGAGATGAAAGAGGCGTTTGATCAGGCAGTAGCTTTTACTGTAGGGCATATTAGGCGGCTTTTAAGTAGATACCATTACATCAAAGCGTGTGAAAATAGGGTCCATCATGTGATGAAAAAAGGGCACGATGTGCTGATTTTTGATGAAGCGATGCCGTGGATGGATATTTTCTTTGAAAATGGAGGAGAGTCTCATCCAGCTCTTTTTGTCATTATGCCAGCTGATTCTCACTGGAAACTAAGAGGCATCCCTCCTCATACACTTGACCGCATGAATGTCAGAAAACCGCTTCCTTTAGCGTGGTCAGGGCTGATGGGAGAGGCTCTTAAAGAGATCTCTCAAATTGAAGGCGCAATCTTTTGTCATAAGGGAAGATTTATTTCTATTTGGGAAACAAAAGAAGATGCTATGAAAGCGTTACAAGAGGTATTAAAATGACCACTATTTTTAGTCAAATCATTGAAGGGAAAATCCCTTCGGAAAAGGTGTTTGAAAATGACCGTATCTTAGCGATTAAAGATATTCATCCCGTAGCTCCTGTACATTTACTGCTGATTCCTAAAAAGCCCATCAAAAATATTCAATCCGTCTCTCAAGAAGATTACCCTCTCATATGTGAAATCATTGAAGTGGCTCAAAAGCTAGCTATCCAATTTAAAGTAGAAGAGGGTTACCGCCTAATTACAAATAATGGCGAGGAAGCGGGTCAAACGATCTTTCATTTACACTTTCATTTAATTGGCGGAAGACTCTTAACAGAACTTGCGTGATGAAAAAACATCTCTTTCTTTGCGGGATCATGACTTCTTTTTTACTGATGGCCTCAGAGGAAAGAGGGGTAGAGAAAGTTCATGCGCATATTCAGATTCATGACCCTTGGAAAGGAGCTATTGAAGGGAAAAAGCTTCTTGAAATCTACCCGGGCTCTTCTCTTGTCAGACTTGCCTACATTGAGGCGCTTAGTGCAAAAGGGGATGAAAGAGGGGTGTTTCAAGAGTGGATGACACAAAGAGATGTCTTTTCCACCGATAAAAAAGCCCTTGAGATACTAGCATGGACAGCGCTTCAAAAAGCTAAAGACTCTCCGCAGCTTGCCATTCAAACAGCTGCTTTAATAGGATCTGCTCTCACCTCTGATGCTAAATCGATCCCGGTAGTGATGAGAGCTTTACGGAGCCAAAGTGCCATTTTACGATTTTTAGGTGTGAGGCTCTTAAGACAGCTAGGAGATGATCCATTAATTTGTGAGCTCATTCGGCTATTTCATGAGGAAAAAGTTTGGTTTGTAAGACAAGCTGTGATTGAGACAATAGGAGAACTGCGTCTTACACAGCTTAAAGCTGCTCTTTTAGAATCTCTTAACACTTATCACATCTCTATTGAGGAAAAAACAAGTATATTCATCGCTTTAACAAAGATGCATCAAGGAGCTGAGAAAAATACCCATTCCTCTCTTTTCTTAAGCCCAAGATCTGCCTTAAGAGAACTTGCCTGCCATATGACAGCTTATTACGATCTGATCACGCATATTCCAGATGTTGAAGCGCTTCTTTTAGATCACTCTCCAGATGTTAGGCAAGAGGCGATTAAAACACTTCTTTTTTTACAAAAAGAGATTGCACCTTCTCTCTTAGAGACGCTTATGAAAGACTCTCATCCAAAAGTAGCTATCACTGCTGCCTGGGCAGCTACCTGCCTTGGAGACTCTTTAGGTGTAGAGAGTCTTAAAGAGTGGATGTTTAATCCAGAGGGTAAGTGGCGAAGGGAAGCGGCGTCTCTTCTATCAAGATCAGGCTCTTTAGGGCATAAGCTCTCTTTAGAAATGCTGCATTCTCATGAGGATGCATTTGTGAGAGTTAACCTTGCCTTAGGGCTGATTGAACAAGGTGTTCATGTTAAAGAGGGGTGTGAAATTCTCTCTCAGTTTTTACAAAAGACGCTTTCTCAAAAACTGATGTGGTCTTCAAAGCAAGTGATTAGTCCAAGTGATATAAGACATATGGAGCAAAGCTATAACTACCCTCATATGATCAGTCAGCTTACAAGGCTTGATTTGATGCGTATTTTATGCACCTTTGAGCATGGTGATATTAAACTGAAGATTAAGAGTATGCTCATGCAAGAGAGTTTGGAAGTAACCGCTCTTGCAGCCTCTATTCTTTTTCAAGAAGGAGATGAAGATGTGACCCTTCTTTTACAAGAGCTGATGCATGACAGTAACTTATTAGTTAGAGTTCAATCAGCTCTCATTTTAGCTGTATTTAAAAAAGACCCCGATGCCCTAAAGACACTTCAAGTGCTCTATGAACATGTAGACTATGAGATCAAAATTCAAATCTTAGAGGTGATCAGTCAGCTGGGTTCAAAAGAGATGCTGCCTTTTCTCTTAGATCGATTAGAAGAGCCTTTTCAGCTCATCAGAGTGATTGCAGCCTCTGCGATCATTCAATGTTTATCTCATTAAAAAAAGGGTAAGTTTTTCTCTCATGAACCCTTAGAGCTTAAGTAGAGGTCCTCTCTACCCTGTTTTTTATAAAATAAGGGGCTCTTCTCAAGATTTTGCGCTAAAGATAAGCAAAAACATGGTATTTTTTATTTAAATGGGGGTATTCTTCATTTTAAATACCGGAGAAATACTTTTTACTAAACGCATCCCCTGAAGAGGCGTCATAAAGACTCCTTGTTATATATTTTATTTTAAATTAAATATTTTAATATTTCTAGTTTATTTACCATTTATTTTATTTTAATGTTGTTTTATTGATTTAAATTAAATAAAAAAAATGAAGTTTTTTAAATTAATATGAACCAAACTTAAAGCATCAAAAAAAATTAAAAAGGAGGGTTCTAGAAGAGTGAGTAAATCCCATGATTTCTTTTTAAGAACTAGGTTCAAAAAAAGGATTCCATTTTTTAGAAGAGAGGCTATATTTTTGAGGATAGATTTCTAGCTCGTTTAAGGAGAGAGTGATGGCAATTTCTTCAGTAACCCCCTTATGTAATCATCAATACACCTACATTTCCCAGGATGAGAAGAGCATTTCAAGTGGCTTAAATCAAATAAATATTTCAAATGCAACGACTGTATTACAGAAGAGAGCAATTGATTCAGTTAAGTTAGAAAAACTTTGGCGTTTTTATCTCACTCTTCATCACGGAAAAGATCATGGGGGTATTCCAGATTCTTTAAATCATGAAGAGGGGATTATAGGCTTAATTTTTAAGGATATTTTTTCCTCTTATGCATCTATGGACTGGGAAAAAATTGATAAAGAGTTTCTTTTAGAGCTTCAAGACTCTTTTGGCATGCAGATTGTATTTGCTGTGATCCGTGAAGGATCAAAAGAGTGTTTACTTACCTTAATGCGGGAGCTTAGTCATGCACATTTTACAGATTTAAAAGATGCTTCAGGAAGAAGTGCCCTGCATCTTGCAGCTATTTATGGAAAAGAGGAGATGCTAGAGGGTCTTTTAAAAGAGGGTCTTGCTAGCTGTGAAGCAAAAGATAGTTTAGGCCTTACACCTCTTCACTGGGCTATTCATGAAGGACACCCTAGAGTTGTAAAAATCTTGCTTCTTCAACATGGGTTATCAGGACAAGCGTGGAGGCGTGATCCGCATTGTAGTATTTCAACTCTAGCTCTTGCTGCTGCCTCAGGATATCCGGATATTTTTGCTCTTCTTTTGGAACACGATGCATTTAAAGAGCTGAATGTCATTGAGGGAATTTCAAACTGGGGGACCCTTCTTCATCTTGCTATTCAATGTAATCAGCCCCTAATCCTTAAGCATCTTCTTGAATGTGAACATAAGAGTGTAGCCTCTCTTCTTGAACATAAAGATGGTGAGGGAAGAACGCCTCTTCAGCTAGCAGCTTTTTTAGGAGATTGTTTTGCAATTAAGAGTTTAATTGATAAAGGATGTCTTATTCATCAAGGAGAGATGAATCTAAATGGAGTAGCCCTTCATTTTGCAGTCAGAGGAGAAAAGCCAGAGGCCATCTCTCTTCTTCTTTCTTTAGGATCAGATTGTTCTAAGGTAGATGAAAAGGGAAGAGCTCCTCTTGCGCTTTTAAATGAACAAGAGACGCTTTCTCCTGCAGCTGGAAAATGCAAAAACATCCTTGAAAATTATCAACGATCAGAAAGATTAGAAAAGATCACACCTGCAGATTTTAAAAAAATGCCCCCCTTTAACCTGATTTTTGAAGGGAATTACGATGGAAAAAGAGCCTTTGTAGAAAGTATCAAGGCGCTAGAGTCCAAGAAAATTCTCAAAGGAATAAGGCGATTTTCAGGGAGCGGGATGGGGGGATTAATCTCTACTCTTTTATCCGTTGGCTACTCATCTTCTCAGATTGAAGGGCTTTCCTTTGATTCTTTTGAAACACTCTTTGAAAAGCGTAATCCAGGCCCTTTAGTAGGAGAAATTGAGCAAATTAGGAGGTTATGTAACCCATCTTATCCTGAAGAAGACCCTCATTTTACGTATAGTCTTTGTGATGAAGAAAAATTAAAACAGCAGATAGAAGAGTGGATTAAGAGTCATACAACAGCTTCTTTTCTCACCTTGGGAGAATTAGCTGAAAAGGTTAGTAGCAAACCAGATCACTATAAACATCTTCATCTACCCCTCTTTAGTTTAAAGGCACAAAAAGTGTTAGATGTAAGTTCAGAAGATATGCGGTATAAAGAGCTGATCATTTCAGATGTTGTGGCAGCAACCCTTGCCTTTCCAGGCATTTTTAAGCTAGCTTCCTTACGCCGCAAAAATCAAGAAGGCATGCTGTATTTAGATGAGAGTTTAGGTAAGTTAATTGCGCCTTTTTTAGAAACTTCTCTTATAGATCTCTTTGATGATGAATCCTATCAAGAAGATCCCTATTTTAAAGGAAGACAAACGAACTACCGCACAGTAAGCTTTGCATTTAATCAGAGTGAAGAGATCTCTAGTTCTGATCAAGAAAATGGAGCATCAAACCCTCTTCTTTTAGATCTTATTCAAAAATATCAAACTCCTCAAAGGCGCCCTATTCCAGAGTCTATTTCAAGAGGTAGAATCCACTCCTTTACATGTTCTCAAGAATCTTTAGATCCTGAAAGGAAACTATTTTCGTCTATTGAAGCAATTTTTTCCTCTTCTAAAGAAATAGAGCCTTTATCTAGATGTGCTTTAACAGCTCTTTCTTCTAAAGAGATTACCCCTCGGAAATACGATATTTTCTTACATTCATTTCAAACACCTGTATATCAAGAAACTACTTCTCTTAAACGTTATGATAAAATTCCAGAGCTACCTGTAACCTTTATCTCAAGAGAGATAGAGCTTGAAAAGATCACTTCACATTTTCAAAGCGGCTCTAAACTTGCGCTATCTGGTCTTGGAGGTGTGGGAAAAAGCACGTTATCTATAAGTTATGCACGTGAATCAAAGAGTCATTATGCATTTGTGATGTTTATTAAGCTCATAGGAGAGACTACCTTCATTCAAGAGCTTGTAGAACTGGCTATAAGCTTTAATATCAAAGAAAAGAGGGAAGAAGACACCTTAAGAGCACTTAAAGTATTTTTAGGGAAGATGGCAACGCCCTATCTTTTCATTCTGGACGGGGTGGATCATTTAGCCTCTTTTACAGGGATTGAGAAGTATCTTCCTAACAGCTCACAATGTAAAATTTTGATCACCACAAGGCTAAATAGTGACGCGGAAGTGAGAGGATTTAAGCTGATCAGCGTAAAATCATTTTCCTCTAATCAGGCAGTAGACTACTTACTCCAAGGAGCTCAAGATAGGTGTGACCGTGAGCAAAAGGCAGCTTTTAATATCAGTTCATTACTAGGGCACCTTCCTCTTGCACTCACGCATGTGAGAAGATATGTTCATGAGCAAAAATGCTCTCTTGAGTACTACAAAACGCTCTTTGATCAGTATCATTTAAGGTTATTTAAAGAAGGTCAATTTTCTCTTCAAGAAGAAGAGCAGACAATTTTGACGACATGGAATATCTCTCTTGATGCTATTAAGCAGAAAGATCATGGAACTTTAGCAATTAATATGATGAAGGGTATGGCATGTCTTGGAAAAGGAGCGATCTCTTTTACACTTTTACTAGAAGGAGCTAAGCTTTTAGAGGAAGATGAACTCTCCTTAAGGTCAGCACTCAAGCATCTCATGAACTATTCTCTTATTGAGCAAGAGAGAAATCCTAAGAGTGATACCACGTTTTATCATATGCACGATCTTGTTCATGACTGTATTTATTCTCAAATAGAAGAAGGGGAAAAAGCGTGGATCACCTTAAAATTAGAAGAGGCTTTAATGAAGGAAGCAGAATCTCTAGCAGAAAGAGATCAATATGATAGGCACTCTTTTACATCTTGTATTTTTCATGCGGAGCATTTTCTTTCTGAAGAGAAAAATCTTAAATATACCGAGTTAGAAGATAAGGCAGATTTTTTTAGGAACTTAAGCTCTCTTTGTTTTGAACTCACGCTATTTTCAAAAGCCCTTTCTTATAGTCAAAAAGAGCTAAAAATAGCACAGAAACTCTGCGGGAAAAAATCTATAGCAGTTGCAGAGTGTTATGAGAGAATGGCAGATAGTTTACAGAACTTAGGAAGAGATCAAGAGGCGCTACAAATGGCAGGGCAAGCACTTCGCATAAAACTCAGTGTTGGGGTAGAAGATCTTCTTGATTTCATTCAAAGCTATGAGCAAATAGGAGAGATTTTAAGTAAACTCGGCAAGAGTCAGGTAGCGCGTAAATATTTTCAAACAGCGCTTGATCTAAAGAAGAATATTGAGGAAGGAGACGGAATTGATCATAAAGATCTCCTCATTGCAGAGGGTTATGAAAAGATTGCAACGGCTTTTAAAGAAAGCGGGGACTATCAAGAGGCATTAGAGTCTGCTAGTCAGGCACTTCAAATGAAACAAAAGCTGTGCCTTGAAGAGTCTTATGAGATGGCAGAAAATCACATAGTGACAGCTCAAATTTTAGAGGAGCTAGGGCATCATCAAAAAGCTTTAGAAAAGGCTCAAAAAGCGTTAACTATTTGGAAGAAAACGAGCGGTGAAGAATCCATTAATACAGCAGAGGGGTATCAATTAAATGGAGCTATTTTAGCTAGCTTAGGTAGAGAAAAAGAGGCTTTAGAGATGAGCAAGAGGGCTCTTTATATAAAGAAGGAGTTATTTGGGGAAGAGTCGATTGATGTAGCAGAGAGTCTTCAACAATTAGGAGAGGTTTTCACTCAATTTAGAAAGTATGATCAAGCTTTAGAGATGAGCCAAAAGGCGCTTAGCATGATGCTTACTATGGATGCCTTAGGAGAAAAGTCTCCCTATAGCGCAGAGGCGTATCAACAGGTAGGTAGTGTCTTACAAGGTCAGGGACGATATGAAGAGGCCTTAGAAAACTATCAAAACGGGCTAGCTATTTGGCAGAACACTTATGGGGAAGAGTCTCTCTATACCGCAGAAAGTTATAAGCAAATAGGGACAATTTTACATGATCTTAATAGAGATAAAGAAGGGATAGAATATATTCAAAAAGGGTTAGACATGAAGCTTAAACTCCTCAGCCCATGCTCACTAGAGCTAGCTGATTGGTATACAGTCATGGGGGATGTTCTTTATGATCTTCAGCAGTTTGAAAAAGCGTTAGAGCATTATGAGAGAGCTCTTGTCATTCAGCGTAAAGTGTATGGAGAAGATTCGATTAAGGTAGCAGAGACCTATTTTTCTATAGCAAGGGTTCTCAATGATCTTACCCTCTATGAGAAAGCGTTAAACATGGGAAGGAAATCGCTACATATCATATGTCATATAGAGGAAGAAGATTTAGAGGGCAAAGTTCAAAATTATCAATTTGCTGGAGATATTCTTGATAATCTAGAGCGGTATAATGAGGCGTTAGCACACTATCAAAAAGCACTTGAAATAAGCCAAGAATTTTTAAATGCTCAACATTTAACTTATGGGGAAAAAAGCTGGCAGGTTGCAGAAAGCTACAAGCTACAAGTAGCACTTTTTCAAGAACTTGGGGAGCATCAAAAGGCATTTGAAATGCTTTATAAAGCGTTAGAAATAGAGTGTACACTTTATGGCGAGAACTCCTATTTAACGGCTGAGAGTTATGAACTTTTAATAGGTCTTTTGCAAGATGCAGGAAGGTATGAAGAGGCACTTAAAATTAGTCAAAGGGTATTAGATATTAAGCTACAAAAGTATGGAGAAGACTTTATTGATACAGTAGAAGAGTACAAAGCTTTAGGAGAAATTTTCCAAGGCCTTGGTCTTTATCAAAAGGCATTAAATCACGCCCATCATGCACTTAACATCCAACATAAAGTGTATGAGGAGGGATCGATTCATACAGTAGAGAGTTATCAATTGTTAGGCTCAATCTTACAAGATAAAGAGTGCTATGAAGAGGCTTTAGACATCTATCAAAAAGGAATGGATATTCAACTAAATCAAGGTAGAGAAAATACGATTGATATTGCAGAAAGTTATCATCAGATAGGAGATGTTTTGTATAACCTCAGTCGTTATACAGAATCGCTAGAAAGTTATCAAAAGGCTCTTAATATTTCCTCTTTAGTTTTAGGAGAGGACTCTTTTCATACAGCGATGGGTCATCAAGAGATTGCAAGCGTATTACAAGCTCTTGGACAAGATGAAGAGGCGTTACAAAAAACTCAAATAGCATTCAATATTTCTCAGAAGAGAGAGCAGGAAGAGTCTCTTTATATAGCCCAGTTTTATGAAAAAAGGGGAGAGATTCTATTTGATTTTGAAGATTATCAAGAGGCTTTAATAGCAGCTCAGAGAGCTTTAAAGATCAAGCAATCTATTTTGGGTGAATATTCACATTATACAGCAGAAAATTATGACTTATTAGCTGCTATTTTATTTGAACAAGAAAACTACATGGAAGCGTTTATCATGTCAAATAAGGGGATAGCTATCCGGGAAAAGCTAGGGAATTATTCCTCTTTACCAAAAGCTGATAACTATCAAATGCTGGCTAAAATTTCTCACGTTTTAGGAAAAAATCAAGAAAGGATAAATTATTTACAAAAAGAGCTTATTTTAAGAAAAGAGATCCACCGCTCTATTTTTGATTCTTCTTGGGATGAAGAAAGTGTAAAACAAGAAGCTAGCGCACTTTCTCGGGGTCAAATAGATGCGCAAGAAAATCAACAAGACCTTAGAGACTTAAAGCGCAAAGAAAGCTTTTGTCATATTCAACAACTCACCCAAATTCTAGAAGCTACTCACAATGCACTCCAAGAGTTACAAAGTATAAGAGAGATAGAAGGAAGAGCTCAAGAGAGCAATACACCTCTTTGTGTGATTACTTAAGTAAGATCAAGGTAGCTTTTGAAGTTGCTTGATCTTAAAATAACCTCTTATTCAAAGCATTTTATTCGGATCATTGAAGAGATGGATCAAGCTAAGAGATGAAATCCCTTGGGATTTTGCCACTTGATTAGGGTAATTCTTACTCAAAAAATAGTGTGTTTTATAACCATTTGATATCCAGGAATTTGCATTTAAATTCCCACGAATCTTCATTAAAAAATTGACAATTACATGCTCAAAAGTGTATAGAAAAACCATGATACAGATTGATAGCATTCAAGCTCTTTTAAAACAGGAAAACATCCATGGATGGCTTCTTTACGATTTTCGCCATAGCAATTCAATTGCATGTGATGTTCTTGAAATTTCCCCTTCCACGCATTTAACCCGTAGGCTTTTTTACTGGATCCCTCAAAAGGGAGTGCCCGTTGCTTTGGTGAGTTTTGTTGAAACTCATGTAGTAGCGCACCTTCCTGGAGAAACAAGAGTCTACACTTCCCTTGAATCGATGAGAGAGGGACTGAAAAAAATTCTTCCGGGGCGGCTTAAGGTAGCAATGGAGTACTCTTTTGAACACCATATTCCCACCATTTCTAAGGTGGATGCTGGCATCGTAGAGATGATTAAAGGGCTTGGGCATGAAGTGGTTTCTTCTGGGGCCTTTTTACAGCAGCTCACCTGTACATGGGATGATGAGCAGCTCATATCTCATAGAGAAGCTGGAGAGGTGCTAAATCAAGTGGCAGATAAATGTTGGAATTGGGTATCTGATCAACTTAAACAAGAAAAAGTGTTCTCTGAATACGATATCCAGCAATTTATCTTAAAAGAGATTGAAGAGAGAGGATGTGAGATGGATGGCCCTCCTATTTGCGGAGTCAATCACAATAGCGCAAATCCCCACTACACTCCCAATCAAAATACAGCCTTAAGAGTTCAAAAAGGGGATTGGATTTTGATTGATCTGTGGTGCAAGAAAAAAGGGCCCCGTGCTGTATATGCAGATATTACAAGAGTGGCTATTGCTGATCAAAGGCCGTCTTCTAAACAACAAGAAGTGTACCATATTGTACGAGAGAGTCAGCGAAGAGCGACACAATTTGTTGAGATGAAAGTGCATCAAAAAGAGTCTCTTAAAGGGTTTGAAGTGGATAAGATCTGTAGGGATTTTATCACAAAATCTGGCTACGGAGACTATTTTACTCACCGTACAGGGCATAATATTCATACAGAAGATCATGGACCAGGAACCAATATTGATGGATTTGAAACGTTAGATGATAGACTTTTAATCCCAAGAACCTGCTTTTCGATTGAACCAGGTATTTATCTACCTAATGAGTTTGGGGTGCGTCAAGAATATGATGTATTTATTCATTCCAATTACACGGTTGAGATCAATGGGGGCATTCAAGACGAGATTGTCACACTTCTCTAGAGAGATCTATTAGAGCATGATCTCACGCTTTTAAACTAAAATGCAGTTTATAGTTGGTAGAAGCCTCATAGCGCTTTTTAGACTGAGAGTATGGGGCAAAATAGCCAATAAGGGCTCTTTTTTAGAGCTCATTGATAAATCATATAGATAAGAGTGTTGAAAGAGGCCTGTTTTTATGGCTACAGATCTTCTTTTATAAACCACTCACCTCATTGCATGATCCCTTCCTACTACCTATCTCATTTTCCCTTCAATCTGTGATGATTTGAGAAAACATTTTTAGGGATAACTGCTTATTCCTGAATAGATCCTCACGTTCTAAATCAGATGTAAAATCTATTTTTTTGTTTGATAAAAATACAGTAGAGCATAAAAATACATAATTTGATTTAAAATTCTATCCAAGAAAGGTGTTTAATGAGCGCTCCTCTATCTAATATTCAGCATCAAAACAATCAACCTATAGCTCCTATCCCATCTAAACCTTCTAATTTAGTCACTTCACCCTATCAAGGGATAAACTCATCTCAATTAGATATAAAATCTATTGCCATCAGCTCTATTCAGAAAGAGCAAATGCTCTCTTTCATGAAAACATGCGGCTTTGATGATGCATGGATTCAAATAGTTAAAGAAGAGAATTTACAGAGTAAACAGCATCTAGCAGATGATCTATTTTCTCATATTCTACATGACATGACGCCTGAGAGATGGGAGAGTCTTATCTATGATTATTTACTTCAGCTGTATGATTTACAAGGGATGAATCTTGCCTTTGCAGCAATTCGGGAAGGGAAAAAAGAGTTTTTTTCTTATCTCATTAATCATATTTCTGAGAATGATTTAATTAAACTCAAAGGATTAGAAGCAAGAGAAGAGCTGAGAGGAAAAACACTCCTTCATCTAGTATCTATCTATGGAAGAGAAGACATGCTTGAAACTCTTCTTCATGAAAGTTCTGGTATTGTAAATATTAAAGATAAAGATGCTCTAGGTTTCACTGCTCTTCACCTAGCCATTCATGAAGGACATGAAAAAGTCATTCAAAAGCTTCTTAGCTATGGAATGACAGGACAAGAGTTAGAACTTGAAAAACATAGCATCTCAATCATCGCTCTTGCAGTTGCCTCAGGGTATCCTAATATCTTAGAGCTTCTTCTCAAGCACAATCAATTTAAAGAAATTAGTCTCTTAGATGTTATTCCAGATGTCAAAACTGTTCTCCATTTGGCTATTCATTTAAACCAGCCGAAGATGCTGGAGTATCTTCTCAATCATGAGCATAGTAGTATTCAACATCTTTTAGAGTTTAAAGATGCGTCTGGAAGAACTCCTCTTCAACTCGCTGCTTTTTTAGGAGATTTATTTGCCATAAGAGCACTAGTTAATAAAGCAGTGCATATTCATAAGGGAGAGTTTGAGAAGTGTGGAACAGCGCTTCACTTTGCCGTCAAAGGAAAGCAGCCAGATGCAATCACACTACTTCTTTCACTAGGGGCTGATCCTCATAAAACAGATGAATGGGGTAAGGCCCCTCTTGCGTATTTACACGGAGAAGAGGCTGAGCATGTCATCATGAAAAGATGTAAAAATATTTTAGAGAACTTTATAGCCTCAAAGCGATTAGAAAAAGTGAAGGTTGTTGATTTTAATGAAAGAGCGCCCTTTAACCTGATTTTAGAGGGAAGTTACGATCAACGAGAAGGGTTTGCAGGTATTGTTAAAGGATTAGAATCGAAAAAGATTTTAAAAGATATTAGGAGATTTTCAGGGGTTGGTATGGGGGGTATCATAGCAACGCTCTTAGCTCTTGGATATACCTCCTCACAAATTGAAGATCTATCATTTGATTCACTACAAGATCTGTTCATTATAGATCCATCTCTGACCTCTTCTCAGCTAGGTGAGGTTAAATCGCTTAACCTTTTGAGCTTTTCAGAAGAAAAGCAATTAAAATTCTCCCTAGCACTATGTCAAATAGAGCGACTACGAAGTAGTCTAGAAGAGATCATTAATGATAAAGCAGAAATAGAGAACCTAACCTTAAAGGAATTGACTGAAAAAATTACACGGTATCCTGAACGGTATAGACATATACATCTTTCAGTTTATAGTTTAAAAACCCAAAAAATGATCCATTTTACTTCAGAAAATGCTCAGCATGGCGATTTTCTTCTTTCAGATGTTCTTACTGCAACACTTGCCTTTCCAGGGATTTTTAAGCCACTTATATTAAGACGAAAGAACAGTGATGGAGGTATCTATGATGATACGACATATGGAAAAATGGGCGCTCCTTCTTTAGAAGCTTCTCTTGTAGATCAATTTGATGGCTTGATGTATCAAGAAGACCCTTATTATCAGGGAAAACAAACCAATTACCGTACGCTGACATTAAAATTAGATCATCAAGTGGATAAAAATAGTCAGCTAATAGCTAAGCCATCGCTTTTAGCTAGACTCATGCATTTTCATATGGATAAGCCTGAAAAAAAGATCTCTTCAGAAGAGATTTCTAGAGGCAGAATCAAGATACTTTCCTTTCTAGAAGATGAAGAAGATCATATCACAGCTGCTGAAAAATACATTGGACTCCTTTTTTCATCTGCTAAAAAAACATCCATAGAAAATAGTTATCCTCTTGTTCAGCCAAGATCTAAAGGTAATCTAACCCCATGGAAATATGACATTTTTCTTAAAAATAATGCTCTTTCCAATGAGAGCTCTTTAGCTAAATCACCTTCTTGTCTCAACAATATCCCTCCAAGAGAAATTTTCTTTACAGGACGAGTTAAAGAGCTAAATGATTTAAAAATACTATTTAAAGATGTTTCTAAAGTAGCTATTGCAGGGCTTGGGGGCATGGGAAAAAGTACCTTAAGTTTTAAATATGCATCAGAGCTTGTTGGATATAGGTTTATTCATCTCATCAAAGCAACAGCTCCTGGTGCAGTAAGAGCTGGGCTCATTGAACTAGCAGGTCTTCTTAATATTAAAAAAGAGAAGCCTGAGGACACCTTAGCTGAGCTCAAAGTATATCTTCAGCAAATGATCTTGCCAGGACTCATCATCATTGATGGAGTAGATGAGGAGAGCTTTTTTAAAGAGCTAAGCGACTATATCCCTCATGGAAAGAAATGTCATATCCTCATTTCAACTAGGATTGGGGATAAAGCTAAAGTCAATGGATTTAAAGTGATTCTCTTAGCAGAGTTCTCCGAAGAAGAGGCTATACGTTATCTTACTCAGATAGATCAGCCAGTTCAAGAAGAGCAAAAAGCTGCAGAAATCCTTGCTAAAGCAGTAGGATATCACCCCTTAGCACTATCTCATATTGCCAGATATTTAGAGCAAGAGAAGATTTCTCTTTGTGAATATGAAAGGAGGTTTAAAACTCGTGATCCAAAACTTCCTGGTAAAGATGATATTGATCTCCCAACAGAAGAGGCATCTATTTTTATCACTTGGCAAGTCTCTTTAGATGCGATTGGAGAAAAAGAAAAGGGATTCTTAGCCATTGAGATGATGCGGATGATCGCTCTTCTTGGAGAGGAAGATATTCCCTTGGATCTACTTCATACTTGGGCCAAGTTATCTTATCCTCATGAGGATGAAGTTTCTATTTCAGGAGCTATTAAGCTACTAAAAGGCTACTCATTTTTTCGAGAAATAATTAGTGAGTTTGATCAAAAGAAATACTACCAAGTTCATTCGCTTGTTCAAAAAGTGATAGCACTTTCGCTCAAAGAAAAAAAATATCTTTTTTTTGAAAAAACTTGTGCTATTGTTAATCAAACAATAAAACAGCTAAGAGAACCTAGTTATTTAAAAAATAATTATTTTGATCAAAGATTAGAAGTTTTATATCGAGCCCATTTATCTCATCTCCATGGAATGACAAATCTTTTTGAAGCTCTCGAGAATCATCAAAAAATACAATTCTTAAGCCATTTAGGATGCGCTTATTCTCGTTATGTGTCCCCACTCAATATAGCCCATCAATATATTGATCAAGGCATTGATTTGTTAGAAAAAAATAATTTTGAGTTATTGAAAAATAAGGAAATAGATTTATTAAATAGCCAAGTCTTGAACTCCTTAGGGCAAGAAAAAGCTTTAATGATGGCAGAACTTTATCAGCTTAAAAGCCGGTGTATACGTTATACAGAAAGTACTGAAGAAGCGATAACACTTGCAGAAAAAGCTCTAATAATAAGAAAACAAATACTCAACCATGATGATCCATATATATTAGAGAGCTATGATGCTGTCATTTGGCTATTACATGATTGCAAAAAATTTAAAAAAGAGCTCCCATTTGTCAGAGAAGCTTTAACAATAAAAATAAAAAATCTTGGTGAAAACCATTATGAAACATTAAAGAGTCGTAGCCGAATTGTTAATATTTTATATGACATTGCTGAAGATCAAGATGAGAATAAGGAAGCTCTTCTTCATGCAAAAGTGATACTAGCAAATAGAGAGGACAGATTTAATAGTAAAATAGATAATGATTTTGATGAATTATTCAAGAGTTATGATACGGTTGTTGAGATTTTGATGAGGTTAGACAAATATCAAGAAGCTCTTGATTTTGCAAATATTGCATTAAAGTATAAGATAAATTTTTTAGGGAATAACAATAATGAGACATTAGATGTTTATGAGAGAGTTATTGATATTTTACTTCGGTTAGAAAATTATCAAGAGGCATTTTTCCCTGCTCAACAAGAGTTGAAAAATAGAATATCATTCATTAAACAACCAGATGATGAAACTGAAAGCAGCTATGAGAGATTTACTGACCTCTTACAATATCTAATCCTAGATAAAAATATGATTTTTCTTCTCCAAGAACTCATAAATCAATTGGGAAGTTCGTTTGGAGAATGTCATCATATGACTCTAGCTCTCTACAACAAAGTCATAAAACTCATTTTTGAATCAAAAAATGAAGAAATTTTTTTGGATTTTGCCAAACAAAGATTAGATAAACAAAGAGAGCAATTAGGGGAAAATCACCAAGAAACACTCAATAGCTATCAAAAAATCCTGAAGTTTTTGTGCGATTCGCAAAATGAGGCTGATGTATTGTCCTTTGCTCAGATGGTGGTAGAAAATCAATATACTTCCTTGAAGAAAATTGATGAGACAAGATGGAAAAGCTACGACATTGTTATTAAGGTTCTTAATGACTTAATGTTCAATCAGGAATCCACACTCACCAGCTCTCAAGAAAAACTCTCAATCTATGAAAAAACCATAAAAGTCTTAAAAAATGCAAGACACAAAGACGATGTAATTTTTAAATTTCAACGGAAATTATACGCTGCTCAACAGATACTGACTAAAGAAAAAGACATCTTTAAAGAGAGTTATTTTGATGTATCTCAAAACTATGAAACGGTGCTTAATCTTTTGAAAAAAATTGGCCAAAAAACAGACATAGAAATCACTGAACAAAGCATTTTAGCACAATATATGCTAGAAGCAGGAAAAGCTGTGCTAAAAGAGGGGAATGAGGTAGTTCATCTTTTCAAAGAACTTGGGCAAAAAGAAAAGGCTCTGACTTTAGCGCAACATTTATTAGAAGCAAGGGAAGCTGTATTAGAAAATGGAAGTCAGTGGATATTTGAGAGTTATAAAATAGTGATCGATCTTTTCAAAGAACTGGGACAAAAAGAAAAAGCCTTACCTATTGCAAAAAAGATGCTAGAGGCGAGTGCAAAGCAATTAGGTGAAGGAAACGAGTGGATATTTGAGAGCTATAAAATAGTGATTGATCTCTTTAAAGAACTGGGGCAAAAAGAAGAAGCTCTTACTATTGTACAAAACACATTACAAACAAGAATAAATACATTAGGAATTGCACAGGAAAAGATATTTAAGAGTTACGAGGAGGTAATTGTTTTTCTTAATACATTAAGAGAAAGAGATGCAGCACTTTGTATAGCGCAAAAGATGCTAGAAGTAAAAAGAGAGCTTCTAGGAGAGGGCGATGATAGGACATTTGTAAGCTATGAAATTGTGATTAAGTTATTAAAGGAACTGGGATAAAAGGAAGAGGCTCTTGTTGTAGCACAAGAGATGTTAGCAACAAGAAGAGATGCATTAGGAGAGAGATGAGAGTACATTTAGGAGCTATAGAATAGTAGTTCATCTCTTAAAGAATGTTGGCCAAAAAGAGGAGGCGCTTAATATAGCGAAAAAGATGTTAGCAATAAGAGTAGAAACATTAGAAAAGAAAGGTGGATGGATATCTGAGAGCTATATAACAGTGATTCATCTCTTAAAAGAACTTGGAAGAACAGAAGAGGCACTAGAAGTCTCCAAAAAGATGAAAGAATCTTAGTAGATAGTTTGGTCAATTTTGCTAGGAGGATTACCTAGTTTTCTAGGTAATAAAATCATGCAACACGCTCAAATGTAACCTCAAAAATCAATCGAATAGAAATCAATTATTTTGCATATATGCTCTATTTCGTACAGAAGAAGATGAAAACTTCTAACGCTTAAAACTGACCCTTAAGAATTTCAAAAGCTTCTAGCTGCATCTTCTTAAAAAGACTTGCAAGCCCGTTAGAGCGCGTTGGAGAGAGCGCTTGATGCAGCCCCATCTCTTTTAAAAAAAGAGGCAGCTCTTTAATAATTGATTCAGGAGTAGCTCCTGAGTAGACAGTAATCAAGATTGCTGCAAGCCCTTTAGAAATAAGCGCTTCTGAATCAGCTTGAAAATACATCACTCCATTTTCATAAGAGGTTTCTAGGTAGAGGAGACTTTGACAACCTAGGACTAAATTCTTTTCTATTTTAGCTTCAGAGGGGAACCTAGGGAGCTGCTTTCCCATAGTGATAATCTTTTCATATTTTTTTTCAGGAGAGGAGAGAAGAGCAAATTCTTCTTTCAGTTGATTCCCTTTTTCTGCTATTGAAGAGTATGTCATGGATTTCTTTATACCTCAAAAGAAGAGAGTATAATCGATCTTCCTTTCACATTAATAGAAAATTTGTTAGGATTGCTTTCTTATCAGAGAATTATGCCTAAAGAAGATACGATTAAAATTGATGGATCTGTAGAAGAGCTACTCCCAAATATGCACTTTCGCGTTATCCTGAAAAATGGAATGAAAGTGATTGCGCATTTATGTGGTAAAATGCGGATGAGAAATATTCGCGTGCTTGTTGGAGATACGGTAACAGTTGAAATGTCGCCTTATGATTTAACAAAAGCTAGAATTACTTACAGACAACGGTAGTTTTTTACTTTTTATCCTTGAACTTATTTGAGTTGCGAAGTATCCTAAAGCCCTTTAAGGATATTTTGAGTGTTTGTGTTTGAAAGAGAGGAACAAATCGTTTCTTTCTCCTTCGCAGATCAGTTGCAAAAATCAATAAATACAAAGAACTTTAGTGGATAAGCCTATCCACTATAATAAAATAGGCCCATGTAGCTCAGTGGTAGAGCACTTGCATGGTAAGCAAGTGGCCGTAGGTTCAATTCCTATCTTGGGCATAAAGAATTTAAACGGAGGAATTAAATGGCAAAAGAAACATTTCAAAGAAATAAGCCTCACGTCAATATCGGAACCATTGGTCACGTTGACCATGGAAAAACCTCTCTGACGGCTGCTATCACAAAAGTTCTCGCTGAACGCGGAGGCGCACAGTTTCGTGATTACGCTTCAATCGACAGTACACCTGAAGAAAAAGCGCGTGGTATTACTATTAACTCAACCCACGTAGAGTACGAAACAGACACAGTTCACTACGCTCACGTTGACTGTCCTGGACACGCTGACTATGTTAAAAACATGATCACCGGTGCTGCGCAAATGGACGGAGCAATTCTCGTTGTAGCTGCAACAGATGGTCCAATGCCTCAAACAAAAGAACACATCCTTTTAGCTCGCCAAGTTGGAGTTCCTGCAATCGTTGTATTCCTTAACAAAATGGATATGATTGAAAAAGGTGACGAAGAGCTTGTTGATCTAGTAGAGATGGAACTGACTGAACTTCTTGAATCTAAAGGATATAAAGATGTCCCAATTATTCGTGGTTCAGCTTTAAGAGCGCTTGAAAATGATCCAACTTATGTAGACAGCATTGTAAAACTGATGGATGCAGTGGATAAACATATCCCTATTCCAACTCGTGAGACAGACAAACCTTTCTTAATGCCTGTTGAAGACGTTTTCTCTATCTCAGGAAGAGGAACCGTTGCAACTGGACGTATCGAAAGAGGAGTCGTAAAATCTAACGATAAACTCCAACTCGTTGGACTCCGTGAAACACGTGAAGTCGTTGCGACTGGTGTTGAAATGTTTAAGAAAATCTTAGACGAAGGAAGAGCTGGAGAAAACGTCGGACTTCTTCTTCGTGGTATCGATAAGAAAGATATCGAGCGTGGAATGGTTCTTGCAGCTGCTGGAACTTGCAAACCTCATAAGAAATTTAAAGGTGCAGTTTACATCTTAACAAAAGAAGAAGGCGGACGCCATAAATCTTTCGTTAGCGGATACCGTCCTCAGTTCTATTTCCGTACAACTGACGTGACAGGAACAGTAACTCTTCCAGAAGGCGTACCAATGGTAATGCCTGGCGATAACGTAGAAATCACAGGGGAACTCCTTGTTCCAATTGCGATGGAAGCTGGAATGAGATTTGCGATCCGTGAAGGTGGACGTACAATCGGTGCTGGAACAGTTAGCCAGATCCTCGATTAATTTCGTTTAAGAGAAGAAGGTCTTGCAAAAGACCTTCTTCTCATGGGTGTGTAGCTCAGTTGGTAGAGCAGCGATCTCCAAAGTCGCCGGTCGGGGGTTCGAATCCCTCCGCACTCGTTGTCTTATACAAGCATTGGTTAACAGTGCAGAACAGAAAAGCTAAAATCACTTTTAAGCTTTTGAATATAGAAGAATCTAAGAAGTACCTATGAGTTATTTAGAACAGCTAAAGAATGAACTGAAGCAAGTGACGTGGACGTCAAAGGAAGAACTTGGCACACTCACAAAAATTGTTGTGGTTGTGACATTTGCATTTGGCCTTGGCATTTATGGTGTTGATCTAGTGATTAAAGGGTGTCTTACAAGTTTTAAAAATCTCATCGATCTGATTTTTGGGTAAAAACATGCAGAAATGGTACGTTATACAAGTGATCTCAAGTCACGAAAAACGGGTGAAAAAAGCAATCGAAGAAAATCGTGATTCCCAAGGGATGAGTGAGATGGTCTTTGATGTTTTGGTTCCGACAGAGAATGTGGCTGAAGTCAAAAAAGGTCAACAACGCATTAGTGAGAAAAGACTGTGGCCAGGCTATATTTTAGTGAAAATGGAACTGACAGATGATTCGTGGATGTATATTAAAAACATTAACGGGGTCATTGACTTTTTAGGCGGAGGAAAGCCTAGCTTTTTATCTCAGTCAGAAGTCGATTCTATTTTTGCAGAGCTGGAAGAAAAAAGTCAGGGAGTTGTGCTTAAGCACAATATCCAATCAGGCGATCGTGTGCGAATTGTCGATGGAGTGTTTGTCAATTTCACAGGAATTGTGCAAGAAGTGTTCTACGACAAAGGCCGCTTAAGTGTTCTCGTCTCTATCTTTGGTCGTGATACCAGAGTAGATGATTTAGAGTTCACTCAAGTTGAACAAGTGCCTCTAGAAATCTAACGTAATTGAAGAGAGAATATGGCTAAAACAATTGTAAAAACTATTAAATTGCAGATCATTGCAGGAAAAGCTAACCCAGCGCCTCCAATTGGACCAGCTCTTGGTGCTGCTCAAGTCAACATCATGGCTTTCTGTAAAGAATTCAATGCAAGAACGCAAGAAATTGCAAAACAAACTCCTGCGCCAGTCGTTCCGGTTGTCATTTCTGTTTTTTCTGACAAAACTTTTACGTTTGTCATGAAAGAGTCTCCAACATCAAGACTCATTTTAAAAGAAGCGGGAATTGAAGCGGGCTCTAAAGTGCCAAACCGAGACAAGGTTGCTAAATTAACAAAACAACAAGTGACGAAAATCGCTGAGCAAAAAAGAGTGGATATGCGTGTGCGTACTCTAGAAGCTGCAGAGAGACTCGTTGCTGGAACTGCACGCTCAATGGGCGTAGACATTATCGAAGGATAACATATGAAAAGTAAACGCAATCGGGAGATAGCAAAGCTTGTGAATAAGCAAAAAGCTTATAAACTTGCAGAAGCTATCGAGATTTTAAAAAAAGCTCCGGCCGTTAAATTTGACGCGTCGGTAGAGATTGCTCTGAAGACAGGGATCAATGCCCAGAAATCAGATCAACAAGTGCGTGGCGTTGTCTCATTACCGAATGGGCTTGGCAAAAAACAGACTGTTCTTGTTTTTGCTAAAGGGGACAAAGTTAAAGAAGCGCTTGATGCTGGAGCTGACTACGCAGGTCATGACGATCTGTTTGAGAAAGTGAAAGGTGGATGGACAGATTTTGATGCTGTTGTTGCAACACCTGATATGATGAGAGAAGTGGGTAAACTGGGAAAAATTTTAGGACCAAGAAGCTTAATGCCTTCTCCTAAAGCAGGAACAGTGACATCTGATGTTGCCACAGCTGTAAAAGAGATCAAAGCAGGACGTGTTGAATTTAAAACAGACAAATTCGGTGTGATCAGCGGATCCGTTGGGAAATTATCATTTTCAGAAGAGTTTCTTGTTCAAAACATCAAGGCGTTTGTTTCTGCGATTGCAAAAGCAAAACCGGTTACTGCAAAGGGAGTCTTCTTAGTTTCTCTTGCAATGTCATCAACAATGGGACCTGGTCTAAAAATTGATATGAGCGGACTTCAGGAGTAAAACATGAGACAAGAAAAGCAACTTCTTCTCGATGATATTCGAGACCGTATTTCTGAATCCCAAGGGTTTATTTTAGCTAGTTACAATAAAATGGATCCTAATTTAGCTGCAAAATTCCGTTTTGATCTCATGAAATCAGGCGGAGAATTTGAAGTTATTCGTAAAAGGATTTTAATTAAAGCGGCAGCAGCAGCAGGACTTACTCTAGAGCGGTCTTCTATGGAAGGACACATTGGAGTGATCTTTGCAACTCAAGATCTTCTTGAAACAGTAAAAGCAGTTTTTCAATTTAAACAAGGAAGCCAAAACGCAATTGACGTTTTAGGTGGCCGTTTTGAAGGACAGCTTTACTCAGCTAAAGATATGGAAGCGTTATCTAAACTTCCATCTAAACCAGAAATGCAAGCTCAGCTTCTTGGACTACTCGAAGCTGTTCCATCGCAGCTGCTGGGTGTTATTGATGCGCTATTAAGTAGCGTACCCCACTGCTTAGATAACAAAAGTACAAAATAAATAGAGGTAAATTGTGAGCAAAACTTTAGAACAAATCGTAGAAGACTTAAGCGCATTAAGCGTACTGGACATGTCCAAACTCAAAACAATGCTGGAAGATAAATGGGGCGTAAAAGCAGCAGCAGCAGCTGTAGCAGTAGCAGCTCCTGCAGCAGCGGCAGCTCCTGCTGTTGCAGAATCAACAGAATTTCAAGTGACACTTGAAAAATCTGCTGATGACAAGAAAATCAGCGTGATTAAGATTGTCCGTGAATTAACAGGTCTTGGACTGAAAGAAGCAAAAGAACTCGTAGAAAGCACACCTAAAGTTCTTAAAGCATCTTGCAGTAAGGCTGAAGCAGATGACATCTCTAAAAAAGTTGTTGCTGCTGGTGGTCAAGTTACTGTTAAAGGTCTTTAATCTTATTTAAGTTCTTTAAATGTGAGCAGAGAGAACCCTTTTATCTTAAAAGGGCCTCTGCTCATTATTATTTTTTAAGCCGTCCAATCAGCTGATTTAACTCTGTTAAGTCATCTATTTAGACATTTTAAGAAGGAGCGATTGGCAATGCTAAAACATGCACCTGAGCGTATCAGTTTTCGAGAGAAAGAAGAAATTATCGATCTCCCAAATTTGATCGAAATTCAATTAAAATCCTACCGCGAATTTTTGCAAGCAGACATTCTTCCGAGTGAGCGACACAATGTAGGATTACAAGAAGTTTTTAATGAAATTTTTCCTATTAAGTCCTATGACGACAAAGTCGTTTTAGAATATTTGTCTTATAATTTAGGCGTGCCTAAATACACTCCAGAAGAATCCATTAGACGGGGTATTACCCATAATGTCACTCTGAAAGTGAAGTTTCGCTTAACGGATGAAACCGGGATTAAAGAAGAAGAAGTTTACATGGGGACTCTCCCTGTCATGACTGACAAGGGGACTTTTGTTGTAAACGGAGCAGAACGCGTGATCGTTTCTCAGCTTCACAGATCTCCTGGAATCTCATTTGAGCAAGAAAAACATCCTAAAGGGGTGGTGATCTACTCATTCCGTATGATTCCTTATAGAGGCAGCTGGCTGGAAGCTTCTTTTGACACGAACGACATGATTTACATCTATGTGGACCGTAAAAAACGGCGCCGTAAGATTTTAGCGACCTCTTTTGTAAGAACACTTGGATATTCATCTGATGCAGACATCATTGAAGAGTTCTTCTCAACCCAACGTGTTAAAATTAAATCAGAAAAAGACTTTACAAAGCTTGTTGGGAAAATCTTAGCTGAAGATATCGTTGATGCAGAAGCGGGCATTATCTTAGGAAAAGCTGGGGAAAAGCTAGCGACTGCGATGCTTAAGAAAATGTTAGATTCTGGAATCTCTGTTGTGAAAATTGCAGAAGATGCCGATGAAACATCTCCCATCATTAAGATGCTTGCAAAAGATCCAACAGACTCTTATGAATCAGCATTAAAAGATTTCTACCGTAAAGTGCGCCCAGGTGAGCCTGCAACGCTTGCCAATGCACGTTCGATGATGATGCGTCTTTTCTTTGATGTAAAACGGTACAATTTAGGAAGAGTAGGACGGTATAAACTGAACCGTAAACTGAAATTCCCGACAACTGATCAAGAACTTGAGATTGCAACACTACGTAAAGAAGATGTGATTGGAGCGATCAAGTATCTCATCAGACTGAAAAAAGGAGACAGCGATGTTTCTGTGGATGATATTGATCATTTAGGCAATAGACGTGTCCGTTCTGTAGGAGAGCTTGTGCAAAACCAATGCCGTATTGGCCTTGCCAGAATGGAAAAAATCATTAAAGAAAGAATCAACTTATTTGATTTTTCTGCTGATACGCTCACTCCTGGAAAAGTGATTTCTGCAAAAGGACTGGTTGGGGTTTTAAAAGACTTCTTTGGAAGATCACAGCTTTCTCAATTCATGGACCAAACAAATCCTGTGGCAGAGCTAACGCATAAAAGAAGACTCTCTTCCTTAGGGCCAGGTGGACTTAACCGAGATAGAGCAGGCTTTGAGGTAAGGGACGTTCATACCAGTCACTACGGAAGGATTTGCCCAATTGAAACTCCTGAGGGGCCAAACATCGGTTTGATCACATCTCTTTCTGCTTTTGCGAAAATCAATGAACTTGGGTTTATTGAAACCCCTTACCGTATCATCAGAGACGGCATTGTCACAGAAGAGATTGAATACATGACAGCTGATCAAGAAGAAAATAGCGTGATTGCTCAGGCGTCAGCTCCTCTTGATGAGTACAACATGTTTCAAGAGCAATTTTGTTGGGGAAGAATTAAAGGCGATCCTTTAAAGATTGAAACTGCAAAAGCGACTCACATGGACGTCTCTTCTAAACAGCTGGTCTCTGTTGTCACAGGACTGATTCCGTTCTTAGAGCACGATGACGCTAACCGGGCGCTTATGGGTTCTAACATGCAACGTCAAGGTGTCCCTCTTTTAAGAACTGAAGCGCCTATTGTAGGAACAGGACTTGAAAAAAGAGTTGCTAAAGACTCTGGAGCAGTGATTATCGCAGAAGAAGACGGCACTGTAGACTATGTGGATGGATTTAAAATTGTGATTGCCGCAAAGTCTAACCCTTTAAATAAGAGAACGTATGAGCTGAAGAAATTCATGCGCTCAAACGCGGGGTCATGCTTAAACCAAACCCCCATTTGCCATGTTGGCGATGTGGTGGTAGCAGGTGACATCATTGCAGACGGACCGTCTACTGATAAAGGGGAAGTGGCTCTTGGTAAAAACGTGCTTGTTGCCTTCATGCCTTGGTGTGGATACAACTACGAAGATGCGATCATCATTTCAGAAAAGCTTCTTAGAGAAGACACCTACACATCTCTTTACTTAGAAGAGTTTGAGCTCACTGCTAGAGACACAAAGCTTGGAAAAGAAGAGATCACAAGAGATATCCCTAACGTCTCCGAAGAGATTTTGGCGAATCTTGGAGAAGATGGTATTATCCGTATTGGAGCTGAAGTTCAACCAGGAGATATCTTAGTTGGAAAAATCACTCCTAAATCTGAAACAGAGCTTGCTCCTGAAGAGAGACTTCTTAGAGCCATTTTTGGTGAGAAAGCAGCAGATGTTAAAGACGCATCCCTTACAGCACCTCCTGGAACAGAAGGGGTTGTCATGGATGTTAAAGTGTTTAGTAGACGTGACCGCCTTTCTAAAACAGATGATGAGCTTGTCGAAGAAGCTAGCCGGATGAAAGATGTGCATCTTGAGTATAAAAATAAAGAGTCTGAACTCATCATGGAGCTGCATGAGAAACTGGGAGCAATTTTCTTAGGAGAGAAGGCGCCAGGACCGATTATGCACCGCAAGACAGGGGAAGTCCTCATCCGTGAAGGGGAAGTGATTTCTCAAGACATGATTGAAGTGTTAGAATCTGAAAAAGCAGAAGATCTTCTTCTTTCTGATCACGATATTTACACAACACTTAAAGTGATGATCCGTGAGTTTGAAGTGAAGATGGAAACGCTTCAACTTCAATATAAAACAGAAATTGAGCACATGAAGAAAGGGGACACAGAACTTGATCCTGGAGTCATTCGCCAAGTTAAAGTCTACATTGCAACCAAACGTAAGTTGCAAGTGGGAGATAAAATGGCAGGAAGACACGGAAACAAAGGTGTTGTGTCTAAAATTGTTCCAGAAGCTGATATGCCGTACCTTCCGGACGGTGTGTCCATCGAGATGATCTTGAATCCTCTTGGGGTGCCTTCCAGGATGAACATGGGTCAGCTTTTAGAGACGCATTTAGGTTATGCGGCGAAAAAAGCCGGGATCTATGTCAAGACGCCTGTATTTGAAGGGTTCCCTGAATCTCGGGTTTGGGAAATGATGGGACAAGTAGGTCTTCCTCAAGATGGTAAGCTTTGGCTTTATGATGGAAGAACAGGTGAGCGTTTTGATAACACAGTGGTTGTGGGTTACATCTATATGTTAAAACTTAACCACTTAGTGGCAGATAAGATCCACGCAAGAGCGATTGGTCCTTACTCACTTGTCACACAGCAGCCACTTGGCGGTAAAGCGCAGATGGGGGGACAAAGACTTGGAGAGATGGAGGTTTGGGCGCTAGAGGCTTATGGAGCGGCTCACCTTCTTCAAGAAATGCTCACTGTAAAATCCGATGATGTGACCGGTCGTACGCGCATTTATGAACTGATCGTTAAAGGGGAGAATATCCTCGTACCAGGAACACCCGAATCGTTTAATGTTCTCGTTAAAGAGATGCAAGGAATTGGCTTAGATGTTCGCACAGAAAGCACTGCACAAGAATAAGGGAGAAGCAATGGAAAGTTTTCATAATTCGCAATTTGACAAGTTAACCATCAAGATTGCTTCCGAAGATGTCATTCGTAATGAATGGTCTCGTGGAGAGATTAAAAAACCGGAAACAATTAACTACCGTACCTTCAAACCTGAGAAGGGCGGTCTTTTCTGTGAGAAAATTTTTGGTCCAACACGGGACTGGGAATGTGCTTGCGGTAAGTATAAGAAGATTAAGCATAAAGGGATTGTGTGTGACAGATGCGGTGTAGAAGTCACCTTATCTAAAGTGCGTAGAGAACGTATGGCACACATTGATTTAGCGGTTCCAGTGGTTCACATCTGGTTCTTTAAAATCATGCCTTCACGCATCGGGAACATTTTAGGGATGTCAACATCTGACCTTGAGAGAGTCATCTATTACGAAGATTTCGTGGTGACAGATCCAGGGAGAACAACCCTTGAAAGAAAACAACTCTTAAACGATGTGGAACTAAGAGAAGCTCAAGAAAAATGGGGCTCTGATAGTTTTACTGTGAAAATGGGGGGATCTGCGATCAGTGAACTTCTTGAAAAAGAAGATCTTCAATCTCTTGTTGTTGAGCTGAAAGATAAACTCCGTAAAACAAAGTCAATGCAAGCTAGAATGAAGCTTGCAAAACGGCTCAAAATTATCGAAGGGTTTGCTGGATCTCCGAATAAATGCGATTGGATGGTGATGTCTGCAGTTCCTGTCATCCCGCCAGAATTAAGACCTCTTGTGCCTTTAGATGGCGGACGGTTTGCAACATCTGACTTAAACGATCTGTATAGACGTGTGATTAACCGTAATAACCGTCTTAAAGCGATTTTAAAGCTCAAAACTCCTGATGTGATCATCCGTAACGAAAAACGGATGCTGCAAGAAGCTGTTGACGCGCTCTTTGATAACGGCCGTCACGGCCACCCTGTCATGGGAGCAGGAAATAGACCCTTAAAATCTCTTTCTGAAATGCTGAAAGGAAAACAGGGAAGATTCCGTCAAAACCTCCTTGGAAAACGGGTAGACTATTCCGGTAGATCTGTGATCGTGGTAGGTCCTGAGCTGAAATTTAATCAGTGCGGGCTTCCTAAACAGATGGCGCTTGAACTCTTTGAGCCGTTTATTGTGAAAAGACTTAAAGACCTCGGCTATGTTTATACGATCCGCTCTGCAAAGAAAATGATTCAAAGAGAAGCTCCTGAAGTGTGGGACGTTTTAGATGAAATCATTAAAGGGCACCCTGTTCTTCTTAACCGAGCTCCAACACTTCACCGTTTGGGGATCCAAGCGTTTGAACCGGTGCTCATTGAAGGAAAAGCGATCAGGATTCACCCGCTTGTGTGTACAGCCTTTAACGCCGACTTCGACGGAGACCAAATGGCGGTTCACGTGCCCCTTTCCGTAGAGGCGCAAATTGAAGCTAAAACGCTTATGATGGCACCTGATAATATCTTCTTACCTTCTTCTGGAAAACCGGTGACGGTTCCTTCTCAGGATATGATTTTAGGACTCTATTATCTGATGTATGACCCTCTTTATTTCCCTGAAGATCATGGAAAGAAGACAAAAGTGTTTGGAAGCGTTGATGAAGTGATGCTAGCTCTTTATGCAGGAGATAGTTTTAACCGCGCTGAAGAAGTGCAGTTAGATCACCGCGTGGATGAACTAGGAAGAGGTTTGCACATTCATGAGAAAATTAAAGTTCGCCTTCCCACAGGGATGGTAGAAACAACACCTGGCCGTGTGATTTTCAACTCGATTGTGCCAAAAGAACTGGGATTTCAAAACTACATCTTAAGAAAGAAAAAGCTCTCAGAGCTCATCTTAGAGACGTATAAAAAAGTGGGCTTAGAAGCGACTGTTCAATTTTTAGATAACCTCAAAAATCTTGGATTTAAAGAAGCTACAAAAGCCGCTCTTTCAATGGGTGTTAAAGATGTGAAAATCCCTGCAGATAAAGCGCAAGTGCTGGAAAATACAGCAACCCGCATTGAGATGGTCCGTAAGCAGTACGAAGACGGTATTATCACAGACGGGGAACGTAAGTCAAAAGTGATTAGTATTTGGACAGAAGTGACTGATTCTCTTGCAGAAGAGCTCTTTAAATTGCTAGGGCAATCTAGCGGCTCAAAACTTAATCCTCTCTTTATGATGATGGATTCAGGAGCTCGGGGAAGTAAATCGCAGATTAAGCAGCTTGGAACAGCAAGGGGCCTAATGGCGAAACCTTCGGGAGAAATTATTGAATCTCCAATTACCTCTAACTTTAGAGAAGGGTTATCTGTTCTTGAGTACTTTATTTCATCTCACGGAGCGCGTAAAGGTCTTGCCGACACGGCGCTTAAAACAGCTGACTCTGGTTACCTCACAAGAAGACTTGTGGACGTGGCTCAAGATGTGATCATCACAGATGACGATTGCGGCACGATTAACGGGATTGAAGTGAGCGCGATTAAACAAGGGCAAGAAGAACTTCTTCCTTTAAGAGATCGTATTTTTGGTAGAACAGTGTGTGATGATATCTTCTTACCAGGAGATCAAACCAAGCTGCTGGCTAAATCAGGTGATTGCTTAAATATTAAACAATCAGAATCGATTGACGATGCAGGGATTGATTTGATTAAAATCAGATCACCGCTTACCTGTGAAGCTAAGCGCGGCATTTGCATGAAGTGCTACGGTATTAACCTCGCTAACGGAAAAGTCGTTGGAACAGGAGAGGCTGTGGGGATTATTGCTGCTCAGTCGATCGGGGAACCAGGAACCCAGCTCACGATGAGAACGTTCCACCTTGGAGGTATTGCGTCTGCAGCGATTAGTCCAGAGGCGATTGCGGAAGAAAAAGGTATTCTCGTTTATGACAACTTAAGAATTGTTAAAGATGAAGATGGCGTTTTTGTTGCACTGAATAAAAATGGACTTTTACATATTGTCCGTGATGAAGAAAGATCACTTGAAGAATATAAAAAGCTCTTAAGCACAAAATCGATTGAACCGCTTCAAACCTTTAACATTGAACTTGGAACCAAGATCTTATTAGAAGATGGATCCAAAGTAGGTAAAAGAGTCAAGATCGCTCAGTGGGAACAGCATAACGTGCCGATCATCTGTGAAAGACCAGGTTACGTGAAGTATGAAGACTTAGTGGAAGGGATCTCAACACAGAAAGAGGCTAACAAGCAGACAGGACAGTATGAGCTGATTGTTAAACAACACCGCGGTGAATTACACCCTCAGATTATGATTTATTCTGATAAAGGGTTTAATGAGCTTGTAGGAACGTATGCGATTCCATCAGGAGCGTTTATCTCTGTTCAAGAAGGGCAATACGTGACAGCTGGTGTTCTCTTAGCAAGACTTCCAAGAGGTGCGATTAAAACAAAAGACATCACCGGAGGACTTCCAAGAGTTGCAGAACTTGTGGAAGCTAGACGTCCTAAAGATGCAGCAGAAATTGCGAAGATTGACGGGGTTATTGACTTCCGCGGCGTTCAAAAGAGTAAGCGTATTGTGATTGTTCATGATGAAGAAACAGGCATGGAAGAAGAGCACCTCATTCCGTTAACAAAACACTTAATTGTTCAAAAAGGTGACCTTGTCATTAAAGGACAACAGTTAACAGACGGTCTAGTGGTACCTCAAGAGATTTTAGATATTTGCGGTGTCCGCGAACTTCAAAAATATCTTGTGAACCAAGTGCAAGAGGTTTATCGACTCCAAGGTGTGGATATCAATGATAAACACATTGAGATCATTGTGCGTCAGATGCTTCAAAAGGTGCGCATCACAGATCCGGGTGATACTGTATTCCTTTATGGAGAAGATATTGACCGTAAACAGTTCCATGACCAAAACCAAAAAGTGGTGAGTGAAGGTGGAAAGCCAGCGCAAGCAGCTCCTGTGCTCTTGGGTATTACAAAAGCGTCGTTAACAACCGAATCTTTTGTATCAGCTGCTTCCTTCCAAGAAACCACTAAGGTCTTAACAGACGCAGCAAGTGAAGGAAAAACAGACTTCCTGCTCGACTTTAAATCTAACCTCATCATGGGTCACATGATCCCTGGGGGAACTGGGTTTACAGAATACCATAACCGCGTGAAGAAATATCTGGATCATAACGATGCAGAAGATTTCGAAAACGCTTTCGTAGAGTAAGACACTCTTTTGATGCAGAGCTAGGGATTCCTAGCTCTGCATTTCTTTTTAATTCACACTCATCTATTCAAGCATCTTATCCATCTAAGAGAAAACTCTTCTGATGAGATGACTTATTTTTTCTTGGTTCTCTTTTTAATTTCATAATAGAATCTATTTTTTTAAGAAATAAAACTCAAAAATATTAGGTATAGTGATGCGATTTTCCCATTAAGGAAAAAGATAGAGAAATAAAACTCTTAAATCCCATGAATAAAAGGGAATGAGAGAGTGAGTTGATATTCACAAAAAAGATGGATGATAAGAAGCTAGCTTAGAAACCATCATCTTGAGTCAAAAAAGATGTTTTTACTCTCAATTTAGAGGATATCTTCATGATAAGAGCTTGAAAACTCCTTGATATTTGTTAAATCTATTAACTCTGTATTTCCACATTTTAAAATAATATCGTCAACTGTTTTAAAAAAATGCGCAAGGTTCAGAGAGGGAGAAGGAGAGGTATTTGTTGCTAAAGTTAAAGGATCATCAGAAGGCGTGTTTTTTTGAATGGGTAAAGAGGTAAATTTGAGATTTGCAATTTGTAAAAGAGCCTCGGGATGAAACTGAATAGAGGGGTAGTGAGACTGTGTGTAATTTTTCAGTAAAAGAGCAATTTGCTGAGGGGTGGGTTTTGGTACTTCATAAATAGGAACCATAGGGAACCTTTTATTGTCTTGAAGAGTAGTTATTCCTATAAATTGAATTTTTTTATCTTCAATTAATTTCACCAAATGGGGAATGAATGTAGGAGCATAGGCATTTAAGACTTCATTTGAAAAAAGAGCCTCTAGATCATCAATCAGTAGAATACAGCTAACATTTTCCTTAAAAAAGTCACAAAATAATTGAATATTAGATGTCATATTAGACACATTGAGATCAATTAAGTGGCCCGGAAAAAATTGATAGACGGATTTTTCTTGCTGACTTAAGGCATGAGCAATTAATTGCGCTGTCGATGTTTTTCCAATCCCTTTTTCTCCTTGAATTAAGAGACTTAAGCGGTGCTTAGCTAATTTTTGTGTCACAGCATCAAGCGTTGCTTTATCAAAAGGAATCACCCCTTTATCTAAGGAAGAAATTTTCTGCAAAAAAGGAGGGGTAGAAGTTTGAAGAGGGAGTTCTTCTAAAGAAGAGTCAGAAGGAGGAGGGGATTTTAAGGAGTTATTAATAACGATGAACAGCTGCAGGGTAAAGGTTCCCACTAAAAGCACAATAGCTATATTTTTGATTTTGATAGAGCTTGCAGCATGATATAAAAGAATGGGGGTTACAGTGGAATAGTAAAGAAATCCCCTTAGAGTAGGGGGTAGAGTGAGATGGTTTTGAGTTGCCATTGTATCCATAAAAAGCATTTGAACTACTGCCATGCTTAATAATAGGGTTGTTTTTCCTGTATTTAAACAGGTGTAAAGAAGAGGGGAGTGGATGAATACAGGATTGATCATGAATTTTTATCCTCTAAAGGTGGGGATGCATTCTTATTGTAATAAAAAAATTAAAAATGCAAACCTCTTTTTTCATTAAAAGAGATTTGCATTTTTTTAGTTCTGTTTAGAGGCAAAAGCTATAGATGAAGATGCGTAGCTAGAGGACTCAAATAGATACTTTTTAAGGGTTTGAAGCACCTTAGCAACCGTTGTCTGATCTGAGAGTTCTTTCTGCGCTTTTCCTATGAGCTCTTGGATCTTATCTTCTTCTAATGAAGCATCCTTGAAGTGAGTTTTTAACAAATGCTCTGCCATTTCTATTTTTAAAGGAGGAAGAGGTAGATATAAGAGATCTTGCGGAAGAGAAGAAATCTCTTCGTGCATTAAAGCAGTTGTGGCAAGTAGCTGCATTTCTTTCTTTTGCAGATGATTTTTTAAGGTGTACTGGAATGTGGGCAAGGATGTTCGAATTACAGGATTAGAAAGCAAATCTTCAATCTCTTCAATACAAAGGATGGCATTTTTATTTTCATTTAAAAAAGTTATCATTTGGCGAAAGTTATGCTCTAGAAGAGAGGGGTCTTGTGAAATAAAGGCATCTGTTTGAAGAAGATAGATTTTCTTTTGTTCTTTTTTGAGCTGGTTGGCAATGAAGTAAATAGCCGCAGTTTTCCCGCTTCCCTTTACCCCTCGAATCACAGCACTTTCTCCTTGCTTAAGATAATCAGCTGTTTGATTGCTAAACACGGGATGGATATCTTTTAAAGAAGAAGATGAGGAAGATAAATCTTGAAGAAAAGAGGGGGGAGAAGCAAGGATGAGCTGACTTGTGATTTCAGGGGCTGGGGTTTTTTGGATAAATGCATTAAGAATCACATCAATATCACCCTTATTTATGGAGTAATAGTGACTTAAAGCAGTTACGATCGCTTCTTTATAAAGAGAAGAGGTGGTTTCATCAATAGGATTTGTAAAGTCAATCTTGAGATTGAGAAGATGATCAAGAAGTGTTAATGCTTTATCAGGCTGTCCCCGATCTCCTTGGTAAAGAGAGGAAATCATGATCACAAAATGAAGAACAGAAGGGTGAACGGTTTTACCAGGGTGATTTTGTTTAAGGTAACTGTTTAATACTTCCATACAGCTTAGAGGATCCATATTTTCAATGTGAATTTCTTGAAATCTTCTATTGAGTGCTGAGTCCACCATACAGTTTTGATAGTCTTGAGGCGTCGTGGCTCCAATGACATGAATTTCATTTCGGCTTAAAGCTTCTTTTAAACTCTCTCCAATTGAGCTTGTCCCTTTTTGTGTTTTTCCATCTGAAAGAATGGTGTGAATCTCATCAATGAAAATAATGGCATTTTTGTTCCGTTTAGTAAAACTTAAAAGCTCTGCAATTTTTTCATTAAACTGGCCAAGATACTTTGTTTTACTTAAAAAGATATTTTTATCTAAAAGGTAAATGGTCTTTTGATAAAGGGGGGACTCTTTCATATGAGATTGTTTCAGCTGTTTGGCTATAATTTCAACAAGAGAGGTTTTTCCTGTTCCTGGATTTCCTACCAACATGATGTGAGGTTTATGAAGAGAGGCAAGCTGATTAAGAAGAGCATCTGCTCTAGAGTCTTGCTCTTTTAAATCATTTTTATTTAAAGAAGCTTTAGATAGATCTCTTAAAAAAGAGGGAATTGGGGGCTTTTTTTGGGTGTAAAGAGCTTTTGTTAGGTGAGTTAACGCGTTAGCGAAAATGAGACAAGAAAAAGCAAGGCCGTAACTTCCTAAAAATTTTTCTCCTAAATCGCTAAATTCAATGATGGAAGCTGTGGAGGAATAGAAACTTAGCACTCTAGGAAAAAGTGGCATTTGTTCAAAAGGAGAGCCGTAGAGTTTTGAGATAATGGGAATCACTAAGCTATGAGCTAGCTGAGCACATACAATCCATTGAGCTGCCCTTAAACAATTTTGGGGAGTAAGTAGTGGCTTGATAGGAGCTAAATTAATATTCATAAAACCTCGTAGCATTCATTCTACAGGAGTGTTATAAAAGATTCAATCGGGTTTTATTATATCTGGTTTTTATGGATTTAGTTTTTGTTTATTTGATTTTAATTATAAAGATATAATAAATTGATTTAGAGTAATGCTCTCTATTTTATTGATGACTCAATATAAAAGAGAGCGTATTTGTCATTATTCAAATCTTGAGAGACCCTTAGTGCGGCTTTTTTCAAAGGCAAAGGAAAATGTCATCATACTTAAAAATAAATAGAAGAGGTTAAGCCCTAAGCTATAGCAAAGAGCAGTCCAAGGAAAAGCTCCTCCATTTAAAATGGCACGCATCCCTTCAAAAACATAGGTTGTAGGTAGACTCCAAGCAATACCATGTAAAGAGGCTGGAAGGGATGAGACAGGGTAGTAGACTGCGCTAAAAGGAGCAAAAATATAAGCTGTCATCCAAGCAAGCATTTGAAGTCTTTGTCCCCAATAAATCACAATAGAGGCAGCAAAAAAGCCAATTGCCCATCCTGACATCATGAGAAGCGCTGTGAATGGAAGAAAAGCAAACCCTAAGGAGAAGATGTTAAGAGAGTAAAGGAGATACACAAGAAGAGCACCAAATCCAATCGTGATGAAGATCTTCAAAGTGGATAACAGTAGCACTCCCACCATCCATTCTGTGAGTTTTAGAGGAGTGGAAAACAGATTTACAAGATTTCTATTCCAAAACTCTTGAAGAAGATTAATCGATATTTCATAGTTTCCTCTCCACACAATCTGCCAAAATACAAGCCCTGTCATCACAATGAGAGCAACATTTGATGTGTGCCCGCTTTCATGTTGAATCCACACAGTGGTTAAGCCCCAGAGCACAATATCAATGGCTGGCCAATAAAAAAGATCTGCAATTTGTTCCAGCTTAGCAAACAGGTAAAAGTAGTGTAAAAAAATTCCCCAGCACCGTTTTAAATTTATCATTGCTTTGCCATTTTTAAAAAGTAGTCTTCAAGAGTTGGGTGGTGAATTTGAATATCACTAAACGCAATTTTGAGATGGATGATTTCTGTGAGAAGATGAGGGATGGCTGTCTCTTCGATCCGGAGTTCAATTTGTCTGTGATTTACTGTATAAGATATGTGAGATTGATTTAGAAAGTGGATGAGTCTTTTCATTCCATCGACAATAGTTAGATGCACAAGAGAATGAGAAATGGTTTTCACTAAATTCTTCGGGACATCGTTAGCAACAATTTTTCCTTTCTCAAGAAAAAGAACTCTATCACACAGTTGAGACACCTCTGCCATTTTATGGGAGGTAAAGAGCATGGATGTCCCATGTTCTTTTCTCTCTTCTAAAAGAAAAGAACACACTTCTTTTGCCATATCCGCATCTAAAGAAGCAGTCGGTTCATCTAAAAGCACAATTTTGGGCCTTGCTAAAAACGCTTTCACAAGAATTAAACGGGTGAGCTGCCCTGCAGAGAGTTGAGAGACGGCTGTTTTTAACTTATCCGCAATCCCAAACCGCTCTAAAAGAGGGTCTCTCCGTTTTTTAATTTGAGCATTAGAGAGGCTATATAACCTTCCAAACACATTTAAATTTTGCTCAATGGTGAGCTTCCAAGGTAAGTTGGCATAAGTACTTGCAAATGTAATGTGTTGTAACACCTCAGTACGGTGCTTGCTAAACTCTTTACCAAAATATTGAATCGAACCTGAGCTGTAGGTGAGGGTTCCTAGAAGCATTTGAATGGTAGTGGTTTTTCCTGCCCCATTACATCCTAAAAGGCCAAGAATTTCTCCTTTTCCTAAATGAAAAGAAATACTATCAACAGCCGTCATAGGAGGGCTACCTGGAAAGGTCTTAGAGAGCTGATCTGCAACTAAAATATGTGCCATAAGTCAATTAAATTTTGCCATCATTGTATCCCATAAAAGGGATGAAGTAAACAAAAAGGTCTTTAAGGTTGGAGAAGCAGACCTTTTCTTATCTTCACCCCTTTACTCTTTTCTATTTATGAAGCGGATTGCATCTTTTGAGTTAAAAGTGTCTCGAGCTTTAAGATATCAGATGTAAATCCTCTAATCCCTTGATACAGTTTGTCAGAGGCCATGGCATCTTCACACATCATCCACCGAAATAAAGCTTCATCCATTTTGACTAGCTTAATATCCATGTTTTGTGAAGACTCTATAGAGAGTTGACGAGGCACTTGACTCTCTACTTGAGAAAGTGTTTCAAGAAATTTAGGCGCAATTGTTAAAAGATCACATCCTGATAGCTCTGTAATTTCATCACAGTTTCTAAAAGAAGCTGCCATGATCTCTGTTTTAATATGAAATTTCTTATAGTAGTTATAAATGGTTTTCACAGAGAGAACACCTGGATCTTCATGAGGCAAGTAGCTCTTTTTTGTATGCGTTTGGTACCAATCTAAAATCCGTCCCACAAAAGGAGATATTAAAGTGGCTTTAGCATCTGCACACGCAATCGCTTGAGCTAAGCTAAAAATAAGAGTCATATTGCAGTGGATACCTTCTTTTTCTAAAGCAGCTGCTGCTTGGATCCCTTCCCATGTCGAAGCTAGTTTAATTAAAATACGGCTTCTATCAATGCCAGCTTTTTCATACAGGCTAATGATCTCTTTTGCTTTTTGAACCGATTTTTGAGAGTCAAAAGAGAGTCTAGGATCGATTTCTGTTGAGATACGGCCAGGAATCATTTTTAATATTTCAATGCCAAAATTTACACACACTTGATCTAATAGGCATCTTAAGACTTGAGTAGAATCTAAGCCCAGTGCAAGGGTCTTCTGAATAGCCTCATCAATCAAAAATTGATACTCTTCTTGAGAGGCGGCAGCTAATATAAGCGAAGGGTTGGTTGTTGCATCAGTTGGCAGGTATTTTTTAACAGCCTCAATGTCTCCTGTATCTGCAACAATTGTGGTCATTGTCTTTAATTGATCAAGTTGATTCATCTGTTTTCCTTGAAGATCGGTTAAAAGAAAGGTGTAGATATTTTAAGAGATAACAGAGGGTGAAAAACGGTTTTTAATAGGTATTTTATTGCCTAGAAGCTAACCCCTAGCCACTCTTAATGGATCAAGGATACTCTTTTTCTTCTTGCTGAATCAAATGATTTTGTAAAAAAAATAAGGCCTGTTATGTTCAGCAGAGTTTTTTGAAGAAAAAACTGTCTATATGAAGATTTAAAAAAAATTAGCCTTTAAGAGAGCGTGATGCCTTTAAATAGGAGAAAAAGCTTTCCTGAAATGGAGAAGATTTCAGGGAATTGCTTGATAAAAAGAAATCTTATTTAGGCTGGGGAGTTTTTACTGTAAAAAGAGAAGCTATTTTGAGCCGCGAATTTCTTCCAAAAAGAAGAGGAGCATAGCTATTTTCTTTACCAAAGGAAGAATACCCTGTGTTAAAAAAGGGAAGGTTGTAAGCCTTTTTTAAGGCGCATCAGTTGATTGATGAGAGCTTCCTTGACCCAGCACTGCAGATAAAATAGCAATCCCAATCCCTAAGCCAAATCCCCATGCCAGCATGGAAGAGTTAATGTTTGTATTTAAGGTGTCAGGGACATTAGACTCTGTCTTCCATAGATCATCTGTTTCTGTTTGCCAATCTTGCAAAGACCCTTCTGCTAAAGAGGGAGATGCTGTCATGAGCATTGTCCCTACAAGGAGAGAATATAAAGTTTTTTTCATCATATTTTCCTTATGACAAATCCCTATTTTTTTGTAAATAGGAAGATAAAATAGATTTTTTAAAGAAAATAGATAAGAGAAGTGACTGGCTAGGGAGAGTTTAAAATCACAATCTCTTCAGCGACAGAGTCGTAAAAAAGTTTACCTTCATCTGTAAGGCAAATGGTATCAGGCGATAGAGTGATCCACCCTTTTTTTTCTAACCGGGTTAAAAGATCACCTTGGATATGATACAGATGACGAGGAACTCCTCTAAAAAGCCTTAGGTGAATCGCAAATCTTTCGTGAAGGCTTGCTTGAGGAGTTAGTTTTTCTTCAAAATCTCTAGGGAGCTTTTTCTCTTTTAAAGAAGAGGTGTATTTTTTTAAATGGCACACATTTTGAAACCTCTTCCCTTCCCAATAACTAAAAGCCGAGGGGCCAAGCCCTAAAAAAGATCTTCCTGTCCAGTATCCCACATTGTGTAAAGACTCAAATGAAGGCTTTGCAAAAGCTGAAATCTCATACCGCTTAAGGCCCATTTTTTCTAAAGATGTTGTGGCTAAAGAGAGCATTTCTAAAGACACCTCTTCCGAGGGGAGAAGAGGAGAGAGCTCTTTTTGTTTTTTATAAAACACAGCTCCTGGCTCAAAGGTTAAGTTGTAAAGAGAGAGGTGAGTGATAGGAAGTGTAGAGACTTCTCTTAGTGTAGATTTCCATGAGCTAAGTGTCTGTCCTGGAAGATCAAACATGAGATCTACTGTAATATTATGAATACCTGCTTGATGGGTAAGTAAAACAGACTCGGTAGCTTTTTGGGCTGTATGAATTCTTCCTAAAGTTTTTAAAAGAGGATTATCTAACGACTGAATACCAATGCTAACCCGGTTAATTCCAGCTTCATAAAAGTCTTGCATCGCTTCTAAGGTAATATCATCAGGGTTTGCCTCTAACGTGATTTCTACAGGGTGAGACGGCTTAATCCAGCTTAAAATGGTTTGAATGGCAGCGCTGCCAATTAAAAAAGGAGTCCCTCCTCCAAAATAGATAGAAACGATTTTCTTATTTTCAATAAGAGGAGAAATGAGCTCCCATTCAGTTTTTAATCCTTCAAGGAGATCTGAATGAGAGCCTATATTGTTAGGAACTACAAAAAAATGGCAATAAGGGCATTTTTTTGTACAAAAAGGGATGTGAAAGTAAAGAGAGATCTCCTCCATTACCAGCTATCTGCATCAGGATCTTCGAGAATTCCTCGTTTCCATCTGTTACGATCGCTGAAAGGATCTTCATCATCTTCATCTTCGTCTTGATCATCTTCATCACCTTGAGATCCAGACTCAGAACCCCCATCTGTTTCATCACTCATGGTTGTTTCAAATTCATATGACTCATTTTCAACATCTAAGCCGAACTCTGTGAGCCCCTCTTCTGGTGTTTCAATATCAGGCATGCTGGCTGCATCAGAGAAAGGTTGTCTGGCGTGGTTCGACCGTTTAGGGGGAACATACTCTTCAAGAGCGCCGCTTTCTTTGAGGAAACGGAGTCTATCTTTCTCTTCTTGAATTTTTTGTTTTAGAACAAGAATTTCACCTTGGTGTTTTTCGACATCTTTTTTAGGCACTAGTCCTAATTTCAACCATTGTTCTAGGTCAGTTAACTCGGCTTCAAGTTTTCTTAATCGTTCGCTTTTCATGGAAAACATCCTATCTTTCAGCTTATTTTAAAGCTCTTTTGTATCTTTAAAATATAAGACATATTTTAATCAAGGTGTCCAAAATTATTCAGCAGAATCTAATTATTCACAAGAAGAATATTTGTATTTCTGATGAATTTTTAAAGTATTGAGTTTTTTTTAAACATAGTGTTTTTATAACGATTATATTTAATCGTTGTAATGAGTTGTTATTCTATGTGGATTCTACAATGCTAAAAAAAATAATGATTGACGCATGAAAATGAAAGATGAGAAAATATGTACATTTTTGGGGACAATGGAATCTCGCAAATATTTTTTATTCAAATAAAAGACGCTCGTTTTGGATTTTTTACATTTTTTGAATTGAATAAATTTTGTTGAATTAAGATTGATTATATTTTAAAATTGTAGAGAGTTTTTAATAACAGTTTGTAATGGTGTTAATAATGAAATTGTTTTTTCGTTTTTTATGTGTGTTTTTTTGTTTCAATAACGCATTATTTTCTTCCTATACAATCATCAATAATGAGCAAAAATTAGACGCGCTTTCCCCTTCTTTTTCCCATGCAACAGCTATTCAAATTAAGCTTCCGAATCAACTTCAAGCTCTTTTAATCTCATCACCTCAAGCTTCTCAATCTCATGTTGTGATAAATGTTGCGGTAGGAAACTATCAAGATCCAAAAAATTATCCTGGAATGGCTCACTTGATAGAGCATTTAATTATCCAAAAAAATGGCCCTCAAGGCTCCTCACAGAGTTTTGTGAAATGGTTAGCAGAAAAGGGGGGGACCTACGGGGCTTATACAGACACTAACTGTACAAGCTATGAATTTTCTCTTCTTGATCAAGATTTAATAGAAGGGATAGATAAAATTGCTTCTCTTTTTAAAGAACCGCATTTTTTTCAAGAAAATATCCAAAAAGAAGTGACTGTTATTGAGCAAGAGTATCAGTTAAGAAAAAATGCACAAAAGACGTTTTACTGTATTCAACAGGCTGTCAACCCCTTACACCCTTTTTCTCAGTTTAAAGTAGGTAATTACGAAACTTTATCATCCATTCATGCAACAGATCTTCACTCTTGGTACCAGGATAATTATGACCCCAGCCAAATGCATCTTGTGATTATTTCTCCGCAACCCTTAGAAACACTCATGACTTTGACTGAAACCCATTTTTCGCAGCTAATGCATCATAAGATCCCTTCTAAACTACCACTCCCGCCTCTTTTCTCTTCCAAAAATGAAAAAAAGCTTCTTCGCATTGAGTCAATGGAAAATAGGCACCGATTAAGTATGCTTTGGGCAATTCCAACATCTCTGATGGATCAAAACTCTAGCTCAGTTGCATTGCTTAAAATGATCCTGATCAAGCCAGAACAGGATAGTTTTCTTGATTTATTAAGAGGAGAAGATCTTGCAACATCTTTCAATATTAAAAGCCAGTGGCATGATCAATCATCAGCGATGATTGAATTTGAATATGTGTTAACAGAGGAAGGATTGACTCATCCATATGAAATTATTGAGAGAACATTTCAATATCTTCAATCGCTAAAAAATACTGAAATTCCTTCCTGTATTTGGGAAGATTTTAATAAAAAAAATCTTATTGATAGATACTATCAATACTCCAAGGATGAACGTGCAGTAGCTTCTCAGCTAGCTCAAGATATGGCATTAGGCAAGAATTTTCATCTTAACTCATTGACTAATGAGTGCAAAACAATAAAATCCCTTCTAGAGCATTTAAGTCCTACAAAATGTTTGTATGTATTAACCGTCCCACCCGCTACTTTTTCAGAAGAAAATACATTAATTGAAAAATGGACTAATACACCCTATACACTCCATTCAATAGATGCTTCTCAGTTAGCAAAGTGGGCAGAATTGCCCCATTGTCAAATATTTTTTACACCTAATCCCTATTTTCCTCAAACATTAAGCAGTTCTCATCAAATGGAAATTCCTGAACAGCAGCCGAAAAAAATAATAGATAATCCAATGGGAAGGGTGTATTTTCTTCAAGATCAAAATTATCAGCTTCCTCAAACTGCTGTCTATTTGAATATTCAAGCACCTATGATAGATAACACAACATCCTCAAAAGTTTTACTCGATCTTCATATGGGTAAAACTTATGGAAAAATGGGGGAAGAGTTAGATTTAATGAATGCTGCTGGAATTCAATTTGAGGTAATGCCCCGGGATTTGGATTATGTTGTTACTCTCTCAGGATGGAGTGAGAATTTTCCAGCTTGTTTTGAAAAAATGATGAGATCTTTTTTCAATCCCTTGGTATCTCGAGAAGAGTTTATTTTCTATAAAAAACATATTCTTAAAAAATATCAAAATATGAGCAGAAGAAAAATTCTAGATAATGTTGGTAGCATCGTTAAAGAAGATATATTAAAAATAACTTCTCCTCTTGCACATCAAATAGAGTTTCTTGAGTCGCTTTCTTATGAAGATTATCTTTTAAAAGCTAAGTCTCTATTTCTTTCTACTTACACAGAGGCAACAATTGCTGGAGACCTTTCAGAGAAAGAAGCCATACATTTGATTGAAATATATTCTAATTTTATTCCTCCATCGCCTTTTACCGATCGATTAGAAAATCAAAAGCCGCTATTAAAAATAGAAAATTCCTTGGAAGGAGGAATAAAAAATATTTTTAGGCCTTCTGTTTATCAACAACCTCAGGCAGCTTTTTTACTCCTTAATCCAGAAGGTTCCACAGATTTAACCTACGCTGTTCAACAGATTCTTAGACCTGTAATGAAGGCGTACTTTTTTCATTTCATGCGAACGAATGAGAAGGTAAGTTATGCAAGCGATTGTGACAGTTGGAAGATAAAAGGGAAAAATTTTTACATTTTTGTAGCGCAATCTACCGCTTATACACCTCAAGAAATGGTCATTAATATAGAGCATTTTTTAGAAGATTTTATTCACGATTTAACCCTTAAAATTCCTTATGAACGTTTTCTGGATCTTAAGAAAATTGCAATAAACCGGGTTAAACCTATTTATCCAAGAACACTTCCTCAGAAAGTGGTCTCTCTACATGCTCATTTAATCAAGGGACATTTAAATTGTGAATGCGATAAAAAATACTTGCAAGCTATTGAGAACATTTCTTATGACGAATTTATTGAGCATGCAAGAAAAATCTTAAGCTGTAAAAATCGGCAAAAAGCTGCCCTTCTTTCTATCCCTATTTCTAAATAGGAACTCATTTCTTTGCTTTAGAGGTTAATAGAAAATTCATGTGCCTTAAGTTTTGAAAAAAACAATATATTTTTTTGAGAAGTATTTAGTGTATTGAATCTTTAAATGAGAAAGAGGCTCTATTCTCATGATTAAAAAAGTGCAAAATAGAGAGTGATTTTCTTGAATATGTGATTTAAGATCAGATTGAAATATCTAAAAATTGAGATTGCAACAGCTCAATTGGAATCATTTATTAAAAATATTGAGAAATATTCTCTTGTATTTCATAGTTGAATTTTATTAAAACTCTGGGAGTTGCACATGAGTATTAATACAAAAAATTTCACTCAAGAAAGCTTAGCAGAAGCGTCTTTGCCTCAATCAAGTTTACCCAGTTACAAAGAAAAGCTTTCTTCTTTTTTGACAAATGTTCCTCAGGCTCTTATAGAAACTTCAGCTATCTTAAAAGAGAAGTTTAAGAAAAGCGTAAACTCTACAGGAAATATTAACCTCCTTGATCAAGGTTATTCACAGCAAAAAAACTCAATAGCTACAGGGCAGCACTCTCATTTTGAACAGAGTCAAACCTTAATTCCTTCTTTCCAAGCCATCTTATTAACTCTTGATGAGGATGATAGATTGTCTTTGTTAAGTAAAGATCTGATCAGATCAGTATCTGTTTTAGGAAGAGGCTCTATTACTGAAGAGCTACTGAAACAATTTTTTCAAAGTTTATATCCTTGTCATTCTTTAAGGGATTTTAGAGATGCTTTAGAACCGCTCATTAAACTTCATGTTATACAGCGCTTAAGCTCTTCTTCTTTAGACTTACTATGTTATGAAATCGATTATCAGCTTCAAGATGCTCTTGATCAAAAATTCTGTGATGAGCGGCAAAAAGAGATTCGTACTCATATGTGGGAGATGACTAAATTCCAATTAGATGAGCTCATCAAAGATCAAGGGCGTCATGAAAAAGGGTTTCATCTCTATCTAGATCACGCTATATCTTTCTTAAGAAAAGAGTCTTTTAAACTTTTATTAAAAGGTCCTCAAAGGGATGATATTCTTCTTCTTTTGGATCAATTATTTGAAAAGGAGGGATTTTATGAGAGAGCTTTACCTTCACCCACTCAGTATCCATCTCATGCATTAACAAGTAAAAGTTCTTATGCGCATGTTCAACAAGTTTTAACCGATCTACGTAACGCTTACTCTTCTTTAGGAGAGCACTCTAAAGTGATTAAATGTTATGAAAAAGAGTTAGAGATCGCTAATGTCCTTAAAGACCGTGAGCTAGAAATGAAAGGGTATGGCAATTTAGGAAATGCCTATTATTCTTTAGGAAAATGTGATCAAGCTATCCACTATTACAATCAGCAGTTAGTTCTTGCTTTAGAGATCAAAAATCAGCCTGGAGTAGGGAGAGCGTATGCAAATTTGGGAAATACAGCTTATATCTTAGGTAAGTATCATCAAGCTATCATGTATCACGAAAAAGATTTAAATCTTTCTCTAGAGATTAAAGATCAAGTTGGAGAAGGAAGAGCCTATAATAATTTAGGAAATGCTTATAAAGTTTTAGGAAAAATTTATGAAGCAACTGTGTATTATGAGAAAAGTTTAGACATTGCACTTAGACTTAAAGACCTGGTTTCAGAGGGGAGATGTTATTTCAATATAGGAACTTCCTATTATGAATTAGGAAAATTTGATCAAGCGATACAGTATATTAAAAAATCTTTGCTCATTGATCTTAATCTTAAAAACCGCACCGGGGAATCTAAGGCTTATGCGCACTTGGGAATGATATATCGCTATTTAGGAGAATACCATCAAGCGATTAAGTACCATGAGAAAGAGTTAATGATTGCTCTAGAGCTTAGAAACCAGACAGTAATTGGAAATGCTTATAACGGATTAGGCATTACTTATGAGGAATTAGGAGAACCCCGTAAAGCGATTGAGTATTACGGTAAATATTTAACTATTGCCCAAGAGCTTAGAAATCGAAGCCGAGAGGGAACTGCTTATGGGAGTTTAGGTAATGCCCATAGTAGCTTAGGAAAATATCATCAAGCAATTGAATACTATGAGAAACAATTCATCATTGTTAAAGAGCAAGGAGATCAAATAGGAGAGGGGAGAGTTTCTTGCAATTTGGGAAATGCCTATGCCTCATTAGGAAACAGTTCTGAAGCAATTAAATATTATGAAAATGATTTAGCAATTGCTTTAAAAATTGGAAGCCAAACTGCAGAAGGAAGAGCGTATGGGAATTTAGGACGTTATTATTTTAGTTTAAATGACTTTCCTCGTGCAATGAAGTGGTATGAAAAACAGCTAAAAATTTCTTCAGATATTAAAGATCATGTAGGGAAAGAGAGAGCTTATAATAATTTAGGAAATATTCATTATACCTTAAAAAATTACCCTCAGGCAGAAATGTATTTTCGCCAAAGCATTGAAATTGCCGCCACTCTTCAACGTAATGCTAAAGAGGCTCAATCGCAAGTCACAATTTTTGAGCAATTATCCACAACTTATAGCAGCCTCGAAAAGGTGTTATTATTACAGGGTAAAGATAAGGAGGCATTAGAAGTTGCTGATATGAGACGGGCCAGAGTTCTCTCCTTTCTTCTCTCTCAAAAACTCTTGCTAGAAAAAAATCAAGAACCTGTTATTCAAGCCCTTTCATTTCAAAACATGCAAGAGTTAGCAAAAAAGCTGCATACAACTTTTATCATCTATTCCATTATGCCTTTAGGCGAGGAAAAGATATACCTCTATGCCTATATTGCTTCTTCAAGAGGAGATTCTATCCAATCAATCTCCATCCCTATTCCAGATGGTGCTTTTTCGCAATTGGATCAAATTTTCCAAACATTTCCCTATCAAGATGAAGGTAAACGCCCCGTAAGAGGGAAAAAGAACCCCAACGAACTTTTTAAGGAAAAACTCATCAATTGGTATGACATTTTCATTCATCCTATAGAACCATATCTCCCTTCGCAAGATGATCAAGAGACTCTCACCTTTATTCCAGATGGTTTTTTAGCGCATCTTCCTTTTGGGGCGTTTTATCACACGCAAGAAAAGCAATATCTCATTGAAAAATACCCGGTCTCCATAGCGCCCTCTATTCAAGTGCTTTCTCTTTTAGATCAGCTACCTAAAGAGTTTTCAGATCAAGCTCTTTTAATAGGTAATCCCACAACTCCCGTAGAAAAAGATAATAATCTACTCCATTCTGAGTTAGAGCTACGCCATGCTATAGCCCCATTGATGAATATTCCCAATGATCAAGTTTTGACTCAGAAAGGTGCGACAGTAGAAAATGTCCTTAAATATGCTTCCTTGGCAAAGTGGATTCATTTTGCCTGTCATGGAATAGCAGGGCAAAAGCCACTAGATGATCCTCACTCTGTATTTGAAGGGTTTTTTCAACTAGCCGCAGATATTCAGCATGCCTCAGGGCATCTTCACGCAAAAGAGGTGAATCAATTTGTGCTTAAAGCCGATCTTGTCTTTATGAGTGCATGCCATTTAGGAAGAGGTAATCTTCAAAAAGAAGGAAGTATCGGTCCCATTTGGTCTTTTCTAGGAGCTGGGGCTAGATCTACCATTGCAAGTTATTGGCCACTTCCTGAGGGAGATATAACAGTCAAAATGGTGAAGACTTTTTATGAACATTACCTAGGAAAAGAGACTTTAAAGCTAAATAAAGCACAGGCATTACGGCAGGCAGTTCTTATGGCGATAAAAATAGAGCGAGATAAACCTCGTCAATGGGGAGCCTTTTTCTTATCAGGCTTGATTTAAGGATGTACATGCATAACATGTTTGAAGATTAGGTTAAGATGTTCCAAAATGAAGCTTTAGGTTAATCCTGTTTAGATCGGGTTTAAGATTTTCTATTTTTGATTCAAAAAATAAAATGTTGTCTTGGGTTTTATGTTTTTAATTTTATGCATGATTGAGGAGTTTACAGATGGATATTAATACAAATATTTTGACTAAAGAAAAAGTAGCAGACGCTCTTCACTCTTCCTCAAATACCCTAGATTATAAAACTAGGCTGTATTCCTTTTTTACGCATATTCCTCAGTTTCTTATAGAAATGGCAGTTACCTTACAAGAAAAGATTAAGAAAAGTATAAGCTTTAAAGAAAATATTACCTCAGTTAATCAAGATAGTCACGGCCATGTATTACAAAAAAGCTCATCTTTTCTGACTGAAAGACAATATCTTCATCTTGAACCGAGCAACATATTAACCCCTTTACATCAAGCAATCTTATTAGGCCTTGATGAAGATGATACATTTTCTCCATTAAGTAAAGATCTCATGAAGAGAATCTCTCTCTTGGGAAGAAGCTCTATTCCTGAAGAATTATTAAAGCTCTTTTTTGAGGATTTATATCCTTGTCGTTCTCTAACAGATTTTAGAGATGCTTTAGAACAACTAATTGAACATGGGGTTATAAAATATTTAAGCTCTTCTCTTTCAAATCTGATATGTTATGAAATAGATTATCAGTTGCAAGAAGCTCTTTATAAGAAATTTGCCGATGGGCAGCAAAAAGAAATTTGTGCTCAGGTGTGGGATAAGACTAAATTTCAATTAGAGGAGCTCATAAAAGATCAAGGACGTCATGAAAAAGGGTTTCATCTTTATCTAGACCACGCTGTATCTTTCTTAAGAAAAGAGCCTTTTAAACTCCTATTAAAAGGTCCTCAAAGAGATGACATTCTTCTCCTTTTGGATCAATTATTTGAAGAAGAGGGATTTTATGAAACGGCTATACCTTTACTAATCCAGCAAGATCACTCCCATGCATTAACCAGTGAAAGCCCGTATGCTCATGTTCAAAAAGTCTTAACTGATATACGTAATACTTACTCTTTCTTAGGAGAGCACTCTAAAGTGATTAAATGTTATGAAAAAGAGTTAGAGATCGCTAAAGTCCTTAAAGACCGTGAGCTAGAAATGAAAGGGCATGGCAATTTAGGAAATACCTACACCCTTTTAAGAAGGTATGATCAAGCTATCAACTATTACAATCAACAGTTAACTATTGCCTTAGAGATCAAAAATCAGCCTGGAATAGGGAGAGCTTATGCGAACTTGGGAAATACAGAGTATAATCTAAGGAACTATCATCAAGCCATCATGTATCACGAGAAAGATTTGAAAATTTCTATAGAGGCTAGGGATCGTTTAGGAGAAGAAAGGGCTTATAACAATTTGGGAAACGCCTATGTAGCTTTAAGAAAGTGCGATCAAGGAATTGATTATTATGAGAAGAGTTTAGAGATTGCACTAGAGCTTAACGACCAAATAGGAGAAGGGAGAGCTTATAACAATTTAGGAAATGCCTACTGCACTTTAAATAGTTATCATAAGGAAATTGAGTATCATAAGAAAAATTTAAAAATTATTTTAGAGCTTGAAGATCGATTGGGAGAGGGTAGAGCTTACGCTAATTTAGGAAATGCTTATGGTAATTTAGGAAATTGCCATCAAAAAATTTATTATCAAGAAAATAGTTTAAAAATTGCCTTGGAGCTTAAAGATCAACTGGGAGAGGCGGATGCGTATTGTAATTTAGGAGGCGCATATGGTGATTTAGGCGAGAGTCATAAAGCAATTGAGTATCATGAGAAGTATTTAGTCATTGCCAGAGAGCTTAGAGACAAGGAAAAAGAAGGAAGGGCTTATGCCAAATTAGGAATGACTTATCGTTATTTAGGGGAATTTCATAAAGCGATTGAGTACCATGAGAAGCATTTAGCGATTGTTCAAGAGTTAAAAAATTATCATGATATAGGAAGGGGTTATAATAGTTTGGGAATTGCTTATGATGAGCTGGGAGAGTCTCGTAAAGCGATTGAATATTATGAGAAAGATTTAATCATTTCTCGAGAAATTGGAGATCAAGAAGGAGAGGGAAAGACCTATGGTAATTTAGGAAATGCATATCATAGATTAGGTGAGTATCACAAAGGAATTAAATATAACGAGATGCATTTAGCTATTACTCTAAAGCTTAAGGACCGTTTAGGAGAAGGAAGAGCATCTTGTAATCTTGGAAACAACTATTACGCTATAGGAGAGTTTTCTAAAGCAATTGAATATTATGATAATGATTTAAAAATTGCTTTAGAATGTAGAAATCAGGCAGCAGAAGGAAGAGCCTATGGCAATTTAGGAAATTCTTATTGTGCATTAGGTGATCATCATAAAGCAGTTAATTATCATAAGGAGAAATTAAAAATTTCTCTAATCCTTAAAGATCGAATAGGGGAAGGGATTGTTTATAATAATTTAGGAAGTGCCTACAGTGCTTTAGGTAAGTATGATCAAGCAGAAGAATATTTTCGTAAAGGAATTAATATTACAGACTCTCTTCAACATGATGCAAAAGAGGCCCAATGGCAAGTGACACTATTTGAGCATTGGTCCAGGTCTTATGTAAATCTAGAAAAGGTACTATCGTTAAAAAATAAAAATTATGAATCTTTAGAGATCTCTGATAGGAGGCGGTCACGTGCGCTCTCTTCCCTTCTATCTCAAAAACTCTTCTCAGAAAAGAAACAAGAAACTGCTATTCAAGCTCTTTCATTTCAAAAAATGCAAGAGATAGCCAAAAAACTTCATACAACTTTTATCGTCTATTCTGTTATACCTCTAGGAGAGGAAAAGATGGATATCCATGCTTGGATGATTTCTGCTAGGGAGACATCTCTTCAATCTATTCCTATCGTTATTCCAGATGGTGCTTTTTCGCAATTAGATCAAATTTTCAAAACATTTCCCTATCAAGATGAAGGTAAACGCCCGGTAAGAGGGAAAAAGAACCCTAATGAACTGTTTAAAGAAAAACTCATCAATTGGTATGACATTTTAATTCACCCTCTAGAGCCTTATCTCCCTTCTCAAGATGGTGAAGAGACACTCACCTTTATTCCGGATGGGTTTTTAGCGCATCTGCCTTTTGGAGCGTTTTATCATGCAAAAGAGGACAAATACCTTATTGAAAAATATCCAGTTTCTATAGCACCGTCTATTCAAGTGCTTTCTCTTTTAGATCAGCTACCTAAAGAGTTTTCTGATCAAGCGCTTTTAGTTGGTAATCCTCTAACCCCTAAAAAAGAAGAAGATAATTTAAGCTATGCAGAAAGTGAAATACGGCAAACTCTTGCTCCGTTGATGGAACCCTTTTCTCAGCAGATCTTTACGCAAGAGACGGCAACAGTGGATAATATCTTTAAATATGCGCCTCTTGCTAAGTGGATTCATATTGCGTGTCATGGGCTCTCTAATCAAAAGCCTCCCGGTGATCCTCATTCTGTATTTGAAGGGTTCTTTAAGCTAGCTCCTGATGAGAAGCATCCATCAGGAGAGCTTCATGCTAAAGAGGTAAATTCTCTCGTATTAAGAGCAGATCTTGTCTTTATGAGCGCTTGCCACTTAGGAAGAGGCAATCTGCAAAAAGAGGGGAGTATTGGCCCCATTTGGTCTTTTCTAGGAGCTGGGGCTCTCTCTACAATTGCTAGTTACTGGCCGCTTCCTGAAGGAAAAATAACTGTTCAGATGGTAGATGCGTTTTATAGGCATTACTTAGGAATAGGAACTGTTAAGCTAAATAAAGCTAAAGCCCTTCAGCAGGCAGTTCTCATGGCAATGAAAATAGAACGGAATAAACCACGCCAATGGGGAGCCTTTTTCTTATCAGGACTTATTACATAACGGTTTATTCTAAGAGTTAAGCAGCCATGAGCTTATCAAAAATATGATGAGAGTATCTTATAACTTGGAAAAAAACAGCAATTTAAAAAATTTATTCTTCATTTATCTACTTAGTGATTTAGGCAAATCTTAAGGAATACAAGTCCTTCCCCTTTTTATTGAATCATGAGAAATCGCATGGATCACTTCTTCTTTTTAGACCCCTGCCATCAAAAAATATCTATTTAAAATATTAATTTATGATAAGAGGAGATAAGAAGCTTCTAGATCAGGGAGAGTGACTTGGAAGAGATACCTTTAACAAATCTACCTTATATCGAAGACATTTATGAACATTACTTGCAAGATCGAAGCTCATTAGATCCCTCTTGGATTCAGTTCTTCCAAAAGCAAGAAGAGAGTGAGACTTCATCTTCTCATCAAAAGGGCGTCTCTAAAGAGCTTTTACCCCTTAGTTACGATAAACGGATTGATCTTCTTAAGATGGCGTATCAAAACTATGGGTACTTAAAAAAGTCTGTGCATTCTTTAAGAGATCACTCTTCATTAATTCTATCTAAACTCTCTTATGCTACCTATGGCTTTTCTTCAGAGGAACTAGATCAACTCTTTCTTGTGAATGAGACACTAGGTATGGGGTTAACAGCTTCTTTAAAAGAGATCATCCAGCAATTAGAAACCCTTTACTGCAGCTCTATAGGGGTAGAGCTTGAGATGATTCAAGATGAGGCTTTACGGCAATTTATTCATCAAGAGCTTTGCCAAAGGGTCGTGAGTTCATACTCTTCTCTTCAAAAGCAAAAGATTTGGAAAGAGCTTTATCAAGGGGAGGCGTTTGAGAGTTTTTTACATAAAAAATTTACAGGTCAAAAACGGTTTTCTTTAGAGGGAGCAGAGACGCTTATTCCGATGCTGAAGGGCTCTTTTGAAACCATGCACGCTTTAGGGATTAAGGAAGTAGAAATCGGCATGGCCCATAGGGGAAGGCTCACTGTGTTAGCAGAGGTGCTTCAAAAACCTTATGTCCACATCTTTAAAGAATTTTTAGATCCTCTCTCTTTAGGCAAAGAGCAAAGATCTGGAGATGTGAAGTATCATTTGGGGTGGAAGACAGTTCAAGATCACGGAATACAGCTTCTTTTGAGTCCAAATCCTAGTCACTTAGAAGCTGTTATTCCTGTTATTGAGGGGAAAGTAAGAGCTAAACAAGAGAGGGGAGATACTGCTTCAATCCTTCCCCTTTTAATCCACGGGGACGCCTCATTATCCGGGCAAGGTGTTGTGTATGAAACGTTACAGCTGAGTCAATTAGAAGGGTATCAAACAGGTGGCTCGCTGCATATCGTGATCAATAACCATATCGGATTTACCACATCCCCTCAAGAGGGAAGATCAACAAATTTATGTACAGATATTGCCTCTACTTTTAGAGTCCCGATTTTTCATGTGAATGGAGATGACCCAGAATCTTGTCTAGATGTGATCAAACTTGCGCTAAAAATACGGCAGCAGTTTCATATGGATGTATTTATAGATCTTAATTGCGACCGGAAATATGGACATAACGAAAGTGATGAGCCTAAGTTTACACAGCCCCTTATTTATCAAGCTTTACAGCAAAAAAAAGGGATCAGTACGCTCTACCTTGAATTACAGAAAGAGGTTCTAATAGAGCCTACGTGGATAGAAGAGGTGAAAGAGCAGTTTACGCAGAAGCTAGAAAAAAGTTTGCAAAACGCTTTAGAGTATGAAGCTTTGCAAGAAGAGTCTTCTCCTATACAAAGCAGGGTAGCACCTATTGATGGCTCCTTTTTTCAAAGAGCCATTAATCACCTCACCTCTATCCCAAAAGGGTTTTCTTTACATCCTAAACTGCAAAAACGGCAGGAAGAAAAAAAAGAAGTCCTGCAAAACATAACTCAAAAAAATGTAGACTTTGCTTTAGCAGAAGAGCTTGCCTATGCAGAGCTTCTTTCAAGAGGGATTTCTATTCGTTTGTCCGGGCAAGACTCTTGTAGAGGCACCTTTTCTCACCGGCATGCAGTTTGGACCAATCAAAAGACAGAAGAGCGTTATACCCCTCTTAAAGGGCTAGAGAATCACTCTTCTTTTACAGTGTATAACTCTCCCTTATCAGAATATGCAGTGCTGGGGTTTGAGTTAGGGTACTCTCTTAACTCTTCTAACTCTTTAGTGATTTGGGAGGCGCAGTTTGGAGATTTTGTGAATACTGCGCAGGTCATCATTGATCAGTTTCTCTCTAGCATGGAAGAGAAGTGGAATCTAAAAAGCTCTCTCACGCTTTTTTTACCGCACGGCTATGAGGGGCAAGGAGCTGAGCACTCTTCTGCAAAACTGGAAAGGTTTCTTCAGCTCTCTTGTGATGATAATTGGCTGGTTGCGCAAGTAACAACTCCCTCACAGCTCTTTCATATCTTAAGAGATCAAGGAATAAATCCTAGTAAAAAGCCGCTGATTTTGATGACGCCTAAAAGTCTTTTAAGGCATTTAGAGTGTAGATCGAGTTTAGAGGAGCTTCATGAGAGCTCCTTTCAAAAGATTTTAATCTCTCCTGCAACATCTCCTTTGAAGATGATCTTTTGTACCGGGAAAATCTATTACGATTTGATCCAGCAAAAAAAAGAGACTGTTGTCATCATCCGGCTTGAGCAGCTCTACCCCTTTCCTCAAGAAGAGATTGAAGAGGTGATCAAGCACTACTGTACTGTGATAACTTGGGTGTGGGCGCAAGAGGAGCCGCAAAATATGGGAGCATGGAGCTACATTAAACCTCTCATTGAAAAGAGGTTGCTGTGTCCTTTGATGTATGCAGGAAGAGCGTCCAGTAGCTCTTCTGCTACAGGATCGCACTCTATACATAGCGAGCAACAAGCGAATTTGATTAAGGAGGCCCTTCGGTGAAAATTGATATTTTAATCCCTGCCATGGGGGAGTCCATTTCAGATGTAACCATCAGTAGAATATTAAAGCCCTCTAAATCTTTTGTAACAAAAGAAGAGGAAATCTTAGAGATTGAGACAGATAAAGTGAACCAGGTGATCTATGCACAAGACACAGGGGTATTAGAGCTTTTAGTGAGTGAAGGGGACAGTGTCACAGTTCATCAACAGATTGGATCCATTGATTTAAGTGCAAAAACTTCTAATGAGCTAGCACCTCTTCAAGAACCTCTATCCTCATCTTCTATTGTAGAATCAAAGGGGGTGCAAGAGAGCTCTTTCATTTCACCTAGTGTGCAAGATATCCAAGCTCCTCAAGAGGAAAAATCTCTCACTTTAAGTCTTTCTTTAGAAGAGCCCTCTCAAAAAAATTCCTCCTCTTCTAAACGGAAGAAGATGAGTACTTTAAGAAAAACAGTCGCTAGAAAACTTGTGGAAGCGAAAAATGTGACCGCCATGCTCACCACATTTAATGAAGTGGATATGAGTGAGGTGTTAGCCATTAGAGGAAAAGAAAAGGGGCATTTTCAAGAGCATTACGGAGTTAAGCTTGGTCTCATGTCCTTTTTCATCAAAGCTGCAGCGCTTGCTCTTCAAAAATTTCCAGAAGTCAACGCCTACATTGACGGGGATGATACCGTGTATCATGATCGCTACGATATCTCTGTGGCTGTATCTACAGATAAAGGGCTGATGACCCCTGTGATTAGAGGATGTCTTAAAAGTTCCTTTAAAGAGATTGAAGAGAAGGTGGAGCTATTTGCAAAGAGGGCAAGAGAGGGACTCGTGACACTTGCAGATTTACAAGGAGGATGCTTTACGATTACAAATGGAGGCGTTTTTGGATCGTTATTTTCTACTCCCATTCTTAATTTTCCTCAGTGCGCTATTTTAGGGATGCACACCATCATTCCAAGAGCTGTGGTAAGAGATGATCAAATTGTGATTCGTCCTATCATGTACCTTGCGCTCTCTTACGATCATAGGCAAATTGATGGGAAAGAGGCGGTTGAGTTTTTAGCCTATATTAAAGAGCTCATTGAAAATCCTTTGCATCTTCTTTTTTAAGGGCAAAAAAAATCCCTTCTTAAATGTTTAAGAAGGGATGATCATTGAGTGATCTTTTTAAGGTTTTCTAGTAGCTTTGAGATTTCCCGCAACCACAAGACCCTTTCACATTAGGATTGGTGATTTTAAAGCCTGAACCGTTAAGTCCATCTACAAAATCAATCACACACCCTTTAAGACGGTCAACAGAGTTTTTCTGAATGTGGATCTCTACCCCTTCAGAATGAAAGACAGCATCTTCTTCAGAGGGAGCTTCTGAATAGTCAAGAACATATTCAAATCCGCTGCAGCCGCCGGCTCGATCTGCAAATCTTAATCCCCACCCTTCTTTTCCTTCATCTTCTAAGATTTCTTTATATTTTTCTGCAGCTCTAGGAGAGAGTGTAATGGTGGATAAGTCGATTTTTTCTTGAAGAATGAGATTGAGTTTTGCAAGGAGTTTTTCTAGATGTTCTTCATTAAAACCGTGACCTAAGACCCCGCCTTCCAACGTTTCCCAAACAGCTGCGCCGCATCCGACACAATTTAGACCTGCATTCATCATCTCTTGAGCAAGCTTTTGGCTTCTTTGAGGAAATGCGGTTAAAATTTGTTCGATTGTCATTTCTTTTGTAATTTGATCTGTCATTGATTTTCCTTAAAACTTAATTTTTACGCATCCACCTTGAAGCTTGCATTGACATGCAAGCCGCTCATTTCCAAGGTCTCCTAAGAAGTCTGCTTCTTCTTGATTGAAGTCAGAGAGATTTTCCATCCCTTCTACAACTTCAATGACACATGTTCCACAGATTCCTTCTGTACAAGCAAAAGGGACTCCTGCTTCTTCGCAAATGGAGGCGATACCTTCTCCATTTGGAACATCAAATTCTTCACCATTGTGTTCAAAGATTAATTTGCCCATAGCTATCTATTACACCTCAAAAAGGGGTTAAAATCAAGGGAATGTTTCCTGTAAAGCTTCTCAAGAGTTTGTTCTTATCTTAGAAAACATTCCACGCCTACTTTTTTTGATAAAAGAGAGAAAATGACTTTAACTCTTCAGTACAGCTTGAATATGTTCACACCCTGAAAATCCGCATGTGCATCCAAGAGGGGTTCCTAAAAACACAGTGTATTCTTCTTTTGCATCAGAGGGGTTTTTCACGTTGTAGAGTCTTGGCGTTTTCTCTTCAATATCCCATACCCGGAACTTAAGTTCCTCTAGAGAAACAACATCGTCATCTTCTTCTATGAACGCATCAGTTGATCCTAATACGTGCTCCATGATTTGGCAGTGAGGGCAGTTGCAATCTGGCTCAGAAGGAGATAAGAGATTAGGCTCTTCTGAAATAAGGGTTTGTAAAATAGGGACAAGTTTTTCCATAAGTTCAGGGGGGAGATTTGGATGATCTTTCTTGTCTATATCGTGTTGAATAAGCGCTGAAAACCCTTCAAAATTAGGAAAGAGAAAGGGAAGTGGAAAGGGCGGGGAAAAAGCTGCCGCTTTGATTTCTTTAGCAGGCTCTTGAAGAGACTCTTCTAGAAACTTTGCGTGAGCTAGAAAAAGAGTTGTAATCTCTTCTTGTTTTAAATCAGGAATGAAGACTTTATCTCCGCTTTTAAGCTCCACAATCACGATTTGCTCTGAAGAATCTCCTTTAGTGTGAAAGGAGACAATGTTTTTCCATGATGTGGAAATGTAAGGAGGAATTGATACGATCTGACTTGTGATTTTCATAAGCACCTTCGCTCTTTTAAATTCCATTATAATGCATGATCTTCATCTGATCAACAAAATTAGCGCTTTTTCATCATAAGTGCTGAAAATGTGTTTTAAGCTGTTGATTATCAGTAATATTATGAAAACAATTGATATTAGAAAAGAAATTCTATATGGTGAGATAAAAAAATCAATTACATAGTAGAGGCGTATGGCAAGAAAAGTATTTATCATTGATACCAATGTACTCATTCATGACAGGGATGCCCTAAAGCAATTTCATGAAAATGATGTTGTGATTCCGCTTGCTGTTCTTGAAGAGCTCGATTCCATGAAAAGAAATAGCGATGAGATTGGAAAAAATGTGCGGTATGTCCTGCGTTATATCGACTCTTTAAAAGCTGAAAGGGGAGATTTAAGTCAGGGGGTCATGATTGAAAACGGGATTTGTATTAAAATCCATATGGATTTAAAGCTTCCTGAAAAAAGACATTTCCCTTTTCCCTTAGATAGAGCAACGCATAAAATTCTTCTCACGGCATCTATTTTTAAGGAATCTGGCTACCATGTTGTGCTTGTCTCTAAAGACTTTGTAACAAGGGTAAAAGCTGAATCGATCGGCGTTGAAGCAGAAGATTATGAAAACTTAAAATTCTCTTACGAAAAGCTTTATAAAGGGATAAGAAAACTTAACATTCCCAAGAGTGATCTTGACCTCTTTTTAAAAAATGGACAACTATCTTCTCATCTAGAGAATCTCTCTTCTAATGAATATGTGCAAATGGTATCAGGGGATGAGGGCAAAGCTTTAGGGAAGATGAATGGCATCACTCAAAGAATTGAGCCTCTTCTCAAACTCCCGAAAAATATTTGGGGCATCTTACCTCTTAACTTAGAGCAAAAGTGTGCCATTGATCTTCTCCTTCGTGATGATATTCATCTTGTGACATTAATTGGGCAAGCAGGGACGGGAAAGACCCTTCTTGCGCTTGCAGCTGGTCTTAAAAAGGTGTTTGATGAGGGAGTTTATACCAAGATTTTAGTGAGTAGACCGATTATGCCTTTAGGGAAAGATATTGGATATCTTCCAGGAACTAAAGAAGAGAAGCTGTACCACTGGATGCAGCCCATTTATGACAATTTAGAATTTCTCTCTTCTTCAGCCACAAGTGAAAAGAATGGAGAAGATGCTAAAGAGTGGATTTTAGAGAGTAAAAAAATTGAGATGGAAGCTGTCACCTATATCCGGGGAAGATCGCTTCCTAAGATGTATATCATCATTGATGAGGCGCAAAACCTCACCCCGCATGAAGTTAAAACCATTATATCAAGAGCTGGCAAGGGGACTAAAGTGGTTTTAACAGGAGATCCAACTCAAATTGATAATCCGTATCTTGATCAAGATTCCAACGCTTTAACCTATGTGGTAGGAAAAATGCGAGGATATCCTAATTATGGCCACGTTTTCCTTGAAAAAACAGAGAGATCTGAACTTGCAGCGATTGCGGCAGATATTCTTTAGAAGGTTAATAGGTATTTTCAAGTGAAAATAAAAATTGCTGGCTGGATCTTAGGGAGTATTGCCGTGATAGGGGCACTTGCCTTTTTTGCTGAAAAGCTTTTAGGGAAGCTCAATATGGTCATTCTCTCTCCTAAGGGAGTAATTGGTTTAGAGGAGAGAGATTTATTCATCACAGCCTTTTCTCTCATGCTCATTGTTGTGATTCCTGTTTTAGTTCTCATGATCTCTTTTGCTTTTTTCTACCGGGCTAAAGATTCTATTAAAAACTATGCTCCAGATCTTGAACATAACCATTTTTTAGAAGTGATATGGTGGCTGATTCCCTTAGGCATTGTGGCCATTTTAGCTGTCATGGCTTGGAGAAGTAGCTACTCTCTAAATCCTTATAAACCGCTTGTCTCTGATGAGAAGCCTCTTGTGATTGAGGTAGTAGCTCTTGAATGGAAGTGGCTCTTTATTTATCCAGAAGAAGAGATCGCCTCTATTGGAGAGATCTATTTCCCTCAAAATAGACCTATTCAGTTTAACATTACAGCAGATGCTCCCATGAACTCTTTTTGGATTCCAGAACTTGGGGGGCAAATTTATGCCATGGGAGGGATGCAAACACAGCTTCACTTAATGGCAAATGAAGAGGGGGAGTTTTACGGAATGTCAGCCAATTTTAGCGGCAAAGGGTTTTCTGAAATGACGTTTAAAGCAAAAGCCGTGACAACTCAAGAATTTGAGAAGTGGAGTCACAATATTTATCAACTCTCTTCTCCTTTAACACAAGAAGAATATAGAGCTCTTAAAGTTCCAACGACTAGTCATGCAGTCACATTTTACCGTGTAGAAGACCCTAAGCTCTTTCATAAGATTCTCATGCAAGACCCTTCTTTAACAATAGACAGGCTAGCCTCATGATGGGAAGACTCTCTCTTCATGCCTTTAAGCACGATATGATTGAATATGCAGCCGGGTTTTCGATGTTTTTAGGGCTCATTGGTGTGATCATCCTTTTAACGTATCTCCATAAATGGAAATGGCTATGGAAGGAGTGGCTCACATCGGTTGATCATAAAAAGATTGGGATCATGTACATTGTTGTCTCTTTTATCATGCTCTCAAAAGGGCTGATTGATGCAGGGATGATGAGAGCGCAGCAAGCCATGGCAGTTGAGGGTTCAATGGGGTATTTAAGCCCGTCTCACTTTCAGCAAATTTTTACCGCTCACGGCGTCACGATGATTTTCTTTGTAGGTATGGGAGTCACATTTGGGATGATGAACCTTTTGGTTCCTTTACAAATTGGAGCAAGAGATGTCGCTTTCCCTTTTTTAAACTCTTTAAGCTTTTGGCTCTTTAGCTCAGGCTCTTTGTTTATTTTAGTCTCACTTGTTATTGGGGTGTTTGCTGGCACGGGATGGACAGCATACCCCCCTCTTTCTACGTTAGAGTATAGTCCAGGAGTAGGTGTGGATTATTGGCTATGGAGCGTGCAGATTTCAGGGGTGGGAACTCTTCTTTCTGGCATTAACTTTCTTGTGACGATTTTAAAAATGCGGTGTCCTGGAATGACGCTCATGAAGATGCCGATTTTTGTGTGGGCATCGCTTGCAACTGTGCTACTTGTGATTTTTGCTTTTCCCATACTGACTGCAACAGCCAGCATGCTCACAACCGATCGGTTGATCGGGACCCATTTTTTTACCTCTAATCTAGGAGGTAACCCCATGATGTATGTGAATCTCATCTGGGCATGGGGACATCCGGAAGTGTATATTTTAGTGCTTCCCGCATTTGGGGTTTTTTCTGAAATTGTGTCGGTCTTTTCTCAAAAAAGGCTTTTTGGCTACACCTCGATGGTAGCTGCTTTAATGGGTATTGCCTTTCTCTCTTTTCTTGTATGGCTTCACCACTTTTTTACCATGGGAGCAGGAGCGAATGTAAATGCATTTTTTGGCATTATGACCATGGTGATTGCGATTCCTACAGGTGTGAAGGTGTTTAACTGGCTCTTTACCATGCATAGGGGAAGGGTGCATTTTAAAACACCTATGCTGTGGTTTTTAGGGTTTATCGTCACCTTTACACTAGGAGGTATGGCAGGTGTGTTAATGGCCATTCCAGCTGTTGATTTTCAGCTACATAATAGCTTATTTTTAGTCGCTCATTTTCATACAGTGATTATTGGAGGGGTTCTCTTTGGTTTTTTTGCTGCCTACTCTTATTGGTTCCCTAAATTTACAGGGTTTAAGCTCAATGAAAGGATCGGTAAATATGCGTTTTGGTGTTGGATCATCGGTTTTTTTGTCGCCTTCATGCCGCTTTATATCTTAGGCCTTATGGGAGCTACGAGAAGACTCTCTCACTATAGCGCATCTTTAGGATGGCAACCTCTTTTTATTGTGGCATCAATTGGCGCGCTTATCATGTTGATCGGGTTTGGACTTCAAGTTCTTCAGCTTTATATAAGCATCAAAGAACAAGATCAAGACAAGACAGGAGATCCTTGGAATGGAAGAACGTTAGAATGGATGACAGCGTCACCTCCTCCTTTTTATAATTTTGCAACTATTCCCATCGTTACAGAAAAAGATGCATTTTGGGTACTCAAGCAGCAAGGCGTGAAAAGGGAGCAGTTAAGTGATGAGCCGTTTCATATGCCGAAAAATAGCGGAATTGGCCCCTTTATTGGAATGCTCAGTTTTCTTTTGGGATTTGGGATGATTTGGTATTTATTTTGGCTAGCCATCATTAGCGCTATTTTGATTCTTGGCGCTCTTTTTGTGAGATTTTATACAAAGGAGACAGAGTTTACTGTCTCTAAGGATATGTTATGAGAGGGCAAAGAAAAGATAAGATAGAGCCTCATCTTCATGCCGTTAAGGAGCAAGAGGCGCTTCATGAAAAAACAGTGCTGGGTTTTTGGATCTATTTACTTAGTGACCTCATTCTCTTTGGAACTCTTTTTGCGACCTATTTTGTTCTCTTTAACCCTGAGGTTATGAAATCACTCCAAGGAAAGGGGTTTCAAGAGTCGTTCTTGATGCAAACAATCACTTTTGTAACGTTAAGTGCAATATCAGGACTTAGTTTAAGCTTTCTTTATCAAAATAAAAAACAGGTTGCTGGGGTTTCTCTAGCTTCGATCCTTTGTCTTGGATTCATTTTTTTAAAGTTGCAAATGCAGCAGTTTCAGCAGTTAACCTATCAAGGGTACAGATGGGATAGTAATGGATGTCTTTCTGCATTTTATACCGTGATAGGAACGCACACGTTGCATGTGATATTAGGACTTTTATGGACAGCTCTTTTGCTACTTTCTTTTAAAACGAAGTTAAATCTAAGAGTGCATATCAGAAGAGCTAACTGTCTAAAACTGTTTTGGCAATTTCTCAACATCGTTTGGGTGCTTATTTGGTCACTTATCATCTTAAAAGGAGCGGCCTTATGATGAGTTATTCTTCTAAGTGGAATCAGAAATTTATTCCCACAATAACAGGGTGGGCTCTTTCATCTCTTATCATATTAGGGACTTACCTCACCATCAAAATGAAACTCGTGAGTAGTCACTGGATATCACTAACAGTGATAGTGCTCTCTTTTTTGCAAATTCTTGTCCAAATGATCTGTTTTCTTCAAATAGGATTTGAAGAAAACTCTCAGTGGGGTATGGGTATTTTAGCTTTCACGTTATGCATTCTTTTTGTTGTGATTGGAGGATCTCTTTGGGTGATGAATAACCTCAACCATCAGATGATGGTAATGGGGGCTTAAAAAGAGATCCTTTTTCTCAAGAATTTTCCATCTGTAGTGCTCTATCTAACCTAAAACAGCCCTAGATTGACTCTAGTTATTTTTCCGGATTTTTCGATGGAGGGGAAGCATCTACTTTACTATGATTTCGGATGTGTTGCATTTGTCTTGGGGAAAGGGCTTAAAATGAGCTGAAAAAGTAGATAAAAGTTCCTGGGAAAAGAGAATTATAAGCATTTTTTTCTATATTTTGAAACCTTATGCAACAAAGGAAATATTTTATATGAACTCTCTTCAAAATTCTAGTTTTGAAAGAAGTCTATTGATTATTTGAATGCATTTTCTCAAAGCAAGGCCGTAAGATTGCTAATATTATATGATTGTATAGTGTTCATATTGAGCATCATCTCATCTATTTTTCTCTTTGGTATAAGAGGCTATCCATTTTGTGATTGCCTATGGATAAGGGCAACACACTCTAAGTATTTATAGGCCCATGTAATACGCCTTTTCTTTTTATATTTTTTTTAATGCAATTAAATCAAAAATTATGAAAGATATAGACCTTTATTAAAAAAATATTGAGGATCATAGTGCATATTTCAAATATTAATTGCTCGCCCCTTCACCACATCACTCAAGTGACTCATCTAGAAAATACAGAATCTTATAAGGTCATTTTGGCAGAGGAATTAGAGCAATTAAATGCGGAAGAATACTTGCCAGATCAAATTTTGATTAAAGGCAATGTGGATATTTGTGGCTCTAATGGGAGTGCTTTTATTCTTTTACAATCTAAAGATGTTGAAATAGAGGGAGCGCTGATCTGTAGAGATCAATCTCTTGCTGATTTCTCAGATATAGAGGAGGTCAATTACCTTGATAAGGACTTTTGCTTTTTGCCTCACAAACTTAAAGTCAAAGGAGATGTAACTTTTTCTTATTTTTCTGGACTTTCTTCTTTACCTGAAAATTTTGAAGTGGAGGGGAGTTTAAGGATACTGCACTGCACCTCTCTTACGGCGTTACCTAAAAAACTTAAAGTAAAGGATTTTATTTACCTGTTGGGGTGTACAGCTCTCACACATCTTTCTGAAGGACTTGAGGTAGGCGATTATCTTAGCCTCTCTGATTGTACAGCTCTTACAGAATTCCCTAGACCTAAAGTAGGGGGATCCCTTCATCTATCAGGATGTACAGCTTTGACACACCTTCCTGAAGGCCTTGATGTACCCTATTCTCTTAATATTTCTGATTGCCCCTCTCTTACAACACTTCCTAAGGGCCTTAAAATTAGAGGCTCTCTTACCCTTTCAAGATGTATAGCTTTGACGCATCTTCCTGAAGAACTTGAAATAGAACAAGATCTTGATCTTTCTTATTCTACAGCTCTTACCGCAATACCAAAAGGGCTTAAAGTGGCAGGATCTCTTAGTCTATTAGGATGTACACATCTTCAAACTCTTCCTGAAAAACTCGATGTAGAACAAGATCTTAACCTTTCTGATTGTACATCCCTTATGGAAATACCTAAGGGATTTAAAGTGAAAGGATCTCTTGAACTACAGGGATGTACAGCACTCACTCTTCTATTCCAAAAGCTTGAAATTGGAAAAGATCTTAATCTTTCTGATTATACAGCTCTTACAGAAATGCCTAGAGGTCTTAAGGTAGGCAGATCTCTTATTTTGTCAGGAAGCACAGCTTTAACACATCTTTCTGAAGGGCTTGAGGTTGAAGGCGATCTCTATCTTTCTGATTGCATATCTCTTACAGCACTCCCTAAGGGGATGAAAGTTAGAGGCTCTCTTAATCTATCAAGATGTACAGCTCTTCAAGTGATCCCTAAAGAACTTAAGATAGAACAAGATCTTGATCTCTCTAACTGTACATCTCTTACAGAAATACCGAAGGGACTTAAAATAAGAGGCTCTCTTAAGCTCTCAGGATGTACAGCTTTGACACATCTTCCAGAAGGACTTGAGATAGAACAAGATCTTGATCTTTCTAACTGCATATCTCTTACAGAAATACCGAAGGGGCTTAAAGTAGGAGGCTCTCTTAAGCTCTCAGGATGTACAGCCATTACACATCTTCCTGAAGAACTTGAGATGAGGGGAAATCTTGACCTCTCTGATTGCAAGGCTCTTACAGCGATATTGAAGAGGGTTAAAGTGGGAGGCTCTCTTAAGCTCTCAGGATGTACAGCTTTGACACATCTTCCTGAAGAACTTGAGGTAGAAGAAGATCTTGATCTTTCTGATTGTACAGCTCTTATTATCCTATCTAAAGAACTTAAAGTGGGAGGCTCTCTTAAGCTCTCGGGATGTACAGCTCTTCAAATTTTCTCTGAAAAACTTAAGGTAGGATTAGATTTTCACCTCTTTGATTGTACAGGTCTTACAACACTGCCTAAAGAGCTTAAAATAGGAAGGGCTCTTTATATCTGGCAATGTACAGCTCTTCAAGCTCTTCCTGAGGAACTGGAAGTAGAACAATATCTTACTATCTCTTACTGCACATCTCTTACAACGCTACCAAAAAAACTTAGGGTAGGGATGAGTTTTGACCTGTCTAGATGTACAGCTCTGACGCATCTTCCTGAAGAACTTGATGTAGGGCTTAATATTAACATCTCTGATTGCACGTCTCTGACAACTTTACCAAAAAAGCTTAAAGTAGGGGGCTCTCTTAGTTTATCAAGCTGTACAGCTTTGACACATCTTTCTGAAGAACTTGAGGTAGAAGGAGATCTCGATCTTCCTTGTTGCACAGGCCTTACAGTCCTATCTAGAGGACTTAAAGTAGGAGGATCTCTTAACCTATATAGATGTAGGGATCTTACGCAGCTCTCTGAAGAGCTTGAGGTAGAAGGGGATCTCGATCTTTCTTATTGTACAGGCCTTACAGTCCTACCTAGAGGGCTTAAAGTGGGGGGATCTCTTAACCTATCTGAATGCAGGGCTCTTACACAACTTCCTGAAGAACTTGAGGTACAAGGAGACCTCAATCTTTCTGATTGCACGCGCCTTACAGTCTTACCTAGAGTGCTTAAAGTGGGGGGATCTCTTAACCTATCTGAATGCAGGGCTCTTACACAACTTCCTGAAGAACTTGAGGTAGAAGGAGACCTCAATCTTTCTTATTGCAGAAGCCTTACAGTCCTACCTAGAGGGCTTAAAGTGGGGGGATCTCTTACCTTATCTGAATGTAGGGCTCTTACACAACTCCCTGAAGAACTTGAGGTAGAAGAGGATCTCGATCTTTCTGGTTGTACGTCTCTTATAGCACTACCTAAAGAGCTTAAAGTGAGTGGATTTCTTAGCCTATCTGGATGTAGGGCTCTTACACAACTCCCTGAAGAACTTGAGGTAGAAGGAGACCTCAATCTTTGTGATTGCAGAGGCCTTACAGTCCTACCTAGAGGGCTTAAAGTGGGGGGATTTCTTAACGTATCTGGATGTACGGCTCTTACACAACTCCCAGAAGAACTTGAGGTAGAAGGGGATCTCGATCTTTCTGATTGTACGTCTCTTATAGCACTACCTAAAGAGCTTAAAGTGGGCGGATTTCTTAGCCTATCTGGATGTACGGCTCTTACACAACTCCCAGAAGAACTTGAGGTAGAAGGAGACCTCAATCTTTCTTATTGCAGAGGCCTTATAGTCCTACCTAGAGGGCTTAAAGTGGGGGGATTTCTTAACCTATCTGGATGTACGGCTCTTACACAACTTCCAGAAGAACTTGAGGTAGAAGGAGACCTCAATCTTTCTTATTGCAGAGGCCTTACAGTCCTACCTAGAGGGCTTAAAGTGGAGGGATTTTTTAATCTATCTGGATGTACGGCTCTTACACAGCTCTCTAAAGAACTTGAGGTAGGAGGAGATATTGACCTCTCTTATTGTGCGTCTCTTATATCCTTACCTAGAGGGCTTAAAGTGGAGGGATTTTTTAATCTATCTGGATGTACAGCTCTTACACAGCTCCCTGAAGGACTTGAGGTAGGAGGAGATCTTAATCTTTCTCATTGCACATCTCTTACAAAATTTCCTAAGGAGCTTAAAGTGGAAGGATCTCTTACTTTAAGGGGATGTATAGCACTTCAAGTTCTCCCAGAAGAACTTAAGGTAGAAGGAGACCTCAATCTTTGTGATTGCACAGGCCTTACAGTCCTACCTAGAGGGCTTAAAATAAAAGAAAGTCTTGATATATCTGGATGTAGAGCTCTTATACAGCTCCCAGAAGAACTTGAGGTAAGAGGAGATCTTACTCTTTGTGACTGCACATCTCTTACAAAACTTCCTACGGCGTTTAAAGTGAAAAAATCCCTTAACCTATCTGGATGTAGAGCTCTTATACAGCTCCCAGAAGAACTTGAGGTAAGAGGAGATCTTACTCTTTGTGACTGCACATCTCTTACAAAACTTCCTACGGCGTTTAAAGTGAAAAAATCCCTTAACCTATCTGGATGTAGAGCTCTTATACAGCTCCCAGAAGAACTTGAGGTAAGAGGAGATCTTACTCTTTGTGACTGCACATCTCTTACAAAACTTCCTACGGCGTTTAAATTGGGAAGAACTCTTAACCTATCTGGATGTAGAGCTCTTATACAGCTTCCAGAAGAACTTGAGGTAAGAGGAGATCTCACTCTTTGTGATTGCACGTCTCTTATAGCACTCCCCAAAGGGCTTAAAGTAAAAGGATCTCTTAATCTATCTGGATGTACAGCTCTTCAAGTTCTCCCAGAAGAACTTGAGGTAAGAGGAGATCTCACTCTTTGTGATTGCACGTCTCTTATAGCACTCCCCAAAGGGCTTAAAGTAAAAGGATCTCTTAATCTATCGAGATGTACAGCTCTTCAAGTTCTCCCAGAAGAACTTGAGGTAAGAGGAGATCTCACTCTTTGTGATTGCACGTCTCTTATAGCACTCCCCAAAGGACTTAAAGTAAAAGGATCTCTTAACCTATCTGGATGTACAGCTCTTCAAGTTCTTCCAGAAGAACTTGAAGTAAAAAAAGATCTCATTCTTTCTGATTGCACAACTTTTACTACATTCCCTAATTCCCTGAATCTTGGTGGAAATTTATATTTAGTAGGGTGCCGTAATCTAACATCTTTACCCAATTGGATCATCACTCTAGGCTTTTGTGGTAATGGAGAGAGACGTACAATTGATCTCACGGGCTCTGGGCTCTCTCCTACTGTTATTACTAGATTACAAGAAGAAGCTCTTCACGTGGAAGGAATTCAGTTTCATTTTTCTATGGAATCGGAAGAAGAATACATCATAGAGTTTAATACTCTCCTCTCAGCTCTTGAGTTTTGGCAAGAAAAAGCAAAAAACAGATTGATGGATTTTGAAAAAGTAGGTCATCAGCTCCATCAAACTCTTTTAGCAGCTCAAGATCACCAAAACCTCTTACAATTTCTTCACCGTCTGACAGGAACTGCAGATTTTCGAAATGGTGTAACGAAGGAAGCGCTTGCAGGGCGGATTCTCCAAATCGTTCAAATGATGAGTGAAGATGAGGAGTTTTGCCATCATAGTGCTTTGTTGATTCACCAAGGGCTAGCCTCTTGTGATGACCGTGTCATGACTACGTTAAGTGAGATAGGGCTCTACCACAAACTGAGAAAACTTCAAGACATATCGATCACTGCTGAAGAGCTCAAAAAGGCAGGAAAAGGATTTTTCTTACTGGAAGAGCTGAATAAAAAGATTAAAGATTATATCAAAACACTTCTTTTTGTAGATGAAGTGGAAGTGTACATGGCATTTCATATTAGGTTGCAAAAGATGTTATCTCTTCCACTAGAGAGTAAAGAAATGCTCTTTAGACGGTGTGTAGCGATTTCGGATCAAGAAATAGATGCCATCGGAAACCGTATTTTAGAAGAGTTATCAGAATCTTCCTTTGAAGCCTTTTTATCTACCTGGGATCCTTGGAAGTGCTATCAAAGACGACAATCTATCATCACTTGGGACTCTCTTCCTCTAGCAGATAGAAAGCTCTTACCCACTGATATGTGCCCTTACCTTCAAGATAGGCCAGAGCAACCTGTACTCTATAGAAATGTAGTTTACGATTACGGTGCATTCATTCGAAGATATGTTGAAAAAAATAGGGATTTATATGGGGAGGCTATTCAAATGACTGAGCTTTTTCAAATGGAGCCTGATCCTAAACCTTCAAGGATTTCTGGAGAGTCTAGATAAAGAAGGTAGGTTAATTCTGCAAAATAAAGACATTTTTTATTGAAAAATCTTGTCAAATAGCGTAAATGCATAGAGCTGTGCTTAGTGTTGCAGCTCTTTTAAATGGTGGATTTATCAACAGCTATTGATCAACGTGGTATCCCCATGCCTATCCAAGAAATCTCTTATCTAAAAATAAAATCTTTAAAGCAGCTTTTTACAAGCACATTCTAAGCTGCATTCACAGTCAGAGAGGCATTTACAGATCTCTTTATTGCAATCTGTTTTTTTCTTTGAAGGGGTGCAAGAGAAGAGGGTGCAAATGGAGGCAAGCATCATTAAGATGAGTAGAGCTGTTTTCATCGTTATCCTTAAGGAGAGTTTTTTTTGGATGTAACACACCCTCTCATTTTTCATAAATAAAAAAATATGTTTTTACTTAATACTCTCTTTTTGCTTAAGAAGTGAGATAAGAGAGTGTATTAAAGTAGGGCGGTAGCAATGTATAGATTTAAGATGAAGGGGTACATCAAACTGATGAAACCTGGCATCATTATAGGGAATTTGATCACAGCTACTGCTGGGTTTTTTCTCGCAGCAAGAGGAGATATTTCTTATCTTCTTTTAACCAAAATGTTAATGGGGCTTTTTTTCATCGTAGGCTCAGCGTGTGTGATCAATAACATCTGGGATGTGACACTTGATCAAAAAATGGAAAGAACAAATTCTCGTCCGCTTGTGAAGAAAACCGTGTCTCTTAAAGAGGCGCAAGTTTTTGCTTTGATGCTTTGGGGTTTAGGATCTTTTATCTTAGCTATGACAACTCCTCATAGTACGCTCCTTTTTGCTTGGATAGGACTCTGTGTTTACACCTTGATCTACACCCCCTTAAAACTAAGAAGCCGGTATGCCACAGAGGCGGGAAGCCTTGCTGGAAGCATGCCCGTTCTTGTAGGATATTCTGCTGTTAGGGGAGATGTAGGGGTTGATGGGTGGATTCTTGGGGTGATGGTAGCTCTTTGGCAAATGCCCCATTTTTTTGCCATTACCCTTTACCGATTCAAAGATTACCAACAGGCAAATGTTCCTGTTCTTCCAGTAGCTTCTTCTTTAAAAGAGACGAAGCTGTACATATTAGGGTACATTATAGCGTTTACCGTTGCCTCCATGTTTCTTTATATAGGGGGCTACTTAGGGGCGTTATATGGAACACTTATGATGGTATTTAACACCATTTGGATGACACTTAGCGTAAAAGGATTTTTTACACATGAAAATGGGGCTTGGGCAAAACAGATTTTTCAGTGGTCTCTTATCACAATACTTGCCTTAACACTTGCTATTATCTGGAGCTTTTAAAAAGGGAATAAAAAAAGGACCTAAATTGTTAGGTCCTTTAAGAGTTAGGAGGTGGAGAGATTCGAACTCTCGTGCTAAGCAAACATCCCACTTATGACTACATGCTTATCGCCTTCTATGTAATGATCAGTGCTGGAAGGCGCCCCAAATCTGACCATTTTCCCTTTGAATATCTCGGCTGTTTCTTCTCAAAGGGTAAACAAGAAAAGCCACGCCAAGATTTATGACGATAGGACTCAAAGCTCTTGGCCAGGCAATGAACTATCGGAATCAGGAAGCGGTTAAGCTGCTAATTCAAAGACGTTTTGTTCGTCAGTTACTGTTTTACCGATGGATTAAGGAGGATATCGATAACCTCCGCATGCCACAAATCTTCAGCTTCCTAGTCGAAGCCTTTCACCCCCATAACCTTCATTGTATCATAATGAAAAATAGGATACAATTGCTTCTCTTTGTAAGGGGAGCGATTATGTTTGAATTAGGTAGCCGGGATTCATTTTCAGAAAAAGAGCGCAAAATTTTAGATTTTTGGGAAAAAGAAGCAATTTTTCAAAAATCGCTCGATCAAACTCAAAATGGTCCTCTCTTCTCTTTTTATGACGGCCCTCCTTTTGCAACAGGACTTCCTCACTATGGACACCTCCTTGCTGGAACCATTAAAGATGTTGTGCCAAGATTTTGGACCATGAAAGGGTATCACGCAAGGCGCCGGTTTGGATGGGATTGCCACGGCCTTCCTGTGGAAAATGAAATTGAAAAGGCCCATAATCTATCAGGCGCTCCTGAAATTGAGCAGTTTGGAATTGCTCAGTTCAATGAAGAGTGTAGAAGCATTGTCCTTCGTTATACAAAAGAGTGGAAAACAACGGTTAACCGGATGGGACGGTGGGTTGATTTTGATTCTACATACCATACGATGGATAAATCCTTCATGGAATCGGTATGGTGGGTGTTTGGTGAGCTTTATAAAAAAGGGCTTGTGTATGAAGGGTTAAAAGTGATGCCTTTTTCTGCAAAGCTAGGAACCCCCTTATCCAATTTTGAAGCGAACCTCAACTATAAAGATGTCGATGACCCCTCTCTTGTTGTTACATTTCCTCTTACAAATGCGCCTGATGTCTCTTTACTCATTTGGACAACCACCCCTTGGACACTTCCCTCGAATTTAGCAGTAGCTGTTCATCCTGAGCAACCTTATGTAAAAATTAAAGATTTAGAAACGGGAAAACTTTTTATCTTAGCAGAGGCAAGAGTTAGTGCGTATTTCAAACAGGTAGAAGTGATCGCTGTCATGAAAGGGAAAGAATTAAAAAATATCTCTTATGAACCTCTGTTTACCTATTTTAAAGAGTCCTATCCTCACGCGTTTCGGGTCTTAACCGATGAGTTTGTGTCGATGGAAGATGGAACAGGTATTGTGCATATGGCTCCAGCTTTTGGAGAGTCAGACTTTTTTATCTGCCAAAAAGAGGGGATTGATCCTGTTTGCCCGATTGATCAAAATGGAAAATTTACCTCTCAAGTTCCAGATTATCAAGGCGTCTTTGTTAAAGATGCCGATAAAGAAATCATACGGTCTTTAAAGCAACGAGGAAGAGTTTTCTTACATACCCAGATCCGTCACCGCTACCCTTTTTGCTGGAGATCTGACACCCCTCTTCTTTATAAAGCCGTCACAACATGGTTTGTGGCTGTTGAGACACTCAAAGAGAGACTTTTAAAAGCCAATGCAAAAATTAAATGGGTCCCAGGTCACATTCAAGAGGGAAGATTTGGTAAGTGGTTAGAAAATGCAAGAGATTGGGCGATATCACGTAATCGGTATTGGGGAACCCCGATTCCTCTTTGGAGAAGTGAAGATGGCGAGATCATTGTCATTTCAAGTGTTCAAGAGTTAGAAGAGAAAACGCAGCAAAAAATACCTGATCTTCACCGCCACTTTATTGATGATCTTAACTTTGAGCAAGGGGGTAAAACCTTTAGACGGATTCCTGAAGTGTTTGACTGCTGGTTTGAATCAGGATCGATGCCGTATGCGCAAAATCACTACCCGTTTGAGAATAAAGAGCTCACTTTGCAGTCGTTTCCAGCCGATTTTATTGGAGAGGGTCTGGATCAAACAAGAGGGTGGTTTTATACGTTAACAGTTCTTTCTACCGCGTTATTTGATGAGCCAGCTTTTAAAAACGTGATTGTTAACGGCATCATTTTAGCTGAAGACGGGGCTAAAATGTCTAAGCGGCTTAAAAACTACCCAGAGCCTAATCTTATTATTGATCAATTTGGAGCAGATGCTGTTCGTCTCTATTTAATCAGTAGCCCAGCTGTCACAGCAGATGACTTAAGGTTTTCGGCAAGAGGCGTTGAGCTCATGGTAAGACAAGTGTTAATTCCGCTTTGGAACTGCTATGTCTTTTTAGCCACTTACGCAAATATCTACAATTTCACACCCAAGGCGTTTAATCTCCGTCCTCAGGCAGATATTGATCAGTGGATCTTATCAGAGCTTCAGCAGTTAACGCAGTCTGTCACAGAATCCATGGAGGCGTATCTTTTACAAAAAGCTGTTGAGCCCATCATCCAATTCATTGATAAACTGACCGATTGGTACATCAGGAGATCAAGATCGAGGTTTTGGCAAGATGAGGCCACAGTAGACCGTGAAGAGGCGTTTAGCACCTTGTACCATGTGTTATTAACGCTTTCTCAAATCCTAGCTCCTTTTGCTCCTTTTATCAGTGAATCGATCTACCAAGGACTCAAAAAAGAAGAAGATGCGCTTTCTGTGCATTTATGTAAGTTCCCTGAATATAATCAAAATCTTAGACTTAAAGATTTAGAAGAGGAGATGATGAGGGTTCAACAAGTTGTGAGCCTAGGACATAGTTTAAGAAAAGAGCACCATCTTAAAGTGCGGCAACCGTTAAGAGCAGCGCATATCATCTGCGCAAATGCTTCTATCTTAGAATCGTTAAGAGAGCAAAAAGAACTCATTCAAGATGAACTTAACGTTAAAGATATTTGTTTTCATGAAGAAGAGGGGCTTTTTGTCACGCTCAAAGCTAAACCCAATTTCCGTATTTTAGGGAAAAAAGTGGGACCTCTTATGAACGGGGCGCAGGCAGAAATTCAAAAGCTCTCTCTTGAGAGGCTAAAAGCTCTTTTAAGTGGAAATACCATAGAGATCACCGTTCAAGATACCGTGATGACGTTAACACCAGAAGATGTGGCTGTTGAAAGAGAAGTGAAACCGGGTGTCATTGCGCTGACAGAAGGGGATTTAACCATTGCTTTAGATACAGAGCTATCAGAAGATCTGATTTTAGAAGGAGCTGCAAGAGAGCTTATCAACCGCATTAACACGCTTCGAAGAGAAAAAGATTTTGCCGTCACAGACCGTATTGAAGTCCGTATTCAAAGTGATGCGTTCATTCAAAAAGCGTTTGAGGCACATCAAGACTATGTATGTCATGAAACACTCTCTTTAAAAGTCGAATTTATAGCATGTGAGGGAGAAACGGTAGATATCAACGGATACCCAGTGCTCATTGATCTTAAAAAGATCTCTTAAGGGGCAAAAGATGCATAAGGGACTTGTTTGCAATAATTCTAAAAAGGGGTATGATGCTCTCTCGAATAGAGAATCAAAAATAGCAAGATGTCAGGCGATGAAGCTCAGTAAAATCACTTTTGTTCTACTCAGCTTTTTAATGACAGGGTGCTACCGCATCTCCCCTGAAGAAGACTATATCTCCACGATTCCTATTACCAATAATCGTCAGGCGATGCCAGGGATTCACCAAGCAGCCCCTTTTCCAGCCGTCTTTTAACCTAAAGATGATGGGATAAATTTATTAAGGTTAAAAACAGCAGTCATGGAAAAGCAACCGATTAAATACCATTTTTTTGATAGCCAAGATCAAGAGATCATGCAGCTCATGGGCCCAAAAAAGCTCATTCAAGCGCTGCAAGATATGCTCCTCATTCGCCATTTTGAGCTAAGGGCAGAGTCTGCCTATCTTCAAGGAAAAATTGGGGGATTCTTCCACTCTTATATGGGACAAGAGGCGATTCAAACTGCTGCTGTTCATGTGATGGGAGATCAGCAGTGGTGGGCAACCTCTTACAGATGTCACGCCCTCGCGCTTCTTTTAAAAGCTAAGCCCCGAGAACTCATGGCAGAGCTGTTTGGAAAATCTACAGGCAATGCAAAAGGGAGAGGGGGCTCTATGCACCTTTATACCGACCAGCTTCTTGGAGGATTTGGGATTGTAGCAGGTCAGGTTCCCATTGCAACAGGCGCTGCTTTTTCCCTAAAGTATTTAAAGAAAGAAGGTGTGGCTATATGCTTTTTAGGAGACGGGGCAGTGGCTCAAGGGTCGTTTCATGAAGCGTTAAATATCGCCTCTTTATGGAATCTTCCTTGCATCTATGTGATTGAAAACAATCAGTGGGGCATGGGAACAGCTGTTTCTAGAGCTATTGCTTCTTCTCCCATCGGAGAAAAGCAGGCCATTTCTTACAATATGAAGTCTTACACATTAGATGGAATGGATTTTTTTAACTGCTATGCAGGATTTTCAGCGATTTTTGAAGAAGTTAAATCCACCTCTAAACCTGTTTTAGTAGAAGCTGTGACCGAAAGATTTAAAGGGCACTCCATTTCAGATCCAGGGCTTTACCGCTCTAAAGAAATGTTAACAAACTGCATGCAACGCGATCCTCTTCACCTTTTTTCTAAAAAACTCATCGATTCTCACATCTTGACAGAAGATGCATTTAAACAGCTAGATCAAGAGCAGAAAAAGATTGTCATGGACGCTTTAGAATTTGCTGAAGAGAGCCCCTGGCCAAGCCCTATTGTTTTAGGAGAGGATGTTTTTTCCTTATGAAGATGCAACTGATTGATATGAGAGAGGCTCTTAGACAAGCCATTGATGAAGAAATGACAAGAGACTCTAGGGTCTTTATCATGGGAGAAGAAGTTGCTGAATATAACGGCGCTTATAAAGTCACCAAAGGGCTTTTAAGTAAATGGGGATCTGAAAGAGTCATTGATACCCCGATTGCAGAAGAGGGGTTTACGGGGCTTGCTATTGGGGCTGCAATGACAGGTCTTCGCCCGATTGTAGAATTCATGAGTTTTAACTTCTCCTTTGTGGCAGCAGATCAAATCATTTCTAATGCAGCCAAAATGTATTACATGTCAGGAAACAGGTTTTCTGTTCCCATTGTGTTTAGAGGCCCTAACGGGGCTGCAGCTCAAGTGTCATCGCAACACTCGCACTGTGTTGAGGCGCTATATGGAAATATCCCTGGCTTAATCATTTTAGCGCCGAGTAACCCGTATGATGCCAAGGGTCTTTTAAAGTCAGCCATCCGTAATAACAACCCTGTCCTGTTTTTAGAAAGTGAGCTCTCTTATAATGACAAGATGGAAATTCCTGTAGAAGAGTACCTTGTCCCGATTGGAAAAGCCCGTATTGTGAGTGAAGGAACGCATATCACCTTAATTGCTCACGGAAGAATGACCCTTCTTTGTAAAGAGGCGGTAAAACTTCTCTTAGCGAAAGGCATTTCCGTTGAGCTCATTGATTTAAGAAGTGTAAAACCTTTAGATATTGCTACAATTACAGAGTCTGTAAAAAAGACTCACCATGCAGTGATTGTAGAAGAGGGGCACTCCTTTGCAGGTATTTGTGCAGAGGTGGCTTTTGAAATTCAAAAGCGGTGTTTTGATTTTCTCGATGCCCCAGTTGCCCGTGTAACGCAATTAGAAACGCCCATGCCTTACTCTAAAGTGTTAGAAAAAGAGACGATTCCAACAGCTGAGCGCATCATGCAAACTGTTTTAGACACCCTACATTAAGATCACTAGAGGATATTATGCCATTTACTTTAACGATGCCAAAATTGTCACCCACAATGGAAGAGGGAGTCATTGTCAAATGGTGTAAACAAGAAGGAGATTTTACTCAGGTAGGAGACACTCTCTTTGAAATCGCAACAGATAAAGCAACGGTTGAACACTCTTCTCTTGATGAGGGGTACTTACGTCAAATTCTCATCCCTCAAGGATCTTCTGCCTTTGTTAATCAAGCAGTGGCTATTTTTACAGAGACAAAAGAAGAGAGCATTGAAGGGTATATCCCTACAGGTATTTCTCCTACAATACAAAAGATCGTAAGCGAGATATCTTCTGATACATTAAACCCTGTTAAAGAGCAAAAAACCACCCCAGTCTCTTCTTCAATAGGACTTACGCAGCCTCTTTTTAAACCGGAAGAGCCGCTGACAAACTATCAATTTAACTCCCATAAGGCACCTCAAAGTGCCCATTTAGCAGCGTCTCCTCTTGCAAAAAAGTTAGCTAAAAGTAAAGGGATTGACTTAAGCACCGTTAAAGGATCAGGTCCCTTGAACCGTATTTTAAGCCGGGATCTAGAGCTTGGACAGCCTGATTTACCTGTCACCTTTAGCCGCAATGAATCTCCCAAAGAAGTTCCAGGGGCGTTTGAGGAAGAAGGGCTTACTCCCATGCGAAAAACGATTGCCTCAAGGCTACAAGCTGCAAAAACGTTTATTCCCCATTTTTATGTCTCTATCGAGATTCGGTGTGAAAAGCTCCTTGCCATTAAAGAGCAGCTAAAAGCTGTAGGGCTCAAAGTTTCTGTCAATGATCTCATCATGAGATCAGCCGCTCTTACGCTCCGTGAGCATCCTAAAGTTAATAGCGGATTTGACTCAGAGCAAAATAAAATCATCCGCTTTAAAACAATTGATATAGCCGTAGCTGTTTCGATTCCAGATGGACTCATCACCCCCATTATTCGGCATGCAGATTTTAAAAATATTGGAGAGCTTTCAAAAGAGCTGAGAAGACTTGCGCTTCTTGCTAAAGAAGGAAAACTCTCACGAGAAGAGTACATGGGCGGCTCGTTTACTCTTTCAAATTTAGGGATGTATGATGTGTCTGACTTTATCGCTGTCATTAACCCTCCGCAAGCAGCTATTTTAGCGATCAGTAGTATCTTAGATAAAGCTGTTGTAGAAAATCAGCTCGTAGTTCCTGGAAAAGTGATGATGCTTACACTCTCCGCTGATCACCGGGTAATTGACGGAGTAGATGCTGCGCTTTTCTTGAAAACATTAAAGAAGTATCTCGAAAATCCTGCCTCTCTTTTAATCTAGGGTAGGTCTCTTTTCTTTTTAAGCCTTCTCTTAGGAGAAGGCCCTTTTTTATGAAGAGCTTTAAAACCCTCTTATCCATTTATCCCACATTCTGTCTTCTATTCATGATTTAGATGAATTTTGCTCTAACCTACATCTAGAAGGAGAAATGGCTTTGAATCATTATATTAAATATTAAAAAAAATCTCCTCTTTTTCAAAGATCAAAAAAATCTTGATTAAATAGAATGATGCATTTCATAGTAATCTTTTTCAATCAAATCATTTGAGGTTCAAGATGGATATTCATACAAAATCCTTTACTGAAGCAGGGCTGATTAAACTATCGCTACCTTCTTCTGATTCGTTAACTACTAAAACTCGGCTCTATGGTTTTGCTGATGAAACACCAGAGGGGGTTGTAAAGATTCAGAAAATATTTGAGCTGAAAGTTAAAGGGAAAATTTATGACGGTATTATCAGTGAAATGTGTAAAGACGTTTCAAATAAGCCGTATTTATTAAGAAAAGGAAGTCATTTTAAGCTGATCTCAAAAGAAGAGGCTCTTTTATTGATTTGTGGGAATTGGGGGGATGTCTACTATGAATTAAGAGAGTATAGAAAAGCCATCTCATACTACGAAAAAGATTTAAAAACTGCTCTAGAATTAGAAGATAAGGGTGAAGAAGGGAGGGCTTATAGTAATTTAGGGATTGCTCACCATCAGTTAGGAGAAATTCGGAAAGCAAAAGATTTCCATAAGAAGCATTTAAAGGTTGCTCAAGAGTGTCAAGACAAAGTGGGGGAAGATAAAGCTTATGGCAATTTGGGTAACGCTTATGATTCTTTAGGAGAGATTTGTAAAGCAATTAACTATCATGAAAAAGCTTTAAAGAGTGCTCAAGAGCTTCAAGACAAGGCAAGAGAAAATAGGGCTTATGACAAATTGGGAATTGCCTACCAAAAGTTAGGAGAGATCCGTAAAGCAATCCCTTATTATGAAAAGGCCTTAGAGATTGCTTTAGAGCTTGAAAATAAGGCGGGTGCAAGTAGGACTTATAGCAATTTAGGAAATGCTTATTATTCTTTAGGAGATAATCATAAAGCAATCGGCTTCTATGCAAAAGCTTTAGGGATTGCCCTAGAGCTTCCAGACCGATTAAAAGAAGGAGTTGCTTATGGCAATTTGGGAAATGCCTACTTAGGGTTAGGAGAGATCTATAAAGCGATTGATTTCTATAATAAAGGCTTAGAGATTGCTCGAGAGCTTGAAGATGAGATAAGGGAAGGAATTGCTTATGGTAATTTGGGAAATGTCTATCTGGAATTAGGAAAACCCGATCAAGCAATCAATTATCAAGAAAAATATTTAAAGATTGCTCTAAAATTTTCAGATCGAGGAAGAGAAGGAGTTGCTTATGGCAATTTGGGAAATGCCTATTTGAAGTTAGGAAAGATCTATAAAGCAATCGATTTCTATGAAAAAGCTTTAGAGATTGCTCTAGAGCCTCCAGATCGAGTAAGGGAAGGGATTGCTTATGGCAATTTGGGAAATGCCTACCTAGGGTTAGGAAAGACCCATAAAGCGATTGATTTCTATAATAAAGGTTTAGAGATTGCTCTAGAGCTTCAAGACAAAGTAGGAGAAGGGATAGCTTATGATAATTTGGGAAATGTTCACCTAAGGTTAGGAAATATTCATAAGGCAATCGATTATCAAGATAAGCATTTAAAGATTGCTCTAGAGCTTTCAGACCGAGTAAGAGAAGGAATTGCTTATAACAATTTAGGCAATGCCCAATGGAAGTTAGGAGAAACTCATAAAGCAATCAATTTTCATGAGAAAGCTTTAAAAATTGCTCTAGAGTGGCGCAACAAGGTAGGAGAAGGCGGAGCTTATTGCAATTTAGGAAATGCTTATCAGGAGTTAGGAGATATTCATAAGGCAATTGATTATCATCAGAAGTATTTAGGGGCTGCTCAAGAGCTTCAAGACAAGGTAGGACAAGGCAGTGCCTATAACAATTTGGGAATTGCCTACTATTCTCTAGAAGAGATTCATAAGGCAATTGCTAATTATGTAAACGCTTTAGAAATTGCTTTAGAGCTTCAAGATAAGATAGGAGAAGGAATTGCTTATGGTAATTTGGGAAGTGCATACTATTCTTTAGGAGAAGGCGGTAAAGCGGAAGAATATTTTCGTAAAAGTGTTGAGATTTTTACCTTGCTTCAGCATGACGCAAAACGTGCTGAATGGCAAATCTCTATATTTGAGGAGTTATCTAAACCTTATATAGGTCTTGAATGGATGTTATTTCAGAGTAAAAATGCTGAAGCATTAGAGATTTCTGATACAAGACGTGCTCGAGCTCTCTCTTCTCTTCTACTTCAACATTTAAATTTTAAAGAGAATAAAGATTCTCATGTTAGGCCTCTTTCCATTCAAAACATGTACGATTTAGCTGAAAAATTTGATACGACTTTCATTATCTATTCTCTTAATTTTTTAAGTAAGGAACTCAACTCTATTCACGTATGGATTATATCTTCTGAGAAAAAGCCTCTCCAAGCACTTTCTCTTCCTATTCCAGAGGATGTATTTTCAAGGTTAGATCTCATTTTTAAAGCATTTCCTTATCAAATTGAAAAAACGCGTCCAAGAAAAGGAGAGAAACAACCGAACCAGATTTTTGAAGAAAGACTCTCTTCTTGGTACGAGCTTTTAATGGCTCCTCTAGAAGAGCATATTCCTTTACCTGGTTCTGGAAAAACCCTCACTTTCATTCCTGATGGTTTTTTAGCCCATCTTCCTTTTGGAGCTTTTTATAATCGTAAAAAAGATCAGTACCTGATTGAAAATTATCCGATTTCGATAGCTCCTTCTATGCAGATTGTCTCCCTCCTAGATCACCTTCCGAAAGAATTTCCTACTCAAGCTCTTTTGATGGGTAATCCTACAACTTCTGAGCAAAAATACAATAATCTTGAAAAATCTGAAGTTGAGGTACGTAATATCATCGCTCCACTTATGCAAAATTTTGATGTAAAAGTACTGACTCAGCAAGAAGCGACTGTAGGAAACGTTTTTACACACGCCCCTCATTCTAGGGTCATTCATATTGCAGGTCATGGGGTGGCTAATCAAAAACCTTTAGATGATCCCTACTCTGTCTTTGAAGGATTCTTGAGATTAGCACCAGATCAAAAACACCCCGCAGGCGACTTTCATGCAAAAGATGTGCATCTACTCGGATTAAAAGCTGAGCTTGTATTTATGAGCGCTTGCCATTTAGGAAGAGGAAATCTCAAAAAAGAGGGAAGTGTTGGGCCTATTTGGTCTTTTTTGGGGTCAGGCGCTAAATCAACAATTGCTAGTTACTGGCCGCTTCCTGAAGGAGATATGACTGTTAAGATGGTAGATACATTTTATAGGTCCTATTTGGGGATCAATACTCCTAAGCTTAATAAAGCAAGATCCCTGCAGAAAGCTATACTTACGGCGATGGAAACAGAGCGGAATAAACCCCGCCAATGGGGATCACTTTTTTTAGCAGGATTAATGGATTAGGGTCTGTATTGATAAAAAAATAATACAAAGAAGTTTGATTCACCAGATGAATACATGTATTTTTTATCAAATATAGAAGCATCCAAATGGATGCCACCTTGTAGGTAGATAGAGAATGGAGGATTTGATTTTTAAAAACAGATAGCTAAAAATAATTCATTCACAGAAAATTGTGATCATTGATGGAATTATCCACTTCATTAAAAAGGAGTTTTTTTATGAAAAATAGTCTTCATAAATCGATGTGCTTTTTTCTTATTATAGGATCGATGTTTGCTTTCATGAGCCCCTCATATCTTCATGCCAAGAATTTTACAAATAAAATGAAAGAAGGGCTGAGCCATATTGCCAAAATTATTGAAGAGGAACTAGATGAGTGCGGAATCAGCGCTGAAAAGATTCAATACCATATGAATCACTATCCTTGGAAAGGAGTGATTGAAAATAAAAATAAAGAGGGTCCTTTAACGCTTCAAAACTTCACCTTAAATGGACACTCAAGAGCTGTCATTGTTAAGCCTGGTGCAACGATTGAGTGTGAGATTGAGATGGGTATCGATGCTGCAAGCTCTAATCCGCTCTCACTCTACCAAGTGGTGATTGGACTTAAAAAAGCAGGCCCTCAGGTCATCATCGGAAATAGCTTAGGGACTATAGGAAGAAAGAGCGTAGAGAAATTTCAACTAATAGCTCCTAAAACACAAGGCGTGTATGAAGTTAGATATAGGCTTTGTGAAAATTTAACAGAGAAAGAGTCATTTTACTTATGGAAGAATGTTCAAGAGAGAGAATCTTCTAATATATCTACAATCGGCTTGATTATTGTAAAATCATAACGATTAATTTTGAAGAAAAGGCCATGGTTTAGATTCCCCACTCTATACACATGTGTATAGAGTGGGGAATCTACCTTTAGAGAGATATTAATTGATAACGATTTTGTCAGATAGATTCTTTGATAACCATGCATGTTTCAGTTTTGCTAATCTACTGTAGAAAGGGAACTTCCCAATACGGTAAAAGATTTTCCTTCTAGGAAATATTCAGAAATGTCCATTAACTTTCTATTTAAGATTAAATATTCAAATAGCCGTTTCATTGGTTATTACTCAAAGGGCTTTAGAGCCTTTTATCAATCTTAGATGGGTGCGTTGCAGATGTTTCGGAAGCAAAGCTTAAAATGAAGTAAAAAAACGGATAAAAGATTATTGATCAGAGAGGGTGTGTTGCATAAGGTCTGAAAATAGGATTTTTTATTGGAAAAAAACGCTTATAGTTCCCCTTTTATTAGGAGCTTTTATCCATTTTTTCTAGAAATCATTTGATTGATCATGCCTGATTTTACCCCAATTTCGATTCTTTTCCTTAGCGGACATCTACTTTTCAAGTTTCCACTGAAGGTTCTTTTCCATCTAGACATCATACTTTCAACTATAGCTCTTTAATTGTATCCCGTCATTTTTCCCCACAGAGATCTCGCCTCTAAGTCTCCGCCTAGTCCTTTAATAATATGAACAGCCTCATTTCTTTTTTCATAGACAGGCTCATCGCGGATAATCGCTCCTTTTCTAGGAGGTGTTAGAAGTTCTTTATTATATTTTTTAGCAAGGGCGTAGCAGTTTTCGTTATCAGCTATACCATCCATAAGAACTCTTCCTTTGTTGCTATTTGCTTTTTTGAGTGCTTTTTCAAAATGTGTTGTATCAGCCTCATACTCATTTCCAACTTCTGCTAAGATGATTTTTCCGCTTTCTAAATCCATTGCTATATGGAGCTTATTCCACTTCGATCTACCCCCATATTTAGAAGCACACCACTCTCCTTTTCCATACACTTTTAACCCTGTGGAATCTAATACAATATCTGTGATTTCTTTACGGTTAACTAGATTTTTAGGAAGGGGAAGATTCTTCATTCTCCTGCAAAGCTGTGTATAGGAAGGAGACTGCATATCAATGCCTTGAAGCTCAAGTATCTCTTGAAAAAAGCCTTCAGTTGCTCTTAAGCTTAAGTGAAAATAAAATCTTAAAGTGATCATTGCCACGATTAAAAAATCAGGGTAAATAAACGGACGGCCATTTTTTTTCTGCCTTTGAACCTCGAATTGTCTAAGGGTGTTGAAGTCAAACCAAAAACTAACTCTACCACGGTTAACTAAAGATCTGTTATATTTAGGCCAGTTACGCTGTAATCGCATGGGATTTCCTTTTTGTGTGGTAACTAAAAGTATAATCCCATGCTTCTTCTTTGATCAATAATTTTTTTATCCGTTTTTTTACTTCATTTTAAGCTTTGCTTCCGAAACATATGCAACACACCCGTGATAAACCTGTTTATGAAAAAAGAAATGAGGCTATCCAGATCATCAAAGGACTGGGAGGTGATCTAGAAGCAAGATCGATATGGGGAAAGCTAACTGGATACAGTCGAAGAGCGGTAGTCGAAAGTATGATGTCTAGGTGGAAAAGAACCTTTAGTGGAAGCCTAAAAAGTAGATGTCTGCAGAGGAGAAATGTTGAAGTTGCGGTCAAAGCAGGTATGATTAACAAAGTAACTTCTAGAAAATGTGGATAAAAGTTCCTGGGAAAGTGGAATTATTGTCATTTTTTTGCTCTAAAATATTGTTTTTCAGCATTAGTACAACAAACCCGATCAGAGAAGAAGCATGGGACTATATTTTTAGTTACTAAGCAAAAAAGGAAATCCCATGCGATTACAACGTAACTGGCCCAAATATAACAGATCTTTAGAAAACCTAAGGTAGAATTAGTTTTTGGTTTGACTTCAACGCCCTTAGACAATTCGAGACCCAGAGGCAGAAAAAAATGGCCGCCCGTCTATTTACCTTAGTTTTTTAACGCCAGTTTCACATCGACCAAAAAATATTTTTATTTTTAAAAGCTGTTGAAAATCAACCTTCTAAATGTTAATTTTTTTATCGAGAAAAACAATAAACAAGAAGGTTGAAAAATGAAAGAACTCGAATTAATTACTTTATTCTATCACGTTGATAATTTTTGTAAAATGTTTGAGCCTATCTGGGAAAAAAAACTTCTGGAAGGTCCCACATCTTCATCGAGATAGTGGAAAATAAGAAAATCCTCTATGGCTTTAAGTGAGATCATGACAATTGTCGTCTTCTTTCAAATCTTTAAATCACGGACTTTTAAAGACTATTATCTAGATCATGTCACAACATGGAAACACTTTTTTCCTAAACTTGTGAGCTATTCCAGATTTGTCTCCCTTATGAAGCAGGTTACTGTTCCCTTATATGTTTTTCAAAAAATCCTTCAAGGATCCTCCAAGGGGATTGCTTTTATAGATTCCACACCTTTAAGCGTATGTCATATATGCAGATCTTCATCTCATAAGCTTTTCAAAGATGTGGCTGCAAAAGGAAAAACTTCTACAGGGTGGTTTTTTGGATTAAAACTTCACGTCATTGTTAATCATAAGGGAGAAATTATCACATGGAGCTTGACCCAAGGTAATGTCAGTGATCTATCTCAAGTACAGCCGCTGTGTAAAAATTTAAAAGGTAAGCTTGTGGGAGATAGAGGATATATATCAAGTAAGTTATTTAACTTATTGATTGAAGAGGGTTTACAGTTACTTACAAGGATTCGCTCTAATATGAAAAACATTCTTATGGATACCTTTGATAAGTGCCTTTTGAAAAAAAGAGCTCTGATTGAATCCGTGTTTGCTCTGTTTAAGAGATGGTCTGCAAACCTTAATTCCCAAGTCTACTTAAGAGTAATCTAATGAATACCATCCAAATCATGGCCTTGCTTACAGTCAGTATCAACTCATAATCCTTTACCATACGCCTGTATTTACCCAGCCACGCGAATGATCTCTCTACAATCCATCTTTTAGCAACAACTTGAAATCCCTGAATAACTTTTAAAGAATTTGTCTTCAGACACCACCCTTCATTCCTTGGAACGGGCTGTACTTTTACCCCCTGATTCATGCACTCTTGTTCAAAATCCTTACCTTTATATCCGCTATCTGCAAAAACTATATTGGGAGTGTTCTCTTTGTATTTGTCTAACAGCAACTTAAATCCCTCTCGATCTCCTACATTAGCTGCAGTTAGTTCTAGTGCTAGAGGAAATCCTAAAGGATCAACGAGTAGATGCCTCTTACGTCCCTTGATTTTTTTTTCCTCCGTCAAAGCCTCTAATACCGCCTTTTTCTCCAGTCTTTATAGACTTGGCTATCAACAATCCCAGCTGATGGTTTAGGAGTTTTATTATTCCTCAGTCTCTCAAGTCGGTGGAGCTTCTTATAAATTTCCTCAAAAATCCCTTGCCTCATCCATCTTCTATGTTGTAGATAGACAGTTTTCCAATGGGGAAGATCTGAAGGAAAATACCTCCACTGGCAGCCTGTTTTTAAGACATAAAAAAACCCATTTAAGATTTCTCTCCGAGAGTATTTATAAGGTCTACCTCCCTTTGAAAAATCTGTTTCTACAAATTCTTTGATTAAATCCCATTCATGATCATTTAAATCAGAGGGATAATTTTGCCGAGCCATGGTTTTTTCCTCCTATGATTAGAAGAATAATTATACCATAATAGCAATTTTATTAAGTTTACAGACAGTCTCTAAGTGTTTGATCCCAGAATAAGCTGATTTTCTGCTACAAAAAGTTCTACAGGATGGGCAAGTTTCCCTTTTGAAGAAGAGCCTTTAAGCCGCTTTCCATCTACAATTAAGAGTTTATTTTCTAATCCTCCTGGAATATAAGACACTCACTGTTTCAATATTTGTTGTAATAAAGCAGGATGAATACGAGATAGAGCCCACCATAAAGTATTGTAAGAAGGAGTTGGAAATCGCTCTTGAACAAGCTTATTGATCCAATCAATGCCGTACTCTAGTAATAGAGTAATATCTGCCAAAGTATTTGCATTAGCTAGATAAGCAAATACGATACAGAATGTCAAAAACCAAAAGGGATATACGGTTTTAGAAGACTGTCTAGGATCGTTCACAGCTGAAAAAATTTCTTTAATCACAGCTGCAAGCTTTTGCGCCTCGAGGGGGGTCTAAAAACTTAATATAATCAGGGTCCTTAGTAACTCTACCCACCATTTATATTCTCCTATTTTAGAGAATAACGAAAACATAAGTCTCTTTTTTTTGTATATTTAAAATTTAAAATGTCATCAAATTTTGTTTATCAAAACGCCCTAATACAGTTGAAAAAATATAAACTTGTATTTTATAGTGGATTTTTTACACAAATTTTATAAGGTTATAAATGGAAAGTTCTTCAAAAATCTTAAGTAATGTAGGTTTCACTAAAATTTCTATCCTTTCTTCTCATATTTCTAACGATAAAATTCGATTTTACTCTTTTGCAGATCAAACACCAGAAGGGATTGCAAAAATTCAGACACTCTTTACACTACAGATTAAAGGAAGAGAATACGCAGGAATGATTCATAAGATGTTTCAAGACATTCAGACTAAACCCTATCTTTATAGAATCGGTAATCAATTGGAGTTGATATCAAAAGAGGAGGTTCTTCGATTAAGAACGGAGATAACATCTAGCAAGTATTACGAGAATGAGCTAAAGAGTGCGCTAGAACTGAAAGATCAATTGGGAGGAGGGAGGGCTTATGGCAATTTAAGAGTTGCTTATGATAGTTTAGGCAAAATTCGTAAAGCTCTCGAATATTACGAAAATGAGCTAAAGATTGCTCTAGAATTTAAAGATCAAGTAGGAGAAGGGAGGGCTTATGGCAGTTTGGGACTTGCTTATGATATTTTAGGAGAAACCGATAAAGCCATTAGCTATTATAAGAAGGGTTTAAAGATTGCACTAAAGCTTAAAGATCACGTAGGAGAGATAAATGCTTATAGTAATTTAGGACTTGCCTATGATAGTTTAGGAAAAACTAACGAAGCCATCGACTATCATAAGAAGCATTTAATGATCGCGTTAAAATTCACAGATCGATTAGGAGAAGGGAGGGCTTATAATAATTTAGGGATTGCCTATCAGAAGTTAGGAAAAATTAATGAAGCCATCGACTATCATAGGAAGCGTTTAAATATTGCGCTCGAGTTTAAAGATCAAGCAGCAGAGGGGAGGGCTTATAACAATTTGGGTACTGCTTATGCTAGTTTAGGAAAAACTAATGAAGCCATTGATTATCATGAGAAATATTTAAAGATCCCTCTAGCGTTTAACAGTAAAGTAGGGGTGATGGGGGTTTATAATAATTTAGGAATTGCCTATCAGGAGTTAGGAAAAATTAATGAAGCCATCGACTATCATAAGAAGCATTTAACAATCGCGTTAAAGCTTGGTTATAAAGTAGAAGAGGGAAAGGCTTATAATAATTTAGGAATTGCCTATCAGAAGTTAGGAGAAATCAATATAGCTGTCCTCTACCACGAGGAATATTTAAAGATCTCTCTAGCGTCTAATGATAAAGTAGAAAAGATGGGAGCTTATAACAATTTGGGGCTCGCTTATGTTAAATTAGGAAAAACTAATGAAGCCATCGACTATCATAAGGAGCATTTAAAGATCGCGTTAGAGTTCAACGATCGAGTAGAAGAAGGAAAGGCTTATAACAATTTAGGAAACGCCTATCAGGAGTTAGGAAAAACTAATGAAGCCATCGACTATCATAAGGAGCATTTAAAGATCGCGTTAGAGTTCAAAGATCAAGTAGGAAAGATGGAAGCTTATAACAATTTAGGGATTGCTTATGATAGTTTAGGAAAAACTCGTAAAGCCATCAGCTATTATGAAAAGCATTTAAAGATCGTACTAGAATTTAAAGATCAAATAAGGGAAATGAGTGCTTATATCAATTTCGGAGTTGCCCACCGAAAGTTAGGAGAATATCATAAAGCCATCAGCTATTATGAAAAGCATTTAAAGATCACACTAGAGCTTAAAGATCAAGTAGGAGCGGCTAAAGCTTGTGGTAATTTAGGAATTGCCTATCAGTGGTTAGGAGAATATCATAAAGCCATCGGCTATCATGAAAAATGTTTAGAAATTATGCTAAAGCTTAAAAATCAAGTAGGAGCGGCTAAGGCTTGTGGTAATTTAGGAAATGCCTATCAGTGGTTAGGAGAATACCATAAAGCCATCGACTATCATAAAGAGCATTTAAAGATCGCACTAGAACTTGAAGATAAAGTAGGAAAAGGAGCAGTTTATAATAATTTGGGAAATGCCTATCACAGTTTAGGAGAAATTCATCAAGCCATCGAATATCATGAGAAGGGTTTGCACATTGTACAAGAGCTTAAAGATCAAGTAAAAGAGGAGAAGATTTATAGCAATTTGGGAAGTTCCTATGAACAATTAGAAGACCATCCTAAAGCTAAAGAGTATTTTTGTAAAAGCATTGATATTGCTGCTTCTATTCAAAAAGATGCAAAAAAAGCTCAGTGGCAAATCACTTTGTTTGAAGAGTTGTCAAGACCTTATACGGGTTTAGAACGGGTGTTGCTCTTGCAGAATAAAAACGTTGAAGCGTTAGAAATTTCTGATACGAGGCGGTCTCGAGCTCTTTCTTCTCTTCTATCTCAAAAACTTTCCTTAGAAGAGAATTCAGACTCTTCTTTTAATCCTCTTTCCATTGCAGAGATTCAAAAGCTTGCAGAAACGCTTTCTACAAATTTTGTGATGTATTCTCTTATTCAATTACATACTCAAGAGGAAGCTATTCAAGCTTGGATTATTTTTTCAAAAGGAAAAAGCCTCCAATCGGTTTCTTTGCCTATTCCAAAGGAAACATTTACGGAATTAGATCCTATTTTTAAAGCATTTCCCTATCAACAAGAGACTAAACGGCCTACAAGAGGAAGTAAGAGTTCAACGCAGCTTTTTAATGAAAAACTCTCTTCTTGGTATGATCTTCTCATTGCTCCTCTAGAGGAGTACCTTCCTTTACCGGGTTCTGAAGAAACCCTCACGTTTATTCCTGATGGTTTTTTAGCCCATCTTCCTTTTGGAGCCTTTTATAATGCCAAAAAAGATCAATATCTAATTGAAAATTATCCTATTTCAGTTGCACCATCTATTCAAGTGCTCTCTCTTTTAAAGGAGCTTCCTCAGGAATTTTCTAATGAAGCTCTTCTCATAGGAAATCCTACAACCCCTCATCAAAAAGATGAGTTAAAGCAAGCAGAGCATGAAGTAAAAGACATCATTGCACCGATGATAAAAAATTCTAAAACGGAAGTATTCATTCAAAAAGAGGCAACAGTAGCTAATGTATTTAAGCATGCTCCAGAGGCCAAAGTCATTCATATTGCATGTCACGGAATCGCAGAAGAGAAGCCGCAAGATGATCCTTACTCTGTCTTTGAAGGGTTCTTTAAGTTAGCAAGTGAAGATATTAAGCATCCTAAATACCTTCATGCTAAAGATGTGAACTCACTTGCCCTTAAAGCTGATCTTGTTTTCATGAGCGCCTGTCATTTAGGAAGAGGAAATCTTCAAAAAGAGGGGAGTATTGGCCCCATCTGGTCTTTTTTAGGAGCCGGGGCTAAATCCACGATTGCTAGCTACTGGCCGCTTCCTGAAGGAGACATGACTGTGAAGATGGTAGAGACTTTTTATCAGCACTATTTAGGAATTAATACTCCAAAATTAAGTAAAGTCAGAGCTTTACAGAAAGCTACTCTTATGGCAATGAAGACAGAGCGGAATAAACCGCGTCAATGGGGAGCGTTTTTCTTATCAGGATTACCCATATAAAAATATCCTAAAAGCTTTCTCATCAATCAGCTTTTGGTTTAATGATTATGAGATAGATTTAAAAAAAATATCACTTGGTGGATCTCACTCTTAAATTGCACCTAAGAGTGAGAGTAAGTATTTAATCACCTCCACAACAGTGTGAAGTGAAGGTGATGGTTATTAGAAGCGGTTGCTAAATGTGAACTGAGCTCCAGCTACATTAGCATCACTTTGACTGTTAAGCTTAATGTAGTAAGGCTCTAGTCTGAAATCCCAATTATTGGTTTTTCCAAACCGCATGGTAAGAGGAATCGACACTTCATATCCTAAAGCATTAGAATTGTCATGACGCTCAGCAGAGACGGAATTCTTCTCAATACTTTGTTCTAAGTAAAGAGCCCGCATTCCTTTAATGTTGAGGCCTGCATTCACTTTAGGGGTTATTTCATAATCGACTTTCATCCCCATCGTGAGGTAGAGCCAATTTTGAACAAAGTGGATTGCTTTGACGGATCTGGAGTGGTATCCTCCAACTCCTATAAAAGGACTAAAATAGATTTTATCTTCTCCGACGAAGTTATAACCTAATCGAAGCTCTCCTCTACCAACAGTCCCTGTAATTTTGTCTTTGTACAACTCTTTTTCAGCCATTTCAGCTTTAAGATTCGTTCTTCCTACTGCATATAAAGCGTCAATACCAGCATACATGGAATTGGGTCTAAGAAAATCGTAACCCGCTCTTAGGCCGTAATAGATGCTGTCTCCTTTAACATTAATCCCTTTAATATTAGGGGATTCGTCAGACCAGAAAATATCCGGACCCCAGTATAAACGGTCCCGTTTAGATGTTTCGAGCATCAATATTTTTGTTCCATCAGAGGTGTCTTTAATGACAACTGTATGCCCGTTGTAGGCATTAAGAGCACAAGTTCCTAAAATTCCTGACATCGTTAATATCATCATAGTTTGTTTCATTTGAAACCTCCTATTTTTTCGGTGTTATGTTACTCAACATAAACAAACATAAGCTACATTTTACAATTTATTCAATACGATTTTTTTTGTTCGTGGTTTTATTCAGTTAATATTCTTGTTTATGCTGTATCTTATAATGAGACCTTTTATCAAAAGAATATCCTGAGAGTTTAAGAGGATAAAGTAGACAACTTATGAGGCGTTATGAGAGAGGTTTAATCTGGATGGAAAACAAGAAAATAAAAAGATAATGATTCAAGTCACAGGCAATAAGTCAGGAAAAAAGAGGGGAGTTGGAATGCATTCAAGTCTTGATTTAGAGGCTATATTTTACATAGCAAAGCGATTTTACGTGTTTGATGCATGCATTTTGGGTGATGAGTGTCGAAATGATACTGAATCCATCCTTTAATCTAAAAGATTTTAAGAATAATTTCACGCAAGAGAGCTCTCTATTTTATCTATATAAAAGAGCGTAATTTATACTCTTTATCGTACAGTGTTAAATTAATAAGAGCTTTACAAAAAATAGAATAAAGTCGAAATATTGAATTAAGGTTTTCCACTAGATCCTTATTTTTGAAAAGGAGTTGCTATTATGGTAACGATGAAAAAAGGTAGTAGACAAACAGAGGCACCTATCAGCGGTGTTAAAGCAAGTGCAGTGAAAAAGAAAGCTTCCTTAGTGGGAAGAAAGATGGCTTCAATGGGGAAAGAAAAAATCTCTCCTGTTAGAAGAAATAATACAACTGCACTACAAAAGGCAAGAAAGGCATCTCAGGCAAGAAGTCATGAAGAAAAGTCTGAGGCTGCAAAACGGGCCATTCAAACAAGAGACCGTGCTGAGCTAGAGCGTACACTTGCAAAAGCTCGTAAGGCATCTTTAGCCAGAAGCCATGAAGAAAAATCTGAGGCCGCGATGCGGGCGATTCAACACCGAAACCGTGACGAACTTGAGAAAACACTTGCAAGAGCTCGTAAGGTATCTCAAGCTAGAAGTCATGCAGAAAAATCTAAAGCTGCTTCAAAAGCGGCAAAAACTCGGAAAAAAGCTTCCGTGTAGGAAATTATTTTGAAACTGAAATGATTTAACCAAAGGATGGAATTATGAATAAAAAACTTATCCATATTATGATGTTAACTCTTTACGTAGGAATCTCAGGTCTTCCTATGGTCCAAGCATCTGGCAGTCACAACCGCACTGAGGTGGTCAACACTGATGCAGGCAATATTGATTTTATTTTCACGCACTATGTTAAATTCCCTGGGGTATTTCATAAAATTAACCACATCAATCTTGATGACCGTGTGGTTGATTTAGAAGATGGATCCCGTTGGAGTATATCTAAAACAACCCTTGTTAAAGGGTGGGAAAAGAGTAAGAATTTGATTATCACTCAAAATCACTCTAATTTTTCTACCTCAAGATATGCTCTTGTGAATGCAGACCTTAAACTTGCAGTTCCTGCAAGCTTAATTCGAGAGCCAGCTCCAGCACACGGAGTCTCTTATGTTAAAGCTGTTGACCGTGTAAATGATATCATTACACTTAGCGACGGTAAAAACTGGATTGTTCACTCATCAGATAGGGGAACGCTTAGTAAAATTACAGAGCATGACCGTATCATTGTGGGGGCGAATACTGGGGAGAATAAGGAAAAAAGCCCTTATCTTCTCATTAACACGTCGAACAATCACTATGTCAGAGCTCATCATATTGAGTAATGATTTTTTTCAAGGGAGGCAATTTTATTGCCTCCTGATCTTTTAAGATTTTAAAGAAAGCTCTTCTACTTTTTGCTCAAGCTCTTTAATCTTGGCAGACAGCTTATCTAGATTTCTCATATGGACTCTTTCTTTTTGATGTTCATATAAAGAAGTCACAGGATCTCCTCCATATTTCCCAGGGGATTTAATCGATTTTTTAATACCGCTTCTTGCTGCAAATAAAGCTCCGCTTGCAATTTCAATATGACCCACGGTGCCAGCTTGTCCTCCCATCACAACATGGTGACCTGTTTTGACAGATCCTGAAATGCCTGTTTGAGAAACAATCAAGTTGTGAGCTCCAAGAGAGACATTATGCGCAATTTGGACAAGGTTATCGATCTTTGTTCCTTGAGAAATGCGTGTTTGACTAAAACGGGCTCTATCAATGGTGGTATTAGCTCCCACTTCAACATCATCTTCTAGCACAACAATACCCATTTGATCTTGCTTTTGATGACGCCCTTGTTTATCGGTAAAGTACCCAAAGCCGCAAGATCCAATGACACACCCTGGTTGTAAGATGACGCGGTTTCCGAGTCTACACCCTTCTCTTACAGTAGAATGGGGATAAAGGTGGCAATGCGTGCCTAATGATACGCTTGCCCCTAAAAACACATGGGATTCAATGAGGCTAGAGTCTCCAACCATGCAGTTAGCATCAATGACAGCATAAGGGCCGATAGTGACATTAACCCCAAGCTTTACAGTGGGGTGGATGACAGCTGTAGGGTGAATACCCCTAAACCCTGACTGAGGTTTACTCTCTTCATAAAAGAGTTTAATGATTTCTTGAAATGTTTGAGTAGGAGAGGAGCAAATGAGATAGTTTTGATGAGGAGAAAGGGGAGTTCCAGCTTGTACACAGATGACTCCAGCTTGTGTTTTTTCTAACAAAGAGGTGTATTTACTATTTTCTAAAAAACTCACCTCAGAAGAGGTTGCAGAGTGAAGATCTGCAACTCCTGAAATGAGATGATGGGGATTTCCCATCAACTCTGTCTGGGTGATTTGAGAAAGCTCTAAAAGGGATTTCTCCATTTATTGTCCTTTTAACTCAAGCTTAGAAGAAGGTTTTTTAGCCTCTTCATCAAACTCTTTATCCATCTCTTTAATGACATCTCCTGTCACATCCAAGGCTGGGGTATAAAAAAAGCACGCCTCTTTATTGAGGATGATTTGATACCCTTTAGCATTAGCTACATGATCTGACGCTTGATGAATGCTTGAGACAACCGCTTGAACAATTTTATACTGCCCTTGATTCATGAATTGGTAGTATTGCTGTTGATATCTATTGAGCTCATCATTTAGCTGAGAGATTTTCACTTGCATATTCTCTTCTGCCTCTTTGGATAAACCATCGAGATAGTCTTGATCTTGCAATTTTTCAGCGAGGTCTCTTAGTTGTTTATCTGTATCTTCAACAAGAGAGGCAAACTGCTTACGCATGGTTTCAAAAGCGTTTTGCTCTTGTTTTCCAATTTTAGAATCTAAAATACAGCTGTTAAAATTTACAACGCCAATTTTTTGCTCAGCTCCATGTAGAGATAAACATAAACTTGAGCAGAAAAGAGTAAATAACATTTTTTTCATAACACTCCTAATGGTTAAAAAAACTAAAACTGTCCCCCCATGGAGAAGAAGAATTTCTGAACTTGGCTAGGGTCTAAAGGATGAATGGGAATGCCATATCCAATGGTGACAGGCATTTTATTCATCACCTCTACCCGGATCCCTAAGCCGTAACTGGCTTGATAACGATCAATTTGAAACGGTTTTTGAGATAAAGATCCTGCATCGACAAATAAAAATCCATCGAGCATCTTGAGAAGTTCATGGTTGTATTCAAGAGAGAGAACAGAAGCTGTGATTCCTCCTTGAGGATCTCCATTAGGGAAGTGAGGCCCTAAGTCAAAATCTTTAAAGCCGCGTACCGAGTGAAGACCTCCAATAAAGAACCGCTCACTGACAGGGATGGAGTTAAAAGAGCTTGTCCAAAAGATAGGCTGGATAAATTTAGCTTCCCACTTATATTTTAAAGTTCCATGATGCCAAAGATGTTGGTAAAAGCTGTTAATATAGTTGTATTTTAAAAAGGCGACATCTCCTAAAAGCCCTGCAAATTCAAATTCTAAGAGAGATCTAAATCCGTGATGAGGTTTAGAGATACGGTCTGTCGAATCAAAGTTAAAAGAAATCGAGGCAGCTGAAATGTTCCCTGTTCCTTTTTCAAGCGTTTGTTCTTGAGGCGACGCTCCAGTTGAGACATCAATATTGGCATGTTTAGCTCTATATTTACTGCTAAGTGTCCAGTAAGGAGTGAGGGGATAGGAGGCAAATAAGCTTCCTCCTAGAGAGTCAATTTTATATTCTTTAGCTTGAATGTGGCTTTGACTTAAAAACCCTTCTACTCCAACTCTCCATTTGGTTTCATGGAAATAGGGGGTAATCCACGACATCGTATACGATCTTTGTTTAGAGCCTAAAGAGATCTTAGCATGAGCATATTCTCCTCCTCCTCTTAACGAAGAAAAGCCGTTTTGGAAAAGAGAGGTGAATCCTTTGTAGTTAAAATTAGATTCCGTCACATCTAACCCTCCCACAAGCTCTCCTGAATTGGCTTGAAAGAAAACGCTGGCGTGACCTGTTGGCATCTCTTCCACCTCGATGTAGACATCTCGGTAGTTTCCTCCTAATACCTTATCATCTTGTGATCTCACAGAATAGACATTAACACTTTTAAAATAGCCGATATTTTGAAGCCGCTCTTGCGTGGCTTTAAGCCTAACAGAGTCAAATACCTCTCCTGGAACAAGAAGGGACTCTCTTAAAATCACGTTATTTTTTGTTTGTTCATTTCCGACAATGCGGATAAGACCGATTTTATATAAAGACCCTTCCTCAATAGTGAAATGGATACTGTACTCATTAAGCTCAGGATGCGGAGTAGAGGAGAACTGCACATGCGTATCAATGTACCCTTTTCTTCCATAAAGATCTTTAACCGTCTCTGTTGCCATCCGGATTTTTTCAGGGGAGTAGATATCTCCTGGTTGGATGAGAAGAGCATCTTTTACCGTCTCATCAGAGAAGAGAGAATTCCCTTGAAAAGAGACATCTCCAATATGGAAAAGAGCCCCTTTTTTTGCGGTTACTGTAAGATTGACTCTCCCTTTTTTTAAAGAGTTAGTGATCAAAACATCGAGCTTTGCATCGGCGTACCCTTCATTATGCAAGAAATTAAGGATGGTGAATTTATCTTGCTCAATTGCCTCATCATTTAAAAGCCCCTGTCCTGTGATCCAGCTCATAAAAAGATTGTATTTCTTGGTGTAGATCATTTCTAAAATTTGGCTTTTCTCTTTTTTGGTAAACCCTTTAAAAATGATATCATCAATTGTTCCAGCACGGCCCTCCACAATATGAATGTGAATATCTACAGCATTGGTATGAGGAATGGAGTGAATCACATAAGAGAGCTGAGATTCAAAATACCCTTTTTTGATGTAGTACTCTTTCACTTTATTGAAATGCTGGCTAAAGGTCATGCGGTTAAACGGCTGAGACGGTTTAACAGAGAGCTCTTTTGCTAAGATCTTGGAAGAAATATCGCTATTTCCCTCCCACACGATGTTTTTAATGATGGGCCTTAGCCACACTTTCAAAGAGATTACAATTTCTCCTGATTGAACCTTCACAACAGGTTCAATACGGTCGTAATGTTCGGAGAGTGTTTTGAGATCTTGATCAAAAATAGAGGGGGAAAAAGGGGCTCCCTTCTGTGTTTTAAGCTTTTCTAAGATCAACGTCTCATCAAAAGATGATTCAGGAGGGACATTCTCCACTTGAATCAGGATATTACTCACTCTTTGATGGTGAACTTGCTCAAAAGAATTTTGATTAGTTCCTTGCAATTGCAACGGAAAAGAGGAGAGAACAGCTAAAGATGAAAAAACGAAAAATTTTTTTGTGTATCCCATGAAACCCTATAAAGAAGGGGAGTATAAAAAAAGAGGGAAAAAATAAGCAAATATGATTATGAAAAAGGCGATGTTTCTTCTTAATCTAGGTTTAAATATCTTTAAAAGAGCTGTCTTCCGATAAAAGCTCTTGAAAGTGTGCCGCCATCCACATACTCAAGCGGGCTTCCCATCGGCAGTCCAAAGGCAAGTCTTGAGACGTGAATATTTAACGCGTGTATTTTTTCTTTAAGGTATAAAGCCGTTGCATCTCCTTCAAGTGTGGAGTCTAGAGCAATGATCACTTCCCGTATAGGATGCTCAGAGAGTCTATGAAAAAGTGTGGTGAGATTAAGATGCTGTAGCGTCCTTCCATCTAAAGGAGAAATTAAAGAGCCTAGAACATGGTAGAGGCCGCTGTAAGAGTGAGTCTCTTCAATGGCATACACATCTTTAGGAGAGCCTACAATGCAAAGAAGGGTAGCGTCTCGTTTTGCAAGGTTACAAAAGTGGCATCCGGTAGGGGAAGAGAGACAGTGGCAGACAGGGCATAGAGGAACATCTTCTTTGATTTTGGCAATCGTAGAGGAGAATTGAAGCAATGATTCATCAGACCAGGTGAGGAGCTGAAAAGCAAATCTCTCCGCTGTTTTAGCCCCCACACCGGGGAGTTGTTTCAGCGTTGTCATTAATTGTTGTAAAGCAGGTGGATATTTAGACATTTAATACGATACTATAGAAGGAACATCGTAAGGATTTCAAGTTGAAAAATATCAGCAGCTTGGAAAATAACTATAAAGAAGAGTGTTTTACTTAAGAAGAGGCCAGGCATGAAAGGGTTGGAGACAGGACATAATAAAATTAAGAAAATTTGTGATGTGTTAAAAAAAGAGACGTTAGAGCCAGCTGAGCTCAAAGCACAAGCTTTAATTGAAGAGGCAAAGCGTGAAGCTGAAGAGATCATTTCTCAAGCTCATCAAAGATCAGAGCAAATGCAACTTGAGTCACAGCTTGAAATGCAAAAACAAAAACTTGCCTTTGAAGCATCTCTTGCGCAAGCTTGCCGGCAAACCACCGAGTCTTTGAAAGAGAAAATAGAGACACAGTTTTTTCACCCTCAGCTTTTTGCGCTCATTGAAGCACCTCTCAAAGATCCTAACGTGATAGCAAAACTCATTCAATCAGTGATCCAAGGGATTGAAAAAGAGGGGATCATGGGGAATATGGAGGCGTTTATTCCCTTCGGAGCCCCCATTGATGAAGTGAATCACCTTTTAGGAAAGAAACTCCTTGAAAAGCTTAAAGATAAAACGGTATTACACACCTCTCTTAAAGGGGGCATTGAAGTGAAACTGACAGATCAACATATGACTCTTGATCTTTCTGATGAAACTTTCCATGAGATGATTGTGAGCTATTTAAGAAAAGACTTTAGACAATTTTTGTTTGGGTTATAACCGTTAAAGGAAAGATATGTCTCACTACTATTTTCTCACCCTATCTCTTCCTCCTCTTCGTTTAGGAGAAAAAGCGCCTCTTTCATTTAGCGATTTGATGAGCCGTATTGAACTGAATGTGACTGCATCAGATTTTCAAAAGTTAGCTGTTTTAAGACGGTGGATTGACTTAAAAAATATACGGCCTCTTTACTTAGGAGAGACAATTGATCCTAGGGGCAATTTAAATGAAAAAGAACTTGAAGAGGCGCTTCTTATAAAAGAATTTCTTCCCGCTTATGTCTTTGATTTTCTAGAGAAATTTGAGAGCAGGGAAGATAAACTCCGCTTCCTTCCTCATCTTTTAGCGCGTTACCTTCAAGAGGAAGAAAGATGCTGTAAGGGGTTTCTTCAAAGTTATTTTTCCTTTGAGCGGTCTTGGAGATGCATTCTTTTAGCCATTAAAGCCAAAGAGCTTGGAAAAGATGTAGAAAAAGAGCTACAATTTGAAGATTTAAAAGACCCACTCATTATAGATATTTTAGCTCAGAAAGAGGCGCCTATTTATGAGCCTCCCTTAGAGTTTATGAGCTTAAAGGAAAAGTATCTAGGATGCGGGCTTGATCCTTGGGAGCTCGTTAAAATGGGGATAGAGTGGAAGTTTGATCAAATCAATCATCTCATTGAAAAAGATCTCTTTTCGATGGATGTGATTTTAGCATATGTTGTGCAGCTGATGATGATAGAAGAGTTTAACGAACTGGATTCTTCTAGGGGTGAAATAATTCTCGAAGCGTTTGTAGGTTAATAAAATGAAAAGTAGTGCGATAGGAAAAGTCATCAAAGCGTTTGGGAATTTGCTCTATGTCGAATTTGAGGGGAGCATTTGCCAAGGCGAGGTTGTCATGATTGAGGTGGGGAAAGAGCGCCTCAAAGGGGAAGTGATTGAAGTCGCTGGAAAAGAGGTGAAGGTACAAGTTTTTGAAGACACTTTTGGCATTCAAAAAGGCAGTGTTGTGAAGTTTTCAGGCCACCTTCTGGAAGCTGAGCTTGGGCCTGGGCTCTTAGGCGCTGTATTTGATGGTCTTCAAAACCCTTTAGAAGATGTTGCTAATGCCATTGGTCTTTTTTTATCCCGTGGTGTGTATCTTGAGCCTCTTTGTAGATCTAAACATTGGGATTTTCACCCAGCTGCAAAAGTGGGAGATAGCGTCACAAGAGGAGATGAACTGGGGTATGTGATGGAAGGGAAATTTCGCCATCTGATTATGGTTCCTTTTATCCATAGAGAAGACATCACAATCACGTGGATAGCTCCTTCTGGTTCTTATCCAGTAGATCATATCATTGCAAAAGCAATTGATGCTAAAGGCGTTTGCTACGAATGGAGTATGATTCAAAAATGGCCAGTTAAAGCGCCTCTTGCGATTGGAGAAAAAGTTAAAGCGTCGCAAATGATGGATACAGGTGAGAGAATTATCGACACCCAGTTTCCTATTTTAAAAGGGGGAACATTTTGTTCACCTGGACCTTTTGGAGCTGGAAAAACGGTGTTACAACACCACCTAGCTAAATATTCCTCCGTTGATATGGTAATTGTTGTCGCTTGCGGTGAAAGAGCTGGAGAAATTGTAGAAGTGTTAAGAACATTTCCTCATCTTAGAGATCCGCATACAAACGATCCTTTAATGAACCGTACCGTGATGATTTGTAATACCTCTTCTATGCCTGTTGCAGCACGTGAAGCTTCAATTTACATGGGCACGACCATTGCAGAGTACTACCGTCAAATGGGCTTTAATATCTTGCTCCTTGCAGATTCCACTTCAAGATGGGCACAAGCCATGAGGGAAATGTCAGGAAGATTAGAAGAAATTCCTGGAGAAGAAGCTTTTCCTGCCTATTTAGCTTCAAGAATTGCAGCGTTTTATGAAAGATCAGGGGTCTTAAAACTCCCTAACAATAAAACAGGCTCTTTAACCATTGGGGGCACAGTTTCTCCAGCTGGGGGAAACTTTGAAGAACCTGTCACACAGGCAACTCTAGCTGTCGTGGGAGCCTTTTTAGCTTTATCAAGAGAGAGATCAGATGCGAGGAAATATCCAGCTATTGATCCTTTGATTTCTTGGAGTAAATATGTAGGGGATGTGAGTGCCGAGCTAGGAAAGCATGCAAGCGGCTGGGGAGAGCTTGTTAAACGGGCTTTAGCAATCCTTCATCAAGGAGATGAGATCGGGAAGCGGATGGAAGTGGTGGGGCAAGAAGGTATTAGTCTTTCTGATATGATGATTTATCTGAAAGCAGAACTGTATGAATTTGCCTATCTTCAACAAAATGCTTTTGATAAAGAAGATGCCTATAGCCCTCTTAAACGGCAAATTGCCCTGTTTTATCTGATCAATCAAGTGTTTATTTCTCATTTTAGATTAGAAGGACACGATGCAGCTAGGTCATTTTTTCTCGATCTTCAAAATGACATTAAAAATATGAACTTTATGCCCTACGAGTCTGAGCGGTATGTTAAAACATATAAACGGATTCAAGATAAAATTCAGTCAGCTACTAGAGGGATCTCATGAAAAGAATTTATGACCGTATTGTTGACATGAGAGGAAACCTCCTCTCAGTGATGGCTCAAAATGTGAGTTTAGGTGAAATGGCCCTCATTTATAAGCAGTCAGGGGAAAAAGTTTACGCCTCGGTTCTGAAAATTGATGGCGATAAAGTGACTCTGCAAGCATTTGAAAATACAAGAGGGATCTCCACACACGATAGAGTCACCTTTTTAGGAAGACAAATGCAGGCAACTGTTTCAGAGGCGCTTTTAGGAAGACGATTAAACGGGGCAGGTGTGCCTATTGATAAAGGGCCTCTCATTGTAGGAGATGCAGTGACGATTAATGCTCCTTCTTTTAACCCTGTAAAAAGAGTGATTCCTCACGAACTTGTCCGGACAAATATTCCCATGATTGATGTCTTTAACTGCCTAGTTAAATCTCAAAAAATTCCTATTTTTTCGATTTCAGGAGAGCCTTATAACCCGCTTCTCATGAGAATTGCCAATCAAACAGATGCAGATATTATTATCATTGGAGGAATGGGTCTTAGATTTGATGACTATCACGCCTTCATTGAAAATGCAGAAAGATCAGGTTCTTTAGAAAAAACAGTGATGTTCATTCATCAAGCGACAGACCCTGCAGTGGAATGTTTACTCGTCCCTGATATGGCTCTTGCCTCTGCAGAAAAATTTGCAACGCAAAATAAAAATGTCTTAGTTCTTCTCACCGATATGACAGCCTTTGCAGATGCCATTAAAGAGATTGCTATCACTATGGATCAAATCCCTTCTAACCGGGGGTATCCAGGCTCTCTTTATTCCGATTTGGCTTCTCGTTATGAAAAGGCGGTCGATATTGAAGGGAGCGGCTCGATCACCATCATCTCTGTCACCACAATGCCAGGGGGAGATGTCACGCACCCCATTCCTGATAATACAGGGTATATCACAGAGGGTCAGTTTTATCTGCACGGGGGACGCATTGACCCTTTTGGATCCCTTTCAAGGCTGAAGCAGCAAGTGATTGGAAAAGCGACCCGTTCAGATCATGCAGATATTGCAAATGCCCAAATTCGGCTTTATGCGGAAGGGAAAAAAGCGAGAGAGCGGGAATCGATGGGCTTTAAATTATCAAAATGGGATGAAAAGATTCTCTATTTTTCCCATTTATTTGAAGAGCGGATGATGAATTTAGAAGTAGACATGCCTTTAGAAATTGCGCTAGATTATGGATGGAAAACGCTTGCAGAGTGTTTTGAGCCTCATGAAGTGGGGATTAAGCAAACCGTTGTAGATAAATATTGGCCTAAGGTAAATGACCTTGCATGAAACTCACCAAGAATGAACTACGCCTTCAACAAATTCGGTTAACGCAGCTTCAAAAGTATTTGCCAACCCTTCAACTGAAAAAAATGCTCTTTCAAAGTGAAGTCAGTATGGCATTACAAGCAGCTACTCAATACAAATTAGAGTTCAATCATCAGTATGAACTTGTAAAAGCGTACTCACCTCTCTTATCCAGTCCAGAGGCGTTTGATCTTTTTCCAGCGCTTAAAGTGTTAGAGGTAGAGGTCATGAGTGAAAATATTGCAGGAGTTGATCTCCCAGTATTTATGAATGTGATCTTTGAAGAAAGCAAAGCTTTTTTATTTGACGCTCCCATTTGGCTTCATTCAGCTATGAAAGGGATGAGAGCGCTTCTTTTGATCAAAGAAAAGATGCGTATTGCAGAAAAGCGTAAACAGCTTCTTGAGCAAGAGCTTAAAGAGGTTTCAACGCGGGTTAACCTCTTTGAAAAAATCTTAATCCCTAGAGCTCAAGACCATATCCGTAAGATTAAAATATTTTTAGGCGATCAGCAACTAGCTGCCATCTGCCAAGCAAAAGTTGCAAAAGCGAAGATTTTAGAGAAAGAAAAGGAGACTTTATGATTAAAGATGTCCTGAAATATCTCATCTATGGATCTCAGCAAGATCTAGATCAATTTTTCCTCATTGCTCAAGAAAGAGGCTTTTTAGAATTTATTGCTTTTGATACGCAGAAGAAAATGGGGATGCCCTCTTCTTTAAACCGGCTTGCAGAGGCGATTAAAATCGTCATGACGGTGACACTAGAGCCCTCTTCTCAAAAAGAGGAGTCTTTAAATTCTCCCTTTCAAATCGCAGAAGATATTATCGATTTAAAGCTAAGACTAGAAAAGCTAGATGAAGAGGAAAAAAGCCTTCAATTAGAAAAGTCACGCATTTCTCCCTTAGGCGATTTTTCCATGGATCAGATTGCATTCATTGAAAAAGCAGGGAAAAGAAAAATTCAATTTTTTTGCATGAATGTGTCAGACCGGCCCAAAGCCAAAGAGAATGAAGAGTTACTCTTTATCACAACAGAAAATGATATCGACTATTTTATGGGAATCAGCCGTGAGGGTATGAATCCTTCTCAAATGATGGAAATGCGTGTGGATGTTACTCTAGAAGAGGTTAGATACCGGCTAGATTTTATCGCCAATCAAAGAGTGCATTTAGAAAAAGAGCTTAAAGAGAGCGCTTGTTATCTTGATCTTCTAAGAGAAACATTTATCACCGAACTCAACGCTTACAATCTCACTTCAGCGAAAAAAAATGTCATCTATCCCCTAAAAGCACAGCTTTTCTTCAGTAAGGTTTGGATTCCAAGTCACAAGGTGGATGAGCTCTTTGAGCTCATGGAAACCTTACATATTCAAGGAGAGCCGATTGCTTTAGACCCTTCTGATAAAGTTCCTACTTACTTAGAAAATCAAGGGGTAGATCTGATTGGAGAAGATTTAATCAAGATTTATGATACGCCCTCCATTAGAGATAAAGACCCTTCTCGGTGGGTTTTAGGATTTTTTGCTCTATTTTTTGCCATCATTGTAGGAGATGCAGGGTACGGCGTTTTATTTTTAGCAGCAGCGCTTTATTTCCAAAGGAAACTTAAAGAGCCCTCTGAATCTGTTATGCGGAGTGTCAAGTTGATGAAGATTTTATCAGTGGCATGCATCGGATGGGGTGTGATGACAGCTTCTTATTTTGGTATTCAGTTCTCTCCTGATCACCCTTTAATGCAAATATCTCCTATTCAAGCGCTCGTTGTGAAAAAAGCAGACTTTCATCTTAAAACTCATGATGCTGTATATCAATCTTGGGAGAAAAAATTTCCTCTGATTAAAACAGCCTCTTCAGGTAAAGAGATGTTAAAGATGGCCTCTTTTTCTCAAAAGGGGAGTGTGATCTATCCGATGATGAGTGAATTCTTTGGAAATATCATTTTAGAGCTTTCTTTATTCCTAGGGATCGTGCATTTAACCCTTTCAATGGTGAGAAATATCAAACGGCATGTAGCTGGCCTAGGGTGGTCTTTTGTCATCATAGGAGGGTATCTTTTCTTCCCCTCTCTTTTAAATGCCGTCACGCTTTTTCAATTTACAGGACTTCTTTCATCAACTGTCGCAACAACAGTTGGCTTAGAATGTATGGGTGTAGGTTTTGTCTTTGCCACTTTTGCAGCGCTGATTCAACACGGTATGAAGGGGATAGGAGAACTTTTACATGTGATCCAAGTGATTGCAGATGTTCTTTCTTATCTGAGACTCTACGCGTTAAGCTTAGCAGGGGCGATTATGGCGACGACATTTAACCGAGAAGGGAGCCGGCTTGGGCTTGTGACGGGGTTCATTATTTTACTTGCAGGGCACTTGGTGAATATTACGCTTGCGCTGATGGGAGGCGTGATTCACGGTCTTCGTTTAAATTTTTTAGAGTGGTACCGTTACTGTTTTGAAGGGAATGGCAAACTCTTTAACCCGCTTCAGAAATTAAAAATAAAAGGATGAAATTTTGATGGATTATGCAATGGTTGGACCCGCTCTTGTGTTAGGGCTAGGATGTATTGGAAGTTCAATTGGATGTGCAATTGGAGGAATGGCGTGTCATGCTGTCATGAGCCGTGTAGAAGAGAATCACAGTCAGTTTATTGGGATGTCTGGAATGGCAGCTTCTCAGTCAATTTTTGGGTTCATTTTAATGCTTTTAATGAGAGACAGCATTAATGCAGGGACGCTTTCTGCTCTTTCAGGAATAGGGATTGGGTTTTCTGTGGGCCTCGCTCTTCTTTTTTCCTCTGTTTATCAAGGCATGTGCGCAGCGTCAGGGATTCAAGCGTCAGCTAAGCAGCCAGCAATTATTGGGAAATGTTTGATTGCTTTAGGGATTATTGAGTCATTTTCTCTTTTTGCCTTTGTGTTTGCCCTGCTTTTGATTTAAGCAAAAAAGAGTTCTTTAACTATTGGCAATGATTCTTCATTGCCAATAGCCATCACTTCATTTCTTGATAAAAAGAAAGGAGGAGGATTAAATTTTCAACGTGCCAAATTGTTGATGAAGAGGGGTTTCATCTAACGTTTGCGCCTCTTTCCAGTAGAAACCTACTTTAGCAAGCATATTATCATAAAAATACTCGACAAATAGCTTAGCAAAGTAAGGGGGGTTTTTGGATTGGTCATTTAAATAGAGATGGGTCTGTTTATCATCGGTTCTCTCTTTTTGAGGAATTAACATGCCGTTAAATTTCAGTGACTGAACGAGCATATAGGCATGCACCTTCACATCAAGAATCTCTCCTGCATTATTTCTTGTAACCTGTGCTACAGATTCATGTGTTTTGGGGTTGATAAGATCTTGGATTAACATAAAAAACCTGCCTTGTGTTAACGCTCTTATTTTGGACAAATAGGGTGTTTATTTCAATAGTTAACAATTTTAAAATAAGCCATCTAACCTTTAAGATGAGAGTAATTAACAACAGCATATTGATAACTAATCAAAATTGAAAAATGAGTTCTCAATTGAATCGAAAACTCAATGTGTTAATTTTGAATTAATAGATTTAATAATGGGTGTAACATTAATTTAACAATGTTTTTTAATTCATAGGGGGTATATCGTTTTAATCAAAAAGGTGAGAGACCTGTTTTTAAGAAGATGTGAGGGGGGATTCATGACAATTAATAATAATTTTAAAGAAAATGTGAGTAAAAGGACTCAAGAAGAGACTGAAAGCTCTCAATTGAATAAAAAAAGCAAGAATGAAAGCTCTCAAGAAACAGCTTATAGAGTCAATGAAGTGGTTCAAGAAGAGAATATATTTACAGCTGCTTCGCCTCATGGGGCACGCTCTTCTAGTATCCCTAGTGCCTTGCATAACACTTCCAATGATGAGGAGGACAATTCTTATTCACTCCAACTCACTTCTTCACCTCTATATCAAGGAAGTCCTAATAAAGAAGAGACAGATAGCGATCAAGAATCACAATTAGCTCTCGAGCAAGAAATACAAGAGAGGGAAAGGGGTAATAGGTTAAATATATTTTTTTCTCGTTACCTTCAATCTAACCCTGTTTTTACGCAAGATTCAGAGCAAAATTTGCCTATTAATCATGCCCCTTTAAAACAGAGTGAAGGTTCTGGTGAAGAGAGATCTCCTTATCCAATAAGAAATTTTTCACCAAATCAATTGTTAGTAAATGATCCTATTGAAGATGAATCGATGGAATATATTAAGGGTAAAATTGCCAATTGTTTTATTGATGACTATGATAAAGAATCTATATTAAATGCAAATCATTTAGAGAGGCTTATTTCAGTCATAAGTTACAATTTTTTTGACTATAAAAATACCCGGGTCATTACAGATACGTTTATAGAGAATATATACCAATCTTTACTCTTATTGCAAAATAGAGAAGGGGGAGATATTTTTCAAAAAAGCGAAGCTTTTGCAGCGATTAAAGATCTCTATCATAGCTTAATGTTACTTAGAAATTATCCAACTTTTGAGGCCATAAAAGAGGGACGTTTTTTACATGAAAAAGAAAACCCCAATATTTACCTCACGCCCATTAGAGAGCAGCTCAAAAAGCCTTTAGGGGCGCTTTATAGGCAGATTATCAATGGGGCACCTTTATATACAATGAAAGATTGGACAGGACAAGATGGACAATTTCCATCTTATATTTTGGGGAACAGAAAAGATATCTATCCTTGGATTTTTAAACCTGAGTGGGCATCTCCTAATTTATTTGAGACAAAGAAGTCTACACTTTATGCTTCGGCGATGAATTTTCACCGAGGGTTTCCTATTTTAGATACATTTTTAATCCGAACCAAAAATATTACAGGGCAACTCGATCATGTGATTCTCAAAGCTGAACCGCTTTCTATCTTTGTTGAGCGATCCATATTTAGCAGCGAATTTCGCAAGAGCCTTCAGGCGCTTTTAATTTTTGATATTTTATTTTGTAATGCAAATCGAAGTTTTAATGATATTTTAACGATAAACTTAGAAGTCATCTATGGTATTAATCATGAAGAATGTTTTAAAGTTCCTAAGGAATTCAAAATCGATTACTGGTGGCTAGCTGGTTATGAAAATGACAGGCCGCTACACTTTGATATAGAAACATTAGAGCTGATTTCGATAGAAAATTGCCAAAGGTATCAACAGATCTTAAGATCATTTTCACTTAATCCTAACCTGAGCAGTTGGGTAGATTCCATCGGAAGTTTGTTAAGAAGCACAGGGAGAGAAAAAACTATCCCAGATCTTATCGAAGAGATCGAAAAGAAATTTTACGAAGAATTCTTTTCATCAAGAGAGGGATAAATCCAATTCGATTTCCCTTTTAAGTGACTATTGAATGAAAGAGGCGAGAGCTAAGAGTGTTTGATCAATCTCTTCTTCTGTTGTAAAGCGGCTTAAAGAAAAACGAAGGCTTGCTCTTGCAAGAGAAGGGGGTACCCCCATATTTAGCAAAATCGGGGAGGGCTCAAGCCCTCCTGATGTACAGGCAGAGCCGTGACTGACAGCAATTCCGGCTAAATCGAGTTGTAATAAAAGGGTTTCTCCATCAAAAGAGGGAAATCCTAGCTGGACAGTATTACAGATAAAAGGCCCTTCTCCATGAATAATGAGCTGAGGGAAAAAAGAGCGGATGCCTAAAATAAGCTTTTGTTTAAGGCGCTCCATTTTCTCAGTAGCTAAGGGTAAATGAGTATGAAGAAGATCAATCGCTTTTGCAAAACCTACAATGCCTGCAATATTTTCTGTTCCACTGCGTCTTCCAAGCTCTTGCCCTCCTCCTATAATGAGAGGGGGTATTTTATAAGAGGAGCGTAAAAAGCAGGCCCCAACTCCTTGAGGTCCATGGATTTTATGAGAAGAAAATGCCATAGCAGATACTCCCTTAGGAATTTTAAAGAGCTCTTTTCCTAGGATTTGCACTCCATCTACAATAAATGGGATGGTATTTTTCTCTGCAATGACTGCAATTTGATCAATATCTGTTTTTACTCCCGTGATATTATTCACAGCCATCAAGACGATGAGGCGGGTATGAGGAGTGATCGCCTCTTGAACAGCATGAGGCTCAACTGATCCTTTTCTTCCTATTGGAAGAAAAGAAACCTTGGCTCCTTTTTTTTGCAGGTGGATCAAAGTGTTTTGAACAGCTGGATGCTCTCCATTAGAGCTAATGATATGACACTCTGGATCAAGGGCATAAAACCCTTGAATTAAGGAGTTAAGCGCTTCTGTTCCACCTGATGTAAAGATGATTTCTTTGGGCTGAACATGCAAAAATTTGGCAATGAGGTCTCTTGAACGCGTTAAATGGTGTTTGGCTTCTTGCCCAAAAGAGTGGGTACTTGAAGGGTTTAAAGGAGCTGAGAGTAAAACTTCTTGCATACAGCTCACAACTTCATAATCCACTTGAGTTGTTGCATTGTTATCGAGATAAACTCTTTTCATGGATTTCCAATTCTAATGAGTAATAAAGTGATGTTATCATCTCCTTTTTCTTCTTTAGCAAGGTCAACAAGTTGAATGGCGAGTTCTTTAAGAGGGAGATTTTTTTTAAAGATCATCTCCATTTGATGATCAGAAATCGCATCATGAAGCCCATCGCTGCAAAGCATATAAATATCTCCTACAGCATAAGGAGTTTCTGCTAAATCAGGTTCAATGATCGAGTGGATGCCAAGTGCTTTAGTTAAAATATGTTTGCAAGGGTGGCAAGGTCTACCTTGTTTAGCTTTTTCAATCAGCCGTCTTTCTAGTGAGTGGTCGTTTGTTAAAAGAGAGAGGGAATTGCGGAATTGATAAATGCGGCTATCTCCCACATGACCAATAATAATGTGATCTTCTAAAATCAGAAGCGAGCAGAGAGTCGTTCCCATGCCATGGAGGTCAGGATGGTCTTTTCCAAGCCTTCTGATCCAGGAATTTGCTGAAATAAATGTCTCTCCTAAATACCTTTTTGCAGAAGAAATGGTGGGAGGGGTCAAGTCTCTAAAATATTTATCGATCGCATCACAAAAATGTAAGACAGCTTCTTTAGCAGCTACTTCTCCAGCTAAGTGCCCGCCCATTCCATCGGCTAAAACATAAAATCGATCATCAAAGAGTTCTCCCCAGACATCTTCATTATTTTCCCTTGAAAGGCCAATATCTGAAATACCAAAGGTTTCAATAGAAGGCATTTTAAATTTCATAATAAACAATTACCTGCTGCGATAGTGTTAGGAAAGAGAGCTGATTTAAAGAGCCCTTACTTTTAAAAAAAGATAAATTGAGCTGCATACGGTTTAACTGATGCAAGAGGGTGTATTTTTCATGTTATGCCTCTGGAAACAACATAATTTGTAGAGAACTTGCTAAATTAAAGCTCATATGAAGTCCTATAGAAGCGTAGAGAGATCCTTGTTTTTCATAAAGATATCCTAAAAAGCAAGAAAGACAAAAAAGAGAGGAAATCAAAGACACATTACCTAAATGTTGTGAGGAAGAGAAATGGAAAAGCGCAAATAAAAATGAAGTGAGAACAATCGACAATCTAACGCTTAAGAATTTTTTAATGTACTGTTGTAAAATGCCTCTAAATAAAAACTCTTCAATGACGGGTGCAATGATCACAATGGAGGTCAAAGCAAAGAATGCTTGAAGAGGCGTTTCGAGATTGTGTTTCAGATAAGCTACAGCTGCTTGCTCATACGGTTTTCCATCAAAAAAAGGAAATAGGGCTGTATCACAGAGTTGGTTTATGGCAGCTACAAAAGGGAAAGCCATGAACCATGTCAAACATCCGATGCCAAAATCTTTTAAATAAGAGGAGTCACTACAAGGGTGTTTTAATAGAGTTTTAAACCTGCCTTGCCGATCAGATAAGGTATAGAGGAATAAAGATATTAACATACTGCTTGTGATGACAAATTGCAGAATGCTTACTGTTTGATAAGAGATGTTAGGGTAAGACGGGATTAAAGAGAGGGCAAACGATAAAAAAAGGGGAGAAAGAAATAAAAAACTGAGATACATCGCAAATAAAGATGCCACTTGAGATAGTTCAATAGGGGGTCTTTTTAAAGAGGGGAGATCAAAAAAACCTAAAGAAGAGGCAATCAATGTAAATACCAACCCTATCAAGCTCAAAGATAGGATGCCCATTATGGCATCTTGCATAGCATCCCTTTTGACTAAATGTTGCTAACAGAACGGATCAAAATATAATCTTCTACACGTGTTGCAAGCTCTTGGCAAAGCTTTTCATGAGCTAATCCTACAGGAGAAAGCTCAAACATATCATCGCCCCAAGAGGTGTTTTCTGCTTGAAGAGGAAGGTATTGGGAGTGTTCAATAAGCTCTTCTAAAACAACTTGAGGAGAACTTCCCCTCACATCAAATACACGGACTCTAACTGACATGTTGAGAAAAGAAGAGGTGGGCTGAAGATCGGACTCAGAGTGATTTAAAGGGGAGATCTTATGGTTTAAAAGCTCAAAAAAAGCGATAAATTCACTCGGAGGATAAGCTTTTTTAATCCACTGGGTATCAAGGCTAAAAGGGTTTTTACCCGGTTTAATTTTTTCTGAGAGATTATCTACAAGGTCTTTACTTAAAAGGTAAAGCGTTCCTTCGTGAGCTAGCCGGCTTCTAATGGTTTGAGAAAGCTCTTGAGAAAGATTCCATCTGGCTAGAGGCTTTGAGTGATCAATCACGGGAACTAAGGAGACAATAGGTCTATTAGAAGTGGGCTTTTCCATAGAGAAAGGAGCTTGATGGTGTCCGCAACCTCCAAGAAAAATTGTGAAAGAGAAAAGAATATAAGTGACGCGTTTCATAGAATTAGACCTCCATCTCAAATTGCTTAGGGTTCATCCAATCTGTTAATTGACTCTCTAAAATAGCAAAATTGAGAATTCTCTGACAGACCCTAGTTAGAATTGTAAACCATCAAAAGATATGTGAACATAAAAGAATGGTTTTTTTGCTTCTCTTTTTTCATAGAGAAATCTATTTGCATTTATTTTCTTAAACTGAGAAACTCACCTTTTATATAGATTACCCTTCCAAACAGGGAAGAAAAAAAGATCCAATTTCGCTAGAAGGAGTTTAAATGTCATACGAAAATGCAAAAGCTAATCTCAAAGAGCTCGGCAAAGATTTAAAAATATCAGAAGAGTTACAATTTGATGAAAATCACACCTGTATCCTTGGAATCGATAACGCCTTTTCTTTACACATCACTTATGAACCGCACTCAGATAGACTCTACCTCTATTCTCCTGTGTTAGATGGACTTCCTAAGCAAGATAGCCTTAAATTAAAGCTCTATGAAGCTTTACTTAGCGGCTCTATGCTTGGAGCTCAAATGGCTGGCGGCGGAGTTGGCGTTGCGACAAAAGAAGAACTTGTTTTAATGCACTCTGTCATTGAAATGGGGATTGCAGCTGACGGTTTTCTTTTAAGCCGGTTTGCTCCTGTTTTTGTTGAGACTGTAGAGAAATGGAGAAGAAAAGCAAAAGACATTTCAGAAGGAAGAGAGCCTGTAGAAGAGGATATGCCTCCTGCTCAAAATCCTATGAATGTTGGAGCTCCTAAACAAGGTCCAAGTTTATCACCACAGCAACCTTTTATTAAAATTTAATTTTGCTTAAAAAATCCTATCTTTTCCTAAGATAGGATTTTTTTATTCAGAGTAATTTTTTAGTTTTTTACTCTTCTTGATCTTATACATCTTTTTCAATAGCAAAAATAGCATAAAGGTTCAGATGCCTTTTGCCTTCTCATAGATTTTTAGAAAGAAAAATAGGTTAACCCAAGTCCGCTAGCTAAGAACTGCTATTCATTGAAGTTGTTGGATTTCTTTTTACATAATAAATAAAATTCTTCAGGTCAATGACCCGTCTAAAATCTAATTCAAATGCCCGGATAAAAAGATCTCCTCTTGAAAGAATTATCTTTTCATCAAAAAGAAGAATGCCTTCTTGATCATGCATACTAAGAGCTGCTAAGTGGTACGCTTCTGCTTGATATGTACCTAGCTGGATTGCCCTCATTAAAAGCTGTTTATCAGATAGTGTGACTCCATTTAGAAGTTGAATAGTTTTATTCTTTTTGGCAAAGAACTCTTTTCCTAAAAGGAAGTAAGGCAAGCTATACTCAGGGTTAAGATCGATGGCTTTTAAATAAAGGGATTCTTTTGAGGTATAGCTCTTTTCATGAATGATCAAGGGAGTTTGAAAACTTGCTGCAAGAGCCACATAAGCCTCTTCACAAAAAGGTAAATAGGTTAATAACTCAAGTAAAAATTCCTGCTTCTTTATAAAATAAAAACTATCATCAATATTTACGTTCTCTAAATTATCATATTTATACTGACTATCTAAGGATGTATAATATTTTTCAATAGAACCTGTGACCTTTTTACGATTAAGATTTTTATAACTTTTTAGACATTCTCCAAAAATCAAGAGGTATTTAGAATCTACATTTTGAAGTGTATGCTCAGAAAGGATTTTTGCTAATGTGGTATAGGCTTCCCAATGATTTTTGCAGTTAGAATAAGCAGACTCTAAAGCAATAGAAAATAATTTCTGTTTTCTTAAGGACTCATGAGAATAAAGAGACTCTGCTTGTTTGAATAAAGAGTTATGCTCATATTGACGTTGACCAGCTTCTTCATAACATGTTCTTTTTTCATAAAGTTTATCATCTAATAAGACACGCGTCTCGGGATGAAGAGCATCACCTATTTTTATCAAAAGAGGTAGAAGTTTATTTTTTTGATAGGCATACGTATAAGCCATCAATTTTGTGAATTTCACCTTATCTTTTAGTCGGATAGGCTTCCTATCAGAAAGATAGTTTCCTATGTGTTGATCTCCTCTACGCTTTAAATATGCCAATGAAAGAAGAGGGAGCGCATGGTCATAGAGTGCTTTTGTAGAAAGAACTTGATGATTTTTTAATATTATAGATGTTCCTTGTTTTAAAAGCATTTCACTAGAAGCTAGATCTTGGATGATGCATTTATTTTTAATGCCATTAAGAATGCCTACTGTTTTATCATGTAGAAAAGAAGCCATAGATAAAAAAGCTGGGGCAAATTGCGAGCTAAAAGCTTGAATAGGATCTAAATCAAGAGCCTCTTTAAAAAGAAATTCTACTGAGACATTTTTTTGATTTATTTTAATTTCTTCTGTACTCATTGAAGAGACAGGGCTATTTCCTATCGTCATGATTAAATCTAAATAACTTTCGATATTTTTGGGATTTTGCTCAATTTCTCGGATATAAATTTGTTTTAAAGATTTGTGAGTTTCATAAACTCTACGGGTGCTTAAATCTAAGTGTTTACAATTCTCATAAATTTTGCAGTGACTTAAATCCAATGATTTTAAAAACAATTCTTTTTGATTGCAAAAATTTCCGTTTAAAAATTGGATTTTTTCACCTTCAGTAAGCAGTTTAGCAAGCAAGTGATAACTATCTCCATTTTCAGGATCAAGATCAAGTGCTTTTAGATAAAGATCTTTAGATGTATACATCTCACCATTTAAAAGCTCTATTGTTTCATTTTTCTCAAGAAGAGCTGCAAGATTGCTGTAAGAGCTTTCCTCTTGAGGATTAAGATCAATAGCTTTTATATAAAGATCTTTAGGGGTATACACTTCACCATTTAAAAGCTCTATTGTTTCATAATCCTCAAGAAGATTTACGAGATTGCTGTAATAAAGTCCTTCTTTAGGATCAAGATCAATCGCTTTTAGATAAAGACCTTTAGATGTGTACTCTTTACCATTTAAGAGCTCAACTGTTTCATGTTCTTCAAGGAGATTAGCAAGACCATAGTAGGAATTACAACATTCAGGATCGAGATCAATCGCCTTAATATAGAGTTCCTTCTGTATGTAAATGTCACCATTTAAGAGCTCTATTGTTTCATTTTTCTTAATGATTATTGCAAGATTGTAGTAAGAAGATTGGTGTTTAGGATTGAGATCAATCACCTTAATGTAAAGATCTTTTAGGGTGTAAATTTCACCATTTAAGAACTTTACTGTTTCATTTTCTTCAAGGAGACTTGCAAGATTGTAGTAAGAAGATTGGTGTTTAGGATTGAGATCAATCGCCTTAATATAAAGATTTTTTTGCGTATAAGTTTCATTATTTAAGAGCTTTATTGTTTCATTTTCCTTGAGAGTTGTTGCAAGATTATAGTAAAAACTTCCCATCTTAGGATTGAGATCAATTGCCTTAATATAAAGATTTTTTGGCGTATAAGTTTCATTATTTAAGAGCTCAACTGTTTCATCTTTCTTGAGGAGTGTTGCAAGATGAGAGTAAGAAAATGGGTCCTGAGGGTTGAGATCAATCGTCTTAACATAAAGATTTTTTTTTGTATAAGTGTTACCGTTTAAGAGCTCTACTGTTTTATCTTTTCCAAGGATCACTGCAAGATTGTAGTAAGAAAGCTGGTGTACAGGATTGAGATCAATTGCTTTAATATAAAGATCTTTTATTGGATAAGTTTTACCATTTAAGAGTTGTATCGTTTCATCTTTTTCGAGGCAATCAGCAAGATAGAAGTAAAAATCTCCCTCTTGAGGCTCTAGATCAATCGCTTTAAGATAGAGATCCTTTTTTGCATAAGACTTGCTATTTAAAAGTTTTACCGTTTGATCCTTTTTAAGAAGAGTTGCAAGCTTATGGTAAGAAATTGCTTGCTTAGAATCAAGGTCAATGGCCTTAATAAGAGCCTCCATTTCTAAACTAGGTTGATCATTTAAAGGCTCTACAATTTGGTGAGTAGCTAAGATAGATGAAGCAGCATCATCATTTTTATTTAGAGCTGTTGCAAAAATAGTATTTGCAATTTGTTCTGTTTTTGAAGACTCTATATTTTGAGATAAAGATGTCTCTATTTTATCAGAAGAAAATGTATCCATCCGAAGCTGTTTAAAGGGTCTTTCATGACTGATTTCTCCTAAAGTAGACGATGCATTTTCTTCATGAGGAGTTTGGGGTGATTGAGCCTCTATTAAAGAATAGGGTCTAATTGTCATGATTTATCTCCGGATTTATCACTCTTAATTTAGCTTGTAAAGAAATACATTAAACTGGCTTAGCAGTAATATTTATAGATTTTTTTAAGGGCATTATTGCAAGAGGATGATTCTTTTATGGTAAATTTATCCTTATTTTTCATTAATGAAAACTCATTTTGGATTAACGATATAATTTTTTAATCTAATTCACTCCCCCTTTCCTTAAGGAGGGGCACTTCTTATTTTTAGAGTAAGCAGTTAACCCTTCTATAAGATTAACGAGAAAATTTGTCCTACTTCTGTGCAATAGTGAGTAAAAGTTTTTTAATATTTAATTTTTTAAGTGGTTTGAGTTAAAGAGCTCATATTCATTGGATTTCTTTTTATATAATAAATAAAATTCTCCAAGTCGATGACTCGTGTAAAATCTAATTCAAATGCCCGGATAAAGAGATCCCCTCTTGAAAGAATTATCTTTTCATCAAAAAGAAGAATGCCTTCCTGATCATGCATACTAAGAGCTGCTAAATGGTACGCTTCTGCTTGATATGTACCTAACTGGATTGCTCTCATTAAAAGCTGTTTATAAGATAGTGTGACTCCATTTAGAAGTTGAATGGTTTTGCTCTTCTTAGTGAAGAGCTCTTTTCCTAAAAGAAAGTAAGACAAGCTATACTCAGGATTAAGATCAATGGCTTTTAAATAAAGGGATTCTTTTGAGATATAGCTCTTTTCATGAATGATTAAGGGAGTTTGAAAACTTGCTGCAAGAGCTACATAAGCTTCTTCACAAAAAGGTAAATAGGTTAATAACTCAAGTAAAAATTCCTGCTTCTTTGTTAAATAAAGACTATTATTAATATTTATGTTCTCTAAATTATCATATTTATACTGACTATCTAAAGATTCATAATGTCTTTCAATAGAATCTGTGATCTTTTTAGAATTAAGATTTTTATAACTTTTTAGACACTCTCCAAAAATCAAGAGGTATTTAAAGTCAATATTTTGAAGTGTATGCTGAGAAAGAATTCTTGCTAATGTGGTATAGGCCTCAAAATGATCTTTGCAGTTAAAGTAAGCAGACTCTAAAGCAGCAGAAAATAATTCTTGTTTTCTTAAATATTCATGAGAATAAAGAGATTCGGCTTGTTTGAATAAAAAATTATATTCACAGTCTTGTTGAGCAGCTTCTTCATAACATGTTCTTTTTTCATAAAGTTTATCATCTAATAGGATACGTTTCTCAGAGATGGTCTGTAAACCTTAATTCCCAAGTCTACTTAAGAGTAATCTAATGAATACCATCCAAATCATGGCCTTGCTTACAGTCAGTATCAACTCATAATCCTTTACCATACGCCTGTATTTACCCAGCCACGCGAATGATCTCTCTACAATCCATCTTTTAGCAACAACTTGAAATCCCTGAATAACTTTTAAAGAATTTGTCTTCAGACACCACCCTTCATTCCTTGGAACGGGCTGTACTTTTACCCCCTGATTCATGCACTCTTGTTCAAAATCCTTACCTTTATATCCGCTATCTGCAAAAACTATATTAGGAGTGTGCTCTTTGTATTTGTCTAATAGCAACTTAAATCCCTCTCGATCTCCTACATTAGCTGCAGTTAGCTCTAGTGCTAGAGGAAATCCTAAATGATCAACGAGTAGATGCCTCTTACGTCCCTTGATTTTTTTTTCCTCCGTCAAAGCCTCTAATACCGCCTTTTTCTCCAGTCTTTATAGACTGGCTATCAATGATCCCAGCTGACGGTTTAGGAGTTTTATTATTCCTCAGTCTCTCGAGTCGGTGGAGCTTCTTATAAATTTCCTCAAAAATCCCTTGCCTCATCCATCTTCTATGTTGTAGATAGACAGTTTTCCAATGGGGAAGATCTGAAGGAAGATACCTCCACTGGCAGCCTGTTTTTAAGACATAAAAAAACCCATTTAAGATTTCTCTTCGAGAGTATTTATAAGGTCTACCTCCTTTTGAAAAATCTGTTTCTACAAATTCTTTGATTAAATCCCATTCTTTATCATTTAAATCAGACGGATAATTTTGCCGAGCCATGGTTTTTTCCTCCTATGATTGGAAGAATGATTATACCATAATAGCAATTTTATTAAGTTTACAGACAGTCTCTCAGGATGAAGGGCATCACCTATTTTCATCAAAAGAGTTGGAAGTTGATTACTTTGATAGGCATACGTGTAAGCCATCAATTTTGTAAATTTTACCTTATCTTGTAATAAGATAGGCTTCCTATAAGAAAGATAGTTTCCTACTTCTTGATCTCCTCTACGCTTTAAATATGTCAAGGAAAGAAGCGAGAGCGCATGGTCATAGATGGCTTTTGTAGAGAGAACTTGATGATTTTTCAATGTTATAGAAGTTCCTTGCTTTAAAAGTGTTTCTTTAAAAGATAAATCTTCAATAGTCAACTTACTATTAAGATTATCAAGGATAGATACCGTTTTACTATGTAGAAAAGAACCCATGCATAAAAAGGCAGGGGCAAATTGCAAACTAAAAGCCTGAACTGGATCTAAATCAAGAGCTTCTCTAAAAAGAAATTCCATTGAGATATTTTTTTGATTTATTTTAAATTTCTCCGTCGTCAAGATAGAAATGCCTCTTGAAATTGTAATTAAATCAAAATAACTTTCTTTATTTTGGAGATCGAGAATTATAATTAAATCAAAATAACTTTTTATATTTTTGGGATTTTGCTCAATTTCTTGAATGTAGATTTGCTTTAAAAATTTATGAGTTTCATAAGTTCTGAAGCTGCCTAAATCTAGTGATTTTAAAAACAGTTCTTTTTGAGTGTAAAAATTTCCATTTAAAAATTGGATTTTTTCGCCTTCATCAAGAAGTTTAGCAAGTAATTGGTAACTATTTCCATTTTCGGGGTCAAGATCAATAGCTTTTATATAAAGATCTTTAGATGTATATATTTCACCATTTAAGAGCTTTATTATTTCATTTTCCGCAAGGCGACCTGCTAGATTGTGGTAATAAAGTCCCTTTTTAGGATCAAGATCAATCGCTTTTATATAAAGATCTTTAGATGTGTACTCTTTACCGTTTAAGAGCTCTATTGTTTCATATTTCTCAAGGGAATTTGCAAGATTATTGTAAGCATTGCTATATTGATGGTTCAGGTCAATCGCCTTAAGATAAAGTTTTTTCTTTGTATAACACTCACCATTTAAGAGCTGTATGCTTTCATTTTTTTCAAGGAAATGTGCAAGGGCATCATAGGGATTATACGTCTTAGGATTAAGATCAATCGCCTTAATATAGAGTTCCTTCTGAGTGTAAATATTGCCATTTAAGAGCTCTACGGTTTCATCTGTCTTAAGGATCATTGCAAGGTTGTAGTAAGAAAATTGGCATGTGGAATTGAGATCAATCACCTTAGTATAAAGATCTTTCTGCGTATAAGTTTCACCATTTAAGAGTTGTACCATTTCATCTTCTTCGAGGCAATTAGCAAGATAGGAGTAAAAATTTCTCTCTTTAGCCCCTAGATCAATGGCTTTAAGATAAAGTTTCTTTTCTGTATAAGACTTACCATTTAAAAGTTTTACTGTTTCATCCTTTTTAAGAAGATTTGCGAGTTTAAAGTAAGGAGCTGTCTGTTTAGGATTAAGGTCGATTAACTTAATAAGAGACTCTATTTCTCTACTAGATGGATCATTTAAAGGCTCTATGATGTGATGAGTAGATAAAATAGGTGAATTAGTATCACTATTTTTATTTGGAGCTGTTGCAAAAATGGCATTTGCAATTTGTTCTGTTTTTAAAGACTCTGTATTTTGAGATAAAGATGCCTCTATTTTATCAGCAGAAAATGTATCCATCCGAAGCTGTTTAGAGGGTTTTTCATGACTGATTTCTCCCAAAGTAGATGATGAATTTTCTTCATGAGGGGTTTGAGGTGATTGAGCCTCTATTAAAGAATAGGGTCTAATTGCCATGAATGATCTCCGAATTTATCACTCTTAAGTTAGCTTGTAAAGAAATACATTAAACTAGCTTAGCAGTAGTATTTATAGATTTTTTAAGGACATTATTTCAAGGATGATGATCCTTTCATGGTAAATTTATTCTTGTTTTCCATTAATAAAAACCCATCTAAAAAATAGAAGTGAAAATTTTTAAACCAAGAGGGCTATCACCCTTTTTTTGTTTACCCTTTTCTCTTAATGAGATGCAGGCCATCTGGTTAATCTTAATTTAAGTCTAAATTTTGTATAGAAATTGAGCTAAACAATTTAGATGGTGGTATGATACCTAAAGCTATTACACATCTTTCTAATATCTAATCACTTAAGTGCAGTTTAGAGGGGGCTATAAGAAAAGTTAATAAAGATCTCGGTTCTCTCAAATAGAGCGATCTCCTGGCCGTAAAAAAAGATTTTTTTACATAACAAGATAGGAGCTACTCCTAAAAAATAGAGAACAGCTAGTTTTTGCTATAATAATCAAAATATAGGAGAGCTTTACTCTCTTTTGAAGAGTAAAGCCTAGGGCTTTAAAACTTTAAAGGGAGTTTGGTCCTTTTTCGTTGAACAGCCATCCATCCTAAAATAGAGATGCAAGCTAAACTCCAAACCACAACTCTTCCAGGATTCAAGAGGGCATAACTTGGCTGATTAGGCGCTCCAAACCTGTGTCCTGGAGGCCAAAATATAAAGGAGGGGCCCCCTTTTAAATTAGCTTCAGGGACAAATCCAAATTCTCTACTATCTCCGCTATTGGCATGGTTATCTCCAAGGACAAGATACATTTTAGGAGGAACAGTTAAGCCATATTTTTTCACTTTTTCAATATCTAAAGAGCCGTCTGAGAGAAGGGGGGCTCCAGCATCAATAAACGGTTCATAGTGAGTGCGGGAAGTATTTTTTCTTTTCTCTTCTCTTTCGATGAAACGGATGAGGGCTGGGTCATCTTTTAAAATAATAGGCGCTCCCATCAGATAGAGGTTTCCTTCTCTAAAATAGGCATAACGAGAAGGGTAGATGGACTGCTCTTTTCCTTGAGGATTGTATCTTGTATCAAACTCCATCCCAATATTAAATAAGAGCTGGGTCCGTTGAAGATCAAACCAGTAGAGAGGATGAGAAAGAGGGAGTTCATGAGATATGCCTTGCCATCCAATAGAAGAGGCTTTTCCATAATAAAATTCGTATGTTCCATCAGGAATCCCTGGAAAGTAGGGAAAAAAGGCTTGAGCACCAAATTTTTGCGGATTAACGCCATAACGGTATGCAAACCCTTTATCCACAATAAAACGGGCTGTATAAAGGTTATGCATTAAAGCTTTAAGATGAGACTCCTGAAGGGGAATAATGGAGGTGGATAGGCCAATTAAAGGGCGTAACCTGTGCATCTCATCATACCCCATACGCGTATTTTCTAGATTGGGATGGTGTCTAAGTTCTAAATAGAGAAGCCCCTCTTCTATTTGCGAAGGGTCGTGTTCACTTAAAACACGCACTTGCTCTTTTGTGAGTAATCTTGCCATCGCATAGTTTCCAATGCCCCACAGCTCATTATAATGAATGCCAGGTGATCTTTTGGTGATACGAGGAAGAAGTTCTCCTTTTGCTTGAGTTGAACTTAAAGCGTAACACCTTGCGATCGGCTCATTCATTTGATAAATCATGACAGGAGAGTGAACCCCTGGAATGATTGATGTGGTTGTAGAAAGACGGGTTCCTTCAAAAGAAATGAAAGGGATGTGATCAATTTTTTCTAATTCAGGAGTTCTAAGTTTATGCGATATATCTTTATTTTGGGCATTAACGCCGTAGATTTGCCCTCCATAGAAATAGAGCGTATCTCCAGGCTTTCCAATTGCTCTTTTCACAAGCATTTTCTTACCGGGAAAGAGGTAGAAATAAAGCGTATCAGAGTCTCTAAAATCCATGTTTTCAGTGGTGAAAATCACAATGTTATTTCGTTTAATCAATTCTTGATTAAAGTAAAAATGGCCCGTAGTAAAGGGGTGATTGACTCCAAAGGCTGTTTTAGAGACCGATAGTCTATCGAGTTCTTTAAAAGTTGGCCTCATCGATCCTGTTGGAATTTCATACAGCTCAAACCACACCTGTCTAATTAACATGGCTATAAAGAGGGCAAACAAAATTCCCAAAATAGAGCTAACTATTTGCTTAAAAGAGGTCTTTTTTAGATGTTTTTTATAGAGGTGATTTAAAGATTTAATCAGATTAGATGTGGCATTCACCTGTTTTGTTAAAATAGCCTCTTGGAGTTCCAGAAGTTTACCTTTGATTTCTTGATAAACTGAGTCAGGAAGGCGGTGTTTAACCTGCTGAAGCTTTAAATAGACATGAATTAAAACTTTTTTACTCTTTCTCAGCTGAAACCACGCTTTCATACATCATTCTCCAATCAACTTAAAGTTCATACACCCCATCTGATGATTAGAGGGGTATAATGTAGGTTTTTTCTTTCCATGTGAAAGAATTAAAAGCGGAGTCTAGCATGATAGAGAATATCCTCCTAATCGATTTTTTCATCAGAGAAAAACAGCCGAAACAGTTTCTTGAAAGATGTGGAAAACCTGTTGATAACTTGGCGGAAAAGGCGATTAAAAAATCCATTTTTATGCCGAAATAACCGTTTTTAACTCATTGATTATAAGTGATTTATGCTCCTAATAGTCTAGAGTGATTTAAAATGTGGAAAGATTGTTGATAAATAGCTGTTTTATAAGTCGAAGAAGGAAGGAGAGTAGGTGATCAAATGAGGATAAAGAGAAGGCTTAAGAGCAATTTGGTACCTTTCACCTTGTATAAGAAACTGAGATAAACTGGATCTTGATAGGGAAAAGGGGGCAAATGAGGTGTGATGAAAGGGGATGGTTCCAATTTCAATCATTTCTCGTTTAGAGGAAACTAACACTGCAAAGACTTTAACCGGCGCATAATAAGAGGGGGATTCAATCGTAAAGCTTAGAGCGTCATCAGAGAGTGTAGGAAGCTGTTTAAACTGCAAAGAACGTTTAAAAACAATCGGTTGAGGGGACTTTATACCGTGCCCTATATCAATAGATCTTAAGTTGACTTTATAGTGAGGGATCTTCACTTCAATCCATACGGGAAAAGCTAAAGAAGAGAAGTACATCTCAATGTCGCTATTTGCCATGAGAGATTCATCAGAGGGCCATTTAGTGACCCATGTGGTAATGGAGGGTTTTTCAATTTTTTGTCCCTCTACAATTAAGGGAGGATGCCAAAGAGATCTGTGATCTTTTTCCCCTTCTAAAGGAGGAGGGCCAATTTTTTTTCGATCAGCTTCTTGAGATTGATATAAAGGGAGTTTAAGCAGTTGAGGTAAAAAATGGTTAGGGTCTTTAACTGAGAACCATGTTTGCTCAGAGTGAGAGTAGCACTCTTCTAATTCATCTGTTTTGATATTAATTAAATAACTTGTCCATGCGGTGTGTCCAGGAGCTCCTTGATGAATCCACTCTTTCCATAAAAGATCTTTAGGAGGATAGGCAAGGGAGGGAATAGTGATTTCTTCAAAAAGAATATGCTCTAAAGACATCTTCCGTATTAACAAGCAAGAAGCCATTTTTCCTTGCTCAATGACAACATAATCTCCCTCTTTCCCCTTAATAATTTTATCTTTGAGTGAGAAGGAGTGAAGAGGAATGAGAAAAAATAAAGATAAAATGACTAATAGGTTTTTCATGTAATTAACAATAAATGTTGTTTAAATGTTTTTAATTGTCTTTAAAACAAATAAAGGGTTTTCTGTGGTATACCTGATTTTATCATTTTGATGCAAGAATCATGCATCTAAAAAACTCTTTTCTACTCTAGCTCTTCCTCAGATTAAGCTTGATGAGGAGCGCTTTTTCTTAAGAAGCACTGTAAGAAAGAAGAGCTGTTTAAAGAGCTCTTCTTATTCATTAAATAGGTTTACTATTTTTTTAGATTAGAGACAGTCAGTCTTGCAACAGCTATCACTCTCTTGTTTTCATCTTGAATCTGAATAGACCAAACCTGTGTTGAAAGACCGATATGATCAGGAGATGTGATAGCTACAATTTTCCCTGATGAAACCGATTTAAGGTGGTTGACGGTAAGGTTTGTCCCTACTGCATAATAACTATTTTGATCTAAAGCTAAGTTGGCAGCAACACTTGCAACGGTTTCAGCAAAAGCTGCCCACACTCCTCCATGAACAATTCCCATCGGTTGAAGGTGGTAGGGCTGAATGACCATTTCAGCTTCAAGGTCACGATTTCCCATACGAGTGAAGTAAATACCTAAATGGCTTATAAATGATAGGCGGCAAAGATGGTCTAACTCTTCAAGAGAAGAGGATGTTTTCCAAAGGGGCTGTTGTGAAGAATTCATAGAAATCTCTCTTGTTTTAAAGGGTAATAATGACCATCGTAATTTTTTTATTTTTGCTTAGGAGCGTAAGATAATTGCTGCTTTTTTTCACCTTCTGATGAAAATACTTGCGCTTCCCAATCATTAATACTTTTTGTTTTTGGATCAAAGTTAATACCGAGTGCAATAATATCTTTTCCTTTAAATTTTGTCTTAAACTTTGTGATAGACTCTTTTTCTAACATTTGATCTAAAGCTGCTTGTGCGTTTTTATCTTTTTTGATCTCAATCACATAGATGTGTTTATCTATATCTATTAATAAACTAGCACGGCCTAAATTTGTACTCTCTTCAAGACGATAAGGAATATTCATTCCAGCTAGGAATAAGCTAAGGCTTATATGAAAAAATTTCTCATCAACTGGACTTTTATGAACTTGATAGGAAATCGTTGCAAATTGCGTATTAATCTTATCAAAAAACGTTTGAAGATCCATGTTTTCTAAACTTTTCTTACAATCAAGAGATAAATTATTGATATATGATAATGAAAGTTTAGTCATGTGAGACATTAACAATTTTGAAAAGGAAGATTTTATTTCTTGATTAGCAAAATCTAAGGTGTAAAAGCGGGAAACTGGATCATAATGATGAATGGTAAAATATCCTGTTTGCCACATTAAGGCAGGGATATTGATCGTATCAACATTAAAATGGCCTAACAAATCCTCTTCTTGCACTCTAGCACCGCCTAAATACATTTCTAGATTGAATTCTTTTTCAATTTGTTTAATAAGATAGGCAGGTGATCCAGACTGCATCCAATAGTTTTTAAACTCTCCTTTTTCTTCTAGGTAATTTAAAATTGAATGAGGATTGTAAACTTTTATATCTTCTTTTGAAAATCGGTATCCGTTATACCAACTCCTAATTTCTTCCATTTTAGAAAATAGCTGCTTTTTGCTAACGGCTTTTTTTTGATGAGTTTGAGATCGAATGGTATTTTTAATGAGAGGGCCTAGAGCATTATACATCTCTTTTTCTGTATATCCCATCATCGCTGCATACGAAGGGTGTATGGTAATATCTTTTAATTGATTTGCCCCGGAAAAAAGAGATACGTGAGAAAATTTTGAGACTCCTGTAATAAAGACAAAATCTAAATAGGCATCAGAGCCTTTAAGCACTCCTAAAAATGACCGAATAAGACGGCGATTTTCATCTGCAATCTCTTGTTCATCTAAATTATCTGTTAGCGGTTTATCGTATTCATCAATTAAAACTGCAACTTTTTTTTGATGCTTATGAAATAATTCTTCAATTAATAGGCTAAATTTGGTCTCCACTGAAGGAGTATTTAAAACGATCCCATGGCTTGCGGCTATGTTAATAATTTTATATTCTAAGTCCTTTTCAGCTCCTCCTAATTGCCGTGTATTCATTTGGGAAAAATCCAAATGGATGACTGAACGCTCTTTCCAATCATATTTAGTCTGATAAATGCTTTGATTTTTGAAAAGCTCTTTATTTCCAACTAAAATAGATTTTAGCATGCTGATAAATAAAGATTTTCCAAACCTTCGCGGTCGGTTAATAAAATAGTATTTCCCCCCTTCGATCAATTGTTTTGCAAAATGTGTTTTATCAACATAGACATAGTTATTTTTTAAAACATCTTCAATGGTTTGTATTCCTAGAGGGATTTTTTGATTTTTAACGTTATAAGAGGAAATTCGAGAGGACAACGAGGTTAAAAGAGGCTTTTGAAAATAAGGATTTTTAGAAGATTGAGAACTATTTCTTAGCTGAATCTTTGAGTTAAAAAAGGAAAGGAAAGCATTTGTTACTTGCCTTGAGCTAGAAGACAAAGAGCCTGGCATTCCTATTGCTATCTTATAGTTTTGGCTGACTAACTGCTTAATTGACACGAACACCTTCATTGACTAAGCATTATATTACAGTTATAAACCGTTATCTATCAATGGAGGCATTGATTTGTGTTGTACTCACTCATTGATAAATCAGAAAATGAAGCAAAAAAAGGTAAGTTTTAGAAAGCATGAGACAATATTTTTTTTATCAAGCAAGAAAAGGGATCCCGCCTGATTACAATATAAAGGGGCTAAAAGATGAGAGCGTCAAGCTTTTGAATGGAGAATCTTATATAAAACAAGCTGATTTAGGATTGAATATCCCTGGCTATACGAAGATAATTCATCCGATGATCAAGTAGATCAGCATTCTTGATTTTATCAAAATAGACCTTTTGCCCTACAAATAAAAAGTGAAAAAAGCTGTATAAAAAAGTAGTATTTTTTTATACAGCCTATATCATGAAAAGAGCCCTTCTTAACAGATAATATTTTTCTCCTCCACAGCTTTACGGAATGTCTTCCCTAAATAAATCGCTGTCATGAACCACATCAGAAGAAGGGGAAACCCTAAGATCCCGCTGAGCGTAAGATAGTGGGCTCTTCCTGCAACTGCTCCAAATGTTTTTTGAAGGAAGGAGAGGAGAAGATTAAAAAGAGATCCCGCTTCCTTGGAAGCTCTTGATCCAAATGTTTCAATCCACGCTTGAGCTTTAAATTTCACATCTTGTGAGGTGGGAATATAAAGCTGTTTAAGAGCCGGACCATTTAAGGCGTAATTAATCGCTTTGGCGCCAACCATTAAGCTAAAGAGGAAAGAGAGCGTATCCACAGTTAAAAACCCAAAGAGAGCTACTCCTACAATGATGGGCATAAGAGCAAGAGCAATGCCAACTCCTAAAAACCGGGTAATATTACTGATTCCTAAAAGCAAGCAGCTTAAAGACACAACATTAACGCTGGAGCCGTAAAGTGAAAGATAGTGACTAAGAGCTACTCCCGTAAATTGTTCACCTGCTGCTACCTTAAAGTTAAAATCAAAGATGGTGACGATCACTTCATAAATGAAGTTAGCTGCAAAAATGCCCAGCAAATATTTATGCTTGATCATCAGCTTAAACCCTTCTAAAAATCCTGGCTCATGCGGAGTAACTTCTTTAATCGCTTGAGACTCTTGAAATGAGGAGAGCAAGTGAGAGGGAGTTGCCTTAAGAAAGTATTTTACAAGGGGGATGATGAGGAGTGTGAGAAACCCTAAGCACATCATCGAAAGAACATCTGTCTCAAGACCGAGTCTATGAGGAAGCCCTCCAATAGAATAGGGGAAAATAATACCACCAAGCTGACCAATAGCTACAACAAGGGGAAATCCCCTTTTTGCAGAAGCGGGATTTGTCGTATCTGCAGAAAATGCCCAAAAAAGCGCAACAACTAAAGATCCAAAGCTCTCAACAAAGAGATACCAGAGGTAGCCAACAGCCTTTGTAGCGATGAGAAACCCTCCGCTTCGCTCTCTAATGATATCTTGACCTTCTTGAAAAAAGAACATCAACATTCCAAAAAGAAATACCATGATTCCGTAGAAAAAAGGTAATAACATGAGCATTTTCTCCCGGGAGTTTTTTTCTAAAAGCTTGGTGTAAAACATCACAAGAGGAAGAAGTGCAATCACAGAGAGCGTTTTTGCTAAGGGGAGTTGGAGTTTATCAACAAGCTGGATAAAAATAGCATCTTTTAAAGGTCTAAGTGTCCAATAGACACCAATGATCAGGGCAAAGATAAGCCCCATTCGAAGAAATTTTTTAAATTCCTCTTTTTCGAAATAGCCAAAATTGAAACGGCAGATCGATTGAAATACATGTAAAAGCCGTGAGCCCATAGTTTTCTCCTTCAGCTTTCTCATAATAGAATTTCAAAAAATAGACAATATTTTTTTATTTCGAAAAAACATCCGAGATCAAAATCTAAAATAGATAAGTTTGTTATGATAGTTTGCATGACCAGATGAAATTTATTTAATAAGATGCAGGATACAGGGGCATTAAATTGGTTAATGTTAGCAAATGCATTTTTAATGCAGGAGGTGGATGATGAGAATTCCATTAACAGTTCTAGAAAAAGGGGACATCTATTTCTTCTATTGGCTAGATGAGGATAAGAAAGAGGATAATCAATTCTTTTTTGTTCTAAGAAATCAGCCAGAAGGGCTTTACCGCGTGATCACACTACAAAACGGCCATATGCCAGATATGAAAGAGCACCATGTTCAAAAAGGGGTCATGGCTCATACAGCCACGCATTTAGATCATCTTCAGGCCTACTTTAAGAGGCAAAAGAAAGATCCTTCAGATTTCCTCTTTAAAATTGCAAACGCCATGGGAGAGGGTAAGTATTTGATTTTAAAATGGGGAAAATCCACCCACCTTCTCTACTCTTTAGAAGATTTGGATCATGCGCATCAAGAGGCACTTAGCCATTTTGGAGTAGCATCTCAAGGGATTTTTATGCTGCAAATCAAAAATCCTCATTATGAAGAAGCTGAAGCCAAGAATTTATTTAACCGGTTAAATGGGCAACAGTTCATTCCTTTAGACCCTGTTGAGCTCCTGAATGAAGAAGGAATAGAAGTGCTCATGATTGGGGAAAAATCAAGACCTAGTCAAATAGGGAAGGTGAATTTACAAACCCTCCTTGATTCTTTTTCTCATGAAGACATTTTAGAAAGTGTCAGCTTAGAAAAAAAACAGAAGGAGCTTGAGCTTTTACTCACGCAAGAGTGGAGCTAATTTTTTAAAGCAGCTGTTTGATAAGCGTGAAGAGCGATTTGGCTCTCACGCTTATGATCCACACACGGCATAGGATAGCTGCTATCAAAATAGGAGTTATAAGAGGTATACCATGTGTGAATATGAGACAGGGGAACCTCTTGAAGCTCTGGAATCCACTCTTTAATGTAAAGAGCATCAGGATCAAACTTCTTTTGTTGAAGCCAAGGATTAAAAATACGGAAATACGGCTGTCTATCACACCCTGTAGAAGCTACCCACTGCCAGTTCCCATTATTGACAGAAGGGTCGTAATCAATCAAGTGCTGGGCAAAATATTTTTCTCCCCATTGCCAATTCAGATGAAGATCTTTGACTAAAAATGAAGCTGTAATCATTCTGGCACGGTTATTCATAAGACCTGTCGCATTGAGTTCTCGCATCCCTGCATCAACGATGGGAAATCCCGTTTTTCCCTCACACCACTTTTGAAAAAGATCCAGATCATCTTTCCACTTAAGATTATTAAATTCTTGATGAAAAGCGCTTGTAAACACATGAGGGAAATGAAAAGCGATACTCAAGAAAAAGTCTCTCCAATAGAGTGATCTGATGAGAGATGAGTGATCTTGTTGAGAATGTTTTAAAGCAAAATACACCTCTCTTACCGAAACCGTTGTAAATTTAAGGTGAGGTGAGAGATGCGTTACGGGTTGATTGAGGTATATAGGAGTAGTGACTACTCCCTTTTTTAATTTTATTAAAATGTTAAGAGCCTCTTTTCTTCCACCTTTTTGTTGGGCGCTTCTTGAGGGAAGAATAGATTGATAAAATGCTTTTGTCTTAGCAAAAGATATGGGCTTATTATAGTAATTACTAAATGCCGTGTGATCTGGCAAGTTAACAGGAAAAGAAGAGGCGTTATGGTAAAAGGGGGTAAATACAACATAGGGAGAGCCATCACTTTTTAGCGTCTGCTGAATAGGGTGCAAGAGTAAATCTTCAAATGATAAGCAAGACATATGGTGATCATCACATACTGCTTGAATGGCAGCGTCTCGTTTTTGACTATAGGGAGTGTAGTCTTGATTGAAGAACACAGCATCAATGTGAAGCTCTTCTATACACCTCGCAACGATTTCATGGCTTTTACCATAAAAAAGATACAGCTTTGAGTGGTTCTTATGAAGAGCTTCATCAAGATCTTCTAAAGACTCTATCATAAACTGAAGCGCTTTAACACTTTTATAGGGATTGTTTTCCACTTGCTCAGGAGTAAAAATAAAACACGGTATGACTGTTTCAGAGTGGTTTAAAGCAAAGAGTAAAGCCGTATTATCTTCTAGTCTTAAGTCTCTATGAAAAATAAAAAGGGACTTTTTAAAGTGATGTTGCATAGTTTAGGATGGAGTTATAAATAATTTACCTAAAATAAGCAAGAGGGAGGTTCTTAGAATTGAGCCTATTTTAACGGTTGAGCAGCTTTTAACCCCTGAAACTCTAAATGAAGCAGAGCATTGTGTCTAGCGAAAATGGAAAATATATAAAAAAGATCAGGAGAAGCTATAGGGGTGACCTTATCTTGGGTTCTATAAGTGGTGAGTAATCTTGAGAAGCTTTAATGACTTTTTAAATTTTTCTTATTAAGGTGTTTTTTCTAATAACCCCTTAGCACTATCTCTTGAGGAGAGGGGTAGCGTAAAACTTTTTAAAGAACTATAGTAGAGGGTAGTTAAGATAGATCAAACAATGATGCAGGGACAAGAGGTGCTTTATATGATGAGTTTAACATTTATTCTTGGAATCTTAGGCTTAAGCTTTATCTTTATGGAATTTTTTTTCCCTTCAGGTTTTTTAATCTTTTCAGCTGTGATTTTTTTGCTCGCAAGTGTTTTCTCCTTTTCTTCTTTAGGACTTGGAACAAGCTTAACTCTTCTTTATAGCTTAGTGTTGATATTAGCCATTATTGTTACGGTAGCCATTGCTCTTTCTCGTATCAGAAGCCGTATTGTGTTAAATGATGATCAATACGGGTTTTACATTCATCAACTCGATCCTTTACTCGTGGGGAAAGAAGGCGTTGTTTTAAGTGATCTTAAACCGTCAGGATATGTTCAGATTGAAGGAAATCAATATCCTGCAACCGTTGAAATGGGCTATCTTCCAAAAGATTCCTTAGTTCATGTGATTGAGCTAAGAGGTTCTACTGTCATTGTTAAACTTTTAAATACCGAGGTTTTATGAACGAAAATCCCGCACCCGATCTATACTTTTTAGTCTTCATTGCCATCATCATTGGTGGTATGCTCGTCATTACAATCAGCCGTTACATTGGGCTTTGGTTTCAAGCGCTTGTCTCTGGGACCCCTGTATCACTCACCAATATTATCGGGATGAGCTTAAGGAAAATCCCTTCAAGAAACATCGTTAATGCCTACATTAACGTCTATAAAGCAGGTGTCCGTGATGTCTCTGTCGCAGATCTTGAGACGCATTTCTTAGCAGGGGGCAATATCTCAAACGTCGTAAGAGCGATCATCGCGGCTGAAAAAGCTAGCATTTCTCTTACGTGGAGACAAGCCACTGCCATTGATTTAGCAGGAAGAGATATTTTAGATGCTGTTAGAACCTCTGTGAATCCTAAGGTGATTGATTGTCCTGATGAAAAACATGGAGAATACATTACAGCTGTTGCTAAAGACGGAGTTCAGGTGAAATGCCGGGCAAGGGTGACTGTGAGAACAAGTATTCAGCAACTTGTTGGCGGAGCGACAGAAGAGACAATTGTGGCAAGAGTGGGTGAGGCGATTGTCAACTCAATTGGGGGGTCTTTAACCCATACCGATGTACTGGGCGCTCCTCACCGTATTTCTCACTTAGCGCTTGAAAAAGGGCTTGATGCAGGCACTGCCTTTGAAATTCTCTCGATTGATATTGCAGATATTTCCATTGGAGAAAACATTGGAGCTAAACTAAGAGCTGATCAAGCAGAGTCTGATAAGAGAATCGCTCAAGCAAAAGCTGAAGAGAGAAGAGCGATGGCAGTTGCGATGGAGCAAGAAAACACCGCAAAAGTCACGGCTGCAGAGGCAGAAGTGCCTTTAGCAATCGCTGAGGCGTTTCGTAAAGGGAATCTTGGTCTGATGGATTTTTACCGTTTAAAAAACATCCAAGCAGATACATCGATGAGAAATGCTTTTTCTGAGGACACCCCTCATGAAGAGAGCTAAAGCTTTAAAAACAGATAAAAAAGGAAAGATTTCACCGCAAAAAGTCAAAGAGGGGCTCAAGATGGCTTTGATTCTTCATAACCCTTACCTCTCACCTTATGAAAAGGAAAATATTCCTTTAGGCGCGGCAGGAAAAATCTATTAAGTTTTAATGAAGAGGAAGGTCAAAGTGTTGACCTTCCTCTTTTTTTTAAGACTCTTGAGTAGAGTGCACTTCTGCATTTAACTGAGAAATCACTTTGACTTCTAGCTGAGACTCCGCAATTAAAACCTGTTTTCCTTCAATATCTAAAAGATACAGCATGGTTTTTGAGCTGAGCGCCTTTTTTTCAAGAAGCTTTAGAGAAGAAGAGTCTAGTGTGCCATTAAATCTCCCCGGAGCAACCCGTTTAAGAAAGGCAACAACAGCAATTAAACTTCCAATTAAAAGAATGAGAGTAAAAAGCATTTTTACAAAAGCCCATTCGTAACTGGGAAGTTCTGGAAGAGGCGCTATTTCAACAGGGGAAGAAAGAGCGTCTGCAATGATAAATAAGAGAGGGTTAAATTGAGTCATTCTCTTATGATTGAAGATCATTTGTTTATTTTCAAGAACTCTCCTATAATCAGTAGCTTTTATGAAAACAGTTGATCTTGCGCTAAAAGCGAGCCGTCTTCGGCAAAACACTATCACAGGGTGGATTCACCACTCTTTTGAACACCCTGAGCATGCAAGTGAGCTCATCCCCATCTATGAAAATTTTTGTTTTGTTTTGACTCTTTTTCGAACAAAAGTCGCCTCTCACATCTTAGAGGGAAAAGCGCATTTAGAAAAACTGTTTGCCTTTCAAACTGAAGAGGGCTTTCCTCTTTACCTTCATGAATACCCTCATGCAAAATCCAGCTGGCTAAAGGAAAAATTAGCTCTTATCGCGCATCTTTTACTCAAAGATTTTAGTGCTGTTTTAGGAGAGCATCTTGTGAAAAAGCTTGAGGAGCTAACACCTTGCCTAAAAAAAACATTTCATCCAGTCACACCTCAAGAGTGGGCAAATTTTCTTATCCATTCTCAATTAGAGGATATGCCTATTGAAGAAGCGCTCTCTTTGTGGGATTCTGAGGCTCTTTGCTTTACAGGATTACAAAAGCAGCAAGAGTTTGAACCTGAAGTGACGCTTTTAGACCTCATATTAGGAGAGTGGCTAGGAGCGTATTCAGAAAGAGCCTTAAAAGATCACCCTCGTCATCTAGAAGCTTGTCTCATTTATCCTCTTCAAAAAGCTCTTGATGCATCTATTTCTAGCCCCTTAAAAAAGAGCTGGGTAAGGAAGTTTTGGGGTGAGGGGAAACCTACCCACTCATCACTTCTTTATACATCAGGATCTTTTGAAGAAAAAGAGGATGTAATTACCATAGAGCTTCCTGAAAAAGATGTTCTTGATGAGTTTGAAGTTGTTTATTTCTTGAATAAAAACCCCTCTGTAAAGATTGTTGTAGAAGGGACTTCTGCAACGACATTTCAGCTAGGAGAATGGATCACTGTTGAATCAAACGGAGAGAAATTTCAGCTCTCTTTCACAGCTTTAGAAGGAGAGGGTAAGTTTTGGGGACACATTCATCTAGGAAATCGTCCTGGACAAATGGGCTCAAAGAACTTTGCCCCTTATGAAGCGTTTGATTGGAAGATTGCTCTTCGAACGATTGAAAGAGTGCAAAAATGCACCATTCAAGTCATCTTTAAAGCGCTTTCTTCTTAAAGAAAGCTTATTTAATAGCACTAAAATCTTAACCCTTTTAAACCAAGAAACTTGAAACCTCTTTTGTAAAAGAAGCTGATTAAATGTTATCCTATAAGATAAGATGAGCCATAAGAAGAGGGTGCTTAAGTAAAAGATGGGAAAGGTTGATCATTTAGAGCTCTTAAGTCAAAGGTTATTAGAAAAAAGCTGTGAGGGGCTCTCGTTTAGTCAAGCGGAGCTTTTAAGAGATAAATGGAAAGAAATACGGGCTATTGCTGTGCAAAATGCCGGCTATAAATCTTGGGATAACCATCTTTTACACTTATCTGATGAGGAAATACACCGATTAGAAGAGGTGTTTTATGACACTCTTCAAAGTGTAGAAGAGTCAGGCATGGATATTGCCAGTTTACTTGCAAAAGAAGACTTAGACTTACTGGGCATTAAGCTTCTCCTTGACCCTGCAGTTAAAATCACACCGCAATTACTCAGTAAAGAGCTTATCAAAGCTCTTTTTATTGAATATAATCCAGAGCTCATTGCAAGACACCGAAAAATCTTTCAAGAGGTGTTAAATATTTTAGATCAAGGTCCTAATTGGGGGGAAAGAAGCTCCCTTGCAACTGAAACATTGATTGGAAATCTCATTTCCCTTCTTCCCTACTTTGATTTTACAGAGGGTCAGTGCATTTCTCTTTATCAAAAGATTGGAGATCAGTGGCAAAAAGTTGAATATCAAATCCAATATGTTCCTTTAATTGAAGATAAGATCATTGCCTATGGACTCATCCCTGTAGAGTCTTTAGATGCCTCATCCCTTCTCATTTTTAGAGGCACACCTTACCCGGCAGCGCCAGGTTTTTTTGATGCGCTCCTCAGTGATTTTTACCCAGCATGCTCTATTGGAAAAGATATTTTTGAGGCGGGGAGAAAAAATATCGATGCGTGGATAAAGGATAAAGGGCGTGTGAAATGTTTTGGCCTCAGTTTAGGGGGAGCACTTGCGTATCATATGGGAATCCACTACGGCCCCCGTGTTGAAATCTATGTGTACGGAGCTCCAGGCGTGATCTCTGAAAATCACAAGATGAAAAAAATACAGGGAAAAGTATTTTTTCATTATGAAGATGTGATTCAATTGATTGGGTTTCATCCGCAATCGAAGCACTGCCAAATGTATGCTGTTTTAACAAAAGAGAAGAAAGATCTTTTTATCACACATACTCAGCCTTTAGGACTTGGCTCAGTTGTGATTTTAAAAGTGTATCCTCGCTATGAAAACAGAAGAGCTTTAAGATATCTCTTTAATGTTTTCAAAGCGGTGATATCGATGCCCCTTTTTTTGATCCTTTTTCCCATTAGAGTGAGCTCTAAGTGTGTAGAAAAGATTCAAAAAAAATGGCGCCTGATTAAGCCCCTTCTTGAGGAAGAATAAGAGCTGGGCTATCTACTGCAAGACCCATAGCGTGAAGGCCGTTATCAACATACAGAGTAACACCCGTAATGGCAGAGGCAAGAGGTGAGGCAAGAAAGCAGGCTGCATTTCCCACTTCTTCAGCTTCCATGGATTTTACTAAAGGAGCATTTGCCTCAGAGTAGGCGATCATGCTATCGATAAAACCAATCGCTCTTGCAGCTCTACTTCGAAGAGGTCCAGCTGATATTGTATTGACTCTAATACCCCATTTTCTTCCTGCTTCAAAAGCCAGCATCTTTGTATCGCTCTCAAGAGCTGCTTTTGCAGAGCTCATGCCGCCTCCGTAACCAGGAATAGCTCTTTCAGAGGCAATATAGGTTAGAGATATGGTAGATGCATGAGGGTTCATACGAGGGCCAAACTGCTGTAAAAGACCAATGAAAGAGTAGCTTGAAGAGCTAATGGCTGATAAATACCCTTGCCGAGATGTTTCAAGAAGGGGCTTCTTGACTTCAGGACCGTTAGCTAAGGCGTGAACGAGAATATCAATTTTACCAAAGTCTTTTTCCACTTGAGCTGCCACTTCTGAAATGGTATATCCAGAGGCGTCTTGATATCTTTTATTCTCTTTAATCTCTTGAGGCACATCTTCAGGCTTATCAAATGCTGCATCTAAAGGGTACACTTTAAGGTATTCCATCAGATTACCATTAGAGAGCCTGCGGGACTCATCAAACTTCCCTAGATTCCATGACTGGGTAAAGATTTTTACAATCGGGGTCCATGTTCCAATGATAATATCAGCACCTGATTCTGCAAGACTTTTTGCAATTGCCCAGCCGTACCCTTGATCATCCCCAATACCTGCGATAAAAGCTTTTTTCCCTTTTAAATTCATTGAAGCCATAAACGTCCTTAGTTTAAAAAGAGGAGTGTATCATGAGCCCCATGTTCTTTTCAAATAAGGAAGATAAGCTCTAAATGAGCACATTAAATATATTATTTTATTTTCTAGGACTTTATATGAGCAAAATAGATCATTTCTCTATCATTTTTTAACGCCTCATTTGCATACTGAAGCGCAGACCCATTCTGCAGTATAGCAGCAAGAACAATCTCTTTATCACTTTTTAATATTTCATTTGCGTACTGAAGTGCAAGTCCATTTTGCCGTAAAGCAGTAAGAGTGACCTCTTTATTATTTTTTAAGGGCTCATTTGCATACTGAAGTGCAAATCCATTCTCTTTTACAGCAGCAAGAACCACTTCTTTATCATTTTTTAAAGATTCATTTGCGTACTGAAGTGCAAGGCCATTTTTCCGTACAGCAACAAGAACAATCTCTTGATCATTTTTTAAGGATTCATTTACGTACTCAAGCGCAAGGCCATTTTTCTGTATAGCTGTATGAACGATCTCTGGGATATTTTTTAACATTTCATTTACGTACTGAAGTGCGAGTCCATTTTTCTGTATAGCAGTAATAACAATCTCTAAGGCATTTTTTAACGTCTCATTTGCGTACTGAAGTGCAAGTCCATTCTCCTGTACAGCAGTAAGAACGACCCCTAGATCATTTTTTAACGTTTCATTTGCATACTGAAGTGAGAGTCCATTCTTCCATGTAGCAGTAAGAACAACTTCTCGGTCATTTTTTAGCGTTTCATTTGCGTATAGAAGTGCGAGTCCATTCTCCATTACAGCATTAAGAACGATCTCTTGATCATTTTTTAATGTTTCACTTGCGTACTGAAGTGAGAGCCCATTCTCTTTTACAGCATGAAGAACAACTTCTGGATCATTTTTTAGGATTTCATTTGCATACTGAAGTGAGAGTCCATTCTCCTGTACAGCAGTAAGAACAATTTCTTTATCATTTTTTAGGGTTTCACTTGCATACTCCAGTGCTTCTCCACTTTCTTTCATAATAGTTAACACAAATTCTCTATCTTTTTTTAAGAGATCTGTTGCAAATTGAAATGCTTTCCCATTATTTCTTACAGCAGAGAGAATAAAAAATTTGCTATTGCGCAGCCACTCTTTGCTATATCCAAGGATCCCTTCATCATCTTTTATGGCTTCTAAAATCTTTATTTCATCTTCTAGGGTAGAAGAATCAGGGGCTATTTTTTCTGCATTTTCATTGATGAGGAATAACTCCTTGGATAATTCATAAATGGCATCAGCTAAGAGAAGGCGGCTGATAGGAGTTTTATACGATGATTCAAACAGGTTTTTTCCTTGTTCCTTAAGGAATTTGTACTCTTGCTCAGTCACAGATAAGCTATGAAAGAAATGAGAAGGGTTACTTAATTTAAGATCTTGATAAGACGGGGCTTTTTGATTTGGAACGAGCTGATTTCGAATCTCTTGATAATTTTTTTGAAATTTGATGAAAGAATATATCAGAGCAAGAAACATCGGTTGATCAAAACAAGGGGGGAATTTTTCCCATGATACTTCTTGTGAGAGTAATGCACATAAAATTGTTTCTCCAAGAGGAGATCCTGGCCTCATTAAAGAAAAATCGGATTTTAATTGATCCATCAGAAAGGCAACCCTATCTTCCCACTCTTTTTCTCCATAAATCATTTTCACCCGTGTTATTTGAGATTCAAGTGAGTCTTGTAAAGAAGAGACGGTGTCTAATAGTAGCGGATAGGAAGAAAAAATCTTGTTAAAACGGTCTTTCTTTCTGACTGTATTTTCGATGTCTTTTAGAGCGATAACAGCTTGAGCTGCAGCTTTAATCTTTTGGTGTAAGTTTTGATCAGTCTCTTCAAGAAACTCTTTCGAGGTGTTATCTAGCTTAATTTTTTTAAATATAGCAAAAATACCATAGGGAATTCCTAGAGGAATGAAAAGAATTGTCTTTAACCATCCTGGGGGAGTTAGCTCTTTTTCTGTTCCTTGTAGCCTTTCTTGATGCTCCTTTTGAAGCGACTCCCAAGCCTCTTTAACCTTTTTCTTATCCGCCTCTTGAGGAACTCCCTTAGTTAAAGTGAGAATATAACTTTTTAATAATGACCATTCATGCTGAGCCTCTTTACTCTGTTGTTTTGAATATGTTTTTTCCAGCTTTTTTATAATGCCCTCTGTGACTAAGAGACCCAAAATCACCTCATCTATACAACCTTGAATACAGTCTGTAATCACTTTTTTATCATATTCTTTTACAATCATGATATCCATCTCTTCTAGATGTAAGAACTTCCCAATTTCTTCATGGGATTTAGCTAAAATCGTATGAATTAAGCTTGTTTCTAAAATGCTTTGCTCAAACGCCTCAACTCCTTTTGAGAGGGTATCTTTTGAATCTGATGCTGCGGAAGCATTTAAAGATAAGATAGAGCGATTTTCTTGAGATATAATCACTTTCTTTAAACTATTTTCAAAAAGGAACTCCAGAAGATCTTTATCCGTGGAATCTAACTGATTATCTCTAGGGGTTAAGGGGATGCTTTTTTGTGAGCTAAACGTCTTAAGAATCTCTTCTAATTGGGTTTGATCGGTGAGATCTTTAAGAGAAATGACATGATTAATCCCAGAATGTTTTTTAAAAGCTTCTTCTTTCTGAAGAAGCTTTTGATAATACTTGGATTTTTTTTCGGTCTCAGGGAGTTGATGAGTTGAAGGAGAAGGTCTTAACTCTTGAAGCTTAGAGAGTCTTTCTTTATGTTGATCTACCTGTGCTTGAATAGTAGGAACAGACTCTGCAAAAGGCTCTAGAGCTTTAATCTGATGGATGATATTTTCCTCTTCTTTGCTAGGACTAAAGAGCTTTTTTCTTTGTTTTTCTTCAATTTTTTTGATTTCAATGAAGTCCATATCTTTAGAATATTTGGTGAGTCCTAATAGACAATTATCTAAAGTTCCAAGGATTCTTTCTAACCGCTTTCCCAAAAGATGCACATGTTCAAATCTGGACTCAGTATCTGTGATGGGAATAAGAAGAATAATCTTAGGAGCATATTTCCTTGTTAAAGCTCTTAAAGTTAACTCAATAGCCAGTGTTATCACCTCACCATGGGTATCTACAAACCCAGGGAAGTCTACAAGGACAAGATCATCCTTTACAGCTATATTAGGAAAGAGAGTATAAGAAGTTTCTCCATCGCTCCCAATCAAATGCCCTCTATCCATAGAGGATTCGTAAGCGTTATCTTGAAATATCATTTGATCTCCTCGTAAGTAACAAAGAGTCGTTGATTTTCCAGATCCCGTATTTCCCAGGAGAAAGACAATATTAGTATTTTGGGAAGAGATCATGTTCTCAGTTTGACTAAGCACCGCCTCCCTAAATTCTAAGATAATCTTTGCAAAAGAGGAAAAAGAGAGATTTTTGATAGCAGCTGTTCGCTCTATTTTGGTGCTGAGCGCTTTCATAGCAATAAGGTGATCATAGAGGTGGAAAAACCCTTTATGAAGAATCTCTTCAAGGTAAGAAGGATAGAGAGAGGCATTTTGTTCTCTTAACTCTTTTAACTGATGAGCTCTAATGGTTTGTTGATATTCACAAAATTGATCTTTTTTAGTCTGTAATAGAGCTAGGGTCTCCTCAGAATGAGTTGTTCCAAGAAGAGCTTTAACATCTGTATCAAAAGCTTGTTCTGATTCACAAAAGGGGATATGAACCGCGATCTCCTTAATCTTTTCTAAAGGTAATTTAAGAGGAGATAAAAGGGTGGTCCATACTTGCTTTAAAGGAAATACCTTAAACTGCTCCAAATGGTAGGCTGTAATGATTTGCTCCGCTAACGCTTCATGATATGCGGTTTCTATTTTCCAAATTACTTGATGTAAGGCAGCATGAGAGGTTTTTTCTGAATTTTTTTCTAGTTCATCAACAGTTTGATAGATTTGAGTGAGATGAGCGACATCATGACGGCAGAGAATTTTTTTTTGTAAGAGATTTTCAATGACTCCTATGCCTTCTTCAAGTGTATTAAAAGGGGTAGAAAAGTCCCTTTGTTGACTACAATATTTAGAGTAGGGTGAGGTAGGAAATAGGGTGTTCATACGTTTTTTCCTTAAGGTTAATGAGTGTGAGCCTACTAACATCCACCTACACCTCTCTTATGATAATGTAGACACGCTTTAAAGAAGAGAGAGGCTACCTAAAGTGGTGAGAACTGATAATAGCATATTTCCATAATGAAAAATTTACTACATGTGCTCTTTTGGAAAAACTATAGCTATGAAGGGGTTTTTTCGCAAAAAAATATTCATTATTAAGGAGAATAGTTTTCAGTTTTAAACAAGCTCTTAAGGGATTAAGAGCTTGCCTTTGATGGAAGTGTATCTTGTTGTGTCTGCCGTGTTCGGTAGAGAATATATAAATTACTCATCACAATGATCACAGCTCCTACAATCATGAAAAGATCAGGTTTTTTGTTCCACCAAAGAGCGTCTAAAGCTAAGACCCAAAAATAGGTGGAATAATCAATCGGGGCAAGAGCAGAAGCCGGAGCAAATCTTAACGCTTGAGCCATAGCATATTGAGCAGCTGCTGTAACAATTCCTACAATACCAAATAAAGCCCAGTGCTCTAATGGCATCGGAGTCCACCCTGTTAAAATACCAGGGAGACACACAAGAAGCATCACAACATTAGGATAGATCGCAATGGAGAGACTATGTTCTGTTTTGACAAGGTCTCTAATTAAAATCTTTTGAAGGGCGCCTAAAAAAGTTCCTGCAAGCACAATGAGCGCTGCCATTTGAAAAAGATTAGAGCCTGGTCTCATGGCAATAATCACCCCTACCATTCCCATCATGACGGCAAACCATCTGTCCCAAGAGATGCGCTCTTTAAGATAAAAAGCACTGAGCATAATCATAAATAAAGAAGAGGTGTAGCTTAAGGTATAAATGGTGGTTAAGGGGACCTCTGATAGTGCAAACATAAACGAGGCGGTATAGATGAGACTCACAATTAACCGGACTGCATGTTTTCCTGAACGGCGTGTTGCTAGAGTCTCTTTAATCCCTCCTTGAAAATGGACAGAGATGAGTAAGGGGATTAAACGGATAGCTGATCTTAAAAAGGAGGTTTGGGAGAAGGAGTAGGTTCCCATTAAGTGTTTAATAAAAGCATCTGATAGGGGATAAAGAGCTAGACCTAAGATCATGAGCATGATACCTAGGGACGCTCTATTTTGTAACTGCCGGTTTGATGGGGTTTGCGTTGACATTTTTTTGTCTCCAAATTGAATTTTAAGCTTACCACGGACAGGGGAAAGGTGTAAACGTTAGATCCTCTATTTTGTAAAATGAATCAAAATCACACCTCTTGCTTTAGGATAAGGCAAAGACTTTTTCTTCCATTCTGCTACAGAGTGCACCTCTACAAAAGAAGAGGGGCTCATGAGTTCGAGTGCCACGCCAATTTTGACTGTAGAGGGGAAAAATTTGAGGAGCTTTTGAAAGGTTTTTTCCAGTTTATACGGCGTTTCAATAAATAGGTGTGTATAAAGAGGGTGAAGTGTTTTAGGAAGCTTTGCAATATCATGCTCCTCTCTTGGGAAATAGCCATGAAAGGTAAACAGTTGTCCTGAAAATCCCGAGAGTTGAAGCGCCATTGTAATGGAGCTAGGTCCTGGTATAGCTTCCACTTCAATCCCTTTTTTAAAGGCGCGCTCAACCATGACAGATCCTGGATCTGCTAGACAAGGCAGTCCTGCATCACTAATTAAGCCGACTGTATTTTCTGTTAAGGCAAGCAGCTCTTCAATATCTTTTGTATGTTCATTGAGTAAGTAAATGGGGACAGAGGGAAGAGCAAATTTTTTAAGAAACAGGTAGCCTCCCTTATGGCTCTCTGCAATGAGAGCATCAATTGAAGGAGGAGTGTATCTCCAAGGAGACTCTTCATGGAGTATATTGGGTAAAAGATAGAGTTTTTTCATAAAGTTAAGAGACAAGAGTAACAAAAAAAGGTTTCTCAATATAGAGCCATTTTCTCTTCCTTGAATATTTTCTAAAAATATTTTTGTTAAAGTGCTCAGGCAAAATACGAGTGAGATCTTAAGGGTGTTGTCATGATTCAACCCTCCTATACCCCTATTTTTGTATAAGGGATATCATCTAGCTTTTAAACATCTCAAGAGCTAACTCCAGGAGCTGTTAAGGGATAAGGGTTTCCTTAGATAGCCTCCAAAATATTTCCCTTTTGCTTATGGGCTGTAAAAAGATCACTTCTCATTTGAGTAAAAGATTATGATCTAATAAGTGTTTGGGGAAGTCCCATAGTTTAAAAATAGTGACGTCTTTTGAGTTAGATAAAAAAAGTGGATAAAAAAGTTTGTTTAGGCGCATTCTTATCGTATAGGTAACCTTAATTTTGAGGTGTCTTTATGGCGATATTGCCGGTTCGAAGCTCTTTAGAATGGGGTAATATTCCTGTTCTTTCGCAAGGATTTACAACTTACCCTTCTCATTTTGGCTCTTCTTTTCTAGAGCAGACGAAATCTTTAAAACAACAAGCGGTTCAATCAGTTCAGGTAGAACAAATCACGGAGCTCTTGAGAAAGAGCGGCATCGATGAAAAAACACTTAAAATCATTCTTAATGAAAGTCAAAATAACCTAGAAGCCCTTACAGATCACCTTTTTGACGTGATTTTAAAGCACCATGAAACTCTAGACTGGGATCAATATTCTCAAGATCTCTTACTTAAAATGCAAGATTCTAGGGGCATGAATATTTTCTTCGTCGCAATTAGAGAGGGAAATTCAAGCTGCGTCAGGCAATTAATCCAAACACTTGGAGCCAATGCACTCACCCATTTAAAAAGCTGTGATCAAAAAACGGCTCTTCATATCGCAGCGATCTATGGAAGAGAGGATCTAATCGATGATCTTGTTAGATTAGGCCTTGTCAGCTGTTATGATGAAGATCAAGATAAACTCATTCCTCTTTACTGGGCCATTCATGAAGGGCATGTTAAAACTGTAGAAAAACTGTTAGAGATCACTTCCTTAGGAAGAGAGTGGATACCTTATCCCTCCTTACGGATACCTGTCATTGCACTAGCTATTGTATCAGGTTATGCAGAGGTTCTTTCTCTTTTACTTAAGCACAATGTTTTTAAGGAAATATCTCTTTTAGATATCAGTTCCTCATGGGGGACGGTTCTTCATCTGGCGATTCAGTCTAATCAGTCCCACATGCTTCAATATCTTTTAGAAGAAGAGCACCATGATACAGCACTTCTTCTTGAATCTAAAGATAGAGGAGGAAGAACCCCTCTTCAACTAGCTGCTTTTTTAGGAGATCTTTTTGCTATTATGCAGCTCACATCAAAAGAGGCGCTTTGCCACCAAGGGGAATTTAACCCCTTAGGAACTCCGCTTCACTTTGCTGTTCAAGGAGAAAAACCAGAAGCTGTTTCACTGCTGCTTTCTTTAGGTGTTAATCCTTCAGCAGTGGATGATCAAGGAAAAACCCCTTTAGCCCATCTTCAAGAAAAAGAGCTATCCCCCTCTGCAAGAAGATGTAAAAATATCATTGAAAATTTTCAAAAAATGGGGAAGATTGAAAAAACTCAGCCTGTTAACTTTCAACAAAGACCTCCCTTAAATCTCATCTTAGAGGGAAGTTATGATGAAAAAGAGCTGTTTTTAGAGGCTGTTAAAGTGCTTGAAGCAAAAAAAATTACGGGCCAGCTTCGAAGAGTGGCGGGGCAAGGGATGGGATCTCTTGTAATGACTCTTTTTGCTCTTGGCTATAGCGCATCTCAACTTGAAGACCATTTACCGTTCTCTTTTGAAGATCTTTTTGATCTTAAAAAAGAGCTGTCTGAACAAGAACTCTCTCATTTAAAAAACTTTTATTCTAAGCTACTTTCATCCTCTTCTTCTATACAAGATATCCCTATAGAAGGAATGGGGGATTTATCTCTTTTAAAAGATAAGTTAGAAACCTGTATTTTTGATAAAACAGGTAAAGCCTACTTTACTTTTGGGGATCTTGCAGAAGAGGTTAAAAAACATCCTCTTGATTATAAACATTTACATCTTGTGGCTTTTGGGTTAAAGGATCAAAAAATCGCCCATTTTAGCTCGGAAAATGCCTTATATAAAGATGTGATTATTGCTGATGTACTGATAGCTACGCTTGCGTTTCCTGGTATTTTGTCTCCTATTGGATTAAGGGTTAGAAATGCAGAGGGAGCTCCTCATGAAGATCCAAACTATGGAAGGTGGATGGCTTCTTCTCTCAAAAATTCTTTAATAGAAATTTTTGATGAACATGCTTACCAAGAAGATCCCTATTTTAAAGGAAGGCAAACGAACAGGCGGACGTTAGGAGTCCATTTTGGAGGAAAAAAAGAGGGTGTTGAGAAAAGAGAAGAGCCTCAAGATTTAAGTCAGCAAGAGCTTTTTAAAAAGCTTCTCACTTTCTACAGAAACCAAGCGCTCACGCCTCAGATCTCTTCTGATAGAGCTCAGGGCCGTTTGATCGATATTCGGTATGAAGATACAGATGAAGGTACAGGAGTCTTAAAAGCCAGCGCATTGACTCAAAAGTTATTAGAAAAATTTGTTTGTTCTTTAAAAGAGATTGAACCTTCAAAAGAAGTTCTTTTAAAAGGCTCCGTAGAGGATCCAATACGGCCTTGGAAATATCAGATTTTTCTTCACGCTTTAGAAGAAACACCGACTCTTAAGAAATCTTTAAATAAAATACATTACTGTAATATTCCTCTTCCTTCTCATCTTTTTACAGGAAGAAAAAAAGAGCTAAAAGAGATTAAAGAGGCGTTTTTACACCACTCAAAAGTGGCGATTTCTGGAATGGGAGGAGTTGGTAAGACTACTTTGGGAATTCAATATGGGTTTCAATATCAGAAAAATTATGGACTTACCGCTTTTATCAAAGCGATGAGCAAAGTCTCTATGATTCAGTCACTTCTTGAGATCTCTTATAGTTTAGGCATTGAAAAAGAGCATCAAGATAAAGTCCTCTCTCAGCTAAAAGGGCACCTTCAAATGCAAAAAGATCCCTATCTTTTTATCATCGATGGGTTAGATGACCCTGATCTTTTTGCAATCTTTAATAACTATATTCCTTCTACACCGCTTTGTAATATTCTTGTTTCTACAAGGCTTTTCTTTGATATGACAAAACGGGGGTTTCATTTGATCTCTTTAGACGGTTTTTCAGAAGAAGAGGCAGTGAGTTACCTTTTTAAAGCCGCCTCTCAAGTGGTCTCAGATAAGAATGTTTTTTTTGCAAAGCAGCTAGCTAGTTCCTTAGGATATTTACCTTTGGCCCTCACGCATGCAGCTAGATACATTTTTCAAACCCCGCATATCTCTTTTAAAGCCTATAACGCACTTTTTCAAAAACATCATTTAAAAATTTTAGATCAAAAAGAGATTGGTCTGATTCAAGAGGAGAAAGAGCAGTCCATTTTAACCACATGGAATATCTCTATTGAATCTATTAAAAAGCAGAACCGAGGAATCCTTGCTAGTCAGTTAATGCAAATGATCTCTCTTCTTGCAGAGGAGAAAATCCCTTTATCTCTTTTAGTTCACTGGACCCTTAAAGATCTGAATGAAGATGAGCTCTCTTTTAATGGAGCGGTTACACTTCTTTTAAACTATTCACTTTTGGCTAAACAAACTGATGCTGAAGAAGACTTTATTTGTTACAGGGTACATCCCCTTGTTCAACAGGTAATGAGAGAGAGCTTAACTCAAGATCTCAAGGAGCAATCCATTACTAAGATCTTAGAAGTTTTTTTAGACATCATCAAAGCTCTGAAAAAGAAGCAAAAGTATAGCAGAAAAGTGTTAATCACATACGCTCTTCATATGCAACATATTGTGGATTTAGAGCTGTTTAAAGAGCAGGTACATCCTTCTTTACAAATTGGAGTCTTCAATGAGTTAGGAGATATCTATTTTTATTTAGGAGCTTTTGAAAATAGTCTAAATATTTGGACATTTGCCCTTAAAAAAAGAGTAGAAATGCATGGAGAGGAGTCGCTTCAGGTTGCAGAAAGTTATCAAATTATAGGAATGGTCCTTCAAAATTTAGGGAAAGTCGAAGAGGCTCTTGAAAAAAGTACTCAGGCACTTAAGATCACAAAAAAAATATTAGGCCAAGATTCTCCTTATACAGCCGAGTGTTATCAGCTCGTTGCGCAAATGCTTCAGGAACTTGGAAAATTTGAAGAAGCTCTTAAAAAAAGTACAAAGGCATTAGAGATTAATAGACGCGTACTAGGAGAAGATTCTTCTTATACAACAAGGTGTTATCAAGGCAAAGCAAGAATTCTTTGGCTGGTAGGAAGATTTGAAGAAGCTCTTGAAAAAAGTACAAAGGCATTAGAGATTAATAGACGCGTACTAGGAGAAGATTCTCTTGAAACAGCAGCTAGTTATCAAGCCATGGAAACGATTCTTTATGATTTAGGAAAGCCTGAGGAGGCGCTTGAAAAGAGTATAAAGGCGTTAGAGATCAATAGGCGTGTGCTAGGAGAAGAGAATCTCATCACAGCTATCAGTTATGCCTCTGTTGCAAGGATCCTTCTCTCTTTGAAAAGGATTGAAGAAGCTTTTGAAAAGAGCTTAAGAGCGTTAGAGATCAATCAATCTTTACTAGGAGATGAGGCCCGTCTTACTGTAGAGAGCTATCAAGGAGTTGCAAAAATCCTTCTCTCTTTAGGGAGATTAGAAGAGGCGTTTGAAAAGAGCTCAAAGGCGTTAGAGATTACAACATCTGTATTAGGAGACCATAACCCTTATACAGCAGAGTGTTATCCATTAGTCGTAGATATTCTTCAAAGGATGGGACGGTTAGATGAGGCGCTTACAAAAAGTGTGAAAGCAGTAGAAATTTACAGCTCTACATTAGGAGAAAATAGTCTCTCTACAGCAAAAGGGTATGAAGATCTAGCAGAGATTCTTCATAAACTGGGAAAAGGGGAAGAGGCACTTAAAAAAAGCCATCAAGCGTTAGAGATCAAGAGAAAAATACTAGGAGAAGGATCGCTTCCTGTAGCAAGAAGTTATCATTTAGAGGCTAGGATTCTTCAAGATAGGGGAAGATTAGAAGAGGCTCTTACAAACAGCTTGAAGGCCCTTAATATTCACAAGAATATCATGGGAGAAAACTCTCCTTATACAGCAGGATGTTATCAAGGTGTGGCTGAAATTCTTCACAAGTTGGGGAGATTAGATGAGGCGCTGATCAAAAGTCATCAAGCGTTAGAGATTAAAAAAGAGGTTCTAGGAGAAGACTCTACCTTTACAACAACTGGATATCTACTCGAGGCCAAGATTCTTCAAGATTTAGGAAGACTCGATGAGGCGCTGATCAAAAGTCATCAAGCCTTAGAAATTCAAAGACATGTGGTAGGGGATCATTCTCTCTATTTAACAAGGTGTTATCAAGGTATAGCACAGATATTGCGCAAACAAGGAAGATTAGAAGAGGCGCTTGAAATCAGCCTCAAAGTGTTAGAAAACACAAGACAGATATTAGGAGAGAGCTCTATCTATACAGCAGAGTGTTATCAAAGCATTGTAGAGATTTTACGAGAACTCAAGAGGTATGAAGAGGCGCTTGAAAAAAACACGAAAGCACTTGAGATCAAAAGATCTGTATTTGGAGAGGGGACGCTATCTACAGTGACGCATTACCAATTAGAGGCAAAGATTTTTCAAGATTTAGGAAGATATGAAGAGGCGCTTGAAAGAAGAAGGAAGATATTAGACATCAATAAAAGTACGCTGGGAGAATATTCTCCTTATACAGCAAGAAGTTACCGGGGGATATCAAAAACTCTTGAGTGTTTAGGAAAGTTAGAAGAAGCGTTTCAAAATAGCTTAAAGGCGTTAGAGATTAATCAAAAGGTATTAGGAGACCATTCCATCTATACAGCAAAATGTTATAAAAGAATATCTCTTGTTTTAAAGCAGCTAGGAAGAGATGAAGAGGCTACAGAAAAAAGTAAAAAAGGTCTTAAAATTCAAGTATGTATCGGAGGAGAAGGAGCTATTCGAACAGCCAAGTATTACACTTCTTTAGCAAAGATCTTATATGAGCAACATCAGTTTAGAGAAGCTCTTGCCTTCGCTCTTAAAGGAGTAGAGCTTAAAGAGAAAAAATTTCTTGATTATAGTTTATTCAAAAATCAAGACTATCTTATTGTGATCAAAATCTTAACAGCTCTTAAGCAAGATGGTAAGGCAGCGCTTTATCAAGAAAAAGAGCGGCAATTAAAAGAGAAATTCCATTTTTCTTCATCAAACCCTTCATGCACCCCTATAAGATGATTGTCTTATCTTGATGGGATCAAAGCTTAAAAGAACTTGTTGACTCATTAAATCAAAAAAAGGTAGCATCCTATTCTAAAATAATCCTTTGAGGAGCAATGCCATGAATCCCACATTTTCTCCCTCTTTCATCCGTGACTATTGTAGCCAGCAAGGAGGTTTATCTTCTTCTTTACATACTTTTGAAGAAGGGTTAAAGCTTATTGAAGATACCCTGCAAAAAAAGATACTTTGTTGTCATGATGTTATCCATCTCAATCATGCATACAGCACAGTCCATCACCAAGAAAGTAAAGAAAAAATTACCTCTAATAAGAATGCCTCCTCTCTCTTATTAAAACTAGCTGAGCGAATTCAAGCTTTAAAGGACCTTAGTCAAGCTTCAGCTGAAGAGATTATTACAGCCTACCATCTGCAGAGCTTTAAGGCTCTTACTCCTAATGAAGCTGACATCTCTTTTTGCCCTCCCCAAAATTTAACACTCGAAAAAATCCGGGAAATAGCCACACATCTTCCTTTCTGTAAATCAAAAAAGCAATTTGAGTTAGATGTAGAGGCTCTTTTAGGAAAGAGTGATTCTTCTGACATTACAGCTCTATTACAATCTAAAAAAGATCGATTTTGTGAATATCAAAAAAGGGAGAGGCTTGATGAGTTAAAGCAGCTAAGAGAGCAAAATGCCTCTCTCTATCCTGCCTATCTTGAAGAGATTCTTCAGGAGGGATGCTTTAGTCTCTATGATCATCTTATTGATATGAAAGCCCTCTCTACTAAAGCAGAGAGAACAACTGCCATAGAAAAACTTTCCTTTTCTTCCTTTGCACATATTATCTTAGAGTATAGGAAAATAGTTCTTTCTCAAGTTGAACAAATGATGCCTCAAGGAAATCATAATATTGTATTTCTCCTAGGAAATACGGGCTCTGGAAAGTCAACAACTCTTTGTTACTTACGCGGAGATCAGATGATTCTTAAAGGAAATGGTTATCAATCTTCTACAGATAAAGAGCATCTAATTGGAAATAATCATGAAACCTCCTGCACTTTTTTTCCTAATATTTCTATAAAAGAAGGTCTTGTCCTAGTAGATTTCCCTGGATTTGCAGATACTCACGGAGAAGTGATAGCACTTGCTATTGAGTTAACGCTTAGAGCTTTAACAAGAAAATACCTCCCAAAAATTGTCATCCTCACCTCCATCACAGATAATGGATCTAGGTTTGAACATGTGCATCTTTTAGGAAAAAGGTTAAAAAGGGTGCTTGGGACTTTAGATAATTGTCTATTAGGCCTCACAAAATATTCTCAGGATGTCGATTTCATAGGCATCAACAATATTGAAAGAATGCAGAGAGACATATTGTTTGCTCCTAGTGAAGAAGAAAAGAACTTAGAACAACAAATTAAAGCTTTAGAGCCTTTTGCAGGGATTGTTCCTGCGATTCAAACCCAGGTAGATCAACATAGAGAGAGATTGCTACAGCTTCAAGAGTTAAGGCTTTCCTCTTCGGATCAGATACTGCCTGATACTGAAGAGAAATCTGAACACTATAACAACCTTCTTCAAAAGGAAGAGGCCTTTAAAAAACATTCAGGGATTAAAAATATCATCGCTCTTAAAGATCTCACAGACCAAAATGACTTGGAAGAGATTATTCATATACTTGGCGTACAAGAGAAAAATGTGCCTATTTTAGTGCCAAATAAATTAGATGCATCTGATGAAAAGCTTCTAGATACCCTTTTTACAAGTAATTTAATTAAAGTCATTACAGCTGAACAAAAATCACTAACTCCCTCTTTTAATCCTTCCTTAATTGCGGTTTCAAAAAATGAACTCTCAGAGAAACTTGAAGAGTTTGAACAAAGCATTTTAGAAACAAGTTTAATCAATGCTCTTCTAGAAAAATCTCATCCAGAAATTGGAGAGCTTTTACACTTAGAGAGCGTGGATCCTGCTATCGTCAGAAAATACGACAAGGGGGTCATTACAGGTTGTATTAACGGATATATTGATGAAGTGATCTCTGGCCTTCTCGTTGCAGAAGAAATCCTTAAAGGGCTTAGAAGTAAATATGCGCTTCAGCAAAATAAAGAGGCTGAGCGTGAATGGTCTTCGCTTAGAAGCTATATTCTGACTTTATCCAAAGGAATTGCTCCCAATGCGGATCCTCATAAAATTGAAGAGGTCTGGAAATCCCTTCAAAAAGAACATAAAGAGCGATTAGATAAATCAGATAAGGAATTAAAATTTCCTGGATGGGTAGAGGTTATGCTGTTGATTCCCTTAGGAATACCTTATGGTATCTTTCATATATTTAAAAAAATTAAACAAAATAAAACCTCTCAAGCATTTATGAAGGATGCTGCCGAGAAGCTATATCAAGGGATCAAAGCCGCTAGTGAAGCTGTCATTAAATTAAAAGACATTGAGAATACTGTGAAAAAGAAGGAGCAGTTTGATGCAATTTTTTCCTCTTACCCTCTCTCTTTAAATTCAGTATCCTCTCTAAAGAAGTCTCTTGAAAAGCAAATCTCTGAAGTAGAAAAGATTTATGGAAAGGAAGAATGGAATAAACGGATTGCATTTATCACAAATCAATTAACATTAAACTTTACTTCCATAAGACCAATTTCTCCTCTTGGAGAAAATATTTTGTATGCATTGATATCTCAAAAAATAGTTTGTAAAGACCTCCCTCCTTATTTCAATGAGCATACGTTTCTAGCTCTTATTTACTCTTTTCTAAGTTCTTCTTTAGGATCTAACTTAACAGACTCTAAAGGAGGATATCAAGAAATTCTTAAACAATTAATGCCGAGTTGGGAATTCACTAACTACAGAAATCTCAATTTGAGTAATTTTTCTTATTTTTTTCATAGTTCAATAGTAACACGGCAAGATTATCATTTACTTAATATACAAGGGAAAAAAATATTAGAGTCGTACAATAAAAATCCCATTTTACGTCTCCTTTTTGCCGATGTTATCTATAGGCTTTGGAAAGAGCTGGCTCCCCCTGTAAATGACAATCAAAAACATGGATTTTTTAATAGTTCTCTTAAGAATGATCAAGACAAGATCCTAGAGATTATTTGGGAAAATGCATGGATATTTGAATATAGTAAAGAGCATGTACGATGTGATAAAGAATTCCTGCTTTCTGCTATTAAAGTTAATAGTCAATCTTTTACTTTTGCTCAGGATTTTTTAAAAAATAATCGAGAATTTGCTCTTACGGCTGTTGAGGTAAATGGGCAGGCACTTGAGTACGCAAGTGAGGAACTAAAAAATGACAGAGAGATTGTCCTCGCTGCTGTCAAGCAGAATGGGTGGGCGCTTGAGTATGCAAGTGAGGAACTAAAAAATGACCGAGAGTTCATTCTTGCTGCTGTCAAGCAGAATGGGTGGGCGCTTCAGTATACAATTAAGAGATTAAAAAATGACCGAGAGATTGTCCTTGCTGCTGTTCAGCAGAATGGGCGGGCACTTGAGTATACAAGTGAGAGATTAAAAAATGACCGAGAGATTGTCCTTGCTGCTGTTCAGCAGAATGGAGCGGCACTTGAGGATGCAAGTGAGGCATTAAAAAATGACCAAGAGATTGGCTTTGCTTCTCAAAAAAATAAGTGGGGGTATTTCAATGGATAAGAGATGCATTAAAAATACTTTGCATTTTTAAAGCATTTTATTATTAATTCAAATCACACATGAATCAAAATTTTTTTGAGAATGCTTTCCTTTCCCTTTTTCAAATTGAGATCACCTCTTGAAGCTGTGAACTCAACCTGATATACTTTTTGCCATATGTCTTTACCTAAACAGAAACTTAGAGAAATCGTTTTCCATCTTCTTTACAGCGACCATTTTGAACCGTTCCAAGAAGACAACATTTTTTTCCTCATGGAATACCACAAGACGACAAAAAAATACCTTTTTATGGCTCAAGATACGGTGAAAGCCATCCGGACTTCCCTTGAAAAAATCGATGAGCTGATTCAAAAGTATGCGACAGGATATGAATTTGACCGTATCCCTCAGGTAGAAAAAAGCTTACTCCGTTTAGGCATCTTTGAAATTTTATACGATCAAGAAACACCTCCTAAGGTAGCCATTTCTGAGGCGATGCGGTTAACGAGGAAGTTTGCTACAACAGAGGGGTCAGGGTTTATTAACGCGATTTTAGACACCATCTATCAAGCTCAAAAAGATCCGAATGAAAGTTGAAGAAAATACCTCCTTAGCTCCGTACACAACGTTTAAAATCGGAGGTATAGCGAGGTATTTAATCACCGTCTCTTCAGTGCAAGATGTTCATGACGCTTTTATTTTCTGTAAACAGCAAGGTATTTCCCATTTTATCTTAGGAAAAGGGTCTAATACTCTTTTTGATGATCAAGGGTTTAATGGAGCTGTCATTTTAAATAAACTTCACTGGATGAAAGAAGATGAAGGGATGTTTTCTGTCGGATCAGGGTATAGTTTTTCTCTTCTAGGCTCTCAAACAGCTAGGAGGGGGTGGACAGGCCTTGAGTTTGCCTCAGGAATACCCGGCTCTGTGGGGGGCGCTGTCTTCATGAATGCAGGAGCCAATGGACAAGAAACCCTTCAAACCGTGAAAGAAGTCACCTTTTTATCAGAAGAAGGAGAGAGTTATACATTCTCTCAAGACGAGATCCCTTGGAGATACCGCTGGACAAAGTTTCATGAAATGCAAGGCATGATTGTCTCTGTTACCTTTCAGCTTACCCCTTCTTTAGAGGCAAGGCAAAAGCAAATTTCTCTTGTGAAATACCGCACAGAAACGCAGCCGTATGATGATGCGTCAGCAGGGTGTGTCTTTCGTAATCCTGAATTTCAATCTGCAGGAAAGCTCATTGAAGAGTGTCATCTTAAAAACACCTCTTATGGAGGAGCAAGAGTGTCACCTCTTCATGGCAATTTCATTGTCAATGAGCAAAATGCAACAGCTCATGATGTGATGACACTTGCAAAATATGTTCAAGATGAAGTGCATATCAAGACAGGTGTGCATCTTGAAATGGAACTGCGTCATATTCCCTACCAGGGAAATAGTTCATGAAAAAATCCTTAAAAGCGCTTCCTTGGGCAGATTTACATTGCCACTCAACTGCCTCTGACGGCTCACTATCTCCAAGTGAGCTTGTTCTTCATGCAAAAGATAAAGGGCTTAAAGGGTTATGTTTAACCGATCACGACACATTAGCTGGATATCTAGAAGCGAAGGTGATGGCGCAAAAGATCGGGATTCACTTAGGGGTTGGGGTGGAATTTTCTTGCGCCTTTCAAGGGCTCGATCTGCATTTAATTGGCTATGATATCGATATTGAGGCGCCCTCTATTCAAGCTCTATGTCAGCTGCATTTACAAAGACGGTATGAAAGAAATCAAATCATTTTAGAAAAGCTCTCTCAAGAAGGGATGATATTTTCCTTAGAGGCGCTTTATCAAAAATATCCAGGTCAAATGGTAGGAAGACCGCATATTGCTAAGATGATGCTTGAGAGAGGGTATGTCAAATCGATTAAAGAGGCGTTTTACCGCTATATTGGAGAGGGTAAACCGTTTTATGCCCAAGGACCTAGCATCTCTGTTCATGAAACCCTAGAGGTGATCCGGGCGTCAGGGGGTAAGAGTTTTATTGCCCATCCGCATTTATTGCAGTCAAATTTCCCCATCGAGGCACTACTTCAGTGCCCCTTTAACGGCATTGAATGCTTCTACGGAAATTTTAGCCAAGATAAGGGCCGTTACTGGGCAGAGATTGCAGAAAAAAAAGGGTGGATTGTCAGCGGAGGATCAGATTTTCACGGGATCATTAAGCCCAAGATTCCGCTAGGGATTCAAGGTGTGGATGAAAAAACATTTTATCAAATTTTTGAACGTCATTGTGTATGAACTTTGAAGAGCTCATTTTAGAGTTATCTCTCAAAAGAAGATCTAAACATCTTCAAGATCAATTTCTTTTAAGCCAGGCGTTAAAGGGTCTTGGTAACCCTCAAAAAAAATACCCCGCCGTTCATGTGGCAGGAACCAATGGAAAAGGGTCCGTCTCTACCAAACTTGCTAAAGTGTTTGAAGAATCAGGGTATAGAGCAGCTCTTTTTACCTCACCTCATCTTTATCATTTTGAAGAGAGGATCCAAGTGAATGGAGCGCTTATTCCTCAGGCATTTATTTTAGAGCATCTTCCTTTCCTCCTCACACATTATCCCAATCTTAGCTTCTTTGACTATACAACTCTTTTAGGACTTGATTACTTTGCGGAAGAAAAAGTGGATATTGCCATCATTGAAGCAGGGATGGGAGGGCTTTATGACTCTACAAACTGTATCATGCCCTTACTTTCTGTCATCACGACCATTGCTTTAGATCATCAAGATGTCTTAGGCTCAAGTCTTGAGGAGATCGCTTTTCAAAAGTGCGGTATTATTAAACCTTTAACACCTGTTGTTTTAGGCCCTAAAGCTGCAAGAGAAAGTGTCATTAACACCGCAAAAGAGCTCTATGCCCCTTGTTATATCACCCCTTTTCAAGAAGGGTCTTATCAAGAGGAAAATAAACAGATTGCACAGGTTGCCATAGATCAGCTAAAATCTTATTTTCATTTAGATCCCGTAGCCATTCAAAAAGGGCTTCGAGTCAATCCTCCGTGCCGCTTTGAAACAATCGGAAGATTTACTTTAGATGTCGCTCATAACCCTGAAGGGTTTTCTTCTTTAATCAAGATGTGGGATCAAAGTTATCCAGGGCGCCCTATAAATAGCATCGTCTCCCTATCACTGGATAAAGATTTAGAAAACTGTTTACTTCAGCTAGCTAATCGCTCGCAGCATATTTTTCTTGTTCAAGCCTCTACCTCAAGAAGCGCTCCTACACCACTTCTTGCAGAGATTTTAACAAAAAACAACAGAACACATTTTACAGCGTGTCAAACGGTAGAATCTGCACTGAGCCAAGCTCTAGCTTGCAAACCGGACATTTTGGTGTGCGGCTCTTTCTACATCATGAAGGACATTCGTGAGAAGATCCTTAGGCTCTAAATAAGCGGATATGATTTTTTTCTGCGTGAGAGAAACGGACTTCATGAGAGCTTTAATCGCTTTAGGGTTATTGTCTGTTAGATAGTCAGCCACTTCTTCTAAAATCATTTCCGCCTCTTCAAACAGCTTTTCCGAGAGACAAATGGATGGCATCGTTTGATTTAATAAGAAATATTCCGCCTGTTCAATCACAAGCTTTGCCATGACAAGCACTCTTCTCTCCTTAAAAGAGGGGAGGAAGTGGGCTAAAATGTGATGAATCTGCTCACGGGCGTCATTTGTCTTTTGAATGACAGCTCTTTTTTGACGGTTTTGTACACAGCTTTTTAAAAGAGTTGAAGTGAGGCGAAGCTGATCAATTTGGGTGTCAAGATAGGCAGAATCGATCAACGAATAGAGCGTAATAATTTTCTCCCGCATTGTTTTAAGATCACGGTAAAGAGGTATTTTAACTTCAGGTGTCATCTTTTCAAGGGATAAGAGAAGCGAAGACATCTTCCCTAGTTTTTTCATGAAAAGAGCGTAGTTTTTAGGGTACATAGGAAGCTTTGCATCGATCTTATCTTCAAGGGCAGTGATATCTTGATGAACCTTTGCCATTTTACGGCAAAATAAAGAGTGTTTAACAGAATGAAGAGATGGCTGTTTACGCATATCTCTTTTTCATACTCTGTTAGGAAAATAATGGCAAGAGGAGGCGTAAAACTTTTTTATCTGAGGCACTCTTCGCTTTTAAGAAGAAGGTTAAGATAACTCCTTTAAGTTGTACTCTTATTAAATCTTTGAGGCTTATGAATATTTTTTAATTCATGGCTCTTCCCTGCTTTAACTTACCATTTTATTTGCTAAGGAGATGTTAATCCATTAGACTAGGGGGAGTATGCCTTTATATACGAAAGAAAGTATCAATCTTTTACGCGATAAGATTATTTTATCAGAAGTCATTGGGGCCTATGTCACTCTTAAAAAAATAGGGTCAACCTATAAAGGTCTTTGCCCTTTTCATGAGGAAAAAAGCCCCTCTTTTATGATCCGTCAAGGAGATCATCACTACCACTGTTTTGGGTGCGGAGCTCATGGAGATGCCATCACTTTTCTTATGAATTTTCAGCGCTTAGGGTTTGTAGAGTCTTTAGAGTGGCTCTCGGAAAGATTTGGAGTGGTGCTTGAAAAAACTGAAGCGCAAGATAAAGATGAAGTGCCAAGAGGGGTCCTTAAAGATGCTTTAGGGCTCTCAGCTAGACTTTATCACTATTTACTGTTGCATGCAAAAGAAGCAGAACCTGCTCTTCACTATCTCTATCAAAGAGGCATTACTTTAGAATTCATCAAAAAGTTTCAACTAGGATACGCTTTATCTTACCGAAAAGCGCTTCAAAAGCTGCTCTATGCCAAAGGGTTTTCGGAGAAAGCTTTAGAAAAATCGGGTCTTCTTTTAACCTCTGATCAAGGAAATTCAAGAGATTTTTTCATTGAAAGAATCATGTTTCCGATCTGTGATGGAATGGGAAATGTGATTGGATTTTCAGGGCGAAAATTTAAAGAAGAAACTTCTGGCGGAAAGTATGTGAACAGTCCAGAGACGCCTCTTTTTAAAAAGTCTCACGTGTTATTTGGTCTTCACTATAGCAGAAAGCAGATCATGAAAGAGAAAAAAGCGCTCATTGTGGAAGGGCAAATTGATTGTTTAAGACTCATTGATCAAGGGTTTGATTGGACAGTAGCCGGGCAGGGGACAGCATTTGGAGAAGATCATGTGAAAGAGCTCATTCAACTGGGGGTTGAAAAGGTGTATCTTTCTCTTGATGGAGATCTCTCTGGAGAAGAGGCGAGTGTCAAGATTGGAGATTTCTTTCAGAAGAAAGGGATTGCCGTATGGATTGTTGAACTACCCTCTGGGTTTGACCCTGATCTTCTCCTTCGAAAAAAAGGAAAACATGCCTTTGAAAAACTCCTTCAAACACCTACTGACTATCTCACATTTATCGTGAATAAATTTTCTAAAACAATTGATACCGCAACTCCTGCAGGTAAGCAGCAGCTGGTTGACCTCATCACCAAACGGATTAGAAGCTGGGAGCAGCCTGTTCTTGTTCATGAAAGCTTAAATAAACTAGCTACTCTTTTAAAACTCCCTGTTCATGTAATCACCCAAGGACTCTCTCTTGAAGCACCTGTGATTCCTAAAGAAGGTGCCTCTCAAAACCGTATTGATGCTAACCATATTTTAGAGACAGATTTTTTAAGACTCTTGTTATTTTCAGGAGAGAAAGAGTCAGAGTTTTTTCAGTTAGCTAGAAATAATATCAACCCTTCTCAACTGAAAATGGCGCTTTGTCAAAGACTCTATGCGCAGTTTTTAGAGATTGAAGAAGAGGGGAAAAAACTTGATCTTCTCTCTCTTGCAACAGGCGTTGAGCAAGGAGAAGAAGAAGCTATTGTGGAAACTGTCATGAGTCGGAAAGTGCATCTTGATAAAGCAGATCATATGATCCGGCTAACCATTAAGCGGCTTTTAGAGAGAAACTGGCTAGAAGAGAGAGAGAGGATTAAAATTGCCCTTCATGGGGGATCTCTTTCTGAAGAAGAGGCTCTAAATCTTGCAAGGCAATTTGATCTTTTAAAAAAACAAGTTCCCTTTGTCCAAGAGCTATCTTCTGATTAAAGCTTCTCTTCTTCCGCTTTTTGCTCCCGAAGTTTTTGAAAATAATCAGCTCTTTTCTTCATCTCTCTTTCAAATCCTCTTAAGCGAGGATGGTAAAAAGAGACTCTTTCCATGCCAGGAGGGAAATAGTTTTGCCCTGAAAAAGAGTCATCTGCATCATGATCATACACATACCCCTTACCGTACCCTAAATCTTTCATCAAGGAAGTAGGCGCGTTGATAATCCAAGGTGGGGGAGGAAAGTGAGAGGTTTCTTTTGCAAGAGCTCTTGCTTGTTTAAAGGCGGTATAAATGGCATTACTCTTAGGAGCAAGCGCTAAGTAAACAATAGCTTCTGCTAGCGCTAAATCCCCCTCAGGTGAGCCTAATTTCTCATACGTTTCCCAGGCGTGAAGACACCTTGAAAGCGCTTCAGGGTCGGCAAGTCCAACATCTTCAATGGCCATACGGGTGATTCTTCTTGCAAGATAAAGAGGGGACTCTCCTCCTTCTAACATTCTTGAGAGCCAATATAAAGAGGCGTCAGGATCTGATCCTCTCACTGCTTTATGAAGAGCTGAAATCAGCTGGTAGTGCGTATCTGCATGAGCGTCGTATAAAGCTGGCCTTTGCTGCGCTAAAAGCTCTAACTTTTGAGGTGTGATCTCTCCTAAATCGTGCTCAATATTTTCAATGAGATTTAAGAGATGTCTTGCATCTCCTTGAGCCATACGGATGAGAAGGACTCTAGCTTCTAAAGTAAGATGTAGACTGCGCACTTTAGACTCATACCGTAAGAGCACTTTTTCTAGCTCATCATCAGAAAGAGGATGAAGCTGTAACACACGGAGCCTTGATATCAACGCTTTATTCAGAGCAAAGGAGGGGTTTTCTGTGGTGGCTCCAATTAAAATCAAGGTTCCGTTTTCAAGATAAGGGAGGAAAATATCTTGCTGCGCTTTATTAAACCTGTGAATCTCATCCACAAAGATGATGAGTCTTTGAGAAAGGAGGGGTGATTGACGTTGCTTTTCAATGAGCGCTTTTAAATCCGAAATGCCGTGCATCAGGGGGCTGATAGGGTAAAAATGGGCATCTAGAGAATTTGCATAGAGCTTAGCAAGAGTTGTCTTGCCGCAGCCAGGCGGGCCCCACAGAAGAAGAGAGAGCGGTTTTTTTGCCTCAATGAGATGGGTTAAAAACCCTTGAGAAGAAATTAAGTGGCTCTGCCCTGATGTTTCTTCAAGGGTTTGAGGTCTCATGAGCTCAGCAAGAGGGATCTTATTCATATACCCTATTTTATAGCATATGAGGTAAAGAGAACATCAAAGAAATATCTCTATATAATTCAGTAGAAACTCACAAAGTCAAGCACCATCACCTAAGCTAAAAAGGTATGATCCCATAGGTAAGCTCTCTTATGTTCTTAGAAGCGCTTACTAGGGATCAAAAGAGTCTATTTTCTCTACCCCAAGCTTATCTAACAAAAAACATGTAAATGGTTCTTAGAAGTTAATTGAGGATGGAGAGTTCTCTTTTTTTAAGAGTTTATGTATACTGGATGCACATGCAAAAAATTCAACAACAAGCCCGGATTATTGGGACAGGAAGCTACCTCCCTTCACGCGTTTTAACGAATCAAGACCTAGAAAAAATGGTTGAAACAAATGATGAGTGGATCGTCTCGCGTACAGGGATGAAAGAAAGAAGAATTGCGGCCCCTGATGAGTTTACCTCTCACATGGGAGTTAAAGCCGCTCAGAAAGCGCTCACAAAAGCGATGATTTCAGTAGGGGATATTGATCTTATTTTATGTGCAACGCTCACACCTGACTACATTTTTCCAAGCACAGCGTGTCTCATTCAAAGTGAACTTGGCGCTAAACAAGCAGCTGCTTTAGATATTCAGGCAGCTTGCACGGGCTACCTCTATGCTTTATCCATTGCAAAAGCGTTTGTTGAATCGGGCATTTATAAAAATGTTCTTTGTATTGCATCAGAAAAAATCTCTTCCATTGTGAACTATAAAGACCGCAATACATGTGTTCTTTTTGGGGACGGCGCTTCTGCAGCTGTTGTCTCTTCACAAGGGAGCGGACTGAAAATTCAAGATGTGACACTTGGTGCAGATGGAGATCTATCGCATTTACTCATTCTTCCTGCAGGAGGATCTCGTAGGCCAGCCTCGCAGCAAACTGTTGAAGAAGAGCTCCATTTTCTAAAGATGGAGGGGAAAGAGGTGTTTAAACATGCTGTTCGGAGGATGGAGTCTGCTTCAAAAGATTCTATTGAAAAATCTGGGCTTAAAGAAGAAGACATCACTTGGCTTGTTCCTCATCAAGCGAATATCCGGATCATTGAAGCGCTAGCTAAACGATTTAATATTGCGATGGAAAAAGTTTTTGTAACGATTCATAAATACGGTAACACATCGGCTTCATCTGTGGGTATTGCCTTAGATGAGCTACTAGAGGAAAATCAGTTAAAACCGGGAGATCATCTTTTACTTCCGGCGTTTGGCTCAGGATTAACATGGGGAGCATCTGTTTTAACTTATGAATAAATATGGGTTTATTTTTCCTGGACAAGGATCTCAATATGTGGGCATGTGCAAAGATTTTTACGAAAATTTTGCAACGGCTCGTCAAATTGTTGAAGAGGCATCAGATTGTTTATCGTATTCTTTTAAAGAGGTGATGTTTGAAGGGCCTTTAGAAACCCTTTCAGAAACAAGATACAGCCAGCCTGCCATTTTTCTTATGTCTGCTGTCATCTTAAATAACGTTCAAAAAGAATTCCCTTTTTTAACCCCTACAGCGTGTGCAGGTTTAAGTCTTGGAGAGTATACAGCCCTTTTTGCTGCAGATAAAATCGATTTCATCAGCTGTCTTAAGCTTGTTGCCTTAAGAGGAAAGCTCATGCAAGAGGCGTGTCAGGAGAAAAGAGGCGTGATGCGGGTTGTACTGGGGCTTAATCCTGATAAAGTAGCCTCTTTTTTACCAGAAGGGATTTGGATTGCCAATCTTAACTGTCCAGGTCAAGTGGTGATTGCTGGCTATGAAGAACATATGGGCAGCGCAGAAGAGATGCTAAAAGCAGAAGGAGCAAGACGTATTCTTCCTCTTGATGTCTCAGGAGCGTTTCATACTCCTTTAATGAAATCTGCTCAACTAAAATTAAAAAAAGCGCTTCAAGAGGTCTTATTAAAAAAGAGCCCAGTTAATCTTGTGATGAACGTTTCAGGGGAAATTGTAAGTGATAGTTCTTTAATTAGATCTTCTTTAATAGAGCAAGTTGTGAGTACGACTTACTGGGAAAAAGGTATAGCAACACTGCAAAAAGAAAATATCACAACTTACATTGAAATGGGCCCTGGAAAAACGCTTGCAGGCATGAATAAAAAAATGGGTGTCTTAGCTCCTACGTTATCCATTGAAAAAATCAGTGATTTAACCCTCCTGGAGAGCCTATATGCCACAACTTAAGCAGCAAGTAGCTCTTGTCACAGGGGGAACAAGTGGAATTGGAAAGGCGATTGCCCTTAAATTTGCAGAAGAGGGCGCCTCTGTTATCATTTTTGGAACCCATTTAGAAAGAGCTTTAGAGGTAGTATCGGAAATGGAAAAACGGGGCTCTTCCGATCAGAAATTTGGATTTAAGCTTTTAAATATTGCAGATAAAAAAAGCGTTGATGAAGCGATTTTAGAAGTGCTAAGTGAGATGAAAACAGTGGATATTTTGGTCAATAATGCAGGGATTACAAAAGATACACTTCTCATGAAAATGACAGAGCAAGATTGGGATAGTGTTATCAATGTCAATTTAAAATCAGTCTACAACACCTCGCAAGCTTTAATCCGGCCAATGCTAAAAGCCAAGAGGGGTAAAATCATTAATATCTCTTCTGTTGTTGGCCTCATGGGAAATGCTGGTCAAACAAATTATGCCGCCTCAAAATCGGGGATGATTGGGATGACAAAATCTTTAGCAAAAGAAGTTGCTAGCCGGGGCATTTGTGTTAACTGCATCGCTCCTGGATTTATCGAAACATCGATGACAGATGAACTGACAGAAGATCAAAAACAGGCGATTTTTAAAGAAATACCGCTTAATCGTTTTGGATCCCCAGAAGAGATTGCGCATGCAGCGCTTTTCTTAGCAAGCTCTATGTCCAATTACATCACAGGTCAAGTATTGACTGTTGATGGTGGAATGGTTATGTAATATGAATTTTTTTAAAAAGGAAACTATACTATGTCATCTTTAGAAAAAGACGTCATTGACATCGTGGTTGAACAACTCGGTGTTGACATTGCAGATGTCGGCTTAAATAAGTCGTTCATTGAAGATCTTAATGCAGATTCTCTTGATCTCACAGAGCTCATTATGACATTTGAAGAACGTTTTGGTTTTGAAATCGCTGAAGAAGAAGCGGAAAAACTTAAAACAGTAGGAGATGTTGTCTCTTTTATTCAAAAAAAGAAAAACATTTAATTCTTTAATGGTTCAAAGCAGGTGCTTTACCTGCTTTAAACTGTTTTATTGAAGATAAAATACATTTTTTTTATCGGGTTCATATTTGCACTTCTTCAAATCATTTTGAGAGTGATTTTCTCACTAAATCGATTTTCTTATTTAATATTTAAATTTAGCTTATCTCTTTTTTATAAAATTGAAAAAAATAAAATCCTATTTTTTGATTTTATCTCATTGATTCTCTTGCGCATCAATAGTGATTTTCTTTAACTCTCTCTTATTGTGATAAAATAATATTGAAAATTATAATTTTAATTATTACCCTAAGCATAAAGCCCCCTCCATTAAAGGCTAGGGGAAAAGGGAAGGAGTTTACATGCAAAAAAAGCTGTCTGTCAATCCTTGGCTAGGGATTTGGATTCATCCAAGGGCAACAATTCGGGCGATTATTCGGTACAGTTCTGGGTATTGTCTCCCTTTACTTTATTGGATTTATGGATTTCCTCTTCTATTACAAATTTTTCAAAACACCTATGTTGGAGATGAGGCATCCCTACTTACCATCATTATTAGCGGTGCTATAGGAGGGCTAGTTTTAGGATGGATAGGCATTAATATCACCTCTTCTCTTCTTTATTGGACAGGGAAGTGGGTTGGCGGTAAGGGAGGATATTCTGGGATAAGAGCTGCAGTGAGTTGGTCAAGTTCTGTATCAAGGGTAACGCTTCTCATCTGGATCATTCAAATGATTGTTTTTAAAGAGACTCTTTTTACTTCAGGTTTTTTTCAAACCGCTTTCACATCATCCGAGATGATTTTTTTAGGAGTGAGCTCTTTACTTCAATTTGTAGCTGGAGTGTGGGGCTGCGTTATCATGCTTAAAACATTAGCAGAGGTTCAGCAATTTTCTACATGGAAGGCGCTTTTTAACCTGCTCTTAATGGCTCTTGTTATCATGGGAGCATGCATCGTTTTTTCTGTGATCGTACCGGGATTATTTTATTAATGATTAGGTGGTAAAACCCCTTTTTTCTTCATCAAAGGGGCGTCTTCAAAATAGATCAATCATAAGTATAGGGGAGAACATATGATTCAAATCAAAAGGTTAAAAAAGATAGCAACGGTTGTAATGGGAGGGCTTTTTCTTTTGAGCAGCTCTTCGATGTTGTATTCTGATCCTAAACCACTATCTACACTCACGCAGCCCATTATTCCTGTTGGCTGGACAGAATATTATGCAAAAAGCAGTAACTGCTCACTATACATGCCCACAGAACCTGAACATATTTCTGAAAAAATGACCATGCCAGAGGCTGGATTTGAGCTCAAGTATGATGCTTATATCTCTTCTTCTGAGTCAGATTCGGTATTTATGTTACTCGTTGCCCAGTATCCCGATTTTGTGGATGAGGGGTATGCTCAAGGGAGCTTAGAGAGTTTTTTAAATGGAATTTTAACCTATAATCCCACGAATCAACTTCTTTTTGCAGATTTAGTGTTAGTGGATGGTCATGAAGCCCTTGATTTTTTTATTAGTGCAGGAAACGTCTATTTTAAGGGTAGAGCTGTAATGGTAAAAAACAGTTTGTATCTCATGGCGATGGAGTGTGAAATCCCAAGTTATGATGAAACTCATTACAAACAATTTATTGACTCATTTAAGCTCTCCCCTGGAAAAACAGCTGCAAGATCGTAGTATTTTAAAAATTCATTGAGAAGTTTCCTTGCGCGTAGGGGGCTGAATGGAAGGGGTAACGGATTCCATTATGATTGGTGGAATCTTTAATCAAGAGTGATCCTCCTAAATTCCAACCTGCGCCAAGAGAAGCTTGAATGTGCTCTTCTTGATTAAACTGCAGTAAAGCTGTGATGCCTGTTGATTTGATCATAAAAATTGGAGAAGACTCTTCTATTAAAGGGTGGTGAGCTCTTCTTGGATATTTATAAGGCCCGCCTACATTTTCATACATCACCCCGAGCAGCCAATTTTTATCTAGTTGATAAGAAATTGAGGCATCAAGAGGGAAAATAGCTTGGATTTTCCAGTGATCTCTATAGCAAGAGTCAATACCAAAGATAGGAAAGGCTCTTCCATTTTTTACCCCGTACCAACCTAGAGCCCCAACATTGACGCCAATATTCTTTGTGGTATCGTATCTTCCCCAAAGCATCCCATGATAGACAGCTGATTGTCCAAAATTAAGGCCTTTAGTATCCACAGAAAATCCGCTATTGATGACCCACCGCCAATCTTTAAGCGTTGTAGAGACAAACCCCACAGAACCATTTAGATAATGAAACTGATTTTCTAAAAAAGCTGGGTTATTTTTCCACCCCAGGTTTAAGAAATCATAGCCCATTCCATAAGTTAGGCTATTTTCTTCATCGATAAAGTGGGTGTAGTAAAGTGTGTTTGAAGCATCACCGTAGTGAAGATGCCCTTTTGTTTGATCTTTAAAAAAGGCTTTATCCACGTAATGGGTAGTACCCTCTATTTGATAAGGGGTAGAAGGGTTAATAAAATTGTAATCTGAAAAGCCGTAAGAAGAGGCCTTGAGAGAAGATAAAAATAGCATTGTAGCTATAGCGTAATACCGTTTCATAAAACTCCTATAAAAGGTGATTATTAGAAAGGGTTCATTAAAAGAAAAGAATTTATTTTATTTTTTGTAAAAAAGAAGAGGCGAGAGGTTGCAGCTTAGCAAGTGTGATCCATTATGAATGTGATAGATATAGAATTTTTTCTACCCATAAGGAGATGTAAAAATCACTCAGTGATTTTTAAGAGAATATTTTATCTAAAAAGAGGCTTAAAGCTTTATTTTTGGATTCAATAAATAGTCTTTTTAGATACGCAAATTTTATTTTTTAAGCAAGTTGTGTGTGATTGGGCCCTTGTGTTTTTTTTAGGAATGATTTTTTAAAATCGCTAAACGCCAGGAGGAATTGATGAAGAGCCTCATGATAAATAGGGAGCTCAGGATTAGCATGTCTTACCATATTCAGGAATAGGCGGTAAGATTGATAGCGCTGAGTGGATGGGTCTTCTTCAGCTTTTTTTACAACTAAGCTTGCGTAGTCATTAGGTTCTGTATAGAACATGACTTTAAAATGGAGAAAAAGAAGAACGCCAATAAAATGATCTTGATATGATTGCCTAGCAATTTCTAATAGTGAAAGATTAGGCTCAGTTAAGATATTTTTCATATGATGAGTTTTAACTGCAAAGGAGGCTGTTAATCGGTAATCTGCACTTTGTACAAGTTGATGACAAAGAAGCCCTAAGGCATGAAATTGAGCCTCTTCCGTAGAAAAAATGCGCTTTTTATTACAAAATTGATCGAAGAAATCACTAAAATGAGGTTCCTGATAGGAAGAGTTTAAAAATTGATAGGCAATATTTTTAACATCTTGCAAAGCCAAGTTAACATTGGCCTCAGAAGGAACATAATCTAGATGGTTATGGATAATGGTTTTCACATTTTGAAGAGCTGTTGAGAAGTAGAGATAAAGAGAAGGGCTAAAAAATGGCTCAATATGATTGAGAGAAGGGTATTTTACAAGAAAGGGAGTCACTTGATCATTAATATTGAAAGAGCTGCTATTATCCTCAATGGAGTAAGTGCTAACCAAGTGAATAGGCAGATTGAAAAAAATGTCATTAATATCTAAAGACATCGAGGAAAAATATCCTTTAACTAATTGATTTTTTTCATTTTGCCGAAAAGAGTCGATAGCTCTTTGATAAAAAGGTGGCGTACACTGGTTCTCAAGAGCTAAGAGATGTTGAAGACCTGTTTCATTTTCTGCATTCAGATCAAATTGCATGAGTTTTTGTTTAAATTGAAAAACATCGCTATATTCATCGCATTTTTTTAAATGAGCATGGGCTTGAAAAGCGCGGTAACTTAAAAAAATGGATGCCATGGTGAGCGCAATTGTAGAAAATAAAAGAGGCGCTAACTGTAAAAAGTTAAGAGGGGTAGCAATATGTTTGATTTGATGGGTAAAGAGTAAAGCGGTTGTTAAAGATAAAAAAGTGCAATACACTGTTTTGATCTTGATTTCATTCCATATCGCTTGAGTCTTATTTTTGATTTCTTCGAGTTTTTCAGAAACAGCTTCTTCATTCACACAGCTACTTGGCGAAAACCTTCGCTCAAGAGGAAGATTTCCCTTCATGAGAAAAGTAAAGAAGTCATCTAAAGGAGTGCTTTTCATAAATATATATCCTATAGGTTCGAAAAAAAATTTATGCGCGCCTCAGGCGTTAATAGATAGATTTTTATTTTTTTTAAAAAATTACCGCCTCTCGAACAGGAACTATAGATTATTTACAAATAATAAGAAAACCCTTTTTTTCTAATTATCATAAATAATGACTGTATCAACTGTTGTCATGAGTTGAATTTAAAATGAATTTAAGCAGGGCTTTTTAACATTTGTGTATCCTGTATCCTGGATGTTTTTTTCTCATTCAAAGATGTCAAGATGAGGAGGAGCTTAAGCCAAGTTTTTTTTGGATAGAGATGTAGTAATCTAGGGATTATTTTCGGGGCCTTAAATGCCTAAACTTTGTTGTTTATAAATTAAATGTCTTAAAAGAGCTTGGACTTCTTCTATGTTTATTTGAGAAATTCCTGAGAGCTTTTTATCTGCTTTTCAAAAGGTTAGTGTCTTTTTTGTAAAAATATTTATTTATCTAAAACGTGGTAAAAGTTGATGGATGATAGAGCGTTCTATATAAAAATTTAAAAAGGGATTCATCTTTTGATGGAAGCCCTATTAAATACATGCATTTAATTGATAGATGATAAATAGTGTACTTTAAGGTAAACTGATCGTTATAAAGGGAAGTCAAGTGAGCATTTTTAATCAATTATTTCTTAATAAAAGATGGGTGGAGTTGCGTTTAAGCTTATTAAACATCAATCCTATTACCATTCATCACGATCAAAAAGGTGTTCATGCTGTATTTGGTGCATTAGAGACTCAAAAAACAGTATGGATTAACCAGTTAACCGGAGTGATAGCAACAGAGCTTCTTTTAATTGTTAGTGCTTCCTTTACACTGAGAAAGAATTTTTTCACTTTTCGCTCTTTTACCTGGCTTAATCGATTAACATTTGTAGGGCTTACTGCGCTATTTGGAATTGTTATTTACCGTTCTTCTAGGGCTGTTAGGTTAGCTAGTCAAGAGAGCGTTAAACTTGAGCAGCAAATCCAATCATTTCATAAAGCTGTGATGGAGCATGGGCTTCTGCATTTTTCCCGGGCAGTTCAGCAGTTATCTGATGGGCGTTTACATTTTAGAGCTTCTGATTTTCTCTCTATTGAGGACAAAAAGCGTCTTTGCTTCAATTATATGAACGCATTTTTAAAAGAATTATCCTCTAAACCAGAAGATGTCATGATTCAAGAGTTGAATAACTCTGTAAGCATATTAAAGCATGTTGTGAATTTCAATCAAAATTCAAATGATTCTTTTATTCAAGGAATAGAATCTCTTTATTGCTTATTTAACTATCCCCAAGTTCACTCAATTAATGAGATTTTCAATAAAGTGGAAAAAGCTAAGGCGTCTAATCAGGAGATGAAACCTTATACAGCAGCTAATGTGATGAAGTTAATCCCAACCGTCAAGCTAAAAGAGGCAAAATCGGAAGAGAGTCATAAAATTTTAGAAAAAAGTATGGCTTTTACGATCTATCAAGCTCTGAATAAGCTTCAAGGAGGTCAAACAGTTGCGATCGACGATTTAAAAAAAGAATATGATGAGTACACGCATAAACAGATGGTTGCTGATAAAATTGAAGATGCGCTAAAGAGGGATGACCTAAGTTATAACGCACGGGAAGAATTAAAGAAAAAGCGTGATGGGATAGATCTTAGATTTATAAGAAAGTAATAGATTTTCTATACCGTGTAATGGCGGGGAATAGGAGAACCATTTTTAAGACTTTATCTTATTACATTCCTCAAAAATATCCTAACGAGTGTGCATTTATTCAACTAAGAGAACATCTCCATGTTCTTTTTCTCAAGCTCTATTCATAGATTTTGATACGAAAACATCAAGCTTCAAGATAAACAGCCGCGGCGTAAATCTTTAGCGCGCTGATCTTCCTTCTTGTAGAGAATAGGCAAAATAGGAGAGTCAAAGAGTAAAGAAAAAAGCAAAGCATATTTGGATCTTAAGTGAGGCATTTCACTTTTGATCCAAAAGGTATTTTAAAAGATACAGGATAAAATTGTTTCCACCTTGAAAAAAATAATTATTGATTTTTAATGCGTTGTATCTCTGAATATGTTAAACTGTAACCCTCACATCTGGGAGTTCCCAGTAAGATTAGGATTACATGCAATTTAAAGACATTATTAACAACGAAAAAATTCTTAAAACTTTGGAAGGCCTTGGGTTTCAAGCGCCGACTCCGATTCAAGCTGAAGCTATTCCTCAAATTATGAAGGGAGGAGACCTTAGAGCATCAGCACAGACAGGGACAGGTAAGTCAGCGGCTTTCCTTCTTCCTGCACTCATGAAGCTCTCAAGCACAACAGCTCGTAAAGGACCTAGAGTTTTAATCCTAGCTCCTACTCGTGAACTTGTGATCCAACTTGCTTCAGAATCTCAAAAACTAGGAAGATCTTTAGGTCTTGTCACGGTTTCATTATATGGGGGAGTCCCTTACCCTAAGCAAAATCAAGAGCTGGCAAGACGTCACGATATCTTGATTGCAACTCCTGGCCGTTTTTTAGATCATATGAATCAAAGACGGATTAAACTCAGTGAAATTGAGATGTTTATCTTAGATGAAGCTGACCGCATGCTGGATATGGGATTTATTGGTCCTGTTAAAGATATCGCTGAAGCTCTTCCTGAGACAAGACAAACACTCATGTTTACAGCGACATTTGGAAAAGGCATCCGTAAACTTTCTGCAGAGCTTCTAAGAGATCCTGTAGAAATTTCTACAGATACAACGCAAAATCGGCATGAAAATATCACGCAAGAATTTCTTCAAACAGATAATTTAGCGGATAAACAAAATCAATTAGAAAAGATTTTATCCGAGGCAGAACTGACTCAAGCCATTGTTTTCTCATCCACTAAAATGCAAGCGCGCCGTATTTCAGATGATTTACGAGATCAAGGAATTTATTCAGGATCTCTCCATGGAGATTTAAATCAACGTCAAAGAACAAAGACAATTCAACAGTTCCGTGATGGAAAGATCAAGATTCTCGTTGCAACAGATGTTGCAGGTCGGGGTATTGATGTGTCTAATGTGAGTCACGTGATCAATTTTGATGCGCCGCAAAGTCTTGATGACTATATCCACCGTATTGGAAGAACAGGAAGAGCTGGAAATAAAGGGATTGCTATCTCTTTCTTTTCTCATAAAGATCGTCAAATTAAAAGAGAAATTGAGCGATTTGCAGGAAAAGAAAGCGCTCCTGATCACTCTTCACATTCTGAAGGTTCTTCAAAGTCTTCTAGAAAACAGAGGCCTTTTTCAGGTGAAAGAAGATCATTCTCTCGACCAAGAAGAGATGATTCATCATCTAGACCAAGAAGAGAAGGGTCATCATTCTCTGATTCTCGTCCAAAAAGAGAGAGTTTTCCCTCTTCTGATCAACCTTTTAAACCAGGAAGAAGAGAAAGCCTTCTTCAAGGAAGCGATGGGGCATCTTTCAAAATGCATTTAGGTGAAGGATCTACATTTTCAAGTGAAAGGCCAAGAAGAGAATCAAGAAATTCAGGTCAAGGAAGACCCGGTTTTTCTTCAAGAAGAGGGCCAGGATCTTCTGATACAGGAAGAGGTTTCAAAGGAAATCGTCCTCGTTTCAAATAGTATTTAACCTGAAAATACGATAAAGCCTCTTTTTATCACACTTTTGATAGGATGATGAAAAGAGGTTTTTTTTTGTACTCAGTCATGGGTTTTACAGAGTTGTAACAGCTCAGCACACGCTAAAACATCTTTAATAAAATTTGGATGGATTAAAAAATAAGCATGGCATTCTTGCTATGGGCTTTTTTTAAATGAGTAGTACCCAAATTCATACTCATCTCTTAGTTTAGCTTTTCTGATTTTTTACCTTAAATGGGTGTGTTGCATAATACTCTAAAAACACTAGTTTCTTAAAAAAACTCTCATTTTTCAAAAAAACTGGCCTAATTTCTCACATAATTTGTAGGAAATATAAGTATAAAATTATTAAAAAAATGAAAACAATATCATTTTTTTATTTAAAAATGCGATTTTTAGATATTATGCAACACACCAAGATCCTACCGCTACATTTAGTCCGCGGTTTGCCCCTGCTGTTTTCTCTGCAGCTTCCCTATTACATAAAAAATCAAAATCTCTTCTTTATGCTCTTAAGAGCTGGCTTACTCCCGAAGATCTATCTTTTAATGAAACAGTCTTAAAGCAAGGGATTTCTCTAACCTTACACAATCATAAGGTCATCTCTACAAAGGCAATTTATCAACATACGCTTCCTTTTCTTTCATCAATATATTTAAAGGATAGGGGAGATAAAGGGGTTGGGAGATATCTTTCTTCTAGAAAACCTATCGTATTACAAGATGGAGTGAAGCTCACAAAATTAATGGCTTATGTCTATGCCTATCAAAAAAGTCAAGATAACCGCTTTTTGATACAAATTGGGGATGCTCTTCACCCCGAACAACGTATCACATTAAATAATAAGCTTTATGAAAAAAGAAGCTGTTATAGAGAAGGAGAAGCTGATCTAAATAAAGACGAGCGTAGTTTACTCATAAAAGAAGCAGAATCATTGTATCCTCATGAACACGTAAGAAAAGAGGAAATATTGGGTTCTGCTTTAGAAGAAAACTTCTTCTCTTCTACAGATCACTGGAAAGCGCATATCACATTAGCACAGATTCTTTCTCAACAGGAACTTAAAGAATCATGGGTTAAATATCTTTTGATTTCTGAAGAGTGTCTAGAAAGTTATAAAAATCTTGAGGGTGAAAAATTTGAAAATTCGATTATAGAGTATTATGATTCTTTAAACAGTTCATATAAATATGAAGATTTACAGGATATAAAACTTGATGACAATCTTTATTTTGCAAAGAAACAGAAGTTTTTACTTGGGTTGTTAACCTATTTACCTTCTTGTGAAGAAGCTTATGTAGCTCTTGCTAGAAGCTTTCAAGCTCCTTTGATGATTCAGGAAAAGAGTTATGCCTCAAAAGAATCTCTTTATCTAAAAGCTATCGATATTAATCCTGAGTATAGTTTGCCTTACTTTCTTTTAGGCAAAGAGCTCTTCTTAAAGGGGGATAAGAATACTCAGCTTTTGAATGGGATCACTCTACCCTGTAAGCAGCTTTTAATGAGAGCAATTCAGCTGGGCACCTATCAAGAAGAAGCGTACCATTTAGCAGCTCTTATCATGGAGGATAGAGATGGCATTCTTCTTTTTGATGGAGAGACAGTTCTTTCAAGAGGAGATCTTTTTATCCGAGCCTTTGAGCTAGACTCTACCCGGGTGATTGATTTAAAAAAATTTTATTTATTTCATGAGTAGGAGTCAAATGGCTTCTACTCATAAGCCTCTGTAGTTTATTTATAATAGGGCGGAAAAATGGGATCATTTTTTAGATTAATCACGTTAGTCAGGAGGGGGGTGAAAATACAAAATCACTAGGGGAAGTTATGTACTCTATCCACCGAAGAAATCTTAATGAAGAACTTCTTGGGTTGTTTTAAAATGGAGCTTACAAAATTGCGCTAAAGCCTCTTTTCCTTTCTGCTCTAAAATTCTTTTTCCTGCTTTAATCACAATGGATGCTGCTCCCTTAGGAAGCGTAAATCCTGCCTCATCACTGAGTCTATCCATTCCTTGAACAAACGCAGATCTTGCTAAAATAGAAGCTGCAGCCACAAGAGGATCGGATTCTGCTTTTGTTCTTTGAGTCACATTTAACCGAAGCCCTTTTTTCTTAAGTGCAATATCGACAAGAGGAGCCTTTGCAAATTGGTCGATTAAAACCTCTTTACATCCTGTTTGAAGAGAGAGTTCAGAGACAGCAGCTGCATGTCCCCAAGCAAGAAGGTGGTTAAGATTTTGAAAACTTGCATACATTTCATTGTATTTAGAAGGAAATATTTTGATCACTTTAGAAGGGGCAACAGCTTGAATTTTAGGAGCAAGAGAGATCATATGAGGGTCTGTCATCTCTTTACTGTCTTTAACACCCAGCTTTAAAAGCTCTTCAATGATCTTAGCATCTCCATAAACAGCTGCGATGCAAAGAGGACCAAAGAAATCTCCTTTTCCCGCTTCATCGCCTCCAATCCTTGCAGTAAAATCCACTGTTTGAGGAGGGTGGCTAAACTCTGTTGTTTTTAAAATTTCAGGTTCTAAGTAGTAAAGAATGAATTCATCTTTATTTTTTCCTTGTACCGTGAGCTTTCCACTTTGGTAAAGCGTGCAAGAAACTCCCGGTTTTGCTGCAGAAAAAAGGGTATAGGGAGGTTTGGAAAGGGTAAAGCCTTGATTTTCTAGATCTTGCTCAAGTTTAAGAGATAACGAGGTGTCAATTTTTGTTACAAAGATGGTCATAAGAGCTATCATGCTACCATAATAGAGATCTCATGAGCAACCTGGATTTTAATTCAAAAAAGAGAAGTTGCATTGAGAGAGTAAACCGATTATATTGAACGTATAATTTTAAAAAGAGTTTCCAAGTGGAAGAAGAATTTAGACAGTTAGGTCAAGCTTTAAAAGCCAAAAGAGTGGAAAAAAACCTCACGTTAAAAGATGTAAAAAATGGCATTTCTATCGGAGAGTCGGTGTTAGCATCGATTGAAGAGGGGACTCTTGGTGAGAGATTAGCAGCTGTTTATGTCCAAGGATTTATTAAACAGTATGCCACTTTTTTAGGGATTCAAGAAGAAGCGATCAAAAAGAGCTATCCCCATATTTTTCAGCAGCCCTCTAAAAAACACGATTTTTCTTACGGCATTGGGACCCTTGAAATGCGGGTGATTCCGCATAAGGGTGAAGGGAAATTTAAATCCCTTTTTATCAAGATTTTAGGGATTGGAGCCTTTTTACTCTTAACAGGATATATCATTTGGTTCTTTGAACTTGTCTATTGATTTACCTCACGCCTCTTGTGATCAAAACATGAAATGGTATCCTTGGGAAAAAACAACATTTTATCATGCCCAAGAACAAGAAAAGCTCCTTTTTTTATCCATTACCTATGAGACGTGTCATTTTTGCCATGTGATGGAAGAAGAGGTCTTTCAACATCCAGAGGTCATATCTACCTTAAATACAAATTTTATTTCCATTAGAATCGATAAAGACCTGTATCCTGAAGTGAGTAGCTTTTATATGCAGGCATCAGAAAGGTGGTTAAAAGAAAAGACAGGCTGGCCTTTAAACCTCATTCTCACTTCAGATTTAGTGCCGCTTACAGCCTTTACCTACCTTCCTTTAAACGGCTCATTAACACTTCCTTCTTTTTTAACCGTGGTAAAAACAGTTGAAAAAAAGTGGCGCTCTTCTGAAAAAAATCGTTTGTTATCTGAATGCACTCCCACTCTTGATCCTTTTCAAGAAAATAGATCTGTTAAAAAAAGTGGCCTTCCTGTGATGCAAGATCTTGAAAAAGGGGTAGAGGCGTTTTTACAAGTTGCAGATTTTGAGAATGGGGGTATTAAAAATGCCGCCAAATTTCCCCTAGGGTTTCATCTAGAGTTTTTACTGAAGTGGGGGAGAAGGCGCAATCATTCAAAAGTGATGGACTATGTCCTCCTCACAGCAGATAAGATCGCTAAAGGAGGGCTTCATGATGTGCTAGGAGGCGGTTTTTTTCGTTATGCTGTTGATGAAGAGTGGCTTTTTCCGCATTTTGAAAAGACCCTTTATGATAATGCTCTTTTAGCAAGAAGCTTTCTTCTTCTTGGAAGATCACTAGAAGAAAGGGATTACGAATCCCTTGCATTTCAAACATTAGACTATCTCATTTGCCACCTTAAAGCTCCTTGTGGAGGGTTTTATGCAGGAGAAGATTCAGGAAGAGGGCATGAAGAAGAGATGTTTTACACCTGGACTGCTGAAGAGGTTTTAAATCTCCTTCCTGGAAAAGAGGGTGAAATTTTTTGTTCTTATTATAATGTCATGCCGCATCTTGGCTCTCAAGCAAGAAGCACTCTTTATATAGATATGCAAGTAGATGATATTGCAAGAGGCTATCGCACCTCTCTTGAATACATCAAAAAGAGCTTAGCACACTCAAGAGATGTGCTTTTAAAAAAACGGAGTCAAAGAAAAAGACCTCAACCCCATACGCTCATCATTACAGGATATAATGGCCTAGCTATTGACGCGCTTGCATTAGCAGGAGGTCTTTATTTAGATCATGCTATAAAATCGGCTTCTTTCATCAGGGAAAACCTTTTTCAAGAAGGCACTCTCTTTCATGCATGGAGAGAGGGAGAGGCTTTAGGGGAAGCTATTTTAGAAGATTACGCCTGTTTTATTAAAGGCATCATTACTTTGTTTGAAATGACAGGAGATCGGAGCTACCTTCAGCAAGCTATAGATTTAGCAGATCATTTAGAAAAAGAGTTTAAGCGTGAAGGGGAGGGGTTTTACCAAACCGCTCACCGTCAAAAAAGCATCACAAGAATGTATCATTTTCATGATGATGCTTATCCATCTGGAAATAGTGTTCATGCTGAAAATTTGGTAAGACTTCATCTCATTACAGGAGAAAATAGGTTTCAAAAGCAAGTAGAAGAGATTTTTCAAGGAGCCTCTTTTCTTTTAAAAACAGCCGCTCCTCTTTGCTTTTATCAAATGAGCGCTTTATTTCACTACCTGGATAGCGATGCCAAAGTGATCATGATTCAAGAGGGGATAGATGTAAATTTCTCTAATGAGGTGAGACATTTACTACAGAGCGCTTATCTTCCTCACATTACTGTGATCTTTAAAAAAACAGAGGCGCTTTCTTCTTTAAAGAGGCAAAGTAAAGAGCTTAAGAGCGGTTTTGTGATGCTGTGTGAGAAAGATCGGTGCAATCCTTGCTTGACCAAATACGAAGAAGTTGTCAAATTGGTAGATAAACTTAAGAAAAATACAGGATAAACATGGAATCTTCGCATCTTCGCACCCAAAAACATACACTTCAAGTGGGGGACCAGCTGGGAGATTACCGTTTACTTGAGTTACTAGGTTACGGTGCTTTAGGGCAAACATTTACCGCAGAACACAGGTTTTTGCAGAAAAAATTTGTGATTAAGGTGATTGATGCACCTCTGTATCAACATCCACAGTTTTTAAAAAATTTTGAAACGTATATTGCAGAAGTTGCCTTATTAAATCATGATAACCTTCTTCCTTTACAGCATGTCTCAGAAGAGGGAGGCGTTTATTTTATTGTTTCTGAGTGTCTTAGCCCCTCTTTTAAAAACCTTCATACCTATCTAGAAGGTGACAGGGAGCCTCTTTTAGAAAAAGAAATATTAGAGATTGCCCTCCAACTAGCCTCTCTTTTAGATTACGCCCATAAAGAAGATCCCTCAAAAAAAAGAATAGCGCATTTAGCTCTTAAGCCTTCTAATATTCTTGTCGAAATGAAGGGGGCTCATATCACGGTTAAAGTGACAGATTTTGCCCTTTCTTTAGCAGTTGGCCCCTCTTATCTTGCCCATATTTATAACCATATTGCACAGATACCTCAAACTGAAGAGATATCTCAAAATTCTCTCTCTTTTCTTCACCACTACCTTTTTTTATCCCCCGAATTCAGGTGGCAAAAAAAACTAGCTTCCCCTTTTAAAAGTGATATTTACGCTTTTGGTATATTGCTTTATCTCATGCTCACAAGAACTTACCCAGAAGGCGCCTTTGAGCCTGTCTCTACACTAGCTCCGCAGCATAAGCTTCAGTGGGATCCTTTGATCCGTCTTTGTCTTGCAGAAGAGTCCAAACGGATAGAGCAGCTGATGCCTCTCATGCAAGAGCTTTTACAGGGATCTAATGAGAATTTACCCCTTAAGCCTATCCTTAAGCCTAAAGAGATCCAAAAACCTGAATACGACCCCGATCCTGGTGCTATTTTCCACGTGGAAAAGGTGGTGGCGAGATATAACCCCGATCCTCAGAAAAAAGTGTCCATTGAACCGCTTTTAACAGAGATGTGCGTGATTCAAGGAGGGGAGTTTGAAAGAGGCAGTAATAAAGGCGGCCGTGATGAGGCGCCAAGGCACACGGTGTTTTTAAACCCTTATGCTATTGATATCCATCCTGTCACAAATGAGCAGTTTATAAGATTTTTAGAGGAGATGGGCGGAGAAAAAGATCATCATAATAATGATATCATCCGGCTAAGAGAATCGAGAATTAAAAAGGCAGGGGGGCAGATTCTCATTGAGTCAGGATATGCAAAACATCCCGTGGTAGGAGTCTCTTGGTACGGGGCTATGGCGTATGCTAAGTGGGTAGGTAAAAGGCTCCCCTCAGAGGCAGAGTGGGAAATTGCAGCAGCAGGGGGACTGATAAATCCTCTTTATCCAACAGATCTTGATATTGACCGCACACAGGCAAACTTTTTTAGCTCCGATACCACAGCTGTAATGAGTTATCCTCCTAATGGTTACGGTCTTTATGATATGGCAGGCAATGTGTATGAGTGGTGCCAAGATTGGTACGACTACCACTACTATAACACCTCGGTTCAAGAGCCTCATGAGCCTAAAGGGCCACATCAAGGGGTTTACCGTGTGCTAAGAGGCGGATGTTGGAAGAGTCTTAAAGAAGATTTAAGATGCGCGCATCGCCACCGTAATAACCCAGGAACTGTGAATGGAACCTATGGATTTCGATTAGTGGCAGATGTGATTCTTTAATCATCCTTAAAGTGTGAGAGGCAAAAATCCCTGTTTTGCCTCTCACAGATCAAACTGATTTCTGTTTTAGAAAAGTTGCAAAATAATCAAGAACCGTTCATACCCTAAAAAAAGGGAGATAACGTATTGACTGCTCACGAATCTTCACAAGATCAAGTGATTGCTCAGTTAGATAGAGGGGCTTTTAAACGGGTTTTAGGGGTTTTTGATCTTTTTGCGATTGGGTATGGAGACTTAGGCTCTTCGATCTATTATGCTCTAGGGATTACAAGCATCTTTGCTTTAGGATCAACGCCTTTATCTCTTCTTTTAGCAGGCCTAGTATTTAGCTGCACTGCGCTCTCTTATGCAGAAATGACCTCTATTTTCCACGACTCTGGAGGGTCTGCAAGTTACACAAGGAAGCTCTTTAACGATCTCATCTCATTCATTGCAGGGTGGGGACTTTTACTTGATTATATTGTCACCATTGCGATCTCTGCCTTTACGATTGGGCCGTATCTCATGCAATTTTTTCCAGAGCTTAAAGATCCTCTTATGCAAATTGGGGTGACAGTTGGAATCATTGCGCTTCTTTTAGGTATTAATATTTACGGTGTTAAAGACTCTGCAAGGATGAGCTTTTTCTTGATGATCACAACGGTTTTAACGCAATTTTTGATCATTGGGATTGGCCTTTTTTCTATCGAAGATTTTTCTTTATTTTTCTCGCAGCTTAAAATCAATCAAGTGGGATCCCTCTCTTCTCCCACGTGGTCAGGATTTTTTAAGGGGACCGCCATGGCAATGGTGGCCTATACAGGTGTGGAATCGATTGCGCAGCTCAGTGCTGAAACAAAGGCGCCTGCAAAAACGATCCCCAAAGCGATCCTCATCACAACATGTGTGCTCATTTTTATGTATCTTGGGCTCTCATTTGTTGGATTTTCTTTAATTAATCCGTATCAATTTGGAAGAGATTATGAAGAGTTTCCTATTGTGGGTATTGTATCACATTTATCATGGGGAAGTTCATGGCTTGTCCCTTGGACTGCAATACTCAGCGCTGTAACACTCTTTGTTGCAGCAAACGCTGGCCTTATTGGAGCGTCTAGGCTCTCATTTAACATGGGGGAGCACTATCAGCTCCCTAGGTTCTTATACCGCCTTCATAGCCAGTTTAAGACCCCTTACATCGCTCTTTCTTTATTCGCCTCTATTGCGATGATTGTGGTCATGCTCAGCCAAGCTAAAATGAGCTTTTTAGCAGATCTTTATAACTTTGGATCTCAAATTGCGTTTTTTTCGACACATGTCTCTTTAATTTTCCTAAGAATCAAAGAGCCGCATCTTGTAAGACCTTTTAAAGCTCCTTTAAATATTTGGATTAAGGGGAAAGAGATTCCTCTCACAGCCATTATAGGAGCATTAAGTAGTTTAGCGGTTTGGATTTTAGTTGTAATGACTAAGCCTGATGGGAGAAATTTAGGATGCCTCTGGCTTTTAGTAGGTGTGTGTATGTATTTTCTTTACCGTAAAAAGCAAGGGATGACAGTATCAGGGACACTAGAGATTCAAAAGATTAAAATTCCCTCACTTGAACCTGTAAAAATTTCTCAAATCATTGTCCCTATTAAACAAGGAAAACAGATAGAAGTGATGCAAGTAGCTTGCCTTCTAGCTAAACTCTATCACGCTAAAGTCTTAGCGTGTCATATCATTGAAGTGCCTATCTCACTTCCTTTAGAGATGGTGATCCCTCACCGCTTACAAAACGCGGCGCACATCTTAAAGATCATGGAAGCCATTGCAAGAGATCAAGAAGTAGATATTGAAGTTGAAGTGATCCGGGCAAGACACTTTGCTGAGGCCATTGTAGATATTGTCTATTCTTATCAGGGGGATTTAGTCATCTTAGGAATAAACTCAGAAGGATCTATCAGAACAAATTCTCAAAAGCTTCTCCTGGATTCTCTTAAAGCCCTTCCTTGCAAAGTGTGGTTTTGCCGTCAATGAAGAAGAGAGTATTGCACTTTGAATATCTCCATTTTCTTACAAAACATCCATTTAACCTTGATAAGGTCAATATTTTTGATTTAAAGTAAAATGCAAATTAAAAAAATAATATATTTTTAATCTTGGATTAGAAAGGAAAAAAAAGATCAGAATTTTGAGTGGAAGAGGGTTTATGAAGAGGGTGAGTTGTTTGTTTATAAGGGTGTTTGGGGATGGAGGCAAGAAGCGTTTGGGTGTAGGGGTGCTGAGGGTTAGAGAAAATTTCTTGGGTGGGGCCTTGTTCTACAATTTGCCCTAAATGCATGACAGCGACATCGTCTGCAATGTATTTAACCATTCTTAAATCGTGAGAGATGAAAAGGTAGGTGAGTCCATTTTGACTTTGAATCTCTTTGAGTAAGTTAACAATTTGAGCTTGAACAGAGACATCAAGAGCTGCAATGGGTTCATCACACACAATAAATCTTGGGTTTAAAATGAGGGCTCTTGCGATTCCAATCCGTTGTCTTTGCCCTCCGCTAAACTCTTGAGGGTATTTAAACCTGTGAGCTGGATTGAGGCCAACTTGCTCAAATGCTTTAATGATGATGTCTTGATTAATCTCAAGACCATGAATCACTAAAGGTTCAATCACATTATCTTCTACGGTCATACAAGGATTTAAAGAGGCGTAAGGATCTTGGAAGATCATTTGCGCTGTTTGTCTCCATTTTTTTAGCTCCTTAGCTGTATAAGAGAGGAGATTTTCCCCGTTAAAATGCACCATTCCAGATGTTGGCGGAGTAAAATGCAGAAGCATTCTTCCAAGTGTTGATTTTCCAGAGCCGCTCTCTCCTACAAGCCCTAACGTTTTCCCCGCTTCAATTTTTAAAGAGACTCCGTTCACTGCAGTAATTAGCCCCCGAGATGTGGAGTATTGTTTGGTTAAATGGGTTGCAACTAACATAGAATGATTTACCCTTTAGGCTCTTTTAACCAGCAAAGCGAGCGGTGCTTTTGCCCTACAGAAAAAAGAGGAGGCGCTTTTTCATGGCATTTTTGAAATGCGTAAGGGCATCTTGGAGCAAATGGACATCCTACAAGAGGTTTAGATAAATCCGGGGGTGAGCCTGGAATGGTGACAAGTTTATCTTGCGCAGTTAGTGTGGGTATTGCTTTAAGAAGCTGCTCTGTATAGGGGTGAGACGGTTTAAAAAATAAATCGTGAACAGGAGCATCTTCAACAATTTCTCCTGCATACATCACAATGACTCTATCACAAAAAGAGGCGACAATGCTTAAATCGTGGGTAATTAAAATCATGCTCCTTCTCACTTGAAGCTGAGAGAGAAGTTCTAAAATTTGCGCTTGAACAGTCACATCAAGAGCTGTTGTTGGTTCATCTGCAATTAAGAGTTGAGGGGATGCTGCTAGTGCTATGGCAATTAATACCCTTTGCCTTAACCCGCCGCTTAGTTCATGAGGGTATTGATGCAGGCGAAGTTCGGGTTGAGATATTCCCACCTGATAGAGGAGCTCTAACACTTTGGCGTTTGCTTGAGCTTTTGAGGCGTTTGGAAAGTGCAGCTTAAACCCTTCAATGATCTGTTTTCCAATTTTTAACGTGGGATTTAAAAAGGTGAGGGGGTCTTGAAACACCATTCCAATCTCTTTTCCCCTCACTTTTTGAAGCTGCTTTTCACTCATCGAAGAGAGGATTTTTCCATCATATTCAATTTCACCAGACGTGATGGAAACCCCTTGAGGAAGGAGCTTAACAATGGATCTGACTAGAAGGGTTTTTCCGCTACCTGATTCTCCAACAATCCCGAGTTTTTCTCCTTCTTTTAAAGAAAAACTTACATTGCGGATCACTTTCCAGGGTTGAGTTTTATTCTCAACGGAAATTTCTAAATTTTTAATATCTAAAATTGTCTTCATCGTTTTAGTCGAGGATCAAAGGCATTTCGAACCCCATCTCCAATAATATTAAAGCATAGCATGGTTAGACTAATGAAAAAAGCAGGGAAAAAAAGTCGCCACGGATAATAACGGAGTGCAGAGAGGCCATCACTTGCCATTGTCCCCCAGCTAGCGATCGGAGCTTGAACGCCAAGTCCTAAAAAACTTAAAAAAGCTTCAGCAAAAATAGCAGAGGGGATGGTAAAGGTCATGGTGGTAATGATGGGGCCCATGGCATTTGGAAGTAAATGCCGAAAGAGAAGTCTTAAGTTAGAAGCTCCAAGAGCAATAGCAGCTTGTGCATAGTCAAGCTCTTGAAGGTAAAGAATTTGAGCTCTTGTGACCCGTGCCATAGGAATCCATCCTGTAAGACTTAAGGCGATAATAATTGTGTAAAGGCCTGGCTCTAAAACAACAGTTAGAAGAATGACAACAAGAAGATACGGTATAGAGTAAATGATATCTGCAATCCGCATCATGCATTCATCGATGCGGCCTCTTTTTCTCCCGGCGATAGAGCCATACACAACCCCCACAAATAGATCAATGCTTGCTGCCATGAGCCCAACAAATAAAGAGATTCTCGCTCCCCACCAAACCCTTGTAAAAATGTCCCTTCCTAACTCATCAGACCCAAACCAAAACATCCAAGAAGGGGGGCGATTTTTTAGGGGAAGGTGGGTTTCATAGTAGGTGTATTTAGAAAAAAAGGGTCCAATGATGGCCATGATGAATAAAATTAAGAGTAGGGTCAGCGCAACGACCGCATTTTTTTGCGATTTAAAGCGATGCCAAGACATCGTAAAATACGAAAATTTCTGTTGTTTATTCATAAACTTGGGTTTTTATGCGAGGATCCAGCAATGAATATAAAACATCGACAATAAAAACACATACCATTAAGAAGCTGCTATAAAAAATTGTCATCGCCATGATTAAGGAATAATCTCTATTTGCAACACTCATGACAAACCATTGCCCAAGCCCTGGGATCCCAAAAATTTTTTCCACGACAAAACTTCCTGTGAGGACATTGGCAATTAAAGGACCCAAATAAGAGATCACCGGAAGAAGACTATTTCTTAGAGCATGATGAAGGATAATCTTTGTCATCGATAACCCTTTAGCCTTTGCGGTGAGAATGTAGTCTTGCTGAAGCACTTCAATTAAACTCGATTGAGTCAGTCTTGTAATGATGGTTGTCGGCAGTGCAGAAAGCGTGAGGGCTGGAAGAATGGTGTGCTGAAATGTTTCCCATCTAGCGACAGGAAAAAGATCAAGCTGCATAGCAAAAATGTATTGCAGTAACGAGGCTAAGATAAAGCTTGGGACAGAAATTCCAATGACAGATATTAACATAATAACCCTCTGTTGCCACTGCCCATTTTTTAAGGCGGCAAGAGAGCCTAAAAAAAGCCCTAAAGGTATCGCGATAAAAAGCGCTTCAAAGCCAAGTGTTAATGAAATAGGAAACCCGTCTCTAATGATGTCATTAGCTGTTCTAGATTGATATTTAAACGAAGGGCCTAAATCTCCTTTCAAAAGATTAGAGGCGTACGTGACATATTGTTCCCATAAGGGCTTATCAAGACCATAGTGACGTGACATGGCTTGCAAAATTTCTGGAGGAACGGTTTCCTCGTCAGTTAAAGGGTCTCCTGGAATTGCGTGCGAGAGGAAAAATGTCAGGGTCATGACACTCCAAAGCGAGCAAAGCAAGATCGTAATTTTTTTTAGTAGATGCTTAAACACAAAAAATACTGTATACTTCTTTCAGAATTATGAAAAGAGTCAAAATTAATCAAAATAAAATACATATGACAAGTCTTGGTTGTGCAAGAAATCTTGTTGATAGTGAAGTGATGCTAGGAATCCTTTTAAAAGCAGGCTATGAGCCCGTAGCAGAACTGGAAGAGGCCGATTTTCTCATTGTGAACACCTGCGGCTTTTTGCAAGAAGCTAGAGAAGAGTCATGTCAAACCATTGATACCCTTTTAACCCATAAGAAAAAAGGGGCCAAAGTGATTGTGGCAGGTTGCATGGTCCAAAAATATGGCCCTGAAATTCGGCAGCGGTTTCCAGAAGTGCACTACTTCCTGGGATCAGGAGATATGGAAAAAATTCTGGACGCTGTTTCAACACCTGAAGAAGGTGAAGTGATTTCTTCTGCAAAAAGTTATCTAGAATGGGGAGAAATTCCGCGTCAACTCTCGACTCCAAGCCATTTTGCTTATCTTAAGATTGCAGAAGGGTGCATGAAACGGTGTGCTTTTTGTATTATTCCTCAAATCAAAGGCCCTTTAAAATCTAAATCGATGGCTCAAGTGGTTAAAGAGTTTGAAGCGCTTTTAGCAAGAGGTGTGCATGAAATCATTTTAATTGCACAAGACTTAGGGGACTTTGGAAAAGATCGGAAAGAAACGGATGCTTTAGAAGAGCTCCTTAAAGCCCTCCTTTCAAATCCAAAGAAATTTTGGTTAAGACTCCTTTACCTTTACCCAGATGAAATCACTCCAGGGATCATGGATCTTTTAGAAAAAGATCCAAGACTGTGTCAATATTTTGATATGCCCATTCAACATGTGAGCAACAAAATATTAAAATCGATGAGAAGAAAAACATCTAAAGAGCACATTGTAGATACAATTACAACGCTTAGAAACCGTTTTCCTCATATCGTGTTAAGAACAAGTTTAATGGTGGGCTTTCCAGGAGAGACGGAAGACGATTTTGAAGAACTCTTAGAGTTTGTGAAAACTTATCCTCTTGATAACATCGGCGTCTTTAAGTATTCAAAAGAAGAAGAGTCTCACTCTGCAACACTTCCGAATCACGTTCCTGAAGAGGTTAAACAAGACCGTTTTGAGCGGCTTGTCAAGCTTCAGCAAGAGATTTTAGACAAAAGGCTAAAAAGCTACATTGGAAGAACTCTTGAGGTGATTGTGGAAGGGTACCATCCAGATTCTCCTTACTTGATGAAAGGAAGATTTTATGGACAGTGTCCTGAGATTGATGGTCATATCATCATTAACGACACAAGAGCTGTTAAGTCTTTTGGTAAGCTCTACCAAGTGGAAATTACAGATGTTGCAGGATATGATCTCATAGGATCTGCAATTGCCCCCGTTAAAAAAACAGGATCTTCTAAGTTATGTCTTATGTCATCCTAAAAGAGGGTAAGGAAAAGTCTATATTGAATAAACACCCCTGGATTTTTTCAGGGGCGATTCAATCAAGACCTTCTCACGCGCCAGGAGATATTTTCCCTGTCTACTCTTTTCAAGAAAAACTGCTGGGACACGCTTACTTTCATCCAGAAAATTCCATTGCAGGAAGGATGATCAACTTTGATAAAACAGATCCTTTAGTCTCTTTAGCACAGTTAATGAAGCAAGCGATTTTAATGAGAGATTTGCTTGTTTTAGAATCTGCAAGAAGACTCATCAACGCAGAATCCGATGAACTGCCTGGTTTAATTGTTGATCAATATGAAGACACGCTCGTCATTTCTATCTCGACATGGGGTATGGAGCGTCTCAAACCCCACATCATCAAAAATCTAAAAGAACTTTGTCATCCTAAAGCCATTTATGAAAAATCGGTATCGGCAGCAAGAAGACAAGAGGGGCTTTTAGATACAAAAGGGCTTCTTTATGGAGAAGCGATTAAAGAGCTGTGGATTAAAGAAAATGGGCTCTCTTTTCTTGTGCGTCCTCTTGAAGGGCAAAAGACAGGATTTTTCATTGATCAAAGAGAGATGCGTAAAGAGGTGTGTCATTTGAGCCAAGGGGCAAGGGTACTTAACTGTTTTGCTTATACAGGCGGCTTTTCTCTCTCTGCTCTCAAAGGAGGAGCTATTTCTGTGACAAGTGTTGAAATTTCAGAAGAGGCGTGTCATTTGATGAAAAGACATGCGTTTGATGAAGGTAAGCACACCATTCAAAATAGCGATGTCTTTACCTTTTTAGAAGAAGATCCTTTAGATTTTGATCTTGTGATTTTAGATCCTCCAGCGTTTGTGAAAAAGCGGCAAGATATTGCTCAAGCATCGAGTGGATACCGTGAGCTTCATAGACATGTCTTTCAAAAGATGCCAGCGCAGTCGATTCTTGTGACAAGTAGCTGCTCAGCTTATATGGATCAAGATTTATTTCAACAAATTATTTTTCAAGCTGCAGCAGAAACAGGGAGGCATGTAAGGATTTTACGCAGGCATATGCAAGCGTTTGATCACCCTGTATCGCTGTATCATCCAGAAGGGGACTATTTAAAGAGCCTAATTTTATTCCTTGAATAGAAAGGCAACTCATTCCATGCTCTTCTTAAGAGATCATCACCTTTTAAGGAGTTTCTATGGAATTGTGGAAATTATTGATTGCTGTGCTTGGTGGATTTCAATTCGGGTATGCAGTTGCGATTATGGCAAGTGCGATTTTATTTCTTACCCCAGCCTATAACTTAGGCTTAACTCAACAAGGGTTTGTTGTAAGTTCTGTCCTCATGGGAGCCCTAGCTGGCTCTTTAGCAGGAGGCGATATTGCCGATTTTTTTGGGAGAAAAAAAGGTCAGCAAGGCGTTGCCCTCCTCTTTTTTATAGGAGCTCTGATGGTGAGCTTGGCAACTGATGTCACCGTCATCATCTTAGGAAGAATCATCCAAGGGGTAGCGCTAGGTATCATTTCTGTCATAGGGCCGATGTACATTGCTGAAATGGCTCCTTCTAAAGAGAGGGGAAAGCTTGTAGCCTACTATCAATTAGCTCTTACTTTAGGGATACTTGTTGCCTATGGCACTGGGTATATGCTCTCTGGTAATGGGTCTTGGAGAATGATGTTTGCTTTATCCCTCATTCCTGCAGTAGTGCACTTTGTAGGATTTATCTTTCTTCCTGATTCTAAAAAACCGGTTAAAGCCTCTACTAAAGTATCTACTCAAGAATCAAAGTTCTCTTGGAAGGCGCTTTTAGATCCTGTCTATCAAAAACCGCTTCTGATTGCGCTTTTTATCAGCAGCTTTCAGCAGCTGACAGGGATTAATGCAGTGCTGTATTTTGCTCCCTCTATTTTTAAATTGTGCGGGTTTCATACCGCCTCTCAAGCCATTTTTTCTGCCGTTTTAATCGGGGCTGTAAATTTTTTCTCCACGATTATTTCTCTTTTTCTCATTGATACCAAAGGTAGGAAATTCTTACTACAGGTAGGATTATCTGGCATGATTGTAGCGCTACTATTTTTAAGTTTTGCATTTTTTCCAAGAACACCAGCGTCCTTGTTAGCAACATTTAGCTTAATGCTCTACATTGCCTGTTTTGCCATTAGCTTAGGTCCTATTCCTCAGCTGATGATTTCAGAACTGTTTCCTCAAAATATCCGGGCAAAAGCATACTCTCTTTGTATGTTAGTGAGCTGGATCTGCAATTTCTTAGTGGTCTTCACTTTTATGGATTTAAGCCATCTTTTATCTCAATCAGGGATATTTTTTCTCTATGGCCTGTTTAGTTTAGCCACCCTTTTATTTGTCTGGGTAAAAACTCCAGAGACTAAAGGTATTGTCCTCGAATAGATTCTATACTATTTTTTAAGAGCTGATTTTTTGAGGAAAAGTCAGCTCTTTTTTCAGTTTTCTATAAAAGAGTTTTTCGCCTAGACTAGCAGCTCAACATATCATGGTGTTTTTGAATCAAGGAACGTATTATGTTATCAGCTGCCCAATCCTCAAAATCTATAGTCCCTCATGCACAGCCAGTTTATTTGAGGCTCTCTCATAATGAAAATAATATCTTTGAAGAAAAGCAAACTGTAGAAGAGGGGAGTATTCAACATTCTCCTGATTACTCTATTTCTCAGGGAGGTGAAATTCCCTCTAAACGGAGCTCTTCATTAGAAAGAGAGTTAAAAGAGCTGTCTGAAATTTGTAAATCTCTTCATTTAGAAAAAGATCAAGATATCGCTGATCTAAAAGAAAATACTCCTTCTCAAGAATTTTGCTTACATGAAGCAGCTTCTAAGGGAGATCTTTCCTTTATAAAGCAAGAGATCGCTTCTAAAAAATCTATCGACACTTTAAATCTTTTTCAACAAACGCCCCTTTACTTAGCAGTGATCCATAATCATCTAGATGTTGTATGTTATTTACTTGATATGGGAGTAAGCCCTCTATTTCCAAAGGGGATTCAAGAGACCCTTCTTCATGTTATAGCCTTTTATGGATATGAAGAGATGCTAAGAAAGGTGATTGTTTATCCAGAAATACAAAAACTTTTAGATATAAAAGATCGAGAAGGGAGGCAGCCTCTTCATAAAGTATTTTTCAAAAAACCCCATTCTCAAATTGTGCAAATTTTATTAGAAGCTGGAGCGTGTGCCAATGAGACAGATTATCAAGGATATAAGCCTTTACACTGGGCGGCTCAAAAAGGGTGTTTAAATAGTGTAAAAATTTTACTAAAAAAAGAAGTGTCCATAGCACACTCTAAGCTTGATGCATGTTTATTAAATCCCTCTTTAGTTGAAAAAAAGAAAGCGTTATCTCAAGAAAGCCTCTCTGATAGATCTTTATTTTCTCAATCAGAAAAACTCATTGATGCCATAGATCTTTTTCAAAGAACTCCTCTTCATTTAGCTGCGATTCATGGCCATCTAGATGTTGTATGTTATTTACTTAATGAAGGAGCAAATCCTGTATTTTCAAAAGAGACCCAAGAGACGATCCTTCATGTGGCAGCTTTTTATGGACATAAAGATATTATTCAAAAAATTATAACCCGTCCGAATGTGAAAGAATTGCTAAAGATAAAGGATAAAAAAGGAAGGCAACCACTTCATAAAGTATTTTTTCATCGTCCTGATCCTCAAGTCGTGCGTATCTTATTAGAAGCTAAAGCACCTATAAATGAGCCCGATGATGAAGGCTACACTCCTTTATATTGGGCAGCTCAGCAAAAATGTGTAGAAAGTGTAGATCTTTTATTGCAGAAAGGAGCCTTTATAATCTGTAGGGATAATGGCTGTGAAACATCCCTTGATCAGTTATTTATCCATGGCCAATATGAGAAGATTCATCAAATACTTGATATTCCCTCTCCAGCATCAATACCCGTAACTTCAGATAAGCTTTCCTATTATACAAACTGCTTATTAAAGGCTAAGAAAACAGGTTCTATCAAAGAACAGATATTGGTATTAATCAAGCTAAGTGACTACTCTATGCAGGAGAGTCATGAGGTAGATCATAACAAACCTTTAAGAAAATTCCAGGCCATTCTTAATGCGGCAAAATTTTTAAACTGTGCCTTAGCTATTTTAAAAAACAATATAGAATGCAATTACTATCAAGAACTTGAAGCTGCTATCATAAGAAAAATAGGTTTAATTGAACAAAATTTTATTGAAAATCAAGGTTTTATAGCTCCAAAAGAGAATCATTTAATAGAAGGATACCGTCTTTATCTTAAAACAAGCCGGATGGCATGTTCTTCAGAAATGAAAGACTCTTTTATAGCTTCTAAAAACCTGACTCAACATTTGGCCAATCTTATGAAGAGTTTAATTCAACAAGGAATTGCTATTTTTGGAGAGCCTCCCGTCAGATGGACAGCAATGAGCCTGGGATCAATGGCAAGAAAAGAGATGTGTCCTTATTCAGATCTGGATTATGGATTTCTGATTGAATCTGCTACCCCAGAAGCGTTAGTGTATTTTAAAAGATTGTCTTGGTTTTTACAATTACGCATCACAAATCTTGGAGAAACTCCTTACCCTATTTTTGGAGAATTAGAGCCAAGCCCAACTCCTAAGGGATTTCGTTTTGATGGAATTGGGGAAAATGAGCTGATTGGAACTCCTAGCTATTTTATTCAGTTTCTTACAACTAAAAAAATGAATGAGAATATTATTTTTACCAATGCTCTTTATAGCACAGGCTATATAGACGGTGATCTTCAGCTTATTAAGCAATATGAAGAGGAGCGAGATCGTATTAGCTGTGAAAAAATAGATCCAGCCTCAAAGCCATTTCATGAAATACTGGGTATGTATCTTTTAAAAGAGCATCTTTTAGAGTTTAAGCCCAACCTCTCAATAGAAAAAGAAAAGCTCAAGGCATTTGGAATTAAAAAAGAGCTCTACCGTCCTATCCAAGAGGTAATCAATAGCCTTGCTTTATTTTTTAATATTAAAGAGAAAAACAGTTTAGACCGTATTGATGCTTTGGTTAAGCTTAATGTATTTTCTGAAAATGGCGCTCAAAAAATTAAAGACGCCTTTCATCATGTTTTATTATTAAGAATCAAAGCACATCTATTTTATCAAAGTGAAGAGGAAATTGTATTTCATAGAGAGTCTCATCAAAATAAAGATCCTCATAAATTCTACATTGATCCATCTATAGAAAAGCAACTTACTCAAATTTATGACTTTATTGAACCATTTTTTCATGCGATAAAAAAATTTACGGATCTACCTTATAAGGAAACTCTTGATAAGGAAACATTTGATGCTCATATAGATTACAACAATATCTTCAGGCAAAGTCATGCTCAGGAATTGAAAAAGCATATTCAACGATCTCTTGCCTTGAATACAGATGCAATAGAAAATTTACTGGAAATAAGTTCCTTAGGAGAGAGCCCTCTTGAAAGGGCTCAGCAAGCGCTTACCCTTGCACAGCAGCTTGAAGAAGGAATTCAAAAAGATAAGATTATTGCTAGGTGTTACAGTTATATTGCGACAGCATTACTCAAGATGAAAAAGCATAAAGAATTTGAACAAGCATATAAACAGCTGAATGCAGTCTTACTCAAATTTGGTAAAAATTATACATTATTTTCACTAGCTAAAGATTATAACCACGCAGGTCACCATTTAAAAGATCTTGAACAATATTTAGAGGCTCAAAGGGAATTTATTCGCGCAATTCAGTGCATAGGAGAGCTGAGAGGTTTTATCAAATATGATAAACAACTTGGACGCGAAAATTACCAAGAACTTCACGCAGATAGCTGCATGAACCTAGGGTTTTTACTTGAAGTAACCCATGAGCATTCCCTAGAGATTGCTATTGGATGCTATGAAGAAGCTCTTTTAGCAAAACTTAGCTATCCAAAAGAGAATATTCTCAATGTTTCAATTAAAGGAAAGCGAGAAAAACAGCTTGAAATTAGTGATATTTTTACACAAATAGGTGCTCTCTATTTTAAGGTAAAAAAACCTAACCGAGCTATTTGGAATCATAGAAAGGCTTTAAACATTTTACTCTCCATGAAGGAAAAAAACAGTTCTCTTATAGGTGACTATGCTCATAGTATAGGAGCTTATTTACATGAAATCGGCAAATTAAGAGAAGCTATTATATTTTATCAAAAAGCCATTGAAATCCGCAAAGCTGCTAAAGCTTCTTTGGAAGAGCTTTTCCCTACCTCTCAAGCTGTCTGTATAGCTTATATGCAAGCTAGTCGTCTTGAGGGAGATGATTGCATTCTATTGGGGAGTTTAACTGATGTTGATTATTTTAAATTAGCGCCAGTACCCGAATGATTGATACGGTATCATGCTATCAGCAAGAAGTTATGGCTTAGGATCTAACGCCAAAGAATATAAATAGTCTTTTTTTACACATATATTTTTTTTGGAGATAGAGAATTTATAAATACCCTAGATAAAATCTAGGGTACATTAGAATGCTCACAATTAAAATGTCTTCTATATTCTTTTGAGTAGTTGCTCAATTTGAATTTGATTTTTCTTAGGCAAAAGAGTTAGCAGCTGGGAAGGGTGGTTAGGATCTTTCCTATCTTGAGGAGATTTCCAGCTAACGTGATTAACGATAAACGTTGCAATATCTAAAGACCCATCAATGACAGCATGGTAAAGAGGAGTGAAGTCTTTAACATCTCTAATATTAACATTGAGCTTAGGGCTCTGTAATAAAATAACAGCAGTTTGCACTTGTTGCCGAATGACAGCATCATGAAGAGGTGTTTTTTTATGATCTTCTTCAGAAGTTTGCAAATTGATATCGGCTCCATTTTGAATCAATAAGGAGGCGATATCACTTCTTCCATTATGTGCTGCCATATGAAGAGGTGTTCTTTGGTATTCACCCCTTCCATTGATATTAGCTTTGTTACAAACTAGAGTGTGTGCTAGCAAAGTATATCCCATTTTAGCCGCATCATGTAAAGGTTGATAACCTAGAGCGTTTTGATGATTTGGATTTGCATGATTTTTTAATAACCACTCAACAACATCAAGTTGATTAGAAAGTGTTGCAATATGAAGGGGGGTCAACCCTTCTTTATTTGGCGTATTAACAGAATTTTTGTTATCTGTTTTTTCAAACTCTTCTATTAAATAAGAAAGATCTCCTTGCTGACATGCAATCCAAATATTCATTGAGGAATCAGCATCAGCTGATACCAGAGTCATTTGAAGTTTTTTACGTTGAGTGGTAAGGTTGTTAACTTCTGTTATTAAAGAGGTTTTGTTATGAAGAATCTGTTCCAGTGTTTTAGAGTTGATCTCTTTTTGTAATTTAAGGCTTTGATCTAATATTTGAAGGTTTGTAGAGGGACTAATCCTGATATTTTCTTGAAATTTTTGAAAAGAGTTATTCAAAGAAGATTGAAATTGCTGACGAAGAATTTCTTTCTTTGCATAGGTTAAATTAAAAAGCTGTCCATTTTCTATATGGCTATTTTTCGTTGAGAAAAAGTCATTAAAGTTCTTCATTTGTTTTTCCCAAATACCTTGAAGCTTTTGAGAAACGGTATCATTGATTCGTGTAAAATCTCTTGTCTCAGCTGGTTGAGTAAGGAGATCTTGAACGATTTCAAGCTGGCATGTGATCAAATGGCCATTAGGCTGAACTGTTTCCATAATCACTTGATCAAGTAGTGCAATACGTGATTTGCAATCAAGCTCCTCTTGTTCTTTTCTTTCAATCAGAGCATTAAGATTGTTAAAATCGTGTTGTAGCGGTGAAACCATAAAATCCTCCCTTTTTATAAAAAACTTTGCATTAATCATATATTTATTGCAATTATTGTTTTAAATAAAAAACGGAGTCAATTTTTTAAAAAATAATATAGAGTAAAATTCTGCCAGAAATAGATCTTATTATAAGGCAAAATTTCATCAGATGTCTCTGAATCCTAGAAGATATAGAGTGGACATACTAGAGCCTATTTATTAAAAAAACCATAGAACCCAAAAAGGAGGAAACATCTAGAGAAGATCTATTTTTTATTAATTTAAGCGGCTAGATGAGATGGCTTTACAACATGATAAAAAAGATATTTCTATAGCATCAATTGAGTTGTCATTTGATCTTTAACTTTTTCATCCTGTTTTATGAAACATAATGAGATTTAAACTTAAGACTGTTTTATATAAAGATGGTTATGAAAAATAATAAATAATTTATTTCAAATTTCTGGATAATTTTTAATTCTTCTCAATAAATAAAAGATTGACATAAGATTGTATTTTAATAAAAAAGGTCTTACTATGTCTACTATCTTATCATCCAAATTTGCTACCTACCAATCCATGGGGCTTTGTCTTGATTTTCATCTCCGTGGAAATGAGGTTTTTGTAGAGAAAAAAGCTGAGCAAGGAGTTATTCAATATCCTCTAGATCTCTCTAGTTCTTCCTTAGAAAAGGTTCCTCCTCATGTACGTTTATCGGCTGAAAAAATGGTACAGTGGCTCATCCATCATCGGTATGCTCCTGTAATTAATGCAGGTAAAGTTATTTTTTACCATAAAACAACCCTTAACACAACTGATTTTGCTTTGCATGAAGCTGTCTCTAGAGGAGACCTTATAGCTGTAAAATTGTGGATTGAGGCGAATAAGCCTCTTGATATCTTAAACGGATTTCAAAAAACGCCGCTTTATCTAGCAACCATTCATAATCATCTAGAGATAGTAGATTGCTTACTTAATGCAGGATCGACACCAATATTTCCAGGAAGTTTACAAGAGACTATTTTACATGTTGCAGCTTTTTATGGGCATGAAGCATTACTAAAACAGCTTTTAGTTCATCCAGAAATTCAAAAATATTTGAATGCTCAAGACCGAGAAGGAAGACAGCCTCTTCATAAAGCATTTTTAAAAAAACAGCAGCCTCACATCACCGAGCTCTTATTAACATCTGGATCTGCTGTTTATCAAAAAGATCATAAAGGAAATACGCCTTTACATGGAGCTGTTAAAAGTGGGTGTTTAAAAAGTGTAGAGCTTTTACTTCAAAAAGGAGCCTTGATTTCAGAGAAGAATCATCAGCATGAAACTCCGCTAGATCTAGCTTTAACACCTTACCGTTATGCAATTGCTTATCACTTATTAAAGATAACACCATCGCTGCCTCCTCCTCAAGGGTGTGATAGGATTGCCTATTATGCTAATCTTCTTTTAGAAGCCAAAAAAATAGACTCTATCAAAGAACAGGTGATGGCTTTAATAGGGATCAGCGATGAATATATTCAGCAAAACCTCTCTCAAGAAAAAAATCCCTTAGCTCAATATCAAAAGATTCTAAGTGCAGCTAAATTCTTAAATGCAGCTTTAGCTATTTTAGAAAAAGCTCCTGAGCGTATGAAGGAATTAGAAGAGGCAGTCTTTAAAAAGATCAGTAAAATAGAACATAGGTTTATTAAAGGAGAAGGATCACTTGTTTCTGATGAAAGTGAGCTACTTCACTCTTACCGTGTTTATCTTAAAGCGTACCGTAAAACATGTGAAATGATGCAGGCTGATCCTTTTAAAGCCACACAAGCCTTTTCAGAAGATTTAGCTCTATTTCTTCAGAACCTCATTCAAAAGGGGATTTCTATTTTTGGGCCTCCTCCTGTGAAATGGGCAGCTATGAGTATGGGATCAATGGCAAGAAAAGAAATGTGCCCTTATTCAGATGTTGATTTTGGATTTCTCATTGAATCTGCAACTCCTTCTGCCTTAAGCTATTTTAGGAGACTTTCACAATTTTTACAGCTAAGAATTACGAATATGGGAGAGACTCCGTTTCCTGTTTTTGGAGGACAAGAATTAAGTCCTACTCCTCAAGGGCTTCGTTTTGATGGGATTGGAGAAAGTGAACTCATTGGAACACCTCTTTATTTTGCAGGGTTTCAAACAGCTAGACGGATGGAAGAAAATATCATTTTTACCAACGTTCTTAATTGTACAGACTATCTAGATGGAGATCTTGAACTTGTGCGCATGTATGAACAAGAACGTAAGCGTATCAGTAGTCAAAAGACAGGAACTCCTTCTATCCCTTTCCATAAGATGCTAGGACTCCATCTTTTAGAAGGGCATCTTTTAGAATTTAAGCCTAATCTCTCTTTAGAAAAAGAAGAGCTAAAAGCGTTTGGGATTAAAAAGGAACTCTACCGTCCTCTTCAAGAAGTGATTAATGGTCTTGCTCTATTTTTTGACATTAAAGAAAAAAACAGTTTAGAGCGCATCGATGCTTTAGCTAAACTTAAAGTTTTTTCTGAGCGAGGAGCTGGTAATATTAAAAAAGCTTTTAAGAGTGTCTTATCCTTAAGACTTAAAGCGCATTTATTCTATAAAAGTGAAGAAGAAATCTTATTTCATAAAGAACCAGGTCAAATAGAAGATCCGCATAAGCTCTATATTGACTCCTCTACACAAAGCCAGTTAAAAGAAATTTACGGTCTTCTTTTACCCTTTTTTGCCTCTATACAACAGTTTATCAAATCACCTGATCCAACAATTATTTATAAAAATGATTTTGCTTATGGATTGTATTCTCCTAATGCAGTAGTTCTTTCATTTAAGGCAGAATACAAAAAAGCAGAAGAGGCATTTCAACAAGCTTTGGCTTTAGATCCAAATGATATGAGTAGCTTATTAGAAATGAGCGCTGCAGAAGAAGAACTTGGAGATCCCGTGAATGCTCTTAAAAGGGCTCAGCATGCGATTAAGGTTGCCATAGAGCTGCCGGATAGCCTTCAGAAAGAGTACCGTATAGCGCAAGCTTATCAACACATGGGAAATGCATTTCACCGTATGGGAAACTATGAAGAGGCTCTAAACGCTGGTGAGCAATTTCTTTCCATTTTGCTTGCTTTAGGAGATATATGCGACAAAATCATGTTAATTTATGCCTATGATCTCATAGGAAGAGCCTTACAAATGCTTAAACGGTATGAAGAGGCACGTGAATATTTTCATGCAGCAATTCGGTGTTTTGAAGAAAAACTTATTTCTTTAAAAGATGATGAAGGTGGGCCGGAGTTGTATATTTTAAAACATACAAAAGATATAGCAGCGATCTATAATAATATTGGACTTGTTCTTAGAAAAATGGATTCTTTAGATGAAGCTCTCAAATATTACGAGATTGCCCTTGAAATGAAACTCAGTTGTTTTGGAAGAAAACATCCTGAAGTTGCCACAAGCTATGGAAATATAGGAGTGCTACTCTTTGCGCAGAAAAAATATAGCGAGGCTCTTAAATATCATGCCGAATGTCACAGTATTTTAACCTCTATTTTTGGAGACAACCATCCTGATGTTGGACTTTGTTGTGATGAGATAGGACTTTGTCTTCAAGGGCAAGGAAAATGGAAAGAAGCTGTTGCAATTCATCAAGTAGCGCTTGCAATACTCACTGCAGTTTATGGAACTTTTCATCCTGATGTTATTCTCACAAAGAGCCATCTGATGCAGGCTTTAACGTTATTAGAGCTCTATGAAAAAAATAATTAAGCAGCAAGTTTATGTAAACACATGTCTTTTGTTTTTTAGGCAGCTTATAAAAGCTGCCTTTTTACTTTAAGTCTTAGGATTAAAATTCATTTGGTAAAAGAGCTTCTTATCCTTCTCTTTTGTGAATTCATGAGCTGTTAAATAGAGCTGGTACACTTTTTCATAACCCTTAGTCAAGTGCGTAAACTCTGTAGGTAAAACTTGTAATGTAGGAACTTGTAGGGGAGTAGCTGTCTGCCTTAGCACTTTTTCTTGCTCAGTTTTATAAAATAAATGCGCTTTACAGCATAGATTTTGCGTATAACGTATGATTTCAGCAATTGTATTTCCAGTCTCTTGAGAAAGTACTTTTTTTTGTTGAAGATGTTCAATGCGGGAAAAGCTACTCTCTTCTTGAATATTATAAATATCGTAGTAAAGTGCAAGAGCTGCAATAAGACTTTGTAGAGGGTTTAAAATAGATTTTCTGCTGTTAAAGGGTGTGTGCCCAGAGGGGGGAGAGGCTAATTTAAACTCCGCAAGAGCTTTTTTCATGAGTAGAAGAGCTCTTTTTTCTCTTAATGAAGTTCCAATAACGGGAATATCTCTTTTTTCTAAAATTGATTGCACCTCTTTACAGTAGAGATTGAAAACCTCTAAATGACCTGTGATGAGATAGCCATAGAGCGCTTGATCTTTAAGAGGATGATCATGCACTTCACTTTGCCAAGAAGCTAATTGTAAAGGAGTGATGCCTTCAACATTTAGAGAAGGAGGAGTGATATAGCTGACTCTAAACCCTTGGGTTGAAGACACGTGATTTACTATCGATTGTCCGCTTTCTCCAAGGCCAGTTATCTTTAACGCAATCAACTTCTTAAGTGACTCAAAATAGGTTGTACTTTCAGGAGTTTGCTCTCCAACTAAAAAGGTTAATTTGAACTCAGAATAGGGAAGTATTTCTGTACTATAAGCTCCTAACCCCATAATAGCATACGGGACAGGAGGGGTTCCTAAGAGCTGAATACAATCTTCTACAACGGCTTTCAAGAATCCTTGCAAGAGTTTAGAGCTTTCTTGATAAAAAGAGGTGGGGAAGAGATTTTCTTGGAAGTGAAGAGCAATGCTTTCACGAATGCTTTTAAGTTGCTTGCGGTAGTTAGAGACAAAATTTCGATAGCTCCCAGGCATTTTTTTATTCAGGCTCTCTAAAAAATACATCTCCACTTGCTCAAGTTTGTAAGAGAAACATTGTTGATAGAGTGCATTATAACCTGCAAGCTCTGAGAGAACTAAGGCCTGGTTAAAACAGGTGCTTGCTTTGAGATATTCTTTACGCTCTAAATGAGAATTTCCTAATTTTTCAAGATAGATGATTTGATGAAGAGTTTGCCCTTGATCTATAGCTTCTTGTAATCGTTTAGAGACGTCGTCACTAGATGAGAGCGTCTTTACTATCTGCTCGTAATCAGTTCCAAGAAGTCTGTGAGCTGCACTGTATTTACCATGCTGCAAAGCTAAATCAAAGGGAGTATATCCATAATGATTAAGGATAGTAGGATCAGCACCCTTTTCAATGAGAAGAGAGATCCCTTCAAGATGGTTGTGTTTACATGCCCAGTGAAGCGGTGTATAGCCATGAGCATTCAAAATATTAACATCGATTCCATCTGTTTCTAAAAGAGCTTTAAGGATTTCTAGTTTTTCATTTCCCCAAAATACAGTGTGAAGGGGTGCTTTACCATCACTATCTTGATAAGTGAGAAGTACTTTACCTTGACTACTTTTAAGCAACACTTGCACTGTAGAGAGGTGATTATATGCAATGGCTATATGAAGTAAACCTTTCCCTTCAGAATCACGTATTCCTATATCAGCTCCTTGCTTAAATAGAAAATCTACAGCAGACTCTTGTCCTGCAATCACTGCAACATAGAGCGGCGTTTTTTTATCAAGATCTGTAGCTTCTATATTCGCCCCTCTTTCAAGTAACAGCTTTAAATCATCAACGCGCCCTCTTTGGGCAGAAAGGTGCATCGCTGTGCTCCCTCTACTGTGGTTCATGATATTGACATTAGCAACTTGCGAGATGAGAAAAAAAATGACATTAGAGGCTTCCTCACGGATAGCGTAGTGGAGGGGAATTTCCTCAGTTACAGTAAGGGGATTGATACGGGCTCCTAGGGGAATCAGCACTTGAGTGCAGAAAAGTGAATTTGCTGATATCGCTTCAAGAAGCGCGCTTTGTACATTTTCTAAAGTGAGTTCTACTATTTTTTGATGACAGACTAAAAAAGTAGACTTAGAGCAATCTCTAGCGTAATAAATCACATCAACAGCTTGCTGGACAGATAGCCCAAGTTCTTCATAGAGTTTTAGAGTAAAGAATTTCTTTTCTTTTAAAAGAGATTTAATTAAGACGTGAATGAGATCTGTATTGTTAATATGTTTTGATAATTTCTTTAGCTCTGCACCTGAATGTGTATCTGCTAGGAGTAAATTTTCTAGCGCTGTTTTTACCAAATCAACTTGAGAGAAAGTCTTGGCAAAATCTTGATTCTGTTGGCATAGAGAATAATTTTTAAATAAAGGTGTAAGGAGGGCATAAAGAGGTTTTAAAACAAGACAGTCGCACCTTTCTAAAAGATGTTTTTCTTCATGAGATAACACATATTTAGTTTGAGTTGAGATCCCTGTTAAATACCCCTCTTCTTTTTGCTCTTGATAATGTGAGTGCAGTTTAAGACGGATTTTATAAATGGCATGAGAGAACTCTTTTAGAAGTTCACAACTTTCCGGGGTGAAAACCTTCAGTTCATTTAAAGCCTCAATGATATCTTCTGTATTGCTATCAGGAATATCCCAATAAAGAGCAATATCGGCAAGAAGTAAGTTTAAAGATTGAGTATAATTTTTTTTAAGATCTTTGACGCCCCAAATGGGGGATTTTTGAAGTTTGTTATAGTCATCCACCCGTGCTTTGATAAATCGAAGAGCTTGAGCTTGTCCTAGTGTAACACCTTCCTCTAAGGTTTCTTTAAAGATTTCATTAAGAGCATGGCGATATTGGTTAAAGAGTTCATCGGTATTTTGAGATAAGCTGATTGAGAAGAGCGCCATATGCGCAAAAGTGGCTGGATCATCATTGGGAATCCGTTGAAGATTGGCTAAAGCAGTAGGGGTTAATATACAATTATCTCCGCTATCTAAATGAAATCCTGAAGGATTTTTGAGGTGAATACAGCTAAAAATAATCTGAAGATGAGAAGCTGCTGTCTCTCCTAAAGAGCGAATTTGTAGGTCTAGCAGCTCAAGCAAAAGTTTAAAATATTCTATATAATTTTCTTTTTCAATTAAAATCAACACTTCAAGATCAGAAAAACGGCATAGCTCTTCTCTACCGCAAGAGCCCATGGCACGGATATCGTAGTGACAAGGGGGAGTGCCCAAAATCGTAAAGGCATCTCTAAAAAAAACTCCAACTAAGCTTTTAACTGCTTGGGTAATTTGTTCTCTAGAAATGGCATCTTCTCTTAACAATTGATCAAATACATTCCTAAACGCCTGCAAGGCGCGGAAGTATTTTTGCGTTAGATATTCTTGAGGAACGACCTTTAGCAAGAGATTTTGTTGAGCTCTTTGCGTTCCTTCTTGAACTGCTGTGTAGTGAAGAAGAAGCTTTTGTTTAGAGGCCTCTGGGATCTTAATCATGAGTGAAACAGCTTCTTTATAGAGCTGCTTGATGAGTGTAGCACCAATTTCTCCCCAACATAGAGACTCAAGTGCATTAAGCCCGCTAATAATTTCTCCAAACTTCTCGATGTGATTAGAGCGTCTTGCATGATCTAACCGATTTAGAAATCCGTATTCAGGATGAAGAGCTAATATTTGCATGAGCTTCATAAGTAGCTCAGATGCTCTTCTATGATAGTCATGGCTTGAAGAAATTTGAATCGCTTTAGCAAAGTAGTCCATTGCTTTGAGATAACTAGAGAATCGCTCTGAGAGCTGAAGTTGATTATTAGAAGCTAAACAAACATACCAATCTGCTAAATGAAGAGCTAAAAGGGCTTGTTCTTTTACGCAATGAGTAGCATATTGGCATAAGTTTTGCACAAGAGGGATGAGCATTCCTACGTCATTTTGATTCATATGAGGTAAAAGATGGAAAACATAGCGATAAGCCTTTTCCAAATCAGGAATATCTTGAGGGTTATTGAGCACTAAAAGCAAATTATCAATAGCTTCTTGTGTATGGCCTTCATCAAGTGGATTTTGGATAATACTAAAATAATCCTGGCTCCAAGTGAGAATAGGTGGGGGATTTTGAGATTTTACCGAAGGGATAGATGTCATAAAAACCTAGAAAATTGCATAACTTGGATAGGGTTTAAGAAAATGCCCCAGATAAAATCTAGGGCACAATATGATTGCACTAACTATAAAGCCTTACCTATAGACCTTTGAGTAACTGCTCAATCTCAGTTTTATTTTCTCTAGGGATAAGCGTTTGCAAGCGAGAAGGGTGGTTAGGATCTTGTCTATCTTGAAGAGATTTCCAGCTGCTGTGGCCTAAAATAAGCGTTGCAATTTCTAAAGAACCATCTAATACCGCGTGATAGAGAGGAGTGTAGTTTTTCACATCCCGTATATCAACATTAAGTTTAGGGTTTTGGAGTAAAATTGCAGCTGTCCGTATTTTTTGCCGGATAACAGCATCATGAAGAGGTGTTTTTTTGGCATCTTCTTTTGAGGTTTGCTTATTGATATTTGCCCCGTTTTGAATGAGTAAAGCGACAACTTCAGTTTTTCCATTATGAGCTGCCATATGAAGAGGAGTTCTTTCATATTCACCCTTTCCATTAACATCGGCTTTACTGCGAACTAAAGCATGTGCAAGCGAAACATTTCCCATTTTAGCTGCGTAGTGAAGAGGTTGGTAACCAAGAGAATCTGAGATATTTGGATTTGCTTGGTTTTGTAATAACCATTCAGCAATATCTAGTTGATTAGAAAATGTTGCAATGTGCAGCGGAGTATACCCTTCTGCATTGGGTTGATTAACAAAGTCTTTTTTTTGCCAAGGCCATTTCTTATCAAATTCTTCTTGTAGATAAGAGAGATTCCCTTGTTGACAGGCAACCCAAATATTCATGGAGGATGTGGCATTATCTCCCATCAAAATTTCTCGAAGCTTTTGCCGTTGATCTGCAAGAGTGTCAAGTTCCATGGTTAAAGGGGTTTTGCTATCTAACATTTGATCGTGAGTAGCAAGATTTTCTTCCCTTTGGATTTTGAGACTTTCAGCCAAATTTTGAAGATTTGTAGAGGGATCAATTTTTAGACTGGCTTGAAATTTTTGAAGAGAGCCTGCTAAAGAAGTTTGAAATTGCTCACGTAAAATGTCTTTCTTTTCACGCGTTAAATCAATGAGCTGTCCATTTTCTACATAAGCTTCTCTAGCGGAGAGAATGGCGTTAAAACTTTGGATATGTTCTTCCCTGATCACTTCAAGCTTTTGATGAACAGCGTCGCTAACTCTTGTAAAATCTCTTGTCTCTAAAGGCGTTGCTAAAAGATCTTGAACAATTTCGATCTGGCAATTGATTAAATCGTCATTGAGTTGGATACGTTCTCTCATCACTTGATCAATGGCTGCAATTCGTGATCGATGATCAAGTTCTTCTTTTTCTTTTCTCTCAATCATAGCGCTGAGATTATTAAAATCTTTTTGTATTGGTAAAACCATACAGCTCCTCCATTTTCCAAAAGTTTTTACATAATATAGATATTTGTTGCAACTATTTTTTCAAAAGAGCATAAAATTGAGTTCAAACCGATTTTATATTATCTGTATGCAGGAGAAATATGAGCCTTAACCCCCTTATTCGTGATCATTTCGATCATTCTAATTTAGCTTTATTACAAGCCTCTAACGAAAGAGATCTAGATTTAGCTGAAGAGGTGGCTACTTTACTTTGGAATCTTTCTGCTCAGGTAAAACCTTTAGATCGAAGATTGATTGTGCAATACCTAACCCTTGAGCTTCCCAAATTTATACTTTCCAGTAACCGAGAAGAGCTTAAAAAACAGCTATCTCGCTGTGGCGATGAAATGCACTGGAAAGCAGGTCTTTTGAATATTAATCTTAAAAAAAAATTGGAGTTTTACTCAGTCCGTGTTCAATACGCCAATCAAATGAGCCGCCCTCTTACTCAAGAGAGAATAAAGTATAAAGCAGCAGGGGATATGTCAGCGATTTGTGCAAGCACTTTTGCCACGAATAAAGAAAGCCGTATCGATGATCAAGAACACACTCTTTTAGACGCTGTATGTATGGCCTCTTGCCAAGATACTAAAGGGTTTAATGGTTTTGCTCTTGCTCTCTCAGATGGAGCTGGAGGTCACTTTGGAGACCAGCAGCAAGACATGCGTATTGCTAAAGCTGCCCGTATCGCTACAAAAACAGCTGTTCAATTGATGTCAGGGTATCATCAAGCTGAAGAGCTTATAGAAGATTTTCCTGCATTAATTAAACAAGTGGATCAAGCAATACAAAGTAAATGCGGGGGAGAAGGGGCTACTTTAGTTGCCTGTAGAGCGTTTTCTATTCCTGAGGGATTTCGGATTGTGGGTATCAATATTGGAGACAATATGTTAATCAGCTGGAACCCTTTAACTCAAACATTTTCTCAGCTTTTTGCCTCTCATGCAAGTGAAGCTGGGACGGCTTTTCTTCCTAATGTCTATAGATCCTTTGAAATTCAACATATTGATATCATTCTACCTGAAGGGACTCTATTATTTCTCATGTCAGATGGAGTCCACGATACACTTCCTTTTGAAGAAAAAGAAGATCTCTATCCTAATGGATTAAAATACTTTATGCGTTCTTTAACGAAAGTAGAAGAGATTTTAGGAGTGATCGATCAATCAAAACCTGTTAACGCTTATTTAGATGCATTAACTCAAAAAAGCTTTCAAGGAACAGAGGTGCTACGGCAAGAGAGATTAAACATTCCAGAGAGTTGTGTTGGAGATGATTTCTCACTTGCTCAATGCCATTTAGTTAAGCCTAAGTCTTGGTTTCAAAAAGTCTTGAATATATTTAAGAATGAAAAAAAGTGATTTTTAGGATCACTTTAAATAAAAATTAAAGCATTAGTTTTTTTTCTTTATAAGAGTAATAGAGCAGCTAAATTGGATAGTGCATTCACTCCCTTGCCTTCAAATAGTTAGACTGTTTTTAGCTATTAGAAATCTCTTAGATATTGCGCAAAACCCTCTTCATTATGAATGAGCCCATCAGCAAGTTTTAGAAACGCTTCTTGGAAATATTCAAATTCTTCTCCAAAAAACATTAAGGAGAGGCACTCAATTACCTCATATAATTCACCTGATAACTCTAGTGGATAAATATGATGAATATGGTCAACCCACTTCGTAATAGTGAAGTGGTACGAGTTGTCAAGACCAAAAATTGCAGTTTTCTAAGCTAGTAATCTCAGTTGTTATTTCTCTATTTTGCTTGTCCCAAAGTAGACTGCTGATGGTGTCTGATATTTAAGTCCTTGGTGAGGCCTATCTTCGTTATAAAAGTTAAAGTAGTCTTTCAGTCTAACCTTCACCTCTTTTAAGCTTATCTGTCCTTTGAGGTAAATATCTTCATACTTAACACTTCTCCAGAGCCTCTCTACAAATACATTATCCAGAGCTCTTCCTTTCCCATCCATGCTGATTTTAATCCCCTTTTTCTCTAGATAATTTGTAAACTTAAGGCTTGTAAATTGAACGCCTTGGTCTGTATTAAAAATCTCTGGGGATCTATTCTTTAGCCCTCTTTGTAAAGCCTCGAGGCAAAATTCTGTATCAAGGACATTTGAAAGTTCCCATGTAATCACATATCTACTAAACCAATCAATGATCGCAAATAGATATCCAAACCCTTTTAATAGAGGGATATAGGTGATATCTGCTGCCCATGTTTGGTCTGGTTTATCAATCACCCTATTTCTTAATAAGTAAGGGAACTTTTTGAACTCCTTACTGCTTAAACTTAAATTTGGCTTGAGGGAAAACCCTCTCTAACCCCATCATTTGCATAGCTGTTCTAACAGCTTTTTGTCCTATATTAAACCCCTGATGTTTCATAGCAATCGCCATTCGTCGTCTTCCATAGTAGGGATGCTTAAGGTACTCTTCATCAATCGCCCTCATCAGAAGAAGATCTTCTGATGAGGGCTCTTTTGGCTTATAGCATAACCCTGACCTACCCACGCTAAGGAGCTCGCATTGCCTTCGCTGAGATAACCCCTTAGTTGAAGGCTCTATAAGCTTCCGTCTTTCACTTAAGTCAGAATCTTTAATTTTTTTTTAAGCCACTCCACTTCCATTTTTAGCCTGCCGATCTGTTCAAAAAGCTCTACTTTTTCTTTTGTCTCTAGGGGAGACTCCCCAGAGCTTTTTGATCGTTTTTCAAAGATTCTAGGTCCTTCTTCTAAAAACTGCTTTTTCCAGCTAGACAGAAGTAAAGGATGGACTTCTAAATCTCCTGCTAACTGAGCCATTGTTTTTTCACCTTTTAAGATCTCCATGACGGCCTTAAGCTTAAATTCAGCTGAATGAACTCGTCTTTTTTTAGGCATTTTCTATCTCCTTTTTTAGGGAGATTATAAGCTTAAAAGTCCTTAAAAAGTGGTCCTAATTTTCCATACCATTATATAGCTATAGGGTCGTAAGTGAAGGTTAATAGAGTTTTTAGCTCATTGCCCAATCGGCATTTTAAAGTTAAGTAACAATCTTCCATATCTAACGATGGTAATACTCAATTAAATTTCCCTCTATTAATAAAGTGTAATTATGATGAATAAAAAATTGATGTTAGAAAGGGAAACTTTAGGATTTACAAAAAGTGAAAAGGTGACTACTTTTTAACGAAGAATAATCCAAACTAGAGAATAACCTGTGTCAGAAAAAAAATATAATATGACTCACTTAATTGACAAAGCCACTTGGGATGAGCTTACAAAAGATGAAATCGCTTATGTAACTAATAAATTTGAATCAAAGGAGCAGTTACCAGTCAATGAACTTTCCAATCTCATATACATTTTAGGGCGTATTGGAGCTGTAAAATATAGGAAAAAAATCGAAAAATATTTATATGGTCCACATCCAGAAGATTTATGTGTAATTGCCCTAAGAGTATTATGCAATTATTGGAAGTATTCTACAGCCTATATTGAAGAAATTAAAATGTTTATTCGCGGTGTAGAGTGGGATCCAGTAGATGAGATACGGTTAATTGCGATAAGTGTAGCCGGTGAATCAATTAGAAACAACATGAATAGGGAATTATTGAAACTACTTCTTGACGTTTTTGAAAATCTAGGTATTAATCCTGATTTAAATGAAAAAAGAGATTATGCAAGAGCATTTATTCAAAGTTGTGCCTACTATGCAATTGCAAGAGCTATGGGAAAAGAGTATAACCAAATCCTTGATGAAGAACTAATAGAGCAAGCTATTGCAGATAAACAATTGATAAAACTGGATTTGATGATGATTTTTCAGGCACATCAAGCGTGTAAAGCTTAAAAATAGGGGATAGATGATGCTCAATGTTTCACCTGAAATAAAAATTTCTTTGAAAACACCTCTTAATCCACCAAAAAATTCGAATAAAGTTTCTTTATTAATGAAGCAGCTTCATCCTTTAACTTTACCTTATACAGACAGCTTGGGATATACATCTCAATTATGGGAATTTAATTGCCAATGTATTGGGACTGTTGTCAATCAAAATGAGCAATTTTTGGTAATTCCAGAACATAAAATTATAAATCCTTTATTCAATCAAGTTGAAAATAAAAGTTTACTGCCGCCTTTAAAGCAAACAAGTCCAAAAAAATGGGCTCTTGTTTTTGATATTATTCACCTATCACTAACAATTTGGCCGTGGTTAGAAGCTGCAGGAAGAACTAAAGATCAATATTCTCATTCAGAGGCTATGAATGATTTTAATCACCGTCTTAATAAAATAATATATGATAATGGAGCTCTTAATTATAAGCACTATAAAGCTTTCCGTAAGGAGCAAAAAGGAGAGCCTCTTCTGACAAAAGAAGGGAAACCTCTTTTGAATCCTAAGGACAAACAACCTTATGATCATATTATGGATGTTAAAAATTACCAGAGTGCGGCCCGTAATTTAATTATGGAGATTAAAAAAAGAATGGGAAGGATGGATGATAATCCTACTCAAATGAAAGATTTAGAAAAGATACTGTCAAAAGCAAGTAGGATCTTAGATGACTCAAGAAAATTCACAACCTCTGCAAGTAAAAAGGAACACTTCCAACCTTCTTTAAAAAATTTTCAACAAAAAATTCAAAATACCAAGCTGCAAGATTCTTATAATTCGGCTAACCCTAATCGCCCTATTCCTCAACGAGGAGGAAATTCAGGTCAAATTGGAGGAGTGGCTTGTGGCACTTCTTATATTGAAGGTCTTTTTAATAATCCGGAATCATTTTTTGAAAATGAACATGCATTTTTTGTTCCAAGAATGCCTGATGGGAAAATGCCATTTAGTAATCTAGAGCTTAAGCAAATCTTAAGGGAACTGGCTATTGGGATTTATGTTCATGATACCATTCCTTTTTTTAGTCTGCATTTTAATGAACAAAGCGATCTCTATCCTATTATCCATCCAGCTTATGAAAATACCCTTGTGGGGCGTGTTATTAGTATGCTCGACTATATTATGAAGGGATATCTAAATGGGGGAGTATTCAATGAAAAATTTATTGACGAGTGGCATTCCGATCCTAATTGGGAAAAAAGAGATGGTGCAGCATTAAAAGAAATGATTGATTTTCATCAATATTGTGAAGAACATCAAATTTCTGATTATATGTCTTTGAGAGAGCTTCAACAAAAGATGGGGATTGAGATCGATCCTGAAGCCTTTCAGCAAGTGCATTTAGATTATGAATCTCCATCATTGAAAGAATTTAAAGGATTTAGGAATTCATTTCGCATTATTGCTAAGCAAAATACCATTCAAAAAAAAGACAACCTTTTTGTTATAGATGCGGATTTTGATGTTTTATATACCATTGAACCCTCTCTTGAATACAAGGTTGCTGTTCAAGATTATGCTAAAAAACACTTAATATTTCCGCCTTCCTATCAAAAACTAGAACAAGCCTATCAATTGTTTTGTGTAAAAATTCATGATCATATGGTGAAACTTCCCTTATGCCGTGACTATTTTGCCATGCTAGGAATTATCAATTTTTTTTCGGGATACTTTTCTACTTTAAAGGCTTACCGAAAAATTCCTGTTTTACCTTCTATGGCACCTCTTTTGATGAAAAAAGTGCCTCTACTTTTTCCCTCCCTTCCTATTCGGGCCTCTAGAGTAGAAACTTTAAAAATTAATGAGCGTCAATTGATAGAAAAAATAGTGGACTCTCATACTGAAGTCGTAAAATCATATTTCTTATCAATACAAAAAGAGCCTGAAGAATTTCCTAAATCAGACACTTTGATAAAGCAAAGTCCCTTATTTCAAGCATTTCAATCAGAGATCAAGCTTCAGTTTATTGCCTTTTCCTCAGTTCCTAGAGAGATGTGCAAGGAAATTGATCAATCAAAAGAAGCTCAAAAATGTAGTCATGATTTGGCAATATCTTTTGTAAAACGATTCGAAGAAAGTGCGAAAAAATTTATAGCCAGAATGGAAAAATCTTTTCCTAAACTCTTTAAAGAAAAAATGAGTTTATTATTAGAAACTGTGAATTCAAATATATGGAAAGATTTTAATACTAGAGTGAGTAAACAGAAAGGTCTAATTGATCTTTATACAGATGATGTTTGTAAAGCTGCAAGCTCTGAAAACCCAATTTCTAAAGATTTTAGAGAGTTATTATTGAGAGAAATGAATAAGTGCTCTCTTTCAGTTACTTCAACTCATCCAAATTTTTTATGTGAATTAGAGTCAATATTTGATCTTATTGAATCAGAGCTGATTCCAATCATTCAAAACTGGCATAAAGATTTTTTTGCTCTCTATCCGGCCGATTATGCTGATAACCAAAAAAAAATAATATCCTTACCATTTTCTCAACTACGTCTTATTACAGAGCTAAAAGCCAGTGAGATTCAAAAAGGAGAGAAAATTGTTGGTGGATGTGGAATGCGGCTAGAGCAACAAGCAGTACAAATAAGCCATCTAGCAAGTTCTATTTTAGCAGATCATCACAAACTTCTTAGACAAATAAATTTTGAAGAGTGGTCAGCAGTTAATTACAGCAGTAAAGAAAATAAAGGATTTGTTTTTCGATTGGCTTTAGAAGATGTGCCAGCACATATTCATGATACTTATGAGTGGATGGAAAATACTTTTTTTACATCTTCTAAGAGTGAAGACTCTATGAGAGAGAGGCTAGATATTGAAAGAGCAATGGATCTTGATAATGTATTACATTTCAATGAGCTCATTAATGAATCAAAAAACTTAGTCTCAATGAAAGATGCATCAAATAGGACCCTTATCCATAAAGCTGCATCTGTACAAAACTCTTTATATTTAGAAACATTAATCGCAAAAAAGCTATCTGTATCTGAACAAGATTTATATGGATATCAACCCATTCACTATGCAGCGATGAAGGGCTCAATCTATGCAATAGAGCTTTTACTGCAAGCAGGAGGAATCAAGCTATTAAATGCTAAGAGCTTGAATGGGTGTACTCCATTAATTACGGCAATTCAGTATGATCAACTTAAATCAGTAAAATATTTATTGGAGTTAGGTGCCGCTTTCAATAAACTTGACGATGATTATAATACAATCCATTGTGCCATTCACCAAGGGAATCTTAAGATTATTGAATTAATTCTTAATGATTACCAATCTACAAAATTCATTAATCAAATGAGCAAAGAAGGAGGCACTCCCTTAGCGATTGCTTGTGAACTAGGTCTACCTTGGGACTTGATTGAAAAAATAATTACACTTGGAGCAAACCCTAATAAAGGGAAAAGTAATGGTGTTACCCCTCTTGAAATTGCAGTTCAGCAGGGAAATATCTCTTTAATTAATACACTATTAAAATATGATGTTGCTATTTCTTCTCATGTGATTGAAAAAATTGCCAAAGAAAGCTTGGCAAATGTTTTAAATATATTTTTAAGTAAATCTTATTTTTATAATTATAATAATTTTGATCAAGATAATATTCTTCATCTAGCGATTAGATATGGCAATAGTCATGGAGCTATTGCGATTATAGAACATTATCAGATGAATGAAAAAAATGAACCATCAGGAAAGTCTCTTTTAACTTTTACAAACAAATTAGGAGAAGCCCCTTATTCTCTTGCAGCTCAACTAGGAAATTGGGAAGTTTTCAATCTTATAGATAAGAAAATTCATCTTTCTTCTCATAGGGTTAAACCTTGTTTAAAGAAACTGATTTCTGGACAGTTTCATCCTGAACTAGGGAAGTTAATAGATCGATGTCAACTAAGTCAAAAAGAATTAGAAGAGCTTGCTTTACAAGCTGCGCAATCCGGTAATCATGAAGCGCTTTTTCTAGAATTTAGAAAAAAAGGGATTGATTTAAAAAATTTAATGGGGCCTAAAGGATGGAATATTTTTCATTATCTAGCAAAATCTGATGGGATACTATTATTTAAGCTCATGTCAAAAGATCAGCCTAATTTATTGCTGGCTCTTGAGGAAGAAGGGGGTAAAACACTTCCTTATATTGCTGGAGAAAATCATAGCAATAGAGTTTTAAAATATATCTTAGAGCAAATGAAAAAACAAAATGTTTCCTTAGATGCACACCATGAAGATAAACATCTATTCTACTCTGTATTACATCAAGGAAACCAAGCAGGGGTGGAAATCTTCTTAAAAATATTTGGAAATGATCAAACTAATCTTATAAATATGAGATTGGATCAATTGGATAGGCGGCCTTTACATGTAGCTGCTCAGATAGGTTCCTTAGAAATTATAAAATTATTATTAAGTCGCGATGCTGACATTACGCAAAAAGATCTTCAAGGGCATACAGCTTTAGCTTATGCCATCAAATTAAATCATGAAAAGATCATTACTCATTTATTAGAAAACGCGAAAAAAAAGATTGTAAGTGCTTTAGAATTGTTTTTAGCCGCATCTCAAGGGAAGATAAAATTTCTAGATCAACTTCTGCAGTTCAATGTTGCAAAATCTGATTTAGATGAAGCGCTCTTTCTTGCTATTCAAAATTATAATAAAGAAGCTTTTCTTAAGTTATACAAATGCGGGGCTTCTTTCACCTATATATCAGAAAAGAACATTAATCCTTTAATCTTAGCTTGCCAGACAGGGCAGTCAGACCTTCTTAAGATCATTTTACAAGATAGAGAATCAAAAAAAACATTGCAAAATGGAACACGAGCCCTCTTTGAAGCCATTCAATATGGGCATGCTGACTGTGTGCTTCTATTACTTGATATTGGACTTGGAAACAAAGAGGAAGGAGCTAAGTATTTTTATGAACAGTCTCAAATCAAACATTTGGGACTAGAGATGCTTTTTAAAAATACAGAACAATACCGACTCAATATTACACAATTTGCTCAGCTCATAACCAAATCTTACAAAATAGAGCAAATGCATCAATTGGTACAAGCAATTGAATGTTGGCCTATGAATGAAACAATAAGCATAGAACATCAAGGAAAGATGATTTCTGGAACGCCTTTTCAGCTTCTCTTAAGGTTACATCATGATTTAATGACTACAAATCTATCTCAAGACATTTTTACAAACAGTAATCTTGATCTTAATATTTTAGATGATGAAGGGAATTCGTTAGTGCATTTATTGCTAAAGGCTGGAATTTTTCCTATCGGGTTAAAAAATATTAACTGGGAATTATGTAATCACCGCAAAAAGACTCCTCTGCATTTTGCGGCAAAAATAAGAGATTCTTCCCTCTTAAGGCATATATTAAAAGAATTAAAAAATAAAAAATTATCTCATTTAGTCAATGCAGTTGATGATGAAGGGAGGACGCCTATTTATGAAGCTATTCTTTATAATCAAGAAAATAATATTGATCTTTTAATAGAGTATGGAGCGCATCTTAATATTTATGATACTCATTTATGGACACCTCTTGTGCTGTCATATGCAAAAATGGCTCCTTCTCTAAGGGTAGTGAAAAAATTATTAGAGTGTGGGGCTGATCCCAATCAACCTGTTACATCTGAACGTATAAGCCCTCTTATAAAATCCATTACTATTGGTAGTGATCAACTTGTTCCGCTTTTAATACATCATGGAGCTCAATTAGAGAATTCTACTGAAGGAATCACGCCAATGCATATTGCTGCAATAGGTAGCAGAAGCTTTATGATCAATTTTTTTGCAAGTAAGGGATTTTCTTTAGAAGAACGAGATGGTAAAGCAGGGTTTTTACCTATTCACTTTGCAGCAAGCAGAGGAAGTCCTGAAGTGATTAAAACAATCCTTGCACTCAATCCAGATTCCATTAATGAAGTTATTGTAAATTGTGAGAATGAGGAAACAAAAGAAAGAAGTTATTTAAAAGGAGCAACTCCGCTGCATATTGCAGCCCACTCAAATAATTATCCTGCAGCTCAAGAACTCCTTCAGCAGAAAGCTCATTCTCAGATTGAAACCGACCTTGGAGATACAGCATTTTCTCTTGCAGCCTTATCAGGTTCTACAGCAATTATGGATCTATTTGTGCAAGATAAACTTTATGTAAATGCAAATGCATTAAAAAAATCTATTTTCAATGCCATTAAAAGGGATAATATAGATATCGCCACTGTCCTTTATCAAAAAGGCATTCCGATTAATGCGGAGATTGAAAATGGATTAACAGGCATTCAACTTGCCTCACTCTTCGGCGCTTTACATGTTACTCAGTGGCTACTAAGTCAAGGAGCGGATCCCTTTCACCTATGTCTTGGAAATGAGAATGCAATCCAACTCGCAGCTAAAAATTCATCTGTAGCGCAATTTGCGCTTTTACTAGAAGTTATAGGGAGTGATTTAGATGAACTTTATCAAGGAAAAGAGTCATTACTTCATGTTGCCGTAAAGGCGGGTAAGCTTGCTCATGTTGCATATCTTATTCAACATTTTGCAGATATTAATCTGAAAGATAGTAAGGGAGATAGGCCTCTTCATCTTGCCATCCAGCAGGGAAATTATGAAATGGTTAAGCTTTTAATGGCTTGCGGGGCAGATATGCAGGCTATATCCTCTATGGGATTATGTGTAAGAAATCTTGCCAAACAAGACGATGAAATCATGCAAGCTCTTTGAAAGAAAGGGAATGTGATTTTTCAAAAATACATTAATCAAGCTGAAGGGTATCTTCATCTTGCTGTAAGACATGAAAACCCATTAGCTCTATTGATCATGAGTGAAAGCGAAGATGTTGATCTAAAAAATAGCTTAGGACAAACTTCTTTACATCTAGCTGCCGATCTCAATAATCTCTCTATTTGCCAAATTTTGATCAATGCAGGGGCAGAGATTAACTGCCAAGACTATTCAATGAAAACCCCTCTTCATTACGCTTGCATAAAAGGAATTGAAGGTGCGAAACTTTTGATAGAATGCGGGGCAGATCATTCAATAATGGATTGCAATCAGATGAATGCAATAGATATGGTTAAGGCTTCAGCATCTCCATGGAAAGAAAGCCTCATTGCTTTTTTAACTGAGTATAACTTTAATTAGGAAAAATTTATGACTCCTCTTGTAATTAAAAATATTTATGGTGAAAACCATGACCGTTGGATCCAAGCTTCTATTGATCAAAAGAATCTATGGAATAATTACCCTCTACAATTATCAATTGCTGAACAAAAAATCATTAATGTAGATGGTATTTTAACTGTAATGCGAGATGAAGCGCAATTGCCTTCGCTTAAGGCAGGCTTTCAAAAACCTCAAACATTCATAACCATAAGGCTTGATCAAGTTTATCGAAATGCAATAAGCCAATACCATACAGATCTTGCAAAAGCAGAACTAGAAGATCAAAACTTGATCGCTGAAAATACAAAGATTCCTATTTATGAAGACTCATGGTTTGTAGGAATTAGACAACTCCTTGGTACGCAGTTTATTAGCCAAGTAGATTTTAATAATGATGCAAGAACGCATCGATATGCATGGCTGATTTATGTGAATTCAATGGAAAAAATGCGACTAGAAGTCATTCGAGATGAAATCAAAAAAGCGATTAACCCCGTGATTGCAAATCTTGAAGAATTAGAAAAAGACAATGTAACAGATAGTCAAATGGCAAAAGAAATTTATGAATTAAGAAAAGTATACCATGCGCATTTTCCAGGCTCTTCATTGCCAGAAGATGCACAAATTAAACATCTTCTTTCTAGTTATGAAGAATTTGCAGATATCGAAGAGATTTTAAAACCATCTCATTAATAGAATTTATAATGTCGTTAATAGTTGTTAATAGAAGTGAGTCAGGGATAAATCAAAAGAACTCAGATCCTATTGTCATCGATTCAGCAATGTTTAATGGTGAAAATTATTTACACATAAGTCAGAAAAATTCAAAGCCCATTTTCACAGACTCAACCTCACTCAAGGTAGCGCTTTATTGGACAGGCGTATCATTGATTATCATTTCTGCTTCCACCCTATCAAGATTTTCTTATTGGTATTGCATAACTGCTTTGGGGACTTTTCCTTTACTATTTCCACTTTATTTAAATATAAAAATATTGGCCCTAAACATTCATTACTTATTGCCTGTTCTTCAAAAAATGCAAATCATTGCCTTATGGACGCTATTTGGAGTTGTTCAATTAGGGATAGGGTACCGGGCTTTGCATAAAGAAGCGCTGCCAAGAGCTCTTTTCACTCTATTTGCGGCTTCAATAGGAAGCTGTTCTTTTATCCTTTTCATAGGACATAAGATCATTAATCAATATTTACAAGATAAAAAAATAACTATAATTGATCTTGATGAAGAAGAGTGTATTGATCTTCAAAAACAAATTAATTATTTAAAAAGCTGGATAGAAAAATTTGATGGTTTTATTAATGAAAGGCCTCATTTAAAGGCAGTTGTTGAAGAGCATATTCATAAATATGGAGAATATGTTGCTAGATTTTCATTTAAAACAACTATTCAGGTTAAAAATGATGAGGACTGGCTATCAAAGGTAGCGTTACTCTCAATAAAAATTCTTGCACTCCAGCATGAAATTCGGGAGAGAAAGTATTTTATAAGAATACATTCAGAGGTGTTTAAGTGTTTTCAAGAATGTCTTTTTGAATCAAAAAAATAAATTTTTAATCTAATTAAAAAATGATTGCCGTGCGAGAATTCAACATAAGGGAGATTTTCTGATGCTAGTTGGCATGAATGCAATGGAAAGAGTTGAAGCAAATTTATCCCATAAACATCAAAAAATCTATAAAGAAATTCCAACATTCCTTCAAGCTCTTGTTTCAAATACATTTTTTTCTTCAGATGCCCCTCATGCTATTAAAATATCACAGCTTATTCTTGATATTATCGGAGAGCATTCGTACCCTTGTGATAAAAAAGTAGAAGAGTTTTTCACGGTTTTTTTAACAATGCCCTCTAATGATATTCATGATGATTTAATGAGCATATTAACCATTACTCAGCATGGATGCGGAGAGCTATTTTGGACCTGCTGCTCAACACAAAAACAGCAATATTACTCCCTATCAGAGCTAAAAGAAATCATCCAATCTTTTGAATCTATTCTTCCTTATATTCCTGTCCCAATCCCTGTATTTAAACCGTTCTTGCCTTACAACCGTGGAGGGAAAGAGCTTTTAATAAAGATCATTAAAACGCCATCTAAAATCGATGAGATAGTTCATCATAGTGTAAAAATGGATTCTCAAAAGGTAGAAAAATATTCCATTAAAACTTTAAGCCAAATGACTGGCAATTTTGATCAAATTAAATCATATGCCATTCGTTATATTGCTTCTCTTCACGAAAAAAACAGACTATCCATTGATATCTACTTAAAATTATTAAATGGTTTACAAAATCAACCCGAATACAAAAAATTCAATTTCTTAGAAAAAAAAGGAATTGTACTCCTTATCCTGATAACAACAACAGACACTATCAATCCCGTAACCGGGGCATATCATTTAGAACATCTTCAAGATCTTCTATTGCTTCTTTTAGAGATCCATGAAGAGTGCGGAGAAGAGATCATCATGACTTTTTCTCAGGCTCCAACTCTTTATCAAGGAGCTTTACTCAGTGAAGTAATAAGAGCTTTACAGCTGATTAAAATATTATGCAAAGATATAGATCTGCTTGATGATGTCATGACTCTATTGAGTTTATTTTTTGATTCACAATTCAATCTCTCTAAACTCATATCAAGACTTGAAAGGCTGAGAGAAGCCGGCCCAGCAAATGCACATCTACAACAAGATCTTGATACTTTAGATGCATTATTTAAGCGATTTTCAGGAAGTGATCACGACCCTCATGTTAAATTTCCTCTTTCTTTAGAAAAACAAAAAGAAGTGAGAGCTCAATATGAAAAAGTTCATGCTTATTGCGAAGAGTTCAAGCAATTTGATCTAAGCGCGCTTGTAACAGTTGCAAGAGAAATTCAATCAAAGACTCAAAAAGATGAAAATGATCTTCTTAAGTTAACAGCTATTGGACGCCTTGCTATTTTCTTAGAATTTGGCATGTACCTTTATCATACACAAATTTGTGCTGTACTTTCTCAACTCACTTATCCAAAAGGATCTGTAGCTCAAGTAAAAACGGGGGAGGGTAAGACAAAAGAAGTAACGCTTCTTGCCTTTATTCTGATTATGAAAGGAGCTTTTCAAGGACATATCATTTCCTCATCTCCCTCTCTTGCTATACGAGATCAGGAAGAACACATTCATTTTTTTAAAAAATTTGGAATTAAGACATCGCATATTTGTGAAAGAAGCCCCTTGAAAGATCGATTTCAGGCAGATATTTTATATGGAACGGCCACAGATTTTGAATTTGCGATCATGAGAGAGATGCTGTACTTTGAAAAGCTTTTTCCTCAAGAAAAGCCATTATCAGGTCAAAGATTTGATTGGGTTATTGTTGATGAAATTGATAATCTCACCATTGACACTTCGCGTAGCGGGGCAAGGCTAGCTACTGAGGCGCAAGTGACCTATGACTGGGTCTACATTCCTATTTTTCAATTTGTAAAAATGCATTTCAATGAAAATGACATTGCTCTCACCTCATCTGAAGAGTGGATCAAAAAGCTTCGATCTCGGCTTGAGACTTATCATGAAGGGAAATTTGCCGACCATGTTTCTTATTTTTTAGATAAAAAGCTCAGTTTATGGATGAAATCTGCTTTTTCAGCGCTTTTTGACCATCAGGAAAAAAGGGATTACATCATAGGCGTCGGAGAATCTGCTTATGGGAAAAAAGTTAATCAAATTTTAATTATTGACGTAAGTAATACAGGACGGGTTATGCATGGCATGCGGTGGCAAGCAGGTGTACATGAATTTCTTGAAGTGAAGCATGGTCTTGATGTGAGCCGGGAAAATATCTCCCCAATCTCCTTATCTCATCCCGTCTTTTATACAATGTATAGATCTTTATTTGGGATTACAGGCACCATTGGCTCTCATGTAGAAAGAGAAGAACTTAAAGAAGTTTATGATATCCATTCTTTTGATGTTCCAACTCACTTACCTCCTCAAAGAAAAGATAAGCCTATTGTTCTTGTAAAGACAAGGGAAGAATATCTTCAATTAATCATAAGAGCCATTAAAGAGTGCAAGCAACAAAAGAGACCTTTACTCGTTTTATGCTATAGCATTGAAGAAACCGAAATCATTGCAAAGCAGCTTGATCAAGAGCAAATTGTTTATGAATTACTCAATGAAGCTCAGAAAAAAACAGAAGAAGAGGTGATTCGTCAAGCAGGGTTAGCAGGTTCTACTACTCTTGCGACAAATACAGCAGGAAGAGGAACTGATATTAAGCTTTCAGAAGAGAGCCTTATGAATGGCGGCCTTCATGTAATTATAACCTTTTATCCTGAATCTGAACGTGTTGAGCTTCAGGCTAAAGGAAGAGCTGGAAGACAAGGACAGCCTGGATCATCGGAAATGATTCTTTTGATAGAAAAAATAGAAGGTAAGAACAAATTTGCTCATTTAAGTCATGACCAAATCATTTCTCATTTGCAAGAAGAGAGGCAACTTAAAGCAATTCAGCAAAAAGCGTCTCATTTGTGCCATGCAGAAGTTGAACGTGCAGCTTTTAAATTAAAAGAAGAATTTTATCAGATGCTTCATGTCTTTCATGAGATCTCTTCAAAAGATTTTTTCTCGTATAAAATTGCCAATTTTCTTAAAAATCGCCGTTTCTTAAAAAAGGTGGAAAGAGAATTTAAAGATTTAGGTCCAAAAGAAAAGCAAATGGCTCAAGAGGTATTAAAACTTTTAAACCAATCTAATAGCCAAATCACAGAGTGGGAAGTGATTATTCAACAGTTAATTGAAAGAGTTAAAGACCACATTATTAATGAATTTGCCGTAAATTTTCATTCCTTAATTGTAGATTTAGAGCAAGACTCGAGAGTAATGCTTTCTTTAATGACTTTAGAGTTGATTAAAGAGTCACAGAAAAAGCAATCTTTAGAAAAGGATTTTTCAGAAGAACTGAGTAATTTATTTTTAGAACATCTGATAAAAGAAAAAGCTATCTCTGCAATGAACTTGATTAAACAAGAGATGACACAGGCCTTTAATCAACAAAAAGAGAAGTGGAATCGGTATTTTAACCCTTCTGGGCAAGGGATTATTGAATACATTAATCTCTTACTTCACGTTAAGTTAGGATCAATTCAATAAAATCACCGTATCTAACTCTCATGTAAACTTAGCTCTTAAACTCAAATAAATCTTGGTAAAACAGGCAATTTTATCTTCTCTCCTTAAGAAAAGTGGTCAAAAGAATGAAAATACTCTACAATGAAGATCCGACTTAAGCAATAAGATAAGAGATAACTATGAGCGGAGCTTTTGAATGAACCTGATTTCTTCTCTATATCCCTCTCCTTCAACCTATTATCCCTTTTATCAAAATACATCTTTTACAGAATGCGGTGTCCTTTGGGTTTTAAGTAATGATACACTTAACCCTTGTCAGTACCAATCAAGAAAAATTATCAATCTAAGCTCTCTTAAAGAGTCATTAGCCTCTACTGATATTGATATCTTTGACCGTGAAGTGAACCCTCATTTCTCAAAAAGCGGATTTTTAGGAGAAATGAGTAAAGTCAAAAGAGCTCTTGCTTTATTAAGCGTGGTCACAATTTTTGCTCCTTTTGGATTGATATGGCATTTAGGTCAGGTGATCTATGATCGGGCTCTTCATACAGACAGTCATAAGCGCTCTCATTTAATGCAGTCTCTTATTTGTGAAATCAAATGGAGCCTAGCTTTTTTAGGCTCAGCGGCTTTCATGATTCAACTGATGAAGATAGGGTCTATTGCAGCCCGAATCTTTTTATCTCATTCCATTAAAAAAATTCCTCAAAATATCGTAACTTGCGCTCTTATCTTAGGGAGTGTATGGACCATGTCTCAGATCGCTTGCGCTTTGGTTAGATTCCTGATCAAATATCCGATGTCGTTAACATTAAAAGAAAAATTTGGAATTGTGGGCGAAAATGGATGGCTGCTTACTTCGCAAGAAAATAAAGCTTTAGAGCATGAGCATCTAGAGCAAGCGTGTGATCATATGCATATTCAGCAAGCTGTGAATTTGCTTTTACATTTTAGAGCTCTCTTTTCAAGAGTGGATTTTAGACCCTCCGATGAAGAGTTAATCACATTATGTAATCATCCCCAACTTTTTTTAAGTAATTTATATGGCTCTTTTAACCATGCTCAACAAAATTGGGCATACCGTCAAGTAATAGATGTTCTAGATGCCATAAATAGCTATGATTTAGCTACAGAGCTAACAGATGAATCCATTTTTTTTGAGGGGAGCTCCATCAGGAATTTTGCGCTATTTCCTTTTAGTACAGACGCTTGCAGGATGTATTTTGATAGATTACCTGAAGCTCAAAACCTTGAAGAGCGAAGCATGATTCTCCGCAGTTTTGATAGTTTATTAGAGATACTTCAGAGAACACGGATAGAAGAGGGAACGCCAGATCATTTACAACGTATGCAGCGTCAAGTTTTTGATATAAATACCCCCTATGAGGCTTTAGGCTGTGCCCGTACAGCAGAAGTGAAAGAGTATAAGAAAGCATATACCGAGCGCATATCGTATGTAAATCCAGAAATGGCAACTGATGAGTGGAAGCCTCTATCTCTTTCTTTATTTTTGCTACTTGATAGTGCTTATCGATATTGCATTTATACCGCCTCTTTTAATTCCAGCGCTCCTTCAGATTCAGAGGAATAAGTATTTTTATATTGAGGATCAATAGAGATTTAAGTCAATTTTTTCTCTGTTGTCTTATCATGTGAAAATATGTTTCTTAAATGCATTCATATTTTTTAACCCCCATATTTTTACTAAAAATACCCCAATACATGCCCCTTAAAATAATCTTGTTTATTCATTATCTATTTTTAATATGATCAATTAATTTTATTTTTATTTTGATAAAAATGAAAATATGATAAATATATAAATAGATCATAACCCTTTTAGTGTGTGAGTGAGAATGAAGCAGACAAAAATGATTTGTACAATAGGGCCGTCCTGTAACTCTTATGATCAAATCGTACGCTTAATTCAATCCGGAATGGATGTGGCAAGGATTAACCTCAGCCATGGATCTTATGAAGAACATGCACAGGTTATTCAGTTGATTAAAAAGGCAAGAGAGACGCTTCAAGTACAACTAGCCATTATGGTTGATACAAAGGGGCCTGAAATCCGGGTGGGAGAGATTGAAGGGGGAGGAAGAGATCTGAGTAATAACTTAGTTCTAGAGCTTGTCAAAGAGAAAAAAACACAAGGGCAAATTGAAATTCATCCACCTAATGTCATTGATAGGGTAAAGGATGGTATGCCTATTTTTTTTGATGATGGATCTCTTGAGGGAAAAATCATTCATCACACACAAGATCATATCCAGGTTAAGATGGTAAGATCTGGATTTTTAAAATCTCATAAGAGCGTTACTATTCCTCAAATGCAAAGAAGTCAGCAGCTGATGACAGAGCAAGATCAAAAGGATCTCCTTTTTGCCTCTCATCACGGTGTAGAATGGATTGCAGCTTCTTTCATTCAATCTGTTGATCACATCATGCAAATGCGATCATTTTTATTAGATCACGGAAAAAGCTCTATCTTGATCATGGCTAAAATTGAGTGCTTAGAAGCTGTTGAGCAGTTTAAAGATATTTTAGCCCATTCTGATGGCATCATGGTGGCAAGAGGGGATTTAGGAGTAGAGCTTCCTCTTGAAGAAGTTCCCTCACTACAAAAAATGATGACAAAAGCGTGTCAATTTATTCCTAAACCGATTGTGATTGCCACGCAAATGCTTGAATCGATGACTGTACATGCAAGACCCACAAGAGCTGAAGTGTCAGATGTTGCAAATGCTATCTATGATCACGCCTCAGCTGTCATGCTGTCTGCAGAAACAGCTGTTGGGGATTACCCTTTAGAATCGGCTTCTATGATGAAACAAATTATTCTTCAGATAGAAAAAGAGCTTTCTCAAGAGATTTATACCCCTTCATCTTGCCGAAAAGAGCTTTTAAATGCTCAAGCATCGATTGCACTAGCAGCTGTTGATGTTGCACATCAAATGAAAGCAGAAGGCATTGTTGTGTTTACACTGACAGGAGCGTCAGCTCGTCTCATCTCTAGCTTTAGGCCCCGCGTGCCGATCATTGCAGTCACAATCAGTGAAAGAGTGTATCATGAGCTCTCTCTTGAATGGGGAGTGATTAGCGTGAAAGTGCATGCAAGCGCCTCTTTTAAAGAAGCGCTTCAGTGTGCTTTTGATTTTGCTTTAGAGCGCAATCTTTTAAAAAAGGGAAGCTCTGTCATTACAACAGCTGGGGAGCCGTTTTGGATAGAGGGATCTACAGACAGACTCACCATTGAATCTATTCCTCTATAGCTTCATCGCATACGATAGAAGAGAAAGAGCGCAAATAGCAGCTGTTTCTGTTCTTAAGGTGTTTGTATGAAGCTGAATGCCTTTTCCTCCAAGCTGCCGGTGTAAAATCTTCTCTTCGTGATGAGAAAACCCTTTTTCAGGCCCAATGGCGATGATCACAGAGGAATCCATAACAGGCTCTAGTCTCACTGCTTGAGGGGTTAAAGATCCAAATAAGAGAAGATCACCGGGTTTTTTCCAATAAGAGAGGGGATCTTTTAACTGAATTTGAGGAAGGTAGAGTCTTCCTGACTGTTTAAGCGCTCCAATCATCAAATGATGAAGCCTTTCTAATTGCTGAGCTGAAAGCTCTTTTTTTTCACTACACTCTCCTGGATAGAGCCAAAATTGCGTGACGCCTAGCTCTGTCCCTTTTTCAATTACCCAGTCAAGAAGAGAGGGCCTAATGAGTGCTTGGGCTAAAATAAGCTCATAGGGGCCCTTGGGAGTAAAGCTTTGTTTCATTAAACAGATTGTTGTTCCAGATTTATCTAGCATCTCTACTCTACCTTGAGCTAAAAAACCCATTCCGTTGACGATTTCAACAGATTCTCCTTGTCTTACTTTCATCACATTTTGAAGATGGTGAGACTCTTCAAAGGTGAGAAGGAGTTTTTCTTGGTTAAAGGGCTGAGGAAGGAAAAAGCGATGGGAAGGCATAATGAAAAAATTCCTTAGGGTGTTTAAATTGGAGCACTTTTTGAACGCTCAGCCGTTTGTAGTGACGGTGTATTAGGGGGTTATTCGTAAAATCAATGAGGAGTTTAAATCTGTAATCTTTTTGCAAAATATCACGGATGTGATGATAAGGGATCACTTCAATCGATTCATGTGTAAAGTAGAGGTGAGCTGGAACAAAAATAGTGAGTTGTTCTGTAGGGTAAAGTGTGCGGAGATGAAGAGCGTATTCTTGAAGTGAGATCTCTTCTTTAAAAATGATGACAAGAGAATCTGATCTGCAAGAGGGCGTGAGCCCTTCTAAACGAGGCTGTTTCCATCTATTATGAATCCAGAGCCATTCACTAGGCGTTTCTAAGATACTTTTTTCAAATAGATCTAGCACCGCTTTCATTTGTAAAGAGGGATCGCCTTCTGGAAAAATCGGATCACTATAGTGAATGCGGTAGTGGTATTTTTCCCGTTTAATGGTAGCTACAATGATAGGGGAGCCGGTGCGTTCAGAAAGAAGTGCTGGAAGATTAGAGGTATAGGCTCTTCTTCCTAAAAAAGAGGAATAAAAGCTAGAACTTGGCATACTTTGATCTCCCACAATGCCTAAAAATTTCCCCGCTTTTAACGCTTGAAGACTTGCTTTATACGCCTTCTTTGGAGGGATGATCACACCTCCAAATTTTTGACGAAGCGTTAAGATCCACTCATAAAGGAGGTGATTTTGAATGGGTCTTCCAATTGCCACACCTGGCATACGGTAAGTTCCCTCTAGAAAAAGTATTTCCCAATTTGCTTGATGGCCACAGAAAAAAATCACCCCTTTCCCTTGATGAATCAAGTGACTCACCGTTTCAGAATTATCACAAAAGGCATTAATAATAGCTTTATCACGATAAAGCCTTGGGTACTCTAATGCGGTAATGGCAAGGTTTTGAAGAGACTGTTTTGCAAGAAGGATAATCTCATCATTTTTGAGGTTTAAAGAGGAGGCAAGCGCTAGATTAGAGAGCGACCGTTTACGGTATTTAGGGTAGTAGTAAAGAAGCCTTCCCACTTGTTTTCCAAGAAAATGAAGCACGGGGTAGGGCAAAAATTGCAAAGGAAAGGCAACAAGACGAAAGAGAGCGTAGTTTATCCAAAGCATAGCTTTTCAAAGTATAAGGAAGCATCTAGAGGAGTGACATTTAAGTAAATGCGCTCTTGTTTGCTGCCTAGGTCTATAAAACAAACTTTCTTTTGAAAAAAGAAAAACTTAATGCGCAGCAACTTTTTCACTAGATACATCTTGAATACAGATATGTTTGTGGTCAAGCTCGATCGCAAGATTGAGTTTTTCTGTTTGAGATTTAAAGATTTGAAACCGGTTCATATAGCTACGAAAACGGTTGCGTAAATACTCTTCTCTTTGTTTAGAAAAATTCGGATCTTCGTATCTCAGTTCTTCATCAGAGAGCAAAACAGAGACATATTTATCTTCAATCACTCTATGGTTTTGGCATTGGACACACCAATCGAGCTTATGTTGCTTGGGGTGCACTAAGATCGAGATCTGAAGCATTTCTTGAACAAGCTCTACAAATAACCGGCTAGCGCCTTTGATAAAAAGAGGGCCACGGATCATATAGATACCGTGAACTCTTTCAATGAGTCCGCTTGTTGCAATCGAGTACATATCAGGATTGAGATAGTGGCTATGTTCGATGGGGAAAAAAAGAGCAATGGGGATAGGCTTTGCAATCGCATGAAAATCAGATTTTACAAAGTCAATTCTGAGCTCTTGAGCTTGAGGATCATCGATGACAAGAGGCCGATCAGAAATAGAGGGGAGAATGATTTCTTTCCAAGCGTTTGGAACAATGAAAGACACTTCATCAGAAGTGGTTGTGGCCTCATCAAGATTCATCCGGGTGATATCATTTAGGTTAAAGGTAAGGTTCACGCCTTTAGCTTTAATCTGCTTAATTTTTTCTTCCGGGCCACTCACTGTAATGGATAGTCTATAAGGCCAAACATCTAAAAATTGATAGTCTCTAGGAGCTTCTCCAATGGGATGGGTGACAATAATAGGGATTTTTTCTGTGACAAGCCTTGTAAATGAAACAGAAAACCTTTGGTTAAGGATTCTTTTAATGGCTTTAGAAAGATCGACATCAGGATTGAGGGAAACGAGATTTTTACTTGAAATCATCGCAGTCCATTCATCAGATTTATCTGTTGCATCAAGAACCACTTCTAAATCGTTTGATGTTAAGTCTTTTAAGATGTTTTTATTGCCGTATAAGGTGAGCGGTATCCGGTTTAAAAGCATATTATTAGGAAGAAGTCCATCAACTGTCATCCCTTCAGGAATATTAATGAGCCTAACAGCGATGTTTTCAAGTGTTTTGGTCGTTGTGAGAGATTCATTTACAAGAATCCAAAGAGCTGCTGTTAGCATGAGAGAAATGAGTTTTCTTTGCCAATGATCAAAAAAAAGAGAGCGTAAAAAATCCATTAAAATCCCATCCATTCTTTAATACGAGAACGTTTACGTTTAGGCTTCATTGCAGAAGAGCTGTAAATGCTGTGAAGTATCCCTTTAAACTGATTGATTTTTACACCTCTTGAAATCACCCCATCTCTTGCAAGAGAGACTTTTCCTGTTTCTTCAGAGATAGCAATCACAAGGGCATTGGTTGTTTGAGAAATACCAAGTGCTGCTCTGTGACGTGTTCCCATGGAACTTGACACTTCAATCATTTCATTGGCAAGAGGTAAAATGACAGCAGCTGCTACAATTGTCATTTCTCTAATGATGACAGCTCCATCATGTAAAGGAGTTGAAGGAGAAAAGATTGTTTCTAAAAGCTCTGAAGAAAAATTGGCATTAAGCATTACAGCTTTTTGCGCAAAATCATCTAACCTATCGGTATATTCTAGAGCGACTAAAGCTCCCATCTTTTTTTCAGATAGTTTATAGATCGAGTTGGTGAGTTGATCTAGAAACTTATCAAACGCTGTAATTTCACGGTAACGCTTACCTTTAACACTGAGCTTAGAAAGAGCTACTCTAAGTTCTGGTTGAAAAATGATCACAAGACCCACTGCTGCAATATTTGCCAGGTTTGTCATGATAGTATAAAGAACTGGGAGCCCTAAAACGGAGCTGATGGCAAAAATAATAAAAAAGGCAAGAACTCCAATCAAAAGATCCATGGACCTTGTATTCCAGAAAAAGGACAACAGGTAGTTCAGGATGAAGGCGATCACGCCAATCTCAATCAAAGGTGTAAGAATATCGATGATGTTCATGCTATTTATTTAACAGGTAAGCTCATTTTAGAGAGAGACTAACTTATAATCAATGGGATCCAAGAAGCTCTTTTAAAAGACCAATTTAGTGTCTTATTCTACTTGGTAATGAATATAAAAATCAATTAAATAAGATCTAAAAAGAAGAGAGGGAAAACTTTGATGTAAAACAAGGGAATTAAGCTGAAAAGCCGACTACTTTTTGATAGCAAAGAAGTAAGTGATCCACTCCATTCATGGCGCGGTGAGGGTTTTCTTCAGGGGGAAGATGATATACAGCTGCAATTTTATTTTTTGAAAAGCCTGTTTTCCACGGCAGTTGAGCTGCATTAAAAGCGCCTGCTTGAATAGCTAGTGTCCAATACATCGATGCCATATCAAGCCAGTAGTAAGGCCATTTAAAGTTTTCTTGAATCGATGGGTCAATCAACTGGGAAAAAAACACTCTATCAAAAGAGGGGTTTTGACAAATAAAAACGGCATTATCACGGTGGATACGATTTTTTTGTAATAATTGTGTGATTTCAAGAGAAGCTTTCGCGGGGAGAATGCCTTGCATCATCATCTCATAAGTAAAGCCATTAACTTCAAGGCTATCAGGATCGCTTAATTCCCAAATATTTAAAGGGTGCTTAATGATCGTTGAGTATTGATCTAAAACATCTCCTGTTGAGAGATCAACAATTTTAAAAGCAATCTCTAGGACTTTATGGATGAAGAAGTTCAATCCATTAGTCTCTGTATCAAGGAAAATACCGCGCACAAGTTACCTCTTAAGCAAAATGACAGAGTTTCTCTTCTCATCTAAACTATTAAACGTAGCAAGATTGATGGCTTTATGTCAAAAGAGGTTTAGTTTTTCTCTTAAAAAAACCGTAAAAGAGAGCGTAAGTTGCTGTTTTTACGTCTTTTAATCAGATTTTTTATCAAAAAAATGGCATGGGTTAAAAAGGGAGAACTCTCTCTATTGAGAATCTAGATTTTTCTTAAAAGGCTTTCTCCCTTTCCGTTTTAGGAAAAAAATCCCCCACTTTATGATTTTTTAAATCATAAAATAGAGAGGTTTCTTATGAAATAAATATATAAAAAGAGTGCTTTGTAATAATACTAATTGAAAGCGAGGGTATTTGATTGAATGGAATGTCTTTATTCATTAACATCAAATCAAAACAGTATGGAGTTTTTAATGGAAATTAGGTTATTGGTTAGTAAACATAATTTTGAAGTTCAAGCCAAAATCATCACGGGTGATGATCAAACTCGGACCACTGAAATTCTCTATTCAAGGCTTAAAAATCGCATTAAACTTTCGGGAATTGGCGTTCCTCAAGATTTGAGAACAGAAGAAATGATTGCAAAGAAAAAATTCACTCTTCATCTCACAGATTTAGAACAAGATCCTCATTTTTTTACCCAAATATTTGAAAAAGTGCTTTGTGAAGGAGAACTTGTTCCTCAAAGTTGTTATTGGAGTTCTCCTGATCAATATATTGATGCAGATTCAGAGAAAAAGAAAAAAGAAGAGGGGATGAAAAAAGTCTCTCTTCAATTAGAGAAAGATATCGATATTGCTGAATCCAAGAATATGACATTTTGGGAGCAAATCCAAGAACGTGTGGATGTTCAAGAAGAGGGTACTACTCAGCAACCAGATATTCATCCTCTTCATCAAAAAGTGCATAAAATTCCAGCAGCTAAACCTTTCATACCCTCTCATTTTAAGACAAAAAGAGAGCCTCTGATAGATAAAAAAGTATAACTCAAAATTTTTTGAGATCTCTCGGGCTATTTTCTTTAATCTTAAAAAGAAAATAGCCTTATATGAGTGAAGGATTTATTTAGTCATTTAAATAGCTTTCCTCTTCATCTAGGCTATTTCCTTCTTCATACTTTTCTTTAATTTCACTAGCAAGCTCAGTCATTGTCTTATTTGATGTACGCAGCATTTTTCCAATATCTGTTATCCAGTCACAGATTTTTTCTTGGTCAATATCATCCTTACTGCCTAAATTATTTTTATCTTTAAAGCACTCTTGTAAAATTTGAACATACCGATTGCAACACTCTTCTGAAAAAAGCACTTGAATCTCTTCATCTGCTGTAGAAAAAGAGGCACTTTCACATAGATCTTCTATCGATTCAAGATAACCGATATTTAAGAACCCTTTAGAATTGTGCATGCAGTGCTCATGATCAATACCATAGGCAGTGTATTGATCATCTTTTTTTAAAAATAAAATATTAGAGCCGCTTCGATCTTGATTTGCAAAGAGAAGATCAAAAACAAGCAATTTTTGTAGAGAATTTGTGAGTGAGGGGTAAAGATCATCTTCAATTTTTTGCAAAGGAACAGCTCCTGGAATAAAAGGTTGAATCACGCCTTTAACTCCTCTAATTTCTATTAAATAAACAGCGGGTATAGGGAACTTTTGATGGTAATTCATTTGAAATGCGTAATGCTCAAAATCTTTCAGATCATTGGCCTCAGAAGAAGCATCTTGAGAATTATCAATTGCTGGCTTGAAAACCCACTCAGGTGTCACATTTTTATTACCAAGAATCATAAAGGTAGGATTGGCATTTGAACATTCAAACCAATCAAACGCTGTATAGAGAGGGCCCTCTTGAATCACTTTTTGAATTTTTTCGCTAGGTGCTGTTTCTAAAAACTCTGAGATTGGAAATAAGGTTTCATAGTCTTCCCTAGCCTTTTGCATATATTTTGCACTCTCTTTCATGATTTCAAGGAAAGAAAGACCTGAAGGCAACCGGCTTAAACATAAAGAGAGGCTCTCTATAACCTGAAAAGGGTGCGGATCAATATAAGGATTTGGGTTTGCATTTGCTGCTAATACCGAAGAGCTAAGATCCTCACTTACTAGAGCTTTAGAAACCTCATGAATAAAATTTTCTGTAATGAGCTCATTTTTAAGATACGATTTTAGTGATAGGATAAGCTGCTTAATGATGTCTGCCTGGGAAAGAGAAAAATCAATAGAAGTTCCATATTGCAAGGTTATATTTTTAATTATGGTTGCTGCGTCATTAAAACTTAAACGAAGAGCGGATGGGTGAGAAGCTTTGATTTTTTTATTAAATAGAGATGATTTAGCCTTAGTGGATTTTTTATGGGAAGAAGAGGAGTGTGGGGGGGCTAGAGAAGGTGAATTATCATCTGAAAATTGAGAGGGGATAGTAAAGGGTTTATTTTTAACTGGAGTGATTTTTCCTAAAGACTTCATCTTTACAAAGTAAGATGATTTTTTAGAAGTCTCTAAAGAGGGAAGGAATTTTAAAGGTGCAGCCTTACTTTCAGTGAGGTGAGGAACACCAAACGGTTGCTTTTTACTAGAAGCTGATGACTTCAGCCTTTCTTGAGAATAGGTTGCTGTATTAGTAGTAGTTGTTGTTCTTGAAGTTTCACTACTTCTTTGAGAAGGCGTTAAACTTGGGCTCTCTTGATCTTTTAGCTCTATAAAAGTTGCAGGTTCTTTCTTGGATGTTTTTTTCCTGGATTCAAGAGCTTCATTTGCAACTTTTGATATTGCAGAAGAAGTGGTAACGCTTTTTTCTGAGCTAGGAGTAGTGCTTTCTTTTTTAGCTGTAAGCTTTTGAGATCTGTTGATTTCCATGAAACCTCTTCTTTTTCAAACAAATAATTAAATATTGAATATTTAATTACATTTAATTGCGAGTATACACTATTTCTTCGTCATAATCACTATCTCTTTATTCCTATGAATACTTAAAAAAGCAAGAACTCTTTTGTACTGCTCTAGAGAGGGTATCTCGTAGCACAGATAAGGAAATAAGATACTTATCTAGCATACGATGAATGAAGAGAAGAGTTTACCTTTTATCAAAGTCTCCTGCTCGATATAATCTGCTTATGTTGTGGAAAGATTTAAAAAATAAGATTTTGAGTTATAGCTTAGAGCAAAAGCTATTTATCCTGTGTGCAATGGTATGTGGCTTTTGCATTATGGCAGACTATGGAATTGTAAGACCTATTAGCCATAGCGTCTTCCTCTCAACATATGGAAGTGATGTCTTTCCTTATGTGTGGATTGCAGTGGTTCCCTTTAACTTCTTGATCATTGAGCTCTATAATCGGTTTCTCCCAAGACTTGGGATTTATAAGATGTTTTACACCATCTTAGGAATTATACTCGTTGTGAATGGCTTTGCAGCCTTTTTTATGACCCAAATCCCCAGCTTTCCATTTCTTTTTTATATCTGGAAAGAAGTGTATGTCATGCTTCTTTTTCAACAGCTATGGTCGATGATTCACTCAACAATTAAAATGCAAGAAGCGAAGTACCTCTACGGTCTTTTCTTTGCCTTTGGGGGACTTGGAGCCACTTGTGGTAATAAATTTATTGATCAGTTTGCCGTCAAAGCAGGCAGTCAAAATCTCCTCTTTGCAAGTCTTCCGCTCATGCTTGTTTTAGGCTTAAGCTTTTACAACGTGTTAAAATATTCATTAGTGGAAGAAAAAACTTCTAAAGAAGTGAAAGTGAACAACTTTTTAGAAGGGTGTAAGCTGATTGCAAACTCCAAATATTTGGGATTTATTCTCTCCATTGTCGTACTGATGCAAGTTGTCACAACGCTCATTTATTATCAGTTTAATTTATCTCTTGAGCAGTCTGTTTTAAGCCTTGATGCAAGAACTGAGCACTGCGGTTATGTATTTGGAATCGCAAACTCTCTAAGTCTCATTTTACAAATTATTGGCTCCTTTCTTTTGGTGCAATTTTTAGGGATCAGGAAAAGTCATCTTTCGATGCCGCTTCTTCTTTGCCTTAATATGGCAGGATCGATTGTATTTCCTTCCTTTGGAATGGTGACTGCTGCCTTTATTGTGATTAAAGCGCTTGATTTTTCTATTTTTGGAGTCCTTAAAGAAATGCTCTATGTGCCGCTAAGACAAGAAGAGAAATTTCAAGCCAAAGCGATCATTGATGTGTTTGCTTACCGAAGTGCAAAAGCTTTAGCTTCATGTTTGATTTTATTTTTGCAAATGGTTGGATTTTCAGATATGGTCTCTACACTTTCATGGCTTGCCTTTATTCTTCTTCTTGTTTGGATATTTCTTGTTGCAAGAATGTTCCCTTCAGAAAAAACAACAACCGCACTACAGCCTCATATTCCTGTAGAAAAATAAGCTGTTTCTGATTAAACATAAATTATGACAAATGCTTTAAAGCCTTGGGAAATTTTGTCAGATCCTTTACGTAATAAAGGGTCTGCATTTACAGATAGAGAAAGAGTAGAATTTAAACTGCATGGAAGGCTACCTTTTCACGTCTCTACTTTAGATGAGCAGGTACAAAGAAGGTATTTAAACTTTAAAGCTCAAGAGTCTAGCCTTTCAAAGAACCTTTTTTTATCTGCTCTTCATAGCCGTAATACGACCTTATTTTATAAGCTTGTTTTAACGCATATCCAGGAAATGCTCCCTTTTATCTATACACCTACAATAGGGGAGTACTCCCTCAATTTTAGCCATCTTTACACAGAGCCTACAGGCCTTTATTTAAGTTATCCTCTCAAAGATCAATTAGATATGCTCTTTTCAGTAAGAGAGGATTTTGATATTGACGTGATTGTCATCACTGATGGCGAGCGTATTTTAGGACTGGGGGACTTAGGAGTTGGAGGGATTGCTATCCCCATTGGAAAACTCTCTCTTTATACACTGTTTGGAGGGATTCATCCTAAAAAGACGCTTCCAATTATCATTGACGTGGGAACAGATAATCAAGAGCTTCTCAATGACCCTCTGTATTTAGGGTGGAGGCATCCTCGTATCAAAGGAGAAGCTTATGATACATTTTTAGAGCAGATTGTTTTAACCATTCAAAAATGGTATCCCCATGCTCTTTTACAGTGGGAAGATTTTGGAAGGGATCATGCGGCTCCTTTATTAGAGAAATATCAAAATGTGATTTGCTCGTTTAATGACGACATCCAAGGGACAGCAGCTGTTGTTCTTGCAGCTTTGCATGCAGCTGTTAAACTTAAAAAAGAAAATTTATCTCAGCAAAAGATTGTTATTTTTGGCGGAGGATCTGCAGGCATTGGTATTTGTCACTATCTTGTAGGGGCTATGAAAGCTTTAGGTGTGTCTTACGAAGAAGCTATTCAATCCATTTATGTGGTAGATATTCAAGGGCTTATTCATACAGAGCTTACTTATATACCTCCTCATCAACGCCCTTTTGCAAGAGATTACGATGAGCTTAAAAGTTGGAAACAAACAGATTCCTCTTATTTTTCTCTTCTAGATGTTATTCAGGCAGTTCAGCCTCATATCTTAATTGGAGTGTCAGCACAACCTGGGGCCTTTAATGAAGAGGTGATTCGGTGCATGGGAAAATTACATGCAACACCCATTATCTTTCCTTTATCAAATCCCACAAGCAAGAGCGAAGCACACCCTCAGGACATTTTAGCTTGGACAGAAGGAAGATCTCTCATTGCAACAGGAAGCCCTTATACAGATGTTTTTTATCAAGGTAATATAGTAACTATTAATCAGTGTAATAATGCCTATATTTTTCCAGGAGTGGGTTTAGGCGTTGTGGCCTGTAAAGCCAAAAAAGTGACAGATACGATGTTTTATAAAGCTGCAGAAGTGCTTAGCAATCACTCTCCTCTATTAAAAAATGAGGGAGGATCACTCTTTCCTTCCTTTACATCGTTAAGAGAGATTTCTGAATTGATTGCTTTAGCAGTCATTCAAGTGGCTCAAGAAGAGGGGCTTTCTCCACTTACTAATGAAGAAAGCCAAAAACAGATGATCAAAGATACAGTATGGTATCCAGATTATGAAGAAGAGAGACTTTGAATTGCTGCTGTATAACTTGGCTCATCTGTAATCTCAGGTACAAGTTCTTCATAAATTACTGTGTTATCTTCACTTAAAACAAAAACAGCTCTTGCACAAAGCCCTGAAAGAGGCCCTTCTTGAATATAAACGCCGTACTCACCAGCCACTAAGATATCCCGGAATAACGAGAGAAAAACAACCCTATCATAATGCGCTGTATCACTTAAGCAAAGACGTTTAAGGGCAGGAGGAAGGTCAAGGGAGCAATAAATGATCACAGCTTCTGGATGTGCTTTCATCTGCTCGTTGAATTTTTTTGCTGAAAGTGAGCAAACAGGAGTATCTAGACTTGGAGCAAAGCAAATGATCTTCTTTTTCCCTTTAAATGCCTCTAATGATCTGGGTTGAAAGTTCGTATCAACACCTGAAAGGGCTGGCGCTTTAGAATGCATGGCTGGTAATTGTCCTGCTAGATGCACAGGTTTTCCTTGAAAATTAACGGTTCCCACTACAAACTCCTTATTGGTAAAGAGGAGTACTTTAAAATATCGTAGGGGATATTGCAATGTTATTTTGTTCTAGAAAAAAATAGCTCCTTTTAAGCAACCTAAAGTTACCCATTTTTATATTGTATATTTTTTATCAAAATAGTCATTTTTTTATTAGGTATCATCATGCACCTAAATCCATTAAATCGATCTCAAGCCAGTATTAATACTACATTTCTTTCTCATTCAATAGAAAGACCTCTTCTTCCAGAGGAAAATAACGGCTTTCAAGTAGAAGAGAGTCTTCTTCTTCAAGAAAAAATCCTTACGTCTATTCAAAGTGAAAAAATTCAATTGTTTTTTCAAAAATGTGGTTTTAATCATGATCCGAAACAAGATCAAAAACTTTGGATAGATTTTCTTTTTAAACACCTAATGGATGATTGCTCAAACATTCACTGGCACAGTTTAGATCACCACTTTTTACTCACTCTTCAAGATTCAAAAGGAATGAATATCTTTTTTGCAGCTATTAGAGAAGGAAATGAGGGGTGCGTACAAGCACTTACTCATGCGCTCAATCAAGATTTATTGATTTCTTTAAAAGATACGAGCCGAAGAACAGCTCTTCACATTGCAGCTATTTATGGACAAGATCATCTGATTGATGCTTTAACCAAAAATGGATTAACAAATTGCTACGATGAAGATTGTGAAAAACTTATTCCTCTTCATTGGGCAATTCATGAAGGACACCTAAAAACGACTGAAAAACTTTTAACAATGACCTCTTTAGGAAGACATTGGAGCCTTTCTCATACTTTTAAAGTCCCTATTTTGGCTCTTGCAATTGCCTCTGGCTATGAAGATATTCTGTCTTTGATTTTGAAAAGCAATCACTTTCAAGAGATCAATCTTCTTAATACAATTTTCCCATGGGGAACAGTGCTTCATTTTGCTATTCATTGTAATCAATCATTCATGCTAAAACATCTTCTTTGCGCCCAATATCAAAATACACAACTCCTGATGGAACTCAAAGATCCAGTAGAAAGAGTTCCTCTTCAACTAGCTGCCTTTCTAGGGGATCTTTTTGCTATTAATCTTTTAATAACAAAAGGAGCTTATCTTCATCAAGGAGAAGGAAGCCAAATAGGAACGGCACTTCATCTTGCAGTAGCAGGAGAGAAGCCAGAAGCTGTTTCTCTTCTTCTGACATTAGGAGCTGATTTTTCAAAAACAGATCATCTGGGAAGAACGGCGCTAGCTCTCATCAATGAAAAAACATCTCTCTCACCTGCTGTAAAAAGGTGTAAAAATATTCTTGAAAATTATCAAAAATTTAAAAGATTAGAAAAAATTAACCCCGCAAATTTTAAGGAAAGAGCGCCTTTTAATGTGATTTTTGAAGGAAAGTGTGATAGAAAAGACGTTTTTATCAAGGCGATTCAAGCACTAGAAGCAAAAAAAATTATCCCTGGAGTCAGAAGAGTTTCAGGATTAGGAATGGGAAGTGTGATTGCAACCCTTCTTTCAATAGGTTATCCAAGCTCAAAGCTCAAAGAGCTTCCCTTTGATTCTTTAACAACTTTTTTTGAGCATCATCAGACTGATCTTTCTAATGAGATGCTCAAACAACTTAAAACGCTCTACAGCCATGTAAAAAAGGGGAGTTCTTATACTGACATGGATTTAACTTCTAGCCTCTGTGATGAAGTAGTTTTAAAACAAAAGCTTGAAGAGTGGATCGATGACTACACTACAACTTCTCATCTAACTTTTGGAGAGCTCTCTCATAAAGTACATCTTAATAGTGAGTATAAACATCTTCATCTTTCTGTCTTTAGCTTGAAAATGTGTCAGGTTATATCTATTAATTCAGAAGATCTTCGATTTAAAGAATTTATTATTTCTGATGTGTTAGCTGCTTCTCTTACTTTACCCGGTATTTTTAAACCTAAGGTATTACGGTGTAAAAATCATCAAGGAACCTTTTATAATGATCAAATCTATGGGGAACTGATAGCTCCTTTTTTAGAAGACTCTCTTGTTGATCTTTTTGATGATCACTCTTATCAAGAAGATCCCTATTTTCAAGGAAAGCAAACTAATTACAGAACCTTAAGTCTTCAAATGCATGATGAGCTTGATGAATCACTACCTTCTCTAGAATCTCAAGACCTTCTTCATGACTTCCTGAAGATTTATACAACTTCTTCTAAAAAGCCTCTTGCGAGCTCTTTTTCTAGAGGAAGGGCCAAACTTTTTTCTTTTTCTAAAGCCTCTTTAGAAAATGAGGAAACCGTGACCGCGTCAATTCAACAGCAATTTAAAGAACTTTTTTTAACAGCAGAAGAAATTCCACTTAGAAAAACGGTGACTTTAACCAAGGGTTTACAAGAAAGCCTCATGCCTTGGAAATATGATTTATTTCTTAAAGCAGCTATTTCTCCTTTAAGAGTATCTCAAGAAAAAAGAACTCTATTTTTTTCAACTGCACCTCAACCTATTTTGTCATTTACAGGGAGATCTCAAGAGTTAAAAGCCATTGAAGAAGCTTTTAAAGTATCTTCAAAAGTCGCGATTGTAGGGCTAGGAGGAATCGGAAAAAGCACGCTTAGTATCAAATATGCAAGTACTCTTCAAGAATATGCATTCATTCATTTTATTAAAGCAAAGAGTAGAGATGCCATTATGCAAGGAGCGACCGAGCTTGCAGGATTACTGCATTTAGAAGGAAGCACCCAGCAAGAGCTGCTAACTCAATTAAAAATCAAGCTTCGGCAAATGACAAATCGCTATCTTTTAATCATTGATGGTCTAGATGATGAGAGTTATTTTAAAGAGATTAACGATTACATTCCAGCTACAGAGCAATCTAAAATTCTTATTACAACAAGACTTGGAAGTGATGCTCAGGCCAAAGGGTTTAGAATATTTCCTCTTAGTTCTTTTAGTCCAGAAGAAGCTATTCATTATGTATTAAATAGCTCCTTATCTTCTGATGAAAAAGAGAAAAAGGTTGCTGAGGCCCTTTGTAAAAGTGTTGGATATCTTCCTTTAGCTCTTTCACATATTACAAGATATCTTGAACAAAATAAAATTTCTCTTTGTAAGTACGATGAGCTGTTTCAAAAATATCAATTAAAAGTGCCCAAAAAAACAGAGTTGAACCTTCCCGATGAAGAAACCTCTATTTTGATCACATGGAATATCTCCATTGAAGCTATTAAAAAAATGGAGGAAGGAGATCTTGCTTTTCATCTGATTCAGCTCATCTCAATGTTAGGAGAAGCAGATATTCCGTTTGATCTATTAATGGTTTGGTTAAGAGAATTTTATCCTAAAAAAGATGAGAGGTGCTTGAAAGAGGCGATTAAACTTCTGAAAGACTACTCGTTTCTTGAAGAAAAAATGCGGAACAAAGATAACTCATCGTTTTACCAAGTGCACTCACTTGTACAAAAAGTTATTGCAAATCACCTGAGTACCTTAGAAAAAAAAGGGGTATTTCAAATAATAAGCGCTATTTTAAACCAATCCATAGGACTTCTTAGAGCTCCTTATCATGATAGAGGTTGGTCTTTAAATAATAAATTAAATCAAATCTACCAAATTCATGCGTTCAATCTATCTGCAATGGAGGAATTTGATCAAACATTTCAGGGGGAAAATAAGGCAAAATTTTTATGTAATTTAGCTTGGATTCATTTACAAAGATCTTTTAGCGATGAGGCGCTCATCTGTATCAATCAAGCGATTGAAATGGGCATCTCACTTGGAGACGAGTCTCTTATGATGGCAGAATTTTATCACCTTAAAGCTGTGATTTTATCAAGAATAGGTGAGTATAAAATACCCAGTCAATCTCAGCTGATCTTTACAGAAGGGGATATAATAAATCAAAAATCTCTTGAAATTAGAAAAAAATTTCTACAAGAAGAATCTCCTTATGTCCTAGAAAATTATGACTTATGCATAACCTTTCTGAAGAAATTAGAAAAGAAAGAAGAAGCAGTAAAACTTCTAAAAAAAGTTTTAGAGATAAAAAGACGAGTTTTAGGAGAAGATGCTGCATCAACAAGAAAAAGCTATGAGATATTAGTAAAACTTCTCTTAAAGCTTGAACAAAAAGAGCTACTTTTAGAAATTTCCCAAACCATTTTGGCCAGTAGGAAACAAAATAACACACTCAAATTTGATAATATGGCAACACTTCTCTACACATATATTGCAGGAGTTTTCTGGGATCTAAAAAGAAGAGAAGAGGCACTACAAATAACAAAAGAATTTTTAGATTTTAGAGAGCAACCTTATCAAAAAGAGCACCCTTATGGAAAAGAGTGTTATGCTGCTGAATTAGCTATTTTTCATGAACTCAAGGAAAGAGAAGATGCGGTAGAGATTCTTAAACAAGTAGAAGAGAAAGTAGGGAATAAACTTAGAGTCACTGGGGATTGGTTTTCTCTTCAATATGAGCTGAATTTAGAATCGCTTGAAGCTCTAGGAAAAAAAGAAGAAGCTCTAAATTTTGTTTTAGGCATTTTAGAGACAACAGAAAAAAGTCTAGGTGAGAATCATCAAGGCTTAAAATTTTTCGAAGAGACAGCTCTTCGCATTCTTTATGAGCTAGAAAAACAAGAGGAAATAGTAAAATTTGCTAAAAAGGTATTAGATAAGAGAGGGCGGGGCTTAACACCGTATTATGGCGATACTTGGAATTGGTATGCTATTGTGCTTATCTCTCTTCATGAACTAGGAAGAACAGAAGAAATTACAGCATTCCTAGAGGAGATATTAGAAAATCACAAAACTGTTGTTACAAAAGGGTATCAAGCAGAAGCCTTAAACGACTGTACAGCTGTTACAAATATTCTTATACAGTTTGAAAAACTGGAGGAAGCCTTAACCTTTATTCAAAAAGAATTGCTCAATCATCAAGAAAAAACAGAGGAAAATCTGAAATACATTTTTCGGCTTAATATTATTTTTAATAATTTAAAGCAGGGGATTCCTAACTTCTTGTCTTCGTGAAATATCCCTACACTTAAAGTATAAGGATCAAAAACATACCCTTAAAAAATGAAGGGAATAGGCAAAAAGGCTTTGTATAAAGGTAGCTTCTTATATTTTATCTTACACACTATGATGGCGGCACAAAAGATCTACCGTGATCTTATAGACCTTGTTTTATAATAAACTGTAGCCTTTATGCAAATTAAGAATCATAGTTTTCTTCTAAAACTTTTTCACCTTCTGTATGGGCACTAAGACAGCACATGATGTGTCACTCAATACATTCATAAGTATTCTACACATATCTAAAATACTATCTATCGGCAAAATAAGAGCCAGCTCTTCTGCAGGAAGGATCGTAGGGGATATTGCAACAGAGAATTTACTCCAAATATCTCTACAAAACCTACCCAAGCTAGCCATTTTTGTAGAATTTGTAGAATTAGATGGCATGAAACAGTTTTTTAATTTATGAAAATTAACAAAAAATAGGTGATATATAAGAAAAAAGTGATTATAGAGCTTGTAATAAGCGTGTTACATTATTATCAAGAGTGAGTCTTTGTTTAAAGAATACTCAAAACCTACCCAATTGACTAAATTAGAGAGATTTTGTAGAATTAGAAAATATGAAACAATTAAAATATTTTGAGAAACTATCGCTATTTTCTCATGTCCCTTTTTTTACAGCTGAAGATGCTAGCTATCAAAATGTTCCTAGACATGCTCTTTCTTATTTAGTCAAAAAAGGGGATTTAATAAGGGTTTATCCTGGAGCTTACCGTTTTTCTGAATATGAACTTAAAGTTGAATTTCAATGGGAAAACTTAGCACTTGTAGCAGCAAGTATTCCTAAAGGTATAATTTGTTTGGTCTCAGCTCTTTATTATTACGATTTAACGGATCAAAAAATGAAAGAGATTTGGATTGCCGTACCTCATGAATCACATGCTCCTAAAAGGCCTCATGCTAGAATTGTAAGAATGAGAAATATGACTCTAGGGAAAACTTCACTTATTTTAGGGGAGTATAAGGTGCAAATTTTTGATAGAGAGCGGTGCATTATTGATGCATTCCGTTACTTAAGTATTGAAATTGCACTCAAAGCGCTTCAGAGATATCTGAAGAGTGAAGATCAAAAACCTGATTTTAAAAAATTAGGGGATTATGCAAAAATGCTGCGTGTAGATATAACCCCTTATGTTTTGTCTTATACAACATGACATCTGATTTAGAAAAATCATTTAAAGCAAAACTGCGTTTTTTTGCACAAGAGACCCACCGTGATCCTGCAGATCTTTGGCAAATCATTACTTTAGAACGATTTCTCGTTCGTTTAGCTCAATCACCTTATCACAAGCAATTTATTTTAAAAGGTGGAGTTCTCCTCTCCAAATATATCTCTATCGGTAGAGAAACAACAGATCTCGATTTTCTTGCACAGAAAATTAACAATGAAAAATACTATCTTACGACTATTTTTGAAAATATTGCAAATATTGATCTTAATGATGGATTTTCTTTTAAAGGCATTCAAGTAAAAGAGCTTGCCCATCCTCATATGGAATATTCTGGAGCAAGAGCATCAATGATGGCTTATTTTGGGAAAACAAGATTTAAAGTAGTTGTAGATATCGGATTTGGAGACATCGTAGATCCTATTGAATATAAAGTTCCTCTTGCAACTTCTTCTAAGGGAGATCTTTTTGAAAAATACGTATGTTTAACTTGTTACCCCAAAGAATTTATTTTTGCTGAGAAACTAGAAACAATCATTTATCGAGGAGCTTTTAACAGCCGAATGAAAGATTTTCATGACCTTTATTCAATGATATCTTCATTTCTTTTTTTACCCTCTCCTCATCTTAAAACCATTGTTAATAGGGTATTTAAGCACCGAAAAACAAAATTTATTTTACCTCTATTTTACCGAGAAAGCGATCTAAATCGCATGCAATTCTTTTGGAATGACTATCTCACAGATGTACATCATGATCATCTAAAATACTTGCCTAAAGCTTTTAGTGAAATCATCCATGAGATTAATCAGTGGCTCCTTGTTAATTTAAAGTCTTAAAAAAAAATTAAGAATCATAGTTTTCTTCTAAAACCTTTTCACCTTCTGTATGAGCTACTAAGACAGCACATGAGGTATCACTAAACACATTCACAAGCGTTCTACACATATCTAAAATACGGTCCATCGGCAAAATAAGAGCTAGCCCTTCTGCAGGAAGGCCCATGGTATTTAACACAATTAAAATAGCCACTAAACCGCCTGAGGGAATCCCTGCAATCCCCATAGAGGTTAGAAGCGATAGGAAGACTACAATAGCTTGATGCGTAATGGTGAGATGGATCCCATAGAGCTGAGCAATAAAAAGGATAGCTGCACATTCATAAAGAGCTGAGCCTGCCATATTAACAGAGGTTCCAAGAGGAATAACAAAGCTACAAATTTTATTCGAAACACCGGCTCTTTTTTCAACACATTCCATGGTAATAGGAAGCGTTGCTGCAGAAGAACTTGTTGAAAAGGCCGTGATAAGAGCTGGAGCCATCGCTTTAAAGTGCTTAATGGGATCAATACCTGCCGCTTTAAGAAGAGCTGGTAAAATGAGAAGCATAAAGACTGATAGGCTAATTACCACGGTCATAAAGAAAGATAAAAGGGCAAAGAGTTTATCAGACGCTTGACCAGTCATTGCTTTAACCACTAAACAAAACACACCAATTGGCATAGCGCGCATAAAGAAATGGGTCATTTTCATTAAAGCGTTAAAAACGCCTTTTACGACATCAGAGACAGGCTGTGCCAAAGAGCGGTCAATTTGGGCTAAGGAAAATCCAAAAAAGAGGCTAAAGAAAATGATGCCTAGCATATTTCCAGAAGAGGCTGCTTCAAAGAGATTCGTCGGAATGATCTTTAGAAAGATTTGACCAATCACATCTGCATGAGATTGGGCCGCATTTAAGCTGAGTGTAGATTGAGATGAACTCAGACTTTCTACATAAGGGGCGTGAGAGAATTGTCTTCCAGGTTGAATCACATTAACAAAGAGAAGAGCTGTTAAAACAGCTAAGAGCGTAGTTACGGAGTAGAAGAAAAACGTTTTTGCTCCCAGGCGTTTAAATGATTGATCATGACTCATTTGGCTAATGCCGTAAATGATGCTAGAAGAAACAAGAGGGACAACAAGTAATGTCAGGCCATTAAGAAACAGCTGTCCTAAAAATCCAGAGAGCTGAATATAAGGTATGCCGATAAAAGTGGAATGAGGATTTGAGTAGAGGCCAATGATTGCAGCTGAGGCAATGGCTAAAACAATCCATACAAAGGATGAAGATTTTTTTATCATAAGCTAACAAGATTACCTTAAACTTTGTTTAGATTCAATGAAAAGCCTCTTATAAATCCCCTAAACCCTACATAATATACATTATCAGACGTTGAAAGGGGAAAACATGAGGATTAAGGGGTTTAATCTAGAAACCCCTATCCTTTCTACTCATCATGTTCTTTTATGCAAAGAAATAGAGCTTAAATCTCTGGATTTTTGATGAGCTCATCAAAAACTATTACACCTTATAGTTTGAATGAAAAAAAAGCGGATTTTTTAGGAATCGTGAAAAAAGGAAAATACAGTGATCCTACAGGCCCTTTCTCTAACACTAAACTCTGAACTTTATAGATTGTCTCATGATCAACTGAGCCTCTAAGCAAACGGCATGAAGAAAAAATGGCAAGGAGCGCTCCCAAATCGTGTGCTTTATTATGATCTAACGTTTTTAGATGAGTCTCTTTTTTAAAAATAAGTCGCTGTAGCTGGGTAATTTTATGGCTTTTCTTCTGATGCCGTTGATGAAGTTTTTGAATCTTTTGCTGCATTTTTTGATGAAGCTCTTGAACCCTATCTTCTTGGCATAATTTATTAAGTTCTATATCAAAAGGATGGGTTATATCTAAAATATCACCCATGTTGACATCTTTTGCAGACATCTCATCAATTTTAGTTTTTGTACGTGCCTCAATCGATGCAACGTGTTGTGAAAATTCACCGTCTAATTTTTCTTTCTTGATTTGCTTCATACTGAGACGCTCTTTTAAAGCATTCAGTTGATTTAAGATAAATTGGTGGTACCCAATAAATAGCATTAAATCCCCTACTAATCTCAAAACTTTTAGATCGTTACTTCTTGATTCAAAATAAAAGAGAGTTTCATGTCTTGGAGATTGCGCCTGATTCCAAGACCTAATAAAAATATTTTTTATCTGATCAATTTTCAAAAGCTCATTAAAAATTTCTATGGAATGATCAGATCCTTGAATTAAAAGATTAAAATAAGATGATCCATTTTTAGGCTCAAAATCTAAATAATAAGGTATTTTCTGAGCGACCTTCTGAAGCAAGTGTATTTTGGAATTTAAATGTAATTGAGGCGCATAAATGATGCATTTAAGGATTTCAAAAAATCCAATCGATTCAAATTCAGATAAAGGCCCTTTAGACTCAATTCTTTCAAAATGGGGATGCTGAGCAAGTTTTTCTAAAGCCATTAAATTGTCATAGGCAATTGAACGTAAGAATAAATATCCAATCCCCTCTTTTCCATTGATACTCATCCAGTGCTGTAAATGGTCCATGATAAATCCAAGCAGCATATTCGATTGTACAGCCGCATCAATAGAGCCGGATTGGTTTAAAAAATTATTATAAGCAAAAAAGGTCTCAATGAATTCATTAAACTTTCTTTTGTTTTCCTCAGCTATTTGAATATTTGCCACATTGAGATTAACAATGATAGAGGCTAAGACATCTAAATCAAAAAGCACCTGAGGGTATTGAAAACGCATGGACTGAATGACTTTAAAAAAAAGCCCTGAAACAAGTTCTTCTGAGCGAGATAAAACTTCTCTATAATTATAAATATGATGAGAAGTTTCAGTAACTCTCTCATCGATGAATAAACTCATAGCACTTCCGATTAATCCAATGTGGCCAACAGGATAAGAGTAAATAAGTTGCTTAACCCCTTCACTATTTTTAGCAAAAATACAAGATTGAATTTCTTTATATAGATTATTTTCATTCAAATATGAAGAATGCAATTTATTAATATCCATTTAAACAGACCTTTTTATTAAATCGATTTAAATATAATAAAACTCATTCATTTTATTAAATGGAAAAATAAAAATGATTGATTAATGATAATTAGTTACTGTTTTTTATTAATAAAAAGGTGGTTTTATGAATTTTACTTGAAATTGGAGGGTGCGTTGCATCCTATCTAAAACCGCTCATGCGAAAAATAAGGATGCTTTCCTAAAAATCCGCAGTTTTAGATGTCATGTAATACGCTCTATTTCAAATTGATTGATACTGGAATTAATTCTCTCTATTATGACTGTAATGCTCTCCGGTAGATTCAGTTCTTTGGCTATATCACCAAGACCTTGAAGATGAGCAGTCCAAAGCTGCTCAAGCGCCTTGTAGCCTGCTTTATCAAACTGGATAGATTTTAAAACTGTCCCTCGATTTTCAAACGTTTTCTGGATTTTTTTATGCAATTTTTTAGAGGGCGTTAACCTTTTATCATTCAGCATTAAAAATAGGTCATGAAAATCTTTCATTCGGCTATTTCTAGATCCCTTAGAAAGCACTGTCTCTAGTTTTTCTGCAAAAATTGTTTCCATAGGATAGACAGAAAGAGAAATGGATTCTTCGAAAAGAGGCTTTCCCCGGTATTCAAAAAATTTAAGCTCTTGGTTTTGAGGTTCTACGCTATCACCAACACCCACATCGACATGAATTTTATCTTTCATTTTGGCAAAAGAAGCTTTAAAAGTGATGCGGTAGCCAGGATACTCCATATGCGGCTGAGAAAGAAGTTCGATCTCTTCAAAGGAAAACATAAATCCATCCTCTGAGGGAATAGAGGCAATCTCTTCAAATACTTCTTGAAGTCCCCTTGCTTCACTATGCATACGGGTTAAAAGAAAATCAAGATCTACAGTTTCTCTTCCTATTTTCATCATATAAGATAGTAAAAATCCGCCCTTAAATATGAATTTATTCACATGAGAAGATCTTGCTAGTCTAGCTAAAAATCTCTCTAATAAAAGTTGCTTCCAACAGCTGTTAAAAGGGAGTTCTTTTTCTCTAGCAATCGTTTGAAGCCGGTCTTTAAGCGCTTGTTCTTGAATCATGTTGTGATACTCATGAGATAAGGTGAAATATCAAATTGAAGCTTTTTCGCATACTCTTCAAGTTTAATGAAGTTGATACGGTTTTTTCCACCTCTTACAGCTAATTTTAAAGCTTTAATCGCAATTTCTCTACTCAAAAGACGAAAGGCATCAACGATTGTACGTTCACGGTCAAAAATAGAAACACGGACTCCTTCCAGTTCAATATCTATTTTTCCTAAAGTGAGATCACGAAACCGAATAATCTTCATCTGACGGTTACTTCGAATAGAGGTTTTATGGCAAATCCCTATCCAATGTTGACGAGGAATCTCCTCAGTTAAATCGTAAATGGCAAGAGCTGAAATTAAGCAGATAACACCATCATTCACTGAATAAACAGCCTCTATCAAATCGGCCCAACGAAATGCTTTCTTATTGTGATAATGACTGGATTGATACACTCCCCTACGGATTCGTTTGAGCTTTCCGCTCTTTACATAATAGCTTAAAACAGCTGAGGGAACTCCGTAGGTCTTTGCTTCTTTTGAGGTAAAAGAAGGTTTGCTCAATAAAGGCTTTAGAATTTGTAAACAAGCTTGAGGTCTCATGAGATATTTTCCTTTCCATTAACTTAACAAAAACACCCATGTCAGTCAACTGGGTTTTACTATTAAGTTAAAAAGAAGGAGAATTTCCTCTTAAAATTCCCAGCCAGTTTTGAGACTTTAAGCTTTCATTGAGCAATGACATTGATATTCATTTTTTAATATATTTATTTTCGATTTTAATAGATAAATCATCATTTATTTAATCATTTTAAATTACTTGTTAATATTGATAATAACAATTAAATACATTTAAAATGTATTTTGGAGATTAAAAACATGAATTATTTTCATTTAAAAGCATCCGTATTTATTATATTAGCCATGCAGTTTACTGATACAAATCCCCTTCTCTCTTCAGAAGTTGATTCTGATGTAAAAGTAGAAAAGTCTATATTTTCGCATTATTCTCAGCGGCTTAAAGTTATCGAAGAAGAGTCTTTATCGGATTTCAGACACTTTGAGGTGATCTATGAAAAGCTTAAACCTTATTCAACCTACTTCAATTTAAGAGTAGCTGTTGATAAAGAGGAAAAAGCAGCAGATATTTCTATAGGACACACCTTTCCCATTTTTACAACTGGAGTGATTGCGCCTTTTGTAGGGCTCTCCTATGTGGATTTGGGTTATGATAGCGAGGAAGATGATTATGATGTTACCGCGTTTCCTATTATAGGATTTAAGTACGAGCGTCTACTTGCTTCAAACATACGAACAGGTTTTTACTTTAAGAAAGGATTAAGCCGTCAAGGATCTTTGGAAGAAGTGGGAATTCCATTCATTATTCCTATAACAATGGATAATAGAGTTGAATTAGAACTGCAGCCTTATTTTTCTACTATAAAAATACGGGAAGAGTATCAAGATTCAGCAGGTCTCAAAACATCAATCATGTACCGTTTTTAATGCAAATAAGGGGTAGATCATTAGGCTTTAAGCTCTACCCCCTTTTTCTCTTGATGCATTTATCCTCTATTTTGATTACTAGATTTTCTCCTTCTTTTTAGATTCCTTATTTTTTTATTAAAAACCGCATTTTTTTATGTTCTTAAAAATACTATTTTTTTCAAAAAAATAAGAAGAAAGAGCCTCTCAATTGCGGCTTCCTCATTTGATCATGGAAAGCGAAAAAAACTCAAACTCATCTCACCTAATCCCCTATTAATCAAGCCATTAAATCCCCTTTTTATTGGATTGATCATCAAGCTTTTGAGTCAAATTATTTACAGCATAAAGGAAATACATTTCTCTTTCTTGATATATAAGAAAATATTTAAAAAACTTTTTTTCATTGCTTTTAAATAAAAATAATAAAAGACTGTCATTAATTGATTAAGTTAGTTCTTTGTGATGAAAACTATTATAAAGGAGAAACTATGACAGTAGGATCCACAAGAGCCCAACTCCAGAGAGAGGCTTTACCAGATTTTTTGGAGTTTAATTTTGATCCGAAAGAAGGGTATCAAATCCATGGCCTGAACTTTTGGACATATTGTAGATGGGGCGGAAAAGATGACATGCTCAAAACATTTGCTTTTCCTACCTTTTTATATATGACAGCTACTGCTTCTTTAGGTGGAGCTATAGGATTTATCCATAGCGCTCTTACAAAAGATAAATTCAGCTTGAGTCAAGCAACTGAAGATGCTCTAAAATGGGTTGTCCCTTCTGCAATAGCAGGACTCGGTCTTGGATACTATAGATATGAGACCTACTCTCTTAAAAACCACGTTGTTATGAATCTAGCTGATAACTCTTCTGAAAAAGCGAAAACCATTCTTGAGGCGTTTTTAGAAAGCCATTTAAATAGTCATCAAGATCGTGAAGAGTTTAAGGATATATTCTGCCCGATATCCCTTCAAGTCATGGCCTATCCTGTTAAAACAAATTGCGATGCTAAAGGACATACATTTGAATACTATTCTGTATTAAAGCTTTTTGAAAATAAATCTCATGCTCCTTGCCCTTTATGTAGAAAACAAATCAAACTTGAAGACCTTACCCATAACCAAGAGCTCGAATTGAAAATCGGGAATATTGTAAAAACATTCTTCTTGAAATTGGAAATTCTTCTTCAATCACTCCCCAGAGATCTTGACGACATCTTGATTCCTGATTTTTCTGATAGTAGTATGACCTCCTATCTTTATGATAAAGCTCAACAAGGACAAGAGTTTCTTGAGGGAGATGCGATTTCTATTGTACAAAAGATTCATCAGCCAGATCAGCTCTCTAAAGAAGAACTCTTTGCCTTAAGTTACTTCTTCATTAATCAAATATTTCCCCTTAAGGAGAAAATTGATTCGATTCACAACATTGCTGGAAAGTTTTTAATGCAATTAAGAACAAAAGGAAGCATTAATCAAAGTGTATTTAATAGCCAAATGGTTAAATTAAGCAATTGGTATACCCATTTTGAAGTGATTCCTGAAGAGTGTAAAATCATTAATAAATTTTATATTATGGCTAAAGAGAAAAAAGACTCCCGCTAACTCCTTAGAGCTATAAAAATGAGTATAACCATGAACGATTAATGGAGATCATGTATGAGTACACATGCCTACCTTTAATAAAATATGTTTAAGTTCTTGAAAAGCACTTAAAAATGGGGATCATTATGCATCTGATAGAATCATTTACTCTTTTGAGTACTCTTACTTAAATCCCTGCATGATGCCCTATTCTTCATCTAGCTTAAAAGAGGATAGCTCTTCTGGAATTAAAAATTTTTGAGCTGTCATTCCACCTACAAAATAGCTATTAAGCGCTGCCTCATGCTTTCGGTGTAGTAAACTTGCATCATCATAAGCTTTAGGTCCATAAACAATGATGGCCATTTCGTCTTTATAATCTTCATGCAATTTTTCTTGCTTTTTCAGCAGCCGGGCAAGGTATTTTTTTTCAGCAACTAAACCACGCATTTTCTTGCTTTTTTTGCAAAATTGGCAGACCAATTCGATTAAAGATTCTCTAAGCTCTAAGAGATAAGTTTCAAGTTTTGGCTGAATGAGATTCATTAAAAATTGCTCGTGCGGGTTGTCGTGATAGAATTTTAGAAAAGAAGATGGGTTTTGATGACTAGCAAACGTTTGCAAATGCAAATAATTATCACGTAATGCATGAATATCATTTGTTATTTTTTGTAAGGCGCGCCTTTTTAACTTAACCCTTAATGCAAGTTTTCTCCATGCATCTTTACAATTTTTTTTATCATCAAGTTTCAGTAAGGAGTTCATATCAAAAGTTTCAATCATATTTTGATAGATGACTTGCACTTTTGGAATAGAAACTATTTTTTTAAAAATATCAAAATCAAAGGAAAGAGTGTCTTCTATAAGATTTTCGTAGCTATAGAAGGGGTTATCTATAAATTGGGAATCTGGAGTCATTTTGTTAAGGAGCTTATCAGGAAAATAGGCATAATCTAGCTCAGCTGGTGAACTGGCTTCAAATGCATATCCAATTAATTCTTGTAAAAGCTCAAAAAAACCGTAAGAATTCACACTTCCATCTGGATTGAGATGACTTGTAATTCTTGAGAGATCAGGATGATCCATGAGCTTAGGAATGACGGTAAAGTTATTATGAGATAGTGCATAAAAAAGTAAATGCCCCAGCCCATACAGTTGATTCAGTTTAATCCAAGAAGGGTGTTTTGAAAAAATTGTGACAATCAAATCGTTATATTTATTTGTATATTTCTCTAATTGGGAAGAGTGTTTTTTTAACCCTTCTAAAAAAAGCAATGCTTCTTGATATGAAGAAAAATGCATATCTTTGTTAACGACAATATAAGGACTAACCGTGTGCAATAATTTTTCGATTTGATGATTTTTATTTTCATCTAAAGTTAACCCTTTCAATGCGCTTATCTTCTTAAACAGATGAGAAAGCTTATGCACCTGTTTCATCAATTGCATATGAAATACACCGAGTGTATTTTTATCTTCTTCATCTAGTGTTATTTCATGAAAATTAAAATGATCAATCACTGTAATGACATATTCTACATAAAGAGGTAAGGCGTATGGTTTTTGGTTAGCTTGTGTAACAGCTGTCATAAATAGACGCTTTACACTCATGGCGCATGCATTGATTGTGGCTCTATATTGTTGAATAAAAGAACAGGCCAAAGAGCCTTCTTGCTCCATTAAGGCGCAAATACCCTCTCCCAAAAGAGGAGATGTTTCAGCAAGGGATGAGCTAAGAATTTGCTCAATCTCTTGACTGCTTTTTTTTGTAATCGCTTGTTGTAGCGATGTATTTAATACGCTTAAAGAGGAAAAAGGGAACTGTTGAATACTGCTCATCATTATAACGCTCTTGTTTTTATTTTTTTGTAATAAAGCTATTATCTTAACATTAAATAAATATAAAACGAAACAGCATTAATTTTATTAATTAAAAATATCGAAACTCATTAATTAATGATCGAATAACATTAATTAACTCCAGTTTCGGATTAACAAAAAAAATATTTCAATTAAATCATGATCATTATCCTCTTTTTTCATCTCTTCAAGTCACAAACTTTTAAGGACGATTATAAGGAAAAATATCTACAGGATGGTTTTTGGGATTACAGCTTCATGTGATGGTTAACCATAAGGGATAAATTATCGTATAGAGCGTAAATCTGGATAATATCAGTCTCTTAGGTACAATTGAAAATACTTGTTTATTTCCAGCTACATGCTAAAATGATGCTATGATTTTTTACCTTAACCATTGGGGTGACCCATGACAATTAGGGCTGGGCTATCTTTTGAAAAAAGTAATTACTCTTCCCAAGAATCTCAATTACATTCTCCTTCTTTAGACCGTACACAACAAATTCATGAACAGGGAATCAAAAGCATTGCCTTATTAACGTCCAACTCTAGTGTGAAAACTCAAAGCCTCTCTTCTCCTCACATCACGGTTCATGAACCGTTTGCTCTAGATCATTTGATGCTACAACCGCATTTAAAATTAGAAGAGATTTATGCAATCTCTAAAACAACATGGATTCAATGGATTAAGGATCATCCTACTCAAGAGATGTTATATTGCCATCTGGCAAGAAGACTTGAACTTGAAGAGACTGCTCAACTTGACCAAGATCAACTTCTTTCAGCAAAATCCCTCTTTTTAAAGGCGCTAGAGTTAGCACCTCACAATCCCCATATTTATTTTTATTTTGCCGATAAAATGCATCATCTTTATTTACATCACCATCTCGAGATGTCTAAAAAAAGAGAAAATCTCTCTCAATCCACGGATATTTTTAATGGGAGTGATTATGAGAATGCTAAAGAACTTTATAAAAAAGCTCTCTTTTACAATCCACTCTATTTTGCTGCTTTGATTGGGCTAGCCGATTTATTACAGGAAAAAGATACCGTGCAACTTGAGGATCAGACAGATTTAACCTCTACCCATTTATGCTTACAGGTAATTCATCAAGATCCTCTATATGGAGATAGCTACCGCTGTTTGGCAGATCTTTCTCAAAAACATCCTGCATGTTTACAATTTTTGGGATTAACAATCAAAGAACTTTATTTAAAAGCGCTTCATCTAAATCCTGATCATCCTAGGGGGTATATTAGCCTTTACCAAGCTTGGGATCTCATTCAACACTCTCAAGATAAGAAAAAAATATTTATTATTATTAATCAAAAAAAATTTAGAAAAGAAACCCTTCTTGTTAAAGCCGTTTCCTTATCTTGTCATGATCCTTACTTGAAGCGTATGTATCAGACTCACTCCCTTATAACAGATCCTTGCTTTCCTGCTTTTTTAAAGAAAATAGACTATTTTCCTTTTCCTTCTCGCGCTAAGTTAGATATCTATTATTTTTTTCTTCATCAGCTACTCATGAGGCCTCTACACATTCCCCTTCTTGCGGAAAACCTAATGAATTTGATTGCAAAAGAAAGAGGCCCTCAAAAACCTGTGTTAAATGAGGAGGTGGTATTTAGGCAAAGTATAGCTTTATATGAACAGATACAATCGTTCATGGCTGTTTCTAAGGATCTTTCACCTGCTGAATCTTTAAACGGGGCAATTGAACATCTATTACATCATCAAGAACGCACCCTTTATGTAGCACAGCTCCTAGCTGAATCTATCGCTAGTCCATTAAATTTTCATGTCATTCTATCTCTTTTTACCCGGGCTATGTGTGAAAATCCTTACAATGGACAAGCTTATGCATCGTGTATCAATTTTATTCGATTATGCCCCTTTTTGAATGCTTCCCCATCTCCTACTTTTGTGGATGAATTCAGATCATTTTATTTAAAGGGCATTCATAATGATTCCCCACCTGATTTTATGGATAAATTCAAATCATTTTATTTAATGAGCATTCATATAGATCCACTCAATTTTGATGCTTATCATGGACTTTACACGCTCGATCTGCCCTATCCTATCACTTTAATGAATCAACAGGTGCTATCTCATGAAGCTCTTGTGATCAAAATCATTGCCTCTTCCTGTCATCTCAATCGGTTTTTTTTAAATCCCATCAAGCCGTTAAATATGCTATCTTTACTGAATGCATTTCACGAAGAACATCAGATCCATCCTCTAAATTCCTATCAAATCACTACTATTTATCAATTTCTTTTTCAAAATGAGTTTAAAAATAATTTATATTGGAAATATGAGTTATTTGAGTACGATGAGAGAGATGATGACCTATTTTTTAACTCTGAACAAGCAATCGATAATATCAACAAATTAATCTCTCTGTTAAAACCTCTTTATCAACAACTAAAGGGTAAAGAATTTTCCTCACACACTCTTGAAACTCTAGACTATCCTGATCTTCGTATGATTCATCCTGAAAGCTCTTTGGACGAGCTGTTTTTGATTTCATGGGAAACATGGATGCATACTTTGGAAAAAAATCCATTACATTCCTATTTCTACTGTAATCTCGCAAGGATCTGTAGTGAAGCGATCAAAGAGAATAGGCAACCTTTGGATTTAGTTTATAAAATTCTTCAAAAACATGCAGAGATGTGTACTCCCTCTTATCTTAAAAATAGTAAGAATTCTCTTTTTTCTAGCGATAACCCAAAATTCGTTCAACTGTTTATATTTAATCTCTACTTTAGATCTTTAAAACTAGATCCTCTTAATTTTTATGCCTACCGCCATTTCATTGATTCATTATTAATCAACGATTCCGTTAATTTGATTCCAATTTTTTATTCCATCGCCTTTCATATTGCGCCTGAAAATGTTATTAACATCTTGAATTTAATGAGATTGCCAAGAAATCAAATAGATCAAAATTCATTTCTATCTGAACAACATCTTTTTCATCAAGCGTTAGCCTTAGATCTCTATCATCAACTAACTAACCACATCACGCCTTATCTTGCCGTTAAGATAGAAAAAGCCATTGTAAATCATACTCCTCTTTATCTAGAACTTCTTCATCAGCACCGCATCAACCATCCGTACGTACTATACCAAGAAATTCAGAACACAATTTTTGATCTCGTTAAAAAAATTGCATCTTGTTTTCCTCAACAGATTCTCTATTTTAGTCTTTCACATGAAACATACCCTTATCTTCAATATGATAGTGCTCAGGCTCAGTTTAGCCTTGGCTATTATGAGCTAGATAGCTTATTAGGAGTTTTTTCACTCATTACAAATAACTTAGTCCCTTTAAATTTAAGAAATATTACAGAGTTTTTGCAGGGGACAGAAAGTCCAATATCCAAGATTCCTCTAGCTATCGAACTGATTAAAAGAGGAATTCTTCCACGCCATTTAAAAGTGAAACTATTTGATCTTATCATCCAAGTTTGCCAATCGATAAAACCAGGGATGTGCTGCTCCGTTGGAGAATTTTACACCCAAATTTATAGAAGAAGTTTTTTTCAATTAAGGCCTGGGGAAGAAATAGGCAATTATCAATATATACGTAGCTTTTATAATTTTATCCCTAAAAATTTTTCTAAAAATAAAAATAGTTATGTTGCAAATGACTATTTTTGCAGAAATTCTAGCGATTACATTTTTTGGGGTACTAGTGAGATACGTCTAAAACTCAATCAACATCAAGAATTATTCACTATGAATCTAGATGAAGGCGATATAGAACATCTTTATCTCAAGCTGGCAGCTGTATTAAACCCAGAAGAATCACTCTATATCATTCGTCAAGGAGAGGAAATTGTCCCTTCTATTTGCCATATAGATTCTGCCCATCCTTTTTTACCTCGTGTAAAAGCTCTTAGCAAACAAGATTTATATCTTGAAGCTCTCTTCTTAAATCCCTACAACAAAGAGCCGTTTATCGGATTAGAATCACTTCCTGAAAGCTGTTATCACTTTCAGACTGATCGCTTTCTTTCTGATGATCAAATTTACCATCAATTCTTTAAAATACTCCCAGAAGCCTTTAATCCAAGGTTGAAACATTACCCAGACCTTAATCGCTTGCTTTCAAATGATTATGTATGGCAAGGAATACAAACCGCTGGAAGATTAGATCAAATCATGCATTATACTTTTACCTCTTTAAAAGATCTTTATATTTATCTCATTGACTCTGAGTTGAACTCTCCCTACCCCTATGCTTTCCTAGGTAACCGATTGAAAGATGGGGAAACTGTTCAATTCATTCGTGCAGGATCTCTTTCAAAGAAACAGTTGTATCAAAGAGCTGTTCAATTAGAAATTGATGATCCATCTATTTACTACCGCCTAGCGTCTAGGTTATCTTCCAAACAAGGTGTTGCTCTTTTTGACGGTAAAACTCTTTTATCAAAAGCCGATCTTTTCATGGCTGCTTTTCTTTTGGATCCAACATCTTCATTTTATCTAAAAGAATGGATTGGGTATTTAAAATATCACCAGCCTAAACTTCTCCCCCCTTAAATACAGCTTATTTTACTGAAGACTTTTATTGATTCAATTCATTCATTAAGCCATAATCTCACCTGTTTGCAAAAAAAAAATGCGTATTTGTTGTTGTTTATCCCCCCTTTTTTAAGGGCTTCAATTGTTAGAGCGTAAAACATGGAAATTATTTTAAAGAAAGTGAATGTCCACAACCTTAAATCGGTTGATCTCACCCTTAAACCGTTTGAACTCATTGTTTTTACAGGAGTTTCTGGATCGGGAAAATCGTCTCTTGCCTTTGATACCATATATACAGAAGGACAACGGAGATACATTGAATCTTTATCTGCTTACGCAAGGCGGCATTTAGGAGACTTTCCTAAACCCGATGCTGAAAAAATTGAAGGGATCTCTCCAACCATTGCTGTAGAGCAAAAAACCTCAGGGAGAACTCCCCGTTCAACTGTGGCCACCATGACAGGCATTTATGATTTTCTAAGAGTGTTATTTGCAAGAACAGCTACACCTTATTGTCCAGTGAGCGGTGAGGCAGTCTCTTCTCAAAGTTTATCTCAAATTATTGACGCCTTATTGCAGTTCCCTGATGGATCAAAACTCATTATTTTAGCTCCTTTTTCCAAAGGAAAAAAAGCAGAATTTAAAGAAGAGTTTTTAGATCTTCAACGGAAAGGGTTTACCCGGGTTCGTATTGATGGAAAAATCACGGAACTCACCGATCAACTCTCTTTAGATAAACACAAAAGCCACGATATCGATCTTGTCGTTGATCGCATTGAGCTTCCTAATACAGACCGTCTTAAAGAGGCCGTATCTCAAGCAATGGATCTTGGAAATGGACTTGTCACGGTCCTTCACCATGAAACAGGTCAAGAAATCTTTTTTTCCAAATACGCCTATGCAAAAAAATCTAATCTTTCTTACCCTCCCCTTGAGCCTCACGATTTTTCGTTTAACCATCCGTTAGGAATGTGCCCTACTTGCCAAGGATTAGGGAGTTGCAAAACATTTATTTTAGATAAAATCATTGATCCTCAGCTCTCTATTGCTCAAGGATGCTGCTCCATTGCCCCTTCATTTGAAACAGTCCGCTTTAGTAATATCTATGAAAACCTGGCTGTGATGTATAAATTTGATCTCAATACGCCTTGGAAATCTCTCTCTGAAAAAGCAAAAGATATCTTCTTATATGGAACACAAGACAAGTGGCTCCGCATGCTGTTTTCCCATCCGCAAAAGTCCTCGCGTTGGATTGAGTATGTGCAGTGGAGAGGAGTGATTCATGAAGCGTTTGATCGGTATACAGCAGCTAAAAGCGAAGGATACCGGCAAAAAATGGAGCTTCTCATGGATGAGGCACTATGCCCATCTTGTAAAGGAAGCCGGATTAAACCTTATCCGTCTGTTGCTAAAGTGGGAGGAAAAACGCTTTCTGAGGTGACAGCGCTTTCGATTGCAGAAGCTGTCACCTTCTTTCAAGCTGTTCCAAAAACTCTTATTTCAGAAGAAGTGCTTAAAGAAATTGAAAGAAGACTTACCTTTTTACAAGGTGTTGGACTCCACTATCTCACCTTAGACCGTATATCCCCTACACTATCTGGAGGAGAGGCTCAGCGTGTTCGTCTTGCCTCGCAAATTGGATCAGGACTTGTCAATACAACCTATGTTCTAGATGAGCCCTCAATTGGTCTTCACCCGATCGATAATCACCGCCTTCTCACCTCTTTACGGGCTTTACGGGATCAAGGCAATACAGTGATTGTGGTAGAACACGATGCAGAAACTGTCTTTGCAGCAGATACGGTTGTCGATATTGGCCCTTTTGCAGGAAGTCAGGGCGGAAATGTCGTTTATGCAGGAGATGTAAAAGGGCTCCTTGAGTGTAAAGAGTCTCTTACAGCTGACTACTTAACAGGAAGAAGAGGTATTCCTATCCCCAAAAAACGGAGGAAAAAAACAGAAGAGGCGCTATTTATTCAAAAGGCTTCTCACCACAATTTAAAAAACGTAGATGTTAAAATTCCTCTTGGCCTTTTTGTGTCTATTACCGGGGTTTCAGGATCGGGTAAATCATCTTTAATTTCTGATATTTTATGTCCTGCTCTTTCTAACCAATTGCATAGTGCTAAGCTCCCTGTTGGAGCTCACAAAGCTATTCAAGGGATTGAAAAGGTAGATAAAATCATAGGCATTGATCAAACCCCAATTGGAAAAACACCCAGATCCAATCCAGCCACATATGTGAAGCTATTTGATGAGATTAGAGATCTCTTTAGCCAGCTTCCTGAGAGTCTTTCTCTTGGATATAAACCCGGAAGGTTCAGTTTTAACGTGAAGGAAGGGTCGTGTCCTCATTGCACAGGTATGGGCATGGTGAAAATTGACATGGACTTCTTAGAAGACGCGTGGACAACGTGTATTCACTGTGAAGGTAAACGGTTTGATGAAAAAACATTAGCTGTCACCTTTAAGGGAAAAAATATTCACGATGTTTTAGAAATGACCATAGAAGAGGCGTCTGTATTCTTTGACTCTATCCCCTCTATTAAAGTTAAACTCCAAACACTTATGCAAGTGGGGCTTAACTACCTGAAAGTGGGGCAGCCGTCTCCTACTTTATCAGGCGGAGAAGCGCAAAGAATTAAACTTGCCAAAGAACTCTCTAGAGCCTCAACAGGAAAAACGATTTATGTGTTAGATGAACCCACAACAGGTCTTCACTTTTATGACATTGAAAAGCTAGTTGAAATTTTACAATCGCTTGTTGATAAAGGAAATACCGTCATTGTGATTGAACACAATATGGATTTGATTAAGGCAACCGATTGGATCATTGAAATGGGGCCAGAAGGAGGAGCTTTAGGAGGGTATCTAGTTGCTGAAGGGACGCCTGAGCAGATCATGAAAAAAGAGACTGCGACAGCAGAGGCGCTTCGGCAAACCTTTACACTCACTCCCAAAGTAGAGACGCCTGTTAAAGCTGTTGAGCATATCGTTGTTGAAGGAGCGTCTCAAAATAACTTAAAATCGGTCTCTGCTTTAATCCCCAGAGGAAAAATCACGGTCTGTACAGGCCCTTCAGGTTCAGGAAAAAGCTCTTTTGCCTTTGAGACAGTCTATGCAGAAGGGCAAAGACGGTATGTTGAATCGATGCCTCCCTTTTCTAGACAATTCATTCAGCAGATGTCAAAACCTAAAGTAGACCGCATTGATGGACTATCTCCTGCCATTGCTATTGAACAAAAAAGCCATGCAGGAAATCCCCGTAGTACCGTGGGAACGATGACAGAGGCTTATGATTTTTTAAGGATTCTTTTTGCTTATCTAGGGACAGCCTATTCCCCAACAACGGGAGTGAAACTAGAAGCTATTACCATTCGATTTGTTGTGAATAAATTACTAGAGCTTCCCCTTCAAAGTAAGCTCTACATCTTATCCCCTGTTAAGCTTAAACCGCTAGAGCCGTTTAAAGAACTCTTATCTAAGCTTCAATCTAGTGGATACTTACGCATTCGGCTAAATGGCTCCTATTATGAACTGGATCAAGAGATCCCCTTTGATAATTCAAGAAAAAACGAACTCTATCTTGTGATTGATAGGTGCGTTTTATCCAAAGATTCTGAATCTAGGCTCTTAGAAGCGATTGAACACGCCGTGCATTTTTCCAAAGGCATTATCACCGTTGATACAGGATCTCAAGATCTCTTCTTTAACCTTGCGTTTTCAGATCCCACAACAGGAGAATCTTACCCTTCGATCACACCGCACACATTTTCCTTTAATACAGAAAGCGGAATGTGCCCAGATTGTCTAGGAATTGGGTTTCAATTTGGGATTGATCTCTGGGGACAAAAAGAGCTCTTAGCGCTCTCTCCTTTAGAGCTTTGTGAGCTTTTATGGAAAGGGTTAGCCTCTAGAGCAGCTTTTAATCTTGTTAAAGAGATGTTACGTGACTTTGGCATTGATCCTAAGCTTCCTCTTAAAAAGCAGCCCCCTTCTCACCTTCAGCTTCTTTTCTATGGCCCTATGCACTACGGGGATATGCATTGGCAAGGGCTCAGTCACGTTCTTGGAAAAGCGGCCAAGTTAAGATCTGACTATAGAGACGCTTTTGCCTCTCTTCTCACTCAAAGTACCTGTTTAAGCTGTGAAGGAAGTAGGCTTCATCCTCTAGCTCGCCATGTTAAAATTGGAGAGATCACTCTTGCAGGATTTTGTAAACTCCCCGTCTCTAAGGCGTTAGAAGAACTGAGGTCTTGGACCATTCCTCCTTACCTTAAAGAAACGTTTTCCCAGTTAGAAAGCAGGCTCTCCTTTTTAGCCTCCATTGGGCTTGGCTACTTATCCCTTGAAAGAAGCGCTCCTACGTTATCTGGAGGAGAGACACAAAGAATCCGGCTTTCAAGACAGCTAGGAAGCGGTCTGACAGGGTGTCTTTACGTCCTTGATGAGCCAACGATTGGTCTTCACCCCAAAGATAACATTAAGCTTAATGAGGCGCTTTTAACGCTTAAAAACATGGGAAATACTCTTCTTTTGGTGGAACACGACCCTTTAACCCTCAAAGTTGCCGATTATATCTTAGATTTTGGACCTAAAGCTGGAAATGAAGGAGGGGCGATTATCGCAAGAGGAACTCTTGATGAGATCTTAGCTAATGAAGAGTCTTTAACAGGAAATTACCTCAGTGGAAGGCTTCAAGTGATAACTCCCACAAAACGGAGAAAAGCGTCTTCGTATTTCCCCCTTCCAGATTGCCAGGTGCACAATTTGAAAAACTTTACGGTGAATATTCCCGTGGGAATCATCACCTCTTTAACAGGTGTTTCAGGAAGCGGAAAATCCAGCTTACTGCATCAAATCTTAAAGCCTGCTGTAGAAAGAAATATTAAAGAGACCCCTTGGAATCAACTGATTGTTCTAGATCAAAATCCTCTAGGACAAACCAGCCGCTCAGATGTCTCGACCTATTCAGATCTTTTAACCCCCTTAAGATATCTATTTGCGTCGCTTCCTGAGGCAATCATCAAAGGGCTTGAACCTAAATGCTTTAGCTTTAATCACCCGAGAGGGATGTGTTCTACCTGTAAAGGGCATGGAACAAGACTCATCCAGCTCCAATTTCTCCCTGCTGTAAAAGTTGAGTGTGAAGCGTGTCATGGACTTCGTCTAAATCCCCTCTCGTTAACCGTTGAGTACAAAGGAAAAAATCTCGGTCAAATCTTTAAAATGACTGTACTAGAAGCTAGACCCTTCTTTGATGCATTCCCTAAAATTGTGAAAATTTTAGATACGCTTCTTGCCGTAGGGCTGGGGTATTTACAGCTAGGACAAGAGGTTGCAACACTATCAGGCGGAGAGGCGCAGCGGTTAAGGCTCTCTAAAGAGCTTTCCCGTAAAGCTGCTGGAAAAACGCTCTATCTTCTTGATGAACCAACGATTGGTCTTCATAGTGATGATATTAATAAGCTCTTAAAAATCTTTCATCAGCTTGCAGATCAAGGCAACACCCTTGTTATTATTGAGCATAATATTGAAATGATCCGCAATAGTGACTACATCTTTGACTTAGGACCTGAAGCTGGAGAAAAGGGAGGGTATCTCATTGCAGAAGGAACACCAGAAGAGGTGAAAGAAAATCCTCATTCTGTAACAGGGATGTATTTGTAAAGATAGAAATCTATTTTATGAGCTTAAGATGAGGAGGTCTTTTGACCTCCTTCGCTGTACTAGACCAACCCATCTTCCTGAAGATTTAATCGTAAAAAGATCTTAATTTCTTAGTGTACAGCCTTAAACACTCACACATTAAAACGGCTTATCTCATTTTAAAAGAAATGTCACCAAGTGTTTAGACGAAAAAGTTGATCAATCTGAACTTTTTCTCTATGTAAGTCCACACCCTCTTCAATATATCTTCGGATGAATGCATCATAATCATACACTACACTTTTATAAAGGACGGGGTAGGTTGGAACATCTTGAAGGTAAGGACATATATCTTCTGATAATAACTGCCTATCTACAATAGGTAAAAGCTGCCAAGGGATAACAGAGATTTTTCTTTGATACCGTTTCCAAGGATCCCAATTTGCTAAAAAGGCCTCAAAGAGAGACTCTTCTAAAGTTTGTAAAACCTCTTTTCCAGTGTTCTCAATTTCCTCATCGGTAATAGCTACACACCGTCTAAAAATCATCTCCTTTGTATCAAGAGGAAGATTTAATAGATGTTGCAGCTTGATATGAAAAGCCATATACACTTCCACTTCATCGACAAAACGTAAGGTTTTGATGCGCTCTCTAATCTTTTTATTTAGCTCTTCAAGAAAGAAAAAACCTTTTGCAAAATCTCTAAGTTCTTCAGCAGTTACAGATTCATGCTCAATTGTACGGAGTTTTTGATCAAGATTGATCTCTTCTAAAGTTGCCATGATGCGGTCATCACAAGAAGAGAGTCCTTGGTGGATCAAAAAAGCGTAGTGACTGCATAATTCGTTATCTTTAGCCATAACCAAAATCAGCTCAAGAACCCTTCTTGCAAGCTGAACTCTTGTGGTTAAGTTCAAGTAATCAGCAGTTCTCGTGAGGCGAGTGAGAAATCTTAAAAGATTTTGATAATCTTGAAGGGATGTAAGTGTTTGATGCAGTTGATCAGAGAGGCTTTGAATCTCTAAAGATAGAGGATCTTCTGCTTGCTCCTGCCAAAATTCAAGAGCCTCAGAAAGAGTTTCAAAGTGAGCGGTATACTCTTCCCCCGCTGCTTCAGAAAAATAAAACTGCATCCCTTCCACATGCCTCGTATCTTCTTGTAGCCTGTTAATAAGGGTAGAAGAGAGTCTAGTTTCTGTAAGATCAATGGCACGTATTCGTCTATTGACACATCTACCAAGTGTGGCAATCCAGCTGGGTAAAAATGAGAGGTTATAACACCCTCTTAACCCTAAATCTCCCCCAAGCTTTAATTGGTGAGGAAGTGCCATCAAACCTATGCAATTTGAAAGGATCAAATCGCCCCCTATTTCAAGATCTTCAGGAAGATGTGTTAGCTCTGTACAGTAAGAAAGATCTAAAGTTTTTTTTACTTTAAGCCCTTTAGGGAGCGTTGTTAAAACAGGACAGTCATAAAAGCTAAGGTGCCCCTCAGTTTCAAAATTTTCAAAAATATGTGTAAATGCTGGGCAATGAGTGAGTGTAATAGAGCCTTTAACTTTAAGCCCCTTAGATAACGCTCTAAGAGCTGGGCAATTAGAGACATGCAGATCTTTTTTAACTTCTAGGTCTTCAGGAAGATGTGTGAGCCCTGTGCAGTAAGACACATCAAAAGATCCTCCCACTTTAAGCTGTTTAGGTAAAGTGATGAGCGCTTCACAATCAGAAAGGTCCAGCTCATTTCCAATCTCAGTCTCTTCTGAAAGATGTGCCAAGTTTTCACAGCTAAAAAGATTTAAAGAGCCTTTAACCTTAAGTCCTCTAGGTAAACTCTTTAGCGCCTTGCAATAAGAAATGGTGAAATTTCCTTCAATTTCAAAAAATTCAGGAAAAGAAAAAGGTTCAGAAATATGAGAAAAAATCACATTCCCTTTAACTTTAAATTGATGAGGTAAAAAGCAAAATGGTTGTTCTTCACAATCTGTGATTTCTTGACTTAAGGAGTGAGAAAAAGGAAGATTTTGGCAAGTGAATAGCCCATCAATCTCAACTTCTTTATCTCTTAAAAAGATAAAAGAGCAGATGTTTGAAGAGTTAACTTCTACATTCCCTTGGATTAAAATTTTATTCTGTAAGATATCTAGAGAGGTTAACTGGTTTAACTCTTCTGCTAAAAAGATCTGACGATCACCTCTAGGCTCTAAGTAAGAAGTTGAAGCGTGTGATGGATTAGATATTGAGATATTCATGCAATCCCCCTGCAATCAATTTTAATAGATAGGCATTTTTTATGACACACAAGGAGTTCCATTCTATTTTAAAAATACTACTTATATGAAGGAGATTCTTATTTTAAGAAAAATCAGCTGGATTTTTCATTAGCATGCGGATAAATAAAGATTTTCTAAATCACCCATGTCTATTAATAAAATAATATTCACCCTCCATCAATAGGGCAAATATTTTTTAGCAGTTAAGGGGTTTTATTCAATACCATTGATTTACCCCTTGAATCATTCTACTGATCACGGATAATCCGTCATAATAGAGTGCCTGCGGATCAAAAAAAAATTAATTAAAAGCTCTAGTAGTTAAGGCAGAGCGCCTCTTTTACTTCTAAAAGCGTTTGACTAGCCGTTTCTCTAGCTTTTAGTGTCCCCTCTTTTAATATAGACCATACCGCTTCTGGATCTTGAGCAAAACTCTTACGTCTATCTCTAATCGGATCTAAAAAGGCTTGAATCACATCACAAAGATCTTTTTTCACAGTAGAGTCTCCAAGACCCCCTCTTGCATAGTGCTCTTTTAAACGCTCTACATGCAAGCTATCAGGGCAAAAAGCATCTAAATATTCAAAGACGGGATTTCCTTCAACACGGCCTGGATCTTCTACTCTTAAATGGTTAGGATCAGTGTACATCGATTTCACTTTTTTTAAGACTACATCTGGTGAATCAGAAAGAAAAATGGCATTACCTAGCGACTTACTCATTTTCGCTTTTCCATCAATACCTGAGAGTCTTGCAATTTTAGGAATGAGGGCCTCAGCTTCAACAAGCACATCTGTTTTATAGGTGCGGTTAAAGCTTCTTACAATTTCATTGGTTTGTTCAATCATCGGTCTTTGATCTTCTCCAACAGGCACAACTGTTGCCTTAAACGCTGTAATATCTGCTGCTTGAGAGACAGGATACACCATGAACCCAGCAGGAACGCTCTCTTTGTACCCTTTTTGCATGATTTCTTGCTTAACTGTTGGGTTATGCTTTAAACGATTCCATGTCACAAGATTTAAATAGTAAAGAGTGAGCTCAAAAAGTTCTGGAATCTGAGATTGAATCAAGATGGTGCTTTCATAGGGGTTAATCCCGACTGCTAAATAATCAAGAGCCACTTCAAAGACGTTGTGTCTTACCTTCATGGGATTATCTGCATTATCTGTCATTGCTTGTACATCTGCTAACATCACAAACTGCGTCATATCTTTTTGCAGTGCGACTCTATTTTTTAAAGATCCCACGTAATGCCCTAGGTGAAGAGGGCCTGTTGGGCGATCGCCCGTAAGAATTATCTGTTTTTTCATATCTATGCTACTCTTTAATCTTGCCAAATCGGTATATTTCAAGCAATGAATGAACAACAAAAGCAATCACCCTCTTTAGATTTCCCTCAAAAACTAGGCGATTACACCTTAATTCGGTCGTTAGGAAAAGGCGGCATGGGAGAAGTTTTCCTTGCCGAAGATGTGCAGTGTAAACGGATGGTAGCCTTAAAACGGATCCGCTCTGAACTCCAAAAGTTTCCCTCCATTCGAAGACGTTTCTTAAGAGAAGCAAGAATTGCAGCTAGACTCTCCCATCCCACCATAGTCTCCATTTTTTCGATCTCCGATGAACCGAGTAACAGCTTTTATACGATGCCCTACATTAAAGGGCTTACCTTAAAAGACATCCTTAAAGAGGCAAAAGGATCAGAACATAAAGGATCTATATCTTATCTCATCCGTATTTTCCTCACGATCTGCCAAGCTGTTGCGTATGCGCACTCAAAAAAAATTCTTCATAGAGACCTTAAGCCAGAAAACATTATTATTGGAAAGTTTGGAGAAGTGGTCATTTTAGATTGGGGTCTTGCTGAAGTGATTGGAGATCTTGATGATCTTAAATCGGTTCCTGCAGATACCGTCCCTTCTAGCTTTTTAACAAGGCCGGGGAAAGTTGTCGGTACGCTTGCTTATCTCACTCCTGAAAGAGCGCTTGGAAATCCTGCAAATGAGCAAACAGACTTATATGCGCTTGGGGTCATCTTATTTCAAATTTTAACGCTTAAGCCTCCCTTTAAGAGAGGAAATTTAGAGCTGTTTCAAAAACGGTGGAAATTTGAAAAAGTCCCTAATCCCCTTGAATTTGCACCTGACCGAGATATTCCTGTCACTTTAAGTACTATCGTTCTCAAAGCTTTAAACACTCATCCCGAATCTCGTTATAGCTGTGTGAATGATTTGATCACAGATATTGAAGCGTTTATTGAAGGAAGACCTGATTGGACGCTGAAACGAGAGCTCTCTATGGATTGTAAAGAAGATTGGGAATTTCAAGAGCTTATCTTACTTGCTAAATTCATGGCTATTTCTCAAGATGCAGAAATGGAATGGGTCAATCTCATGATTTCTAAAGCCTCTTTTCATGGAAATATCAAACTTGAGACCACCGTCTCTTTTGAAGAAGAGGCTCAAGGAATCGGCATTCTTGTTGGGCTCCCCTCTCCTAAGGAGCGTAAAGATCTCATGGAAGGATATCAGCTTTGGATTGGGTCCCCCTCGCATCCAGGTATTCGTTTATTTCGAAATAATATCAATATTTTAACACTCCCTTCTCCTCCTCTTTCTTTACACACCTCTTATACCCTATCGATTGAAAAGAATGACCATTTTATTAAATTATATATTAATGATGCTCTCTCTTTAGACTACCACCTCCCCTCTCCTCTCTTAGGGACTAACATCGGGCTTTTAAGAAGAGATACACATCTGGCTCTTGGCCCAGTTAAAATCTCAACGGGGAGTCAAAATGCAAGAGTGAGCTGTTTAGCGATTCCTGATACATTTATGATGTATAAAGAGTATGATAAAGCGTTAAAAGAGTATAAAAAAATTGAGCTCTCGTTTGCTGGAAGAGTAGAAGGGAGAGAAGCCACTTATAAAGCGGGAGTGACCTTAATTCAAAAGGCGCTAGATTTTCCTTTAGAAAAAGATGCGCTCTTAAATCACGCGTTAGATCAATTTAGCAGGTTAAGATCAACATCTCTTGCTCCTTTTGAGTTTCTGGGAAAATCTCTTGTTTATGAAGCTCTTGGGGAATGGGAAGAGGAGAGTAAATGTCTAGAGCTTGCTTTAAGGCGGTATGCAAATAGCCCTCTTCTTCCTAGGATTGTTGAGCATGTTGCCTTTAGACTTCATGAAGCGTCTTCTCGTCAACGCGTTGCAGCTTACCATTTAGCTCTTCTTGCCCTAAGACAAATACCGCAGATTTTTTCCAATCCCGATCACCATCAAATTCTTCTTTCCATTCAAAAAGAGTGGGAAAAGCTTCCCTACTTTTTATCCCCTATTTCCGCTTTACAGCTTGCCTTCTTATTAGGGAATTCTTTAAAAATTATTGAAATCATGGAGCAGGATCATCAAGTAGAGCCTGGTTTTTTTGCACTCCTTGAGCTAGGAGAATTTGATAGGATTTCCTCTCATCCAAAATTCCTAGAGTACCCTGCTATTGTTTGCGCCATTGACTATGTGACAAAAGGTGTTCTTCCCTTACCGCAAGCTGTACAGAGTGCTCACCTCTTAGATTTTTTATTTTGTGCCCAGTTTGATCAAGGAAATTTAGACCTCCTCTTAGACTACAGCTCAAATCCTTACTTTGAGCTTAGAGCTCTTCTTGCCCAAAGGAGATTTTCTGAAGCGGGAAAAATCTTTGAAACGTTTTCTTTAGAGAAAAAGACAACGGAAACAACTCCTATTTTTACCCTTTTTGGTTGTTATTTATGGGCAGTTGAAGGAGAAGAGATTGCAAAAGCGCATTTTAGTGTCATCCACCAACTCTCCTACCCTCCTTATACAGCTCTTTTACCCCATCTGATGCTGGGGAAAATTGATGTACAGGGAAAGTGGGGTAAAGATGCTTTTTTATGGGAGAAAATTTCTCTTACAAGGCAAAGGCTCCTCCTTGCCTACTGTTTAGAGCTTGATGATCAAATTCCTCTTCTTCAAGAAGAGCTGAAGGTTTTAAAAACGGCGCATGCAAATGACTAAACACTGTGTATTAAGTATCATCTTTTTAAGTGGATTTTTTTGATATGCATTTTTTAGATGATCTTTTTATCAAGAAAATTATGATTCTTTAAAAATCGTATAAATAAAAAAAATCAATATTTTTTACAGCTCATTTTCAAAGAGCTTATTGACACATTAAAACAAATAAAGGTACCATCCAAGCAAATAATAACGCTTCAAGGAGCAATAGTATGAATCCAACATTCCCTCCTTTCTCACACCGTGAATATTGTAGCCTACAAGGAAACTTCTCTTCTTCTTTTGATACTATTGAAGCAGGGGTAAAGCTTATTGAAGATATTCTGCAAAAAAAGACCCTCTGTTATCACGATGTTACCCATATTAATCAAGCATACCAAGCACTTGAGCAGTTAGAAAAAGAAGTAGATACGGTTCCTGATCAAAACTCGCATACGATCTTACTTAAACTTGCTCAAAAGATTGAGAAAATGCGCCATAATGCTTTAGCTGAAGAGCTTATTGCTTTCTACCATCTGCAACGTTTTCCAGTATCTCCTATCAATCAAGTGTTTAAGGCCCTCTTTAATCCCATGAACTTGACTGGAGAAAAGATGAAGGAGATAGCCACACACCTTCCCTTTTGTAAGTCACAGGATGCATTTGAAGCTGATGTTCAAGCTCTTCTAGGAAAAAATTATTCTACGGACATTGCAGCTATATTGCAGATTAAAAGAGATCAATTTTCTGAGCATCAAAAGAAAGAGGAAAAGCTTACACATTTAAAGCGGCTAAGAGAGCAAAACCCTGCTATTTACCCTCTTTATCTTGAAGAGATTCTTCATGAAGGTTTTTTTAACCTCTATGACCATCTGATTGCAATGAAAGCGCTTAACACTAAAGAAAAGAGATCAGCTGCAATTAAAAATCTCTCCTTTGCCTCCTTTGCTAGTATCATCTTAGAGTTTAGAAAAACCGCCCTTGTTAAAGTAGAGAAGGCAATAACTCAAGAAAATAGTGATATTATCTTTCTCCTGGGAGATACGGGATCTGGGAAGTCAACCACTCTTTGTTATTTACGAGGAGATCAGATGATACTCCAAGATAATGCTTATCAATCCTCTACGGACGAAGAGCATTTGATTGGAAGCGATGGGGAAATGTCATGCACCCTTTTTCCAAATATTTCTATTAGAGGAGACTTTATCCTTGTAGACTTCCCTGGATTTGCAGATACCCATGGAGAGGTCATTTCGCTCGCCATTGAGCTAACATTAAAAAGCTTAACAAAGAAATACTCCCCTAAAATTTTACTCCTTGCCTCCATTACGGATACAGAATCTAGATTTGAACATGTGCATCTTTTAGGGAAACGGTTAGAAAGAATCCTGGGAACCTTAGATAATTGCCTATTAGGACTAACAAAATATTCTAAAGATGTGGATTTTATTAACATCCAAGCCATTGAAAAAAAACAACGCGAAGAGCTTTCCTCTCCCAACAAAGAAATGAAGAATTTAGAGCAGCAGATTCAAGCTTTAGAGCCTTTTGCACACATGGTTCCTGCTATTCAAGATCAGATTGCTCAACTCAAAAATCAATTGCTTCTAGTTCAAGAATTAAAATTTTCCTCTTCTGATCAGATGCTTCCTAATACAGAAGAAAAATCTAAGCTTAGTGAAAAGCTTGTGCAGAAAGAAGAGGCCTTTAAAAAAAATTCAGGGATAAAAAATCTAATTCCCCTTAAAGACCTCACAGATCAAAAGCAGTTGCAGCTGATTATCCAGAGATTGAGCTCTCAAGAAAAAGCTATGCCTACTTTAGTCCCTAACAAGTTAGATGCTGCTGATGAAAAGCTTTTAGAAGCGCTTTTCATAAATGACTTAAGTAACGTCATTACAGCTAAAAAAAATCACTCTGCCCCTCCTTTGGACTCTTTTTCTATGGACATCTCTAAAGATGAACTTTCAAAAAAAATTAAGGATTTTGAGCAAAGTATTCTAGAAACAAGTTTAATCAATACCCTCTTAGTAGAATCTTATCCAGAAATTGGAGAATTCTTACATTTAGAAAGTATGGACCCAGCTATTGTTAGAAAATATGACCAAGAAGTGATTACAGAATGTATCGATGGATATATTAACGAGGTGATTGAGGGCCTTCTAGTCACAGAGGGCCTCATCAACAAGCTCCAAGAACACTATACACTACGTCAGAGCCAAGATGCTAACCATGAATGGGCTGCATTAAAAAGCTATATCCTCACTTTATCCAAAGGAATTCCTCCCAATGCAGACCAGAGTAAAATTAAAGAGGCGTGGGAATCGCTTCAAAAAGAGCATCATCAACGAGTAGAGGGCTCGAAAAAAGCGTTAGGTCTTTCGAAATGGATGAAAATTGTTCTACTTGCTCCCTTGGGTATACCCTACGGTATTTTTTCCTTATTTAAACAAATCGCACAAGATAATGCAGCCCAAGCCTTGATGGAAAGCACAGCCAAAAAGCTATATCAAAGCATCAAAGCTGCAGGTGAGGCTGTGATTCACTTAAAAGACATCGAAAATACAGTTAAAAAGAAAGCTCAGTTTGATGAGATTTTTTCCTCTCACCTTCTCTCCTCAAATTCCATCTCCTCTTTACAAGAATCTTTTGAAAAACAAATTAATAGGGTGAAGGCAGTCTATGGAGAAAGAGAGTGGGATGAACGAGTCACTTTCCTTACAAATCAATTAAAACGCAATTTTTCTTCCATAAGGCCTCGGTTTCCTCTTGGAGAAACCCTCTTATATGCGCTCATTTCACAAGAGATCTCAGAAGAAAATCTTCCCCCTCATTTTGATAAACCTCTATCCCTTGCCCTCATTTACTCGTTCATCACATTTCAAAAAAACCATCAAGAAGTCCTTTCTCAGTTGGTCCCCAGCTGGAAGATACTCTCCTATAAAGATCTTAAATTAAGCAGCTCTTCCTATTTTTTTCAGACCCCTTCCGTAACACATCAAGACTATTTAAATCTTGTAAAACAAGGGCAAAAGCTACTTGAGCAATCTAATAAGACTCTTATCATTCGTCTTCTCGTGGCAGATGCTATTTATAAACTTTGGAAAAAACTTCCTCTTCATTATGAAATTGAAGGGAAACAACCGATTGAGGATTTTACTGACAGTAATCAAATCAAAGTCTTAAGCGCAGCAAAAAAGAGTGCCTGGACAAATGAATATAGCAGGGAGCGGCTACGCGGGAATAAATCTTTTATTTTATCTATGATTAAAATTCATAACAAAGCACTTGCATTTGCAACAGACTCTTTAAAAAATGATCAAGAAGTAGTTCTTGCGGCTATTGAGAAAAACTGGCGAGCTCTTCAATATGCAAGTCTGGAACTTAAAAATAATAGAGAAGTTGTCCTTGCTGCTATAGCAAGAAATGGACAAGCACTTCAGTATGCAAGTGATCGATTAAAAAAAGATCCTGGTCTCATTCTTATTGCGAAAGAAATAAGAATGTAGCAGCTTTTACTTGCCACGGAAATGACAATTTAAGATCAAGCTCCCTTCTAATGTACCCCACCTCAGGGGGCTCTTGATCTACACCATAAAAATTAGGTTTTTTATGTGTATTAAAAATAGATGTTGCAAAAAACATCTGTTTTGATTGAAGATTTTTTTATAAAAAAGGAAAGTTTTTAAGGAGAAGAATGCTCATTAGGCAATGATTTAAGCTAGTTTAAGCTTTTATGCGACCCTTTAAGCTTGCTAAGAGCTAAATACGGCTTAAAATAAGATGAATTTATTGATTTATCCTTATCCCGTAAACTTCCCTTAACACTCAGTAACTAAAGTTTGTAGGTTTATATGACACATATCTCTTCATTAGGGCGTCCCATAGCAGCTTCTGAGCCCTTGCTTGAAAATGACCCTTTTATCATCATTCAAAACTCCCTTGATCAAGATGACACTAAGCAAGCTATTAAATATCTACTCTTTGTCCTTGCTGATACTCAAAATATCCCCGATTTAGTCAAAGCATATGGATATATTTCTCAACTGCTACCGCATATGGAGCAGAGCGACGTTAGAGCCTTTATTCCTATTGCAAGAAAACTGTGTCAAGTAAGCTCTCATCTACATCAAGAACAAAAGCTTTTGGCCCTTCAGTTAACAGATTGGTATGAAGCCTTAGCTTCTAATCATTTTTCTGTATTTTCTCAAAAAATTCCCCTTTACCGTGAAGCCTTATACTATTTTGCTAAGGCAATCCAAATTTCAACTCACTCTGATCATCATGAGAGAGCATCAGAGCTACTTATGCAAGCGCTCTTTCGAGGAAGATTGAATAACTTAGCAGATCATCTTGATCTTGCAAAACGGTCTGGTGACACCAAAAAATTTGAAGATCTTATTCATCAAATTGAGCCTCTTGAATTGCTCTCTCACTCCCCTTACTGGGGAAAACAAACCTTAAAGCTGATCAATACTCTTTATAATGGCATTATTGATCCCTTCCTGGCAGGTTCTGAAGAATCTCGGGAAAGATTTCAGATCTGCTTTTCTCCTATTCAAAAAGGGATTGCAAGAACACAGCACAATCTTTTGGTAAATACAGCCCTAGAAGAGTACCCAACTGAAAAGTACCTCCAAGCTTTGCAATTGTTTCGGCAAACATTTAATCAAATAGCTCTTGAAAACAATGTTTCTACAAAAGAAATTACCTTAGCACTTAGAACTTTAATTAATGTATTTCTCTCTGATCTATTCACTATTATGGGCCCGCCTCCTTGTGGCTACGATCTACGCGCTATGGGATCTGCAGGAAGAGAAGAGATGTGCCGCTTTTCTGATCTTGAAGTGATGATTTTAATTGAGAAAGAAGAGTGCTTATCCTATTTTAAACTCCTGTTTGATCTTCTTAACCTACAAATTTGTTCTTTAGGAGAGAGTGAAGCTTCAGAAAGTCAAATTATTTTTACCTGTGCAAATGCAAAAAATCTTTCTGGGCTCCATTTAGATATTGGCGATAACTGCATCAAAACCCCTACTGCTTTAGCAAACCTTCAACGAATTCCCCAAGGTGATCCTGCTACTTTTGAACATATGGCTTTATTCTCAGTCAGCCTATCTTCAAATACGGAAGATCTATTTAAACAATATAGCGATGCTTTAAGGGGGATTTTTAAAGAGGTTTCAAAGGACCAAATTGCTCTAGGCAAAGCTCAAGCTCTTCGATTTATTAAGGCAAGAGTTGATGACTATCTTCAACTAAAATATCTTGAAGATGTTAAAGATCTCAAAAAAAATTATGCCCAGCCTCTTAATCTGCTTTTAGCTGATATAGCTCTTTACTGGGATATTCCTTATAGCAATACACAAGAAATTATCAACGCCCTTCAAGAAAGAGAAGTTTTTGTGCCTGAGAGCTGTAAAATTCTTCGAGAGTTCTCTACGGCGATTTATAAGATCCGTAATAAGCTACATACTCACTATCAAAAGCAAAAAGAAGAGGCCTATGTAACAGGATGTGCAACTGAAGATCGGTATATTCTACTTCCTGAAGAAAAACGGCTTTTAGAGAGCTCTGAATGTTTGATTATCAAGCCCCTCTACTCTCTTCTAATGCAATCCTTTCAAAGGAAATCCTTAAAAGAGCAAAATCAAGATTTCACTGCTCTTTTTTCCCAAGTTGATTTAGTTAAAACTGCACTTAAAAATTTACTAGCAGAAAAAAATCCTATCAATGCAGCCTTAAAAAAGCTATCCATGCATGTTAATAATAACCACCACATTCACGCCGCGCTGAAAGCTATTTTACAAGAAAAACAGTGCATATCTCTTAAATTATACGAAGAATTTGGGCTTTCAGTTGCACAAGCAGTAGACCTCACCCTTTCTGCTTGGGATCTTAAAAAGACTATTTTTTTAGTTTGTGAAAATAAAAGCATCCAGCTTAATCGAAGAGATTTGCAATCGGCTCAATTCGAAGTGCTTTCAGCTAATTCGGCATTTTATATCCAACTATTACTTAAACTCTCTCTTCTTCCTTTAACACAAAAACAGCCTCTTTACTCAGTCCCCTATCAAGACGGTTCCAATCAAGAAATACAGATACGTTTAGGCAAAGAATTGAAGGCTCTTTTAACCCCCTTTAATCCGATAACTGTGGCTCAATGGGCTGATAATGTGCACCTTCCAAACTTATCTTCTGAACTGTCTGATATGCTTGAATCTTTATCTCTCATGTCTTTAGGAAAGGAGTTTGAATATTCTAAAGAGGCTCTTTTAACATTAGCTGAACAGCTGATCAATAATAAGGAAGGCTTTTTGCAATATCTTCAAAATTCTGTATTTAGTTGAAATTTTTATAAAATGCTTTAATGCTGCTAAGAATTAAATAATAATTGAACTATTATCCTGGTAGCCATTCAGAAAAAAGGAAAGACTCTTTGTTATGCAAATAAGGCGTTACAAAATAACCAAGAATTTATCTTTGAAGCCGTACAAAACAATGAGCAGGCTCAGCTTTATATCAAACAAAAATTTGAAGGAAGCTAAATATTATTTTCTGTAGCTGCAGAGCAAAAATCCAATAAATATAAACATATTCTGGGCATATCAGAAATGAATGATTAAAGAATTAACATCTAAGATGACGGGCTTAAGACAGCTTAAATTTTTAGTTTTTTCCCCTCTCTTAGAGAAGGTTATTTTTTCTCAATAACCTTCTCTTCAATACTTTTAGGATTCTTATTTTTTCATCTACGTTTAAAGAATTAGAGATCTTTTTTTAAATATCTCTTCAGCATACTGCTCTCTCCTTGTATAGACATTAAACGGCCCTTTATAACGCTTTTCTCCTTATAAAGTTCTTGAGATTTTACACTTTGATCTTTGACATTTTCACCACGTTCAGATGGCTGTTTCTTAATAAGACGAGAGGCTAATATTTTTTCTAGCTGCTCTTTAATTTTGAATTGAACGATATGCATTAAATATACCCCTTTAGCTAAGAGCATTCTTATTTTTGCTGAATAAAAACTCAATGTTAGCCATTCTTTCTTGGGGATCGATAATCGAAGCCGTTTCATAAAGTTGGTTACCTGGGTGAGAAAAGTATTTGCAACACTAGCACCCTTCTCTTCATGCTTAAAAGAGTGCACCTTGAGAGATTCTAACTCTTTTAAAGGCTCGTTTCCTTTAGATAAAGTTTCCTTAAGATCTAAAAACCTGGTGACTTCTTTAGAAATTAAATTTTTTGTTAGAGAAAGAACTCCGCCAATGAGCGCACTTGTAAAAGGAACATGGCCCATCTTCATAAAAAGCAGTCCATTTAAATTTTTATATAAGAGATGGATTTCTGCATCTTGGAGCTCATTTTGATATGCTTTATTAAAAAGCTTACCTCGGACTTGATGGATCGCAAATTCCATAAAATGATTGATGCAGTGAACTGTAATATCTTGATCCATCACCATTTTAGGGTGGATTTGCTGAGGTAAAACAGTTCGCATCCACTCATCTAACTCCTCTTTCTTTAAAGAAGGGAGATGAGATTTCATATGGCTCCATAACAACTTATCTGCCCACTGAGATTTTGCATTGATCGTACTTTCAATCAAAAGGCCTAATTGATGACTTGCCCTCTCCTTTTCAGCTCCTTCTGCCTGTTTGAGTTTTTCCATAGCCATCTGAAGAGGTTTTTCTGTAAGTAAGAGACAGTAGTCATTAAAGAGCCGTGTGAGGATGTTCATCGCAACTTTTTTCTCAATGCCTATTTCTAAAACATAGCTAATGAGCTTTTTAAGAGGGGGAAATTGCTGAATAGAGGGGGGCAATTGATGAGATAAGGTTGCAGCAGGGTAGTAAAGTTTAAAGATTTCACCCGCATCTTGATAATTCACTCCCTTGTCTTTGCTAAAAAAAGGATTTATATAAAACATGTAATTTTTAACTGCATAAGGAAGAATGGTATTAAATAAAAAATTTCCCTGTATTCCCGTAATATGGTTTAAGCTTTTGACAGATAAAGCAGAAAGTTCACGTTGAAAGGCCCTGAAAAGAATAGAGTCTTTGATCCCCCCCTTATTCCCTCCTAGAAAAACTTTATCTGGGATATTTTTTGTGGTAATAATGACAGATCCCAAATGCCCTAGCATTAAAGTAAAGAGGGGCTGTGCATAAGAGGCATCAAAAATGCCGTAAGAGAGCGCTTGAGAAACCACTCCTGATAAAGCAATGCAGCCAACTAACAGCCTCCCTTTGATTTTTAAAATTTTTTTCTCTTCTTCTTTTTTAGGTTCTTCTGTTTGAGGATCTTGACTGATTAAACCAACAGCTGTAGAGGCTAGAGAATACGCGACAGTTAGCTGAGGAAAGCAGGTATTAATAGTAGACTCTGCTAACTGTAAAATAGCGCCTGACTGAAGCGCTCTATGACCATAGGAAGAAGCCATTCCCTTGATTTTTTGAGTGGTATGACTGATCCGAGATAGTACCCCCTTTGAAGGAGTTTTTGTCTCTTGAGGAGCAAAGAGCCATTGTTTTGTTTTATCAATAATACTATTATTATATATTTGATTTAAAACCATATAAACTCCTCATTTAATAAAATCATTAAATCTCTATAAATATTATTATAATATAATTAATAATTTTAAAACAATCGTCTCTATCCTGTTTAAATCAATAAACCATAAAATAAAAATCACCTACACCCTTTATACAAAATAGAGATGAAACGCTCTTATCCATAGACGCCATATCCTAATATTGACTTAAAACACCGCTTCCCCATATTCAGCCTTAAGAATTAATGGACTTTTCGTATCCTCTCTTGTTACAATCAGTCTCCTATGAAAGAACTACCTAAAGCCTACATTCCCCAAGATATTGAAGATAAGATTAGCCAGTTTTGGCAACAGAGTAACTCCTTTAAAACATCTGCTGCCTCTTCAAAACCTCCCTTTACGATTGTGATGCCCCCTCCTAATGTGACAGGATCTCTTCATATGGGGCATGCCATTGTTAATACACTGCAAGATATCTTAGTTCGCTATAAGAGGATGTGCGGCTTTGAAGCAGCATGGGTTCCAGGGACTGACCATGCAGGGATTGCCACACAGGGAGTTGTAGAGAGACATCTCATTAAAACACACGGCAAAAGACGGGTTGACTTCTCAAGGGAAGATTTTTTAGCAGAGGTGTGGAAGTGGAAAAATGAAAGTGAAGGAAGCATTCTCTCTCAAATTAAAAAACTGGGATGCTCGTGTGATTGGGATAGGCTTGCCTTTACCATGGATGAGAGTCGGTCGCAAGGAGTGAGAACCGCTTTTAAAAAGATGTTTGAAGATGGTCTTATCTACCGAGGAGACTATTTAGTCAATTGGGATCCTATCACTCAGACAGCGCTTGCAGATGATGAAGTGGAATATGAAGAAAAAACAGGCTCTCTTTACTACATTAAGTATTTCTTAGAAGACAGTCTTGATTTTATCACAGTTGCAACGGTTAGACCAGAGACCATTTTTGGAGATACAGCCGTAGCGGTTTCTCAAGACGATCCTAGATATCAATCTTTCATAGGAAAAAAGGTTCGTCTTCCCCTTTCAAATCGGTTAATTCCTGTCATTACAGATATGCATGTGGATCCTTCTTTTGGAACAGGAGCTGTTAAAGTCACTCCAGCTCACGATCCCAACGACTACGCCATGGCAGAAAGACACCATCTTGAACTTCTGAATATCATGACACCTGATGGGTGCCTCAATGAAGTAGCTGGAGAATTTAAGGGGCTTCTGATGCAAGAGGCAAGACTTAAAGTTGCTGAAAAGCTGAAAGCGATGGGCTTTTTAGAAAAAGTAGACCCTTATACACACCGTGTAGGGATCTCCTATAGGTCAAAAGCTGTGATTGAGCCTTTCTTATCAAGGCAGTGGTTTGTTAAACTCTCTCTTTTCAAAGACACCTTGATTAACCTTGTGAAAACCAAGGAAGTCCGTTTAATCCCTGAATCCTTTGAAAACACCTATTTCCACTGGATTGATAACCTAAGAGATTGGTGCATTTCACGGCAACTTTGGTGGGGACACCGTATTCCCATCTGGTATTCTAAAGAAGACCCTTCTCGCATGATTTGTTATGATAAAGAAGGGACGCCTCCTGAAGTCGCCTTAAACCCCGATGCGTGGGAGCAAGACCCTGATGTTTTAGACACCTGGTTTTCTTCAGCACTTTGGCCCTTTACGGTTCTTGGATGGCCTGAAGAGAGCCCTGATTTGAAAAAATTCTTCCCTACCTCAATTTTAGTGACAGGACACGATATTCTCTTTTTCTGGGTTGCTAGGATGATGATGATGAGTTATTACTTCTTTCAAAAGCCCCCTTTTAAAGAAGTGTTTCTCCATGGACTCATTTTTAGTAAATCGTATTGGAAAGTGGATGCAAAAGGGTCTCTTGCCTATCTATCTCAAGAACAAAAGCTACTCTTTGATCAAGGGGCTCCGGTCCCTTCAGATGTGTATAGTAAGTGGGAAAAAATGTCTAAATCCAAAGGCAACATTTTAGATCCTTTAGAAATGATTGCTCTCTATGGAACAGATGCTGTCCGGATGGCGCTTGCTTCATCGACAACAGATGCTAGACAAATTGATCTCGATATGCGCCGGCTTGAAGAGTTTAAAAATTTTGCCAATAAAGTGTGGAATGGCGCTAGATTTGTTTTAATGAACCTAGACGGTATGGTACTAAATAGTGGAATAGATGCATCCCTTCTGACGCTTGAAGACAAGTGGATACTTTCTAGGTTAAGCCGGGTGATTAAAGAAGTTCAATCCGCTTTAGATTCTTATAACTTTAGTCAAGCTGCCATCACTGCGTATGATTTCTTTTGGAAAGAGTTTTGTGCCTATTATGTTGAGCTCTCTAAGCCTTATCTTTTTGGCAAACTAGGCTCATCTCACGAGAAAAATAATAAACAAGTCATTTTATTTACTCTTCTTTCAAACGCTATTAGATTGTTACATCCCATGGCTCCTTTCATTACAGAAGAGCTCTTTCAAGTGTTAAAAGAATTTATACCGTCTGAAGCATCTGTGAGCGAGCCTTATCTCAAAGAGACTATAGATGCGCTTCAATTTGAGGCGTGCGCTCTTGCGCCGTACCCTCAAGTGATTTGCCCCTCTGACATCAATGCTATCATTGAAGAGGAGTTTGATCAGGTCAATGCCCTTGTGCATGCCATACGTCAAATTCGATCCGAGATGCAAATTCCTCCAGGAACAGCTTCAAAATTGATGTTAATTGCTGAGAAGTCCTCTCTTAGCTTTATTCAACAACATGAAAAAATATTATATGCCCTTGTTAAACTGGAAGGCATTGAATATCTCTCTCAAGAAAAGCCCACTTCTTTTGCCTCAACAGCCGTTGTTGGCCCTTTTAAACTTGTGTTACCTTTACCTCAAGAGCTGCAAAATAAAGAAAAAGGGAGGCTTTTAAAAGAGCAAGAAAGGCTTCTTTTAGAACAAAGTAAACTGGGACATCAGCTTAAAAATCAAGAATTTATGCAAAAAGCACCTGAGGCTATTATTCAGAAAATGCAGGCAACTGTCACACAAATTGAAAATAGCCTTGAAGAGATTCAGCAGCAGCTTCTCTCTTTTTCCTCTTAAATAAAATCCCTTTAATCTCTTAAAAGGTTAAAGGGGTATTTTCATAAATGAGAGCAACTGTTGCCACATAGTTTTTGCAATGGCTTATAGATATGTGAATAACTGGGTGATTAAACTTCTTTCTCACATGCTCAGAAAGTACAGCTTGGGGCTTACCTTTAGAATCGCGCACGATTTCAATATCATGCCACCTCACTTCCTTCCCGATACCGCATCCAAGTGCTTTAACAACCGACTCTTTCACAGAAAATCTTGCAGCAACATGAGGGTCTGGATCTTGATGCTCAAGGCAATACATCTCTTCTTGAGGCGTTAAGACCCTTTTCATAAAACTCTTTCCCTGCCTTTTGAGCACATCACGCACGCGTTGAATTTCTATAATATCGTTTCCAATCCCTAAAAATTTCATAAAAGCTTCTCTTGCGTAGGGGAAAATAAGCTATCTTCTTCACCGCCAGTTAAATTACAAAAAACAATCCGTCCTGAAGAGGTGTGTTTAACAGAAAGCACTCTTCCTTCAACAGTTTTTCCTACCCTATCTGAAGAGCCATTCACAACAACCATTGAGCCATCTTCAAGATAACCCACACCTTGCCCTGCCTCTTTACCTAGCCGCTGAATTTTAATGGAAATATGCTCCCCTCCTTGCATCAAAGGCTGCAGGGCGTTAGAAAGAGCTTGTAAATTAATGACTCTAACTCCTTCAATATTTGGACTTTGAATACGGCTTGTATCTGATGTTAAAATATTTGCGTCTAGAAGATGGGCTAACCGGACAATTTTTCCTCCCAGCTCTTTAATTTCAGGAAAATCTGTCTCATGATATCGAAGCTCAAGACCTAAGATAGATTCTAGTTTTTTAAGCACTTCTAAGCTATCTCTTGCTTTAGAGTGGATTAAATCTTCTCCCTTTTCTCCTCTCATCTGAAGGTTTTTCACAATAAATTGAGGGATAATGAGCGTATGATCAACAAGCCCTGTGAGCGCAAGATCAATGATCCTAGAGTCCAAAAGAGCTGAAGTGTCAATAATGAGATCTTTTTTCTTTTGAGCAAGCGGCGTAAAGTGCACAAAGGGAATGCTGATATAGAGTTCATCACTAGATCTTAGTGTTATAATCGCTCCAAGATAGGTTGTCATTAAAAAGACTAACACCTTCAGAAGCTCTAAAAGAGAAGGATTTACTTTTGTTTCAAGGGAGCTGATCTCTAATGCTGCCTCAAAGATCAAGAAAAATGTCTTTCCCATCAGATAGCCAATCAAGCACCCTAATAAGGCGATATTCAAAGAACGGAGGGTGATTTTTTTAAACATTTGATCCATCCCGATCAAAAAGAGAGTAAAAATAGTCCCCAAAATGATTCCTAACAAACCATTTTGCACGGTTTTTCCTTGAGGAAGAGAGGTCATAAAAAGTGTCATAAAAATGATACTGACACATAAAAAAAATCGTCTTAGAAAAGAGAGGGAAATATGCACCATGATTACCGCTTTATTCCCCAGTCTAACGGGCCTTCCTTTTTTGAACAAGATATGGTGTTTATTGAATCCTTGAGGGGCTTAACTTTTACCTTATCTCATGAAAAAATGTTATCTAGATGATCCAAAAGAAAATGGACTTCAAAAATAAAACTTCACTTCTTTTGACCGATCACTCTTTCTAAAAATGCCTGCTCTACTGTAAGTGTGCTAAGCTTACCGCTATATCATTTTAAATGAGAGACTCTCCCCTCTCATTTTCTTAAGAGAAGATATTTAAGAATGGGGTCAAAACAGCTTAAATTCTAAACGCCGAATCACCTCTAACATTTGATGGATATCTGGCTCCGTGTGAGCCAAAGAAACAAAGTTCACTTCATAAGGAGAAGGAGAGAGATAGATAGAGTGATTAAAAAATTGATGAAAAAGGTAATGATACTGCTTTAAGCTTAACGGTTCAAAAGAACTGCTTCCCTCTGTTTTTAAGCTTAAAGCAAACATAGACCCCGCCTGAATCACCTCTATATCCACTTTTTCTTGATTGATCTTTTCTCTTAATGCCTCAGTAATCAAAGTCGTTTGATAGGCAAGAGTCTCATAACAGTCAGGAGTTTCTAATAACTCAAGTGTTTTTAAGCCAGCGCTCATAGCTACAGGATTGCCTGAGAGCGTTCCTGCTTGATATACCTCTCCAAGAGGAGCCAGCTGATCCATGAGGGCTTTTTTCCCTCCAAAAGCAGCTGCTGGAAACCCACCTCCAATAATTTTACCGAGGCACGTGAGATCAGGCTTAATGTGATAAAGTTCTTGCGCACCCCCTAGCCCTAACCGAAATCCTGTGATCACTTCATCAAAGATTAAAATAATACCTTTTTTATCAGTCTCTTCTCTTAACATCTGAATGAAATCAACATTTGCAGGAATCAGTCCTTGGTTAGCAGCTATGGGTTCTAAAATGACGGCTGCAATATCATCTCTTGCACGTAAGATGCTTTGACATGTGACAAGATCATTAAAAGGAAGAGAGAGTGTCGAGTGAATCCATGAAGAAGGAACCCCTTTTGATGACGATGTAGGATTAATCCCTAAAACTCCAGAACCTGCTTTAACTAAAAGAGCGTCGCTATGGCCATGATAATGCCCTGTAAATTTAATGATCACATCTTTACCTGTATACGCCCTTGCAAGACGAAGAGCTGTCATTGTAGATTCTGTCCCTGAAGAGACAAATCGCAATTTATCCATTGAAGGCATATGCTGAAGAATTTTTTTTGCAAGTAATACCTCTTCTTCTGCCGTGGCCCCAAAGGAAGATCCTTTGTGGATTTGACTTATAGTAGATTTAACAACTTCAGGATGAGCGTGTCCAACGATCAGGGCTCCAAAGCTTGTGCAGTAGTCGGTATAACGATTTCCATCCACATCAAAAAGAGTAGATCCTTTAGCTCTTTCAATGATGAGAGGCGTCATATCTAATCCCTTGCAGGCTCTTACTGGAGAACTCACGCCTCCTGGCATCCTCTGACACGCTTCTTGGAAAATGCTTAAACTTTTTACTCTTTTCATAAAAAATCACTATAGAGAAGCATCCTTTAAAAACATAGATGGAGATAAAAAATGGTGATAAGAAATTCTTCTCTAGAGGATAAAGGATGTAAAATTATCTTGAATTTGATGGGGAGTTATTTTAACTTTAGCTTGTTAAAAAACTAGATCACTAAAAAAGAAAACTATTTTTTATATGATTTTCATAAAAAAAATATCTTCTGTGTCTCGTGAAGATCTTCATTTAAAGATCTTCTTACTAAACTTTTTTCCTCAAAAAAGTATAAAAAAAATAAAAAGCAAACCTGTTTTTAACCATGCCTATTTTACTAAAAAATAGGGCTTAAGGAGAAATCACATGTCTCTTTCTGTAAATCTTAAAATTAATATGAAGCATGTCATGACCGAATTACAGGCTATTGAAAATCCTGTATCACTGATGAGTCATTCACTAGCTTCATCTTCATTACTGACAAGACTGTATGAAAGTTTTGTATTTCAACCAAAGGCATCCCAAATAAAACAAATCTCTTCTTCCACACCTTCGCCATCTGAGGCCGCTTCCTTTTCCTCCCTCATACAAAATTCTTCCTTGCAATGCCAATCTATTCAAAAAGTCATGCACCCGATTGTTTACTCAGATGGTATTCCACCTCTTTATAGAGAATTGCTTATTAATCCGTTCTATCAAGAAATTGAAAAAGGAATCATGTCTTATTCAAATGCTCATTTAGCCGAGGTTATTTGCACAGCCATCCAGCAAAATTTTGCTCTACAAAAAGAAATAACTTCTCTTAATCAATCTTTAAAAGCTTTACGGGAAGTCGTGAGTGATCTATATAAAAAATTCATTGTTGATGCAGACGGCGCTTCCTGTGTAAACAAGAAGGGAAAAGCGTCTCCCGTGGCTTATTGGTCAGAAGAGTGTCTTTCCACTTATGCCTACCATCCAGGCGCTCCCTTTTTCCCTGGAGTGAAAGTGGGAATTGTCAATGTCCCCAAACGGTATGCAGAAGGCTCTGCAATTGCTTGGGGATGTTTAGGACATGAAGTTGCAGGACACGATATTTTAGCTACCTATCCAGGATCGAGAAAAGAACTTGAGGAAAAAATTCGTCAAAATCTTATCAATCAGAACCTCTCTTTAACACTTGAACACTGGGAAAACCGGGTAGAAGAGACAGCTGCTGACATTTTAGGAGTGCTTAATATGGGACCAGCTGCTGCTTTTTCTCTAATTGCCTTTCTCCGTATATTAAGGAGTACACCCTCTCAAACATTAATTGCTGAGGTGTATCTTAAAGACAAGCATCCAGCTGATCTGGCAAGAGGATTTTTACTTGCTAATGCTGTAAGCTTCATGCACAGTAAAGGATTTACAAAAGGAAAGAATTACGGATCTCTGCTTTTTCAGGAACTTGAAAGAGATTGTCAATTTGTCACTGAATTCAAAGTGAATCAAATCAATATGGGAACCCGGGCAGAGATGAGAGCCTATTTCAAAGAATTTTGTGCGCAGCAACGCATCAACTTGAGACTCCCCTTTTATTATACCGCCTTTCAGTCAGCTCACTCTCTTTTGAATGACAGCCATCACAAAGAAAAATTTACAGAATTTCTCCTTAAAAAGCAGATTCCTCAAACATTAAAAGAAGCAAAGAATGCCCCTAATATCCATTCTATGACGATGAAATACACTTCTATATCCATTCAAGAGATGAAGCGTTCAGCTGAAGTTGTAGCTTATACGATTATGAACTCCAAATTACAAGCCCTTCAAGGAAGGTCTCTTGCTGATATCAGATGTTGGAGTGATACAGATGAAAAAAATTATGAAGTGTTTCGCTCTCTTCTTCGGATAGAAGAGGCTTTTGATCCTGTTAAAAAATATAAGGAAGGTTTTTTTGCAGCTCATGTGGTTTCAGCTGCTGTAATGGAATCGATTCTTGAAGAGGAATCCAATCCTTTAACGGCTCAGAAAATCAAACACACATTTTCAAGAATGCTGACGATTTTACAAACAATGCACCAAACAAATAACGAATGGCAACCTCTTAAAAAGAGGGTGAAATTAGCTTAATATTCTTGCTTCAGTTGCTTTTTAAAATGAGGTGTTAAGGATTAACACCTCATTTAAGGATCTCTAAATAGCTGTTTTTTCAGAATAGGGTAAAAAAACAGGGCGTTTAAAAATAGGGTGACCTTTAATCACAAAGATGTCTTTTTCCCAAGTTTTAGGCTGTTCATTCATCACAGAGCTCAGGATTGTTTGAGTCAGTTGTTCTTGAGTGATAGTTGAATTTTTAAAATTTTCTTCAAGAGAGGCTCCGACAAGAGACTCTTGTTCAGAAGAGTCAATATCCATTGTTTTTGAAACAGCAGATCTTACTCCAACAGCAATAAGTGCCATCACAAAAGAAAAAAGACGGTACTGAGAAAAAATCGTTTTTGCAGTTTGATAAACAGCCATAACTGTTGCGAGGTTATAGATCCATACTTTTGTATCGTAGTGTACTGTTCTTGCTAAAGGCGCGCTTTGTGTTTTTTCATAGACATTACGTGTCACATAACTAACCATAGGATTTAACGTCTTAGAAGCAATTAAATTAACAACACTCTCTAAAGAGCCTTTGTTCAATTCGAATTCTTTTTTTTCATTTTCTTTTTTATATGCAAATCGAATGCAAAATTCTTTAGACCAATCTACCTTAAATGATAATGACATAGTTCCCTTTTTCGAAAAAAATAATAATGCCTTAATTATGGAAGATTTCCTATTTGTTCGTCCACATTTAAGCGTTGAAGGGATTTATAATTTACCCTTTTCTTAAAAAATCTCTAGAGAAGCTAACCGCCTCTCTTTGGCTTTCATTTTCCTTAAAACACGCTTTTGTTCTGATTTACATGAAATTCTTTTGATTAAAGCCGTCTATTTTTGCACAATAATAGACATGATTTATAAAGTTCTTGGATTCTTGCTCCCTTCTTTACTGTGTGTAGCTTCTATGGACTATCATGTGCACTTTATAGGAATCAATGATTCAGAAGCGCTTAAAACGATTAAGAAAAGCTCATCTCTGATTACGCTTAAAGAAAAAAAACCTGTCTCTGTCAATGCGCTAAGATATAGAGCAGAATCCGATATTCCCGATATTCTCAAAGTTTTACATATCTATGGCTATTACGATGCAACAGCTTCAATTGAGGTTGTTAAAGAGAGTGAAGAGGCAGATGTTTTTGTCATGATCCATCCAGGACCTGTGTATACGATTCAAGCTTTTGAAATCACCTCATCGCTCGATGAACCCAAAGATGCCCCCTTACTTTTACAAACAAGGTACTTAAAACAGTTTCTTAATGCCCCAGCCAATACGTTTCAAATCATAGAAGCTGAGCAAAAGTTTCTCACGCATTTAAGCCAGCATGGCTACCCTCTTGCTTCTTTGATAGAGCGCAAAGTGACAGCTGATTATCTCTTAAAAACCGTTTCTATTCATTTAAGTGTTGACCCAGGATATGCCTGTTATTTTGGCCCTGTCAAAATAACAGGCGCCTATGGGGTGAAAAAACGGCTTTTTGAAAATAAAATTGCTTGGGATAGAGGAGAAATTTACGATACAAGGCTTGTCGAAGAGACACAAAAAAACCTTCTTGATACAGGTCTTTTTAGCTCTGTTATCATTACACATGAACCGATTGTAAGTGAAAAAGGTGAGCTTCCCCTCCGTATTGAAGCCATTGAAACGAAACATAAAAGCATCAATGTCGGGGTCAGCTACCAAACATTTTTTGGACCAGGTCTTACCTTTGGGTGGGAAAATCGCAATATTGGAGATTTAGGAAGAACGCTCTCGTTAAAAGGAGACGTCACATCAAGAACCCATACAGGAACTGCGACATTTTTCATCCCCGATTTTTGGAAAGTAGATCAAGACTGTGTCATTGAAGCGCAAGCTCAGCAAGAATCGATTATTGCGTATCATCAACACTCTTATCATCTCACTGAGCGTGTAGAGCGGCGTATTGGAACGAGCTATCAAGTGTCAGCAGGTCTTAAGTTAGAGAGGCTTTTAGTCTCTAATTCTGTGGCTAATGGAACATTTACTCTTGCAGAAGCTCCTTTATATTTTCGTAAAAGCTCAGCGAATCATCTGTTAGATCCCACTCAAGGACATACACTTGAGCTCAAAGTTATCCCCTCTGCAAACTTTTCTAGTTTAAGCAGGTATTATCTGTATAACTCCTTAACTTATGCAAGCTATACTCCCCTCACGCAAAATAACTCTGTTGTGTTAGCTCAGCAACTGATGTGTATGACCATTTTAAGTCCTAATTTAAGCTCTGTGCCTGTTCCTAAACGGGTTTTTGGCGGCTCTGATGATGACTTAAGAGGATACCGATTTAAAACAGTGAGCCCGTTACAAGGTCTTCAACCGATTGGAGGAAGATTTGGGCTCTTTTACACCTTTGAAAGCCGGTTTCGCCTCACCTCATCTATTGGCCTTGTCCCTTTTTTTGACATCGGCACTGTTGAGCTCTCTTCTATTCCTAAATGGAATCAAAAATGGTATCAATCAGCTGGTATTGGAATACGGTATTTCACCTTCCTAGGGCCTATTCGGTGTGACATGGCATTTCCTCTTAATCCTAGACCTGAAATTGATGCAAAGTACCGCCTTCTTGTTAGCATAGGACAAACATTTTAATGAAAAAAATACCTAGATTCTTCCTCCTTTTTCTTTCTTGCTCTCTCATTGCTATGGGAAGTCTCTTAATGCTTCTTCAAAGCTCTTGGATGAAAGGTCAGGTGATTGAGGTATTACGCTCTTATGCTTCCCAAATGGGAATGCAATTATCGATTCAAGATATGGAAGGCAAACTCCCCCTTAGCTGGAAATTCCATCATGTTCAATTGATTTTTCCTGAAGAAGAGAAAGCAGATATGGATCAGGTTGAACTCAGTATCGCATTACTTCCTCTTTTGAAAGGAGAAATCAAAATTGATACTCTCTATGCTCATCACATCCATTTTACTTATTCTCCGCATGCATTAAACTCTTCCTCTTCTTATCAATCTTACTTAGACCACTCTTTCTCTATCCGTCACTTCAATATTGAACAAATCAATGTCCTCAACCAAGTCACCCAGGAAAAAAATAGCTACAGCTTAAGAGGCCACGGTAAATGGGTGAAAAATGAACGGTTATCTCTTGCTTTTTCCCTGGAGTCTTTCGAGTCGAACTTAAAAATATCTCTTGAGGGACTCCCTCAGCTCAATCACTTTTTTGCCCATTGCAAATTAGAGATGCGCTCTTCAGAGGCGCTCTCCCCTTTTTACACCGTGCCTTATCAAATGGCAGGAGAGTGGAAATCTCACGTGGAAGGGTCTTGGGATGCATTTATGCATCTGATGAGCTCTACACCCTCTTTAGAAAAAGAGTCTCAACTTTCAGGAACGTTTACAGCTCATGTGACACAGTTTGATCATCCAGGCATGGTGCAAGAGACACTGCCTCTTACACTCTCCTCACATTTTGCCCTCCAAGATCTCGCTTCTTTAAATCTTCTCTCCTTTACTCTTGAGAGTCCTCTCCTTGATGTGAAAGGGCATGCACAGCTTAGCCCCAGCTCTATTTTAAGTGAGATTGAAGCAGATGTTTCTTTTCATAAACTCTCTTTGATCACTCCCTCTCTTGAAGGCGGAGCCAAAGGGTCTATTCTTCTCAATGACCATGAGATGAAATGCACACTCTTAGCTCCTGATCTTCAGATCAATCAGGTACGTTTTGATAAAAGTCTCTTTTCTTTTATAGCACATAAAGAAGCCTCTATCTGGAGCGGGCTTCTAGATATCAAAGGAGATCACCCTCTTTTAGGATTTGAAGCTTCTACAGCTGTTTTCTTTGATCCTTTAGTCTCTCTTTCACTCACCCGGTCTTCCATCAAATGCTTAAACAGCTGGGCTGCAGGAGAAATGGTGTACGATTTACAAAAAGAGAGCTTCCTTCAAGGATTAGCTTCTTTTCAAATTGGAGATCTCTCCATTTTTTCTCACCTCTTTGATCAATCTTTAAGCGGACAAGCTGGAGGCTCTTTACAGCTGAAAGAAGAAGGATGGCAAGGTGTTGTTGTTGCAAAACAGCTTAAACTTAATGAGTTTGTTTCTGACCGTATCGATTTAGATTTTTCACATTTTAACTTTTCTAATGAATACCGGGGTGTTTTAAATCTCTCATTTGGCCCTTCTTACGCCTATCAGCTCTATTTAAACTCTTTTGACTCTCATATCACATGGAATCAAGAGAATGTAAATTACACTATTGAGATGGGAGGTGAATGGAAGGGAGATTTTCACCTCTTTTCTAAAGGGCTCTTATCACAAAGTCCCTCAAGATTTCATCTGCAGTGTGAAGAATTTAAAGGCGTGATTCTTGATAAACAGTTTGTTCTTCAAAATCCATGTAAAATAGATTTTACTCAAGAGCAATTTAAAATGGATGTTCTTGATCTTTTAATTGATGAAGGGTCTTTATTACTCTCTTCTTCTTTTAACAAGACTAAAGCGTTTTTTCAAATGAAAGCAGAACATTTCCCCCTTGATTTTCTCACCCTTCTTTCTCCCAGATATTCTTTAACGGGCCTTTCCTCTTTTGATATCGAGTTAGAAGGTGATCCCTCTTCTCTTGAAGGTCACATGAGCGGTCTTTTAGAGCATGCAAATATCTATCCTGCTGGAAATGAAACCCCAATTCAAACAAAGGGAAATATTCAGGCTCATTTTTCTAAAAATACCCTGCAAATTCACTCCTATATTGTGGCAACGGATCAACAAGTTTGTGAATGCTCTGCAACACTCCCTTTTGCCTTCAATTTAAATCCTCTCTCTTTTACCTTAACTCAAGATGAACCCCTCACAGGTCAATGCACTGTAGAAGGACATATTGAACAACTCTTTGATTTTATCAATCTAGGCTCTCAACGTATCGGCGGATTTCTCTCTTCACGTCTTCTCTTAAGCGGAACACTTAATCAACCGATTTTAAATGGATCTCTCTCGCTTCAAGAAGGATTTTATGATAACTACTTTATTGGAATTTCTCTTAAAAATAGCTATATTGAGGCGTTAGCAGAAGCTCATAAAATTACACTCCAAGAGATCACGCTAACAGATGGAGAACTAGGCTCTTCTCAAATGACAGGTATTATTCATCTCAATGAGCTTTTTTCATTTTCCATTAAAGGGGCTGTCGATAAATTCCGTCTGATTAAGCTCGATTGGTTAACCACAACTGCCTCTGGCCCTTTTATCATTGAAGGGGATATTGAAAAAGCCACCGTTAAAGGCGATTTAAAGCTCAAACACGGAAATATTACCATTCCTGAGCAACTCCCTTTTGAGCTTCCCATACTTGATATCACCCTCATTAATCAGCCCAAATCCCACCATGCAAAGCTCAAATATTCCAAACCCTACCCCATTCACTACGATCTAGATCTATATTCTGAGCACAATTTATTTCTTTCAGGACGAGGCGTAGATGCAGAACTAGAAGGAAGAGTGCATCTTTCTGGTCAAAATTTAGCCATTGTTTTGGGAGGAAAACTTGAAACAAAAACAGGATCTTTCTCTTGCGCAGGCAAGAAATTTAAAATCACAAATGGAGAGCTTCTCTTCTCAGAAAGCCTCCATTTTCTCAATATGACAAGTCATATTGAGCTACCCGATCTTTCTGTCACTGTGCATTTAAGAGGACCTCTGAGAAGTCCTCAGCTGATCTTTGAATCAAGCCCTTCTCTACCGACAAGTTCTATTTTAGCAAGGATTTTATTTAATAAAGACATTGCAGAGCTCTCTGCTCCTCAAGCTTTGCAGCTCGCTAATACCATTGTGACTTTATCAGGAAATACAGGCCCAAATGTTTTAGAATCAATCCGAAAAGGGCTTGGGATTGACGCGCTTTCTTTTACCTCTTCAGATGATGCCAATCAAGTGTTTGTGCAAATTGGAAAATATCTTACAGAAGGAGTGCTTGTAACTTTAATCCAAGGAGCTGAAAGCAGTCATGTGAAAGTAGAAGTGGCTCTCAAAGCAGGATTTGCGCTTGAAGCGGAAACTCAAGAGAACAACCAAGGGAAATTTTCTCTTAAATGGAATGCGACCTATTAGAGAATTTTTAAGGGATCAAGCGGGTTTGAATAAAAAAATAATCCACCTTCTTTTTTTATTTGAAATCCCCTCTCTTTTTGATATAGTTGTACTAACCTTAACAAGAGGATGACATCTATGGCTGAAGTTCTAAATCACATCCACCAAGCGCCCGTGTTACAAGAGCCGTCTTTGCCTGCTGAAAAGCTTGATTTTTCACATCAAGTTGAACTAAAAGAGGCGAATTTAGGACAACTGATTTCTCAAACTTATCTTCTTGTTGAAACAGCCTCTCAAAATAAAGCACACCTTAAACTCGATGAGTTAGAAGCGCTTCAACAACAACTCTCTCATACCACGACCTTTTTAACAAAAATTGAAACAGAACTTGCAAAAGATCATTTTGTAAAAACAGTCAATATGGCAGATGATCACGCCCTTGTTCAAACTATGTATGAACTGACTGACATTCCTCTTCTTAATGGAAAAACATCTTGGACACGTGAAGAAGCAGAAAGCATTAGATCCAGTTTAACCCGTCACAGTCAGCTTCATATGCAAAAAGTGCAGCAGTGCTCAAGCAGCGTTAACAGGGTGATTGAAGAGGGTATCGAGCTTCTTCATATCGCACGTAAATGTTTGGATATGCTCCATGGACTTCATCAAACATTTACCCGCAACCAAAGAGGCTAATACGTTGCAACAAGAGCAAATGGTGTACACACAGGCTGTCCAAGAGTATGAAAAAGGGAACTACTTAAACGCTCACGACCTTTTTCTTCTCTTCTCTTCTCAAAACCCTCTACAAAAAGAGGGTTGGCAAGGACTTGCCGCGTGTCAACAAATGCAAAAAGCATATAGTGATTCCCTTACATCTTGGGCAATGACAGCGCTTCTTGATGCTTCTGACCCTTATCCACATTTTCATGCAGCAGAGTGCTTCATAGCCCAAAATAACTTTCCTGAAGCTCAAAAAACGCTTACAAAAGCTCTCTCTCTTCCTTGTACTGAGCTTTTATTAGAACAAATTCACTCTTTAACAAAGGTACTCAATCATGCCTAGTCCTGAAGTTAGCTCTATTTCCTCTTCTTTGATTCCCTCTCTTTCCCCTTCTAAAAACCTCTTTGAGCCTTCAAAACCCCTCATTCCTCGGTTGATCTCAAATTACCAAACCTTTCATAAAACGCTAGAAGCTGTCTCTCACGTTTCTATCGATACCATTGAAAGAGAGCACCAAGAGCTGAAAATACTGTCTCAAAAAGAATTCTCTCTTTTACAGAAAAAAGCAGAATGCGCTCTTGTAGAAGAGTCGTGGTCAACACTTTCAACTGTTGCTAATTACACAGCAACAGCTTGTAACTTAGGCCTCGCTTATCTCTTATCGCATGGTAGAGCCAATCAACAAAATGCTTGGACTCTTCTTGCCGTAGGCGGACTTAATGCACTCCATCTTTGCATTGAGAGGCTCGGTGGATGGGATAGACTCTTAGAACCTCTTTCTCAACATCATAGTATAGCTCAAGACCGCCTTAAAACTTTGGCTCCGATGGTCTTCTTTTTAGCGAATACTCTTCTCACTTCTTTATCTTTAAGACATCATGAGGCCATACCCGCTTCTCATCAAACATTAGTTTCTTTGCTTAAGCAAGTCCCTGCAGGACTTAGCGCTGTAGCGACATTAAAAGATCACTACTTAAAGACTATTAAAAGCCAATCAGAGATACATATCGCTCAAAATGCAGGTCAAATTAAATACCATCAAGACCATGTGGATCTCTTTACAACACTACTTGATCTATCGATTCAACAAACTAGATCTATTAAAACAAATTTAAAAAAACCGATACTGTCGCTGATCCAGGCAAACAGTACGGCTGCCCAAAAAGTTTAGGAGGAATGAACCCATGCCTATGTCTGCTATTCAAAGAGCTGAAAAAGTCTTGCTTAACATTTGCTTTGATTTAAGAAAAATTCAAGTTAATAGTTTGGAATTTCAATCAAAGATTAATAAAGATACACAAACTGTGTATTCTCAAAAAATCCATCATGCCCGTGTTAAAACAGGTATTGATATCTTTACACTTGCAGCAGGAATGTCTTCTTTAGCACAAAAAGCTGAATGGATTCCTTATGCTGTTCCGTCTGAAGCCATTCAACCGACCACTAATATGATCAATGGATTTTGGGCTCAGCCAAAAGATATTTCTCATGATATGGAGATGCATAAATTTAACGCGCAAGCTCAAGAAAATACCACTTGGACTTCTGGAATAGGAAGTATCCTTCAAACCTATGAAAGAGCGCTTGAGCAACTCCGTTCAGTGGAAAATAATATCCGCTCTTAACGGATTAAACTCTATTCATATTAAAAGCGCCCTCATTGGGGCGCTTTTTTTAACTCTTAACGCTCTCTTTTCTTAAATTCTTTCTGTTTTACAACTCTTAATGACTCCAAAAAATGTTTGAATCTGTATGATGATAAAAAAAGGATCGAAATTGCATAATCATCAGGGAGAAAAACAGGTACTCTCTCCTCTTTTATACTGGATTAAAGAGCAGTGCGGATGGATTGAGAATTTTGGGGAATATCTGTGCTTTTGCTTTGATATTATTAAAGCCTCTTGTCATAAACGCCCCTCTTTTAAGCTGTGCCTAAGACAGCTCTATGATATTGGGGTTGCCTCTCTTCCTGTTGTGATTATCACCGGATTTTTTACCGGCATGGTTCTAGCTGCGCAAGCAGTCTATCAGCTCTCTGATAAAGGGCTCTCAAGTGTGACAGGGTTATTAGTTGCAAAAGCAATGATCACAGAGCTTGGCCCTGTTTTAACAGCTTTTATGGTGACAGGAAGAGTGGGGGCAGCTATTTGCGCAGAACTTGGCACCATGCATGTAACAGAGCAGATTGATGCTTTAGAGACCATGGCTATTAGTCCTAAACAATATCTTGTAGCCCCAAGGCTTATTGCTGGGACAGTGGCAATGCCCCTTTTAACTATTTTTAGCATGGTCACAGGCATTTTAGGAGGGTGTTTAATCGCCTCTACATTTTTTCATATCCCTCCCTCTTCTTACTTTGATCCGATGCCGATGCAAATCACGCTCTTTGATCTTTTAACAGGCGTGATTAAGTCTTTGATTTTTGGTCTTTTAATCATGACTATTGGGTGCTTTAAAGGGATGAAGGCATCAGGCGGGGCTGCAGGTGTTGGAAAAGCGATTACAAGTAGTGTTGTGATCACCTACTGCTCGATTTTACTCACGAATTTCTTTTTAACCCTCTCGCTGAATATCTTTTACACGCAATTTCAAAAGGGTCTCTAAGTCATGCAAACGCCTCTCATCCGCATCCGAGATCTTTCAAAACGGTTTCATCAAAAAGAGATTCTTAAAAAGTTAAATCTCGATATCTACCCAGGCGAGACTTTAGTGATTTTGGGAAAATCAGGAACAGGAAAGAGCGTCTTACTGAAACACATCATCGGACTTTCAAAAGCAGATAGCGGATCCATTGAAATTGGGGATAAGTCACTAGCTAATCTCTCCTCTTCTGATCTTTACCAAATCACTATTGAAATGGGAATGCTCTTTCAGGGAGCTGCTCTTTTTGACTCCATGACGGTAGAAGAAAATACTGGGTTCTTTTTACGCCATCATGGTGATCTTAAGCAAAAAAAACCTCTTTCTGAAGAAGAAATTACCCTAAGAGTTAAAGATGCGCTTAAACGTGTAGGATTGATTGAGGCTTTAACGAAGATGCCGTCTGAGCTCTCTGGCGGGATGAAAAAAAGAGCTGCTCTTGCAAGGCTCATTGTGTATAACCCCTCCATTATCTTATATGATGAACCAACAACTGGACTTGACCCCATCACTTCCATGCAAATTAATGAATTGATTGTTAAAACGCAGCAAGAGCTAAAAGCGACAAGCGTTGTGGTGACTCACGATATTTTATCTGCTCTTTATGTCGGAGATCGCTTAGCGCTTATGGAAGACGGCGTTATCATCCATATTGATAGAAAAGATCTTTTTATGAATATTTGTCATCCCACCATTGAATTTTTAAAAACAACCGTTCCAAAAGACGCTTATATGAGGAAAAATATCACATGACACAGCAAACGAAAAACTTTCTCATCGGTCTTTTTTTCACCACCGCTATTGGTTTTTTTGTCACTCTCGTGTTGTTTTTAAAGCCCTCAATTGGAGATGAAAAACAAACAATTTTTGTCAGGTTTTCAGACATTAATAAAGTGAATGTAGGAACAAGAGTCCTTTTTGCTGGAAAAGCGATTGGAGAAGTGACAGCAATCCATGAAATTTATCATGCAAGAGAGACGCAGCCAACAGATGAACTGGGAAGACTTTTTTTCTATCAGCTGACCCTTAAAATTGACTCTAAAGTGCATGTCTACTCCACAGATGAAATTTCTATCCAAACATCTGGTCTTTTAGGAGAAAAATCGATATCCATTACTCCTAAAGCCCCTATTAAAGGAGAGACGCCAGAACGTATTACAGATAAAATACCTTTCTATGCTGACTCTGTTGATCCAATTGAAAACACCTTTAATTCGATGTCAGAGCTAGGAGAAAAGCTTAATGTTACCGTAAGTCAAGTCAATGCATGGCTCAGTCACAATCAAGATGAACTCTCTTTAGCAGTCAGCTCTTTTACAAAAGCTACAAATCAAATCAATGCGCTCATTTTATCGATGAATGAAGAAAAGCTCATTCCTAAATTTCAAGAGATTACAACAAGTTCTATCCAGGTAATGAATAAACTAGATCACGCCTTAGCTATCATGAATGACAATCAAGTGTCTGAAAAGATTGTGCATCTTATTAAAAATTTAGATAACGCTTCAAACTCTTTAAAGGACATCTTTCAAAATATGGCGTCTCCTCAGGGTACTTTAGGAAAGCTCATCTCTTCAGATGATATGTATTTAAGAGTGACAGCTCTTTTAAGTAAAGTGGACACGCTCATGAATGATGTGAATCACTACGGACTTCTCTTTCATCTTAATAAAGGGTGGCAACGCAGCCGGCTGAAAAGAGCTCATCAGCTAGAGGCTCTTAAATCCCCAGCTTCTTTTAAGACCTATTTTGAAGAAGAGGTAGACTCCATTAACCTCTCGATGACAAGACTTAGTAAACTGATTGATAAAGCTCAAGGAAATCCCCAAGCTGAAATGTTATCAAACCCTCAATTTCAAGAAGATTTTGCCCTCCTTCTTCGGCAAATTGATACCATGAGTAGCCAGCTTAATTTATATAATGAGCAGTATAATGAGCGTGTTAAGCCATAATCATTAAAAAAATGAAAGCGGCAAGGAACAAAATCCCCTCATCAAAGATAAGGCTTTTTTGATCTCTTGCCCCTTAATGGACATCCTCTTGGTTGCATAAGCTCTTAAGGTGCTCTCCCCTATACAACTCTATGTATATGCAGGAAGACTACCTGAAAAGTTACAGAGGGAGGCTGTTAAGAAGACTGAGTACGAAAGAGCCTATCCATTTGAACTTGCGCTCTATATACATCTATCCCTTCATCGATATATCTTTTGATGAATGCGTCATAATCATACAACACATTATTATAGATGACAGGACGCTCTGGCTTATCTTGAAGATACGGACAAATATCTGTAGCTGTTAACTTTCTATCTAAGGTAGGGAGGAGTTCCCAGGCTATAACAGACACTCTTCTTTGATACCGTTTCCAAGGGCTCCAGGCAGATAAAAAGACTTCAAATTCAGCTTCTGTTGCATGTTGTAAAACATCTCTTCCAATGGAATCGATATCCTCATCTGAGATAGCTACACATCTTCTAAAGAGCATATTTTTCATATGTATGGGAAGGTTTAACATTTTTTGTAACCGAGTATGAAAGGCCATGTAAACCTCTACTTCATCAATAAAGTTAAGCTTGTTAACGCATATTTTAATTTTTTTATCTAGTTTTTCCATGAAGAAAAACCCTTTTCCTGCAGTTTTGAGCTCTTCAGCCGTTATTGAGGGATGTTCTAATGCACGGCGCATTTGATCAATCATAATATCATTCAAGGTAGCCATAACAAGGTCATCACAGGAAGAGAGGCCTTGATGGATAAGAAAAGCCGTATGATGACACACCTCTTCATCTTCACTCATCCTTTGCATGATCTGCAGTATCCGCTTTGCAAGATACGGCCTAGTCGTAGCATTATGATAATCTGCTGTTCCTGTAAGACGCGTAAGAAATGATAAAAGATTTTTTTTATCTTGTATTTCAGTAAGTCTGTGGTGAAGCTCTTTAGACAGCTCTTTAATGTTGATAAAAGATTCCTCTTCTGTGCATTCTTGCCAAAACTCAAGGGCAGGAAGAAGTTCTGTAAAATCTATAACATATTCCTCTAAAGCTTCTTGAGAAACATAAAACTGAACCCCTCTCATACCCCGAGCTTGTTCTTGCAACCTAGAAAGAACAGCAGGAGAGAGCCCGGTTCCTGTGAGGTTTACGGTGCGCTGAGATCGAGATCTCATGCCTAACGTGCCTATCCAATTGGGTAAAGATGTGAGACTACGGCAGCCCTCTAAGTTCAAATTTCCTTTAAGCCTCATGCTATTAGGCAATGCAGTTAGAGCTGTACAACCAGAAAGATTAAGGTCTTCTCCTACCTGAAGCCCTTCAGGTAGAGATGTAAGACTTGTACAATTAGAAAGATTAAGGTCTTCTTCTACCTGAAGCCCTTCAGGTAGAGATGTAAGACTTGTACAATTAGAAAGATTAAGGTTTTCTCCTACCTGAAGCCCTTCAGGTAGAGATGTAAGACTTGTACAATTAGAGAGATTAAGAATCCCTCTTACCCGAAGTCCTTCAGGAAGAGACCTAATCGCTGTACAATTAGAGAGATTAAGATCTCCTTCTACCTGAAGCCCTTCAGGTAGAGATATAAGTCCTGTACAACCAGAAAGATTAAGATCACCTTTTACTTTAAGCCCTTCAGGTAGAGATGTAAAACCTGTACAACCAGAAAGATTAAGATCTCCTTGCACTTCAAACCCTTCGGGGAAAGATGTAAGGCCTGTGCAATGAGAGAGATCAAGAGCTCCTTCTATCTTAAGCCCTTTAGGAAGAGATGTAAAACCTGTGCAATGAGAGAGATTAAGGTGATACCATGCTGTAAGTCCTTCAGGAAGAGATGTAAGATTTGTACAATGAGAGAGATCAAGAATTCTTCTTACTTGAGCCCCTTCAAAAAGAGATATAAGAGCATTTTTTCCCTTAAGCTCTTCAGGAAGAGATGTAAAACCTGTACAATGAGAGAGATTAAGGTCTCCTCCTACCTGAAGCCCTCCAGGTAGAAAAGATTAAGGTTTCCTCCTACTTGAAATCCTTCAAGAAGAGATGTAATACCTGTACAATGAGAGAGATCAAGAAAACCTTTGATCTTTAAATCTTGAGGAAGAGAGATAAGATTTTCGCAACCCAAAAGGCTAAGGGAGCCGCCCACTTTAAAACCTTTTGGTAAAGCCGTCAGCGCTTTGCAACTAGCAAGGTCAAGAGAACCTCCTACCGTAAAATTTTCAGGTAAATGTGTCACAGCACTACACAGAAAGAGATTACAATCCCCTCCTACCCAAAGCTCTTCAGGAAGAGATGTAAGGCTTCTAAGCTCACGGGCAGCGAGATATCCACCTACTTTAAGACTCTTAGGAAAAGATGTAAGGTTTGTACACCTATAGATATCTAGATTCCCTTTTACCTCAAGTCCTTCAGAAAGAGAGGTAAGACCCATGCAATTAGAGAGTGCAATATTTTTTCCTACATTAAGTACTTGGGGTAAAACTATAGGTTTAGCACAAGATTTAATAGAGAGATTTTCTCCAACTTCCAATGTATTAGCTAAAGCGAAAGGAGCGCTTAAGTTTGTAAAATGCACATTATCTTTAACTTTGAGTTTATGGAACCAAGAATACAACATCTCTTGATCAGCATCACCCATCTCAGTATCAAGAAGTTTTGAAAGGCAAATATCCTCACAGGTAAACGATCCCTCTATTTCAACATCTTTAGATCTTAAAAGGGCCAAAGAGCGAAAATTAGAAGGATCAATTTTTACAGAACCTTTAATGAGAATTTGATGAGGCAATTGTTCTATATTTGTTAAACAATATAATTTTTCTGCAGAAATTACTTTACGAGACTCTGTATGCTGAAGGTTAGAAGCATACGTAAGATCATGAGCCGGCTGCCCGCCAATATTTGGAATATGCATGAAAATCCTGAGTATATTGTTTATAAATTGCTTTTAATTGTGACTACTATTATCACGATAACATTAACTTTATCATAATTGTTTTTTAATTAAAATTAAAATAATTTGAAATTATCCAGATGCCTTATCGTCTACGCAAATAGGTGTACACATGGAGGAAATATCTCAATAGCTACTTAAGTAACATCTATAGGCTAATGCCGCAGCTGAGGACGTTTTAGATCTAAGAAAAAAGAGCCTTTCTCATTAAGATGTAAGACAAGAGAATACCCTACTGAAGATTGCAGCGACTCCTGCAGTACCTGGAAGCGTAAGAATCCAAATGATAACCATTTTATAAAGTGTTTTCCATTGCAGCCCCTCTTGGTTCATTAGAGTAATTCCTGCGATACTTCCTGTCATAATTTGGGTTGAGCTTAAAGGAATCCCTAAAAAGCTAGCTCCTAAAACAACAAGAGAGGCTCCTAGCTGAGAGGCACATCCATCTTTCGGATGAAGCGTTGTAATACCGTATCCAACCGTCTGAATAATCTTAATACCCCCTGCTGCAGTCCCAAGTGCCATTGTTAAAGCGCAAGCTCCTACAACCCAAATGGGAATAACTGGAAAAGAGAGCACCTTTGCCGCCACAAGCCCCATTGTAATAATCCCCATACTTTTTTGAGTATCATTCAGCCCATGAGAAAAGGCCATGAGCATTAAAGACCCAATTTGAGCTTTTTGATAAAATGAGTGATTTCTTTGTTGGATTTTCATGAGAGCATACATCACTAAAGCCCCAAATAAAGCTCCTACAAAAGGAGCTAGGAGCATTGGAAGGATCACTTTATAGAGAATCGATTTCCAAAGAATCACTTTTAATCCCCCTTTCACAAAAGAAGATCCCATCAGACCCCCAATGAGCGCATAAGAAGAACTGCTAGGAATGGCAAAATACCAGGTAATGATATTCCATAAAATGGCAGCTGATGTGGCGATAATCACTGTGATCTCTGAAAGCCCATCTAAATGCACAATTCCTGTTGTCATCGTTTGCGCCACACCGCTAACTTGCATAGCCCCCATCAGGTTAAAGATGGCAGCAAGAAGGATCCCTTTTTTTGTAGAGATGGCACCTGTCGCAATGGGAGCTGCAACCACATTTGCTGTATCATGAAACCCATTTGTAAAATCAAAAATCAGTACAATGAGTACCATTAAAATAAGAATGCTCATTCTTTTTTCATAACGTGTCTAGACATTAAAAAAAAGATCCTCTAAATAAAAAGAAAGGAGTTAAGATGAAAAACCTACTTTCAAAAGCGTGCCTTTTATCAGCCGCCTGGCTCACCACCTTAGGAGCTGAGGCTCCTCAACTGATTAAGCCAAAACCAAGTGTTACTCCTGTTGAGAGCACACCTGAATCTGATTTAACAGAGCTAAGAATTGCCTATCCTAAAAATCAAGTGATCGATCTTGAAAATCCCGTCAATGTGCAGATGCGTCTTGAACTTTACCCTTTAGGATTTGATAGTGATTTTGCAAGAGCTAAGGAAATTAGAAACTCTTCAGAAGGGCAAGCTATTCGTGTAATCATTGATGATCAGCCATATCTCTTAGTCAATCAAGCCATAGATGACATCATGGGAAGTGAAGAGATTAATCTGGATCAAATCTTGATGGTCAAAATTCCAGAAACTCTCTCTTCTGGAGAGCATATCATTAGAGCCTATCCTGTTCGCTCTTTTGGTGAGAGCTTAAAAAACCGTGAAGCGTTTGCAACCTCTACCTTTTATACCGGAGAAAAAATTGTTAATGCTTCTTTAGATCTCATGTCTCCTTTTCTCACCTACAATGAGCCTCAAGGCCATTTTGATCCCAGGCAGCCGATTCTCTTAGATTTCTTAGTGAGTAATGCAACGCTCTCTTCTGATGGGTATAAAGTGAGACTCACGATTGATGGCTCAAATGAACGTATTTTAACAGAGTGGACTCCTTACTACCTCTACGGACTTGGAAGCGGCTCTCATACGATTAAGCTTGAACTTCTCGACTTTGAAAATACAGTCATATCCCCTCTCTTTAATGATCTTGAACATACGATCACAATTGGCTTATAACTAAAAAAAGATCCACCTTATTTCTTAAAATAAGGTGGATCTGATCTTTTCATAAAAACCTTAGGTTGTAATTTTTTTTACTAAAATAGCTTGAAAACACCTCTCACTTTCCTGAATTTTTCTGATCGCTAAAATCTTCATATAAGGATAAATCTAAAAACCTTATTGAAATTTATAGATAACTCCCCTCTAAGACCTCTCCCTACATTTTAATATACTTTTTTTTCTTCAATCTAATACACTAGTGAACAATGATCATTTTTTGTCCTCATTTTATCACTATGCCTCCCCTTACAATCTGTTTTTACTCTCTCATTCAAGATGGGGCTAAAACGTGAGGATTCTTAAAATCCGTATGATGCATGATATCTGCCTTTTCACTCACCGTATATTTGCTTAAAAATCTTTAATGGAGCTCTTATGAATGTCGAAATTCTCTCCCGTATCCAATTTGCCTTTACGATTACATTTCATTACATCTATCCTCCGATGAGTATTGGCCTCTCTCTTGCGATGATTTTTATGGAGGCGCTTTACTTAAAAACAAAAAATCCAATTTGGGAAAAACTGACCAAATTTTGGCTTAAAGTGTTTTCTATGACCTTTGCACTAGGCGTTGCAACAGGCATTCCCATGATGTTTTCCTTAGGGACAAATTGGGCAAGATACTCTCGTTTTGTCAGTGACGTATCAGGCTCAATTATTGGAGCTGAAGGGATGTTTGCTTTTCTCATTGAAGCTGGCTTTTTAGGGGTGCTTCTCTTTGGATGGGATAAAGTTAAACCTAAAATTCACTTTATGGCAACATGCCTAGTTTCCTTAGGAGCGCATTTTAGCGCAGTTTGGATTGTGAGCTTTAACTCTTGGATGCAAACTCCCTCAGGTTATAAGTTAACTGTCCTTCCTGATGGGACAGAGGTGGCTCAAGTGACAAAATGGGGAGAAGTGTTTTTTAGCCCCTCGAATATGAGCCATATTGGACATGTGCTTCTAGGCGCCTGGATGACAGGTGCTTTCATGATGATTAGTATTTCTGCCTACTACCTTCTTAAAGGGCGGCATACAGAATTTGCGATTAAAAGCATGAAGATAGGACTTTTTATCGGAATAGTGACAACAGTGCTTCAGCTGATATCAGCTGATAGACTCTCTCAAAAAGTTGCTAAACACAACCCTGAGAAGTTTGCAGCATTTGAAGGGGTGTATAAAACAGAAAAATCCACCCCTGCCTATATCATCGGATGGGTGGATCATCAAAATGAAAAGGTCCATGGGATTAAAATTCCAGGTCTTTTAAGCTTCATGACCTATCACGATTTTGAAACACCCGTTCCTGGACTTGATCAATTTCCTAAAGAAGAGTGGTCTTATGTCCCAGCTGTCTTTCAATTTTATCACATCATGGTCCTCTCTTGGGGAGCGATGGCTCTTGCCTCTTGTCTAGGCGGATACTACTGGTTAAAACAACAATGGTCCATGCACCCTATTGTTCTTAAATACTTCATTATTTCTGTTGCATTTCCTCAAATAGGAAATATCTCTGGGTGGTATAGCGCCTGTATGGGAAGGCAGCCGTATGTTGTGTATAAACTGCTAAAAACAAAAGAAGCTTTTTCTCCTGTGATCTCAGCTGGACAGGTGATGGGGTCCCTCATCATGTTTGTTGTGATGTATCTTCTTTTCTTTGTTCTCTTTCTTGTGATGCTTGATAAAAAGATTAAAAATGGCCCAGATATAGAACATGAAGAGCTCCCCTACCGCGATGTATACTCAGGAGAGAGCCATGGATAGTCTTTACTTAGCGCAGCTTATGATGTATTTAGTTCTCATGGTGGCCATCATTGCCTATGCCACTTTGGATGGGTTTGATCTAGGGGTGGGGTGTCTGCATCTTTTTGCTAGAACAGATCATACAAGGCGGATCATGATTAATGCGATTGGTCCTGTATGGGATGGAAATTCTACCTGGATGGTGATTGGAAGCGGGGTATTATTTGCTGCTTTTCCTAAAGCATTTTCCATACTAGCCCCGGCTCTTTACACTCCTCTTATGCTCATGCTCTTTGGCTTTATGTTAAGAGCTGCTGCTATTGAGTTTCGAAGTAAAGATAAAAGCGTTAGATGGCGCTCTTTTTGGGATATTGCCTTCTTTACAGCAAGCCTCATTTTAGCGCTCATCATGGGGCTTATTTTAGGAAATCTCATTCAAGGGATGCCAGTTAACATTCAAGGAGAGATCGAAGGAGGGCTAACAGCACTCATCACCCCTTACACGCTGACCATCATGCTCTTAGGTCTTAGCTGCTTTACGATGCACGGCTCTTTATATGTGCTCATGAAAACAGAAGGGGCGTTTCATGATCAGGTCAGAAAATGGACATGGGTCACAATCCCTTTCTTTTTAATCATGTGGCTAGCTGCAACTGTCATGACAATTCTCACCCAATACCATATGATTCAAACATTTTTAAATAGACCCTATTTAGCTCTCATGCCGCTATGCACGCTTTTAGCAATTGGCGCAGTCCCTTACTTCATTTACAAAGAAAAAGATTTAAAAGCCTTTTTAGGCTCGTGTCTCTCTATCTTATCTCTGTTATCGCTTTTTTTATTGGGAACTTTTCCCTACATTATGAAATCAACTATTGATCCTCACGCCTCTTTAACGCTTATGAATAGCGCGGTATCAGAGTCTTCTTTATGGATTTTGGTGGCATTTTCTTTAACAGGCGTGCCGCTCTCTTTTTTCTATTTTCCCTATGTCTACCGTATTTTTAAGGGAAAAGTGAAAATTGATCACATGAGTTACTAGAGAAATGTTAGAGAGCTAGATATTAGTGAAAGAGTAGGCGCTCTTTCACTTGGATTAGTTTACCCATTGATGGTGTTTAATTTTGGACACTGTTGTGATAGCAAGTGTAGCTGTTTCTAAAACCCTCAGTTTCTCTAGCATTTCTGAAGACACCTGGAGCCGCTCAGTTTGATGAAGGGATAACTCTTTCAGTTTTATAAACCATTGAGAATCATCTAGCAGCTGCGAAAGTTCTTTTTCCATTAAAGAGCTATCATTCATATACAGTGTGTGAAGAGAGGGAAACGGAGCGTTTAGCCACTCTTTAAACCCTTCTTTAAAGCAAGAAGACGGTTTATTAAAGCTTAATACTTCTAACCCGTTAAATCCTTCTTTTCCAAGAGTTGCAAGCCCGTAGCCTGTAATAAGAGGTGCTTCATCAAGTATCACTGTTTTTACAGCATTAAAATGCCCCTCTTTTTCCATGAGATGTAAATCCACATCTCTCAGCTTTAGCCGGCTGATATTCAGTGTTTCTAAATGATCCTTTGCCATCATCCCCACCCACTTAAGCCCTTGATAAGAAAGCCGCGGGTTGTCGCTAAGATCAATTGATGTGACACCTGTCAGTAGCCCTGATTGACTAAGTCTTTTTAAATCGTGATCTGTCAGGTTGCAGTTAGCAAGAGCAATCGATGTGATTTCAGGACGGTGTTCTCTTAAGTAGTGATTGAGCCTTTTAAAGTTAACTTCTGCAACATACCCTTGTAAATGGCTTAAATTGATCTCTTCATGCCTTGCATAAATAAAATATTCTTTAATTAAGTCCATCATTTTTTGGGCTGTCACACCGAGATAATATTGATTGAGCTGAAAGAGCCTCTTTCCAATCACGCCTCCTACCATCAAAGGAATAAATAGATTCCAAATCGATTGAATTTTTCCCACTTTCCATAAAACAGCTGTAATTGCCGCAGGCGTTAAAAAAGTAGCTGCCATAAGTGTATAGGACCTCTTGCGGAAGCGTTCTTGAAGCTGAGGAGGTTTAAGATAATTTATCCCTTGATTTTCTTCTAAACTGAGTGATTTATAATAATTTTTAATCATCCTTTCACACTGTTGATGAAAGTAGTGATCCACCAAATTCACAACTGTAAGACTGAGTAAAATTCCAGAGGCCAGCGTCCCCCAGTTCTCAAGACAAAGAGGAATCGCTTTTTGACTCACATTTGATAATACAGTTTTGATTCTATGAGGATCTAAAGATAATGGAGGAAAAGAAATATGCATAACTCAAATAGGCCTTATTAAACTACAGATCATACAGAAAAGTTCCTAATAAAATCCACCCTGAGAAAAAGCTTTTCCATACCGTTAAGCTTCATCTCCTCTTCTACTTGATGACATAAGGTTAAAAGCCTGAGCGCAAATTAAAGTAAGTTTTTTCAACTCTTCGTAGAGAATTTTTCTCAGTGTTAGAAGTTTGGTCCCCCCTTCCTCACCAATGTAGGTAGAGGAGGGATATCTAAATCATTACATCAAGATCTCAATTGAGTCTTTTGGTGTCTTTTTACATAAGAAATAAAATTGTTTAAATCGACGACTCTTGTAAAATCAAGTTCAAATGCACGGATAAAGAGATCTCCTCTAGAAAGAATTGTTTTCCCATCAAAAAGAAGAATGCCATCTTTATCATCCATAATAAAAGCTGCTAAGTGATAGGCTCCTGCCTCATATGTCCCTAGTTGGATGGCTCTCATGAGAAGCTGTTTACACGATAAAGTAACTCCATTTAAAAGCTGTATACTCTCTATCTTTTTAAAAAAGAGCTCTTTCCCTAATAAGAAGTAGGGCAAGCTATACTCAGAGTTAATATCGATAGCTTTTAGATAGAGAGATTCTTTTGATGCATAACTCTTTTCATGAATGCTTAAAGGATGCTCAAAATTTTTGGCAAGAGCCACATAAGCTTCTTCACAAGAAGGCACATGTTTTAAGAGCGCGAGTAGAATTTCCTGCTTCTTCGTGAAATAAACATCATCAGTCATAATAAAATTGTCTGAATTTTTATAAAGATTGCCAGAAAATTTTAATAACTCTTCATGTTCAATTTGATCAAACATTTTAATATATTCGTTAGTAGCTAACAGATACTTAGGGTGTAGGTCCTTCCCTTCATATTGAGTAAAAATTTGAGCTAGCAAGATACCAGCTCTCCAAGGATTTGCGCTCTTCTGATAAACTTCCTCTAATGCTTTGTTAAACAAATCTTTTTTCTTTAATTGCTCATGAGGATAAAGAGATTCTGCCCTTTTGAAGAACCTCTTATAATATTCATGAGGTAATCTTAGGGAGTAATCTGTATGAATCTCTTCATAGCATTCTCTTTTACTATAGCAAGTCTTACCCCATGTCACCCTTTGTTCGGGATGAAGAGCATCCCCTATTTTCATGAAAATATGCCCGTCTGGATTTTTTTCACAAGCATACATATAAGCCATCAATTTTGTGAGTTTAGTCCCATCTTGTAATATAACTGGTTTTCTATAAGAGAGATAATCTCCTAATCCTTCATCTTTTCTATATTGTAAATATGTTAACGGAAGAAAAGGAAGTGCATGTTGATAAAGGGCTTGTATAGACATCACCTGATCATTTTTTAATGTTACAGTGCTTTCTCTCTTAAGAAACGATAAATTCATTTCCCTAGAAGAACCATGCATTACTTGGTTATGTAGCGTAGAGGCTAATGAAAAAACAGCAGCGGCAGACTGTAAGCTAAACGCTTGGGTAGGATCTATATCAAAAGCTTTTTTAAAAAAAAATTCAATATCTACGTATTTTTTGTTAAAATAAAAATTATGATTTACAACAAGTGTAATTAAGTGAAAATAATTCTCTAAATTTTTTGGATTTTTTTTAATTTCTTCAAAATAGATTTCCCCTAATTCGTGCCTCGTACTGTAGCACATTTCTTCCACTGAACCCAACTCAATACATTTGCCATAAAGTTCTTTCTGTGTATAGACCTCCCCACTTAAAAGCTGGATCGTTTCTTCATTATCTAGAAGATTTGCAAGATTTTTGTAGTGAATTCCATTGTTAGGATTTAATTCAATAATTTTACAATAGAGTTTCTTCTTGGTATAAACTTCCCCGTTTAAAAATTGGATCGTTTCTTCATTATCTAGAAGATTTGCAAGATCTTTGTAGTGAATTCCATTGTTAGGATTTAATTCAATGATTTTATAATAGAGTTTCTTCTTGGTATAAACTTCCCCATTTAAAAATTGGATCGTTTCTTCATTATCTAGAAGATTTGCAAGATCTTTGTAGTGAATTCCATTGTTAGGATTTAATTCAATAATTTTATAATAGAGTTTCTTCTTGGTATAAACTTCCCCATTTAAAAATTGGATCGTTTCTTCTTTTTCTAAACAATTTGCAAGACTATGATAAAAATCTGTATCTTCAGGTTCTAACTCGATAGTCTTAAGATAAAGCTCTTTCTTTGTATAGATCTCTCCACTTAAAAGCTGGATTGTTTCTTTTTTTCCTAAACAATTTGCAAGATTATAATAAAAATCTGCATATTCAGAGTTTAAATCAATGGCTTTAAGATAAAGCTTTTTCTTTGTATAGATCTCTCCACTTAAAAGCTGGATTGTTTCTTTTTTTCCTAAACAATTTGCAAGGTTATGATAAGGGTCTATATATTCAGGATCTAACTCGATAGCCTTAAGACAAAGCTCTTTTTTTGTATAAATCTTTCCATTAAAAAACTGGACTGCTTCCTCATTTTCTAAACAAGTTGCAAGATTATGATAAGAATTTGCATATTCAGAGTTTAAATCAATGGCTTTAAGATAAAGTTCCTTATCTGTATAGGTCTCTCCACTTAAAAGCTGGATCGTTTCTTCATTTTCTAAACAATTTGCAAGACTATGATAAAAATCTGCATCTTTAGGTTCTAACTCGATAGCTTTAAGATAAAGCTCCTTATCTATATAGGTCTCTCCACTTAAAAGCTGAATTTTTTCCTCATTTTTTAAACAATTTGCAAGACTATGATAAAAATCTGCATCTTCAGAGTTTAAATCAATAGCCTTAAGATAAAGCTCTTTCTTTGTATAGATCTCCCCACTTAAAAGCTGGATTGCTTCTTCATTTTCTAAACAATTTGCAAGATTATAATAAGAATTTGCATCTTTAGGATTTAACTCGATAGCCTTAAGATAAAGCTCCTTATTTGTATAGGTCTCTCCGCTTAAAAGCTGAATTTTTTCCTCATTTTCTAAACAATTTGCAAGATTATAATAAGAATTTGCATCTTTAGGATTTAACTCGATAGCCTTAAGATAAAGCTCTTTATTTGTATAGATCTCCCCGCTTAAAAGCTGGACTGTTTCCTCATTTTCTAAACAATTTGCAAGCTTGTGGTAAGCATTCCCTTCTTTAGGATTGCCATGAATAGCCTGAATGAAAGACTCTTTTTCTGTATCAGATTTATCATTATTTACAATCTGATGAACATTTAAAAAATTTGCCCCAGCATCATTATCTTGATTATGATAGGTTTCTAAAATTGAATGAGCTATTTGTTCTGCTTTTGAAGACTCTATACGAAGTTTTTTTAAGGGCTTTTCATCCCTCTCTTGTGTTAAAGTAGATGATGAATTTTCTGTATACTGAGAAGATTCTAATTGAGCTGTCATTGAAGTATAGGGTCTGATTGTCATACTGTAATCCTAGAGTTATACTTTTTAGAGAAGTCATTATCCAATATGAATGAGTTTTTTCATTTATTAACATTCAAATTCATAAAAACAGCGTATCTTACCAAACCTTCCAACTTTTTGAGAAAGTATTTTTTACTCCTATATTCTATACCATCTCCGTCATAAGAAATCAAAATTTGATGGACTTCTATTTAATTAAACAATAAATTTTAATGGCGTTTTTAGATTAATCAATATGATTTTTTAATCCAATTCATCCATATTTTTCTAAGAGAAAATTTTTTGCATGTATTTTTAAGGGGAATAAAAGTAGCTCACTTTAAACCTTACGCTCATCTCTTTACTTTAGAGAACTTAACGTTTTTTTCTTAAGAGCATTAAGACGCAGCTCTACTTTCTTAATATCTTTTTTGGAAATACGGTCAATGAAGAGCACTCCGTTGATGTGATCATTTTCATGCATGACAACTCTTGCATTGATCCCTTCAAGATCTTCTTCCACAATAGATCCATCAAGACGCATGGAACGGACTGTGATTTTAGAGGGCCTTTGAACCATGAGCTTAATCCCTGGAATAGAAAGACACCCTTCTTCTGAACTATTGACTTCTTTAGAGTGATTTAAAATCACAGGGTTGATGTAAACAATAGGATCTGAAACATCCCACTCTTCTTCAGATTTAATAATATACCGCCTTAACACAAAAAGGCGAATAGACTCTCCAATTTGAGGGGCTGCAATACCAATACCATCATGCTGATCCATTGTTTCAATCATATTTTTTACAAGGATATGATGCTCTTTGGTGATGGATTCAATAGGCGTGCATTTTTTTCTTAAAATGAGATTGCCGTAATAGCAGATGGGTAGTTTCATCTTCTTCTATTCTTCTGGTGAGAGTTGTTCTGTCACTTGAGGGAAAGTGTCTGATTTTTTGCGACTTGATGAAGATGACCATGCAGATAAAACAACACAAGAAACCATAAAAATGACAGCAAGATAAGCGGTCACTGTTTTTAAAACAGCAGCTGTGGATGTTCCAAAAACAGACTCGGAAGGATCTCCTCCAAAAGAGGCGCCAAGACCTAAGCTCTTACTTTCTTGAACAAGAACAACAAGACAGATCACAACAGAGAGCATCATAAATAAAAAAATAGCGATCGAAAATAAGGGGGTCATTGCGTCAATCCTTGGATAATAGCTGTTAACGATAATGCTTCTAAGGATGCACCACCTACTAAAACTCCGTCAACTTCTTTTATCCCTTTTAGATGCTTTGCACTATTTTCTGTGACAGAGCCTCCATATAAAAGAGGAATATCCTCCCCTGTTTCACAAAGGGTCTTTAAAATATCTCGGCAGTGTTGATGCGTCTCTTGAATGATCTCTAGGGTAGCTGTTTTTCCCGTCCCAATCGCCCATACCGGCTCATAAGCGATGGCTCCTTGAAAATGAGGAAATACCTTAAGCGCTGAAGAGAGCTGGTGCCTAAGTACTTGCTGAGTGAGTCCTTGCTCTCTTTCCTCTAAAGTCTCTCCAATACAGAGAAGCGGCGCTAGGTTGTAGGTAAGAGTGAGCCCTATTTTTTTTGTAATTTGATCTTCTGTTTCTTGAAAAAGCCGCCTTCTCTCAGAGTGTCCAATGATCACAAAAGAGGCTCCTAAGTGAGCTACTTGCTTAATAGATGTCTCTCCTGTAAAAGCGCCATAGATTTCGTGAGAAATATTTTGCGCTCCAATTTTGAGGGAAGAGTTTTTAGTGATATTTAACACCTGCTGCAAAAGTACAGGAGAAGGAGCTAGCCAAATAGAGGCCTTCATATCTTCTACTAAGGGAAGAAATTGCTGAAAAAATGCAATCACATCATCTGCCATCTTGTGCATTTTCCAGTTAGCAGCGATAATAGTCTTCTTTGTCATCTTAATATTATTGTACATGAAGAAATAGGAAAAGCGCAAATGCAACCATTAACTGTCTCTGAGCTCACTTTTTCCATTAAAAAGCAGCTTGAAACGCAGTTTCGAGAAGTGAGAGTTCAAGGAGAGATCACCAATTTTAAAGAGCAAACCTCTGGCCATCTCTATTTCACCTTAAAAGATGCTGAAGCGCAAATCTCTTCTGTTTTATTTCGCGGAAATGCCCAAAGCTTAAGCCGCCTTCCTAAAAATGGGGATCAAGTCATTGTTCAAGGAGAAGTGTCTGTTTACGCTCCAAGAGGCAATTATCAACTCATTATCCGGCAGCTGCAGTTTGCAGGAGTGGGAGAGCTTCTTCTCAGGCTTCACGCTTTAAAATCTAAACTTGAAAAATTAGGATGGTTTGATGCGTCAAAGAAAAAACCCCTACCTCCTACTCCTAAAACAATTGGCGTGATCACAAGTCCAACAGGAGCTGTCATTCAAGATATTTTAAATATTTTAAACAGGCGCCATGCCAATTTTCACCTCATCCTTAATCCTGTGAAGGTTCAAGGAGAGGGATCTGCGCAAGAGATTGCAAAAGCCATTGATGATTTTAACAAATATAAGTTGGCAGATGTGTTAATTGTGGGAAGAGGAGGAGGAAGCTTAGAGGACCTTTTTGCTTTTAATGAAGAAATTGTTGCAGAAGCGATCTTTCGATCACAGATTCCTATCATATCAGCAGTCGGTCATGAAACAGACTTTTCCATCTCTGATTTTGTTGCAGATTTAAGAGCTCCTACTCCTTCAGCTGCTGCTGAACTTGTGATGAAAGCATCCGAAGAGAGGCTAGCTGCTTTGCAAGCGTTTCAAAAAAGGATGGATCAAATCATTCTCCATACCCTTAAGATCTCTTTCCAAAAGATTGAACTCATTAAAAAGCATCCCCTCTTTGCATCTCCTTATGCTCTATTAGAATCTAATGCTCAAAGGCTAGATGACTATGCAAGAGAAATCGATACCGCGATGATGCATCTTCTACATAAAAAAACCTTAAGTGTGACAGCTCTTCATAGACAGTATCATGCGATTAACCCTAAACTCCGTATTACCTATCTCAAAGAAAAGCTCTCGCAGATCTCTTCTCATTTAAAATCGATTGATCCGAAAAACTTACTCAAGAAAGGGTACTCTATGCTCTTTCGAGAAAACTCCCCTTCCGTTATCGTTTCTTCCACAGAACTCCATCCAAACGACTCCATCCGGATCGTTTTACATGATGGCCAAGTAAAGGCAAAAGTATATGAAATTTGAAAATGCATACCAAAGACTTGAAGAGATCCTTCAAGCGATGAACTCAGGAAAAACAGCACTTGAAGAGTCGCTAAAACTGTATGAAGAGGCAGACTCTTTAATTACAACATGTCAAAAACAGCTGACAGAAGCGGAAAAGAAAATCGAGATTTTGATTAAAAACAGATCAGGAGAAGTTGCCACCAATGCAACAGGCGAGCCTATGAAAGAAACCTTCACTGTATGATCGCAGCGGTTTTTTTTAATGAAAGTCACAAAGAGGCTAAAAATCTAGCTCGCTCCATTTGTCAATTTTTTGCCTCTCGCAATATTGGCACCCTAACATGTGAGGATCACGCCTCTTTGCTCTCTATAGACCCAGTTTCTTTAGAAAATGCCCCCTCTATCCAATGGATCATCTCTTTAGGAGGAGATGGTTCCATTTTAAATATTTTACATCGCTACCCTTACCTCGATGCTCCTATCTTAGGCATTAATACAGGACACCTTGGATTTATGGCAGACGTCCTGGTTTCTGATATCCACTCTAGCTTAGAAAAGCTGATTCAAAATGATTATCATGTTTATCCAAGACTTATGTTAGAAGGAAATGATTCTCAAGGAAACCAATCATTTGCGATTAATGATCTTGTGATTCATAGGTCTTGTAACCCTAGCATGATTGAAATTGCCGTATCAGTAGGAGGTTATTACCTTAACACCTTTGAAGCAGATGGGTTAATCATTGCAACTCCTAACGGCTCTACTGCCTACTCATTAGGAGCTGGAGGCCCGATTATTAGCCCCCATCTTGAAGCTATTACCATTACACCCATTTGTCCTCATACCATCTCTAACCGCCCGATTGTTTTAACCGCTGATCAAGAGATTAAAGTGCACTATTTAAGCCCTTTATCTTCTGTTGAAGTAAGAGCTGATGGCCTTCCCTTTACAACGCTTAAACCCCAACAATTTTTCTCAGTTCAGAGAAGTGCTAAAACATTTAAGCTAATTAGCCTTCCTCACCACGACTATTTTTCAACACTTAGGACAAAGCTAGGATGGTCAGGAAAATTACGTTAATCCCCTCTTCTTTATAACAAAGATATCACGCTCTTTAAACAAACCACCCTAGAAACTCTAGCAATACTCTCTCATTTCTTCTATAGCAAGCTTTTTTTTACTTTTTGTCTCTTTATTGTACTCTTTTGATTAATCAACATAATGAGGGTAGCCTAAATCTGAGGCAACTTGATACAGCAGATCCCGGGTCATTTCACCTCCATGCAGTAGAATCTTATCATGAGCATCTAGTGTTAAAGCGAGTTTAAAATGCGCTTCACCGTGACTTGGATCAATACTAATGACTTTTAAATACATATCTTGTTTATTAAGAACATGACCATCTAAAAGCTTAACTGTTTGATTTGTTTTCAGTTGATCAGCCAGTTGAAGATACGGCTCTACAACATGAGGATTTAGCGAAATCGCTTTCAGATAAAGCTGCTGATTTGTCATCACAGTGCCATCTAAGAGTTTAACTGTGTGACTTGCCCTTAATGTTTTTCCTAATTGAAAATAGCTATCCCCATTTTTGGGGAAGAGCTGAATGGCTTTTAAATAAAGGGATTGTTGATTAAAAAGCTTCTCATCAACTTGAACCTGTTGCTGATTTCCAATTAAAGAAGAGGCAAGAGTGAGATAAGCCTCTACTCTATGAGGCAAAACCTTCATGGTTTGAAGGCATTCTAGCTGCCTTGCACTCAGCTTAGCTAAAAGAGGCACAGCTCTTCTTTGGGCAAAAAGCTGTGCAAAAGGAACTGCTCTAAAAGCAATATAAATTCCTGTTATCAAATTAAAAAAACGGACAATTTTTGGATGCTGAGGCAAAAGAAATCCGCATTTTTTAATAAGAGGATCGGTGATTTGGGTAATTTTATTCACCTCTTTCATCGCTGCATGTGATAGATGAGCTCCTTTATCTAACTGCATGAGTTTTTGGGTAACGGTTTGAAGAGCACGGTCATTATTGCTGAATTTGGTTACTATTAACATCACTTCCTCCTTTAATCTAATTATTAAACTAATTTTTATTTATAATAAACAAAAATTATAAATTAATTATTACTAATTTGATTAAATTTAAATAAAATCCTCTATTAAAATAGTAAAAATAAAATTAATTTATTTTTTAGATGGATCAAAAAAATATTTACTCTCAATATAGGGTGTGTTGCATAATGCCTAAAAATCGCATTTTTAAATAAAAAAATGATGTTATTTTCATTTTTAAATAATTTTATATATACATTTCCTACAAATTATGTGAAAAATTAGGCCAGTTTTTTTGAAAAATGAGAGTTTTTTTAAGAAACCAGTGTTTTTAGAGTATTATGCAACACACACCCCCAATATAGGTAAGATTATGTGATAAATGACCATCAACTTAGGATGAACAAGGGGAAAAATATTACACGGATGCGCTAAAACAACTCAGGCAATACGTCAAGAAATCCAAGAGAGTAAAGAGAACTTAATAACCTAGCAAAAAAATTTGGGATCAATCCTAAGAATGTAAAGAAGCGGTGAAAGAGGAGACTCCCAATAGGATTTTTGTATGGGCCACAAGAACTTTAAGTCTATGGTCCTAAGGCAGATAAAATAGAATTTCAGCTTTTCGACAAGAAACTCTTCTTCCTTTAGATGACTCCCTATCTGCACTTCAAGAAATAATTCCCTACCTATCTAGATCTTCTTTGCTCCGCTATTTACAGCGACATGCAATCCCTAGATTTTCGAAAAGACGAAAAAAAAGCCCTTAAGAAGACGCATCAAATCCACTTAACACATATTTCAGATTAACAAAATATCGTAACTATTAAAACACCCCTATTTTTCTTGAAAAAGGCGCTTTCTCGCCTCTCTAAAAGGTGTAAATATCTTGTAAAATGACCTTACCCTATGAGTTTTAAGACTCTAGAAAACCTCAATTTCAAGTGACTTTACATTCTTTACAAAAAATATTGATTTGATAAAATAGCTTTCTTAATTCTCTCTTTCTTTCTGGATTATTGAATGCATTTAAAAAATAACTATTCAAATAAATCAATTATCCTAGGATAAATCCCTTAAACAATTAAGGATTGTCATGAATATTTCAAATATTAATCCCTTTATCAATCAGATTTCCTATCTCCAGAATAGAGAATCTAGTCATGTTATTTTAGCAGAAGAACTTGGTCAATTAACCACAGCAGAAAACTTATCAAACCAAATTATTATTAGAGGAGATGTTAAACTTTCTCCCTATAATATCCACTCTTTTGCCCTTTTAAAGTCTCAAGATATTGAAATAGAGGGGTCTCTAATCTGTGAAAATCTGCCTATTTCAGCAATTTTTAGCCAAGAGAGTCGTGATTTTGAGAAAGAAATAACTCTCTTTTTACCTCAAAAGCTCAAGGTAATGGGTGATTGTGTTTTTTCTAGAATTTTTGAACTATCCTCTTTACCTAAAGATTTTAAAGTTGAAGGAACCCTCTCACTCTTTTATTGCACAAAGCTTACAGCTTTGCCAAAAGAGCTTAAAGTCAAAGGATCTCTGAATCTAAAAAGGTGTACAGCGCTCACCGTTATCCCTGAAAATCTTGAGGTGGGAAATGATCTCAACCTCTCTTGTTGCACAGCTCTTACAACTTTGCCAAAAGGTATTCAGGTGGGAGGACATCTTGATCTCTCTTATTGCACAGCACTTACAGTTTTACCCCAAAAAACTCAAGTCAAAGGATCTCTTAATTTAGAAGGATGTACAGCACTCACCGTTATCTCTGAAGATCTTGAAGTGGGAAAAGATCTCAACCTCTCTTGTTGTACAGCTCTTACGGCTTTACCAAAAGGTATTCAGGTTGGAGGTCGCCTTGATCTTTCTTATTGTATAGCTCTTACATATCTTCCTGAAGACTTTGAAGTGAAAGATCATCTTAATCTCCCCTATTGCACAGCACTTACAGTTTTACCAAAAGGACTTAAAGTCAAGGGATCTCTCAATCTAAAGGGATGCATGGCACTCACCTCTATCTCTAAAGAACTTGAAGTGGAAAAAGATCTCAATCTCTCTGATTGCACAATGATTACACTTCTTCCTAACCAGCTTCGAGTAGGAAATGATCTTAATCTCTCTTGGTGTAAGGATCTTGTAGCTTTGCCAAGGGAGATCTATGTGGGAGGCTCTCTTAATCTCTCTGCCTGCTGGGATCTTAAATTTATTCCTGAAGACCTCGAAGTAGGAAATGATCTTAACCTCTCTAATTGTATAGATCTTACAACTTTACCGAAGGGGCTTAAAGTCAAAGGTTCTCTTAACTTAAATGGTTGTAGAACCCTTACGCATCTTCCTGAAAATCTTGAAGTAGAAAAAGATCTTGATCTCTCTTATTGCACAGCTCTTACAATTTTGCCAAAAGAATTTACAGTTGGTGGCTCTCTGATTCTCTTTAATTGCAAAACGCTTACCCAGCTGCCTGATGATCTTAAAGTTGGAAATGATCTTAAACTCGTTAATTGTGTAAATCTGATAACTCTACCGAAAGAGCTTAAAGTCAAAGGCTCTCTTAACCTAAGCGATTATCGATCTCTTACACATCTTCCTGAAATCTTTGAGGTAGGAAAAGATCTTGATCTTTCTTATTGCACAGCTCTTACAATTTTGCCAAAAGAACTTAAAGTTGGAGGCTCTCTTAACCTCTCTAATTGCCAGTCACTTGTCACCTTATCAAAAAATCTTATAGTTGGAGGTTCTCTTAATCTATCTAATTGCAAAATGCTTAATCAGCTATCTGATGATCTTAAAGTCGGAGATGATCTTAACCTCTCTAATTGCCAGTCGCTTGTCACCTTATCAAAAAATCTTATAGTTGGAGGCTCTCTTAATCTATCTGATTGCAAAATGCTTAATCAACTATCTGATGATCTTAAAGTCGAAACTGATCTTAACCTCTCTAATTGCCAGTCGCTTGTCACCTTATCAAAGAGACTTAATGTGGGGGGTGCTTTACACTTAAATGGTTGCACAGCTCTGATAACTTTACCACAAGGACTTAAGGTAAAAGGATCTCTTAATTTATCAGCATGTACCGCTCTTACACATCTTCCTAAAGACCTTCAAGTAGAAAGGGATCTTAATCTCACTAGATGTACAAATCTTACGGCTTTACCAAGAGAGCTTAAAGTCAAAGGTTCTCTTGACCTATTAACATGTACAGCCCTTACACATCTTCCTGACAATATTGAAGTAGGAAAAAATCTTAATCTCACTGGCTGTATTGCTCTTAGGGCTTTACCAAAAGGGTTTAAAGTCAACGGTTCTCTTAATCTATCAAAATGTACAGCTCTTACGCACCTTTCTGAAGACCTTGAAGTAGAATATGATCTTAATCTCACTGATTGTACAGTTCTTACAGCTTTACCAAAGGGGCTTAAAATTAAAGGCTCCCTTGATCTATCAACATGTACCGCTCTTACACATCTTCCTGAAGATTTTGAAGTAGGAAAAAATCTTTATCTCCGAGGTACAACTCTTACAGCTTTACCAAAGGGGCTTAAAGTCAAAGGCTCTCTTAACTTAACAGGTTGTACAGCTCTTACGCATCTTCCTGAAGACCTTAAAGTAGAATATGATCTTAATCTCACCGGCTGTACAGCTCTTACGACCTTACCAAAAGGACTTAAAGTAAAAGACTCCCTTGATCTATCAAGATGTACAGCCCTTACATATCTTCCTGAAGACCTTGAAGTAAAATATGCTCTTAATCTCACTCACTGTATAGCTCTTAGAGCTTTACCAAAAGAACTTAAAGTAAGAGGCTCTCTTAACTTAAACGGATGTACAACTCTTACACATCTTCCTGAAGACCTTCAAGCAGAAAGAGATCTTAATCTCACTGACTGTACAGCTCTTACGACCTTACCAAAAGGACTTAAAGTAAAAGACTCCCTTGATCTATCAAGATGTACAGCCCTTACATATCTTCCTGAAGACCTTGAAGTAGGAAATGCTCTTAATCTCACTGGCTGTATAGCTCTTAAAGCTTTACCAAAAGGACTTAAAGTAAAAGGCTTTCTTAACTTAAACGGTTGTACAGCTCTTACACATCTTCCTAAAGACCTTCAAGTAGAAAGAGATCTTAATCTCGATGGCTGTACCTCTCTTAGGGCTTTACCAAAGGGGCTTAAAATTAAAAGCTCTCTTGATCTATCAAGATGTACTGCTCTTACACATCTTCCTGAAGACCTTCAAGTAGAAAGAGATCTTAATCTCACTAGATGTACAGCTCTTACAGCTTTACCAAAGGGGCTTAAAATTAAATGCTCCCTTGATCTATCAACATGTACCGCTCTTACACATCTTCCTGAAGATTTTGAAGTAGGAAAAAATCTTTATCTCCGAGGTACAACTCTTACGGCTTTACCAAAGGGGCTTAAAATTAAAAGCTCTCTTGATCTATCAAGATGTACAGCCCTTACATATCTTCCTGAAGACCTTGAAGTAGGAAATGCTCTTAATCTCACTGGCTGTATAGCTCTTAAAGCTTTACCAAAAGGACTTAAAGTAAAAGGTTCTCTTGACCTATCAAAATGTACAACCCTTACACATCTTCCTGAAGACCTTCAAGCAGAAAGAGATCTTAATCTCACTGACTGTACAGCTCTTACGACCTTACCAAAAGGACTTAAAGTAAAAGACTCCCTTGATCTATCAAGATGTACAGCCCTTACATATCTTCCTGAAGGCCTTGAAGTAAAAAATGATCTTAATCTCACTGGCTGTACAGCTCTTACGACTTTATCAAAAGGACTTAAAGTAAAAGGCTCTCTTAACTTAAACGGTTGTACAGCTCTTACGCATCTTCCTAAAGACTTTCAAGTAGAAAGCAATCTTAATCTCGATGGCTGTACCTCTCTTAGGGCTTTATCAAAAGGGCTTAAAGTCAAAGGCTCTCTTAACTTAACAGGTTGTACAGCTCTTACGCATCTTCCTGAAGACTTTCAAGTAGAAAGGGATCTTAATCTCACCGGCTGTACAGCTCTTACGACCTTACCAAAAGAGCTTAAAGTCAAAGGTCATCTTAACTTAAACGGCTGTACAGCTCTTACACATCTTCCTGAAGACCTTCAAGTAGAAAGGGATCTTAATCTCACCGGCTGTACAGCTCTTACGACCTTACCAAAAGAGCTTAAAGTCAAAGGTCATCTTAACTTAAACGGCTGTACAGCTCTTACACATCTTCCTGAAGACCTTCAAGTAGAAAGGGATCTTAATCTTACTAACTGTACAATTCTTACAGCTTTGCCAAAAGAGCTTAAAGTCAAAGGTCATCTTAACTTAAACGGCTGTACAGCTCTTACACATCTTCCTGAAGACCTTCAAGTAGAAAGGGATCTTAATCTTACTAACTGTACAACTCTTACAGCTTTACCAAAGAGGCTTAAAATCAAAGACTCTCTTGACCTATCAACATGTACCGCTCTTACACATCTTCCTGAAGACCTTCAAGTAGAAAATAATCTTGATCTCACTGACTGTACAGCTCTTATGACCTTACCTAATAAAATAAAACTTGGCGGAAACTTAATCTTAATACGTTGCAGAAATATCACTTCTTTACCTAATTGGATCTCTACCCTAGGTTATTGTTCTAATGGAAATAGACGTATCATAAATCTTACAAGCACTGGGCTCTCGCCTTCAGTTATTATTAGGCTACAAGATAATACTCAGGGCATTACAGGGGTTCAGTTTTACTTTTCTACAGCAACTTCAAATAAATACCTCATCCAATTCGAAGCCCTTCTTCCCGCCCTTACGTTTTGGCAAGAACAAGCAAGTGAGAAGTCATTCATGAAGCTTGAAGAGATATGTTCTCAGCTCCATAAAACCCTTACTTCGGTTCAAGATCACCAAAATCTCTTACAATTTTTGACACGTCTTACAGGAACTGCAGATTACGCTAATATAACGACCAGAGTAAACCTTGCAAGGCGCATACTTCAAATGATTCAGCTCATGATTGAAGATAAGGATATGTGTTATCATAGTGCTCTTCTTATCCATCAAGGCCTCACTTCTTGTAGCGACCGTGTCATAACTACCTTAGATGATATAGGCCTTTATCAAAAGCTTCACAAGTTAGAAAATTTATCCATAACTTCTGAAGAACTCAAGGATACAGGGAGAGGATTTTTCTTTCTCGAAGAGCTGAATAAAAAAATTAAACTTCATGCAAGTACGCTACGTTTTGTAGATGAAGTGGAAGTGTATATGGCATTTCATATTAGATTACAGAAGATGTTAACGCTTCCAATAGAAACGAAAGGGATGATCTTTAGACGGTGTGTGGCCATTTCTGATGAAGAAATTGATTCAACTGGAGACCTCATTTTACGAAAAACAACGGACACTGCCTTTGAGGCATTTTTAGCTACTTGGGATCCTTGGAAACGATTTCAAAGACGGATATCTGTTGTAGCATGGGATAAGCTCCCTATTGCAGATAGAAAGTTATCACCAGAAGATATTTGTCCCTACTTGCAAGATACTCCTAAGTGTCCAGTTCTTTATAATCATGTGGTATACGATTATGATGCCTTCATTACAAGATATACTCAAGAAGGTGTGGATTTATACCGGATACCAGTGCAAATTGAAAACCTTTTCCGTATGATGCCTGCCTTCACTTCAGATGCTTAAAAAAATGAAAGCCATTATGCTTTCAAAAAACAAAGGGACATCAAATAACTCTCCCTTATACTGTAATAGTGATTGCTATGATTTTATAAAGAGGAAGAATAAAGCAAAGACCTGGAAAAACCCTTCTAGATAGACTAGAGCAAAACGCCTCTTCTGTTCTAGCCTTTACCAAAGACTCTAAAATCCCTTTTAGGAACAATCAAGGGGAACAAAATATTTTAGATGGTGAAGCTCAAACAGAAAATAGGGAGGTGTTTTCGAACAGCTCGTGGAGGACAAATCTTTTGCCGGATTAGAAGTTATCTTTCTACAGCCCGTAAGCAAAACTGGAATATTTTAGAGGCTATCAAAACAGCTGTCCAAGGAAATCCTTATCACTTAACAGGTCCTCCTCAAGCAACTCTTTAGATTTTTAAGAGCTAGATCATACTCCCCCCTATACACAAATATGTGTATAGGGGGTATCTGAATAGCTGCCCAAAAAAGAAGTTCTTTTCTCCCTCACAGGAGGCGGTAAGAAATCAAAAAATACTCAAGAGCTGTTTTAAGCTTCACATGGTGATCAAGCGCATGTCTTAACTCACGGATCAGCTCTAGCACTCTTGGTAAAGAGCCTCTATCTTGCTCATGCACAAAATAGATGATATCTTCTAGAAGAGACTCTATTACATCTGGTGAGAGTGTATCTACCATAAGATTTTTATCCGATAAACAGTCATAGATTTCAAGATAAGATGTCGCTTTTAACGCTTTTTTAACCCCTTCTAAAAGAGGAAGGTGAGGAAGTCTTTCTAAAGCTTTTGCGATCGATCCTTCTGCTAAAAAGGCAAGTTTTCGCCCCTTTTCTTCTGAAACACCATGATGCTTCATCAAAAATGACACCATATCTTCATCTGCTATCGGGGTAAAGGAGATTTTCGATGAGCGAGAAAGAACCGTAGGAAGAATCTCTGAGGGAAAAGAGCTGGTTAAGATAAAGAGTGTATCTGCTGGCGGCTCTTCTAAGGTTTTAAGGAGGGTATTCATGCTTGTAGGAACCATTTTCTCAATGTCCCCAATGATAAACACTTTATACTGGCTTTGAAAAGGAGGAAAGAGTGTCTCTTGGATGAGCTCTCTTAATTTAGCAATCGGATGTTGATGCGTTTCTAGGTCCGGATAAAGGGTGTGAATATCTGGATGAGGAAATTGAGAGGTTTGAATGACGGCCTTTGCAAATGCTTCTGCAAACCGTGTCTTTCCAATGCCTATGGGGCCTAAAAAGAGCAAAACCTTCGGTATTTTGTCCTTAAGAAGAAACTGTGTTAGCTTCTCTTTAACGTTAACATTCCCAATAAGGGATGAGAATGCGGAGTGCTGTTTGAAAGAGTTCATCTGGGGATTGGGATCCATCGAGAATATAAAACCTCTTAGGTTCTTGTTGAGCGATCGAAAGGTAGGTGTTTCTCACCTCTTCATGAAAGGTGAGTTTCTCTTGTTCTAGGCGATCTTTAGACCGCATCACACGGCTAAGACCCAAAGACGGTTCAATGTCTAAGTAAAACGTGAGGTCAGGCTGTAATCCTTGCGTTGCAAAATCACAAAGCGTTTGAATCCACTTCACTCCAAAGCCTCTAGCTCCCCCTTGATAAGCAGCTGTAGAGTCATTAAAACGGTCACACAGCACAACTGTTTTTTGTAAAAGAGCGGGGCGGATCACTTTATCAACATGTTCTGCCCTATCTGCTAAAAAAAGAAACAGCTCTGCAGGAAGTGAGAGCGGTTTTTCTTCCGGATTTAAGAGGAGCTCTCTTAAGAGCTCCCCAACAGAAGTTGACCCTGGAGCTCTTGTAAGAAGCAGAGGTTTTTCAAGAGGAAGAAGATGGTGATACAAACGGTGGATGAGTGTACTCTTTCCAGCTCCTTCTCCCCCTTCAAAAGAAATTAGCATGCTCTACCGCTCAACCGAAATTTCTTCGATTTTTTGTACAGCAACCAGGCCATCTCCGCTTGTGAGATTCACAAGACGCACACCTTGTGTTGATCTTCCCATCACTCTTAAGTCTTTCATGCTCATACGGAGTGTTTGGCCAAGGTTCGACATGAGGACAACGCTTTCTTCATCAGAAACAGAAATCGCTCCAATTACAAGCCCATTACGTTGGCTTGTAATGATCGAACGCACTCCTACACCGCCCCGATTCGTTTGTCTAAAATCGCTCACTTTGGAGCGTTTACCAAATCCATTTTCACACACAACAAGAACAGACTCTTCAGGAGAGACAACTTCACAAGAAACAACTTTATCAAGTTCATTTTTCAGCATCACGCCTCTAACGCCTCTTGCCACTCTTCCAATCGCTCTAATTTGATCTTCTTCAAATCTCACTGCCATTCCTCTTAATGTAAAGAGCATGATTTGCTTACCTGCAAGAACCAGTCTTGCAGCAATCACTTCATCTCCCTCATCGATGTTAATGGCATAAACCCCTTTCCGTCTTTGAGAGCTAAACTCAGAAAGCTCTGTCTTTTTCACAATCCCTTTACGGGTTGCTAAAAGAATAGAAGCTTCTTCTGTGAATGTTCTCACCTTTAAGACGGTTGCAATCTTCTCTTCAGGTTGCAGCCCTTCTAGAAGATTGACAAGCGGTTTTCCTTTTGTTCTTCTTCCGCTCTCAGGGATTTGCCACACTTTTAACCAGTAGCATCTTCCGAGATTAGTAAAGATCATGAGGGTTTCATGCGTTGAGGCCACATAGATGTTTTTAAGCGAGTCCCCTTCTCTTTTGATATCAAGACCTAAGACCCCGTGACCGCCTCTTTTTTGTTCTCTAAAGGCATCAATGGGCATTCTCTTAATGTAGTCGTCTTCAGATACGGTAATAATCATCTGCTCATCCGGGATCAGATCTTCCATCTGCACTTCCCCTTCTGCTGCGATAATTTTCGTTCTTCTCTCACCTTTATGGTGCTTACGGATCTCTTCTAGCTCTTCTTTAATGATGCCTCTTACTAAAAGCTCGCTTGCTAAAATCGCTCTATAGTGAGCAATTTTTTGCTGAAGCCCTTGATACTCCTCTTCAATTTTGCCTCTTTCAAGACCAGTGAGTTGATAAAGGCGCAGTTCTAATACAGCGTTAGCTTGACGCTCTGAGAGATCATACTGCTTCATGAGCTCAGTTTTTGCAACCTCTTTACTGTCACTTGATCTGATGAGTTTTACCACTTCATCAAGGTAATCAAGCGCTTTAAGATACCCTTCTAAAATGTGCGCTCTAGCTTCTGCTTTATTCAGCTCAAAACGGGTCCGTCTTCTAATCACTTCAATGCGGTGCTCAACCCATGCAGAAATCATATGCTTGATATTCATGGTTCTTGGCATTCCCTTATCAAGGGCAAGCATGTTGCACCCAAAGGTAATTTGCATATCGGTATATTTATAAAGCTGATTAATCGTTACATCAGCAATTTCTCCCCGCTTAAGATCTAAAACAATCCGCATGCCGCTTTTATCTGATTCATCCCTAAGGTCTGCAACCCCTGTCATCGTTTTATCGTTAACAAGCTCTGCAATCTTTTGAATGAGTACGGATTTATTTACGTTATAGGGAAGCTCATCAATCACAACTTTTTGCCGGTCGCTTCCATCTTGATCTTCGACATGGAGAATGCCTCTTAAGAGAAGTTTTCCTCTTCCTGTATGATACGCTTCTTTAATACCTCGGTATCCACAAATGACACCCCCTGTTGGAAAGTCAGGAGCTGGCATCACTTCCATAATCTCATCAATTGAAATGGAAGGGTTATCAATCACTTTAATCGCAGCAAGCGCTAGCTCATCTACGTTATGAGGAGGAATGTTTGTCGCCATTCCGACTGCAATACCAGACGATCCGTTTGCAAGAAGGTTAGGAAACTTAGAAGGAAACACCGTTGGCTCAGATTTTGTCTCATCGTAGTTAGGAGTGAGATCTACAGTATCTTTATCCAAATCTTCCATGAGAGCAATCGATGCGTGAGTGAGTCTTGCTTCCGTATAACGCATCGCAGCAGGAGAGTCACCGTCTACAGAACCAAAGTTTCCTTGTCCATCGATTAAACGGTAACGCATGAGCCAGCTTTGTCCCATCCTCACAAGAGTGGGGTAAATGACAGCTTCTCCGTGAGGGTGGTAATCCCCTGATGTATCCCCGCAAATCTTAGCGCATTTTCTGTGTTTTGCTCCGGGAGTTAAATTCAGCTGACGCATAGCAAATAAAATACGGCGCTGAGAGGGCTTAAGTCCATCTCTAACATCAGGAAGGGCCCGTGAAATAATCACAGACATGGAGTAGCGTAAATAGCTCTCTTTGACTTCATCTTCAACGTTACGGAGGACGATATCGTGATCTTGAGGGTAGTCCATATATATATGCCTATTAAATATCTAAATTCTTAACAGAAAGCGCATGCTTTTCAATAAATGCTCGTCTAGGAGGAACATCTTCTCCCATCAGCATCGTAAACATATGATCTGCAGCAACTGCATCAGGAAGAGTGACTCTAATGAGTGTTCTTTGCTCAGGATCCATCGTGGTTTCCCAAAGCTGGTCGGCATTCATCTCTCCAAGACCTTTATACCGCTGGATTTCAATCCCTTTGCGGCCATTGACACGGAGAAAATCAATCGCTTCTTTGAGAGTAAAGATTGCTGTCTCTTCTCCATGTTCATTGATAATATCAAACAGCTTACCGTTTGCAATCATATAGTCATTGAAAGAGAAGTTAAAGTCAGAGAGGCTTAAACGGATTTTATCCATTTGCTCTTTCTCATACAGCTCTAAGAAAGGAAGCGATCTATAAATAAAATGCTTCATGCTCTCTGTCTGTTCATCCACAGGAATGGAGCTGATTGTCTCTTCGTGAGCAAGTCTTTGCACTCTTTCATTTTCTTCTTTCAGCTGGCTAAATTCAGCATCGGAGAAAACAAACTGCGCCTCATCTCCAATCATCACTTGATACCTAGGAAATCTCCCCTCAGAATCTCTAGCTTGTAAAAACTCTCTAAAAGGGATCCCTTTACGTTCAATCGATCCAATCATGAACTCAATATCTAAGATCGATTTTAAGAGATATTGCACTCTATCTTCGCCAAGAACTTCAGTAGCTCCAACCGCTTTAATTTTTAAATCGCTCATCCCCAGTTTTAAGAGATAGTCATCCATCTCCCGTTCACTGTGGATATATTGAGACACTTTTTTCCTTGTCACTCTATAAAGAGGTGACTGCGCAATGTAGATGTAGTTATTTTCTACAAGAGCTGGCATATGGCGGTAGAAAAATGTGAGAAGAAGTGTGCGGATATGCGATCCGTCCACGTCAGCATCCGTCATGATAATGATACGGTGATACCTGAGTTTTTCTAGAGAAAAGTTATCTTTTCCAATACCGCATCCAAAGGCAGAAATCATCGCTCCTACCTCTGTGTTTTGTAAAATCTTCTCAAGTCTTGCTTTTTCAACGTTTAAAATCTTTCCCTTGATCGGAAGTACAGCTTGAAACCTACGGTCTCTTCCCATTCTTGCAGAGCCGCCAGCAGAATCTCCTTCCACAATAAACACTTCACAAAGAGAAGGATCTTTTTCTTGACAGTCTGTGAGTTTTCCTGGAAGACGGAGGCTATCGAGTGCAGATTTTCTAATGGTGAGCTCTCTTGCTTTCTTAGCAGCTTCTCTTGCTTGTGCAGCGATGATCGATTTTTCAATGATGAGTTTTGCAACAGCTGGATTTTCATTTAAGAAAACAGAGAGCTCTTCTCCGCAAATCACCTGAACAACGGATCCCACATCGCTATTTCCTAGCCGCTGCTTTGTCTGCCCTTCAAACTGAGGGTTGGGAACTTTCACAGAAATCACTGCTGTGAGACCTTCTCTCATGTCATCTCCTGACACAGAGATCTTATCGCTTTTCAGCATGTTGTTACTTTTAATGTATTGATTAAGCACCCGGGTAAGAGCTGTAGAAAACCCTGAGACGTGTGATCCCCCTTGTCTTGTCGAGATGTTATTCACATAAGAGTGTAAATTTTCAGAATAGGTGTCATTCCACTGCAGGGCAAGTTCGACATCAATGGGGCCATCTACACCGTTACGTACGCCGTGAATATAGATCGGTTTTTTGAAAAGAGGTACCTTATTTTCATTCAGATAGCTAACAAAAGAGATAAGACCTCCTTCATAAAAAAGTGACTCCTCTGGATGAGATGTATCTCTTTCATCACGGTAGATAATACGAATACCGCGGTTTAAAAACGCCAGTTCTCTTAGTCTTTTGAGTAAAATATCGTAGTCGTAATGGGTAGTGCTAAAAATGGTGTTATCAGGAATAAAGTGAACAATGGTTCCTTGTTTAGTTGTAGATCCATTATGCTTTAAAGCATGAAGCGGCTTTCCTTTGGAAAAATCCATCGAATACGCTTTACCGCTTTTATGTACTTCCACATGAAGAAGGTTTGAAAGAGCGTTAACACAAGAAACCCCTACACCGTGAAGACCACCTGATACTTTATATGTGGATTTATCAAACTTTCCTCCTGCGTGCAAGATGGTCATCACAACTTCTAAGGCAGTCACTTCTCTTCCCTGCTTTTTGGACTCTTTCTCGTGAATTCCAATCGGAATTCCCCGTCCGTTATCTTCAACTGTGACGGCGCCATCTTTATTCAGTGTCACCGTAATTAAAGAACAGTGGCCAGCTAGCGCTTCGTCAATACAGTTATCGACAACTTCAAAAACAAGTTGGTGTAATCCTGCAGAATGTGTATCTCCAATGTACATCCCCGGCCGCTCTCGAACAGCTTGAAGCCCTTCTAATACGGTAATAGAACTTGCATCGTAGGTGTTTTTATTCTCTTCTGTCATCGCTTTTATACCTTCATCCTATACGAAATTTAAGACGCTTAATTCCGCTTTGAGGAAATTGATGTTGTAATTTTTTTAAAATTTGAGCTCCTTCATGCTGAACAAGGATACTGTAAAGAGCGCTACTTTTGACTTGAACGACAATGATTCCATTTTCAAAAGAAACCGGACGTGTCATGGAAGCCCAATCAGGATTCATCACTTGATGCCAATACGCTAAGACCTCTTCTGTCTTACGTTCAGCTCGATCTTCATACCGAACACTCAGCCCTCTCAGAAATGAAGGCAATAAATCCTTTAAATGTGAGTGAGGTAAAGTTGTTTGTGTTTTCTTTGTCAATGGATTATTCGTTTAAAAAAGCCCTTGCTATCAAGTTTCTTTCACGCATCTTTTCTTCATAGAAAAGCTACTTAAATTGAAAGCTTGAAAAAATTCAAATTCTGCTGGGAATCATACCGTAATAGAATCTAATGTGCAACCTGGAAAAATTACAGAGCTCTTGATTAAATCCTTGATTTGATTTGAGATTTTCCTTTTATCTCTTTATCATTTCTCTTCTGATAGAGCCTTAACGGATCTTTTTGACGCCTCCTTAATATAGAGTGATCTTATGAAACTAAAAAAAATTATCTGTTTTATCATCACACTTGCTGTCATCGAGAGGTTTTGTTATTTTCAAACAGGATCGTTTGCTCTTGGGAAAATGCGTAACCCGTATGCTGAGGTTTATTTAGCCGATGAAAGCGGCGTGACCCTTCAACAGCCGCTCACATTTTTAGGAGCCGGAAAGCAGTTTTATGCCTTTATAACAGCTGATCAAAAATATGTGGTGAAGTTCATGAAATGGAGTAGGAAAAGACCTCTTCCTTGGCTGGAAAAAATCCCTTTACCATTTGACTCCCTTAAAAGAGACTATCTTTCTCAAAGAAAAAAAACAGCTGATTCCATCATGCAAAGCACATTGATTGCTCTTCATTCTCTTCAAGAAGAGACTCACGTAAAACTTGCAAAAGAGACCTCTTCATGGCATTTAATTGATAAGTTAAATATTCATCATACAGTAGATAAATGTGAGACATTTGTGTGTGTTCAAGAAAAAGCGCACCCTTTTCCTGAATATTTCCTCTTACATCCTGAAAAAAGAGAAAAGCTTCTCACTTCTTTTGTTGAAACAGTTCAGTCTCAATGCTGTAAAGGAATTATCAACCGGGATCCTAGAGCCTACCGCAACTTTGGGGTGATTGATGATAAGGTGATGATTATCGATATTGGCTCCTTTCAAAGAGCAGATATTCAAGGGGATGGATTAAAAATTGCAGAAGAAGTGACCAAAGAGCTCTCCTCCCTTCGTTTATGGCTAAAGCAGCAAGACCCCTCTTCTCTTGCTTCGCTAGATAATATTTTATTTAATAGACTCTCTTTGCTTAAGAGCTCTTTTTCTTAACTCTATTTTTTAGTTTTCTCTATTTTACCGCCTAGTTTTTTTTACATGGAGAGGCCCCTTGAAAAATATCTGACAGAAAAAGACTAAAAAAAGTAAAATGGAAACGCCTTAGAGAGACGATAGTTACTTTTTAACGAGTAGGTAAATAATGGAAAGAGATATGACTAATCACGAACTCTCTTCTTCCGTCTCTATGATGGACTCTCCTATCAATCAACTTGACGACATTCTTAAAGAAAAACTCGATAAAGCCTACCATAAGCACACCTCTAAAGTGATTTTGCATGATATCATCAAAATTGCAGAAGAGCACTCCCCTGTTGACTTAGCTTACGCAGCGCCAAGACTCCCTGCAAATATTCGGCCCGTTCTTTATGAAAATATGGCGCTCATCGATTCAAAGATGGAGTTCATGATCAATACCGATATGACCACAAGAGCTGCTGTCTTTCGTCATATTAGCGATCTTGAAATTAAAAGACTTATCGAATCTATGCCACCCGATGACGCTGTCTCTGTTTTAGAGGCGCTTTCTGAAAAACGGTTTAGAAGAGTCATGGATAAGCTCGATCCTAAAAAAGCGTTTCGTATTAGAGAAATTAAGCAACATGAGCGCAATACTGCAGGCCGTCTAATGACGAATGAATTTTTTGCCTTTTCTCTTGATCTCACCGTTGAGGAGGCAGCTAGCTTCATCCGGGAAAACCCTGGCATTGATCTCGCTAAGCAGGTGTTTATCCAAGGAGCCTCTCATGAACTCTTAGGGTATGTTCCAGAACGCAATCTCATTGTCAATCCCGGACATCTTTCTCTTAAACAGGTGATGAAACCGATTCTTCATAAAGTTCACACGGAAGCTTCCCGTGAAGAAGTTGTGGATGTTGTTGAAAGATATAGACTGCCAGCTCTTCCTGTTGTAGATTCTGAAGACCGTTTAGTGGGCGTAATCACCTATGAAGATGTCGTAGAGGCCATGGAAGACATCACCGATGAAACGATTGCCCAGATTGCAGGAACAGGAGAAAAAGTAAGAGAGCATGAGCCGACATGGAAACGGTTTTTAGCAAGAGCTCCTTGGCTCATTGTCACCCTCTGTGCTGGTCTTTTAAATGTGGGAGTGATGTCTTCTATTCAAGGGTATGAAGGCGGCGCTTTAACATTTGTATTATTTTTTGTTCCTCTCATTACAGGATTTTCAGGCAATGTGGGACTGCAGTGCAGTACAGTTCTTGTGAGAAGTATGGCAACAGGTAGCCTCTCATCAGGTTACAAAGGAGAGGCAATCCGTAAAGAAGTCTCTATTGGAGTATTTTGCGGAACCCTTTTTGGGATGTTAGCTGGAACTGTGATCTCAATTTTAGATGTGGTCGGGTTTTCTGAATTTGAAATCCCTCCTCTTCATGTAGGACTCATTGTAGGGTTTGGACTTTGGGGAGCCTGTTTTACAAGTACTCTCCTTGGAGTGTTCTCTCCTCTTTTCTTCTCAAGGATGGGAGTCGACCCTGCAATTGCCTCGGGCCCTATTGTGACAGCCATTAATGACTTTCTATCCATGTCCATTTATTTTCTTATTGCTTTAACCATCAGTACATTCCTCTAGTTTTGATAATAAGCTTAAGGGTGTGACATCTGTTTTAATTTTAAGCCTAATAGGCAGTGAAGAAGTAAAAAAACTCGCACTCATCATCATCTCTGATTTAAGCGTAAAAGCGCCTGAAGAGTTTTCCCAAAAAATAGCGATCCTTCCTTTAAGATATGGATATCAAAGCTCCTTGAAAGAGTGTTACATGATGTCTTACTTTTTTAAGTTCAATACACAATGCAGCCATTTTCTTTTTTTAACCCTTCTAAATCCCTATAAGTTGTTTTTTGAAAAAAACTTATGTTCAAAAAATAGCTATTTTTAGAGCATCATGCCACACGCTCTTTCAAGAACATAAAAGTCTTTCATTCAGTTAAGTCACAGATGTGAGAGATTTTTGCTTTTTAAAATGCAGGGCAATTTGGTTTAAATAGTAACAAGATTCCATCTTCATAGAAAATGCTTTAAAAAGTAAATCAATCTTAGATAAATACGTCACCCCGTTAAATAGAAGAATGGCTTGACCCTCTTTCATCATATTTGCAGCTTGGTAATAAGCATGAGCCTCATCAACACCTAATTGAATAGCCTTTGTATAAAGCTGTTGACGCGTGAGTGTCGTCCCATTTAACAAAGTAATGCTCTCTTCCTGAGATAACAAATTGCCGAGATGGTAATAAGCCTCTGCATGGTATGGACCTACATCAAGTGCTGTTAAAAACAGCTCTTTTGATGAACTAAATCTCTTTCCTCTAATCTCTATAGGATTTTGAAATGCTTTTCCTAAGTAAAAATAAGGCCAGGCAGACTCATGCCCAATGGATAAAGCTTTTAAATAGATATTTTTTTTGGTCATGGAAGAGGCACTTTCCCACTCAAATGGCTCGAAATTGTATTGACCAAGATCTTCTTTTTTTTCATCTTCTTCTAAGATTTGGGCATAGTGTCCTAATATATGAGCTGCTCTATCTAGAGTATAGTACTTATCATGCGGGTAAAACGAAGTGTTGTATACATAACTTGCAGCTCTTTGATAAAGCTCTAGCTGAGTTAATTTTTCTCCCCTGATCTCAAGGGTTTCATCAGAAGATATCAATGTGGCTAAATAGTAATATGCCATCTCAGAATGCGTACCTGACTCATTAATAGTGGCCATAAAATGGGAGATAAGTTTTTTTAAGCTTGTTTCATCATGAGGAAAATGGGCTTTAAGAAACTCAGTCCATATAGAGACAATATGAATAGACTTTAGATGGAATCCAAAATTCTCCTCACAAAAGTATTTTATATCCCAGAAATCTTCCTTAGGGCTAACTAAATGTGTTTTGCTTAGAAAAAATAAAAGATTTGCGATTTGCTCTTCATTTTCAGAATAAAAAATATGATCCTGCGCATTGATAAAAGATTTTAAGGCATGGCGTTTAACATGTTTTTCAAGAGAAGAATTTATAAATTTTTTTAAAATAACAGAAAAATAGTTTTTGGATTCATCTATAGAGCTAAGATTCCCCCACTCATACCAATGAGGAGCTGTTGCTAAGTAGTGTGGAGCTGATTGAATGGTATTTTCAATCGCTTTACACATAGCGATACCATTATCAGCTGGAAACTTAATGATCTCATCTTGAGTTCTATTTGTTTGATGATTTCTAGGGTGTAGAAATTTATCTATTTCATTTAAATGTAATACTGCAGCTTCTAAATTCTTAGGATTCAGCTGAAAAGCTTTAAAGAAAAGATTTGTTTCCTTAAATTCATCTCTTGCTACGTTAATCAGCCCGAGCCCTACATAAGCTTCATCATTATGAGGATTGAGTAGAAGCGCTTTGTGATAAAGATCTTCTTCTTGCTTAATGCCTGGAAGGGATAATATTTTTTCTTCTATCCAATCCTCTTCTTGTGGATACTCTAATTGCTTGTTAAGCATCGAATAATACCTAATCGTCTTTCCTAATAAAGCGTAGTTCATATCATCGTTTGAATAGAGTTCAATCAACTTAAGGAAATTATCGACTTCCTGAATGACACTCAATTTTCCTTGATATTCACCAATAGCCGTACGATTTTCAAGAACCGTGTAGTCGATGAACTGATAGACTTTAGCTAACTGTTTATAGATACATTTTCCTTGAAAATCTCTTTTAGCAGCTTCCTTGAAGAGCTCCTCTTGATTCATACATACATATCTATGCGAAAAATCAATATCATTTAATAGATCAGTAATACATTCTCTATGGTTAAGGCCTCTACCCTTAGCGTGATCCCGGGTTAAAAGAGGATACATTCTCCCATAGTTAAATACTAAAACCCCATTATTAGGTTCATCATAGATGGCCTGGATCCATCTTTCTGTAGTAATGTGTCTTATCTTGGTTACCAAGACGTCAGGATCATTCATTAACGCATAATCACGGCTTTTTGAAGTCTTAGCTTCTGAATTTTTTTCTTGAAAAATATCTGTAGATGCCTGTTTAATTTTTTTTACAGGTAAAGAATATTCGCCATTTTCTAGGGAAAGATTATCTTGTGGAGTTTCTGAAATGTATAAGTTTTCGTGACTTAAAGAACGGGACTGAATGGTCATAATAGCCTCTTATGGAATGCCTACTAATTCGGGAAAATTCATCATACAATTAATTCCAATAAATGCAGCATAAAAAAATCTCTTTTGAAATCCCCTATTCTTAGTATGTAGAGGAAAAAGAAATGCAAAAGTGATCATTCGTGCTTTTCGTGGCATTTTTTCTCACAAAGAAAATATTTATTATTTTAAGACATTTATATCTTGGCTTAGAAGAGGTGCTTTTAGCTTCTCCTACCTCTATAAAAAAAAGTCTGTTTTCCCTTCTTAAACCATCAAATATCAACTTATTTATTGAATAGGCTTTATGTTCTACTTCTGTTACAGTATTTTTCTAACCTTAAGTTTAACCTAAAGTATTATAACGTTATGACTGTTCAAACACCTTTTTCTCCAGAAAAAATTCGTAATATTGCCATCATTGCCCACATTGACCACGGCAAAACAACTCTTCTAGACCAACTGTTAAAACAGTCCAGTGTCTTTCGTGACAATGAAAAAATACCAGAAAGGGTGATGGATAGCTACGACCAGGAGCAAGAACGAGGTATTACGATCTTTGCAAAACACACGAGTGTGTTTTATGGAGATTATAAAATTAACATGATTGACACTCCAGGACATGCTGACTTCTCAGGAGAAGTTGAAAGAGTGCTGGGACTTGTGAATTCTGTTCTTCTCGTGGTAGATGCGCAAGAAGGGCCTATGCCTCAAACGCGGTTTGTTCTCTCTCAAGCCCTCAAAATGGGCCTTCGTCCTGTTGTTGTCTTAAATAAAATTGATAGACCTCACGCAAACCCTGATAGAGCGCTTAACCTCACTTTTGATCTTTTTGTGGAACTTGGAGCGACTGACGCTCAATTAGACTTCCCCATCATGTACGCTTCAGGTCTTGCAGGATTTGCGATGAAACATCTGGATGATCCAAGAGTTGACCTTAAGCCTCTTTTTCAGCTGATTATCGACGTCGTTCCTCATCCTCCTGGCAACTTAGAACTTCCGTTTCTCATGCAAGCAACAACGCTCACCTATGACAGCTACTTAGGAAGACAAGCGTGCGGCCGTATTTTAGAAGGGGTAATTCGAAAAGGCGATGTGATTGCAAGAGTGGATAAAAATGGCCACCCGACAGAGCATAAAATTGTCAAAATTGAAGGGCACCTTGGTCTTAAAAAAGTAGAAATGGAAGAAGCTGGAGTAGGAGATATCATCAGCCTCTCAGGCATTACAGAAATTACGATTGGAGATACTGTCTGCGCTCCTTCTCACATTGTGCATCTTCCTCCGATTCACCTTGCAGATCCTACTTTAACCATTGAAGTGACCGTGAATAACGGCCCGTTTGTGGGAAAAGATGGAAAGAATGTCACGATGAATAAAATCCGCGACAGACTCTCTCAAGAGAAAAAAGCCAACATTTCTTTAAAAATTGATCTTGATAAAGATGAAGCTGTAGAAGTGAGCGGAAGAGGTGAACTTCACTTAGCTGTTCTCATTGAAGCGATGCGAAGAGAAAACTATGAATTTGTGATCTCTAAACCGAGAGTTATTCTTAAAGAAATTGACGGTAAGCGGCAAGAGCCGATGGAAAATGTGCATATTGAAGTGCCTCAAGAATATTCTGGCACTGTCATTGAAGAGCTCTCTCGCCGTAAAGGGGAAATGCGTTTCTTAGAAACCAATGAACACGGCATTGCAACGATTCAGTTTTTCATGCCAACAAGAGGTCTTATGGGATACCGTAGTGAGTTTTTAACCTCAACACGGGGTCTTGGAATTTTAACATCTGTCTTTGAGAGCTATGGTGATTGGAAAGGTGAAATCCCAGGACGCAAGAAAGGGGCGCTTATTTCAGGTAACCAAGGAAAAACAACTGGCTATGCAGCGTTTGCCCTGCAAGAGCGAGGATCTCTTTTCATGTCTCCTGGTGAAGAAGTTTACGAAGGGATGGTTATCGGAGAACACAGTCGTGATAACGATATGATTGTTAACATCACTAAAGAAAAGCAGCTCACGAACATGCGCGCTTCAGGAAGTGATGAAAATATCATTTTAGTTCCGCCAAGACGATTTACTTTAGAGACAGCGATTGACTTTATCAACGAAGATGAAGTGATTGAAGTGACTCCTAAGTCGATTAGACTCCGTAAACGTTTTCTGAAAGAACAAGACCGTAAAAGAGGCGATAAACGGTCATAAACGAAAAAGCACGGTATTATATGAAAAAGCTCCTAGCTAACAGCAAACAATGGATATTATTTGCGCTTATGCTAGGAGTGATCTGTTTTCTTAATACCGGCTACTCTCTTTTAAAAAGTGCTAGAAATACGTTAGCTGTTGTGGATCTTGGAAAAGATGCCAGTTCCATTCCCTTCTTTGAACTGTTTGGAGCAATGCCAGCCTCCATTATCATGGTCTTTATCCTGACCTACCTTCTCAACCGTCACTCCATGTTAAAAGTGTTTTGGATCACACTTACTGGATTCCTCTCTTTTTTTATTCTCTTTGCAACCGTGCTATACCCTTTAATCCCCTCTATTGTCCATCTACTGATGCATGCACAAGAGATTCCAGGACATCTTGTTTTAGCCCATTTTGCTCCTCAGTTTTTCTCCATGCTCTTTTTTAGTATGGCAGAGCTGTGGAAAATTGCTCTTTTAACAGTTCTTTTTTGGAGCTTTGTAAATGCTCATTTACCTGTTGAAGAGGCAAAAAAAATGTACGCCCCTCTTATGCTAGGAGCAAGCCTTGGAACGATGCTCTCAGGCCCTTTGATTAAACTGTGCACACTTGAGACTTTCTCAGCACAATCTTGGTCAAACTCTCTTACCATCATGATGGCTCTTTTAACCCTCACAGGGGTTTTAGCAGCTCTTCTCTATACAAAACTGTGGTATCTTCTTTCAGAAACGCCCTCACAAGTCCCCTCTTCTTTAGCGCCAAGAGACCCTCTTTCTGTTAAAGGGGCCTTAGAGCAATGTTTAAAATCTCCTTATCTTCTTCTTTTAGGATGGATCACTCTTGCAGACTATATTGCCTACACCTTTGGAGAGGTCATTTTTCTAGATATTTTAAAACAGAAATTTCCTCATCCTCAAGACTACTTTAACTACCACGGAGTTCTCTCCTTTTGGAATGGGCTTTTAACAGCAGTGAGCGCGCTCTTCATTACCCCTTATTTTATGAAACACTACAGATGGGTTGTCTCTTCTCTTGCTATGCCTCTTTGTCTTTTTGTCACTCAAATTCCGTTTTTTCTCTTATTATGGCTGACCCCTCTTGAGAGCTCTTTAAATCTCCTTGTCACCTTAGGCTCTTTATTTTATTGCCTTGTGAGAGCTGCTAAATATACGCTTTTTGACACTTCTAAAGAGATCTCTTTTTTGCTTCTTCCTCCTCTTGAAAAAATCCAAGGAAAACTGATCATTGATGGGATCTGTTCAAGAGTAGGAAGAGCTGGCGCTTCACTGATGAGTTTACTTCTCATCACTCTTTCTGGAGGGGTCCTTGCAAGTGGAATGATCACAGGGGTTATTGCGATGTTTGTGAATGGAGCGTCTCTCATTTCCACAGTGAAATTAGGAAGACTTGTCGATCAAAAAACAGCTGCTACTTCATCTCAATAACAATTTTTGAATTTTATTTTTTTGAATAACGCTATGTTTTATTCAAGCAATCTGTTAAAAATGTGAAAAATTATTAACTACATTTATGAAAAAGACTCCTTCTCTCACAGCTCAGATGTTTAACTCCATTGCCTCTTATTACGATTTTCTCAATCATTTCTTCTCATTAGGTATTGATTACTATTGGAGAAGAGTGATGTGCCGGTTTTTACCGCAAACTCCCTTCACTTTGTTAGATTGCGCAACAGGGACAGGAGATCAGCTTCTTGCATTTTTGAAAAAAAGCGCCTTCATCACCTCAGCTTATGGGATTGATCCCGCTTCAAAAATGCTTGAAAAAGCACGTATTAAGCTCTCACAATATCACTCTAAGGTGTCGTTAGTTGAAGCATCTGTTGAACATCTTCCCTTTCAAGATGAGATGTTTCATACCGTCTCCATCTCCTTTGGTATTAGAAATGTAGAAGATCTTTCTCAAAGTTTATTAGAAATTCACCGGGTGCTAAAGCCTCAAGGAGAGCTCCTCATTTTAGAGTTTTCTCACCCTACGCATTTTCTGATTCGCCCTCTCTATTTTTTTTACCTAAATAAGCTTCTTCCTCTTCTGGGAAAGCTCATATCGCGGCATCAAAGGGCGTATTCTTATTTAGCTGAAACCATTAAGACATTTCCTCAAGGAAAAGCGCTTTGTGAGCATCTTGAAACAGCTGGATTTAAAGAGATCCATATGACCCCTCTTTCTTTAGGAATTGTGACCATTTATAGAGGAAAAAAACCGTGACATCATTTGTTAATCAGGTACAAAATCCGCCTCTTTACCCTGCTTTTTTTTGGAAAGGACGAGGAGAGTCTAAGGCGTATTTAGGATTTGGAGAAGGCAAATCATCTCCTATTAAGCTAAAAATTCGGTCTTTTTACCCAGGAAGCTCTCAGGGGGTGTGGGAAGGGTTTCCTTCAGAGTGGGATTTTATTCCAGATCAACTTGTATCATCTGATGAAAATCTCACGCTTTCTCAAACGCCTCTTCCTCCTTGTCTTTCAAGATCAGACCTTCCTTCTCAAGAGGAGTGGATCCAATCTGTGACAGATGTTAAACAGCTCATTAAAGACAATATTTTGCATAAAATTGTACTAGCTAGACAAACAACTCTTACCTTTGCCTCTCCTGTCAGTCCCTATACCGTTTTAACGCATTTGATGAGCTTAGGAAGTACAACCTCTCTTTTTATGGTTCAACTGGACCCCGAGACAGCTTTTATGGGAGCTACCCCTGAGCTTCTTTTTTCTAGAGAAGGGCACTTACTCAAAACAGAGGCTCTAGCAGGAACGCTTTTAGAGCATGAGCTGTGGAGTACTAAAGAGTTTGCAGAAGTGGATGCGGTCCGGGTTTATCTACAAGAAAAGCTTTTACCTTACTGTGAGAGCCTTGAGTGGAAAGCTCCTGAGGAAAAAAAATTTCGTCATTTAAAGCATCTCTATCAAAAACTTGAAGGGGTTTTAAAGCCTCATGTTTTAGATGATGTACTCATTACCGCTCTTCATCCAACACCAGCTCTTGGAGGAGCTCCTAAAAATCGAGCCCTTGACTACCTTAAAAAACATGAGCCCTTTGATAGAGGGTGGTATGGATCTCCTATTGGTCTTGTGAAAGAGTCTACATCTGAAATAGCAGTTGGCATCAGATCACTTCTCATCAGAGGTCATGAGGTGCACTTATTTTCAGGAGCTGGCATTGTGAAAGAGTCTGATCCTTTAAAAGAGTGGGAAGAAATTGAGCGAAAAATTGCGCATCTTTTACAATGGTTTAAAACTGCACCCTTATAACAAGAGAATACTGTGAAAACGTCCCTTTCTCACCATATTATAGACTCTCTTGTCTCTTGCGGAGTAAAGACTGTTTGCATTGCCCCAGGCTCTAGATCCTCAGAGCTTACAGCTGCAGCTGTTAGAGAAGAAAAGCTTACTAAGTGCGTGCATTTTGATGAAAGAGCGCTTGCGTTTTACGCTTACGGTGTTGCCAAGTCTTCAAAATGCCCTGTTGCCATCATCACAACATCTGGAAGTGCGGTCGGAAACCTACTTCCTGCTGTCATGGAAGCGTTTCATGAAAGAGTCCCCTTAATTCTTTTAACAGCTGATAGACCAACAGAGCTAAAAGATGTGATGGCAAATCAAAGCTGTGATCAGCTGAAACTGTTTGGAAACTATGTGAAGCATTTTACACATATACCGGCTAATCACCCCTCTCTTTCTCCTGAATGGGTCACATCAACTGTTGCTTATGCAGTGCATACAGCAACTAGTTCTCCTTACGGCCCTGTGCACATGAATTGTGAATTTAGAGAACCTTTTTTTAGAGAAGAGGTTTTAGATTTGCATACTACACCCACACGGTATGAACCTCCTTATCTCACCCTTTCTCAAGACACTTTTAAAAAGTGGGGAAAAAAGCTCTCTTCCTATCAAAAAGGGGTGATCGTTTGCGGCAGCATGCCTTCTTCTTCTTCTTCCATTCTCTTTTTTGCCAAACATCTAGGGTGGCCTGTCCTTGCAGATCCGATGTCAGGCCTCAGATCTGAGGGGATGGATGACTCTCCTCTTATTCCTTACTATAACGATCTTTTAAAAGTGTTAGACTCTTTGCAGCCTGATTGCATTTTACATTTCGGAGATAAAATCGTTTCTAAGCCGCTAGAAAAATGGCTAGCTACTAGAACATGTTCTTCTTATATTGTGATTGCTAATCACCCTCTTCGGTACGACCCTCAAGGGATCGTATCAGACCGTATCCAAATGGATCCTTATCTTTTTTGTGAAGAAGTGATGCCTTATCTCACTCCTCAAGCCTCGTGGGTGGGTAAGTGGAAATCCCTTTCGCATTTAGTAGATCCTCTTATGGATGAACTTCTTGTTAAACCGTCTGAAATGGGGTTAATTCGGTACCTTCACCATAAGCTCCCCTCTCACTTCTCTCTTTACTCTTCTAATAGCATGCCGGTTAGGGATATCGATAGGATTTTTTTCCCTCAGAAAAAAACAGGGACTCTTTTTGGGCAGCGCGGACTATCAGGCATTGATGGCAATATTGCAACAGCAATCGGTCTTAAAGAAGGGAGCCAAAAGCCTCTTGTAGCCCTCATTGGTGATCTTGCTTTCTTATACGATCTTAGCTCTCTTGCTCTTATAAAATCTTCTTTAATCCCTTTAATTCTCATTGTCATCAATAATCAAGGAGGAGGCATTTTTTCGTTCCTCCCGATTGCTAAAGAAAAAGATGTTTTTGAGCCATATGTGGCGGCCCCTCACCCCTACACCTTTTTGCATGCAGCGCATCTTTTTGATATTCCCTATCTTAAACTAAGAGATTTTTCTGAGTTAGATACGATCTTTCAGCAAGAAAAAACAGTGATTGTAGAACTCTCTTCTCATAGGGAAGAAAACTTTAAACACCATGAAGAGCTTTCAGAAAAGATCCAACAAACACTCTTATTATCCCCCTCATTTCAATCATTACGTTAAAGGAATTTATGAATACACATCCCTTATCCTCTCCCATTCAGTGGAGTGAAGTGAAATCTTTCACAGATATCCTCTACCATAAAACCTCTGGCATTGCCAAAATTACGATTAATAGGCCTCATGTCAGAAACGCCTTTCGCCCATTAACCGTGCAAGAGATGAGAGAAGCACTTGAAGATGCAAGGCAAGACTCTTCTATCGGTGTCATCATCCTCACAGGAGAGGGAAAAGAGGCCTTTTGTGCAGGAGGAGATCAAAAAATCCGGGGAACTGCTGGATATCAAGATGGACAAGGGGGAGAGCATTTAAATGTATTAGATTTACAGCGGCAAATTCGCAGCTGCCCAAAACCTGTTGTTGCCATGGTGTCAGGGTATGCTATTGGCGGAGGACATGTGCTCCATATTGTGTGCGATCTTACCATTGCAGCAGATCACTCTATCTTTGGACAAGTGGGGCCAAAAGTCGGATCTTTTGATGGAGGATTTGGAGCTAGCTACCTTGCCCGTATCGTAGGGCAAAAAAAAGCAAGAGAGATTTGGTTTCTCTGCCGGCAATATTCTGCCCAAGAGGCGCTTCAGATGGGCCTCATCAATCATGTCGTTCCTTATGAAAAACTTGAAGCCACAACGGTTGCTTGGTGTGAAGAGATGCTTCAGCACTCTCCAATGGCTCTAAGATGCCTTAAAGCCTCTTTAAATGCCGATTGCGACGGGCAAGCAGGGCTTCAAGAGCTTGCAGGAAATGCAACGATGCTCTTTTACATGTCAGAAGAGGCTCAAGAAGGAAGAAATGCCTTTTTAGAAAAGAGAAAACCCAACTTTAAGCAATTTGGAAGAAAACCATGAAAACTCTTTTATTATGGCTTGAAGCTACCCGTCCTAAAACCCTTTTTGCTTCTTTAAATCCTGTTTTACTAGGCACCTTTCTTGCTTTAAAAATGGGGTTTTTCTCTTGTTCTCTTTTCCTCATCACGCTCACAACTGCCTTATGCATTCAAATTGGAACAAACTTTGTTAACGACTACTACGATTTTATCAAAGGAGCAGATACCCCCTCACGCAAAGGCCCAAGAAGAGTGGTGGCAATGGGGCTCATCTCCCCCTTACAGATTAAAAAAGCAGCTGTTACCGTTTTTCTTTTAGCTACGCTTTTAACGGTTTATCTCACATGGCAAGGAGGAATCTACTTTGGGCTTCTTCTTCTTCTATCGATGATGGCAGGAATTGCTTATACAGCTGGCCCCTTTCCTCTTGCTTATTTGGGGCTAGGCGATCTCTTTGTCCTAATTTTTTTTGGTCCGATTGCAACCTGTGGCACCTTTTATCTACAAACACACACCCTTTCATGGACCTCACTCATCTTAGGACTCATGCCAGGTCTTTTTTCTTTGGCCATTTTAGTTGTGAATAATTTAAGGGATCAACAAGATGATAAAAAAGTGGGGAAAAAAACCCTTGCTGTCCGGTTTGGAACGAAGTGGACCCAGATTGAGTATACCGTAGCTATTTTACTGGGGAGCTTGACTTCTTCTCTTTTAGGATTTTATCTTCCGCTTCTTACTTTAATCTTAGCTCTTATCCCTTTAAAAAAGGTGTGGGGATTTAAAGATCCTGTAGAGCTTAATCTCACACTTGAGCAGACAGGAAAACTAGGCCTTATCAGTACGCTCCTTCTTGGTCTTAATCTTTTATTCTATGTTTAACATCCCTTTTAAATTTTACAGATTTACACTTAAACATAGAGGGTTTCCTGATAAACACGGGTTTTTACTGGAATCTTCAGAGGGAAGGTGCTCGGAAATCTCTCCGTTACCAGGAAGAAGCACTGAATCTTTAAAAGATGTGTATGATCAGTTAAAAGCACTTCAAGAAGGGTGGAAAGGCCCTCTTCTTCCTTCTGTAGAATTTGGGCTCTACGGGTTACAGGCTCCTAAGGTAAGTCAAATACGCACAGCTCTTTTACTCAAAGGTACTCCTGAAGAGGTGCTCACACTGGCTAGCCATCACCCCTCTTTTGAGATAGCTAAACTTAAAATTGGAGATTGGTCTTTAGAAGAGAGTGTAGGTGTGATTTTAACCCTCTCTAAGACTCTTCGGCTAAGACTAGATTTTAATGATCAGTGGACCCCTTCTTTATTAAAAGCTCTTTGTGAAAAAATCCCCTCTGCTGCAGTTGAGTTTTTAGAAGACCCTCCCTCTCCTAAAGCTTCCTTCCCTGTTGCCTATGATAAGAAGATACGCTCTCATGCATTGCAAGTGTATAAACCGATGGTTTTTGGCCTTCCCTCTTACGGCTCTTCTCTCATCTTAAGTAGCTCTTTTGAAAGTAGTCTTGGCCTTGAAATGATTGCTTCCCTCACTCTTTCTCACGGGGTACTAGAGCATACGCTTGGGCTTGGAACTTTGTTATATCTTGAAGACGATCTAGTAGAAGAACCTGCAACATTTCATAATAAAAACATGCATTTCCCAGATTCTTACCGTATCAAGACAAGAAAGTTATTTTCTCCTCTTAACCACCTATTTTGATTGAATTATGATTGTCACAGATAAATGGAGCTGGGATTACCCCCTTTTTGAGAGTTATGTCGAAGGATTAAGAAAAGATGTTAAGAAACACCCCTCTTCTTATGTCCCTTTTCAAGCCTTTTTAACCCCGTTATCTGTGATTACGCTTTTTGCCATCTGGAAAGAGGGAAAAATTGCATGCCCTTTAAATCCTAAACACCCCAACATAGAGCCGTTTCTTCAAAGGGTTAAATCCCCTCTTTTTATCCCTATATTTCCCTCTCCTCAAACTCCAACAGATAAGAGTTGGGATGAAGGGTCCCTAGACCCTCAACAACTAGCCACTTGCCTTTATACATCAGGATCTTCTGGTACTCCTAAAATCGCTTGCCACACACTTAGCAATCACCTCTTCAGCGCTAAAGGGTCTCTTCAAATGATCCCTTTAACCCCCAAAAGTCTCTGGGCTCAAACACTTCCTCTTTATCATGTAGGTGGCTTAGGGATTTTGTTTCGGTGTTATCTATCAAAAGCAAAGATTTTGTTCTCTTCTTCTTTACAAAGAGCCACCCATATATCACTTGTCCCTACGCAGCTCTACCGTCTTTTAAGAGATAAAGTCCCTCTCCCTAACCTCCAATCTGTGTTATTAGGAGGAGCCCCGCTTCCCTCTTTTCACACCCCCTATCCGATTTTACCCACCTACGGGATGACAGAAATGAGCTCTCAAATTGTCACCAATCATCAGGTGCACCCTTATGCTCAAATTGAAATCAGAGAAGATCAATCGATTTGGGTTAAAGGAGATGTGTTATTTCAAGGGTATCTGCAAGATGATCACACACTCCTTAAAAATGTGGATGCTAGAGGGTGGTTTGAAACCAAAGATTTAGGAGAGTGGAAGAATAATCAGCTCTTTATCTTAGGAAGGCAAGATAACCTCTTCATCTCAGGGGGAGAAAATATTCAACCTGAAGAAATTGAAAGGGTGATTCGTCTTGACTACCCTGAAGAAGAAGCACTTGTTGTCCCTATTTTGGATGAAGAATTCGGAGCAAGACCTGCTCTTTACTTAAAAAACCCCTCACTTTTTCCTCAGATTCAAGCCCGGTTAAAAGAGCACCTCCCTTCTTTTAAAATCCCCATTAAGGCTTTTCTTTTACCGGAAGGCTCAGGGCTTAAACCTAACCGGAAATGGCTACAACAGCAAGCTCTTGATTCTTGATTAAGTCCTTAATTTTAAGCGGGTTATTTTATATTTTTTGCATTAAGTGATAGAAGTATCTCCTCTTATTTTTATGAAGATAATAGGCGCCTTTCTATCTCTCAAAAGACATCTTTGATCATCTAGCCAAGCTCCATTTAAACTTGCGGCCTAGGGGCCCTGGAATAAAAAATATTTTTATTGCTTTAAGCAAGAAAAAGACTAAAAACTTAAGGAAAATTTAGGAGCTCAATTTTCAGTAAAAAAGGCTGTTTTTGTCCTTTTTACTCCCCTCATATTAACTTTAATACAATTTTATTGAATAGACAGATAATTAAGGCGTCAATTAATTTAATTGTATCTGTAACGTATTTTGGAGATATTCTATATGACAAAAAGTAAAGATGCTAAAAAAGAAGAGAAAAAAAAGCCTCAAAAAACGCTTAAAGAAAAGCGTTTAGAGAAGCAAGAAAAGAAAAAAAAGTAAGTCACTTTTTTTTTAATGGCCTACTTCAACAAGTAGGCTTATCCCTTTTTTCGGTAAAAGATAAAAGGGATTTCAAGTTCTTGACAAGTGAGCCCTCCATGCATCGCATAGAATTTTTGCTCAAATTGCTCTTTTTCTTTCCACCAAATGGAGTGAGATCCCAAAGGTAAAATCACCACATCTCCTAGTCTTTCTAAAAACTTACCAGATAAAGGTACTTCACCAAAAAATCCTTGAACTATTAACTCTTGAACAGGAAGGACTATAGCTCTTTTTTGAAGCTTATCTTGAAGCATTCTGATGACTTTTTTTATACACCCTTTTTTCACATGTAGAAAAAAATCTCTACTTGAGCCGCTAGGAGCTAAAACATGCCCTCTTGCATCTTTTTGTAAAAAAGAGATGAGTTCTGGAATTTCTTCATTCAGATAGTAAGTGGTTGTTGGATGAATAGAGGTCATACCGTGATCAGCAGATAACATTAAAGCAGTAGAGGAAAGCTGCATTTCAGGAGATGTCATGACTGTATTTTCTAAAAGGGTAAAAAGAGATACAAGGCTCTTTTCAGCCTCTTCTGAGGCTAACCCATGCCTATGGGTTAAGCTATCAAATCCTCCGTAGTATAACAAGAAAAAGCCAGGATTTTGTAAATGATTTTTTAATGCAGCCATCATGGCTTTTTCATCACGGCAGCTAACTCTTTCTCCCCCTGCATACATCGCCTCAGAATAGTTGGAATCAACAATCAAAGAGTTTAAATAAATGCGGCTTACAATGCCCTGTTTTTTTAGATCATGAAAGAGGGTGCTTTGAGGAAAAAATTGCGAAGGGCTGAGCACTTCATCTAATGGCCTTCCTTTTTGATCTCTTGAAAATTGATAAATAATGGGCATCACAATTTCATTCACATCAGGCTCATACATAAACCACTCGTAAAGGCCATGCGCGCCTACACAACTGTCTGTACAAAGTGTTGTGATATGCGCAGTTGTTGTCGAGGGAAACTGAGAAGAGATTTTAGATACGATCCCCTCTTTGACAACTCTTTTTAAAAAAGGAAACTGATCTTGATACCGCAAAAAGCTATTCCACCCAAATCCATCAAGTAAAATGAAAATCACTCTCTCATACACCCCTCTATCCCAACAGCTATCAGGAAGTGGCTTCCCTTGCATGCCAAAAGCTGCCTTAAGAGTGCTAGGTATGAGGTTAAAACTAAAAGCATCGTAGCTTGGTTTAAAAAGATGCGGGGAAAAAGAAGAAGCCTCTAGAGGGGGTAAAGAGTCATTGTTAATCATAAAAATAACTTACCAAGTTCTCTGCCGCTTGTCTAGCCATTTGTGATCTACACTCAGTTGTAGCAGAGCCGATATGCGGTAAAATGAGGACATTATCATGATGACAAAGAAGATGGGTAGAATCTATTGGCTCAGGATCTGTCACATCAAGTGCTGCTGCCCGGATCCACCCCCGGCTTAGCGCTTCTAAAAGATCTTTTGTCACAACCACCTTGCCTCTTGCCATATTGATAAGAACAGGTCTTTTTTTCATCTGTAAAAAAGCTCCTTGATGAATCATACCAGAAGTCTCTTCTGTTAAAGGGACGTGTAGAGATAAATAATCACTTGTTTGATAAAGCTCTTCTAAAGAGACAGACAAAATATTTTCATGAGAGGAAATAAATCCTTTCCTTGAGTGAGCAATGACTTTTAACCCAAATCCTAAAGCTCTTTTTGCAACCGCTTTTCCAATATCTCCGTATCCTAAAATACCCCATGTTTTACCCTTTAGCTCTTCTCCTAGAAAAAGAGAAGGGTCCCACCCTTTCCATAACCCCTCTTTTACATAGTCTCTTGCTTTTGGCACCTTGCGAATGAGAGCAAGTAAAATGGCAAGCGTTAAATCTGCTGTGCTATCTGTTGTTGCATGCGGCACGTTAAAAACTTTGATCCCTTTTTTAAGGGCCATTTCTTGATCGATATTATCAAGCCCGGATGCGCAATTTGAAATCACTTTAAGTGTCTCTGCATAAGAGAGCACCTCTTCATCAAAGGGATCTATAAGAGTTGATAACACCCCATCAAAGGTTTGCATCACTTGAATGAGTTCACTTTTCAAAAGTGCTCTATCTTCTCTATTTTGTTCTACGTGAAAATAATGACTTAACATTTCATGAGCAATGGGCATCAAAGGGCGGGTAATATAAATTCTCTTCATGCTCTCCTATCATGATTTATCTAGAATTTTTCGTCAAAAAATGTCATCATGTTTCTCCGATATTATGCATAAAAAATCTCTCTCCATCTTCACTCTAGCGATGATCAACCTAGCTGCTATTGGCAGCGTAAAAAATTGGCCTCTCATTGCAGAGTCAGGCTTTTCTGCGATCTTTTACTTTCTCTTAGCAACAGTTGTCTTTTTCATTCCCATAGCTCTTGTTTCAGCTGAGCTTGCAACAGGGTGGCCAAAAACGGGCGGTGTATTTGTTTGGGTTAAAGAGGCATTTGGACACCGGCTAGGGTTTTTAGCGATCTGGCTTCTTTGGATTGAAAATGTGATATGGTATCCGACAACACTCTCTTTTGTCGCAGTCACCGGGGCCTATATCATTGATCCCTCACTTGCTCATCACCCAGTTTATGTGACTGTGATCTCTTTGATCGCATTTTGGGGATTAACTCTCATTAATATGCGGGGCATGAAGATATCAGGATGGATCAGTACAGTAGGGGTCATTTTAGGCTCTTTAATTCCAGCTGTTGTGATTATTGCTCTTGGATCTCTTTGGTTCTTCTCAGGAAATCCTCTGCAGCTCACCTTTTCTTTAGAGACATTTTTCCCTAACCTTTTTTCTCTTAATGAGTGGGTGATTTTTACAGGGGTGTTACTCTCTCTTGCTGGTATGGAAATGTCTGCCATTCACGTAAGAGATATGCAAAACCCTCAAAGCGGCTACCCAAAAGCGACTCTCATTACCGTTCTTTTGATTATGACACTCTCCATTTTAGGTGTATTATCAATCGGTATTGTGATACCTCAACATGCGATGAGTTTAGCTGGAGGGTCTATTCAAGCATTTACCCTTTTTGTGAAAAATTACGGGTTAGAGAGCTTTACTCCGCTCATGGCTCTTTTAATGTTTATTGGAGCGCTAGCTTCTTTAAGTACATGGATTGTGGGTCCAAGTAGAGGTCTTTTAGCAGCAGCTTCTCATGGAGATCTCCCTCCTTGGCTAAGACATCAAAACGCGCAAGGGATGCCAAGCCATCTTCTTCTTTTACAAGCTTTAATTGTCACAGCGCTTAGCTTGATTTTTATTTTTATGCCCTCTATTAATAGCGCCTACTGGATCTTAACAGTGATGGTTACGCAGGTATATCTTGTGATGTATCTTTTGATGTTTGCTGCAGCGATTGCTTTAAGGTATAAAAAGCCTGATGTTAAAAGAGCGTATCAAATCCCTGGAGGAAAGCTTGGCATCTGGGTGGTTGCAGGCCTTGGTATTTTAAGTTCTTTCTTAACCTTTTTGATTGGATTTTTACCTAATGAGAAGATCTTTACAGGAAGTAGTTTCTACTACGTTCTCACTTTGATCGTAGGAATTATACTCTTTTGTTTAGCTCCCTCTCTTATCTACAGATTTAAAAAGCCGTCTTGGAACCATCATCTGCCTCACGAGGAAGGAGAAGAGATTTGAAAACATCTTGGGAATCGTCTCACAAGTGGTATAACGCCCTTGTTGGAGAAAAAGGTCACTACTATCACGATCATGTTGTGCTTCCAAATGCCTTGCGTCTTCTTGATCTTAAACCCCGTGACTCTCTTCTTGATCTTGGATGCGGTCAAGGGATATTAGAGAGATCGATTCCTAAACAAACCAATTATGTCGGCGTTGATGCCTCTTCATCTCTTGTAAAAGCAGCCCGTAAAACATCAAATAGACCGTTTTATGTGGCAGATATTACGCAGCCTCTTGAGATTAAAGAAACAGGTTTTTCCCATGCAGCGCTCATCTTAGTGACGCAAAATCTAGAGTTTCCTCTTGGGGCTTTTCAAAATAGCGCTCATTTTTTAAAACCAGGAGGAAAGCTCCTCATCGTTCTCAATCACCCCTGTTTCCGTATTCCAAGACAATCTAGCTGGGGCGTTGATGAGCAAAAAAGACTGCAATACCGCCGTATGGATCGGTATATGGACCCTTTAAAGATCCCCATTCAAACTCACCCAGGAAGTCAGAAAGACTCTCCTTTAACCTACTCATTTCATCACCCGCTCTCTTTTTTTATCAACGGGCTTAAAGAGTCAGGATTTGTTATTGAAACCCTTGAAGAGTGGATTTCTGATAAAAAAAGTGAAGGTGGAAGATCGGGAATGGAAAATAGAGCGAGAAAAGAGTTCCCTCTTTTTATGGCTATTCTAGCAAAGAAAATTTAAAGAGAGATTCCCTTAAAAAAGTCATCGCTTGATACCTTGCTGAATTTTGCTTTGATTGAGTGAAAGTTTATCTCTCTTATATCAGCCTCTTAAGGTTTCTATGGCTTGAAGAGGCGTCTCTACCAACATAGAAGACGCCTTGATCAACTGGTTCTCATGAGCACATGGCATAAAATGCTGTTTGTAGATTTAACTCTGATACTGCACTTAATCAATTAAACCAGCTAAGAAAAACGCCCCCCATTGACGTGGTTTATTCCGCCCTGTCTCCATTGCCATAAGTACAGCTTTTTGTAAAGCTTGAGCCTTATTAAGCTTCGGGGTATTAACTCCTAAATAGTGTCTATAAAAGGTATCTACCATCTTCACAGTCATATCTTCTTCAGGAAGCGGCCAGTAGCTAGCGATTGTAGATTTAGCTCCTGCTCCTAAAAAAGACCAAATAGGGCCAATACTTCCCTCTCTTTTGAGGTTTCCTCTTCCTAAATGACAAGCGCTCATAAATACAAGATCAGCTTTTAATGTAAGAGGACTCCCATCTTTTTTAAATGCGAGTAGGTGTATATCTTTTGCATGAAGGTCACCTGTTAGATGTTCTTGATCTGGTGCTAATCTAAAGAATCCTTCAAAGACAGAGTAAGGATCATCTAAAGGCTTTTGACTTGCCACACCGTGCCCTGCAATATGAATAACCTTAGCATCAGGGGCATGTGTAAAGACATTTCCTACAGTCGCCTCTTGTTGAGTCAGTACTTTTACATCAAAATTTTGCATCAGCGGTGTAATGATATCACGCACTTCACCTTCAGATTTTTTGAGGTTATTGTATTCTTCTTTAGAGGTTGTGGGATTGCCCATCAAAAGAACTTGGGTTGAAGCTTCTTTAGGGAGCTGATCTAGAAGAGAAAGCACCTGAATAGAAGGAGCTATCGAAATCGGATAGTTTTCAATCAGGTACTGATCTATTTTGCTATTATAAAAGGCTCCAAAAGGAAGATGCGCTAAAAACCCGTCAGGAATAAAGGTGAGGGTATTTCCAGAACCTGGTAAAGGAATATGCTCTTCTAAAGGAGCAATTAATAGGTCATACCAAGAAGATAGTCTGTCCTCAAAAAATTGACTTGGTTGTTTCTTACCTCTCTCTGGACGAGTTGTTTCAATTTTGTAGGGAAATACTTTAAAAATAAGATCTAATTCTGAAAACACACCCCCTGGAATAGGTAGAGAAATGGATTGGATAGGCCTCTTCTCAGAGGATATAATCCACACATGAATAGAGGTGAGTTCTTTAATTGACAAATCAAGAGAATAGATAATGAAAGTAGTATCAAGCTTTTCAGCTAAATTCTGTATGTTTTGAGATGAAAGAAGATTAAGATGAAAATCCGGATTCTCTTTTAAGTTTAAGCGTTGAAATAAAAGAGAAGAAAGGGCACGAGCACGTCTTGTATCAGAAATCTCTAAAGCCTGGGCATTTTTCTCCTGTAATAAAACGCGTTCTAAACCAATATAAGGTTTTGATAACTCCTCAAACATAGAAATTTGCCACTCGGCTCGCTTTGCATCATGCTGAAGAGAGGCGTAAATCTCAATACTTTGACGGAAATATTCTTTTGCTTGAGGATATTCTTTTAACCTATAATAAGCAATTCCCAAATTGCTATAAGTTTTTCCCTTCCCTACCTTATCTTGAAGCTTTAGAGCTATCTCTAAATGTTTTTGATGGAAATCGATTGCTTTACGGATCTCTCCTAAAGAATCATAAGCATTTCCCAAATTACCATAAGCCCTTCCTTCCCCTATCTTGTCTTCAAGCTCAAGAGCTATCTTTAAATCCTTTTCATAGAAATCGATTGCTTTACGGATCTCTCCTAGAGAATGATAAGCCATTCCCAAATTGTTATAAGCCCTTCCCTGCCCTACCTTGTCTTCAAGCTCTAGAGCTATCTTTAAATCCCTCTCATGGAAATCGATTGCTTTACAGATTTCTCCTAGAAAATGATAAGCCATTCCCAAATTGTTATAAGCCTTGCCTTCTCCTACCTTATCTTGAAGCTCTAGAACTATCTTTAAATCCCTCTCATGGAAATCGATTGCTTTACGGGGCTCTCCTAGAGAATGATAAGCCATTCCTAAATTGTTATAAGCCCTACTTTCCCCTATCTTGTCTTCAAGCTCTAGAGCTATCTTTAAATCCCTCTCATGGAAATCGATAGATTTGCGGGTCTCTCCTAAAGAATAGTAGGCATTTCCCAAATTACCATAGGCTATGCCCTCACCTATCTTGTCTTCAAGCTCTAGGGTGATCTTTAAATGCTTCTCATGAAAATCGATTGCTTTACGACTTTCTCCTAAAGAATCATAAGCATTTCCCAAATTACCATAGGCCTTTCCTTTCCCTGCCTTGTCTTGAAGCTCTAAGGTGATCTTTAAATGCTTCTTATGAAAATCGATTGCTTTACGACTTTCTCCTAAAGAATCATAAGCATTTCCCAAATTGCAATAAGCTATGCCCTCACCTATCTTATTTTCAAGCTCTAAGGCTATCTTTAAATGCTTTTTATGGAACTCGATTGCTTTACGGATCTTTCCTAAAGAATCGTAAGCACTTCCCAAATTACCATAGGCCTTTCCTTCCCCTACCTTGTCTTGAAGCTCTAAGGTGATTTTTAAATGCTTCTCATGAAAATCGATAGCTTTACGAGTCTCTCCTAAAGAACCGTAGGCAACTCCCAAATTGCAATAAGCTGCACCCTCACCTATCTTGTCTTGAAGCTCTAGGGCAATCTCTAAATGCTTTTCATGGAAATCGATGGCTTTACGTGTCTCTCCTAAAGAGTGATAGGCGTTTCCCAAATTGCTATAAGCAATTCTTTCTCCTGCCTTATCTTGAAATCCTAGAGCAAACTTTAAATTCTTCTCGTAGTATGGAATTGCTTTGCGATACTCTCTTGATTTATAGTAGACATCTCCCAAATTACTATAGCCTAATGAAAGAGCCTCTTTTTTTGAAATCAGCTTAAAATGACTTCTTTTTTTTAATAAATACAGTCTATTTGAAATATCTTGAAATATTTTATTAATAGGCCGATCATAAATTCTTCCTTTAATTTCTAACTCAAATATTGTCTGAATTTGTGCAATGCCCTCTGGCGTTTGATCAGAAAAACCATAAAGCCGGATTTTCCCCTTGGAATCATCAGAAGAGGGCAGTGGTATTTTAATCAGCCCGGCTTTGGTTAAGGATTTTGTATAAATATCCATCTTAAACCTCAAATGATATGATTGAAAAATTCAATATGGATTACGCCATTCTATTTAATCAAGATTTTTTAGCCTTAAAATAAGATGTGTTGTACTAATCTATCACTCAGTGAAAAAAGCAATAGAGTAATTTTTTATCGATTAAAGAAGGATCATGAGATTAGGCTTTTTATCCAGGGCGCTTTAACTAAAATATTTTGATGTTAGATGGTGTACATGGCATAAAATGTCTTTTTTAGATTTAACTCTTATACTGCACTTAATCAATTAAACCCGCTAAGAAAAACGCTCCCCATTGACGCGGTTTATTTCGCTCTGTTTTCATCGCCATAAGAACTGCTTGCTGAAGAGCTTTTGCCTTATTAAACGGAGGAGTATCAATCCCTAGATAGTGCCTATAAAAAGTATCTACCATCTTAACTGTCATATCTCCTTCAGGAAGCGGCCAGTAGCTAGCAATTGTAGATTTAGCTCCTGCTCCTAAAAAAGACCAAATCGGACCAATACTTCCCTCTCGTTTAAGATTTCCTCTTCCTAAATGACAAGCACTCATAAAAACAAGCTCTGCTTTTAATGTGAGTAGACTCTCATCTTTTTGTACTGTAAGTAGATGGATATCTTTCGCATGAAGATCACCTGTTGGATATTTTTCATCTGGCGCTAATCTAAAGAATCCTTCAAAGACAGAGTAAGGATCACCTAGAGGCTTTTGATTAGCCATTCCGTGAGCTGCAATATGAATAATCTTAGCATCAGGAGCGTGCGCAAAAACGTTTCCCACAGTCGCTCCTTTCTGGGTTAGGACTTTTAAATCCAAATTTTGCATAAGCGAGGCAATTGTATGACGTACTTCACCTTCGGATTTTTCGAGGTTATTGTATTTTTTATCAGAGGTTGTGGGATTGCCCATCAGAAGCACTTGATTTAAAGGTTCTTTAGGAAGTTGATCTAAAAGAGAGAGGACCTGAATAGAAGGAGCTACTGAAATCGGATAGTTTTCAATCAGGTATTGATCTCTTTTACAATTATAAAAAGCTCCAAAAGGAAGATGCGCTAAAAAACCATCGGGAATAAAGGTGAGGGTCTTTCCAGAACCAGGTAAAGGAATATGCTCTTCTAAAGGAGCAATGAAGAGGTCGTACCAAGAAGAGAGCCTTTCCTCAAATAATTGAGTTGGCTGCTTCTCACCTCTAACTGGACGAGTTTTTTCCATTTGATAGGGAAATGTTTTAAAAATATGATCTAATTGTGAAAACTCACTCTCTGAAATAGGCAGAGGAATGGATTGGAGAGGCTTCTTCTCAGAAGATACAATCCATGCATGAATAGAGATAGATTCCTCAATTAGAATATTAAGAGAATAGATAATAAAAGTCGTATCTAGTTTTTCAGCTAAATCCTGTATGTTGTGAACTGAAAGATGCTTAAGACAAAAATCTGGATTCTCTTTTAAGCTTAAGCGTTGAAATAGAAGAGAAGAGAGGGCACGAGAGCGTCTTGTATCGGAAATCTCTAAAGCCGAAGCGCTTTTGTCCCGTAATAAAACGCGCTCTAAACCGATATAAGGTTTTGACAACTTCTCAAATATAGAGATTTGCCACTCGGCCCGCTTTGCATCATGCTGAAAAGGGGCAAAAATCTTAATGCTTTGACGAAAATATTTTTCTGCTTGTAGATAATCCTTTAATTTGTAATAGACAAGTCCAAAATTGCAATAAACACTACCCTCCTTCACCTTATCTTGGAGCTCTAGAGCGATCTTTAAAGCCTTATCATGTAACTCGATTGCTTTACTGGTCTCTCCTAGAGAACGATAAGCATTTCCCAAACTAATATAAGAACTTCCTTCCCCTACTTTATCTTGAAGCTCTAGAGTTATCTCTAAATGCTTTTCATGGAACTCAATTGCTTTACGGGTCTTTCCTAAGGAATAGTAGGCATTTCCCAAATTGCCATAAGCAGTCCCTTCCCCACTCTTGTCTTGAAGCTCTAGAACAATCCTTAAAGCCTTCTCATGGAACTCAATTGCTTTACGGGTCTCTCCTAGAGAACAATAAGCATTTCCCAAACTACTATAAGCGCTTCTTTCCTCACTTTTATCTTGAAGCTCTAGAGAGATCTCTAAATGCTTTTCATAAAAATGGATTGCTTTACGGATCTCTCCTAGAGAACGATAAGCAATTCCCAAATTATTATAAGCGCTTCCTTCCCCACTCTTATCTTGAAGCTCTAGGGCTATCTTTAAATGCTTTTCATAAAAATGGATTGCTTTATGGATCTCTCCTAGAGAACGATAAGCAATTCCCAAATTATTATAAGCGCTCCCTTCTCCACTCTTATCTTGAAGCTCTAGAGCTATCTTTAAATGTTTCTCATGGAAGTCGATTGCTTTACGGGTCTCTCCTAAAGAATTATAGGCATTTCCCAAATTGCCATAAGCCTTTCCTTCCCCCACTCTTATCTTGAAGCTCTAGGGCTATCTCTAAATACTTCTCATGGAAATCGATTGCTTTACGAGTCTCTCCTAGAGAATGATAAGCATTTCCCAAATTGCCATAAGCAATCCCTTCCCAACCCTTATCTTGAAGCTTCAGTGAGATCTTTAAATGCTTTTCATGGAAATCGATTGCTTTATGAGTCTCTCCTAGAGAGTGATAAGTATTTCCCAAACTGCTATAAGCCCTGCCTTCGCCACCCTTATCTTGGAGCCCTAGAGCTATCTCTAAATGCTTTTCATGAAACTCAATTGCTTTACGGCTCTCTCCTAGAGAATGATAAGCATTTCCTAAATTACTATAAGCACTTCCTTCCCAACCCTTATCTTGAAGCTCTAGAGCGATCTTTAAATGTTTTTCATGAAACTCGATTGCTTTACGGGGCTCTCCTAGAGAATTATAAGCAATTCCCAAATTGCTATAAGCTCTTCCTTCCCCACCTTTATCTTGCAGTTCTAGAGTGATCTTTAAATATTTTTTATGAAAATAGATGGTTTTACAGGTCTCTCCTAACTTCCAATAGGCATTTCCCAATTTGCTATAAGCTTTGCCTTCCTTCACCTTATTTTGAAGATTTAGAGAAATCTTTAAACGCTTCTTGTAGTAGGCGATTGCTTTGCAATACTCTCTTGATTTATAGTAAATATCTCCCAAATTACTATCACCTAGAGGAAAAATCTCTTCTTCTGAGAGCAGTTTAAAATGGCTTCCTTCTTTAAGCAAATATGGCTTATTTGAAACCTCTTGAAACATTTCACTAATAGGCCCATCATAAATTCTTCCTTGAATTTCTGGCTCAAATAGTTTCTGAATCTTTGCAATACCCTCCGGAGTTTGATCAGAAAAACCATAGAGCCGAATTTTACCCTTGAAATCATCAGAAGAGGGCAGCGGTATTTTAATCAGCCCAGCTTTGCTTAAGGATTTTGCATAAACATCCATCTTAAACCTCAAATGATATGTTTGAAAAATTCAATATGAATTACACCATTCTATTTAATCAAGATTTTTTCACTTTAAAACGGCAACGACTTTTTTAATAATCATTTTCAATTGCTGAAGAGGATGTATTTTATAGTTCAGACGTTCCTGATTTCTTATAGATATGGCTATCACAGTCAGATAAGATGAGAACAATAGTTACGATCTTTCCTAGAAATAGGATTCTCAACTCATTTAACATCCTGGGAAAATTTGCCACCCGTCTTTTAACAGCGTTAGTGTGAGATTATTCTATTACCGAGATTTACCTCCTTTTTTTATATTCCTCTTCGATTCTATTTATGTTATCATTGTTTCCTAAAAATACACTTTCAAAAGCATGGATGATGTGAGGCTATAACAGATGTGCGGAATATTTGGATATATAGGGTCTAAAGACCCAGCGATAAGCTGCTTAAAAGGGTTAGAAAAACTTGAGTATAGAGGCTACGATTCAGCCGGGCTTTGTGGTATTCATAATCAAAAGCTTAAAGCGTGGAAAGAAGTGGGTAAAGTGAGCGCTTTAGAAAAAGCTTGGAAAGAAGACCCCTCTCAAATTTCTCTTGCGATTGCGCATACAAGATGGGCCACTCATGGAGCTCCCACAAAAGATAACGCACACCCGCATTTTGATGAACATCTCCATATCGCTGTAGTGCATAACGGGATCATTGAAAATCATGCTGCCTTAAGAGAAATGCTTAAAAAACAAGGAGCAAAATTCTATTCTCAAACCGATACAGAAGTGATTGCTCAACTCATTTCCCATTTTTATCAAGGCGACCTTGGGACGGCAACACAAAAAGCTCTTTCTCTTATGGAAGGATTTTGGGCTCTTGCTGTGATCCATAAAGATCATCCTCACCAAATCGTTGCAGCTGCCAAAGAAAATCCGATTGCAATCGGGATCCATACAGAGAATCAAGAAGTGTTTCTCTCTTCTGATGCTAACGCCTTTTATACGCCAGATCTTGATGTGATTTTCCTCCAAAGTCATGAGCTTGCTATCATCGAAGCTCATAAAGTAGAAGTGTTTGATTCAACACAATCTGTCATCATCAAAGAAGCAGAAAAAATCTTAATCGATGATACCGTCAGATCCAAAGGAGCCTTTGAGCATTTCATGCTCAAAGAAATTTTTGATCAACCAGAAGCACTGCAGCATGCGCTTCATGGAAGACTTCTAGAAAAGCTTGGAAGCGTGGAGTTTGAAAATTTTAAGCTCACAGCAGATGATCTATCTTCTATCCAAAAAGTGTTGATATTAGGATGCGGAACCTCTTGGCATGCAGGCCTTATTGCAAGTTCTTTAATTGAAGAGCTAGCTCATGTCCCTTGCCAAGTAGAAATCGCCTCTGAATTTCGGTACAGAAACCCTGTTGTCACAGATAACACACTAGTCATTGCGATTAGTCAGTCAGGAGAGACCTTAGATACCGTTGCAGCCGTGCGGGAAATGAAGAAAAAAGGGGTTAAGGTTGTAGCTGTTTGTAATGTGGCTAACTCCACTTTAACAAGAGAAGCTGACACCACGATCTTTTTAAGAGCAGGTGCTGAAATTAGCGTTTGCTCCACAAAAGCATTTACCAGTCAAATTACTGTTCTCTCTCTTTTTGCTCTTCTCTTAGGAAGGCATAAAGATGTGAGTCAAGAAGAGGGTATTTTATTTCTCTCTGAAATCAAAAAGCTTCCCTCTCTTGTAGAAGAAGTGCTTTCTAAAGAGCTTCACATTCAAACAATTGCAGAGAAATATGCTAAGTATTCTAACTTCTTTTTTCTAGGAAGACACTACATGTTTTCAACAAGCTTAGAAGCCGCTCTTAAACTTAAAGAGATCTCTTATCTAAATGCTACAGGCTACCCTGCAGGGGAACTTAAACATGGTCCTATTGCTTTAGTTGATGATCAGCTTCCCATCATTGGTCTCTGTGGAAATCAGAAGACTTTAGGGAAAATGATGAGCAATATGATGGAAATTGAGGCAAGAGGCGCGCCGCTTGTTCTCTTTACCTTCGCAGGAAGTGAAGAAGAGCATACCTTAACAGAAGATGTCATCACGCTCCCCCTCTGTATTGATGAGCTAGCTCCTGTTCCTTTTTCTGTCGCTCTTCAGCTTTTTGCGTATCATATTGCAAAATGTAGAGGAACAGAGATTGATCAGCCGCGTAATCTTGCCAAATCTGTCACTGTCGAATAAAAAAAAATACCCTAGCTATTTTTTGTTAGCAAGGTATTTCTTTTCAGCTAAATAGAGCCTATAGGGATGTTAATAGACATCCCTTACCATCTCAATTTAATCCCTGCTTGTATATCCTGTGCATGGCTTGCGCTAAAATCTGTAGAATACCCAGCACTTCCGTAAAGAGATACGGCAGGAGAAAGATAGGCATCTATCCCTAGATTAAACTCTCCCCAAGATTTTAGAGGCTCTGAAGAAAAGGTTGTAGGGCTCATTGAAGAATCCAGAGTCACTTTTGCCCCTTTAAGCCATTCATAATAGTCACTCACTCTTGCCCAAATAGAGAGTTTCTTTTCCGATAGCATCCAATCTTTTGCAAGTCTTAGACCTAGACGTGTCATAAAGGAGGAGATATTTTTAAGATGAATACGGCTATTTTCTTCAGCAAAAGAGTGTAAATGCATGAGCTGAGAAATCATCTGCACCTCAGGTTCTATGAAAAACCCGGGCCCTATTTGAAAAGGGATCCCTCCTTCTAAAGAGCCTGTAATCCCAAAACCTGTGGTTTTGGAGGAGCTTTCTAAAGCCGCTAGCTGACTGCGGTAATAGCTCCCTTGAATCACGGTGTCTAGATATTCTCCTAAGGGACCAAAGTGGGTCCAATAAGTAGCAGCAGATTGGATTTGCATCCCGTTTTTTCCAGAAGAGGCTTTTTCAAGAGGAACATGATTTGCAGCCTCTCCAAAAGCGCCGTATACACCGATATCATCTTGATGCCCATTTTGATGTTTCATCGATAAGAGCGTAGATCCCACCTGAAACGTTTGGTTTGTATAAGAAGACCCTATTCTTTTTATAACGCTTCCTTGTAATTTTTGAGCAATATCTCCTTTTTGATAGCTATATCTACTCCATACTTTACTAGCTTCTTTAGAGTAAGACAGTGATCCCATCCTTTCATGGAATGTGTCAATGAGGGATAAGTTATAGCTAAGTGCTAAAGAGGGAAGCGCTACATAAAGGGGTGTATGACTTGTCTTTTCCTCTAGCTGAAGACCCCAAATATGCCATAGCGGATCATGGGGGTTATATTGAAAGGTGTAGTTATACCTCTCTCCATTGATGAATTGATTGAAGGTAAATGCCCCTTCATCTAAAGGCTCTGACTTAGCCACTTTAATGAGAGGAACCGTATGGCTTAACACCATCTTTTGCGGAGTTCTTTGATTTTGAATGGTGACAACTGTAGGACTTGTCGCTGTATAGTGATTAATTTGGATTAAATCAGAAGGGGAGTTATTAAATCCAAGAGCGGTATTCAAAATGATATTGCCTCCTATCCCTTGATATTCATGGATTTCAAGAAAAGTAGCAGCTGCATCTTTGATAGGAGTCATTTCAATTGTGCCTCGTTGATTATTAACTTGATCTATGGAAGAGCTCCCAGTGACTTCCCATAAAGCATTTTGACCTATTTCTAACTGAACAAGGGGTTTTAGCTCCTCTGATCTTTTTCCACTCCAAGAGGCGTTATTTAAAAGAGATAACTTGATGCTTCCCTCTCCTTCTAAATCCCCTGTTAAAGAGGCGTTATCATATGCCTGCATTGTTACTAAGCTATCTTTTGTTACATGACATAAAGGAGCCTGCAAGTTGCTACTCACAGCAGAGCTACCCTGAAAAGTAGCTTCTAGATGAGACTGATCTACATAAATAAGATGGGTAAAATTTCCTCCTATTGATCCATCTGTCACCCTCAAAGAGTTACTCTCATCTGCACTAGTAACTCCTGAATAAATGGCTGGATAAATAAAATCTTGAGAGAGTCTTAAGGCCCGCCGTGTACGCTTCTTTTTTCCTAGAGCCTCTTTATTCATTAAAGTGGATGCCTTCAGTGTGACGGTAGATCCTGATTCAAGCCCAACACCTACCGCATTAGGCCGTGAAAAATGCATATTCACACCGTCTAATGTAATGGATGAGTCCTTTGCTATAGCCTGAGCTCCTACAGCAAGAGGCGCATCCATGGATATATCCATCTCACTCACTTGGATACTTCCCTGAGAATCTGCATAAAGACCATAAGAGGGACTAGATGAATTGCTGCCTGTAATCGTCATGTGAAATGGATGATTAGAAGAAGAATTTTCTCCCTCCCCTGTAAGGATAACCAATCCTCCGTTTTCAACAAAAGCTCCCTTTACTACATCTCCATCCAATACAATAGAAGATCCCTGAAAATTAATTGTTGATGGCGTAGAATTAATATCTGTCCCCTTTGCATATAACCCATAACAGTTATTAGCACTTACATTCATAGTCGTTGTGCTGAGTTGAATATTAGCGCCTGTGTCTGTATAAGCTCCCCATGCCGTATTGCTCGTATTTCCCCATCCTGATGGGCTTTTACCGTTCACAAAAATTGTAGAATCTTGGTATGAAATCATTGATGGATAAGATTGACTATCTGAGAATTCTGCTATCAATCCATAACACTCTATCCCTTCCACCTGCATAGGAGATTGATTCAATTCAATCTTCCCTCCTCCCCTTACATAGGCTCCCCGTGCCGTCTTACTAACCTCTCTTTTTCTTGGTTCGCCTTTACCTCCCACAGTAATATTAGACCCTTGGCATGAAATCATTGATGGATAAGATTGACTATCTGACAATTCTGACAGCAATCCATAACAATCTATCCCTTCCACTTTGATAGGAGATTGATTCAATTTAATCTCCCCTCCTGCACTTGTATGGGCTCCCCATGCCGTATTATTACCTATCACATTAATATTAGAACCTTGGCATGAAATCATTGATAATTGAGCATTTTCATCTCTGCCTATTGCAACTAGCCCCTTGCTCTTATCTGCATCCCCGCTTATCTTAATGTCAGAACCATTTAATGTAATATTTCCTCCATATATTGTAAAAGCCCCGTACCCTTCTTCTGAAGAGTTGATATCCATATTCGAGCTATTTAATTGAATATCTCCCCCTGTTTGTGCCCAAGCTCCATAGCCGGTGTTTGAAAATAGCGTAATAGAAGCATCTTCGCATACAATCTTTGATATATTAGAGTTGCTATCTTGTGAGGCAGCCACTAATCCCTTGTAGCTATTATTAGAGGTCTCTATCCCCATATTAATCTGAGAATGATTCAATTCAATCTTCCCTCCACCTTCAGACAAAGCTCCCCAACTTTCTCCAGGGCCCAATATAATAGAAGAATTTTCACATGTAATCGTTGAGGGATAAGAGCGGCTATCTGTCCCACGTGCCATTAATCCCGTAAAATTTCCCTCTATACTCAGTTCAGAAGCATTAAGTTGGACCTTTCCTCCTTCTTCAGCAATGACTCCAACTCCCGCTTGTGAAAAAAGCCTAATAGAAGAGTCTTGGGATGTAATTGTTGAGGGATTAAATGCGGTATCTACCCCATTCGAAAAAAATCCGCAGCTATTATCCCCTCTAATTTCAATAAGGGATTCATTCAACTTGATACTCCCCCCTGTAGAAGCACTTGATCCTATAGTATTATTTTGAGATCCGCTGACATTCATCTCTACTTTAGTCATGGTAATAACTGCTGAGGTATCTACACTAAGGGCTCCTATGCTAGAGGGAAGACTAGGTGAAAGATTAGTTACATTAATTTGAGGAGGTTTATAACCATTTAGTTGAATGATCGTCTCCCCTTTCTTAGTTCCAGATATTGCGACTGCACCATCTGTAGTAAGCGAAAAATAACCACTACCTTTAAAATCGGTGATTGCTAGTACTCCTCCTTGATTATCAATTCCTCGATTACCTGAAGGAGGGGTGATAATCATATAATGTTCGCCCATGCCATATCCCTGAAATTCCCCAGAGGCAATCACTAATGTATCCAGAAGTTTGATATCTTCTGAAGCCTCTTCCTCGTCTCCCCATAAAAAGTGAGGAGCGATTAAACAAATGCCAAGCACAAGAGATAAGACGGGATATTTTCTCTCTTTGATCATGAGAATCCTTTTTGATTTTAACCTTCATTCCATAACTGCTTGACTCAATAAAAATAAATGCTTTTTTATTAAAAATTTTATATTACATATTTATTAACCTGTTTGGAGCCTACTCCTATTCAAAAAATCGTGACTTTTTGATGATGAAGAGTCCTATATAAAGAATCTCTAGATGGAAAAACAAGGCATTGACATTCAATTAAATAAATTTATAGACTATTAAATTTTATTAAGAAAGTTATATGAATCGTTATAAATAGAAGAAAACTATCTCCTCTAATCAGTCATCATTCAATTAATAAGTTCTTTTAATAAAATAATTATTTTGATTTATAAATTATTTATTGATAAAATAAATTTAAAAGGAGAGGTTATTTATGACACAAGCTTTGACCCTAAAGGCTCTTCCCTCTAAAGCTCACATTGAATTTAAAGAAAATAACATTATTACAATCCATGATAAAACCTACCGTATCACTCATGTTAGATTCAAATCAGAAGATGGAAAATGGAAAAACATCAACAATCTCTCTTTTTCCGAGCGTCAAGAGCTGACTCAAAATATCTCTCACGCGTTTCAAGCACTCAAGTCACTGAGTCACTATCCAACTGATCTTGCTCACTCTCCTCGGCTTCATCTGAAATTTACGCAGATGATCGATCCTAAGAGTTCCCTTATTAATCGGTGGGTGAAAAAACAACAGATTTTTAAACCGGTAGAAATGTCTTATATCTCTTCCAAAACAGATAAAAAAACAACATTTTCTCTTAAAATGAACACCCCTGTAGAAGAGTTACTCATAAGTCAAGCTTTAGCTCCGCTCTCTTTACAATTGAAAACGCTTCTTCATCAACATAAGCCGTCTTAAACTTTCAGAGATCATCTATATTGAAAGCTTCAAGGGGTGATGAAGAAGAGGCTTTTTGAGAAGGTATGTGCCCTTGTTTATCAACGATCTTCTCTCACGGCGTATCCATTAAATCCCAGGGAAGAGGCTGCTTTAGAGGAGGAAATTCCTGACTGCCTTCTGGAAAAGCTTGTGCTTTTTCTAAAAAATATTCTATAGCTTCTCCTGCACGGTTTTTAGAGAGGTGTTTCTTTTGATGCCAAAGCATCAATTGACCCATCGATTTAATCGCTTTCTTAGGATAAAGATGAATATGTTGAAATGTCCCATTAAAAGGGATATGTAAAATGTAGTTGAGGGGAAGTTTTGTCATTTGAAAACTTCTTTGCAAACACTTTTCTGTTAAGCCAGCCAATCCCTCAACAGTTTGATGGGTAAAATCCCATGTCCCTAATACACAAAGAGGAAACTCCCTTGCTAAGAGAAAATCACACCTCTCACTTTTAAAAACACCTTCATGAAGGCTAAACTGCCATGGCGCAAACCACAGCTCAAGGCCGTTTGAAGATAAAGGCCGCTTTGTTTTCAGTAAAGAGAAGATCGTATCTAGAAAACTTAAGCCGTGACAAGAGATTTGCCCAGGATCACACACAGCTTTTTCAATGGTAAGCCTAGAAAGATCTAAAGGGATACAAGGAAGAGAAAATCCCCCAGGAGCAATTTCAATATGGATAGGCCCCTTTGAACTTAAAGATACCCCTAAGTTAGCATCCAAGGATTGCAGTAAGTAAGAAGATGCCCGGGAAGAGAGGTGCGTTTGAAAATCAAGCGGCTCTTCAAGAGATAATACTCCCTCATGAAAAAAACCTTTCATTTTTCCTTGAGATGTAGATGTTTTAAATTCTACGCAGCAAGGACCTGTTCTATTTTGCATCTCGGTGCTTAACGTAAGATCTAGATGAGGCCCTAGAAGTTCTTTCAATAAAGGAGGAGAAAAAGGGCTACGCACTAAATCTAAAAGAACTGCCGGAAATTGATGACAATGTAAATTGACTACCTGATGTGTATCAGAAAACAAGTCCATCTGGCATCTTAAAGACCCATCAGCTGTAACACTTTTTACATGAAAAGTGAGGTGATCTGAGGAGGTGTCTTGTTCAATATCTACTTCAAGAGCAGGGATAATTTGCATCTCCTCTGCATCTTTTAAAATGATATCAGATACTTTGAGTAACCCTTTGTAATTTAACTGTTTAATAAATTCCGCAGGTGTTTGCAATTTAAAAGGAAAAAAAAGCTTCTCTAGTTCTAGATGCATAGAAAGAGGGCTCATCAGTTGATGATCTTGAAAAAGAGGCCCTAATTCTACATGACTCCCTCTTTCTAATTTCAAAAATGCTGGCTCTTTGAGTTTCATAAACCCCTCTTCAAGGATTAAGTGACAAGAAGCTGTAAGTGAGGGTGTTTTCATACACATCTTCATCTCACCCTCTTTCTCTAACATGTGACCCTTAACATGCACATTAAACGCATCTCCTAAGAGTGAAAAGTATCTATTGATAGAGCTTGGCATGACACTTAAAGGCACTTTTTCACATAAAAATTCCCCCTCAAAACCTTTAAGCCAAGAGATATTTCCCTCAAAGTCAAACGGTTTTTGATAAACTTCTAATGAGCCTCTTACCGTTAAAAGCTTTTGATAAAGATCAAGATAAAGATGCATGTCTCTCTCTTTTCCTAAGAGATCATCTAATAAGCCCCTCTTATTTTTACCTGTTACAAAAACTCTTCCTGGAAGGTAATCAAAATGCAGCAAGCAAGGGTTTAGCGGTATAGGAAAGGAGTCCCCCTCTAATTTCTCTTTTCCCCTGCATTCTTTTAACCCCTCAAATGTCAGTGAGCTGTTTTGTAAAATCTCTACTGTTTTTGCTTGAAGATCTAATCCCATGAAAAGAGTGGCTTTAAGCATTTGACTAGAAGAGGTGATATGAATATTTCTTAACGACTCACACGCTATAGTGATATCTGTATGATACGGTAAAGAAGCGCGTATATTAAAGGCACTTTCTTGAAGCGTTTTTCCAAAACCCATTGTCCCTTTAAGTTGAAATTGCGAAGAGTCTAGCTGCATTTTCCATTCATAAGAGTTTAACGGATCTTTTTCAAATTCCAGAGAAAAAGGCTCTAGTGTCACTTCCTCTGAAGAGATCTTTTCTGATTGCAAAGTCCCTTGAACTGTAAACGCCTCTTGATCAAGTAAAGGGAGTAAGAGATGATTAATGACAATCTTTCCTTTTAAAGAGTCCTCTAGATCAATCCCTGTCCACTCTTTGACCTTAACCTGAGGGATATCATAATCAATTTTTGCTGGGCGCGTAAGAGAAAAGAGCCTATCTAAAAGGGTCCCTTCGATCCATATATCTGCATGAGGTGAATGTGCTTTAAGCTCCATATTCACTCTTTTTCCATAGTAGCTTGCCTTCATCTCTAAAGAGTAGGTTTCAGCAACAATGTTTTTCCAAATCTTTTTCACATAAGAAGGAAAGAGCTGATCTAGAAACGTAAGCTCTGCTAAAGAGAGCTTTTCCACCTGGCCTGTGATGTCTAGCTGCGCCATTTCTGGATAGGAAAAGAGCTGAAACTGAAAAGCTCCTTGATCTTGCAAAATCCCTTCAACATCTGCTTGAAACTGATGGGGAAGTAAAAGAGCAGATAGTGTGATATCCTTAGCTCTTACCCTCTGCTGAGAAGAGAGTGCATAAACCATTTCCCCTTGAGAAATGGTGATAGAACCTACAGGCTCAAACGACGGCTTCAAGGTAAAGGGGAGTTTAAATCCCATTTCATGGACGGGAAATTTTTGTTCTAACGCATAAGAAGATTGGATATGAAATACAGGCGCCTTGATGAAAAGTTTACCAATATCTCTATAAAACAAGATATTCCAAAGAGAAGAACCCGTGTCTATATGCTCAATAGAGAAATCCACATGGTGCTTAAGACTTTTGACTGTTAAATGGGAAATCGATTGAGTCCCCGTCCAGCTAAGCTCAATTTTTTCAGCTGTAACGGTATAAGGGGTCCATTTTTGGATCAGATAAGAAAAGAGAGACTTTCCTCTTTCTGTTAATAAGATTGAAGGGGTTAAAGCGCATAGAACACAAAACCAAAAAATACATGCCGCAGCAATTTTAATGAGCAATTTAATCATGCATGATCCTCTTCAAATGGTATCTCATCTCTTACAAGGTCACTTCTCTTAAAAAAAGAGATGCCCTAACTCTTGAGAACTATTATGAAGGGAAAGAGAAATTGTAGAGAAGATAATCTTCAAAAAGAGGAAAAGAGCTGTCCTTGTATTCTGCTCTCTCATTCAGGATCTAAATGCATTTTCTTCACCTAAAAGTATCAATATAGGTGATGATACCCTGTGCATATTATGGTCTTATCCATTTTTTCTCTTTGCCACAGTTTTCTCTTTTAAAACTTGCTCCTTCATGTGGTGATCGCAAGTAAATAAGGTGCAATATTACACTTCAGTTTCCATCCATATTCATAGAGGAGCTTCAAATTAAGCGCCTCTTTTCCTTTTTTCATGAGTGCCATTTTTAACGCCTTGATGGCTGTCTCATGACTTAAGAACCGAAAAACATCAATAATTGTACGTTCTTGGTTAAAAATAGGCACCTGGCTCTTTCCCACTGTCATGACCGTTTTTCCTAAATCCATGTTACGAAACCTCATTATTTTAACCCCCTTTCTTTTTTTTGAAGAGGTGCTATGAGAAATAGCAATCCAATGTGTTCTAGGAATTTCTTCGGTTATTTCGTGAAGAGCTAGTGCAGAAATTAAACAAATCACACCTCCTGGAACTAAGTAACTTGTCTCTAAAAGATCATCCCATGGAAACGTTTGTAGACAAGGCTCATGTTGAGGACTTTTATATACCCCCCGGCTCATTCTTTGAATGAGCCCCTGGTTGACATAATAGGCAAGTTTTGCTGTAGATACCCCCAGCTCCCTAACTTCTGCCGCTGTAAAATACGATTTCTTTAAGAGAGGGGCTAAAAGAGCAAAGATAAGATTTTTTTTCATCATTCACCTTTTGCATAATTTTAATATCAAAACCCAAAAGAGGAAACTGGGTGTTCCTATTAAAAAAATGTACTTTTTCTTAAGAGTTAAAAAGTTGATTTATTTTTTGGTTTGTCACTAGATGTGTGTCATACACCTCAAGTTAAAACATTATGTGTTAAATAAATCTTGCTGCTTGATGGCTTGGGCAAAGAACATCGAAAAACCATTGAGAGTATGGCATCCTTGATGTTTGGCCCTTTCTAAAAATGAAGAGCTTTTAACCGAAATATCCATTACTGTAGAGTCTCTCTTAAACGTACAAGGTAATGGATCCTCAAAATAAGCGGTTGTATTAATTAAAATATCGTAGTCAAAGACCCGGGCGCTCCACTTACACCCAAACTCTTGAGCTAAATTTTGAGCTCTTTTAAGCGTTCTATTCCAAATCACAACATGCGCTTTTTGCTGCACTAAGGCATAGACAATTGACCTTGCAGCCCCTCCTGCTCCTAAAACAATAACTGTTTTACCCTCTAGATTCTCTAAACCTTTTAAAGCAGCCTCTCCATCGGTATTATCTCCCTTCCAGCCAATGTTTATTTTTGTAATCGTATTAACCGATTGAATATAAGAGGCTAAAGGTGAGAGCTCTTGAAGATAAGGAATGACTTTTTCCTTAAGAGGAGATGTGACACTCATCCCCTCAATATTTAGCCCCTCAATCAGCTGAAAAAAACAAGAGAGCTCTGAGGCCTCTAAAGGTATTTTCACGTAAATTTTATTTTCTCTTTTCAGCTGAAATTGATCGTTATGAAAAAGATGACCCAGGCTTTGTGAAACAGGATTTCCGATTAAAGCATAGATCTTTGTCTCCCTTGTTAACTTGGGGAAATGATAAATTTCTACGAGGGTTTTCCATAAGAGCTGACCTGGAGCATTTTGATCTTCTTCTTTTAAAGGAGCGTACATGAGGGGAGCTTTTACAATCGGAGATAAAATCCTTGTGATCACCCCTTTTTCTCCCATGCATAACCCGATCACTTCAGGGTGCTTTTTTTGAAAGTGGAGCATTCTTAGCGCATCTAAAGAAGAATTAGCAAAGGTAGCAATTTTATAATAAGTAGCGTTTGGCCACTTTTCTTTCATAGCTCTTAAAATGGACTCTAAGTCCCCTGTTGCACGGTAGTCATGGTAAGAGACAATAAAAGGGTCTTGATAATAGTTGACCTCATCTTCGTAGTTGATAAGAACCCAGGCAAGGCTCTTATCCCTACGGTATATCTTTTTAACTCTGCCTTCTTCAAATTCATAAAGATCAACAGGTAAATCGTTAGGCCATCTCTTAACAGGGGCGCATACAAGCGTCATCTAAAACCTTTTTAAGAATTTCTTCTGGAACAGGGTGAGCATAGTTTCCCTCATGCACATACGGAACCCCAATTCCTTGTAATAAGACAAAATGCGGAACGCCTTGCTTATTTTTTTTATCAAGCCTCAGCTGAGAATACAGCTCTTCAAAAGAGTAGGAAATATGAGGAGAAGGAAAACTCTTTTCAATGACCAAAAGATCTCTTTTAGATAAAAGACCCATGAAATACGAGAGTCTCGATTCTAAAACAATACCTACTCCAACAGTTTTTCCATGAGACATGCTATATAATGAGAGCCCCTCTAATGCATGCCCAATGGTGTGACCTAAATTTAAAAGCGCTCTTTCCCCTTTTTCATGAGGATCTTTAGCAACGATCCGTCTTTTTGCCTCAATGGCTTTTGCAATTAAAGAGGGAAAAGGGACCTGAGAAAATTGCAAAAAGGTCTCTTCACATGTAAGAAGAAAGATTTTGAGCATCTCCACAATCCCATTTTCCCACTCCTCAGGAGGAAGCGTCTTTAAAAAATAGGGATTGATGATGAGCTGAGAGGCAAAATAGTGAGAGCCTATCCAGTTTTTAGCCCCTTCGATGTTAATACCCGTCTTTCCTCCAATAGAGGCGTCAATCATGGCAAGAAGTGTTGTTGGAATCGCGATCCACTTCACCCCTCTACAGTAGGTGCTAGCTAAAAATCCGGTAAGATCAAGAATCACTCCGCCCCCTAAAGCAATGAGTGTGACATCCCTCCCGCACCCAAGACGTTTGAGCTCTAATGTAAGCGTTTCAAATGTTTTGAAAGATTTCGACTCTTCCCCAGGCGAAATGACTAAGAGAGAAATCTTAGAGGGATCAAATCCCATTCCTTTTTGAATCTCTTCTGCATAGAGCTCTGCAATATGAGAATCGCAAATGATGACATACATCATACCTTGGCAAACCTATTCATCAGTATGGCATCTGCTAGGACAAGAAGCGCCATGGCTTCTACAACAGCTACTGCCCGTATAGCGATGCAAGGGTCGTGACGAGCGGTAGAGGCAAGTGTATAAGAGAGAGGCTCTTTTTCCGTAGAAACCGTTCTTTGCAGTTTTTTAATGCTAGATGCCGGTTTAAAAGCTACTTTTCCCCAAAGAGAAGCCCCTGTTGTGATGCCTCCTAAAGTGCCTCCTGAATGATTTGTTTCCGTGACAACTTGATCTTGTTCTATCATGAAAGGATCGTTGTGCTCTGACCCTTTTAAACAAGAAGCATAAAATCCCTCTCCCATTTCAAACCCTTTTGTGGCAGGGATCGAGAGCATGCCGCTTGCAAGCTTTGCTTCAATTTTTTCATACACCGGGTCGCCAGCTCCTACTGGCACCCCTTGAATGATAAATCCAACAACCCCTCCAATAGAGTCTCCCTCTGTTTTAAGTTGTTCAATCAGCTCTATCATCGCATGAGACGCTTCTACATCTGAGCAGTTCACTAAACTCCTGTTTCTTCTTTCTAAAGAAAATTCTCCAGAGGCTTTAATATCTCCCATTTGAAGAAGATGAGCATGACAAGAAATACCCTCCATTTCTAAAAGCTTTCTTGCGATAGCGCCAGCTGCCACTCTACAGGCGGTCTCTCTTCCAGAGGCTCTTCCTCCTCCCCTATGATCATAAATGCCGTATTTACTGAAATAGGTAAATCCTGCGTGGCCTGGTCTATAAAGATGCTCTAGAGCAGCGTATTCTTTAGGATCGTGATTTTTGTTACGGATTAAAATGGAAATAGGAGTCCCTGTTGTCTTCCCTTCAAAAACACCAGATAAAATTTCAGGAATGTCTTCTTCTTTTCGAGGTGTGACTAAATCGTTTTGACCAGGAGCTCTTCTTTTAAGATCCAAAATAAGATCTTCTTGAGAAAGAGATACACCTGCTGGACACCCATCAATCACAACGCCAATAGCTGGGCCGTGAGACTCTCCCCAAGTGGTTATCCGAAAAACTGTTCCAAATCCATTACTTGCCATAATTCCTGCTCCGTCTTCACTGTATAATGAGCCATCTTTTGATAAAGAGAAAGCCTCTCTTCATACACCTTGTTAAATGGCTCCCTATTTCCCTTATCTTGCAAAAATTCAAGAGAAGAGGGTCTATTTTGTAATCTCTCCCAAATCACCTCTTGAGGAGTATGGAGGAAAATGATGACCCCAAGCTTTTGTAAAACATGACGGTTATTCTCATCACAGATAGAGCCGCCCCCTGTTGCAATGACACTTTTTCTCACATGCTCAAGCTGCTGAATATGATACGATTCTTGCTCTTGAAAGTGCTTTTTCCCAGCTCTTTGATAAACAAGATAGGCAGGCTCATTAAATAGCTCATCTGTATCGATGAACGGTTTTCTATACTTTAAGGAAATCGCTTTTCCAAGTGTACTTTTACCCGATCCTTTAAATCCGATCAAAATGAGATTATTCAAGATGAACGCCTAATCTTTTAAGCTCTTTAAAATAGTTAGGAAAGCTTTTATTCACCACACCCACTCCTTGAATTGTTGTGGGCCCTTTAGCTCCTAACGCTGCAATCGAAAGAGCAAGTGCCATACGGTGATCGTGATAGGTGTTCACATGAGCGCCGTAAAGCGTAGAGGGAGTGATGATCATCCCATCTTCTTTTTCTTCAATTAAAGCTCCCATTTTTTTAAGCTCTGTTACAATCGCATGGATCCTGTCTGACTCTTTTAGCCTTGTAATCTTTCCTCCTGTAATGACAGTTGGAGTTGTTGCATAACAAGCAATGACAGGTAACAGCGTGATCGCATCGACAAAGGGAGAAACATCAATTGTTTGCCCTTTAAGTAAAGATGATCTCTTTACGGTTAACTGCCTAGCTTTTTCATCTAGTGTAAAAGAAGCGCCCATTTGCATGAGTAAATCCATCACCTTTTTATCCCCTTGAGCATCTTGAAAATCTAGACCATGAAGTGTCACTTCACTTTGAGTCACTAAGGCAGCAGCTAGTGGGTAAAGTGCTGAACTCCAATCCCCTGCAACGGTGTATTCAAACCCCTTTATTTGACTTCTCCCAGGTATTTGATACTGCTGATAGCAATTGTTATGATAAGTGATCCCTAAACGATCAAACCAACTTAAAGTGAGATCTATCCAAGGCGTCTCTCCAATTGATGTGACTCTAATCTCTGAACTCTCATGAGCAAAGGCAGCTGCCATTAAAAGGCCAGAGACTGGCTGAGAATCTTCTCCTGAAATGGTAGCTACGCCTCCTTTTAAAGGACCTTTAATTAAAATTGGGGCGTGATCTTTATGCAACGTTGTTGCAAAAGCTCCTAGTTGATTGAGCCCATCTATTAACGGCTTAACAGGTCTTCTTGTCTTAAGAGAATGATCTCCTGTAATGACCGTATAAGAAGGTAAAAGAGCAGAGACAGCTCCAATAAACCGAAGGATCTGCCCAGAGTTTCCTGCATCAATGATATCAGAGGCTTTTGTATGGCCGCCTATAACCTTAAGCTCTTGATTTTGCTCTTGAATAGAAGAGCCCAGAAGAGAAATCGCCTTTATCATCGCCTTTGTATCAGGTGAGGGTAAAGACGATTTAATAACACTTTCTCCCTCTGCCAAGGAGGCAAAAAGAAGCGCTCTCATGGTTTGAGATTTTGAAGGAGGTATTGTTATTTCTCCTGATAACCTTGAGGGGTAAATGGTTACTTGATCACGCATTACTCAACAATTCCAAGTAACTCCATATCAAAAATTAACGTCGTATTGGGTCCAATTTCATGACCAAACCCCGACTCTCCGTAAGCTAAATAGTGAGGAATAAACACTTTCCACTGATCTCCTACCCGCATCTGTTGTAAAATCTCTGACCATCCAGGAATCACTCTATTCAGAGGAAACACTTGAGGCTCTCCTCTTTCAAAGCTGCTATCAAATACAGATCCATTAATAAAGCTTCCTCGGTAATGGACAGACACTTGATCAATGGGGGTAGGTTTTTTCCCCTCTCCTGATTTGATCACTTGATATTGAAGACCGCTCCTAAGCGTATGAACGCCTTCTTCTTTTTGATTTTGTTCTAAAAACGCTTCCCCTTCTTTCTTGTTTCTTTCAGAAAGTTCTGAGTAAAACTTTTTCTGCTGCATTTCCACTTGCTCACGTAACGTCCGCATAATGGATTGAATCTCTTCTATTTCTAAAGCAGGCTGTAACTGACTGATTCCATCTTCAAACCCTTTTCTCAGTAAATCAAGGTCAAGGTCACTGAACTGATGTTGCAGATTTCTTCCTGTTTCAAGCCCTAAACAATAGCTCACTTTTTCCCGTGTCGATTTCATAAAAAACTCCTTCTCCTAAAAATATCGGTTCAATATGTCAATTCTATAACTCACATTTGATAATGGAACAAGGATTATGGTATACTTTTGGGCAAATGAAAGCAAAAACTCAAGAAAAAATTATCCTCATCAACTTTTTACAGACTTTAAGCCCTGACAGCTCAAAAAATAATTTAAAATCGTGGATTGAAAAAGGGCGTGTCCAAGTTGATGGCACCGTTGTGAAAAAGCCGCATCAACTGCTAGAAATTGGACAACATGTGACTGTTGGGCCCACGCTCTCTTTTGCAGATGAAGGAGTCAAAGTTGTATATGAAGATAGATATCTCGTTGTCATCATTAAACCTGAAGGTCTTCTTTCTGTAGCCACTGCTAAAGAAGAAGAGCGAACAGCGCTCACTATTTTAAAAAAGCGGCTAAATAAACCGGTTCACGCTGTCCATAGACTTGACCGTGATACATCAGGTCTCATGATGTTTGCTTATACAACTGAAGTGAAAGATCTCATGAAAAAGCAGTTTGAGCTGCATGAAGTGCACCGTCACTATGCAGCGCTAATTGAAGGGCATCTAGAAGAGAAGCAAGGAACTTGGAAAAGTTATCTTCAAGAAGATGCGGCTTATAAAGTGTATAGCTCTCCTCATGGACAGCTTGCGATTACTCACTATCAAGTTGTGGGAGAAAAACCGACATTTTCCTGTATCCGGCTCTCTTTAGAGACGGGAAGAAAAAATCAGATCCGGGTTCACACATCAGACGCTGGGCACCCTGTCATTGGAGATGAAAAATATGGGGCAAAGAACAACGCTTTTCATCGTCTTTGCCTCCATGCGTTTCAATTAGAGTTCACTCACCCGGTGTCGGGAAAAAAGCTCTCTTTTAAAGCTCCTTTACCCGCACCGTTTCTCCCCTTTAGAAAATATTTTCTCTAAGTAAGAGAAGGGATGAGAAGCCCTAAATACGAGTGGTAAATAAACGCTCCTAGTAAAGCCCCGGCTAGGGGCGCTATTACAGGAATAAGCGCATAAGACCAATCACTAGACCCTTTTCCCTTAATGGGTAAAATCGTATAAGCTAAACGCGGCGCTAAATCCCTTGCAGGATTCAGTGCATACCCAGTCGGCCCTCCAAGTGAGAGTCCTATCCCTAAAAAAAGCAGCCCTGTGATACAAGGAGCTACACTAGCGCTGATTCTTGTATGTTCATTTCCTAAACACAGTATGCCTATGATGAGCACCATGGTTCCAATCATTTCACTGACAAAATTCCATCCATAGCTTCGAATCGCTGGCTCTGTGGCAAAACAGGCAAGTTTTGCATGAGCATCAGAGGTTTTTTGAAAGTGAGGAAAATAGGCAAGCCATACAATAAGAGAGCCTGTAAAAGCTCCTGCCATCTGCCCTCCAAGGTAAAAAGGCATGGCATGAACATCCATTTTGTTCAAAAACCAAAGAGCCAAGGTCACTGCAGGGTTTAGATGAGCGCCGCTTACCCAACCTGCGGCATAGATGCCTAACATGAGAGCAAGACCCCAGCCTGCTGCAATTGTTATCCATCCTCCATTCTGACCTTTTGTTTTAGCAAGAAGATTGTTGGCAATGACTCCATTACCTAACATGACAAATAGTGCTGTTCCGAGAAATTCAGCCCAAAAAAAAGCCATAATTAGCCTCCTGTTACTTAACGATCATACATAAAGCGTATTTTTTGGCTTTAGAAGAAAAAACTCTCTTCTTTGACTAGAAATGGCTAAATAGCCATTTTTTTAAGAGGGATGATAAAGGCGAGCTGAAACCCCAGCTCCGTCTAAAATCAGCTCATACTCTTGCTGAAGAGGGCATGAGTCATTATCTTTAAGAGGAAAAAAAGAAGATTCTAAGACAGCTCTTTTAATTCCAGGAAAATTCCATTCCCCTGTAAATAGTTGAGACCATATTTTTTCTAGCCACCCTCTATTTTGAGAAAATCCGTAAGCAAAGTGCGGAAAAGAGATATGCCGAGATGCGGTATTATATCCATTATAAATCATATCTAATTGATAAAGATGGGAAAATCCTAAAAACCTCACCGGAAAAGAGAGGATGATTACCCTTGTCCGAATGGCTACAAGATCTCCTATCATTTGCCCTTGAAAGAGCCTATTCTTATTTTGATCTAAAACTTCTAGTTCATAAGCTGGAAGATAAGCTTTTTCAACGTGCTGATCATACGGATTTTTCCAGCTGCATAAAGTAGAGGTTTCTTTCCCTTTTAAGTGCATATATCCAATCACGTTATGCTCAAAGAGAGAAAAAGTGTGATACAAAGCTGCAAGGATAAACCCTGTAACATAAATAAAAGCTGCAACATACCCTATTAACCCTGCAAAGCGAAGAGGCTTTTTACGGCTTTCTAAAAAAAGAAAGAAGAGAAGAAGTATTCCGGCTCCTCCTATAAATACTCTATTCATCTCTTGAGGGAGCTTAAAAAAAATCCAAAGGGATAAAGCAGCCATGAAAGCAAAATACACCTTCTGCCTTAAGGTGCTTTGAAATAAGGTTAGTTTAATGAACCAATAAATCGCTAAAAGAGCATATAAGGAGCTAAACATGAACTACTCGAAATGGGCAAGTTTTAGACCTATAATGCCTAAAATAATCAAAAGAAGAGAGATGATGCGTATGATATGATAAGAATCCCCAAATAAAACAATACCTGCTATCACAGTGCCGACAGCTCCAATTCCTGCCCAAACAGCGTAGGCTGTTCCAATAGGGATTATTTTCATCGATTGAGAAACCGTAAAAAAGCTCAGCGTAATAAAAATCACCGTAATCACACTCGGAATGAGTTTTGTAAACCCTTGGCTATATTTAAGAGTAATTGTAAAACAAATTTCGAAGAATCCAGCTAAGAGTAAAAAGAACCACGCTAATGACATAGTCTCCTTATACAGCATTATGGATTTACATATCATGGATTTTTTATCTTTATTTTTCCTATTGCATGTGTTTAAGAGATGATTTTTAAACTTAAAAGCACTCTTATGATATCGCTCCTATCTAGACTTAAAAACCCGCCTTAGCAAGAGAAAATCGCTGTGACTTGAGGACTAAAAAATCCTAAGAAAAATCTTATTACACAAGATCATCTCCTTAGATAAAAAAATAATATTTATTTTCTTTATATTTGTTCCTCTTGCCCCTAAAAAATTTTAGCCTGCCCAATTAAAAAATACGGGCTTTTTTATGCCATGACAATTTTAGATCAAAAAAACCAGGCTTAAAGACTAAAATTTCTATGACCTCTTCTTAAGAGCTCTCTCTACATCTTTTTTTAGTGCCTCACTTACATACTGAAGGATCCACCCATTTTTCTGTACAGCAGCAAGAACAAACTTGTGGTCATTTTTTAATGTTTCACTTACGTACTCAAATGCTTGTCCATTTTGCTGTATAGCAGTAAGAACCACTCCTCTATCATTTCTTAATGCCTCACTTATGTATTCAAGAATTAACCCATTCTTTTGAAGAGCTGCAAGGATAAACATCTTGTCATTTTTTAATAGATCATTGATATACTGAAATACCGCTGCATTCTTCTGAAGAGCTGCAAAGATAAACCCTCTGTTATTCTTTAACCCTAAACTTGCATAAGTAAAGGCCTGGCTGTCCTTCCGCACAGCTGTAAGGACAATATCTTTATCATGTTTTAATATCCCCTCTACATGCTCAAGCACCAACCCATTTTCCTGCAAAGCATCCAGAATAAACTCCCTATTATTTTTTAATCTAAAACTTGCATAATTAAAGGCTCTACTCTCTTTCTGTATTGCAAGTAGAACCATTTCCTTATTATTTTTTAAGTTCTCATTTACATGCTCAAGTGCTAACCCATTTTGCCGCACAGCAGCAAGAGCTATATCCATATTATTTTTTAATACATCACTGACATATTCAAGCGCTAATCCATCTTGCTGCACAGCAGTAAGAACCAGCTTTCTATCATTTCTTAATGCCTCACTTGCATACCAAATGGATTTTCCATCATGCTGTACAATAGAAAGGAAAAAATCCCGTTCATTTTTTAAATCGTTACTTACATATTGAAGGACTCGGTCATTCTTTTTTACAGCAGCAAGGATAAATTCCCTATCACTTTTAAGCTCTTCATTGACATCCTCAAATAGTTGAGGCTGCTTCTGCATCAAGGCAAGAATAAACTCTCTATCGCTTTTCAATTCTTTATTTATAAAGAGAAATGCCCCTCTATTCTTCTCTACAGCAGTAAAGACAAATTCCTTATTACTCCTTAATGCGTCACTTGCATACTTAAATGCCCCTACCTTTTTCTCTATAGCAAAGAGAACAAACTCTCTATCATTTCTTAATGCATCACTTGTAAACTCAAATGCCTCTACATTTTTCTCTATAGCAGATAGAACAAACTCCCTATCGCTTCTTAATGCATCACTTGTATACTTAAATGCCTGCACATTCTTCTTGATAACAGAGAGAGCAAATTCCCTATCATTTCTTAATGCGTCACTTGCATACTCAAATGCCCTAATATCTTTCTCTATTGCAGCAAGAATAAATTCCCTATTATTTTTTAATGTATCGCTTGCATACTGAAATGCCTCTCCATTTTCCTTCCCAGCAGATAGAACAATTTCTTGATTATTTTTTAATACATCACTTGCAAATGCTAAAACTTTTCCATTGAGTTTTACAGCAGAAAGGATGAAATTTTTATCACTTCGGAGGTGCTCTTTACTATATTCAAGTATCCATTCATTCTTCCCCGATTCAGCAACGATCTTTGCTTGATCATTAGAAAAAATAGATAGCCAGCCTTTCGCTTTTTCAGTTGGAGAAAAGGGTCTATTCCAGAGCCTTCGGATAGCATCTACGATTAAGAGCCTAGATATTGAATTTTTACTAGACTGCTCAAACAGTATCTCCCCTTGTTTCTGCAAGAAGTGATATTCTTGCTGTGTGATGGAAGAGGTATGGAAAAAATGAGAAGGATCATTCAGCTTAAGCCCTTGGTAAGAAGATATTTTCCAGCCGGGGAATAACCGGGGAATAATTTCTTGGTAACTCGTGGGTAAGTTCAGAAAAGCACATATTAGAGCTAAGAACGTATGCTCATTAAAATAAGGAGGCAACTGTTCCCATGACACTTCTTGAGCTATTAACGCATATAAGATATTTTCCTCTGGAGAAGCTTTTAGTCTTACAGAAGAAAAAGTGGGAATTAATTGAGCCGTAAGAAAATCTACCCGCGCATCCCACTCTTTTTCACCGTAAATCTTTTTCACTTGAGAGATTTGTTTTTCAAGAGATGTTCGTAAAGAAGGTATAGAGTTTAAAGTGAGTGGATTAGAAGATAAAATCTTATCAAAATGATCTTGTTTTTTTACAAGAGTTTCAAGGTCTTTTAAAGCCACGATTGCTTGACTCATCGCTTTAATTTTTTGACATAAGCTATCAGCTGTCTCTTCAATGAATTTGGCATTAGCTTTATCTAGTTGATTTTTTTTAAATAGCGTAAAAATTCCGTACGGGATGCCTAAAGGAAGAAGAAGAAGAGCCTTCATGCCTAAGGACAGCTCTAACTCATTTTCCTTCTTCTTTAATTGCTTTTCTCCCTTTTTTAAAAAAGCTTCCCATGCTCTACCCAGCTCCGCTGAATCTATCTTTTGAGATGCTCCTATCGATAAGGTGAGAATATAATTTTTTAATACATATAACTCATGATTAACCGCTTTACGTTGCTTATCTGTAAATGTTCTTTCAAGGTTTTTGATGAGATCTTCTGCAAACAAAGCATCAGACACCACTTTATCAATATAGCTGTTAATACAGCCTGTAATCACTTCTTGATCATATTTTCTGACGATAGAGGGATCCATGCTTTCTAAATGCAAAAATTCTCCAATTTCTGGATGAGATTTGCTTAAAAGAGTATTGATCAAACTCGTTTCTAAAATACTTTGACTAAACGCCTCAATCTTACTTGAGAGTTCATCTTGAGAAATATCTACAGAAGATTCTTCTAAAGAAGAAGGGTTTTCTATCGATGTAATCACATGAATTAAATCACTTTTAAAAAGCGCCTCTAGAAGTTTTTCATCCGCTGCATCTAGCTGATTAGATCGTAAAAGAGATATGTTTTTGTCTTGAGAGCTTAGTTGTTGAATCACCTCTTCTAATTGCTTTTGATCTGTAAGATCTTTAAAAGAAAGAATGTTTTTAATCCCCGAATGTTTTTTAAAGGCCTCTTCTTTTTGGAGTATATTGTTGTAATGTGTCGATTTTTCTTCGGTATCTGGAAGCGCCTGATTAAAAGAGGAGGATCTTAACGCTTGAAGCTTTTGGAGTCTCTCTTGAAGTTGATCAAGCTGCGCTTGAATGGCAGGAACTGCCCCTGCAAAAGGGGTTAGAGCTAAAATCTGCTGGGTGATATTTTCCTCTTCTTGACTAGGAGAAAAGAGCTCTTCTCTTTGGCTATTTTCAATTGTTTGGACCCCTATGAAATCAGCATCTTTGGAATATTTTGTAAGTCCTAATAAGCAATGATCTAAGGTTCCAAGGACTCTTTCTAACCGCTTGCCTAAAAGATGCACATGTTCAAATCTAGATTCAGTATCTGTAATAGAGGCAATAAGGACAATCTTAGGAGAATATTTCCTTGCTAAAGTGCGTAGTGTTAGCTCAATCGCAAGGGAAATCACCTCACCATGGGTATCTGAAAATCCTGGGAAGTCGACAAGGAGAAGGTTATCTCTAACAGTCATATTGGGAAAGAGCGTGCAAGAAGCTTCCGTATCATTTCCAATCAGGTGCTCTTCATCTATCAAGGATTGATAAGCTCCTTCTTTCAGAACCATCTGATCTCCCCGTAAATAACAAAGAGTAGTGGACTTTCCAGATCCTGTATTGCCCAGGAGAAATACAGCACTAAGATGATCTTGCGTGATCATCTTTTCTACTTTAGAAAGAACGATTTTTCTAAACTCTAATATAATCTTTGCAAAGGAGGAAAAGGAGAGTTTTGTGATGGCAAGAGACCGCTCCATTTTAGTGCTGAGCGCTTTCATATTGATGAGGTGATCATAGAGATGGAAAGAGCCTTCTTGAAGAATCTCTTCAAGGTAGGGGGGATAAAAAGAGGCGTTTTGCTCTCTTAGCCCCTTTAAATGAATAACTCTTTGCTCTTTTTCTTGATGCCAATGAAATTGATTTCTCTTAACTTGTAATATTGCTGCAATCTCAGGAGAATAGCTTTGTCCAAAAAGAGCTTTTACATCTTTATCAAAAGCTTGCTCTGATTCACAAAAAGGGAGGTGAAGAGCAATCTCTTTCATTTTTTCTAAAGTTAAGTTCTGAGGGATTAAAAGAGAGGCAAACGGTTGATCTCCTGGAGATATCTTGAACTGCTTTAAATGGTGTATCGTAATAATTTCTTCAGCTAAGGCGTTATGAGCTATCTTCTCAATTTTCTGAGCCATGTGCTGTAAGATTTTAATAGATTTTTTTTCTGTAGAGATATTCTCTTTTTTTTCTAACTGATCAAGGCATTGATACGCATGGCCAAGATATGCAACATCATGAAAGCACAAAGTTTTTTTTGTAAGATAGCTTCAATGAACTCTATCCCTTCTTTAAGGGTATGAAAAGAAGAGGAGCTTCCTTGCTGGCTACAATATCTACGATCTAATGGAAAGGGCATAGTCATGTGATGATTCCTTATTTTTTATCCGTCATTAGAGTTAACTCAATCTCTTTTAAGGTATTAAGTTTTTCATATTGAAGATGGATATAACTAGAAGAGTTCATGATGAGAGCCTTATCTAAAAAGCTTTGGTTAATCTCTATTTGTTTATGCAGATTGTCTTCAAACATTTGAATACCCCAACCTTCATCTTCAAAGAATTGATATAAAGCAAATGCCTCTGCTTGCAGCTCTAAAATTTGCCTAAACCATAAAGTGACAACCATTTTGATTGCAGGGTCATCTATCTTAGGCAGTTCCTGTTTTAATTTTTTTCTATAATTTGCTAAAAGAGTTCCTTCACCTACTCTATCTGTTTCCATACAAAAACGGGAGAGAGTCGTAAGACCATTAGAGAGTTTTTTAAGATTTGCCTGTTGATGCTTAAACCACATATCAGAAAAGTGATGAGCTCCATGTAATACATCTTTAATCTTAGATTCTGCTTCCCTAAACTCTTTCCAATGATCTTCTTGAAGAAGCTGATGAAGAGCTGATTTAATCTTAGATAGTTCATCTAAAGCCCTCTCTGTATTTTCATAGGTTTTTTTTATAGTGACCGCCATCTCGTCCACTTTATCGTTCAGTTCACGATTTTCTCTTTCAACTTGGTGATACGTTGCCACACCTACTGTACTCCAAACAACTCCCATAAGCCGTCTAAATTGAGGTATTAATAAATGAGAACTTAAAGAAGACGGCTTTTGCCCTAAAAAGAGGTGATCACTCACTAAACTATCAATAAACCCATTGATATAAGATTGCGGTAAGTGTTTTAAAGCGTGAGAGGAGATCTTCTTTAAGGCGCTCATTCCTTTCTTAATAACAATTTTCTCCTCGTTGTCATATAAGATAAGCGCCTCTTTTTCAACAACATAAAGGGGCCTTGGGTTTGAGCTTGTAGGATGAGGAATCAACATTGTCATATGACTTATAAACTCCTCATCAGGGTGACTATAAGCTGTATAGATTTCGCCTGCTGATCGATTTACCGATTCAATGACTCTCTCTTGATTTGCTCTACTTTGAGGAGAAAAGTAAAATCCATCTCCATAAGATTTCCACACTCTCCCTTCTTGATTTTGTACTTTAAGTCCCTTTTTCCCATCTTCTTCATGCTGAGCACCTGTTAATAGCCCTGCAATTTTTTTGCTCATCAGGTTTGAAAATTTCAGCTGATCCCTAAGAAATACTTCAAGAGCTCCGCGCTGATTGCGAATATGGCCTGCAGCAAAAAGATCAGTCAGAAAGTGGCAAGCAAAAGCGTCAAGAGCATAAGCATATTTAAGCTTTTCTTTATTTTGAGTCTGCCCCGCTTCTTTTGCCACTTGAAGAGCGAGAGTGTGTCCAATCCGGTACGCATCTTCGGCATTTTTTTCAAAATGATCACTATTATCAATGAGAAGATCTTCGTAATCTGCTTTGATTTTTTTAAGGGCGCTCATCCCTTTAGCGTTACAGTGACTATAGCAATGGTGCGGAGTTCCTGACTCTTTAACATCTCTAGATTCTTGATGAATTTCATCAAGAATGGCCTTAAGTTCCTCATGATTTGCATGGACTAAAGTGTTAAAGGCATTTTGAAATCGCACAGTTTTTGCCCTATCATTTCCGCCAGGAAGAGAGATCGCCTCCCCTGAAATAGCATAGAAATCGCCAGCTAGAGCAACAATATGTGAAAACCTAAGTTGATGAGGCCCTACAGTTAAAACGGTTTGATCCCCCTCTAGTCCCTGCAGGCGCGTAGCTTCTCCAATAGCTAAATGCTCTCCGCCCCCAAACCCTCCAAGAAGTTTAGAGTCATCTAAACCTGTATGTATTTTATAACAACTACTTCCGGTAGTTATTTCAAAAATGCCTGCCGTTTTAAGGAGTACATTTTGCAACTGTAAATATTCTGGACTCCCTAGAACAAGCTGCTTTAAAAGCTGCTTTCCCTCTTGCAGCGTGAGGGTAGATGAGACAAACCTTTGGGAAAGGTTTGGAGAAGAAAGAGATAACTGAGAAGCAATAGAGTAACTCATGATAGGATCCTACAGTAATAATGGGGTTCATTTTTTTGAAATGACTATATCTATATAGAGGTTTTTTCGCAAAAAAACTTGATTGAAAGCTCCCTTAATTAAAAACCTATCCTCATTCATGGATAGCAGAAGCTCACCTGTAAATAGAATGTGAGCTATACACGCTTACGTTTTTACATTGATTAAAATTCTTTAAAAGAAAATGATGCTAACCAAAAAAATTATTTTCTTGGGGAGATTTATGAGAGTGATTACAAAAGATACCCTGTTAAAAAGAGAGCTTCATGCGTTTAAAGAAGCTGTCCTCGAACTTTTAGAAGATCCCATTATGACAGGCCCTTTAGATCAAGCTGTGACTCTTTTCCCTTGCGGTCACCACTTAAGTCAAGAGGTAGCTGAAAAGGTGTTTAAACAAAATCAGCAGTGCCCTTTAGATAATCAAAAAATCAATTCTATCATTGTCAACCCTTTACTCCGTGATTTAGCCCATCTCTATCATCATGATGTTTATGATTTTGATCACCTCTTAAGAAAAAAGTTTAGTGAAATAGGATCTAGCTCTCTTCTCACAAAAGCCATCACTCTTTTTCCCTGCGGTCATTCAACAACGGAAGAAAAGCTTAAAACCTTAAATGATACCCTATGCCCTTTAGATCAGATTAAAATCACTCATCATGCCCCAAATTATACGCTTCGAGACATTGCTAAAAAAGTAGCTGATCATGAAGAATTTCTTACTCAACTCTATGCTGAAAAGCCCTCTTTTTATCCTCAAATGATCAATCCTAAAACTCCTCTAGAAGATCTTATGAAAATTCCTCTTGAAGATTTTTTAAAAGAATCTGTGGATGATCCTGACAATGCCATGCTGTGCTACAACACTTCCCGTATCTTAGATAAAGATGCAATAGTCGTTAAAGATGGCACTTCTACCCCAGTAAAACAGGCACTCTTAGAAAAATTAATTCGGCTAGAGCCTACCTTTGCTGATGGCTACTATGAGCTGGCTCTTTGTCTAGGTAAAGAGAAATACATCAAAAATCATGAGGGAGGATCCATTAACGGATTACAGCTACTTTGTAAAGCCGTTCAATGGGATCCCAATCACGCAAAAAGTTATTTTACAATTGCGCTTGAGTGGAGTGAGTGCAATGGATTTAATGATAAAAATGGATTTTCAATCACAGGGCGAGATATTTTGATTAAAGCCATTCACCTCAATCCCCCTCATGCAAAGCTCTATGCGCGTCTAGGTTTTACTCTTGATCTTCTAAAAGGCACTGTTACTTTATTGGATGGAAGAACATTAAACCGAAAAGAGCTATTTGAGATCTCTATTCAGTTAGATCCAAACTCTCCTGCATCTTATCATATGAGATGTGAAATTGGAGCTGTGTTGTTTAATTGGGGTGCAAAAAATAAAAAAGAACAAGAAGTTATGCCTAAAATTCAACAGCTTTATTTTGATGCAATCTCTCTTAATCCCTCTCTCTCTACTGCCTATAGATATCTTTCTGGGACCTTAAAAAAAGAAGAAAAAATACAGCTCCCTGATGGAAGCTCTATGACAGGAAAAGATCTACTTTTAAAGGCCATTGATTTAGATCCTAACAATTCAGTTAACTATTTTCTCCTTTCACAAAATTTAGGCTCAGAAGAAAAAATTACACTATTAAATGACACTGTGATGACGGGAAAGGAAATTTCTTTAAAAGGGCTTGCAATAGATTCACCCTATGATTTTGGGTGGCTTCATCTTTCTAAAACTCTTCCCTCTTCAGAAAAAATTGCTCTCCCTAATGGGAATTCTATCAATCAAGCTCAGCTTTTAGGAATCACTTTCTCTAAAGCACTCTCTGCTCAAGGCCATCATGCAATGTTGATCTTTGAAAATTTTATCAACGGATTTCCCCCAGGACAAACAATACAACTTGAAGATGGATCTATCAAAAGTGAAAAAGAAGTTTATCAAATGGTTATTGAAAAATATCCCCATTACTTTCTTCCCTACTATAGACTCGGCCATATTCTTGACTTAAAAGAAAAAATTCAGCTAAGTCCTACAGTGACAATGGATAAAGAAGCGCTTTTTTTAAAAGCTATCTTGTTAAATCCTGAAGATGCTAACAGCTATCAAGCTCTTGGATCTTTATTGCCTAAAGGAAAAGTTGTTACACTAACACAGGGTAAAAAAATGAATGGGCAACAACTTTTATTAGAGTCTATTCGGTTAAGCCCTCATCAAGGAGATCTGTATTATCAGCTGGGCATCTCTTTACCCATCGGAAAAACCGTAGAGCTCCCCTCCAAAGAAAAAATGCACAAAATAGGTCTTTTCTTAAAAACAATTGAACTTAAGCCTCAGCATGTTAAAGCCCATTGCGCGCTTGCTGAAACGCTTCCTCTTAAAGGAAGCATTCAGCTTCCTAACGGAGAGAAAAAAAGCAAGCCCGAGCTTTATTTAAAGGCTCTTGAACTCAATCCTACCTATGAAGAATTTATCCTCATCGGTCAAGCTCTTGCTTATTTTTTTAAGAAAAAAGAACCGCTACAGCTCTCTAATGGAAAAATCTTACCCTATCAAGATTTTCAAAGTAGTATAAAGAAGCTGTTTTTTCATTTTTTTGAAAAAGCTGATTTGAGCCAGATGAGTGATGATCCCTTTTTTCAACAACTAAGCTCTTTTTTTGCTGAGTCTCAAAAACCTTAATAAGAGGAAAGAGATGAGTGTCCTGACGCTTTCAGTAAACGATCTCTTAAGGCAAGATTATTCCACTCTTTATCTAGGCACACAATCACGACCTCATCACACAGCTCTTCATCAGATTTTCTTAATAGCTGATATAAGTTAGAGGGCTTAAGGTGATGATACCCTTCTTTAGCTAAAGTGCTGGCTAAAAAATACTTTTTGTTAGGAAGGAGATGCACGTCATGAAAGTCTCTTTTAATTGTCACTTGTGCTCTAGGAGCATAGTGGCGATACCGTGTCCCTGGAGAGGCTTTTAGCGTATCTCCCTTAGCACTTTTAACTTCACATCCTAATACTTTTTCAAGCATTTCTTGCGTAATGGCTCCTTGCCGTAAGATAAGAGGAGGAGTGTCTGCTAAAAAAACCACTGTGGATTCAAGTCCTTCTTCTGTAACGCCTCCATCAATAACCCCGCACTCTTTTCCTTGAAAGTCATGGATCACATGCTGAGCTGATGTGCTGCTAGGTCTTCCTGATTGATTTGCAGAGGGGCCCACAATGGGCGCTTTAACCTGCTGGATCAGTTCAAGAGCAAGAGGATGAGAAGGCATCCGAATTGCTACTGTATCAAGCCCTCCTGTAACACAATCAGGAACAATCTCTTTTCGCTTTAAAACAAGGGTTAAAGGGCCTGGCCAAAAATGGTTGGCTAAGAGTAGAGCTTCATCTGGAACTTCTCTTGCGAGTAAATAGAGATCATCAAGTTGAGCAATATGACAAATTAAAGGGTTATCTAAGGGCCTTCCCTTTAAGGTAAAGATACGGTTAACTGCCTTTTGATCTGAAAAAGGGGCTCCCATGCCATAGACTGTCTCTGTAGGAAATGCAACAGGTATTCCCTGAAGCATAAGCTCTGCCGCTTGAGGTATTTCGTGAGCATGGAAGAGTTTCATCATGATAGAGCCCATAAACAAGATAAAATGAAAGCAAGCTTCAGGCTTATCCCTAAAATGACATGATGAAAATACCGATGCATAAATTCCTTAATTTGATCTCCCCATTTTTCAATCGCTTTAATAATGAGAAAAGATCTGATCCACCTTGCAGCACATACCGCTCCTAAAAAAGGAAAAAAAGCCAGGTGACTCACTCCTGCAGATAACGTGACTGCTTTATAAGGAACAGGAAGAAGAGCTCCTAAAAAGACAGCTATATGTTGTATCTTTTGATAGTAATCGGTGATACGGTAAAAAAACGTCGAAGAGACTAAGTGATCTAGCACATAAGGTTTTAAAACATCCCACATCATGAACCCAAGTCCGTAGCCTATCGCACCTGTCACTACCGCAGAAAGTGTTGCCATGAGGGCATAGAGATATCTTTTTGAGGGATTTTCTAGACAAAATAAGAGTAATATGGCATCCATAGGGATAAATAAAATCAGTTCAAGCAAAAATACCATACTCAGCCACACAGGCGCTAACGGATGGCGTGCTTTTTGAGCAGCCCATAAGTAAATTTTTTGAGAACTTCCTACCATAAGGTATTATTTTACACACTTTTTTATACAAAGTCAAAGGATTGCAAACATCAACAATGAATATTTTAATTTTTATTTACACAGTGCTTCTATTTATAGGATCTTTGATCGGCTATTTCAAAGCAGGAAGCGTAGCTTCTCTTATGATGGGAACCTTATCCACAGGCTCTCTTCTCTCTTTTCTTTTTTTAACGCGTAAAAAGCCTCTCTTAGCCTATAGAGGGCTTTTTATCACCCTCTTAATACTGAGTGCATTTTTTACCTTACGGTGGATTAAAATGGCCCATTTCCTGCCTGCAGGAGCTTTGAGCCTTTTCAGTTGGAGTGTCCTTATTTTTCTTAGCTATTATATGAGACAAAAGAAAGAATAACTTCTAGGGGGTGTCTCTATCTTGATACCCCCCTGATTTACCTGTTAGTATTCAAAAATACTCTATTTATATCTATTTCTGATCATTAAACTATATAATTAAAATAATAATTTAATTAAAATAGTAATTAGAGAGGGAGGATATATGTCATTACCGATATCTACAAGACACGTATTTGAAGGACTGAGAAGTGCCATCAAAGAAAGGCATGTTCTAGGACTTGTTGATCACTCTTTTCAACTGACTCAAAGCGCTACAAATATCACCAATTATGCTACAACCGTGATTCAAAAAATGGGGGCTTATTCCTACTTAATTTCAACAAATATTTACAATAACATCTCTTCTGTGCTTAATGGACTCTCTTTTCTTCAGTTTGTTGGATCCATTAATCTCATAGGAAGTGGTATTTCTCTTTTTTCAGAAATCATTGCCCTTTATCAACAAAATAAAACTTTGCAATCCATTGGGTATTTCCCCTCTCATCTTAATGAAGAGGAAAAAACCCGTATTCTTGAAACTTCTAGAGCGCTTTTAAAACAAATACCCTTTACCCAGCTCAGGCAAACACTCCCTGATTATCTTCAAAAAGAGCTGCAATTTGATACGGTCAATATTCTGGATGAAAACGGCTCTTCTCATGTGGATCAAAAATTGCAACAGCTCCAATTTGAAGATTTAGTTAACATGAGAGTAGCTGCTAAAAAAAAGGAAATACTGCACGGAATTGGAGTCTTAGGAGCTGTCATCGGCGTGGTATGTGCTATAGGAATGCTGGTTGCTTGGCCAGCTCTTGTTATCACTCTTTTAAGCGTTTGCTGTATAGCTATTGGGATAGGACTTCATGTCTTCAAAAAAGCTTGGCTTGAAAATCCGCATCCAGGAATTGATTTTAAAAGAGCCATTCCGCTAGTGAATGGCCCGCCTGCCATTTTATCGCTTTTTCTTAAAACCCTATCTCCTCAAATAAGCGTGACTGAGATGAAAGAGGCGAGAAAAATAGATCCTGCTATTGCTTTAACTTTACATCAGTGGTTTTGAAAAAAGTGGCTCTTTTGTATTTTATCCCTCTACCAAAAAGCTTTGTACTTTTTTAAAGCTTGCTTGGTAAGTTTGCATAATAATACCCCGGATAGCACGGCTTTCTAACACTTCAAGCCCTGCAATCGTAGAGCCTCCAGGAGATGTGATTTGCCATTTTAAATCTGTAGGAGATTTTTCTGTAAGAGAAAGGAGCTCTACAGATCCCTCTAGTGTTTTTAAAACAAGCCGTTTTGATTCATGACTAGAAAAACCTAAAGCAATTCCACTATCAATCATCGCCTCAATCATTACAAAAATAAATGCAGGAGCTGATCCTGTTAAAACAGAAAGCGCTTCTAGCTTCTCTTCTGTCACCCAAGTGATCAGGCCAAGCCCTTCAAAAAGAGAGTGCGCTTTTTCCTTGATATCCTTATCTACAGTTAAATGGGCTGTAAGGCCCATGACCCCTTTTGCACAAGTTAGGGCTAAATTCGGCATTCCCCGGATAATTTGGGCCTGAGGAAAATACCGATTTAATGTTAAAAGAGAAGTTCCGGCTAAAATACTAATAATGAAATGACGCTCTAAAAAACATTTTCCCATCTGCTGTGAAAATGCCTCTAAATCTTTAGGTTTAAAAGCCAAAATAACCCCTTCTGCCTCTTCAATTGCTTGTTGAGGGCTATGAGAGAAAATGCACTTGGTTTCCTTTGCTAAAGCCTCTCCTTTCTCTTTATTTCTATCACAAAGGATCACAGAATGCATTAACGCAATATGCCTAGCTAACATTGATCCCATCGATCCGCATCCAATAATGGCAATTTTCATCTGGTTTCTTCTCTCTTTAAAGGTGTTATTAAAATACTATAACCAATCCCTCTCTTCAAAATCTATATCTGACTTATAAGCTGTCTATGAAAGAAGTGCCTACAGATGAGGAAGTGATGATCCAATAAGAAAAGAGCTGGCACCTAAATGCCAGCTCTTGATATAAGAAAAAATTCTTACTTTGCGATTTTTTTAGCCTTAGCAGATGGAGCTGCTTTGACAGCTGAAACAGCTTTTTTTGCAGGAGCTGCGACAACTTTTTTAACAGCTACTTTACGAACAGGTTTTGCAGCAGCTTGTTTTTTTACAACTTTAGCCATTGAATTGACTCCTTATTAATCATGGATATTCATCTATCATCAGACCTTCTCTAAGAGATGCTCTCTTATTTACTGTCTTTATAATCATGATATACACGATTAAAAATTTATTTTTCAATTGTTTTATAAAAAAATATTACAATTAAACTCTATTTGAAAAGAGCACAGCTCTTTTGCATTTAATGGAAGAAGAAGCTTTTATCCAGGATAAAACACCTTTTTTCTAAGTCATTTATTTTAACTTACTGACTGTCAGGCTGATAAATAGTCTAGGTATTTTTTGTTGTGAGGGCATTGATTTTTTAGAATCTCCCCTCTAGAGATAAAAAATAGGGAGGTCAATGTTAAGAAAGTGTATGTTTATAAAAAATCATTGCGATTAAGCTGGGTAAGATTCATCTCATGACAGCTAAGATCTTGCCCTCAATGGGTCTAAAAATAAGGAAATTATTTTTTATGCATACTGCATTATCCCGCATTGTTAATGAATTCTATTCATATGTATACTATTTAAATACAAAAAATATTGAAAATATTAATTAAAATGATTACAATCATAATAATTACGTGATTTTTAATATAAGGTTATTAAAAAAAATGCAAATTTCACCTCAACATATTGAACATCTTTGGAATTTAAGAGAATCTGTTAACATTCTTGAATTTGAAAAAGAGTTTTCTCAAATTGAGAGAATATTTTGCTCTTTAAATCAAGTGGCTAAAGTTGCTCTCCCTCTTCTTAAAGCTTTAGAAACTATTTTTTTTCATTATCAACCGATCACCTCTTTTTTTTACCGTATCGTTGGATATTGCGTTGTCATTAAAACCATTAGTTTTACATCTATTCATGTAAAATGGAAATCCATCAATCTTATTGCGCATCTTTATGCTAAACAACTTGAATGTTTACAAAAAATTCGCGCCCATCCTTTGATACCAGCATATTACATCTACTTGGACGCTTCTTTAGTTATGACTCAAACAACAATTCAGTTAGGAGATCAAGATTTCAATAGAGCTAATCTTTTTGATAAGGCTAAAAATATGTACCTTAGCCTCCTTGACCAAGGCAGTGAATCAGCTGAAACTTATTTGAATTTAGGATATCTCCTAGATGTGAGCGGTGGGAATCTACAGATTAAGAATAAAAGCATGTCAGTTCAAGACTGTTACATTAAGGCCATTGATCTTGATCCTAATATGACTGCAGCTTATTACAATTTAGCCTCTATTATATCTAAGAAAAAAATTACCTTATTAAATGGGTCTTCAATGACAAAAAAAGAGCTTTATCTTAAGGTGATTAGCCTCGGCCCTACGCCTAACGAGAATGAAGTCTATTTTTGCTTAGCAAACCTTTTAGATAAGAATGAAGCTCTTATTGTTTTAAATGAGGATCAAAAGCTTGCTTTTTCAGAAAAAAATAAAGAAATTACTATTTTAGATAGAAATAGAGAATTTATTCTTTACGATAAGAATAATGCTCCTCTTCTTTTACATGAAAATGGAATTATTACTTTTTTAGATAAGGATAATTTTTTTACTCTTGTAGGTAAGAATGGAGCTCTTAAGCCTTTAGATAAACCTTCCATAACAAAAAAAGAGCTTTTTATAAAAGCAATTGCTTTGGATCCTGATATGCCTCTTGCATATTATGAATTAGGCCTTCTTTTAGATGAAAATGAAGAGGTTACCTTCTTAGATGGATCTTCAGTGACAAAAAAAGAGCTTTTTATGAAAGCAATTGCTTTGGATCCTAATATGCCTTTCGCATCTATAATAGAACAATATCTATCTTAAAACGCTTCATAAAATTCTCTTGAGGTAAAAACTTAAAAGGGGCTCCACTGAATAGAGATTTTTGTTATTTAAAGAAGAGATTAATGATCTAAACTGAGATGATCTCATGTTATCTTGAGATAGGAAAGTTCTTTATTTGAGTTTAAGCTGAATTAAATTCATCAAAAGAAAAAAATTTGATATAAATAAAAAATGCTTTTTTAGGTTAGGGATGACAACGATTACAAATAATTTTCAATTAAAAAAAGAGCTTCAAAATTTTAAGACTCTTATCGAAGAATCCTTGGAAGATCCTGTGACAACAGGTTCTTTAGTGCAAACTGTTACACTCTTGCCTTGTGGCCATCACTTAAGTCAAGAGACAGCGGAAAAAGTGTTTAAACAAAATCAGCAATGCCCTCTTGATAATCTAAAAATTGAAAAATTTATCCCCAATCTTTTATTTCGAGATTTAACAAAGCTTTGTCACCATGACGTTTATGATTTTCACCATCTGATATTAGAAAAATTTAAAACGATTGGCTCTTATGAACTTCTGAAAAAAGCCGTGACTCTTGTTCCTTGCGGCCATTCAACAGGTGAAGAGGCATTAAGTGATAAATGTTGCCCTTTAGATAAGACTTTAATCACGCATTATCTTCCGGATTATACCCTGCGAGAAATGAATGAGATACTCATCAATAATAAAAAAGCTCTTGAAAAACTATACGAAGGAAAATCCCCTGTTTATTCTCTGATGATTAATCCTAAAACTCCTCTAGAAAATCTTCAAAAAATTTCTCCTGAGGAGTTTCAAGAAGAACTCAAGAAAGAACCCAAAAACGCCATGCTGTATTACAACTATTCCCGTATTTTACATCGCAATACTGTTTCTATGGATAATGGGGTTCAAATCAAAATAAAACAGGCATTATTAGAAACAACGATTCGTTTAGATCCTGATTTTGCTGAAGCCTACTATGAACTTGCTCTTTTTGTAGAAGAAGAAGGAGTGCATCTAACTACACAGGGAGAAGAGATTGGAATTGAATTCTTACTTACCCGGGCAATAAAATGCGATCCTAATCATGCAAAAAGCTACTTAGCCTTAGCTCTTAAGTGGAGCCGTGGAAAAACATTGACTGTTCCTCAAGGATTTTTTCTAACGCAGCAAGATGTATTCATTAAAGCCATTGATCTCAATCCTAAGCATGCAGAGCTCTATAGATACCTAGGGCTTACTTTAGATCTTTTTGCAGAAACGGTGACTCTATTGGATGGCAGAGTGTTAAACCGAAGAGAGCTTTATGAAATTGCTATTGAGATAGACCCTTGTTCCCCAGCATCGTATGATATGAGATGTCAAATAGCTGGCATCTTACTTCGTTTAGATCAAAAGAGTAACACTGTAGAAAGACTTAAGCCCAAAATTCAGCAGCTTTGTTGTGATGCCATTGATCAAAATCCCCATCATACGCAGGCCTACAAGCTTCTTGCTATGGCTCTAGATAAAGAGGAAAAAATCACACTGCCCAATCAGAGCATCATGACTAGGAAAGATCTTTTATTAAAGGTCATTGATTTAGAACCTACACATCAAGAAAATTACACTATTCTTTCAAAGGTTATTCAGCCAGGAGAAACAGTCACACTGTTAAATAATAGTGTTATGACACAAAGAGATCTTGTTCTAAAAGGCATGAGAGTTTCAGAAACAGTCTCCTCATCTGACACGGTCTCTTTAGATCAAATAGAGCTATTAGGAAGAGCTTTTTCTCAAGGAATCTCTTCTTTAGAACAGATGCGGCCTCAAAATCTTGAAAATTTTATCTCTCAATTTCTTCCAGGACAATCTATAAAGCTTGAAGACGGAACTCTAAAAAGTGAAAAAGAGGTGTATCAGATCGTTATTCAAAAGCACCCTACTTACTATCTCACCTATTATAAATTAGGGCTTCTTCTCTTTTCTGAAGAAAAAATTCAACTAAGTCCTACCTTAATCATGGATAGAGAAGCTCTTTTTCTTGAGGCGATTCGGTTAAATCCTGAGTTTGCGAATAGTTATCAAAGTCTTGCATTTTCTTTAGCTCCAGGAAAAGTCATTACACTTCCTCAAGGAAAAAAAATGGGAGTACAGCAGCTTTTAGTAGAGGCGATTCGGTTAAATCCTCGCACAGCCAATTTCTATTATAATTTAGGATCTTATCTCCCCTCTGGGAAAACTGTTGAAATGTCTTCAAAAGAAAAAATGCAAAAAATGGGCCTTTTCTTAAAAACGCTTGAACTCGATCCTAAGCACGTCAAAGCTTACTGCGCACTAGCTGAAACTCTTCCTTCAAATGGAACCATTCAAATCCCCGGTAAAGAGAGAAAAAACCGTTTTGAGCTGTATCTACAGGCATTTGAGCTGAGTCCAAATATTGAAGAATTTCTTCTGATCAATAAGTTTTTCTCACCCTTTTTACAAAAAAGAGAAAAAATTCGGCTCTCTAATGGAAACTTTTTACCCTTTAAAGAGTTTATGACCCAGGTAAAAACCTTATCTTCTCAATTTTTTCAAAAATCTGAAATCCAAAATATACTCAATCACCCTTCTTATAGGTTATCTTCCTCTCATCAAGAAATCGTGAATTTTTACAAGGCGCATCAACAACTTGACTCATAAAAAGATCCGTTTGATTGGATAAAAACAGATACGCATTTTTTATCCCCTCATCAGCCAAGAGCAAGAGTTAAAAACTCTTGCTCACCATAGAGTCATAACCACCTGATGCCCTCTAAGTCATTACTAGCTCTTTCAGGGAGTAATAAAAAATGTTGCATTTTTTTTTGGCTAGAACTGATGCCTGAAAATTTTCTAGCTCTTAAGCACGTTAAAACAAGCTAGAGTTAAAAGTGTGCTCCTAAATTTAAAGCCCCCTTTATGTGCCTAAAAAATGCATAGAGGAGCTCTTTCAAATATAGGGACCACTATTGGCTCCTTCTAAGAAAGTCATCTTCTCTATCATCAAGTTTAAAAAAAGCTAAAAGGCCAGATAGAAGGCTCCATATATTTTTCTCTTTTTGATACTGTGATTGAATAAAAGATTTTTAATGCGTTAATTTGCTTTAGACACTGTCTTTAAGCTTACGATATTGATGATCCGTGTAAATTAGATGAAAATGATATTTAGATAGATGATTGAAAAAGATCCCTAGAGAAATCCAAGGGTTCGAACTAGTTGCAATGGCGGAAGAGGTAGGATTCGAACCCACGGTTGGTCTCCCAACAACTGTTTTCAAGACAGCCGCAATCGGCCACTCTGCCACTCTTCCGTAAAACAACCCCTAAGAAATGCATTCCTAGGAAGGACAACATTTTAGTGATATTTGAATTAAAAAACTAGAAAATTGTGATTTTTCTTAAAATTGAGAAAGAAACCTTAGATCATTCTCTGTAAATAACCGAATATCTGTAATCCCAAATTTCAACATTGCAAGTCTTTCAATACCCATGCCCCAAGCATACCCTGAATAAACTTCTGGATCAATCCCTCCATTACGAAGCACTTCCGGATGAACCATACCCGCTCCGCATACTTCAAGCCATCCAGAATTTTTACACAGTCTGCACCCTTTTCCAGAGCACTGCGTACATTCAATATCCACCTCAAGGCCTGGCTCTACAAAAGGGAAATAGCTGGGTCTAAACCGCGTTTTAATCTCTTGATGAAGAAGTTTATTCCACAGTTCTTGCATCGTTGCAAAAAGATCTGCAAAAGAGACATTCTTATCAACATAGAGCCCTTCAATTTGGTGAAAAAAGACATGGGACCTCGCGCTAATGTTTTCATTTCGGTAAACAGTTCCTGGCGCAATGATCCGAATCGGAGGAGTCGTTTTTTCCATGACTCTTAGCTGCGTATTAGATGTATGTGAACGGAGCAAATGGTGAGGATCGATATAAAATGTATCTTGCATTTCTCTTGCCGGATGGTCCGGAGGGAAATTTAGCCCTTCATAATTATACCAATCGGTATCAATGTCAGGTCCGTATTGAACAGAAAAGCCCATGTTTTTTAACACATCAATGACTTCATTCATCATCTGAGTTAAAGGATGTGCCTTCCCCTGCCTCTGTTTTCTTCCAGGAAGAGAGATATCAATTTTTTCAGACAGAATTTGGGAAGAAAGCTCTATATGGTGATGATCTTTCAGATGCTGCTGAATAAGATCTTCACATTCACATTTAAAATCGTTAACCTCCTTGCCAAGAACAGGTCTTAGCTCAGAAGAAACCTCACGGAGCTTGATCATGAGGTTTTGGAGAAACCCTTTTTTGCCTAAATATCGGACCTTCAATTGCTCAATATCTTTAGAGTCTTTACAAAGTAGAAGCTCTTGATGAAAACATTCTCTTAATTGTCCGATATCTGGGTTCATAAACGCCTTGGGTTAGACAAGAGCCAGCTTAACACAGCTTGCAACAGCTGCAAAACCTGCTGGATCTGCAATTGCCATTTCTGTCAGCATCTTACGATTGAGTAAGCAGCTTGCTTTGTTGAGTCCATCAATGAACTTGCTGTAAGACAGTCCATGAAGATTTGCTCCAACGCTTAAGCGATTAATCCAAAGACTTCTAAAGTCACGCTTACGGAGTTTTCTTCCTTGATAATTGTAAGCCATCGCTTGAAGGACAGAATTTGATGTTAATCGTCTATGATTTTTACGATCTCCTACAAACCCTTTTGCTTGTTTGAGCAATCTTTTTCGCTTGCGATTGCTATAAACTGCATTTGTTGCTCTAACCATTTTATACTCCCATTAACCTTGAATACATCTTGATAAAACCAGTATCTACAAGTGTACTTTTTCTTAAGCGACGTTTTCTTTTAGAAGCTTTTCCTGATAAAAGGTGGCGTCTTCCTGGACGTCGTCGTTTAATTTTCCCTGTTCCAGTCGCTTTAAATCGTGCTAAAACAGCCTTCCGAGTTTTCATCTTTGGCATATTTAATATCCTTCTTCTTCTTAAACTTTCTTCTTGCTGCCAGGAGCAAGAACTACAATGAGCGTTTTTCCAAACATTTTTGCAGGGGCCTCAGGAGTGGCAATATCCGCCATCTCTTCGCAGAGCTTATTAACAACTCTTTCCCCAAACTCAGGGTGAGCCATTTCTCTTCCCCGGAAAACGCATGTTACTTTGACTTTATTGCCCTTTGCAATGAATTCCCGGGCATGTCTTAACTTGGTTTCAATATCGTGATCATCTGTATTGGGTTTAACTTTAACTTCTTTAACCTTAACTTGATGCTGAGCTTTTTTGTTCTCTCTTTCCTTTTTCGTCCGTTGATATTGAAATTTTCCAAAATTAACAATCTTACAAACAGGAGGCTCTGCATTAGGAGCAATCTCCACTAAATCAAGCCCCGCTTGTTCAGCGCGATAAATCGCATCTGCCAGCGTAAATACTCCAAGTTGCTGACCATCTTTATCGATTACTCTCACTCTAGGAGCGCGAATTTCTTTATTTCTTTTCAAGCAGTTTTAACCTATTCAATACCGTTTCAATTGTTAAGCTCTCTATCATCAGAGCTATGCATCTTTCAAATGAAGCACACACTGTCATTTGAATGAGATCATATTTCATATCCCATTCGATAGAAGACATGAGCCACTTTCGCCCTAAACGATCCCTCACAAAAAACTCAAGGCGGCGTGGCTTACCTTTAACTTCTTTAAAGGATGGGAAATGCGCCTTAAGGGCTTCTTTCACATGAACCTTCAAAAGACCCGTGCAAATCACTTCATATTCAAAGTGTAAAATTTTAAGGAATTGCGCGATGATATGCAAGAACGAATTTACAGATTCCTCTCTTCCCCAGCTAAGATCGTGCCAAGAAAAAGGGTTGCACCACGGTTCAGGAGAAGATATAGCCTGTTTTACCGGCTCAAATAAAAATCCGCAAGAAGAGTGTTTTTCACTCCACTCTTTAAAAAAAAGCGGTTTTACAACATCAGAGGCAATAAAAACTGGCTCAAATCCGTGATAAAGATGGGTAAGATTGGCTTTAAGTAAAGCTTTTATCTGCTCTGCCTTAGCTTCCCAAATAAGAGTATTTCCGCACCAGCTCACAAGCCCAAGGGATTCTAGCTTTTGTTGAATATTTTCAACGTTTTTCAGTTTTTGCACTTGAACTTTGAGCGCATCTTTTGAAAGAGCTCCAGTTCCTATCAGCCGAATGCCTGTTTTTAAAGGATAAAAAGAGATGAGCTTAATGAAAGGGTAATCATCTGTAGATTCAGGTTGCATAGCCCCTGCTTTAAAGAAAAAGCGGTCTAACCTTAAAAGAGCTACAAGGCCTTGTTCTTTTCTCACTTCAAGACTCAGTTTTTTATCTCCATGGTGAGCTAGAAACTCCGATCCATTACTTGCCATCATTTCCATGAAATGAAACGGCTCTTTTTTGGCAATCCAAGCGCGCATTCTCTCTTCTAAGAGATTGAGAATTGGAGCTGTGAATTCTCCATTAAAGATGAAATCACAAAAAAATGCACTCTCTGTTGCTTCAACATGCAAGATCTCTATCTTAGGAAAGAGTTCTTGCAATGCAATAGGAAGAAGATAAGAAGCACTTAAAATTAAAGTCATGTCTTGGTTGATTTGGGATATAGCTGACTCGAACAGCTGACCTCCACGATGTCAACGTGGCGCTCTAACCAACTGAGCTAATACCCCGTAAAGAAAAGAGACCTTTATACTATCTTATGGAAGATTTTAAAACAACTTAAATGCAAATAACAGTAGAGCATTGGGGGTATAAAATATTTTTTAATATTATTTTTTCAATCTATCTAAGCGCCCCAGATGGTATTTCATATCTCATAAAAACGCCTCATCACAGATCAATAAAATATTGATATCATAACATGTTTTTTACTTTGATTTTAGATGATGCAACGCACGCTAGAAGCCCCCCCCCCCCCTCATTGTAGCCATTCTCTTTATAGTCATCGTAACCTTACCTAAGGCCTTAAAGCTAGCTACTTAAGAAACTCTAGCTGCTTTAGCAAAAAGCCTCTAAGACCAAGTGGATAAATATAGGCATTATCTCTTATAAAACTCTTACTTCACATAAGTTTTGGATTAAGACAAAAATATTTTTTATCTAACCCAAAATTTACGCTAATCTATTAACCCTGCTAAGAAAACTGAAGTGTAAATTGAGGATCTTCTAGAGCAGTTTTTTGATATAAAAACACATCTGCTTTCCCCCAATTAAACTCCACCTGAAAAGAAGGGGTTAAAGAGCTTGTATTTGCACCTGTAAGAGAAGATGAAAGAGGCTCATCAATGGTTAAAATACGGCTATGAAGAGGAAGTGTTTTAAACTTCTCCTCAAGCATTTTAAGTGTCTCATCTGAATAGGTAATACCGTAGAGATAGATACAGGTTGCGCAGCTTAAATCAAAATCTAAAAAGTTTTTGCAAATGAAGGAGACATTTTTCTTTGCATGAGACCTTGAAAGCGCCCTTGCTTTTTGCATAAAAGAGGCAGTAAGATCAATCCCTATCCCCTTACAATGAAAAAATGTAGAGAGAAAAAAGACGCCTCTTCCCCTCCCGCATCCTAAATCCATAAAAACATCTGAAGCTGTCAGATTTGCTTTTTTTCCCATCAGCTCAAATGCTCTAAGAGGCGTTTCTCCGTAAGGAAACACTTTAGATTCTAGATAAGGATTGCTGCTCTCTAGAAGCTTGCTGTCGAGATTTTTAAAGGTTTTATCGTGATAGAGGTTTAATCTGACCCATCTTTGCTCTTTCCACTCAAAAAAGGGCACTTTAAGCCGGTAGTAAAGGATTTCTATTCCCTCTTTGAGGATAGATAAAAACCTTGAGATTTTTTTCAAAGAAAGAGCTCTAGAGTTTTCTGTTTGCATCATCATGAAAGGAGATTAGCTAGATAAAAAAGTTATGGGTTAACTTGGGAAGAGTTCTAGGAGAGTTCCCAAGGTAGTTATGGAGTAAAAATTAACACTCAGGAACATTTACTGGGACATGAAGCGCAAGGCCTGCCTCTGATGTTTCCTTATAAGTTCCCTTCATGTCTTCTCCCGTCTGGCGCATCGCTTTAATCACTTGATCAAGAGACACTCTATGAGTGCCATCTCCTCTTAAGGCAAGTTTAGAGCTTGTAATGGCTTGAATGGCTCCCATGGTATTTCTTTCAATACAAGGAATCTGCACAAGACCTGCAACAGGATCACAGGTCAGCCCTAAATGGTGCTCCATGCCAATCTCTGCAGCATTTTCAATCTGCCCATTTGTTCCATTTAATGCAGATGTGAGTCCTGCTGCTGCCATAGAGCAGGCAACCCCAATTTCTCCCTGACAGCCCATTTCTGCAGCAGAAATAGAGGCGCCAAGTTTATAAAGCGTTCCCATCGCTGTGGCTGTTAAAAAGAACCGAATAATCCCCTCTTCTGTAGGATTTGGAGTAAATTCTAGATAATATCTTAAAACAGCTGGAATCACACCTGCAGCTCCATTGGTTGGAGCTGTGACCACTCTACCACCTGCTGCGTTTTCTTCATTCACAGAAAGCGCAAATAAACTGACCCAATCCATAAACTCTGTAGGGTCGTTGACATTGCCATTTGTGGAGAGCTGCTGATAAAGACCTGGCGCTCTTCTTTTTACCTCAAGGCCGCCCGGCAAAATCCCTTCTTGAAAAAAGCCTCTTTCAATTGAGCCATTCATCGCTTCCCAGATGCGTAAAATGCCTTCTCTTACCTGGTGTTCAGGCCTTAGAGCTTTTTCATTTTCCATGACGATATCATGGATCATCATCTGCTTTTGCTCACAATGTTGAAGAAGCTCTTGATACGTTTTAAAAGGGTAGGGCATGAGATCAATACTCTCTTCTGCGCTAGAGTGCTGAAGATGTTCATGAGAAACAACAAACCCTCCTCCAACAGAGTAGTAAAGTTGATTGATCATAACCTTGTCATCCAGATCAAACGCTTTAAATCTCAGAGCATTAGAGTGGTAGGGAAGTCTTTTACCTTTATGAAAAATGAGATCTTGCCTGGTATCAAAAGAGATGGGATATTCTCCCATGAGAGTCAGTTCTTGATGCTGAGAGATAGATGCCGTGCGGTATTCCACAATATCAGGATCTACATCTTCAGGAGTCTCTCCCTCTAATCCAAGTAAGACAGCTTTATCTGTCCCATGCCCAATTCCTGTCATCGCTAAAGAGCCATACAGCTCTACTGTCACTTTTTTTACAGAGCAAATAGTGCCTTTTTCTTTCAGCATATTTCCAAATAAACGCGCCGCTCTCATCGGACCTACCGTATGAGAACTTGAAGGGCCTATCCCAATTGAGAAAAGCTGAAAAAGGCTAACCATAAAAACTCTTAGAAGTTTAGTTGTATTTTTTGGATCACAGTTTTATCGCATTCATTTTTCCTGAGAAGAGATTAGTTTGCAAGAAAAGCAATTAAGCTCCTACAATGTTTGCTCATGCCAACAAAATATATTTTCGTTACAGGCGGAGTCGTTTCTTCGTTAGGAAAGGGACTCACTGCTGCCTCGATTGCCATGCTATTAGAAAAGCGTAAGCTTAAAGTAGAGATGCTCAAACTCGACCCTTATCTCAATGTCGATCCAGGAACCATGAACCCTTTTGAGCATGGAGAAGTGTATGTCACAGATGATGGAGCTGAGACAGATCTTGATCTAGGTCACTACTATAGGTTCACTGAATCCACGATTTCTAAAAACTCTAACGTCACCTCCGGTCAAATTTACGACGCTGTCATTAAGCAAGAGCGGCGCGGAGACTATCAAGGGAAAACCGTTCAAGTGGTCCCTCATGTGACAGATGAGATTAAAAGAAGAATACTCCGTGTGGCAAACTCCCCCACTCATCCCGATGTTGTGATGATTGAAATTGGAGGAACAGTTGGAGATATCGAATCACTTCCTTTTCTTGAAGCGATTCGTCAATTTAGACTAGAGCACTTTGATAACTGCCTTAACATTCACCTCACCTATGTTCCCTACTTAAGTGCAGCAGGAGAAGTGAAAACAAAGCCGTCTCAACACTCCATTCAAACATTAAGGGGTATTGGGATTATTCCTGATATGATTTTATGCCGCTGTGAACAGCCACTCCCCAGTGAAATTAAAAATAAAATCAGTCTCTTTTGCAGTGTTAAAAGGGAATTTGTCATGGATGAAGTGGATGTCAAAGACTCGATCTATGAGGTTCCTTTAAGTCTTCATGAACAAGAAGTGGATCTTAAAGTGATCGAATTCTTAAAGCTTCCTCTTCATGATATTAATCTATCCCACTGGGAATCGATGGTCCACAAACTCAAAAACCCGGTAAAAAAGATTAAAATTGGGGTTGTGGGAAAATACATGCAGTTTCAAGAAGCTTATAAATCTGTTTTTGAAGCGCTCTCTCATGCAGCGATTGATCAAGAGATGGAACTTGAAATTTGCCCTTTTGAATCGGATAAAATCGAGGACTACTTAACTGCTCAGCAAACCATCCAAGGGTGTGATGGCTATCTTGTTCCTGGAGGATTTGGGAAAAGAGGGTGGATGGGGAAAATCTTTACAGCGCAATATTGTAGAGAAAATAACATCCCTTATTTTGGTATTTGCTTAGGGCTTCAAGTGATGTGCGTCGAATTTGCAAAGCATGTGCTCCATTTAACTGAGGCTAACTCAACTGAAATGGATCCTTATACCCCTCATCCGGTGATTTGCCTTTTAAACGAGCAAAAAGGAATCGAGCAGCTAGGGGGCACCATGAGACTTGGCGCCTACCCTTGTCACCTAAAAGAGGGATCTAAAGCGATGAAAGCTTACGGTGTTCAAGAGATTTCAGAAAGACATAGACACCGGTTTGAAGTGAATCAATTGTTTAAAACAAGGCTGCAAGATCAAGGACTGATCGTTTCAGGACTTCTTCCTGGAAGAGATTTATGTGAAATTGTGGAGCTTACCGACCACCCTTGGATGGTAGGGGTTCAGTTTCACCCTGAGTTTAAATCCAAACCAGGCAGCCCTCACCCTCTTTTTCAAAGCTTCATTAAAGCAGCTTTTGAACATAGGATACGTCATGGGTAAAATGATTGGGCTTGACTTTGGCACGGTACGGATTGGGGTTGCTATATCAGATGAGCGGCAAATCGTTGCAAGACCGCTGGGCATTTTGAAAAATGATGCGGCATTTTTTCATGAAATGCAAAAAATAGTCCTTCGTGAAGGAAAAGTGGACCAATTTGTGTTAGGACTCCCTCTTAAACTGAGCGGTCAAGACAGCTCCATGACAGAACTTGCAAGAGCGTTTGCCCCCCGACTTGAACAAGAGCTCTCTTTACCGGTCGCTCTTTGGGATGAAAGACTCACCTCAGCTTATGCTGAAAGATCTCTCATGGAACAAGGCATGAGCCGAAAGAAAAGAGTTAAAGTCACGGACGCTTTAGCTGCCGTGATTATCTTACAGTCTTATCTTGACCGGTGTGATTTCTCTTTACCTCCTTTATGAATTTCCCTCTTTTTTGAAAATGATACGGTAGGCTAAAGGGAGCTTTTCAATTTTAAATAACATTTATGGCTACTATGAACACTTTGCATGAAAAAACTCAAAAACGGTTTACCGAACCTTGCATCATTACAATTTTTGGAGCCACAGGCGATCTGACAGCGCGTAAGCTGATTCCAGCCATTTATGAACTCTTAAAAGAAGGGCTTCTCCCTTCTCAATTTGTGTGTATCGGGTTTGCTAGAAGAGTGAAAACAGATCAAGAGTTTCGTCAAGAAATGCGCCTTGCCATCCAAGAGTTTTCAAGATCCAAACCTCTTGATCAAGAGTTATGGGCCCATTTTGAAAATCATCTTTTTTATCATGAAGCTGCCTTTCCCGAGCTAGAAGGGTATCACCGCCTTAAAAAAACTCTTCAAGAGCTGGATATCAAGTTTGGAACAAAAGGAAACCGCATTTTCTATCTTGCAACACCTCCTAGTTACTTTCCTCTCATCTGTGATAACTTGAAAAAAAGCGATCTGATTTATGACGAAGATGACGCATCACCTTGGTCTAGAGTGATTATTGAAAAACCGTTTGGACACGATTTTCCCTCTGCTAGCAACTTACAAAAATCCCTTCTTCTCTCACTCAAAGAAGATCAAATATACCGTATTGATCATTGGCTAGGAAAAGAGACCGTGCAAAATCTACTCGTGTTTAGGTTTGCAAACTCTATCTTTGAATCTCTATGGAATAATCGGTACATTGATCATATCCAGGTCACTGTAGCTGAAGATTTAGGGATTGGAACGCGGGGTCTTTTTTGGGAAGAGACCGGTCTTTTACGAGATATTGTACAAAATCACGTCATGCAGCTCCTCTCTTTAATTGCGATGGAGCCTCCTGTCACCTTAGACGCTGAGGCAATCCGGAATGAAAAAGTCAAAGTGCTTCAAGCTATGCGGCCTCTTACCCCTGAAAACATCATTAGAGCGCAATACGCCTCAGGGATCATTCATGAACAAGAGGTTTTATCTTATAGAGAAGAAAAGAGTGTGGATCCGCTTTCTTCTGTAGAAACCTATTGCGCTCTTAAACTCCATATTGATAACTGGAGATGGGCAGATGTTCCTTTCTATATTAGAGCAGGGAAAAGGCTTCCTAAAAAAACCACAGAAGTGGCGATTATCTTTAAAAATCCCCCCTCCATTCTTTTTCAACAAGATGCAGCTAAAAATAGCCCCAATGTCCTTGTCTTACGGATCCAACCCGATGAAAGCATCTCGTTAAAAATGCATTGTAAAGTGCCAGGGCTTACCCATGCACTGCAACCTGTGAAGATGGATTTTAAATACGGATCATATTTTGGAATGACGCCTCCTGAGGCGTATGAAAGGCTCATTTATGATGCCATCATGGGAGACTCTACACTCTTTGCAAGCCAAGATGAAGTGCTTTTATCTTGGAAACTCTTCTCTCCTGTACTGGATTTATGGAAAGAGCAAAAAAGTGACGCTCTCTTCACCTACCCAGCAGGAAGCTGGGGCCCCAAAGAGGCAGATGATCTTCTTGAGCGAGATGGGAAAAAGTGGAGAGTTGTGTAATGGGGATATCCTGACCTTTATCATGCTCCATTTAATACGCAGTTTTATTCTATCCTTAACTATTTAAATCAAAAGATCTAAGATGGCCCTACCCTACGCTAACAGGCATATTGAACCTAATAGAGAATCAGCTACGCTATTTGCTGCTCATCACTTTGTCACTTGCTATCAAAAAGCTGTAGATCACCACGGTTTTTTTACGGTTGCTCTCTCTGGAGGAAGTACTCCTTCTGCTGTGTATCAAATGCTCTCTAAACCGCCTTTTTCTGATTTAATTATGTGGGATAAGGTGCATCTTTTCTGGAGTGATGAAAGAGCTACTTCTCCCTCTTCTTCAGAGAGTAACTACCATATGGCGATGGAATCAGGATTTAAAGACATGCCGATTCCCCCTTCTCAAATCCACCGTATGGTGGCAGAAGAAGATCTTGAGCTGAATGCAAAACGGTATGAAGAGCTTCTTCATCTCACGCTTTTTAAGGGCGCCTTTGATCTTATCTTACTTGGGATGGGAGATGATGGTCATACAGCTTCTCTCTTTCCCTTAACAAAAGGGATTTTATGCACCGATCGTCAAGTGATTGCTAACTATATTCCTCAAAAAAATTGCTGGCGTATGACGCTGACCTTCCCTTGCATTAATCAAGCTGAAAACACTGTTTTTTATGTTTTAGGAGCGTCTAAAGCTTTCATGGTAGAGCAAGTGTTTCACTCCTCAAATGTTTTTCCTTGTCAGCAAGTGGGGTCACGTTTACACCCAGCCCTATGGATTATGGATCAAGCTGCAGCTGCAGCCCTTTAACTCATCTTATAAGCTTAACGGGGCTCTTTTTCTATAAAAGCAGCTACTTCTAAAATTTGGACTAAAAAGCTCTTTTATCTCTAGAGATCACACACCTCTAGACTGTAAATCCTCTGCTGAAAGCGTATTCTAAAATCCTATCCTAAACGCCTATTTTACTATCTCTTTTCACCAAGATAGCCATTTCATATCTCTTAAAAACCTATCCCCTATCCAGCTATAAATAATTGAGATGAAAGTAAAAGAAGATCTATTTTAAAAACAAATTAATTAATGCAAATTTAAAACAATTAATAATTAACATATTTACAATAATTACATTTATTAGTTAATATATTAACAATAATGAAATTACAACATTCAATAATCAACATTATAACAAAATTCCATCACACTCTTTTTATGGAGAAAAGCTCTATACACTTCATGATTGACCTCTTATCTCAATATAAGAAGGGGATACCCCGTTTTGATCACACCTTTTTTGCTTTAAAAATAAACATGCTCTCTAGAGATTGATCGCAAGTTTTAGCCTGTGCTTAACCCCTATTCTCATTGAAGTAGCAAAGAATAATTTTTTATCTTTTAAAAAGTCTTATTAAAAAAAATAGCCCTAAGAGGTTTGATGCATCCAATAATAAGAGAGAATACAAAAGCCATAAGGCTTCTTTTATTTACAAAAGAGAAAGCAGATAGTCATCAATGATGCATAAATTAATCAACTCTCTTGCAATAAAGCATAAGTAAAATAAATTTAACAAACTTTTTATTATAGGAATAAATCATGAGTTGCCAGATTCCCTCCAATATCTTCTTATATTCTCAAAAAACAAGCTCTAATTTTCTCCCGTCTACAATCTCCTTACAAGAGGGAAAGCGGCTTCTTCAACAGCTCATCCCAGGAAGCTTTGAACATGCACAACTACAAACGATTTTTCTTAAAACGGCAGGGATTTTTGAAATCACTGTCAAGGGCACCTCTTATAAAATTGATACCGTTTCTCATCAGTGTAAACTACTTGGAGGATTTGGAGGATCAGAACATGCAGCCATTGGAGAAGCGATTTCCCTTCAAGGATTAGAGGGAGATCAAACTGTTTTAACAGTTGGATCCCATCAACTCAAATTTTCTCATATCGTAGCACTAGCTGGCGATTTTTACGCTATTCCAGGAGAGGCGATTTCACTGCCTGGCGGGGATGATAACGCAAAAACGGTGCGATTTCAAAACGCCTTTAATACTCTTGTCAAGGCAGATCATGAAGAGCTGAAGGCGATCCTTGCTGAAATTGCTAAAGAATCAAGGGAGGTTAAAGAGTCAGGAACTCCCCATCATTGCTATAGCCACTGCACTGCTAAAGGAATGCATGCCCTTAAACAGATCAAAAAAGACTACCAAGAGCTTCTCATTGATAATAGTGATCATTTTGAAAAAAACGCTGAAGATGCTTACCGTATTGGGCATACTCTTGCTCTTCAAGTGGCAAAAGAGGCTGGGCACACTCAAAATTTAGAAAAGCTGAAAGAGGCTTATGCTCTTGATGCTTTTGCATGTCACTTTCTCACAGATCTCTTTGCTGCAGGTCATATCCGCAATCAACGCGGTGATCTTGAGGTATTTCTTAGAGATGAGCTCAAAATTCCTCTAAAGATGAGTAAGAAATTAGCTGGAGTGTTAACAGGGGCTCAGCATGAAGAAGATGGAAACAATGGACTTGATGTTCAAAATCAAGAGGGAAAAACATGGAGATCTTATGGAGATGGGTTTTACTTTTCTCCAAAAAGCCGTGCAAATAAAGAAAGAGTCATTGAAGCAACTCAGCGATCAGCTGATGAAATCTATATGGCCTATAGTCACCCAGATGACGCTATTATCTCAGCTGTTCATATGCTGATTCCTCGCCCTTTAGACTCTAATCCTTATCCTCTTTATGCAGTTAAAGAAAATACCCTGATCCTCTATAACGGTCATACAGCCCATCCTGTAAAAAAAGGAATCTTTTCCTCAAAAGATATTCTCTCTCATGCTCTTAAATACTTACCTCAATCTTATATCAATGGATTTATCCTTCCAGAGCAAGAACTCTCTCCTTGGGTCTCTAAATTAATATCCCCTCAATTGACGCGAATCATGGGAGCTTGCTGGAGTATGATAGGGGCTGCCACGTATCACCAAGTTCATGCAGAAAACCGTCAGCTTAATACTAAAATCGATGAGATGGCAGCCACAGTAAAAAAAGTCTATGACAATACAAACACAGACTTAGATAGACTATATAGTATCAATGCCGCAATACATCAACAAATTAATATAGAAAGTCGTCAGCTTAATCCTAAAATCGATGCAATAGCAATGACTGTGAAAGAAGTGTATGATCATGCCACTGTAGCCTTAGATGAGCTATATAGTGTGAGAGTAGCTCTTAGTAGGCTCCTCAAAGAAGATTGTTGGAAGGAATTTAGGAAAGCAGAATCTAAAATTAAAGATGTTTTACATGGGTATCAATATTTACCTAAAATGTGGTTTCATCAGCAGGAAGAACAACTTAAAAAACTCTCTAATGCTCTTAATACCTTATCACGTTTCTGTATGGAAACAGATGAGACAGGTAGAGGCGCTCTTTTAGCCAATTACAAAAAAGAGCTAAAAAAAGATCTGCCCAATGCAACCGATGATGAAATTCAAATTCTTACCACTTTATGGTTTAGACAACTTTTAGAGCTTCAGGCACAAGCTATTGCTGTATATCACCTCTCCACTCATTTAGATGGAGGTATAAAAGAGTTTGAGACAATTTTGAATAATCAATTAGAAATAAATAAGAGCCTGCTTGATGAAACACTTGTGATGAGTTCTTCTCATCATATTCTTCAATATGAGATGCCTAACATACCCAAGCAGCTTGCCATTGTGCAAAAAGATGGCTTAGCGCTTGAGCACGCAAGTGAGGCATTAAAAAATAATAAACAAATTGTTCTGGCTGCTGTAAAGAATAATTGGCAAGCACTTAAGTATGCAAATGATAAATTAAAAGATGATCCAGATGTTGTCTTAGCTGCTATAGAGAAGAGCGGTTACGCACTTGAGTATGCAAGTGCAAGATTAAAAAATGATAAGGAATTTATCCTTCCCATTTTAAAGAAGCACGATTGGACATTTGAGTTTATCAGTGATGAATTAAAAGATGACCTAAATATTGCCCGTGTTGTCTTAGAAGAAGATGGATGGGCGCTTCAGTATGTCAGTGAGAGATTAAAAAAAGATAAGCCATTTATTCTTAAGACTTTAGAGAGAGTTGAAGATGGACTTGAGTATGTTAGTGAAGCATTCCAAGATGACTTAGATGTTGTCCTTCTTTCTATAAAAAAATCTGGAAGAGAATTTCGGTACGCAAGTGAGCGGTTAAAAAATGATCCAACTATTGTCCTTACTGCTGTGAAGGGGTATGGAGAGGCGCTTGAGCATGCAAGTACAAGATTAAAAAATGATAGAGAGTTTGTTCTTACCGCTATGAAGATAAATGGGAGTGGGCTTAAGCATGTCGGTGAGGCATTAAAAAATGACCCAGAAATTGTCCTTGCTGCTGTAAAGACAGGTTTAGGAGCATTTAACTATGCAAGTGAAGAGTTGAAAAATAATAGAGAGTTTGCTCTTAAAGCTATACAAGAACATGAATCATCATTTTACTATGTAAATGAGAATTTAAAAAATGATAAAAAATTTATTTTTAGCGCTTTGGAAAGAAATGGGCTCGTACTTGAGTATATGAGCACAACGTTAAAAAATGATAAAGAAATCGTTCTAGCTGCTGTAAAAGAAAATGAAGAAGCATTTGAATACGCAAGTGATGAGTTAAAAAATAATCCTGATTTTGTTCTAGCCAATATACAGAATATTGGATGGACACTTCAGTATGTAAGTGCAAGTTTAAAAAATAATAAGACTTTTATTCTTGAAGTCGTGAAGAAAAATGGAATGGCGCTTATGCATGTAAGTGATGCATTAAAAAAGGATGAAGAAACCGCTCTTGCTGCTGTAAACAACGATGAGCTTGCATTTTATTACGTAAATAAGGAATTAAAAAATAATGAGGAATTTATGCTTATCGCCTTGAAAAACAATGATGGTGCATTTTTTTATGCAAGCGAGGAGTTAAAAAGCAATCGAAAGTTTATCCTTAAGGCTATACAGATAAATAAAAAGACGTTTTATCATATAAGTCAGGCATTAAAGAATGATCCAGAAATAATCCTTGCTGCTGAGCAAGAAAAATGGATGCATTACACTGATTGATAAATACATTGCAAAATCAAGCAAAAATAGATCAATTTTCATAGCTGTTCAGATATACCCTCTGTATAAACATGTATTTGAACAGCTCCTTTGTTATTTCTAGTACAGAACTGACGCATTAAAAATGACTGATAACCGTGTAGACTAAAAATCTCTAAGCTTGAGAGGGGGCGTGTCTATTACTTAGCTTATCCAAAATCCACTCTCTTTACTCCGTCAATTTGAGATAGTTAAAGATCCTCATAGAGAGACACATAAAAAATATCCTCTTCTCAATACCTTTGTTGCTATTTTACCAGATCAATAAAGCTGGTATGAAATTCATGCTTTTTGTTTAGTCAATTGTAATTATTCAGATACCCTCTCTTGAGAAGACGTGAAAATTATATAAAAATGCCTAAAACAACATATTTTTTATTAAAAATTGCCTTTTAAAGCTATGAGAAAGCGCTTTTTTTAAGAAAATGAGGAAGTATCTGAACAGTTACAATATTTTTTTAATATTTAAAAATCTATTTGCATTTCTTATAGAAAACTCTAAATGAGGGATTTTTTTCTTTCAGATATCAAGAAAATCCTCTATTATCCAATTTAGTTTAAGGCTCAAAACTACGCTTATTTCAATATCAATCTCTTTACTCAACAAAAACAAATAGTTTTTGTTGCACTTATTAATACTATACGATTAAAATTTCTGATCGTTGATAGAGAAAAAAATGAAAAATATCTCTAATCATAATTTGACACTGTTTAAAAATGATCAATTGGAGGTCCTCAATATGTCTATGAATGGAACAACACCTACTGGCTCTCACTCAATCTTCTCCCCTCTAACACCTAGCTTAGAGTCCAAACTTCATATAATGGCCGATTGGGGAACTTCTGATGAATGGACTGATCGTCATATTAAAGCACCTTTTCAAGCAATTAACGTCATAGTTTCTTTAACTTGTTTTACATTAAAATCTTTGGGATCGGTATTTTTAACTCCTTTTCACTCTTTTACCAAAAGTCCTTCTGAAACCACTCCTCATGCCTGGTCTTCACTTGAAAATAGCAGTATTGCCTTGATTCAAATTGCAGCTGTTGTGTGTGTTGCTGTACTGGGAATCTTTAAACCTCAAACTTTCTACCGTTTATTTAAAAAAGAATCACAAGCATCAACTTCGCCTATCTCTAATTCTCAACCAGGCATCACTCCTCAACTCATCTCTACCCCTCCTTCTCATTCTCAGTTAAATATTACTCCGCAAGCTACAGTTAATAGTAATGACTGCGTAAATTCAGCAATACCTAAAGAGCAGCGTATAAAAGAAATAACTGTTCAGCTAGCAGAAGCTCAAGAAGAGCGTATAAAAGAAATAACTCTTGACCTCGAAAAAACTCAAGAACAGCTAAAATTAAAAGAGCAAGAAATGCTAGAACTTACAGAAAAATGCTCTACATTAAATCTTGAATCCACGTCCTTACAATATCAACTCAAAAAAGCCAAGGAAGATATTGAGACTAGTAAAAATACTGAACTGAGTAATATACAAAAAATAGTTTCTAAAATTAAAAACGCCCCTGAAGTAACAATCGATATCAATTCAGAAACGACAAGTGAAATTTCTAAAAAAATCTTAACGGAAATTGTAAAAATTTTCAAAGAAAGCTCTAAGTCAACAAAATGCAATGATTTAATTTTAAAACTTTTGAAAGAAGATTTAACAATAACCAATACCAGCCAATTTTCTGAAACAGGCAAAAACATCGTTAATGAAATTATATTATTAAAAACTAATCTTACTCAAAAGAGGGCAGGTGTTACAAAAGTTATTTCGGATAGTAATAACGTTCAAAAACATTCATCAGAGGTAACCGATACATCAGCCATTCAATTAAGCAAAGCTCTAATAAATTACGATATTACTAATACTCTCTATACCAAATTAAAGGCTAATTTAAAAACAGCACTTAGTGCTAATCAAACAGCAAGAGTGGTAGCAAGAGCGAAAAATACAGAAGATTTAAAAGAGATCCTTACAAAACTGATTGGAGAACTGGGAACCATTATCGATAATCAAGCCATTGTTGAAGAGCAAGCTGCTAAGGAACAAGCTGCTAGGGAGAAAGCTCTTACAGAAAAAAATTCCCCAAAGTCACGTTAATTATACTTCATTATTTTTTATCTAAGGTCCTATAAAAACTTATAGGACCTTTGACCCTTGTTTGTCCTCTATTATTTGCTCAAAAGTTTTTAACTTTTTATAAAGTTTCTCTATCTTCATTTTAACATTGATGAAATATCGAATATTATTTAAAGTTTATTCAAAAATATTTGTTTTTTATTAAAAATGCTTTAACCACAGGTTTTTATGTCTTCTAATACAGATTATTCTTCAATGCGTACTCTTATCCCTTCCCCCACTTATACTGTAGATAAAATTGGATTTGGAGTAGGTTTAACTCTAGGAGTGAGCGGAATAGCTTACAAACTCATGTCTAATCAAGAATCTCAAGTAGGAACTCTTGGTATCATCTCTACAGTTGCCCTCTCTACCTTTGGTCTCATCCGGGTAAAACAACATCTAGATCATAAAGTCTTTTCTGGTGACGTTAAACCAACTCTTTCTGAACCTCAGGAAAATATCAATACCTTAACGACTAACTGTGAAAATACTGAAGAAGCTTTGAATAATGAAAATTCTATTCTTTCAGAAAAAGAAGAAACTCTTGACTCTTTAAAACTCTCTTATAATGCATTAATAGAAGAACATAATAAGTTTAAAGCTGCCTATAAAGCTCTTGATCAAGAGCGCTCTAATCTAGAAACAAAAGTCTATAGTCTAGAAGATGAATTAGACGAACTGCGAGATAACTTTGATAAATTAGAAGATGATTTTAATAATGCTCAAAGAGTTGTTGATGAAAAAAATGATGCCATCGAATTGCTTGAAATACAGCTGCAGTATAGACAACAAGTGGCTGACTCCTCCCAATCTCATATTGATCATATGTTACAACTAATGGATGAACTTGAAGATACACTTGACACTAATAAGAAAGCTAAATACATCCAACAAATAAAATCCACAGTAGCTAATCTTAAAAGCCAAACACCCTCAGGATCTTCAGGAAGCTCGAATGCAAGTACTCCTTCAAAATCCTCACGAACAATTCTTCATCGAACTCCAACAAAAAACTGGACGCCAACAAAAACACCAAGAAAAGATCGTAGTAATAATCTACACATTCAATTCCAAAACGTAAATGACTAACCATAAAAAAAGCCTCTTCTAAATAGAAGAGGCTTTTTTTTGATCAAATCTTTATGTAAGTGATTACACTCTCGTAAACACAAGATAAAGACCATGCACTCCGCTTGCAATTGACTGAACAGCCATTGCAGCAAGAAGAAGTCCTCCAATCCGGGTTACAATGTTAATCCCTGTATGCTTAAGCACTCTTTCAATGCGGGTCGCAAAGTAAAGAACCACTCCAATCACAATCGCTACACAAACGCCGCAAAGCATCATTACAACACGGTCTAAATACCCTGTCCACATGGATGCTCCCATGATAGCTGTTGTCATCGCACCAGGCCCTGCAATGATGGGCATTGCAAGAGGAACTACTGCAATAGAGGCTTTATTCATAGCTTCATCTTCATCTTCTTTTGTTTGTTGAATGCGGCTTGGCTGAGCATTTAACATAGAAAGAGCAATGAGTCCAATGACAAAACCGCCAGCAACCTGAAACGCAGGAATATGAATTCCTAAAAGATTCAGTAAAGGAAGTCCAATCCATGTGACAACTGTAAGAATGACAATCACGGCTAAAGTTGCTGTGATGACAATGCTTTTTTTATCTTTCTCAGATCTCCCATAAGTGAGATTGAGTAAGGCTGGAAGTGCTGCAATAGGATTACATATAATAAATAAAGAGATTAAATAATTAATAACATCTGATATTTCCATAGATTCACCGTCCTGTTTTTATTGAGGAAAAGTCTTATCTAGAGTACTCTTTCAATCAAATTAATACAAAACTTCTCTTTTTCACTCTTGCTATAAAGGCATTTTTTTCTTAAAAAATCTTGCCTCTTAAGCAAGATACGATGTTTATATATGAGGAATTTACCATGTACAATGAAGCTCTTTTCCTCTCCCAAATTGGTATGATCTTGATCTCTGTTATATGCGCTAAACGGCTAGGAAGAGAGGCGCTTTTAACATTAGCTATTTTTTTAGCCTTATTTGCAAATCTCTTTGTCCTTAAACAAATGACTCTATTTGGGCTGTGTGTCACGTGCAGCGATGCCTATGTCATTGGGCACCTTCTTTGTCTTAATCTTTTGCAACAGCAGTATGGGTTAAATGCAGCTAAACAAGTGACTGTCCTCTCGTTTGGAGCCATGCTTCTCTTTTCGCTTTGCTCGCAAATGCATTTAAGCTTTATGCCCAGTGAGAGCGACTATGCTCATGCACATTATCAAGCGATTTTAGGAATCACACCCAGACTTCTTTTAGCTTCCCTTGTCACCTTTTACACCGTTCAACAACTGGATTTATTTTTGTTTCGGTTTCTGATGAAAGTGTGGCCTCACGCTTCATGGGGAGCGCGCTCTTCTACTTCCTTAATTATTTCTCAAGCGTGTGATACACTCCTCTTTACACTTCTTGGCCTTTATGGGGTAGTGGAGAGTTGGACCTCAATTTTTTGGATGAGTTTTGGAATTAAATGTTGTATCATATCTGTCATGACTCTTCTTTTTCCCACCCGTAATATAAGTTCTTATGAAATTTGAAATCACTTATCAATCCCGTAAATCCCGGGCAAGAGTAGGTAAAATTTATACCGCTCATGGAGTCATTGACACTCCTAATTTTGTGGCTGTTGGGACAAATGGCGCGCTTAAAGCACTTGATAGCAAGCAAGTTGAGACCATTGGCCTTCAGCTCATGTTTTGTAACACCTACCATCTCATGCTGCAGCCAGGAACCTCTAAAGTCAAAGAGGCAGGAGGGATTCATCAATTTATCAATAGACCCCTTCCGATCATTACAGATTCGGGGGGATTTCAAGTGTTTAGCCTAGCTTATGGATCTGTGGCAAGTGAGCTTAAAAGCCAAGGGACAAAAAAAACAGATGGAAGCGTTTTAAAAATTACAGAAGACGGGGTTTTATTTCGGTCTTACCGAGATGGCAAGAAAATATTACTTACCCCTGAGAGCTCCATTGAAGCTCAAAAAGATTTAGGCGCTGATATCATTATTCCTTTTGATGAACTCCCTCCCTACCATATTGAGAAAAGAGCGCTTGTAGAGTCTTTAGAAAGAACGCATAGATGGGAAAAAAGATCGTTAGAGGCTCACCTAAAAAACCCCATGCATCAATCGATGTATGCGGTGATTCATGGAGGTGTGGATAAAGAGCTAAGAGAAAAAAGTTGTCATACACTTAGAGAGCTCCCTTTTGATGGCTTTGCCATTGGAGGAAGTGTAGGGAAAAATAAAGAGGAGATGATTGCAATGCTCACATCAACGCTTCCTCATCTGCCTTACTTAGCCCCAAATCATTTACTTGGGATTGCAGATCTTCCCTCGATTGACGCTTGCATTCCTTTAGGCATTGACACCTTTGATAGTTGCTACCCGACAAGAAGTGCAAGACATGGATGCGCCCTTTCTTCTAGGGGAAATATTCACCTCACTCAAGGAAAGTACAGCTCTTTATTTCGCCCTATTGATGAAGAGTGCTCTTGCTACACCTGTAAACACTATACAGTGGCTTACCTTAACCACCTTTTTAAAGCTAAAGAGATTAGCGCGCTCACGTTAACGACCATTCATAATCTCCATTTTATGGTTAAATTGATGGAAAATTACCGGGAATCCATTTACTCAGGCAAAATTTGAGACACCTCTTCTAACTGGTTTTTATAACATCTGTAGCAAGCAGGTAAATATTTTTCTTCAAGCCCCATCTGAACAGATGGCCCTTCAAGAGTGGCTTTACCCCCAAGATGCTTTAAGTTGACGATAGATTTACGGTTACAAAAGAAACACGTCGCTTTCACCTCTTCAATCGAGTCAGCAAGCTCCATGAGCCTTAATGAGCCAGGGAAAAGATGGGTTCTAAAATCGGTCCTCAGTCCATAGCAAATAACAGGAATGTTTTTCTCTTGTGCAATGTCTCTTAACTCATTAATGTGCTGTCTTGATAAAAACTGCGCTTCATCGACAAGAACGCAGCTAATATCTTCAAATGCAAATTCTAAAAGAGATGTTGTCTCTCCTACTAAGATATCTGCTGTCATTTGAAGACCAGCTCTTGATTGAATCTGATCTTGACCAAAACGGGTATCTACACTCGGCTTCACAAGAACCACTTTTTTTCCCTGTTGGCGGTAATTATGTGCCACTGCTAATAAATTAAGCGTCTTTGCGCTCCCTACTGTTCCATATCGAAAATAAAGCTTTGCCATCTGTTTTTCCAAGTTACTATTGTGTTTTAAGTTCTTACCCATAAATAGGTTACCCAATAGCCATTTTTTTGAGGAGCTTTCAATCACAAATTACGCCTCTTTATGAGTCTCTTTTAAAAAATGGAGCTTAAAAATCTCTTCTCAAATGCCAGGGCACCTCCTTTTGCTTGTTCTCATTTCTCTGATGCCTATTCTCTTTTTCTCTTGGATTTTTCTTGAAGTGTCTCTTTTTATCCAAAATCACCCCTATTTTACAGTTCTTTCTTGATTCATTCTCGATTCTCGTCTACAATTTCACCTTTCACGATTTGGAGATCTTTTATGGTACGTATGAGTAAACAATCCGAGCGGCGCGCGAAAAGCCCCCACCGCCCTCGTTCTAAAGCAACTAAAACAGGACCGAAAAAAGACGATTTACCACAAGGCTTTAAGTTTCATGCTACAGCTATTGGGGATTCATCTCTTTCAACTAAACTGTTTATCCCTAAGAAAATAGGTTAAAAATATGACACGTCATCGTAGTTATGGAAGATCCAGTCAATCTGGAACAAAAAGAAATGTTTTAAAACGTTATGAACGCATCGACGTTTTACGAAAGCTCGGTAAATGGAAAGACGAAACCAACAAAACAGTAACTGGGCTTCCCAAGACCCCAATCCCCACATAACGGTTACTAACCGTCAAAGAGCGATTGTCATTGATCCAGCTTCCGTCAAGAAGCTGGTTTCTTTCTTTTTAAAGGAGAAGAAGATTTCCTGTCAGGAGATTTCTGTCTACTTTGTGGGAAAGAAAAAAATCTGTGAAATCCACGGTCAATTTTTTCAAGATCCCTCTCCTACAGATTGCATGACATTTCCTATGAATCACTATTTTTTAGGAGAATGTGTGATCTGCCCTCAAATTGCTCTTGAAGTCAATCCTGAGGCTCCTTACGAAGAAATCTCTCACTATCTTATTCACTGTCTTCTTCACCTCATCGGCTATGAAGATACGGAAAAAGCCAAACAGAGGAAAATGCGTAAAGAAGAATACCGAATCCTTAACTTAGCCAAGGAAGCAGAGTGTCTACTGCAAGCTTAATCCTCTCTCTTTTTTTTCTCTTCGGAGGAGCTATCTTAGCAGGCTTTACCGCCTCCATTCAGCAAATAGGAAAACGTAAACTTAAAGAAGAGTTAAGGCACGGTCAAACCCCGTTTTTCTTTCAACACATTTTAAAAACCTTTCTTGGAAAGTGGACATGGGACGCCCTATTTTTAAGCTTGAGCTTTTCTAAACACTTCTTTCATCTTTGTTACGGGATCACAGCTCTTTTCTTTCTCCTTTTAAAGCCTTCTTTCTCACAGCTTATTCACTCGTTTGATCAAGGGATTTTTCCTGTGTCTAATGGTCTTTGGATCACAGCCTTTCTCATTGTCATTCCCCTACCTTCTCTTCTTCTTGATCTCATCTTAAAAAGTTTCTCCGTTAAGAAAAAGCTCTTATCGTTTCGCATCTTTTCTAGATTGGCCTCATTTTATTTAACATTCACACTCCCCATCACTATTCCTATTGTGAAAATTGTCTCTTCTTTAGCTTTAAGAAAAGAGGGCAACTCCTCAACGGAAAACTCGGTGTATGATCTCATTTTAGAAATGATCCACGAATCAGATGTCTCTTCTGCTTTAGACCCTCAAGAGAAAAATTTGATTGTTTCTGTGGCTAATTTCACTAAACGGTGCGTGAGAGAAGTGATGGTTCCTCGGATTAATATCATGGCTCTTTCTTTAGAAACTTCTTTAGAAGAGACAGCAAAACTCTTTCTTTTAGAGCGTTACAGTAGAATACCTGTTTATCAAGACACCATTGATCATATTGTTGGCGTTCTTCTCTATAAAGATGTCCTCTCAGCTTACACTGAGGAAGATCCTCACTCTTCCATTAAGTCTTTAATGAAGCCTGTCTTATATACACCTGAGATGAAAAAAATATCGATTCTTTTGCAAGAATTTCGAAGTAAACAGCTTCACCTAGCTATCGTGGTAGATGAATACGGAGGAACAGAGGGTATTGTCACCATTGAAGATATTTTAGAAGAGCTTGTAGGGGAAATTGCAGATGAAGATGACGCTAGCCAAGAGCTTTTATTTTCCCATATTCCTTCTGGAGGGTGGATTGTCGATGCCAGGATGACGATTTTAGATATTGAAAAAGAGCTCTTCATCCACATCCCTCCAAGTCCTGAATACGACACTTTAGGAGGGTACATTTATCATCAAGCAAAATCGATTCCTTCTAAGGGATGGCGCCTTCACCACGACAATTTTGATCTCGAGATTTTAAGCTCTGATGAAAGGTCTTTAGAAAAAATCAAAATTCTCCCCTCTCCCATTGTAGATTAATCATATGAGATAGTGATCAAGATACTTCACATACCCATGATAGAACTGATTTCTTTTTAAATGCATGAGAGACATTCTTTTCTTAATCTTAAGAGTTATAGGAAGAAAAAAACTTCTTCCTGATCTCCATAGAAATGATCACACTTACGATGAGCATAAGGAAAAGTAAGGGAGGCACTTCATAGATAAAACTCAGCACCATTTTTGCTCCAATGAGAAGTAAAATCAATCCTAAAGTCCCTTGAAACTTCTCGATATTTTCTAAATAAGGAATCAAGGCAAAATAAAGAGAGCGAAGCCCTAAAATAGCACAAATATTAGACGTATAGGCAATAAAAAGATTGTGAGTGATTCCAAAAACAAGCGGGACAGAATCTAGCGCAAAAATAAGATCAACTCCTTCAATACAAAAAAGAGCTACCGCTAGAAGCGTCCATTTAAACTTCCCCTCCTCTCTAACATAGAGCCTATTTTGATTAAGAACTTCTGCAATAGGTAAATGCTTTTTAAAAAAATGAAGGGTTTTTTGATAATCAAAAGGAGAAGTTGATGACCCAAAAAACTTAATGCCCATGTACATGATCCCAAATCCCATCAGATAAAGAAGTGGATGAAACCAACTCAAAATCTTGATCCCAAGTCCAATTAAGCTTAACCGAAATACACTAGCTCCTAAAATACCCCAGGTAAGAACCCACCTTTCCTGTAGTAAAGAGAGTTTGAAATAAGAAAAAATCCACGCAAAAACACACAAATTATCCACACTTAAAAGCTTTTCTACAGCATACGCTGTAAAAAACTCTAAAGCTAAGTCGCTTCCCATCTTCCAATAAATGATCCCGTTCCAAATCAACGTGAGAATAATCCATAGAAAACTTCTAAAGAGCGCTTGAAAAGAAGAGGAGATTTTAAGAGTGAGGTCAATGAAAAATAGGGTGACAAAAATAACGTGAAAAATGATCCAAAACATGATTTACTCTCTCTATTATACTCTTAAAGCGCCTTATAAAAAGCCTCCTTTTGAAAAACGGCTCTCTTATGTCCTATTTTCTAACTACCACCCTCAATCATTCATGAGAATTGGATCTTATCCATTTTTTAACACCGTGCCCCTTTAAACCCTAGCTTTTTATCTCTAGCTCTTGCTTGCCTTGATTTTCTAAAGACCAAGCAACTTTTACGCATGAAAACATACCTTACTTCACAAAAATCAAATGTATTTTAACTTTTTAAAGGAGAATTGACCCTATGCCTACATATTTTAATATTTTTTATCTATAGCATTTTAATCAAGGGTTTTCGTATTCTCATTTTAACGCCTGATAAAAAAAGGATGCTCTATGATAAATTTTATACTCAAAACAGCTAGTTATTTAACTCCAGCTTATTGTTCATCTGGAGTTGAAGCCGCAAAATATTTAATGGGGAAAAGTCAATTTATCTCTTCTACGGATAAAAAGATTGCAGCTGCTGCTGTAGTCGCTTTTGCCTATCCTACAGCCGTGGCGATCTTTAATAAAATCACAGGAGAAAAGTCTTCTCCCTTTCTATCCAATATACTCCCTCTTATCAATCCTCTTGCTCACACATACAAGTATTCCGTCGGTCTTTGCAAAGATCAAATGAATACTTTAAGTAATTCTAAAGTATTGTCAACAAAGTGGAATGTCGCCGCCATCAAATTATTAGCCATACTTTTCCTCACGGGGCGCCCTGCATGGACCCTAGGAGAAAAGATTACAAATAAGTTTTTTTAATCTCTATCTACCTCAAAACCTAGATGACCCATCTAGGTTTTGAGTTTTTTCTCCCTTTTTTTACATGTTTTGATAGCGACTCTAGGTGTTAATCAATCTTTAAAGCGCCCTCTTTGTCATCATACCTTCTTCTAAAGAAGATAAGTTCGATTCTTCATTCGTTATTGTTTTAAATATGCTTTTTATTAAATTTTCATCTATTATTGATATTGTCATTTAATTAATGAGGAATTCATGATCAATTTAATGAAACAAACAGCTAGTTATTTTATTCCCGCCTATTGTACATCAGGATTTGCTATAGCAAAGTATTTAGTAGGTCAAAGCAAACAGATTTCGCCTACAGATAAAAAAATTATGGCTGCTGCGTTAGTAGCTATTTTATACCCTGCTGCAGTAGCTATTTTTAGAGAAATCAGCTCAACGAGGAAAACACCTAATTTTTTACGTGATATTTTCCCCTTTGTCTCTCCTCTTGGCTGTGCTTACCAATATTCATTTCGGTATTTGGCTGTAAAAATCCCTAAACTGATTCATCCAGACGAGGGAAAAGGTCTTTTCTCCAAAAAATGGAATAAGACTGCCATCAAATTGATGACAGTCCTTTTCTTCACCAGCCGTCCTGTATATCTTTTTCAAGATAAACTTTTTAATAAAATGCTCTAATCTTCTCTTACCAACCTAGGCCTTAAGAGTCTAGGTTGAGATTTTTTCTTCCTCTTTAATTTTTATTTTCAATGGGTTACACTTTTTCCTTATGAAAGTTTTAGGAATTGAATCGACATGCGATGAAACAGCTTGCGCTATTGTGGAAGATGGTAGGCATGTGCTTGCTCAAACCGTTGCCACGCAATTTGATCTGCATAGTCAGTATGGAGGCGTCTATCCAGAACTTGCCTGCAGAAGACACTTTGATGTCCTCATTCCTCTGATTGATCAAACGCTTCAAGAGGCCAGCCTAAAAGCTCAAGATATTGATGTCATTGCTGTGGCTTACGGTCCAGGCCTGATTGGCGCGCTCCTCATGGGACTTACCGCTGCAAAAGGGCTTGCTCTCTCTTGGAAGCGCCCGTTTGTAGGAGTCAATCATGTAGAGGCCCACCTATATGCCGCGCTCATGCACTGCCCCAAACCTCTTTTTCCTGCTTTAGGTGTGGTGATATCAGGAGGACATACACTTCTTGTCAAAATCGAGGCTGTAGGTGTTTATACATTAATTGGAACAACTGTTGATGATGCCATTGGAGAGGCGTTTGATAAAGTTGCAGCGCTTCTTGATCTTCCTTATCCAGGAGGGCCTGAAATTGAAAAACTGGCGTTAAAGGGAGACCCTACGCGTTATCACTTTAAACCAGGAGTTGTGAAAGGAAGGCCTTGGGATTTTTCTTTTAGCGGTCTTAAGACCAATGTTTTATACACATTAAAAGGGCAAAATAGTCACAAAGACACCTCTCTCATCATTTCAGAAGAAGATAAGGCTCATGTGGCTGCTGCCTTTCAAAAAACAGCTCTAGAAAATATTCATAAAAAAGCGATGGAGGCGGCTTTAGCCTTTGGATGTAAGATGATTTTTTTTGGAGGGGGCGTCTCTCAAAATCGGTATCTCCAATCTCTTTTCTCTTTAAGCCCTATCGAAGTGTGTTTTCCCCCCTTAGGACTCTCTGTTGATAATGCTGTGATGATTGCAGGTCTAGGATTTCATGTTTATCAAAAAGTAGGTCTTCAAGGGCACCCTTTAACGTTAGAGCCTCAAACGAGGATCCCTTTCTAGAAGAGGTATTGACTCTTCTTTTATCCTCTCTTCTTTTCAAAAATTGAATTTGATAGATTATTTTCTCTCTATCGGATATCCTATGTATTTAATCCTCTTTGAAAGGGAATCTTATGGCAAAAACAGCACGCGAATTTGTTAAATTGAAAAGCACAGAAAGTCCTGAAGTGTATTGGACTCAAAAAAACAAAAAAACTTCGACCGAAAGACTTGAACTCAAAAAATACGACAAAAGAATGAAAAAGCATGTCGTCTTTAAAGAGGCAAAATAAGCTTTGATATTTGAACTTTCGATTCTACGAAAGTATTTAGTTCCTCGCAAACGACAACTGTCTGTAGCTCTTTTAGCAACCGTTTCGGTAGCTGTCATTACAACAGTTGTTTGGCTTCTTTTACTCTTTTTATCTATTACAGAGGGCATTGAAAAAGCGTGGCTGCATAAGCTCACCTCTCTTCATGCTCCTTTGCGAATCACCCCTAAAGACGCCTATTTTAAGTCGTATTACTATCTAGCAGATACCCTTAGCTCTAAGGCAAGCTATCAACCGAGAAGCTTTTCTGAAAAGCTTCAAGATCAAGGCAAGGATCTTTACGACCCCTTAACAGACCCTATGATTCCTTTAGATTGGGAAAAGCCGCACTTAAGTGCTGAAGGGGCTCTTCAAGACCCTGTCACTTTGCTGGCTCAAATTTTAGAATCTGTAAAAAAAGTTGATCCAACAGCTGAGTATTCTCCTTTTGAACTAAGCGGCGCTGTGCTCAAGCTTCAAATGACGCCGTCTCTTACAGGAAAAAAAAGAGGGCCTCAATTTCTCACGCAAGCGTGCTATCTTCAATCATTTCCAGAAAACAACTCTTACCTGCAAGCTCTTCTCATCCCTCCTCTTAAAGAGACCCTAGAAAATCTTTTTACTCCGCTTGCAACCTCAGAGCAGCTATCTCAATTTTTTACCCATGCCACACTTCAGACCGTCAAAACAGGCGCGCTCCCGTGGAATATTCCTTACCATCTCCTTCCTGAAAACTATAGCATACCCGCTAAAAGGTTCTTTTCTGAGGGAAAACTGCATTCTCTTAGAGTAGGCAATGCAAATTCTTGTAAAGAGGGAGTTCTTAAACGGCGTGATCAGGCGATTTTCTGGAATGAAGAGCGTGTAGATGTTCCTATTTTTGCAGAAGATCCTATTCAATTCCGTGTCACAGCTGCTTTAGAAAACGCGCACTTACTTCAATCTCTCTCTCATTTAAAGCTTGCTGTAGAAGGAGAAATTGGATCTTGCCCCCTTAAAGGGACCTTGCCTTGGAAAGAGCTTGCTCCTGTACAAATAGCTCTTAAGGAAACTCCCCTAAAAACCTTATCTCCTCCTCCTTTGTCTTCATCTCATCCTGTTATCTTAGCCAAAGGATTTTGCGATCTCGGTGTTCAAATCGGAGATAAAGGATGGATTCAATATCAAGCTGTGACAACAGGGGCTCTTCAAGAGCAAAAGCTTTCTGTAACAGTTGCTGGTTTTTACAATCCAGGGGTGACTCCTATCGGAAATAAATCGCTTTTTGCCTCACCTGATGTCGTTCATCTCATTCAAACATCAAGTGTCATGCAACATTTTGATCCTTCTTTATCAAGCGGCTTTTGTGTATGGCATCAAGATCTTCGCCAAACTCCTTTTTTAAAAAATCACATTCAAGCCCTTTTAGATCAGTCTTCTCTTTCTTCTTACTGGAAAGTGACCTCTTACCATGACTATGAGTTTTCTAAAGATCTCCTGCTGCAGTTTCAAAGTGACCGTGTTTTATTTGTTTTTTTAGGCGGCATCATTTTAATTGTGGCCTGCTCTAATATCATCTCGTTCTTGATTTTACTTGTGTATGATAAGCGAAAAGAGATTGGTATTTTAGAGGCGTTAGGAGCCTCAAAAAAAAGCATTGCCTTCATCTTTGGAGCGTGCGGCGCCCTTATTGGACTTCTCAGTACTTCTTTGGGCATTTTAGCAGCTCTTTTCACACTAAAACATCTAAGCAGCCTCGTTTCAGCGCTTAGCTGGCTTCAAGGATATCCAGCTTTTAACCCGGCCTTCTACGGCTCTTCTCTCCCCTCTGAAATGAGCCTCTCTGCACTTTATTTTATTGTAGTGACGGCGCCCCTTCTCTCTCTTCTTGCAGCCCTCATCCCTGCTTTAAAAGCATGCAGGCTTACTCCCTCTGAAATCTTGAGGTCAGAATGAATCCCTTACTTAAGGCTTCTCACCTATCTAAACAGTTCTCTCATCCTATAAACACCTCCATTTTAGAGGACATCTCTTTGGATATCTATCCAGGAGACACTATCGCAGTGACAGGGAAATCAGGAGAAGGAAAGACAACGCTTTTGCATCTATTAGGAGGGCTTGATTTCCCCTCTTCAGGAACTATCACGCTTTGCGGGGAGCTTCTTTCTTCCAAGAATGCAGCCTCTATGAGATCTCAGCATATAGGATTTATTTTTCAAGCTTACCACCTTTTAGAAGAGTGCACTGTTTTAGAAAATATTCTTATGCCAGCTCACATTGCAAGAAAAAGAATTCATCAAGGATCGCCCTCTTATCAAAAGGCGCTTCATCTTATAGAAGAGGTGGGGCTATTAGAGAGGCTCTTCTTTCCCATTAAGCTTCTCTCTGGAGGAGAAAAGCAGCGTGTAGCCATTGCAAGAGCTTTAATGAACGATCCAGAGCTGATTTTAGCGGATGAGCCTTCTGGGAATTTGGATCAATTTCACTCAGAATCCATTTATACTCTTTTACTTGAGTGCGCAGCCAAAAGAAATCAAGCTGTGATGATTGTCACGCATGATTTAAAGCTCGCCTCTCTTTGTCATCAGCACTACATTCTTCAAAATGGAATTTTATTATGCACGTCACCATCTTAGGGGCAGGCTATGTCGGCCTCATTACAGCTGTTTGCCTAGCAGAATTTTCTCACTCTGTTATTTGTTTAGATATTGATGAGGAAAAAATCAAGATGCTCTCTCAAGGAATTCCTCCTCTTTATGAAAGAGGCTTAGAAGAGATGCTAAAGCGTCATCTTCAAGAGGGAAACTTATCTTTTACTACAAATATCCAAGAAGCTACTCTTCGGAGCACAGTTTACATGATTGCAGTTCCCACCCCCTCTCTTCCTGACGGCTCTTGTGATCTCTCTTTTGTCTTAAAAGCAGCTACCTCTATTGCCCCTAAAATGACAGAGGGATCAACGATTATCATGAAGTCTACCACGCCTCCAGGAACAGCGCTTCAGATTAAAGCACTTATTCAATCCAGACTCCCCTCTCATGTCTCTTTTGATGTGATTTCAAATCCTGAGTTTTTAAGAGAAGGAAGCGCTATCCAAGATTGTCTACATCCTGACCGCATCATCTTGGGGGTAGATAATGAACGGAGTTTAAAGACAGCGCTGAAGCTTTATCACCCTTTAGCCCTTTCTCAAGATAAGTGGCTAGTCATGAGCCCCTCTTCTGCAGAGATGACAAAATATGCCGCTAATGCCATGCTTGCAACAAAAATTTCTTTTATCAATGAAATCGCGAATTTATGTGAACGGATAGGGGCTAATGTATCTGATGTTAAAAAAGGGATTAGCGCTGATCACCGTATTGGGCCCCATTTTTTAAATGCAGGAGCTGGCTACGGAGGGTCGTGTTTTCCAAAAGATGTGAAAGCGCTTGTCGCTCTTGGAAAACAATTCGGGTACTCTCCTTCTCTTTTAGAAGAGGTGGATGCTGTTAACCAAAGACAAAAAGAGGTGATGTTTCATAAAATAAAAAGTTATTTTTCTTCTAAAGGAGGAGTGACTGGAAAAACAATTGGCATCTTAGGTCTTGCGTTTAAACCCCATACAGATGACTTAAGAGAATCTCCTTCCTTGACACTCATTCAGCAACTGTTAGATCACGGGGCGCTACTTAGGCTCTATGATCCGATTGCAATCCTCAAAGCAAAACATGTCCTACAAAGTCCTTTGATCACCTGGTGTGAGGATGAATATGAATGCGCGCTTACCTCTCATGCTATTGTCCTCATGACAGAGTGGCCTCAATTTTATACATGTGACTGCTCTCTTATTTTAGCTCAAATGCAAGGGTCTGCCTTCTTTGATGGGAGAAATGTGTTTGAAGGAGAAAAGATGCGGTCTTTAGGCTTTGATTACCACGGGATAGGAACGCCTTCTTCTCTTTTAGTAGAAACCGTTTCCATCTCTTAAAGGATGTTTAAGCTTTTTAGCTGTAAGTTAAGAGCTATTTTTATTGAAATCACTCACCCGGTAGTTGATTTTCTCTACAAAAGTGGCTAGTTATAAGGGACTTAAAAAACCTTCACTTTCAGTCAATTACAATAAGGAATATTTGATGTTAAAAGATCTAAGAGCTCACTTCAGTGAAGTGAGAGAGACTTTTCTCAAAGAGAAGTCACACTTAATCGCTCCCCTTTTCTATTAAAGGTAGAGATTCAGATGTACGGTATCCCTCTTTATATTCCTTTTATCCTCTCTCTTATTATAGCGATCGTTAACTCAGCTATTTTCCCTCACATCTCTTTAAACGCTTTTGCCCCTTTTCTCCCCTTTGTGTATCACGCTCTTCCTTTAAGAAGGAGTTTACTCATCAGCTGTGGGTGCGGACTTATTTTGGATCTTTTATCTTCCGAATTTCATTTTGGGATTTATGCCCTCTCTTTTGTGATGGCATCTCTTTTACTCTACCCTCAAAAAAGACATTTTTTTGAAGATAAGCCTCTTGCCTTTTCTCTTTTTACAGCTACTTTATCGTTATCTCTTACGGTTTTTCAGCTTCTTTTGATCTCTATTTTTGATGAAGGCATTCCCTTAAGTAAAAGATCACTCATCACCGATTGCCTTTTTCTTCCTTTGATGGATGGTGTTTATAGCTTTTTGTGGTTCACCTGCCCTATTTTTATAGGTAGAGATTTAAAAAAACTTCAAAACAAGCTATTTTCAAACCCCTACTCTTACAAAAGATAGCTTTTAAGGAACTCTAAAAGAAGAACTTTTCTTACCATTTAAGCCTCTTTTTGATTAGACTTAAAAAGAGAATCATTAGATACCCCTGGAGAATCCCCTACATGAAGCTTTTAGAAGGAACCGTTGTTGCACAAACCGTTTTAAAAGAGCTAAAAGAAAAGATTTCTGTTTTTAAAAGAGCCCCTTCTTTAGCTTTTATCCTCGTTGGAGATCACCCGGCCTCTCAAACCTATGTGAGGATGAAAAACCGGCAATCGTTAGAAGTGGGGATCCATTCCAAGCTGTATCAACTCCCTGAAACCGTCTCTTTGCAAGAACTCCTTCATCTTGTTGACACGTTAAATCAAGACCCTGATACCGATGGGATTTTAATTCAGCAGCCGCTTCCTTCTCATCTTCCCTCTTTGGCAGTTGTTGAGCGTGTCTCTCCTCATAAAGATGTGGATGGATTTCATCCTCTTAATTTAGGAAAGCTAATCACAGAAGATCCTACAGGCATTATACCGTGTACTCCCTTAGGGATTATTCAACTCCTTCATCACTATGATATCTCTATACCTGGAAAACATGTGGTGATTGTGGGAAGAAGCTTAATTGTCGGAAAACCTCTTGCGGCTCTTTTTTCGCAGAAAAATAAAAAACATAATGCCACAGTAACACTTGCTCATAGCGCAACAGAAGATCTTGCTACCTTAACCCGTTCTGCTGATATTTTGATTGCAGCGATCGGGGTTCCCCATTTTATCACCGCCCCCATGGTTAAAGAGGGATCGATTGTGATTGATGTTGGTATTAATAGAAAAGAGGGAAAAATTGTAGGAGATGTGGATTTTATGGAGGTACAGAAAATGGCTTCCTTTTTAACACCGGTTCCAGGAGGTGTTGGCCCTATGACCATTGCGATGCTTCTTTCTAATACAGCGCTCGCGTATCAAAGATCTCATGAGTCTTAAGTCCGCTTTAGTCATGACTATTCTCTAGCTCTTTTATTCTTAAGAAAAATAAAATATCGCCGCTCTCCCTCTAATCTTGAGCCTGTCTCATCTTTAGCATGTTTTTTAGTAACTGTTCAGATACCCCCCCTATACACATATTTGTGTATAGGGGGTATGATCTAGTTCTTAAAAATCTAAAGAACTAACTGAGGAGGACCTGTTAGGTGATACGGATTTCCTTGGATAGCATCTGTAATCGCATCCAACATATTCCAGTTTTGCTTACGGGCTGTGGAAAGATAACTTCTAATTCGGCAAAAAATTTGTCCTCCAAGAATTGTTCGGAAGCACCCTCCAATTTTCTGTTTGAGTTTAACCATCCGAATATCTTGTTCCCCTTGATTGTTACTAAAAGGGATTTTAGAGTCCCTAGTAAATGCTAGAACAGAAGTGGCATTTTGCTCTAGCCTATCTAGTAGATTTTTCCCTGGCCTTTACTTAGTTCTTCCTCTTTTTCCGGGAGCTAAAGATTCAAGTTTTGCGTGATAAGAGTGTCCTTCTTGGATAGCTTTATTATAAGAGTGATGGATTTCTTTGATAATTCCTTCTGATAGAGGTCCTTTTTTGAGGGCTTGATAAGCAAAAAGAAGAGTCTTCTTCATGGCCAAGGCCCACTCCTCTTTCTCCTCTTCATGGATAAAATTGAGCTCTCTTAAGTGATGGACATTACACAGCACATGACTTGAGCCCGGATAATTAAAGTAAGATTTCCAGTGGTCATGAACAGCATAGTTTTTAAAAAGAGGTAAGATTCCCATGGCATCCATGGCTTCTTTTCCTCTCTTATGATGTATCGTGTAAAAAGTTGCCATCTCAGATGCTACTACGTGGATCCACTTCAGCTTTTTCTCACATCTCATTCCTGTCTCATCAAAATGTAAGACTTTTGAACTTAAAAGATCCTTTTTTAATCCCTCTTCAAACGAGTAAAGCTCTGTAAAAAGCTGTGTATTGATGTTCATGCAGCTCCCTGGGGATAGGGATATTCCAAGGAGATCTTTAAAAATTTGGCAAATTCTATTTACGGGGATAAAATGTAGAGAGCTTAGGTAGCTAGCTAAAGCTTTTACCCGGCTTCCAAATTGAACAGGACCTTTAACATGTTCTGGAAAAGAAGCCCTTGTTAATCGTCCACAGCGCAAACATGTTTTTTCTATAGCTTGGTATTCAGTCGTTTCTATCTTAGGTTGAGGGAGCTCAAACACTTGCCTTTTTTCTACGCAGTTTCCTGTAATTTCCTCAAGAGAAGCGTGACAATGTTGACAGCGATCAGGACTTAATAAAAACGTATGATCAGGATTACTCACTTGCGATCTTCCTACGCCCTTATGTCCCTCTTGTCCTCCAACTTTTTTACCTGAAGACTCTCTTAAGCTTTTAGGGATTTTTTTAAAGCCATCACTGCTAGGAGGCTTATGACTATTAGAGCTATTTTTAGAAACTATAGCTTTTAAATCTTGAACCTCGGCTTTTAATTGTTGAATAGCAACCTCTGATTGTTGATTTACAATCAGTAAATGTCGTATCAAATGGCGAACATATAGTGGTGTCCGTTTAGGGAGCGTCTTTAAAAGTTCTTCATTAAAATCCGGTGTAAAATTTTCTGGCTTTATCGACATATTCCCAGGTTACTAACTATGATTGTAAAAGGGAATAAAAAATTTATCAGGAGGGGGTATCTGAATAGTTACGTTTTTTATTTGATAAAATATTTCCTAAGCCTCAAGATGTAAAGTTAAATTCAAAGATAATCATATTAAAGGTTTTTTATGAGTACATCTCTTACGAATATCTCGTATAAAAATAGTCAAGTAGCCTCTTCTATCAATTCTTCGCTTACGTCTTTCACTTCTTCCTTACCTCAGGGGATGAATGTTCCTTCATCTGATTTAAGATCTACTGCTATCTCTTCTATTCAAAAGGAGAAGCTACGCTCTTTGATGAAAACCTATGGTTTTGAGGATGCCTTTATTCAAGCAGTCCCAGAAGAAAGCTTGCAGAATGATCAACATCTAGCAGATTATCTTTTTCATATTATTTTGTATGAAATGAAACCTGATGTGTGGGATGCACTTGTCTATGATAAATTACTTGAGCTTTATGATTTACAAGGGATGAATCTTGCCTTTGCAGCAATTCGAGAAGGGAAAAAAGGTTTTTTTTCTTATCTCATTGGTCATTATCCTGTGGATAGTCTGATGGAGCTTAAAGGGCTAGAAGGAAGAGAGGAGCTTAGAGGAAAAACACTCCTTCATCTAGTAGCTATCTATGGAAGGGAAGACATGCTTGGAGATCTTCTTCAAGGAAATTCTGGTATTGTAAATGTTAAAGATAAAGATGCTCGAGGATTGACTGCTCTTCATTGGGCAATTCATGAAGGGCATGAAAAAGTTCTTCAACGGCTCCTGGAGTATGGAATCAGTGGACAAGAGTGGAGGAATGGGAAAACGATGATCTCACTCATCGCTCTTGCAGTTACCTCAGGGTATCCTAATATCTTAGAGCTTCTTCTCAAGCACAATCAATTTAAAGATATCAGTCTCTTAGATGCTATTCCAGATATTAAAACCGTTCTCCATCTTGCGATCCACTCAAACCAACCTCAAATGCTTACTTATCTCTTAAATGATAAGCATATTATAATAAAACATATTTTAGAAATTAAAGATAGATCAGGAAGAACTCCTCTTCAACTCGCTGCTTTTTTAGGAGATCTCTTTGCCATAAAAGCACTTGTTGATACAGGAGCGTATATTCATAAGGGAGAGCTTGAAAAGTCTGGAACGACTCTTCACTTTGCAGTGAAGGGAAAGCAGCCAGATGCAATCACTCTACTACTTTCGCTAAAAGCAGATCCTAATAAAACTGATGAAGCTGGCAAAACACCGCTTGCCTATTTACAAGGGAAAGAAGCTGAACATGCTGTCATTAAAAGATGTAAAAATATTCTAGAAAATTCTATAGCTTCAATACGGTCAGAAAAAATTAAAGAGGCGGATTTTTACGAAAGCGCCCCATTTAATTTGATTTTAGAAGGAAGTTATCATCAGAAAGAAGGGTTTATTGGGATTATTAAAGGGCTAGGATCTAAAAAAATCTTAAAAGAGATTCGGAGATTTTCAGGACTGGGAATGGGATCTATTATTGCAACGCTCCTAGCTCTTGGATATACCTCCTCACAAATTAAAGAATTATCATTTAATTCCCTTCAAGATCTATTTACTATTAATTCCTCTCTTACAGATGTTCAGTTTAAAGAACTTGAAGATCTTTATTTACCACCCTCTTCAGAAAAAAAGCGGTTAGATTTCTCTATAGCACTATGTACAACAGAGGAGCTTCGAAGCAGTCTTGAAGAAGTCATCAATCATCAGGTAAAAATAGAGAACCTCTCTTTCAAAGAGCTAGCTGAAAAAATCCAACGGTATCCTGAAAAATATCGCCATATTCATCTTACTGCCTATAGTTTAACTAAAGGAAAAATTATCCATTTCAGTTCTGAAAATCCTGAATATGGGGATTTTCTGCTTTCTGATGTCTTAGCTGCAACACTTGCCTTCCCAGGGATTTTTAAACCTCTTATATTGAGAAGGAAAAATAGTGATGGTGATCTCTATGATGATACAACCTATGGAAAAATGATCGCTCCTTCCACAACTTCTCTTGTAGATCGATTTGATGATCACGTCTATCAAGAAGATCCTTACTATAAAGGAAAGCAAACTAATTACCGGACGCTTGCGCTTAAAATAGATCATCAAGAAGCCGAAAAAGAAACTATATTACAAGAGATGCCTCTTGTATCTAGACTCATTGATCTTTACATAAACCAAGCTAAACAAAGAAATCCTTCAGAGGAAATTTCTCGAGGAAGAATTAAGAAGATTGTCCTTTCAGAAGAAGACAACGATCATATGATAGCTGCTGAAAAGAAGGTTGAATGCCTTTTTTCATCAGCTAAAAAATCGTTACTGGAGAAACATCTTCCTTCTACTTATCTAGGAACTAAGAACAATCTCATCCCATGGAAATATGACATTTTTCTTAAAAATCATTCTCTCTCTCATGAAAGCTTATTGCCAAAGCAATCTTCTTGTATTAATAATATCCCTCAAAGAGAAATTTTCTTTACGGGAAGAGTTAAAGAACTGCATGACTTAAAAACAATGTTCGCTAGTTCTTCTAAAGTAGCTATTGCAGGACTAGGAGGGATAGGAAAAAGCACCTTAAGCTTTAAATATGCTTTAGAACTAGCAAGATATAGATTTATCTATCTCATTAAAGCAACAGCCTCTGGTGCAATTAGAATAGCACTTATTGAACTTGCAGGTCTTCTAAATATTAAAAAAGAGAAGCATGAGGAAACCTTAGCTGAGTTAAGAGTGTATCTCCAACAAATGACCCTGCCAGGACTTTTTGTCATTGATGGACTTGATGATGAGCATTTTTTTACAGAATTAAAAAACTATATCCCCGACACCAATCGATGTCAGATTTTAATCTCAACGAGGGTAGGAGATAAAGCTCACGTTAATGGGTTTAAAGTAATTCCCTTAATAGAGTTTTCTGAAGAAGAGGCTATACACTACCTTACTCAGGTAGATCAGCCAGTTCAAGAAGAGAAAAAAGCTGCAGAAACCCTTGCTAAAGCAGTGGGATATCATCCACTCGCACTCTCTCATATTGCAAGATATTTAGAGCAAGAGAATATCTCTCTTTGTGAATATGAAAGGAGATTTAAAGCACGTGATCCAAAACTTCCTGGCAAAGATGATATTGATCTCCCCACAGAAGAGGCCTCTATTTTTATCACCTGGCAAGTCTCTTTAGATGCGATTAAAGAAAAGGAAAAAGGATTCTTAGCCATTGAGATGATGCAGATGATTGCTCTTCTTGGAGAGGAAGATATCCCCTTGGATCTACTCCACGCCTGGGCCCATTTATCTTACCCTCAGGAAGATGAAGTTTCTATTTTAGGGGCTATTAAGCTACTAAAAGGCTATTCATTTTTTCGAGAAATAATTGGCGAACTTGATCAAAAAAAATACTATCAAGTTCACTCACTTGTTCAAAAAGTGATGGAACTTTCAATCAAAGAAAAAAAAGACATTTTTTTTAAAAAGACTTGTATTTCTATCAATCACACAATCAAACAGCTAAGAGAGCCTAGCTATTCAAAAAACAATTATTTCGATCAAAAATTAGAAATTTTGTACCGAGCTCATTTATCTCGTCTCTATGGAATGACAAATCTTTTTGAAGCTCTCGAGAATCATCAAAAAATACAATTCTTAAGCCATTTAGGGTGGGCCTACTCTCGTTATGTATCACCGCGCAATATAGCCCATCAATACATTGATCAAGGCATTGCATTACTAGATCAAAATAGTCTTAAATTATTCAAGAGTGATGGCACCAGTTTATTAAATGATAGAGATATTAACTCTTTAGACCGAGAGGAAGCCTTAATAGCGGCAGAACTTTATCAAATTAAAAGTCGGTGTATACGTTATACAGAGAGCACGGAGGAGGCTATAATCCTCGCAGAAAAAGCTCTCATGATAAGAAAGCAATTACTCAATCATGATAATCCCTACTTATTAGAAAGCTATGATGCAGTTATTTGGCTTTTACATGATCGTGAAGAGTTTGAAAAAGAGCTTCCTTTTGTCAGAGAAGCTTTAGAAATAAAAATGAAAACTCTAGATGAAAACCACCCTGAGACATTAAAGAGCCGTAGCCGAATTGTCACCATTTTATATGACATTGCTGAAAACCAAGAAGAAAATAAAGAAGCTCTAAAACACGCAAAAATACTCTTAGAAAGCAGAGAGAAAATATCAAAGACTCAAGTAGATAATGATTTTGATGGACTATTCCAAAGTTATGACACAGTCATAACTATTTTAATAAGGTTAGAACATTATCAAGGGGCTCTTGATTATGCAAATATCGTGTTGAAACTCAAATTAGATATTTTAGGAGATAGTAATAATGAGATATTAGACGCCTATGATACAGTCATCGATATTTTACTCCGGTTAAAAAATTATCCAGAAGCCTTTTTCCTAGCTCAAGAAGAACTAAAAAATAGAATACGTTTTATTACAGAGCCGGATGGTGAAACAAATGAAAGCTATGGTAGATTTATCTACCTCTTAGGAAATGTGCCCCTAAATGAAAATATGATTTTGCCCATCCAAGAACTCGTAGATCAATTGGGGAGCTCGTTTGGAGAAGATCATGATATGACTTTAGCGCTCTACAATGAAACAATGAAATTTATTCTCAAGGCAAAAAATGAAGAATATTTTTTATATTTTACCAAGCACAGATTAGATAAACAAAGGCAACAATTAGGAGAAAATCACCCCAAAACACTCAACAGCTATCAAAAAATTCTTAAGTTTTTGTGCGATTCACAAAAAGAAATCGACGCGTTGACCTTTGCTCGGTGTATGTTAGAAAATCAAAACAACACCTTAGAAAAAACTCTTGAGGCAAGATTAAAAAGCTACGATGTTGTGATTAAAGCACTTAATGATTTAATGCCCAATAAAGAAACCTCCTCTACCTATTCTCAGGAGAAACTCCAGATCTATGAGAAAATAATGGGAGTATTAAAAAATTCAAGACAAAAAGACGACAAAATTTTCGAATTTCAACAAAATTTATATATCGCTCAACAAATTCCAAATAAAGAAAATGATACGCCTAAAAAAAATTATTTTGATTCAGCTCAATGTTATATAAGTGTAATTACGCTCTTAAAAAATATTGGGTCAAAAATAGATATAGGAGCTACTGAACAAAGCATTGTAGCGCAACATATTCTCGAAGCAAAAAAAACTGTACTGAAAGAAGGTGATGAAGTAATTCATCTCTTAAATAAAATCGGGCAACAAGAAGAGGCACTTATTTTAGCGCAGCATCTATTAAAAGCAAGAAAAGCAGTATTAGAAAATAAAAATCAGTTGATATTTGAGAATTATAAAATAATAATCAATTTTTTTGAAACGCTTAAACAAAAAAAAGAAGCTTTTGCTATCGCTCAAAAACAGTTAGACACAAGTATAAAAACATTTGGGGAGAAGGATTATCGAACGTCTATGAACTATAAATTAGTCATTGACCTCTTCAAAGAAGTTGAAACAAAAGAGGACGCTCTTGTGATAGCTCGAAAACGATTAGATAAAACCATAGAAACGTTTGGAAAAACAGATTATCGAACATCTATGAGCTATGAATTAGTCGTTGATCTCTTCAAAGTTTTCGGACAAAAAGAAAAGGCTCTTGCGATAGCTCAAAATCAATTATACGAAAGAATAAAAAAATTCGGAGAGACAGATTCTCGAACATCTGTGAGCTATAAATTAGTCATTAACCTCTTCAAAGATTTGGATCAAAAAGAAGAGGCTCTGGCTATCGCTCAAAATCAATTATACGGAAGAATAAAAAAATTTGGAGAGACAGATTCTCAAACATCTGTAAGCTATAAATTAGTCATTGATCTCTTCAAAATTTTAGGACGAAAAGAAGAGGCTCTTGCGATAGCTCAAAAGCAGTTAGATGCTAGAATAAAAGAACTCGGAGAGACAGATTCCCTTACATCTGAAAGCTATCAATTAGTCATTAACCTCTTCAAAGATTTGGATCAAAAAGACAAAGCTCTTGCGATGGCTCAAAAGCAGTTAGATGCTAGAATAAAAGAACTCGGAGAGACAGATTCCTGTACATCTGAAAGCTATCAATTAGTCATTAACATCTTCAAAGATTTGGATCAAAAAGAAGAGGCTCTGGCTATCGCTCAAAAGCAGTTAGATGCTAGAATAAAAGAACTCGGAGAGACAAATTCCCGTACATCTGAGAGCTATCAATTAGTCATTAACCTCTTCAAAGATTTGGATCAAAAAGAAGAGGCTCTGGCTATCGCTCAAAAGCAGTTAGATGCTAGAATAAAAGAACTCGGAGAGACAGATTCCCGTACATCTGAAAGCTATCAATTAGTCATTAATCTCTTCAAAGATTTGGATCACAAAGACAAAGCTCTTGCGATGGCTCAAAATCAATTATACGGAAGAATAAAAAAATTTGGAGAGACAGATTCTCAAACATCTGTAAGCTATAAATTAGTCATTGATCTCTTCAAAATTTTAGGACGAAAAGAAGAGGCTCTGGCTATCGCTCAAAAGCAGTTAGATGCTAGAATAAAAGAACTCGGAGAAACAGATTCCCGTACATCTGAGAGCTATCAATTAGTCATTAACCTCTTCAAAGATTTGGATCAAAAAGAAGAGGCTCTGGCTATCGCTCAAAAGCAGTTAGATGCTAGAATAAAAGAACTCGGAGAAACAGATTCCCGTACATCTGAGAGCTATCAATTAGTCATTAACCTCTTCAAAGATTTGGATCAAAAAGAAGAGGCTCTGGCTATCGCTCAAAAGCAGTTAGATGCTAGAATAAAAGAACTCGGAGAGACAGATTTTCAAACATCTGTAAGCTATCAATTAGTCATTAACCTCTTCAAAGATTTGGATCAAAAAGAAGAGGCTCTGGCTATCGCTCAAAAGCAGTTAGATGCTAGAATAAAAGAACTCGGAGAGACAGATTTTCAAACATCTGTAAGCTATCAATTAGTCATTAACCTCTTCAAAGATTTGGATCAAAAAGACAAAGCTCTTGCGATGGCTCAAAAGCAGTTAGATGCTAGAATAAAAGAACTCGGAGAGACAGATTCCCGTACATCTGAAAGCTATCAATTAGTCATTAACCTTTTCAAAGATTTGGATCAAAAAGAAGAGGCTCTGGCTATCGCTCAAAAGCAGTTAGATGCTAGAATAAAAGAACTCGGAGAGACAAATTCCCGTACATCTGAGAGCTATCAATTAGTCATTGATCTTTTAAAAGGGCTTAAACGAAATGAAGAGGCTCTTACTACCGCTCAAAAGCAATTAAACGGAAGGATAAAAGAACTCGGAGAGGTAGATTTCCGTACAGCTATAAGCTATCAATTAGTCATTGATCTCTTAAAAAGTCTCGAAAGGAATGAAGAAGCTCTTGCTATCGCTCAAAAGCAATTAGACGAAAGAATAAAAAAATTCGGAGAGACAGATTACCAAACATCTGAGAGCTATCAATTAGTCATTGATCTCTTCAAAGAATTTGAGCAAAAAGAAGAAGCTCTTACAACAGCTCAAAAGCAATTAGATGCTAGAATAAAACAATTTGGAGAGACAGATTACCGAACATCTGAGAGCTATCAATTAGTAAACAATCTTTTAAAAGAATGCGAGAAAAAAGAAGTGACTCCACCTGATACTCCGCGGATATTAGAACGGGGCAAAATAGATAGATGCGCACTATCTTAGGTTAATTATTTCCAGGGGCGTTTTCTATCTAAGATGGATGCTTAATCTAGATTAATGTTAAAGATTGTTTATTAGATCCTATCTCAGGTATGATAGTATGATATGGTTAATCAACAATCTCAATACCCCACATTTAAACAACTTCTTCTCGAGCACCTTCAAGGAAAAAAATTCAAGCCGTGCGGAGAAAAAACCCTTTTAGCTAGATTAAAAATTGCGCCGCAGTTTCACGCTCTTTGCAAACAAATTTTAAAAGACCTCGTTCAAGAAAAAACAGTTATTGTCAGAAAAAAACAGTATCTTCCTAATAAACCTAAACCAGAAACTGTGACAGGTGTCATCCATCTTCACCCTAAAGGGTTTGGATTTGTGGAACTGGATCCCCCTTCTATTTATACGCAAGATATTTTTATCCCTAAGCATCTAGCTACCGAGTGCGTCGATAAAGACCGTGTAGAAGTGGAAGTTGATCCTAACTCTGATTGGGCAAAAGGGCCTGAAGGAAAGATCGTTCAAGTGTTAGAAAGAACACGCACGCATGTAGGAGCGATTCTTCACCACCCTTCTAAAGAAAACCATTTCTTTGCGTATTCCCCTCTTTTAGGATCGTCTAAATTGATTCTTGTCTCCCCCTATCCTAATAGCCAGGTGGGTGATAGGGTCGTGCTTAAAATGACCTATTGGGGAAGTGAATCATCACCTCCAACAGCTAATATGGTCCAAGTTTTGGGATCGATTGAAGATCCTAGCATCGATATTGAGTGCGCGCTTAAAGAGTTTGATATTCCTTCTGAGTTTTCAAAAGATGCTCTTATGCAAGCCACTCTTTTTGGAACCGAGATCCCTTCAATGGAAGGATCTTCAAGAGTGAATCTGCAAGATCTTGAATGCGTCACCATTGATCCAAAAACGGCTAAAGACTTTGATGATGCTCTCTCTTTAACAGTCAGTAGCAAAGGGATCTATACACTGGGTGTACACATTGCAGATGTCGCTCACTACGTTCCCCCTTCATCTCCTCTTGATCTGGATGCTGTTAAAAGAGGAAACTCTACCTATTTCCCTGGAAAATGCGTTCCCATGCTCCCTTATGAGCTCTCTAATGAACTCTGTAGCTTAAAGCCGTATGTCTCTAGACTAACCATCTCTGTCATGATGGATTTTAGCCCTGAGGGAAATCTTTTAAAGACAAACATTTTGCGCACTGTCATCAAAAGTCAGCACCGCTTTTCCTATGAAGAGGCTAAAGATGTGCTGGATAAAAAGATAGAAAGCCCGCATCTTCTGCTTCTTGAACAGATGGTAAAACTGGCCTCTCTTCTAAAAGCCAAACGAAACGAACGCGGCAGCATCGACTTTTCTCTTCCTGATCTCTCCATTGTTGTGGATAAAGAGGGCAATCCTCTGGGGTTTCACACCTCTGAGTACGATATCACTCACCAACTTGTGGAAGAGTTTATGCTTAAAGCCAATGAAATGGTGGCGCTGCATCTCATTGAGGCAAAAAAGCCCTCTATTTTTAGGACCCATGAAGCTCCTTCTCCCAATGATCAAGAAGATTTTTATGCAACAGCTAGAAGTTTAGGGTTTTTCCTTCCCCCTGAGCCTACAAGACAAGATGTCCAAGTGATGTTTCAAAAGGCAAAAGAGACACCTTTTACAAGTCAGCTGGCTGTCAGTTTTATTCGGAGTATGAAGCTTGCTCAATACTCTCCTAAACAAGGCATTGGACACTACGGTCTTTCTCTTGATCACTACTGCCACTTTACAAGCCCCATTCGAAGGTATTCAGATCTTGTCACCCAAAGACTTTTATTTGATGAAGAGAAGATGGATAGTGACTTTGAAGAGATTGCGAAAATGTGCTCAGATCATGAAAGGCTCTCTTTCCGCGCAGAATCGAGTGTTAAGCTCTTAAAAAAATTCCGTCTCTTAAGCCGGTGGATGCAAGAAGATCCGGGTGCCTCTTATGAAGCTGTCATTACAAAAATTAAACCATTTGGTATTTCTTTTGATGTAAAAGAGCTTCTTCTTGAAGGATTTCTTCATATCTCTTCTTTAGAAAACGACTATTTCCTCTTTAATTCTGAGCAAAATCTCCTTGTGGGAGAAAGATCTGGACAGGTACATAAAGTAGGAGATGTTTTAAAAGTAATCCCGGTGAGTTTAGATTTAATTCTTTTAGAAGCAAAATGGGAGCTATCTCTTCCAGCTGAGCTTAAAAGATTTCCTTCTAAAAAACCGCGTAAAACAAAAAAAGTGTCTTCTTCCAAAAAAAGAAGAAGAAAATCTTCCTAAATCTCGGAGAATCATGGCACTCCTTGTAAAGAGTTTTTATCAGCAAAAAGATACAGTACAAATTGCCCGGGATCTCCTAGGCAAAGTGCTGTTTTCTAACCTAGACAACCAAAGAGTGTCAGGGATTATCGTAGAGACAGAGGCGTATTGCGGAAAGGAAGATAAAGCGTGTCACGCTTATCAAGGAAGAAGAACCCCTAGAACAGAAATCATGTATCAAGAAGGAGGGGTGTCTTACCTCTACCTTTGTTATGGCATTCATACGTTATTAAATATTGTCACCTCGCAAGAGGGTGATCCTCATGCTGTACTCATCCGGGCGCTCATCCCTTATCACGGGCATGACATCATGGTAGAAAGAAGAAAAGGGAAAAAACCTCTTTGTCAGGGACCTGGCACGGTATGTCAAGCACTGGGTCTTTCTTTAGCGCATAATGGGTTAAGCTTTGAGGGCCCCTCTCTTTGGATTGAAGATCACGGCCTGATTCCGACCTCTATTCTTGTAACGCCACGTATTGGTATTGATTATGCAGGAGAAGATGCGAAGCTTCCCTACCGATTTGTGGCAACGTTTTCCTCTTTACCTCTCTTAAGTGCCTTAGAAGAAAAAAAGAGCTCTACGCATTCCTCTCTAGATCAAAACGGTAAGAATTTGCTATAACTTTAAGCCTTATGTTTTTATTAATGAGAAAAAATTTGATCGCAGGACTCATGATTCTGCTCCCTATTGCGATTTCCTTCATGCTGCTCAACTTCATGATTAGTTTCTTTACCGATCCTTTTGTTAGCTTCGTTTCTTCTTTTCTTGAAAATAAAGGGTTTATTCAAGAAAAAATCCTTTTTCTCTCTCCCCATCAACTGATTTTAATACTAAGTAAACTCTTAATTATTATCATGATGGTTGTGATGACAGCAGCGCTTGGTCTTTTGACAAGGCTCTTTATCACCCGCTTTATTTTTTCTCTGACAGATAAAATCTTGCATCAAATCCCTATTATTAAAACCATTCATAAGACAGTCAAAGATGTCACTCAAACTTTCTTTTCTCCTAATCACTCCTCTTTTACCCAAGTTGTTTTAGCCCCTTTTCCCTATCCAGGCGTTTATGCAATTGGGCTTATTTCAAAAGAAGTGCCCAAGTTATTTGGAGGGGATAACTCTTCTAAAGTGTCTGTTCTGATTTTAACAGCTCCAAACCCCACTTCAGGCTTTCTTTTGATGTATCAAACCTCTGATCTGATTTATCTTGATCTATCTGTAGAATCGGCTCTTAAGTATGTGATTTCTGCAGGGCTCCTTGTTCCAGAAGAAAAGAGCGCCCCATGAAAAAATCGTTTTCAGCCGGGCTCATGATCCTTCTTCCGATTTTGATCTCTCTTTGGCTATTTCAGTATATCTTTGATTTGATCACAGCGCCTATCTACCATACGCTCACCTCTCTTCTCATCTTACTAGGAAAGAAAAGCTATTTTGAGGGTATTTCTAACTCTTTCGGGGTGATGTTTTTAAGCCGTATCATCGCTCTTTTAGTGGGAGCTATTTTCATTACCTTTTTAGGGTTTATTGGAAGGAAGTTTGTCCTTAAATCTCTCATCCATTTCATCAATCAATGGATTTTTAAAATCCCTCTCTTAGGAACGATCTATAGACTCTCAAGGGATCTTGTCAAAGCTGTCCTCTCTCCTCAACATAACCCTTTACAAGAAACGGTTTTGATTCCTTTCCCTTCAAAGACAAGCTTATCGATGGGGTTTATCACAGGGAGAGTTCCTGATTTTGTTCAAAGAGCCTCTTTCTTAGTGGATACCACGGTCTTTATTCCAACAGCTCCTCACCCCATTGCTGGCTATATGATTTTTTGCTTAAAAAAAGACCTTCATACTATTCAACTCTCACCTGAAGATGCGCTTAAGTTCTTAATATCTTGTGGTACGGCACTTCCCTCATCATGAACGCTCTCAAAGTAATCTTTTATCCCGTTAAAACCCAGCAAGCTAAACTAGAAAAACTGGTTCAAGTAGCAACTCTACATTTTGAAAAAAAAGAGCCCCTGCTTTTTTTAGTTCCAAGTGAAGAGGTGGCTCTTTTTTTAGATCAGCTCTTTTGGAAAATGCCCAAAGAAGGATTTCTTCCTCATCCAAGTCATCTTCTTCACATCAGTGATAAAGTGCTCCCTGAATTCCCTTGTGTGTTTAATTTATGTAAAGACCCTCTTTTTCATCCTCTTAAAGCAGTTTATGAATTAGAAGACTTAACCCATCCTGAAAAGCAGGCTCTTTCAAAAAAACGATATGATCTTTATAAAAATCACGGCTACCAAGTGATTATGGACACCTCAAACTCTTGAATCTCTAGGAGTCAAAACGGGAAAGTTCATTGAAAAAGAATGATTTTTTATTTACACTATGTCTTCACTTGCTCTATAAACGGTAAGGTGTGTAATACACGCTTTCCTGAAAGAGTGTGAAATAACTGTCAACTTTATGATTTAGGACAAAACCCATGCGCCGCTCAATTTGTGTTTGTGACCCCCTGCATTGCTACGCTGGAGAAGTGAGAACATTCCGTTTTCACTATACACCAGCTATTAACCTCCCTAAAGGAGCAAAAATCCGTTTTGACCTCGGAACTGAAGGGAGAAATATCGATTGGCAGTCCCCTCAAATCAACCCTAAAGATAAAAAAAATATGATTTGGATGGAACTTTCTGATGGAAAGAGTCTCACTCCAAAACTTGTAGAAAAAGAAGGGTCATCCTCATCTCTTTACGAATTTGTCATACCTATTGATATCAAATCCGGCGATCTTCTTGTCATTTGCCTAGGATCCCCATCTGATGAGAATGAAAAAGGATCAAGAGCTCAGCTAAATGTTCAAAGACGTAAACCGTTTCATCTTTTCATCGATCCTAGAGGAAAAAACGACTTTAAAGAAGAAGAGACATTTCACCTCGATATCCGGGGAAATATACTCCATCATATCCGTATTTTAGCCCCTTCTCTTGTTGCTAAAAATAAACGGTTTGATGTTCTTGTGAGATTTGAAGATGCGTTTGGCAACCTGACAAGTCATGCTCCAGAAGGGAGTTTAATTGAGCTCTCTTATGAAAATCAAAGAGGGAACTTAAACTGGAAACTCTTCATCCCAGAAACCGGCTTCATTAACCTTCCTAACCTCTATTTTAATGAACCCAGCATCTATAAAATCCAGCTAGAGAACCTCAAAACACACGATAAATACTACTCTTCTCCTATTAAGTGTCTCTCTGATTCTCAAACCATGTTATGTTGGGGAATTTTCCACGGAGAGTCTGAGAAAAATAGCTCTCAAGAAGGGATTGAAGCGTGCTTAAGAGAATTTAGAGATGAAAAAGCGTTTCAATTCTACGGAGTGTCTCCTTTTGAGAGTTTAGAAGAAACGTCGAATGAAGCGTGGAAGCTCATTTCTCAACAGTCAAGTGAATTTAATGAAGATCAACGGTTTTCTTCCTTCTTAGGGTTTCAATTCCCTGCAGAAGAGGGTCTTAGACAAGTTGTCTACTTTAAAGATCAAAGACCTCTTCTTCGGCAAAAAGATGCAAAAAGTAGCTCACTTGCAAAGCTGCACAACATCTTAACACCTAAAGAAGGGATCACGATTCCTCAGATGAGTATGGCTAAAGGGTTTGAAACCGATTTTTCAAGTCTTGATTCTGATGTTGAAAAAGTCATCGAAATTTACAACGCTTGGGGCTCTTCTGAATGTAGCGGCAAAGAGGGAAACCCAAGACCGATTCGAAGTTCTGCTAAAAAAGGAGTTCAAGAAGTAGAATCTGGATCAATTATGAAGGCGCTTTGCCATAATAAGAGGCTTGGATTTGTGGCAGGAGGCCTTGATAAAAGAGAGCCGTTTGCAAAATTTTTAGAGCCAGGACAAGAGCAATACTCTCCAGGCCTCACGGCTGTTTTATGTAGCGATCACACAAGAGAGTCGATTGCGCAAGCAATTCTTAGTAGATCTTGCTATGCAACAACTGGAGCCCGCATCATCGTTGGATTCCACATTGCAGGAGCTCCGATGGGAAGTGAGCTTAATACCAAAGCAAAACCAGGTCTTGCGATTAACCGTCATATTTCTGGATATATTTGCGGAACAACAGCAATCCAAGAAGTTGCTCTTATCCGTAATGGCGTTGTGATTAAGAAGTTTGATGTGGATGGAGATTCTCTATCATTTACGTATGATGATATGGAGCCTCTTGCAAAGATCGCGCTTCCTGGGGGAGCTGGAAAAACACCTTTTATCTTTTACTACCTCCGTGTAACGCAAGCAGATCAACATATGGCTTGGAGCTCACCGATTTGGGTAGATAGTGCAGAGGGGCAAGCAGCACCTCTTAAAAAAGGAAAAGGGAAATAGTTCATGCGCATTATTTTAGGATCCGAGTCAAAAAGCCGGCGTGAAATTTTAAGTGATTTCTCCCTCCCTTTTGAGCAGGTCCCTTCGCATTTTGATGAAGAATCTGTGCCTTATGAAGGAGATCCTAAAAATCATGCACTCACCCTTGCTCTTAAAAAAAGTGAGACGCTAGGTGCCTTATATCCCCATGATGTGATTTTAACAGCAGATAGCGTTGTCACTTGTCAAGGCAAGATCTATAATAAACCCGTCAGTCAAGAGGAAGCGTTTAACTTCCTCATGACTTTTTCAGGAAACTGGCAGTCGGTTTTTACAGCTGTTGCCGTTAGGAAAGGAGAAGATGTCTACTCTCATGTAGAAGAAACAAAACTCCTTTTTAATCCCCTCACGCCTTACCAAATTCAGCAATTTCACAGCTATTGTCAATTTATGACAAAAGCTGGTGGATATGGAATTGAAAAATGTGGAAATTTGATCATCTCTCGTTTAGAAGGAAGCTATGACAATGTGCTTGGACTTCCAGTTAACAGTGTGCAAAAACTTCTTCTTCAGGTAGGAATTGATCTATGGGACTATTTAAAGCCGCTCTCTTAAGTGCCCTCCTTTATCTCTTTCCCCTCACCTCTATTGAAAAAGAACAGATCAGCTACCTTCTCAAAGCCAAAGAGTTTGTCAAAGCTTTTACTCTTTATGATGCGTATCAAAAAGAGTACGGAGCGCACGATTTTGATGTTTTACTAGAACTGGGGATCACTCTTTTGAAAATGGGAGCAGAAAGTCAAGAGCTAAATTCTCAGCTCTCAGCTCTTTATGGCCTTCAAGCCTCTCAAATCACTCATTCTGTAGAGATCATTGAAGAGACGCTTCATAGCCCTCACCTAGAAACTCAAGTAGCTGCCCTCTCCCTTCTTGCGAAACTCTCTCACGATAGAGGAGATGAACTTCTAGCTAGATCTGTCACCTCTTCTTACCCTGTCATTGCCCTTGAGTCAGCTTACCTTTTAGCACATAAAAAACACCCGAAATCTTCTGCCTATTTAGAGGCGTTAATGCATAAATTCCCTCCAGAGTTTTCAGCTTACTTCCCCCCTCTTTTTGCCATGACAAGCTCTAAAGACGCTCTAAAGAATCTAAAGCAGCTGATGCACTCTCCTCTCATTCACACAAGAATTGAGGCAATACTTGCTGTTGCAAATTATCAATTAGAAGACTTTATTCCGTTCATTAGAAACTATTTAACGCATACAGATCTTAAAGAGTTGGAAGCGTCTACTTTAGCATTAGCTCTTTTAAAAGACTCTCACTCACTCCCTAAGATTCAAAAACTTGCCTTAAGCTCTTCTTCTTCTCTTAAACTAACAGCGCTTTACGCTCTTTATCTTCTAGGGGACTTTAATGCCCTTACACCCATTGAAAAGCTAGCTCAAGAAGGGGATCTTTTTGCAATCACCTTACTAGGAGAGCTCCCCTCTCATCCCTTGGTGCTTCAAGAGCTTCTCTCTCACCCCTCTATCCATGTCCGTTTTAATGCCACGCTATCGCTTCTTTTGCAAAAAGATCCTACCTGCTTAAAAACCCTTCCAGAGTTTCTGTTCCATCAAAGTCAAGACTTAGGGTTCTTTCCTCTTGCCTCCCCAGGTAAAGCGCTCCGTTCCTGGAAAGTCATCCCTTCTGTCTCTCAGCAAGAGACAAACTACGCTCTTTTTGTTAAAGAGTCATCTTATTCTCTAAGACAAGAGATGCTCATGCACACCCTTGAGTTAGAAGAGAGGGATTTTCTCTTGATCGCCTCTCAAATTTTTGAAAATCAGCAGGTAGAACTCATCCCTCTTCTTTGTCACCTTCTTGAGAATCATAAAACAGAAGGGTGCATTAATCTTTTAAAAAAATATGCTGCCTTAGGAGAGCTCCCCTTCATTCGGATGTGTTGTCACTTAGCGCTGTTTCGTTTAAAAGAAGAGGGACCCTATGATACCCGGCTTAAAGAGTGGATTCATGAGACGTGTCATATCGATATGGTAGGGTTTCGCCCCTCACTCCCCAAGATGAAAGGAATAAGTCCCTCTTCTTATGAACTCACTCCTCATGAAAATGCAGCGCTTTTAATGCAAAGCTATGAAGCAATTGCTAAAAGACATACGCATGAGGGTATTGATTTACTTCTAGAAGGGATACGGCATGGACACCCTCATAACCGTTATGTATTAGCTGGCCTTTTATTACATGCGATTCAGTAGAGCCTTTGATATAGTTCATAATAGAGACGGCTCTCTTGTGATCCAACATCTCATAAACGATCTTCTATCTTCTAAGATCATTTTTTTCCAAACAGGTTCAAACTCTTTATAACAGTTATCAACAGGGTAAAATAGGGCAACTCATTCATTTTTCAACCTTCTTGTTTATTCTTTTTCTAGATAAAAAAAATTAACGCTTAAAAGGTGGATTTTCACTAATTTTCATTATTGAAAATATTTATCGGTTAATCCGAAACTGCCGCTATCTAAGAAATAAAAAGCAGAAAAGGACACTTTGATAAGCTCAGCTTCTGATAAAATATTACGATTAGCACCCATTGAAACTCTCTAATTATTATTTAAAAGCAATGATGGCAAATCGACAGATATTGAGTGGCATCTTTGTAAAAAGACAATCAATTAAATTATTTTATGCGCTATCTATTAATTAACGCAAATATACAAATCCATCCACGATAGCTATTAAAAAAGAGAAAAAGGAAGCGTATAACTCACTTGCCAAAAAGAGAGATTTTGAGGACACGATTTTGCATACAGCCTCATTCCGTAATTGATGGCAAAAGAGCCCCAAATCGGGATGTGATACTTGGTATGTAAAGAGAGATCGATGTTTTGATATTTGATAGGGCCGTATCCATGAAAGTGGAGCGGGTTGATCTCTGTTTCAGATCCAAATCCTCTAGCGTAGTGAAGAGAGAGGCCAAATTCTTGATGACGCTTAGTGACCCCGTTAAAGGTGATAAAGCTCTTTAGCCAAGGGCTCCCTAAAGTGCCTATACCAAGGTTGATTCCTCCAAACAGTTTAACAACTCTTTCTAACCGATCGCTCCACTCTTTTCCAGCTACAGTAGAGAACTCTAGTTCTAAAGGAGCAGAATAGGGGCAGCTCACATCATTAAGCCGTTTTGAAGAAACATTACGCAATAATACAGCTGTCACTAAAGCAACTGGGTCCGAGATAAGATCATCTAAGCATTGATACTTACACTCAAAAAAAGCGCTTTGATATCCCATCGCATAAAGAGATGTTTTTGCAAACTCAAGATGAAGATCTGTTTGCAAATTAGGAGCTGGTGTAAAAAGAAGGTTAAAAGAGTTAAGGGTATTTTTTGAACCTATATTTTCCTCAGAAAGCGCGTTACTGAGTTTTGAATAGTGACTTGATACATAAGAGGGTGTGAATTGACATTCATACACGTTAGAGGGCCACGGCTCTTGTTCAAAAGCCGTGAGTGTTAGAGGAAAAATCAGGAGCCCTTTAAAGTAAGACATGTTCCTGTTCCGCAAGCCATCTTTCTGCATCTAAAGCTGCCATACAGCCGCTTCCAGCTGCCGTGATGGCTTGTCTATACACGTGATCTTGAACATCTCCTGCTGCAAAAATCCCTTCCCTACTTGTTCTTGAAGATCCTTTTATCACTTTAATGTAGCCATTAGATTCTAGCTCAATTTGCCCGCCTAAAAATTTTGTGTTAGGTTCATGCCCAATCGCAAAAAAGACGCCAGCTGCTGGATACGTGGTTAAAGCTCCTGTTAAACTGTTTTTAAGGGTAACAGATCTCACAACCCTATCCCCTTCAACACATTCAAGTTCACTATTCCAAAGAAGAGTGATTTTAGGGTGATTAAGAGCACGAGATGCCATGATCTTTGAAGCTCTTAGCTCATCTCTACGGTGAACAATATACACTTTTTTACCAAACCGGGTGAGGAAAAGCGCCTCTTCAACAGCTGTATCTCCTCCTCCAATCACAAAGAGATCTTGATCTCTAAAGATCGGCATAGCGCCATCACATACGGCACACGCTGTTACCCCTTTTTGCCAAAACTCTGTATCGTGAGTACCTTTCACATAAAGCCTTTTAGCCGTAGCTCCTGTTGCAATGATCACTGACTCTGATAACACTTCAAGAGAGGATGATTTAACAAGGAAAGGAGAACGGAGCGTTTCTACTGCTATGACATCTTCTGCAATGAATGTTGTTCCAAACCTTTCTGCTTGTTTACGGAAAAGATCGATCAGCTCTGGACCTGTAATGCCTTGAGGAAATCCAGGGAAATTTTCCACCTCTGTTGTCGTCATCAGCTGCCCGCCTGCTGGGCCTGAATAAAACCCTTCATAAACAAGCGGATTAAGGCCAGCTCTTGCTGCATAAATTGCTGCTGTATAAGAGGCAGGTCCTGAACCAATGATCGTGAGCTTTCTTTTTTCCATTTGATATCCTTATAAAGATGAGAGAGAGTTAGATGTGTTTTTTGGCTTGAGCTTAATAAGGCTTAAAATCTTGAGTCAAAAGAGATGTCTTAACTCACTTGATCCTGCCATCTGCTCACATAATTTCATATAGTTGTATCAATTTGGTGAAAATTTTTGCAACAAACTCCCGTCATCGATACAATTTTTACCATGAGAAGTATTAAGCTAGAAAAGATTCATAAGACAATCAGCGGTGGAACCATTATCAACGATATCAGTCTCACCATCCCTGCAGGAAAATTCTTTGCCCTTTTAGGCCCGAGCGGTTGTGGAAAAACAACCCTTTTACGTCTAATTGCAGGTCTTGAAAAGGTGAATTCTGGGAAAATCTTTCTAGGAGATACAGAAATTACCGATGATCCCATTCACGAAAGACCTGTGAATGTTGTCTTTCAAAATTACGCCCTCTTTCCTCATTTAAATGTTTTTGACAATGTCGCTTATAGCTTAAGAATTAATCAATTACCTAAGATTGTCATCGAGCAGAAGGTGTTTAAAATATTAGAGTCATTTCATCTAGAAAATCATATCTATAAATTCCCCTCTCAGCTCTCTGGTGGGCAACAGCAACGGGTGGCAATTGCAAGAGGAATTGTGAATGAACCAGACGTTTTACTTCTCGATGAGCCGCTAGCTGCGCTGGATTTTAAGTTAAGAGAAAGACTTCTCATCGAGCTCATTGATCTTCAAGATAAGCTTAAAACAACGTTTGTCTACGTGACTCACGATCAATTTGAAGCGCTTACAGTGGCTGATCAAATGGCGATCATGAATCACCGCGGAGAAATTGAGCAGATTGGAACTCCTAAAGAGATCTATGAGTTCCCTCACACCTCTTTTGTTGCAAAGTTTGTGGGAACAACTAACATTTTAGGAGGGACGCTCCATGGTCTTGGCTCAGATGAACCAGAGATTAACATCCCTGATTTAGGAAGATTTAAACTCTTCATCTCTCAACTTAAACCGTGGATGAAAGAAGGGTGCGATGTGCTCATTAGCATCCGGCCAGAGAAAATCTTTATCTCTAAAAAACAGGTAAATAACTTTTCTAATAGTGTTAAAGGGGTAGTCCAATCGATTGTGTATCATGGAAGATCCACTCAATATAATATTGACCTCAATAGCTCCATTAAGCTTCAAGTGTTTGAGCAAAATGAAGAACATTTCCCTCAAGAGATCATCGATTACGATGATGAGGTAAGTCTTTACTGGCAAAAAGAAAACGTTGTGATTTTAGAAAAATGAAACTTCCTAAACCCCTCTCCTCCGAATACCCTCTTTCTGTTGGAATGCCAGCGATTGTGTGGCAAGCGCTTTTCTTTTATATTCCGCTTTTTCTCATTGTGGTGACAAGTTTTTTCCAGTTCTCCTCTTCGGAGATGCCAAGCTTTACCTTCTCTAAAATCTACTATTTTTTAACGCCTACCTACTTTAAAGTGATTGGGCTCTCACTGGGATTCGCAATTGCGACCACTTGTCTTTGCTTTTGCATTGCCTATCCACTTGCTTATTTCATTGCGTTTAGAGGAAAAAAGCTCAAAAATTTCTTTCTTTTCCTTCTCTTAATCCCTTTTTGGACGAACTTTTTACTCCACGTGTATGCGTGGTTTTATGTGTTAGAAACGCATGGGTTTTTAAATAACCTCCTCACCTATTTAGGCCTTATCCAAGAGCCTCTTTTTCTTCTCAATACCCCTTTTGCCATCATGATTATGATGGTGTATTACTATCTCCCCTTTATGGTGCTTCCCATCTACTCGTCTTTAGAAAGGTTTGATAGAAGCCTCATTGAAGCGTCTTACGATCTTGGAGCCACCTGGAAACAAACCTTTGAGCGTATTATTCTGCCACTGACCATGCAAGGTGTCAGAGCTGGCTTTTTCCTTGTCTATATCCCCTCCTTTGGAGAGTTTGCTATCCCTTCTCTTATGGGAGGCGATAAGCTAATGGTTGTGGGAAGTGTGGTATCTGAATACATGCTCTCAGAGGGAACTGGCGATTTAGGAGCGGCATTTATGGTGATATGCTCTCTTGTGCTTCTTGTGACAGCTGCGCTTTTTTATCACCTTTTGGGAAAACTTGGAAAACAGGTGGTGCATCATGGCTAGATCTTCTTCTTTAGGAAAAACAGCGCATCTGATTTTAATCACCCTCACCTACCTCTTTTTATGGGTCCCTTTAATCATTTTGCTCGTCTTTTCTTTTAATAGTGAAGGATTCCCCTCCCCTTGGACCTCTTTTACTCTTAAATGGTATCAAGAGCTGCTTCATTCTGTTTACCTGTGGAAAGCGTTTGGAAATTCTTTGATTATTGCGCTCTCTTCAACGATGATATCGCTTTGTATGGGAGTGGGACTCATCTTCTTTGTCTCTCAAGGAGGAAAAGTTGAAAGGTATCTCCCTCTTTTTTATGGAAGCATGATCATCCCCGAAACTGTACTAGGAGTGAGTCTTCTTGGCTTTTTTAGCTTAGCTTCGATTTCTTTAGGCATGACAACACTCATTGTTGGACATACCGTCTTAGGACTGGGATTTGTGATTCCTCTTGTCTATGCAAGGTATTTAGAGCTAGATGAGAGGCTAACAGAGGCGTCTTTAGTGCTTGGTGCAAGCCCAATTCAAACTTTTTTTAAAGTGACACTTCCCTTGTTACGTCCCTCACTCATTACAAGCGCTCTTCTTGTGTTTATCATCTCATTTGATGATTTTATTTTAACTTATTTCTGTGCGGGAAGCTCTGTTCAAACGCTTTCACTCTATATCCTCTCCATGATCCGGTCAGGGATATCTCCTGTTGTGAACGCCCTATCAGCTCTTCTTCTTTTTATTAGTAGTTTGATGGCACTCATGTATTTTCAAATTAGCTCGAGGAGTAAACTCTTCTTATGATCAAAAAAACAGGTATGCGTAGTTTAGTTGTTCTTTTTTGGATATCGCTCTTTCTTTTTATCCTTTACATGCCCCAATTTTCCTTATTTAAAAAAAGAGACTCCATTAACGTATTTACCTGGGGAGATATCTTAGAGCCATCTGTGGTAGCTGAATTTGAAGCAGCGACTGGTATTCATGTGAATATGAATTTCTACTCTTCTAATGAAGAGCTCCTTGTGAAACTTAAAGCCACTGAAGGTAAGGGGTATGATATGATCATCCCTTCAGACTACTCGGTAGAAATCCTTGCTAAAGAAAATCTTCTTAAACCTCTTGATCATGAAAAATTAGAGTTTTTCCCTCAACTAAGCCCTAAGCTCTTAAATCTCTCTTTTGATCCGCAAAATGTGTATTCCATCCCTTTTGAATGGGAAATTTTTCTCTTAGGGATTGATCAAGACTACTTTAAAGAAAAGCCGTTTATCCCTAGCTGGAAAAGCTTATTTGACCCTGAAACGATTCACTACCGCATCACCATGTCCAATGACCCCATTCAAAGTCTTCAAATGGCAGCGTTTTATCTCTTTGGACCAGTAGACACCCTCTCAGAAGCTCAGCTTCAAGAATCTACAGCGCTTCTTGTCAAGCAAAAGCCTTATGTCAATGCTTATGCTGACTTTAGAGCGGACTACTTTTTAGCGACAAAAAATAGTCAATTAGCGATCTGTTCAAGCTCTTATCTCTTTAGAACAATGCGTAAGTTCCCCTTCATCAACTATGTGCTTCCTAAAGAAGGGTCTTTTATTACGATTGAAAATATCTGTATCCCAAAAGCTAGCCAAAAAGAGCATCTCACCTATCAGCTCATTAACTATCTCTATCAACCCTCTTCGATGAAAACTCACTACGAGACATACGGTATTTTCCCTGCAAGAGAAGATGTTTTACACTCTCTTCCTCCAAATGATCCGATGAAAAAACTGCTGTCTCTTTCAGATAAAGAGCTCGGTAAATTTCACTTTTTTTCCATGCTCTCTTCACAAGCAAACATACGCAATGCTTGGGTTCAGGTTAAGACGCATTAAATTGCTGATTGAGATTGTAAATGTAACTATTCAGACGCCTTTCCTACCCGTAAGAGAGCAGCAGAAGTAATTTTTTTATTTCCTTTTATTATTTTTCAAAAACCCTGCTATTCACGCCTAGTGAAAATCTTATTTTGCATATTTACAAGTGAGTCTGCTACTGCACAATGTCTATTCGTTGAAGAGAGCTCAATTTTATCAATGGAGAAGAAAAAGAAGAGTTATCCTTCGCTATGAAGAAGTATTTCTTTTTTTGCTTATCAAATTCTCAACAAAGGATTTATTTCAGAAACTGACTCTCTCAACTTCTAATAGTTAGATTATATCCCCTACATACAAAAAAATGTGTGTGTAGTGAGGGCATCTCAATAGTTGATTTTTTATTGATTTTCAGTGAGTGGCTATTGTATGATGCTTTGATCTCAAATTAGCTTAAGAACGTAAATCCACGGAATCACATCATGATAATTAGATCTCATTCTTTAATAGTAGATCAATCAAAATCTCCTCATTACAAAGAAAATTTATTGCCTGCTTTAGCAGAAAATAATGATGAAAATTTCTCTAAAAAAATCAAAATAGACTCTTCCAAAATAGAGCAGACAGCAAATTTTATTTTAGAAAAAAATCACAATAAAAATATTGACAAAGGGTCAAATTTTTTACATATACATTCTATCATAAAACCCTTAAGTGATAAATTCTCTATAGAAAAAGAATCTCTTCTTCAGGCAATTGATTGTGATTCTGAAGGCGGAAACGCTTACTATAAGCTTGCTAAGCTTCTAGAAAATGATGAAACAATAGAACTTTTAAATGGAGAAATCTATACAAGTAAAGAGCTTTATCTTAAGGCAATCCAGTTAAATCCTCAGCATGAAAATTCTTACTATAATCTAGCCAATCTTCTAGAAGATGATGAAACGATAAAACTTTTAAACGGGGCAATCTATACAAACAAAGAGCTTTATCTTAAGGCAATCCAATTAAATCCTCAAGATGCAGATTTCTACTACGGTCTTGCAAGCTCCCTAGAAAATAGTGAAACAGTAGAATTTTTAAATGGGAAATTTTATACAAGCAAAGAGCTTTATCTTAAAGCCATCCAATTAAATCCTCAAGATGCAGATTTCTATTACGGTCTTGCAAGCTCCCTAGAAAATAGTGAAACAGTAGAATTTTTAAACGGGAAAATCTATACAAATAAAGAGCTTTATCTTAAAGCCATCCAATTAAATCCTCAAGATGCAGATTTCTACTATAGTCTTGCAAGCTCCCTAGAAAATAGTGAAACAGTAGAATTTTTAAATGGGAAAATCTATACAAATAAAGAGCTTTATCTTAAAGCCATCCAGTTAAATCCCAAAAATGCAATACTTTACTACAATATTGCTTGCCTCCTAGAAAATAATGAAACGGTAGAACTTTTAAATGGGAAAATCTATACAAGTAAAGAGCTCTATCTTAAGGCTATCCAGCTAAATCCTAAAAATGCGATGTTTTACTGCAATTTTGCGAACCTTTTAAAAAATCATGAAACAATAAAGCTTTTAAATGGGGAAATTTATACAAATAAAAAGCTTTATCTTAAATCCACTCAGTTAGATCCTAAAAATGCAATAGTTTACTCTAATCTTGCGTACCTCCTAAAAAATAATGAGACGATAAAGCTCTTAAATGGGGAAATTTATACAAAAAAAGAGCTTTATTTAAAGGCCGCCCAGTTAGATCCTAAAAATGCAATACTTTGCTTTAATCTTGCATGCCTCCTAGAAAATGATGAGACGGTAAAGTTTTTAAATGGGAAGATCTATACAAAAAAAGAGCTTTATCTTAAGGCTATCCAGTTAGATCCTAAAAATGCACAATCTTATGCGAAGCTTGCATACATCCTACAAGATGATGAAACAATCAAGCTCTTAAGTGGGAAGATTTATACAAAAAAAGGGCTTTATCTAAAGGCAATTGAATTAGATCCTAAAAATGCACAATCTTATGCGAAGCTTGCATACATCCTACAAGATGATGAAACAATCAAGCTCTTAAGTGGGAAGATTTATACAAAAAAAGGGCTTTATCTAAAGGCAATTGAATTAGATCCTAAAAATGCAATGCTTTACTATAATCTTACATACCTCTTAAAAAATAAAGAAAAAGTAAAACTTTTAAGTGGGGAGATTTATACAAAAAAAGAGCTTTATCTTAAAGTCGTTGATTTACAATCAATTGAAAGCCTAGATCCCCAAGCTCAGCGCTATTTACAACAAATTTATGCCCAAGAAATTGAAAAAAATCCAAATAACATAGAAGGATATTTTGGCTTAATCTCAATCATTCAAAATAACACTGTTTCCTTAAAAAATAAAAAAAAGGCAGATATTGAATTTTTATTCAAAGAGGCTCTTCATTTAGATCCTACCTTTGCGTTTAGCCCACGATTTGCCCCTCATTTTTTCTCTGTCGCTTCTCATTTCTTTCATAAAACAACAGCTCTTCTTCAAGAATTAAGCACTAGTTTTGCAATCGAAGATGAGTTTTTAAGAGCAAAGCTTCTTAAGGAAGGAGCTTCTTTAACTTTAAAAAATGGCGAGGTAATCTCTACAAAAACACTCTATCAACATGCGCTCCCTTTTCTTTCTTCGGCATATTTAAAACGTAAGGGAAATGAAGGAGTCGGAGACTATCTCTCTTTGAGAAAGTATACGGTATTACAAGATGGGATAAAACTTACAAAATTGCAAGCTTACACGTATGTTTATCAAAACAATCCGGCTCAGTATATTTTAACAAAAATAGGTGATGCGCTTCACCCTGAAGAGCGCATTTTATTAAGAGGGAAGTTTTATGATAAAAGAACATGTTATGAAGAGGCCAAATCCGATGATAGTGATGCTATAGCTCTCTTAAAATGGACAGAATCTCTCTATCCTCATGAACAGTTAAGAAAGAAAGAGTTGTTTCATCACGTCTTAAAGAAAGTTCATCAATGCTACAAAGCTCGGTTAGAGCCTTACACAGTATTAGCTAGAATTCTTTCTCAGTTTGAACTTACAGGCTCAGACTCTAAAGATCTCTGTATTTTTGAAAAGTCCCTTAAAGAGTGGAGTCTCACCAAAAATAAAAAAAGTATTCGGTTTGTAAGTCGTCGTTATGGAAATTCAGATGATCTTGATATCAGTGATGAGCTTTACTTTACAAAAAAACGGGAATTTTTACTTGAATTACTCAAGTATAGGCCTTCTTGCGAAGAGGCTTATGTGGCTCTTGCAACAAGTTTTCAGAACCCTTTAAATATTCATGAAAAAAGTTATACCTCAAAAGAGGCTCTTTATCTTAAAGCCATCGATATTAATCCTGAGTATAGCTTGCCCCGCTTCCTGTTAGGAAAAGAGCTCTTTAATCAGAATATAGAAAACATTCAACTTTTAAATGGAATGATTTTATCTTGTAAACAGCTCTTCATGAGAGCTATACAGCTAGGAACATATGAAGCAGAAGCGTATCACTTAGCAGCTCTTATGATGGATGATAGGGAAGGTATTCTGCTTTTTGATGAGAAGACCATTCTTTCAAGAGGAGATCTTTTCGTCCGTGCATTTGAACTTGATTTCACACGGATAATGGATTTGATAAATTTTATCTCTTATGCAAAAAGAAGAAAAAGCTTCCATTTAAATGTTGATTATTAGCGCCAGAAGGCAAGGCGCTTTAATTAAAATATTTTGATAACATCTTCTGAAAGAGGCTCTTTTTTAAGAATTTGATAAGCAAAAAAGAGAAATTCTTCTTCATAGCTAAAGACTGTTTCTCTCTCTTCTTCATAGATAAAGCTAAGCCCTCTTAAATGTTGAAAATTGTTTAACAACAGGTTCACTTGTGGATAAGCAAAATAAGATTTAGAGCAGTCATGAACAACCTAATTTTTGAAAAATTTTAAACAAGAATAAAAAAATATTAGTAATAGATGGGTGTCTGAACAGTGATAAAATCAATAAAAATAATTATTACCCCCCCCTTCAGATAAATACAGCGTTTAGGGGATATACCATAAAAAGCGCGTGAGCTGTATTGAGCTCCAGCCACAACTAGCTCTATCGATATCAAATCAATGATTTCTCTATGACTTTGAGGCTATAGGGCATATAAGCTGAAGACTTTTTATAGCCTAGATCAAATCCCCATACAATTGGGTTTTTTCATCAATCTTAGATCCATTATGAAGGATCATCGTCGTCTGGATTTTCTAAAGGATTGATGAATCTATTTTTAGAATAGAGTTCTTTTAATCCGGGAGTAGAAGATCCTTTTGTAGAATCTCTTTTAGGAGAAGAACTGCTTCTCGCATTTTGTCTATCTTTAGCATTGCGCACAGCTTCTTTAAGCTCTTCAGGATCAATCAAAACACTTTGATTATAGAGTTTTTCTAAGTAACCCATCACTTGATCTCTTAAAGGAATACGAGAGGAGTCTTGACTATATCTAGAGTAGATGTCTTCTAGATAAGAGGCAAATGTTTGCCCTAAAGACATTCTAAAATTAAATGAAAACATCGGGTTATGCATCTGACTCATTTTATAGGCAATCACCATATTTGTCAGGGATGCCCATAACTGAGCTGTCATTTGAAAGATAGAAGGGGTCACATAAAAATCTGTCTCTTCTTTTCTGAGGAGTAAACTTGGGTACAAAGATGTTAAAATTGACTCTGCTTTTAAAAGATGCACAACTTCTATATTAAGGGATGTTTTCAAAGGGCGCTCATTAAAAAGAAATCTCAAATGAGATTCATTTAAGATAAGCCCTAAGCTAAATAAGAGAGCCGTGCTAAATACCCCTTGTAATTTTGCTAAATACACAAAAGAGGCGGTCAGTAAGATCAGTTTAAAGAACTGCGCTCCTATTAATCGTAATGAATAGCTATAAGTAGCTTGAGGAATATACTTCACATTTTTCAGAAAAAACTTCCTTTTTTTCATCAAAGCATCAACCTTGAAAATCTTATCTTGGTGAGATATGGACTCAGAAAAGATTTTTTGAAGTTTTTTATGATTCACAAGAGAGCATGTAGAAGCTATCCTATCCTCTAGGGAATAATGTTTAGGAAAGTCCATTCCTTGTACGTTTTCATTCAGAAATAGGAAGTCTCCAAGTGTGAGCTGATGCTGCTTTAAATAAGCTAACATTGCCTGAGGATCTGGCATTTTTAAATCTTCTAAAGAACTTTTTAATGGAGATGTTCGGTGAGGTTGTTTAACACATTCATAGAATGAATAGGCTGCTACATAGAGAAACATCAAAAGAAAAGAGAGCTCTTTTAAAGATTTTGTTTGTTTGCAAAGCGTCATTTGCTGAACAATTTCAGGCTTTTGTAAAAACAGTTGAAACGTCGCCAGACAGATAGGATTGATCAGCTGGCACACGATCATTGTGATGACTTTTCCTGAAGAGCTCATCACAATATGTGCAGCTCTTGGAGGAAGACGGTGGCATCCAATCCAAACAACCATTGCAGGAATCGCTGTTTTTAAAATAGGCCAAGCAATTGCTTTGATATTAGATGAATTCAGTTCAGAGTAGTAACTTCTCCAATGTTGATAAGAGTTTTCTAGCTGCGGCTTATGAGAAATTGGAAAAAATGTCATCGTCATATTCCTGAATGATTAAAAGAGAATAACAAAGTATAGATAAACTGATCTATTTTAGCTATGAAGCCGTTAAGCTTTTTTTCTCTTTTAATGAGACGGTGAAAAAATCGATAGAAAATAAGCGGAGATGACACTCCTCCCCTCCTTTTAAGACTGAAAAATCTCTTCAAAACTTCTCCCATTTAACGGGCTAAAAAAACCACGCTCATTTTACGGCTGTTTCTTTTTTTGCGATCGGTATAATAAAAGAGACATTTACTTTAAGGATAAAAAAACCGTGTGTATTTCCTCTTGTCATGAACTGTATTACCAATACTTTACCGAGAAAAGGAAAGAGTATGATGGACTATTTTTTGTCGGAGTTACGACGACAAAGATTGTGTGTAGACCTGTATGCCCTTCTCGAAAACCGCTAAAAAAACATTGCCTCTTTTATCCTACTGTTCAAGAAGCGCTTCAAGACGGTTTTTCTCCCTGCAAACGGTGTCATCCTCTTGCTTATCCTGATGCTTCTTCATCTTTGATCCAAAACATCATCACTGCCATTCACAAAGAGCCTCATAAAAGGTGGAGTGATCACGATCTCAAAGAGTTCTCTTTTCACCCTTCTACAGCAAGAAGGCAATTTAAAAAACGGTTTGGAATGACCGTCATACAATATGCGAGGGCAAACACTATGGGACATGCAATGAAATCGCTTCATCATCAAGAATCTGTCATTGACACTCAGCTAAGTGCTGGGTATGAATCGGGAAGCGGATTTAGAGACGCTTTTTGGAAAATCATCGGTAGCTCGCCAGATAAAAGCCGGCATAAGATCATCCTGAATGCCGTATGGCTAGACACCCCTTTAGGTCCTATGATTGCTCTAGCAGATTCTCATAAACTCTATTTTTTAGACTTTATGAACCGAAAAGAGCTAAAAAAAGAAGTCCTTCAACTACAAAGCCGCCTAGAAGCTGCTATCACTCCAGGGGAAAATCCTATTCTAGATCAGATTCAAGAAGAGCTCTTTCTCTATTTTGAGGGAAAACTTTCTCGCTTCTTAACCCCAATCCACTTAGAAGGGACTTACTTTCAAAAAACGGTATGGGAAGCTCTAAGACAAATTCCTTATGGAAAGACGGTTTCTTACCAAGAGCTTGCTCTATCTATTCAAAACCCTAAAGGAACAAGAGCTGTTGCAAAAGCTAACAGCAAAAATCACCTCGCCATCATTGTTCCCTGTCACCGGGTCATTTATAAAGATCGGTCACTAGGGGGGTATGCAGGAGGCATTTCTTTAAAAAAATGGCTCCTTCATCATGAGAATAGCACCTTTAATGATCCGCAAAAGAAACATTTGCATACTTTCTAATGATTTTATCCCATACATTCCGAGCTTTCGTTTTTTCGGTCATGATGTACATCTTTTGACGTGCCTGGAATGTATGATCTAAGTAATGACCCCATTTTTGGCTTTGGATCCACACCCATGAAAGAGGAAGCGGAACTTTTGCAGATAAGAACTTACTCCCTCTTTCAATCCCTTGAAAAGCTGCCTTCAAATAGGGCTTATTGGAAAGAAAAACAACAGAAGAAATTTTCTCTATCCCATAAAGGGCTCCTAATGCAAGAGCTCCATATAAAGGAATTTTTCCTGATGTTAATAACACTCTCACCCCTTTTACGAAATGCGGATTCCAATCATAGAGATGAGGAATCAAAGAAGAGAAGAGTAGAGAGGCAATTTTTTGCACCCCTAGGAAATAAAGCGCTGTGAGCGTGATTTTTGTGATACTCGATTTAAAAATAGAGGCGCCTAGCTGAGGGATTTGAATCTTTGCAAATTTTTGCCATCTAGAATAGCTTGAGCCTTGATAAAAAGATGTCTTTCTAGCTGCTTCAATTAAAGGAAGGGGATGTTTTTCCATGGTATGATCAAAAATCCGCTTAAGAAGAATCTCAACAGAGGAAAGGGAAGTATAGCTTGCCTGAATGGCATATAAACTCACTGTCCATTGGTGTGCCATATCTTCTAATTCTAAGTGGCTATTTGGATGAAACATCTTCACAAAAAATTCTTCAAAATCTTTTTTATACTGTTTCTTTTCCTCTGTGTACGGATGAAGTTTCATGATAAGGGAGGCAAAATCTCTACAGGCAGGAGGTAAATGAGAGAGTCCATGAAAAATTGTCATAGGGCACCTTTTTAAAGGACTTATTATGCCTGAATCTCACTGATTTAAGAAAGAAGATCGTGATTTAAGAAGAAATTGTTTAAATTAAAAAGGTTGTCTAGAGGAAATTGGGGGCGGTGTGACTCGAACACACGAAGCCCGAAGGCGAGGGATTTACAGTCCCTTGTAATTGCCACTATACGACACCCCCAAAAAAATGCTGGCAAAAGGACTTGAACCCTCAACCATCCGCTTACAAGGCGGGTGCTCTACCATTGAGCTATGCCAGCAAAAAGGAAATAAGAAGTAGACGATATCAAAATAGAAAAAATTAAGCAAGGGGTATTTTTTCTATTCTTTTGAAAACCCTTCTTGTGAAGGGGTTAAAGAGCTTCTAACCTCTCGTTGAAATAACGTTGTTAAAGAAGAATGTCCTAAAGTCACCTGAGCATTTTTGATCGGGTTTATAGGAGATTTTTTATCGCAACATTTTTTAAATTTTTTTCCAGATCCGCAAAAGCAGCGAGCATTTCTCTCAATATTTTTCATGAAAACCCCTCAACAAATCCCATTCTGTGGTATTATACTCCACATACCCCATTTTTTTCATGAATCAATTACCTATTGCAACTCCCCCTTGGACAACGCTGGGAAGAAGACTTGAAAGCATGTGCCGCAAGGCGATGTATGAGTTTGATCTTTTAGAAGGAGAAACCAAAATACTTATTGCTTTAAGTGGAGGGAAAGATAGCTTAACTCTTCTCTATCTTCTAAAAGCCCTATCAGGAAAAGGATTTCCCCCTTTTGAGATCTTTGCTGCTCATGTTGCAGGAGACTACTCATGCGGAGCTTCTTTAGGAACAAATTTTATTAAACCGATTTGTGAAGCGTTAAATGTTCCTCTCACTATCTGTGAATCAGCTCAAAAACTTGCAACCCTTGAATGTTATGGCTGCTCAAGAGAAAGAAGAAGCTTACTTTTTGATACAGCAAAAAAACTGGGGTGTAAAGTCATTGCGTTTGGGCACCACCGAGAAGACAATATCGAGACGCTTCTCATGAATCTTTTGCATAAAGGAGAATTTGCAGGTAATCTTCCTAAAGTTCCCATGCACAACTACGGTGTCACAATTATCCGCCCCTTAATCTTTATTTCTGAGCAAGAGATCGTAGAATTTGCAAAAAAATACCACTTTGCCAGAATCTCTTGCCAATGCCCTGTTGGCCAAACCTCTGTCCGCAAAACAGTGAAAGAGATCATTAAAGAATTAGAAGAGCATTTCCCGCATGTTAGATCTAACCTAGCTCATGCAGCAAAAGTATACGGATCAGATAAAGCCGCGCGGGCCTAGATTTTTTTTCTTTGTTTCTGCTATGGTCCATTTTTTTGGAGTGGCCCCATGTACACCTTTGAGTTTTTAGCGATTATTCTCTATATCTCTATTCTCTTACTCATCAGCTACGCCTCGTATCAAAAACACCTCTCTTCTAACGATTTTATTATTGGAAGTAGATCTTTAAACTCTTTACTCACCGCTCTTTCTGCTCATGCAAGTGATATGAGTAGCTGGCTGTTTCTTGCCTACCCCGCGCTTGTTTTTTCTCAAGGGATGCTCTCACTATGGACAGCAATTGGCCTTATCTTCTGTATGTTTTTAAACTGGCAGCTAATTGCTCCTCGCATCCGGGTTAAGACTGAGCAGTTTGAGAGCTTAACGCTCTCTTCTTTTTTTGAACACCGGCTCCAAGACTCTTCTGGAGTCTTACGTCTTTTTTCTGCGCTCATTTTAATTGTCTTCTATACCATCTATATCTCTGCTTTTTTAATTGGACTAGGAGATCTTCTTGTCTCTTTATTTCCTCTGCATTATTCCGTAGCGATTTTACTAGGTATTAGCATCGTGATTCCGTATGTATTTTCTGGAGGCTTTGTTACACTAGCTTGGATTGATCTTTTTCAAGGGGTATTTTTGCTTCTTGTCATTTTGTTTATTCCTAGTTACTTAATGACAAAGATCAGTTTTCAAGAAATCATGCCCTCTCTTACTCTCTATCACAGATCCCCTTCTCTTTTTCCAGATTTTTCCCCCTCTACCCTCATCTCAATTCTCTCCCTTTCACTTGGCTGGGGTCTTGGTTACTTTGGACAGCCGCATATCATTACCAAGTTTATGGGGATTAAAGAGGTGAAAAAGATCTCTCAAGCTAAATGGATTGGGATGGGATGGATGACACTTTCTTTAGGAGGAGCCACTCTCATAGGTCTTTTAGGCATTTCTTTTTTTCAAGGGTCTCTTGCAAATCCTGAAACACTTTTTATCCAAATTGTGAAGGGCTCTTTTCCCTCTTTTTTTGTAGGGCTCATTTTATGTGCTGTCCTAGGAGCTACCATGAATGCAATGAGCTCTCAAATTTTAGTGCTCTCTTCAACACTCTCTGAAGATTTTTATAAACGGTTCATCAACCCCTTAGCCTCCTCTCAAAAACTCTTAAGGGTTTCAAGAATGGGAGTCATCTTATCCTGCAGCATAGCTTATTTCATTGCCTATCACAAGTTTAGCTCCATCTATATCCTTGTGAATTATGCCTGGTCAGGAATCGGGGCCTCCTTTGGCCCCCTTCTCCTTCTTTCTCTTTATGCCAAACAATTGCATAAATATGGAGCGTGGGCAGGCATTCTTGGAGGAGGGCTATTTTCCGGAATTTGGCCTTTTCTTAATCCTCATATCACCTCTTATACCATTGCCCCGCTTCTGCCGGCTTTTTTCTTCAGCTTGATCTTGATTATCTTTGTCTCTTTTTTATGTAAAAAATCCTCTCCTCCTCAAAACTTATCTCATAAAGACCTCCTAGATTCTTAAGGAAAAAAAGATACGTTCTTGGCTTAAAGTTTCCCCTAAACTATTCATCCCCCTATCTTCTTTAAAAGAGTAAAAATGCCTTTTCTACGTAAAGCTTTGGATAAAAAAGCCTCTCTTGAGGTATACAATATTTATTCTTCTAAGGAGGTTATATGTCCCGTTTTTCTCTATTTACCGCATCTTTTCTTCTTCTTTTGACCCCAGCTATCGCGTCAACAGATTGTTCCACCCCCCCTTGTGAATTGAATGCGAAAAGCTATTCAAAAGTGTTTACAGATGTAGCTAAAACAGCTACACCAGCTACGGTCTTTTTACGCGTTGAAGTAAACGCCTCAGAAGATGAAGGCGCAAGATATGCTAACCCTTATTGGGAGCATGGAGAGGACTTTTTAGACCGCTTTTTCGGGATTCCTCCAGGATCTAGACAACCGCAACCTCAGGTAGGACAAGGGTCTGGCTTTTTAGTCTCAGATGACGGCTACATCATGACGAATAATCACGTCGTTAAAGGCGCTGATAAAATTGAAGTGACACTTAATGATGGTCAAATTAGAGAAGCTAAAATGATTGGAACAGATCCAAGAACTGATCTTGCCATCATTAAAATTGAGAAGATTGATAACCAAAACTACCCGTTTCTGACTCTAGGTGATTCAGAGACTTTAGAAGTAGGAGAGTGGGTGATTGCAATTGGAAACCCTTTTCAGCTCCATGCCACAGTGACAGTAGGTGTTGTGAGTGCAACAGGAAGACAGGGGTTAAGAATCACAGATCAAGAAGATTTTATCCAAACCGATGCCGCAATAAACCCTGGAAATTCAGGCGGACCTCTCATTAATTTAGAGGGGAAAGTGATTGGGATTAATACCGCAATCGCATCTCGTAGCGGCGGATACATGGGTATTGGATTTGCAATCCCTAGTAACATGGCAAGCCATGTGATGAATCAATTGATGCAAAAAGGAAGTGTTACAAGAGGCTTTTTAGGGGTCACTCCTCAATCTGTGGATAAAGAAATTGCAGCTGGATTTAACCTTCCAAAAGCTGAAGGAGTTCTCATTGCCTCTGTAGAAAAAAATTCTCCTGCAGAAAAAGGGGGCATTTTACAAGGGGATATTATCTTAGAGCTAAATCAAAAGCCCATTAAGTCTTTAGAAACATTTCGGAATCAAATCTCTATGATGGATCCTGGAAGTGAGGTAAGGCTAAAAATATTTCGTAAAGGAAAGACCCTGTCTCTCACCATCACCCTGGGCTCTTTATCAGAAGATAGCGCAGCGCCAGCTGTTGTATCAAAAAAACTTGGCCTTGAAGTAGAAAATTTAAGCACAGATATTGCCCGGCAACTCGGCTACTCCGTAGGAGAAGAGGGCGTTGTCATCACCAAGGTAAGACCTGGATCACCTGCTGCTCTTGCTGGCTTAAGACCTGGATATGTGATTCAAGCGATCAATCATAAAAAAATCAGTAATACATCTGATTATGAACAACTGATGGCTGAAAATAGTGCAAATAAACGGATTGTGCTCCTTGCTAAACATGGAAAACTCTCCCGCTTTTACGCCATTCGGGTGGAATAGAAACTAAAAATTTTGACGGTTTATTACTCCTCTAATTGCTCTTATGCTACAATTTAAGACAATTAGAGGTTTTTTTTATGCTCATAATGACTGTCACGATGATGTATGCCCTTTGGTCTAGCATGTTTTCTCTTGCAAAAGTGGCTCTTCAATATAGCCCTCCGATCTTTTTAACCGCTGTAAGGATGGGGATTGGGAGCGTGATTCTTCTCACCTATCTTGTATTAACCAAGAAATCTCTTTTAAAACTCTCTAAAGTGCAGCTCCTCTCTATTACGCTTCTGGGGTTTTTTAGCATTTATCTCACCAATGTCTTAGAGTTTTGGGCTCTTCAATATCTAACCGCTGCAAAAGCTTGCTTCATTTATAGCCTCTCTCCTTTTTTTACAGCCTTTTTCTCTTACCTTCATTTTGGAGAAAAAATGAATTTAAGAAAATGGATCGGACTTACTCTTGGGGTTATGGGGATGATTCCCATTCTCCTGTTACAAACCGGTTCAGAGGGGCTATTATCTGCTTTTCATTTCCTCTCCTGGCCTTCTTTAGCCATGATTGGAGCCTCTTTAGCCTCTGTCTACGGATGGGTGCTGCTTAGACTCATGGTAAGAGATCACAACATGTCCCCCCTTGTCGCAAATGGCGGCAGCATGTTAGTTGGGAGCATGATTGCGCTCATCCACTCTTTTTATGTTGAATCTTGGAATCCCACTCCCTTAATGGCAGGATCTATGCTTCCGTTTTTGGGATGGACAACGCTCATGGCTTTGATTTCTAATATCATCTGCTACAATATCTACGGAATGCTCCTCAAAAGACTGACCGCAACATTTCTTTCTTTCATGGGTCTTTTAAGTCCAGTTTTTGCTTCTTTACATGGATGGATTTTCTTAGGAGAAGTCCCCTCTTGGCTCATCTTTATCTCAACTGTTACAGTCTCTTTAGGTCTCTTTATTGTGTATTATACAGAACTGCATCAAGGGTATTTAACCAAGCAAAAAGTCACAGCTTAAAATGCACTTGATACTGAGAAGCAAAAAAAGCTTGGAAAGATTTTCCAAGCTTTTTGTTTTGCATCCACACAAAGATCCTCATACCCTGTTTTGATGCTGCTCAAGAGCTCTTTTCATCTGAAATCCCATTTGATCAGGTGTTTTAGCCACAAAGGCGCCAGCTGACTCTAACGCATAGATCTTATCTCTTGCTAGCCCTTTTCCTTGGGATATAATCGCTCCTGCATGCCCCATCCGTCTTCCTGAAGGGGCTGATATCCCTGCGATAAAGGCAGCAACAGGCTTGCTACAATAGGTTTTAATCCACTCTGCCGCCTCTTCTTCAGCGCCTCCTCCAATTTCTCCAATGAGTAAAATGCCCTCTGTTTGAGGGTCTTCTTCAAACAGTTTCAAAATATCGATAAACGATGTCCCAGAAAGAGCGTCCCCTCCAATCCCTACACAAGTCGATTGTCCTAAGTTTAAAAGAGATGTTTGTCTTGCTGCCTCATAGGTTAAAGTGCCCGATCTTGAGACAATCCCTATTTTCCCCTTTTGGTGAATATAGCCTGGCATAATCCCCACTTTACACTCTCCTGGGGTGATGATGCCAGGGCAATTTGGACCAAGGAGTCTACTGTGATAAGAGCTTCTCATCACATCACTCACCTCTAGCATATCTTTTACCGGAATACCTTCTGTGATACACACAATTAAAGGGATTTTAGCCTCTTCTGCCTCTAATATCGCGTTTGCAGCAAACTGCGGAGGAACAAAGATCAGACTTACATCAGGATTAAGGATTTCTTTAGCCTCGTAAACCGTATCAAAGACGGGTAAGTCAAAGATGGTGCTCCCCCCTTTAAAAGGGGTCACACCCCCTACGATAGAAGAGCCGTATTTTAAACACTGCTCTGTATGAAACCTTCCTGATTTACCCGATATTCCTTGTGTGATGATTTTACTCTTTTTATGAACAAGTATTCCCATACCCAGCCTCCCTAAGAGAGAGTTTTGCGCACTCAAGTAATGAGTCTGCAAGATGAATGGGAAGTTTAGATGCTTCTAGAAGCGCTCTCCCTTTTTCGCTCTCTGTCCCCTCCATTCTCACAACAAGAGGCACTAAATGCTTTTTTTCTTTTAAAGAAGAGATGACACCCTCTGCAAACGTTTCACAGTTCATAATACCTCCAAAAATATTGATTAAAACAACTCTTACCTGGCTATCAGATAAAATAATATCAAGCCCTGCCCGGATCTTATCTATTGTTGCGCTCCCTCCCACATCAAGAAAATTAGCAGCAGACCCTCCAACATGGGCAATCATATCCATTGTGGCCATAGCAAGTCCTGCCCCGTTAACCATGCACCCAATACTACCTTTAAGCTCAACGTAAGAAAGGTCATGCTCTCTTGCTAATGTCTCTTTGATAGCATCTTGAGTAGGATCAAAATAGGTAGCAAGAAGAGGCTGTCTAAATAAGGCGGTATCATCGAGAGTGATTTTTGCATCTAACGCATTTAGCATTCCTTGTGCATCTAGCACAAGGGGATTAATTTCTATGATAAGAGCATCATTTTGCATAAAAAGCGTGATCATTTTTTCAATTAGATCTTTTCCTTGTGTTAACACCTCTTTTTCCCACCCTAGCATTTTAGAGAGTCTAAGTAAGTGATACGGCCTTAATTTCCCTTGGTAAAGCTTTAGTCTTAAAATCTTTTGCGGATCATTTTTAGCCACCTCTTCAATATCTACTCCTCCCTGAGAAGAAGCGATCAGAATAAGCTCTTTTTCTGCTCTATCGATCAGAAGACTGATATAAAACTCTTTCATGACCGTGATAGGAGGCGTGATAATAACCTTTTGAACAGGGATCTCCCTTCCTCCTGTTTGGGCATTACAGAAACTCATGCCAAGAAGCTCACTTACAACAGCTTTTACCTCTTCTTGGTTCTTACCCAGTTTTACACCGCCAGCCTTACCCCTCCCTCCAGCATGTACTTGCACCTTAACAAAGGCAGCGTCACTCATGAGCTCATCTAAACTTTGATCTACCTCAGATACATGATTAATCACTTTAAAAGGAGGCACAAGGATGCCAGCTTTTTGTAACATTTCTTTGGCTTGATATTCATGAAGATGCATACCCCCCCCCCTCTCATTCAAACTTTTTTTCCTTATGAGGAATTTTAAAATTCAAATCAAGTGTTTACATCTATTGTTATTTACAAACAATCCCTCCCTTGGTTAATCTGATCGTATTTTGTAAAGATGACCTCTCTTTCATAGAGGCTCCTTCTTTTTAAAATCTTAAATAAAAAAACTGTTTTTTTAATGGGTAAGTACTATGTTTGAATTTTTTAAGAAACTGACATCAAAGGTCAGTAAAACAACTTTTTATTTAGGATCAAGACTTAAAGCCCTTTTTAAAGACCCTCTTTCAGAAGAGCAGTATGAAAAACTTGAGCAGATTCTCTATGAAGCTGACATGGGATCTCAGATGACAGAGGCGTATATCCAAGAGGTTAAGCGGTTTGTGAAAAAGCATCCAGGTGCTCAGGGAGAAGAGATACTGCATCACCTCCGTCTTTATACAGAGTCTCTTCTTCAACTTAAATCTTCCCCAAGCTCTTATCAAGGATCTCCTCATGTGATTTTAGTGGTAGGAGTTAATGGAAGTGGAAAAACCACCTCCATTGCAAAACTGGCGAACTCTTTAAAAAAAGAGGGAAAAACCGTACTCCTAGCAGCTGCAGACACCTTTAGAGCAGGAGCTGTTCATCAGTTAACATTATGGTCAGAAAAAATTGGAGTGGATATCGTTAAGGCCAAATTAGGCAGTGACCCTTCCGGTGTGGTGTTTGACGCGCTTAAATCCGCTACCTCTAAAAAAATAGACACCGTCATCATCGATACGGCAGGAAGGCTCCAAAATAAAGCTGATCTCATGCATGAGCTAGAAAAAATACAAAAAACATGCTTAAAAGTAGTAGAGGATGCGCCTCATGAAGTGCTCCTTGTTTTAGACGCTACAACTGGGCAAAATGGGGTTGAGCAAGCAAGAGTCTTTCATCAATTTACCCCGTTAACAGGTATTATTCTCTCTAAACTAGATGGAAGTGCAAAAGGGGGCATTGCGCTCCCTATTTATCAAGAACTTGGCATTCCCATTCAGTGGATAGGCCTTGGAGAAAAAGAGGGAGATTTTACCCCGTTTGATCCTCACCACTACGCTAAGATGTTATTTGATATAAATGAATAAAAGTCTTAAGCGCTTCTTTTTACCTTCGCTCTTAAACTGACTCTTAAGTAAAATAAGGGTATCAATACACCTTAAATACCTTGTAAGATTAGAAACCGCTTGAAAAAACGCCCCTCTTTAACACAGCCCCTTCTTCAGCAAGCTTTACTTCTCTTACAAGAGATGATGCCTCATACCCAGGCTCTTCTTGCTAAAGAAGAGGAAGTGAACTATTTTAAAAACGCTCCTCTTTTAAAAACAGTCATCAAGCCTCTTCCTCCTCCCCTTTTACCCCCTCTTCCCTCCCAAGTTAAAAGCCAGGATGTTGCAAAAGAGCCTTCAAAAGAAGCTAAACTCTTCCCCCCTCTAGAAGAAAAGGACAAGGAAAAGGACAAGAAAGAAGAGAAAAAGGGAGAGAGCCCAAAAGACGCTCTTTCTTCAAAGCCCTCTCTTACTCATGATCATGATCTAAAAAAACTGTTAGAGAAAGTGTTTCCAGATCTCATCTTGAATCCAGAGGCTTTAAGTGATCATTTGGCCAAAAAAATGGAGAATCTATGGGATGCTGTTTATCTTCAAAGCAGTGTTGTAATTCTCTTTTTTGAAGAGCATCAAGAAGAGCTCTCTTTTTTAAAAAATCTTTGTAGAGCGATTTCTCACCTCATCACCCCAGCATCTCTTTTAAGTGTAAAAGAGCTTGAAAAAGAGGGGGGATTTGATCTTTTACTCAGTAATCACGCTTTAGAGTTTGTCATTTGCCCTCCCTTGCAGTTATGGAAAACAACGATGCTTGCTCAATACTACCGGCAAAATAGCGCAACTCTTGAACATTTTTTAAATAAAAAACCTCTTTTTCTCTTAGAGCCTATCCAAGCCTACCTTCACCATCCTCAGCAAAAACAATTATTATGGAAGAGTTTAAATACGTATCTATCGTCCTCGATCTTGCGGTCCCCAAACCCTTAGACTATCAAATTCCAGAAGAGCTGTATGGTGAGGTGCATGCAGGATCAAGAGTGATTGTTCCTTTAAGAAATAAACTCTCTACTGGAACTGTTTTAGAGTTAAAAAAGGACTCTTCTTTTCTTAAACTCAGCTTTATCCACGCGTTAAGTCAACATCAAACAAGAGTGCCTCTTGATCTTTTACAATTAGGGATATGGATTTCTAGGTACTACAGCGCCCCTTTTTCTAAAGTAATCAAGCTTCTTCTTCCTCCTTCTATCCGTAAGGAGATGCAAGAAAAGAGTCAGTTATTTGTAAAACCGCTTCTTTCTCCTCAAGAACTCCTATCTTATTGTGTGAAGTTACAAGGGGCAAAAAGGCGTATCATAGAAATTTTACTTAAAAATGCCCAAGGGCTATTTCTCTCTGAATTGTTAGAAAAATCAGGATCTTCAAGATCTACGCTTACCTCACTTGAGAAAGAAAAAATTGTTTCTTTAAATCCCCTTGTCATTGACCGCTCTTTAATGAGCACGTGGGATTTTTTCCCGACAAAGCCTAAAAGCCTAAATGATGAGCAGCAAGCTGCTCTAACCTCGATTCAAGCATCTCTTTTATCTAGGAAGTTTCATACGCATTTACTCTTTGGAGTGACAGGGAGCGGGAAGACAGAGGTGTATCTTCAAGCCATTGAATACGCCTTAAGCCTGGGTCTTTCTGTTTTATTTCTTGTTCCTGAAATTGCCCTCACCTCTCAAACTCTTGAAAGATTAAGAGGGAGGTTTCAAGAAAAGGTCGCCATTTTACATCACAGATTAAGTGATGGAGAGCGGCGTGACAGCTGGCAAAATATCTATTTAGGTAAAGCTCCTTTAGTAATAGGGCCAAGGTCTGCTCTTTTTAGCCCTGTTCCCAATTTAGGTCTCATTATTGTCGATGAAGAGCATGACGGGGCGTATAAACAAAGTGATGAAATGCCGTGTTATCAAGGAAGAGATGTGGCTGTCATGCGGGGTAAGATGAGAGGAGCTACGGTGATTTTAGGAAGCGCCACTCCAAGTCTTGAGAGCTACAGTAATGCAGCCTTAGGAAAGTACCATTTAAACTGCTTAACACAAAGAGCTGATACCGCCTCTTTACCGCTTATTCATGTTGTGGATATGAAACAAGAATATCAAAAAGCTTCTGGCTTTACGCTCTTTTCTCAAAAGCTCTTAAGCAGTATCAAAGAGAGGCTAGATCTTGGAGAACAGACGGTGTTATTTCTCAATAGAAGAGGGTTTCACACCCTTTTAACATGCCTCTCTTGTGGAAATAGTGTTCAGTGCCCCTCTTGTTCAATGAGCTTAACGCTGCATAAAGAGTCCTCTTCTCTTGCTTGTCATCTCTGTAACTACACAGTGCAGCAAATGCGCTCTTGTCCTACATGTAAGGCGCAAGACTCTTTTCAATTTAAAGGAAGCGGAACAGAAAAAATTGAAAGCACTCTCAAACTCCTTTTTCCTCAAGCAAGAACATTACGGCTGGATGCTGATACAACACGGCATAAGGGAAGTCATGATAAACTATTTAAGCAGTTCCGTGCAGGAAAAGCAGACATTTTAATTGGAACGCAAATGGTTGCTAAAGGGCTCCATTTTCCCTCTGTCACATTAGTGGGGATTTTAAATGCTGATGCCTCTTTACATATCCCTGACTTTAGGGCCTCTGAGACCGTCTTTCAACTTGTCACCCAAGTATCTGGAAGATCAGGAAGAGGGCAGCTTAAAGGTGAGGTGATTTTACAAACAAACCTTCCTTCTCATCCCCTCTTTGAGCATGCTGTTAAACAAGATTATGAGGCGTTTTATCAAGAGGAGATCAAGATCCGAAAAACCTTTAAATACCCTCCTTTTTGCCACCTCATTAAGCTTGTTTTTACAGGAGAAGATGAAAAGCTCACAGAGAAGTATGCAAAGCATGTGAGAGATCAGCTCTCTCAAAAGCTTCCCTCCTCTTTTGAATTTTTACCTATCACCCCCTGCGGCTATGCAAAAATTAAAAACCAGTTTCGGTTTCAATGCTTAATTAAAGCAGAAAAAATACCGCTTCTTTCTGATCTTTTAAGCCGTATTGCAACCTCTTCTTCTATCCGTCTTTTAATCGATATCGATCCTTTATCCACCTATTTTTAACAAAGAGATCTATAAATTGAAAAGCGTTAATACATTATCTCTCGTGGGTATGTTTCCATGTTTAAGGAAACCAAGTGCTACAAAAGGCTCTAAATCTAAAAAGCATAAAAGCACTTTATATTTGTCGATTAAAGTGCCATCATCTAATTGAAGAATTGCCCAAGGAAAAAGTTTTTCTCCTAAGATGCGGTAACTTCTACTCTCTCTTGGCTCTATTTGCATGGCCTCCTTCAAAAGTAAGATAGAGGTATACTGCTTGTTATTTGATAAAAAGACAGATTCCCCAGGTTCTAGAAGCAGCGCTAGATCACACAGTACATGAGCATTTGTAGGTTCATGCTGATGCGCTTTGACAAGAAGCTCTATCTTTGTCAAATGCTCTCCATTAGGAAGCCGTATTTTTTCTCCTGTTAAAACCTCTTTAGCAAGCAGTTGATAAGCTTTGGCTTGATGGGGAAGTTTTTCAATGGACTTTTGTAAGAGCTCTTTTTTTCCAAAGGTTCCTTGATCCCCAACAGGGATGGTTTCCCAAGGGTGTAATAATTTCCCTAAGAGTCTATACGGCTCTTCATCAGAGGGGTTTAAACGGATCTCTTCTAGTAATAGCTCCTTACACCGTTCTTTTTCACTACCAAATAAATATTTTTCAGTGTACGAAGAAGGAGTATAATTTTTAGCACGCTCGTAGTAATACTCTAAACCATTAAGGAGATTTTTATAATACTCTAAATGTACAACAAATTCTTTACGTTGACTGGAGCGTAATTCGTGCTTGAGGTCTTTGATCATTTCCGGAAGACCTTCATCTATTTTTCTAGGAAGAGGCTTCATCAACTCCTTTCTTTCTAAACGAAACGCTTCAAGCAATTTCGTGTTATCATTAGAGGGATTGTTTTGAGCCGTAGCACTTTTTTCTAAAGGTAAGGAGCGATGGGGGATTTGATTTGTTAGCTCTTCTTTCTTAAGCAGAAGTTCATATGTACGGTCTTTGACTAAAGGAGTCTGTTGTAAAAGGAGAGGAGCCTCCGTAAGGGCTGTCAAGACTAAAGAAACCAAGCTTAAAGAAGGGCCTTTCAAAGGCTCTAGTTGCGGGGTTAGTCCTTTGATAGATGGATCTTGATTAAATTGATTATTTATACTCATATTAACCCTGCTTTTTTATAACTAATTACAATTAACTCTATTAACTTAATGTTAAAATAATAATATATTAAAGTATTTAATTAATTTTAATAACCCATTAAATAGGTATAGGGATTTTACCTTTTAGGTAAGAGCTTAAAGGAGAAAGAAAGAGATCTCTTTTCCCCCTATTTGGATAAAAAGAAGAGGAAAATGGGGGTAAACGCAATTAAAGATTGACTCGTTTTCGTAAAGATGGGATAAAAATGAGAGGAAAGAATTGCTCATGACTTAATTGAGACTATTTTTCCTCCGAGAATGAATAAGGCATATGGCAGAAAAATCCGAAAAGGCGACCCCGAAAAAACTCCGCGATGCACGTAAAAAAGGGCAAGTTGCAAGATCTCAAGATTTTCCTTCAGCCTTTACGTTTATCACCTCAATTACCACAACGCTGTGTCTTACCAAATATCTCTTCAATCAGCTTGGAGGATTCACAGTTGCTGTGTTTAATTCCATCCGGTCTAATACCGATTTTTCTTCTAAAATTTCTGGGATGTTAGGAGAGTCACTTCTTGTCATTTTGCAATCTTCCATCCCCATATCTGCTCTAACAGCGTGTGTGGGTGTTCTCGTCTCTTTTCTTGTGGTAGGGCCTGTTTTTTCCACTCAAGTGTTAAAGTTTGATGTAAAAAGGCTCAATCCTGTGACCAATTTAAAGAACATGTTTAAATTGAAAACACTCATCGAACTGCTTAAATCCCTTCTTAAAATCACCATTGCCCTCTTTATCATCTATTCTGTGATCAATAAAAGCTTACCAGAGCTTGTTGCCACAGCTGCGATGCCGCTCTTGGGTGCGGCTCAAGTGTTTTACGAAATTTTATTTAAAGTGATTATTCGTATCGGAATCTTTTTCATCATTATAGCCATTTTTGATTTAGCGTTTCAGCGGTATAACTTTGCCAAAGAGATGAAGATGGAAAAATTTGAGGTGAAGCAAGAGTACAAAGATACGGAAGGAGATCCGCACATTAAAGGGAAACGGCGGCAAGTGGCTCAAGAAATCGCTTATCAAGACGGCCCAAGCTCTGCAAAAAGGTCAAAGGCGATTATCACCAACCCCATCCATATTGCTGTTGCTATTGATTATTTAGAGGAAAAAGAACCTGCCCCTCGCATTATTACAATGGGACAAGGTATAATGGCTGATCAAATTATTCGGTTTGCTCAAGAGGCACATGTTCCTATCATGCGAAATGTCCCCTTAGCTCAGCGCCTTTTTAAAGAAGGAAAAATCGGAAACTTTGTCCCTGAATCGACCTACGAAGACATTGCAGATATTTTGCAGTGGATTAAACGCCTTGAAGAAAAAGAAGAAACTGGAGATCTATTCCAATGAAACCGTTTTTACAATCGATACTTCGCTCTCTGAGTGGGGAAAGAATGCTGAGAATCATTGCGCATTCAACAGATGTTGTGCTCGCTTTATTTGTGATCACCATCATTGCAATGATCGTGATCCCTGTGACTCCTACTTTTTTAGATAATCTCATTGCTGTTAATATTTCGATATCAATCGCCTTGATGATGGTGGCTCTTTACATCTCAACAGCTGTTAACCTCTCGATATTCCCCTCTCTTCTTTTGATTACAACCCTCTTTCGGTTAGGGATTGAGATTTCTGCGACTAAGCAAATTCTTCTTAAAGCGTATGCAGGACACATCATTGAAGCGTTTGGAAACTTTGTTGTGGGCGGGAATTTCGTTGTCGGATGTGTAGTGTTTTTGATCATTACCATTGTGCAGTTTATCGTTGTGACTAAAGGTTCTGAGCGGGTTGCAGAAGTCGCTGCTAGATTTACTTTGGATGCGATGCCAGGTAAGCAGATGAGTATTGACGCAGATATGCGAAGCGGTATTATCGACTCTAATCAAGCAAGAGAGCTAAGATACGCTCTTACCAAAGAGAGTCAGCTTTACGGAGCCATGGACGGGGCGATGAAGTTTGTGAAAGGAGACGTGATTGCAGGGATTGTGATTGCCGTCATTAACATCATTGGAGGACTCATCATCGGAGTCACCATTCACCAAATGAGTATGTTTGATGCGATGCAAACCTACACCCTTCTCTCCATTGGATCTGGCCTTGTGTCTCAAGTCCCCTCTCTTTTAATCTCGATGACAGCAGGTATTGTCACCACCCGGGTTTCTAGTGATAAAAAAGAGATGCCCCTTGGAAAAGAGATTTCTGAGCAGCTTTTAGGTCAGCCAAAAGCGATCATGTTAGCAGCAGCTGTTCTTTTAGGGATGTCTTTCATCCCCGGCTTTCCTAGATGGACCTTTATCATTATTGCTCTCATTTTAGGTTCTCTTTCATTTGCAAGGCTTAATAAAAAAGGGCCTTTAAATGCTGCATCTCCTAGAGGCGGCTCAAATGTTGGGAACATGGAAGGGCACTCGATGGTTAGAGGCCCCTCTGATGAATATGCGCTCACGCTTCCTGTGATTTTAGAAGTGGGTAAAGGGCTTTCTCACTTCATTAAGAAAAACCGCGGCGGTCCTTCTTTCATTGAAGAGATGATTCCTAAAATGCGGCACGCTCTTTATCAAGATCTAGGAGTGAGGTTCCCAGGAGTTCACGTACGAACAGATGCTCCTGATTTAGATTCTGATGAATACGCCATTCAGCTTAATGAAGTGCCAATTGTAAGAGGAAAAATCCCTGATGACTCTCTTCTTGTCAATGAGACCCCTGAAATGTTAAGAAGATATAATATTCCCATGACCCAATCCAAAACGGTATTTGGGCAGCCCTCCATTTGGATCCACTCTAGATATCAAGAAATCTTACAAAAAGCTGGCATTAAGTTTTGGAAGCCGCATGAAGTGATGATTCTTCATCTCTCATATTTCTATAAAACACATGCAAGTGACTTTATGGGCATTCAAGAGATTAGAGCGATTTTAGAATTTATTGAAAAATCGTATCCGGATCTTGTGAAAGAAGTGACACGGCTTGTCCCTCTTCAACGGTTAACAGAGATCTTTAGACGGCTTGTGCAAGAACAAGTGTCTATTAAAGACTTAAGAACGATATTAGAAGCTTTAAGTGAATGGGCTCAATCTGAAAAAGACACGGTACTCCTCACAGAGTATGTGAGATCATCTCTGAAACGGTACATCAGCTACAAATACTCTCAAGGGCAATCGGTTCTTGCTGTTTACCTTCTTGATCCTGAGATTGAGGATCTTGTAAGAGGAGCCATTAAACAAACATCAGCAGGCTCTTATTTAGCCCTTGATCCAGATTCTGTTCAAATGATCATGCAAGCGATGCGCTCAACGATTGTGATGACTCCAGCAGGAGGGCAGCCCCCTGTTCTTCTTACTGCAATTGATGTGAGACGGTTTGTACGTAAGCTGATTGAAAGTGAATATGCCGATCTTCCTGTGATCTCTTATCAAGAAGTGATCCCTGAAATCCGGATTCAACCTCTTGGACGGGTTCAACTGTAGGACCTATAAAGCTTTAAATCCCTTTTAACAAAACCGTTTTAAGGGATTTTTAAACTCGTAGCAAATCTTTTTGCAAAAATGAGAGTCCTGCATCAAAAAGCACTTTCTTTACGAACAGTTTTTTTGAAGAGAATATTTAAAAAAAAAGAGCCTTATACCCAAGACTCTTTTTTTATTTTGTAGATGAAGGATTCTTTTTAAGTTCTAATACCATTTCTTGTAGAGAAAAAAGTCTTCATTTACCCTCTTGATCATGATATTCCAAAAGTTTTACTCAAGATCATTTTTTCAAAAACAATCAAAGACTCTAGCTCTTATCCCCCCAAATTTTGGGGCATTTCACCTCTCAATTTCATAAAAATAGCATTTTTTTGTGAAAAATAGCGTCTTTTAAGATGCATCCAAGCTCTGAACTTGAGGTAAAAACAGAATCATCAAGTATGGCCCCTGGCTGAGTATTTTAAAGCGATTCACTTGTCTGATCTAAGAAAGTGATATGTCCATTTGAAAGAGTCTTTCACACCTTCTAAAACACTATTTTACCCTTAAGATAAATCAAACTGTGTGTATAGGGGGTCCAAAAGCGCGGTTTGTATTGAAGATCACTTCCCTTGGTGAAGGAGCTTGCTCAATTTCACAAAAAGATGCTATTTTTGTGAAAAAAAGAACTCTTAAAATGCGTCAAAGCTGTAAACTCCTTATCAAAAATAGAATCATTAAGCATGGTCCTGGATGGTGTTTTATAGTTCTACACTTTTCTGATCTAGGAAGTGATGTGTCCATTCGAAAGGCACTTTCACAACTTCAAAAACAATGCTTTATACGCAGATTAACTCAAGGGGTTTATGATTACCCTATAGAGCATCCCCTATTGGGAACCATCCCTCCTGATTTAAATGCAGTTGCAGGGGTCATTGCAGAAAAAAATGGAGTTCAAATTCAACCGTGCGGCGCTCATGCTGCGAATTTACTGGGTCTTTCTAATCAAGTGCCTGGAAAAGTGATCTTTTTAACTGAATGGCCCTCTAGGAGAGTTAAAATTGGGAACCAAGAAATCATTTTTAAAAAGACCTCAAAAAAAATGATGCTACCTGCTGGAACGGTAGAGGGTCTTCTGATTCAAGCGTTGAAAAATTTAGGACAATATCACATTGATGAGGTGTCTCGGGCTAAAGTTGCAACACTTCTTAAAAACTCTAGTGAAAGTGAAATAAGAAAAAACATGAAATTTGCACCTGAATGGATACGCCTTTTTGTGTTTAAAGTGCTAGAGCTTAAGCCATAAATACAATTTTATCTTTAAAATAGCTGCTGATTGTAAAAATATCCTCTTTGTAATGATTGAAAAAGATGACTGGCTTTTAGACAGATTGTTCCTTAGAAAAATAACTGGAGAAGTTCTACTCCTTATACAGTCTCTTTTCAAAATTAAATAAAATACTGCACAATCTATATATACATTTATTTATATTATATGGTATAAATAAGTTATGGAATTATTTCATTCTTCTCCTTCAGTCCCAGGCGTTAGCTCCCCTTCACTCATCAAGCAAGCCATGCGGCAATCAGCTCAAAAGCTGTTGCAGTATGCAGTAGCTCAAGAGTCTGTTAATGAAGAGTTTCAAGAGTGGGGGGATTTAAACGCTTGGAACCCTTTAGCTTTAGCTAAACGGTCTCAAACGCTTGAAAAGCGGGTGAAGGATAAATCTAAGGCTGAAGAATCTAAAGGGAAAAGAGGGGCTGAAGAAGACTCTTCTCACCGTATTGGGAAGTTAGAGTCTATTGCTAAAAACTATGAGAGAAAAAATCCTGAGCTTAAAGCTAAGACGCTTCTTTCACTCCGATCTCTCATTACAGCTAAAGACTCTCCCCTAGAGATTTTAGAAAAGCTTAAAAATGTGTATCTAGATATTGCCCTTGTCGATGAGGCGCTTGAATTTCTCATTGATGCATCAGATGATGTGTTAAAAGAGAACTTAATAGAGGCGAGAAATCTTTTGCATAAAGACTTTGCAAGAGAAGTTACTGCTGGGCGAAATATTGGGATGCAAGCTAGAAACTACGCTGCTAAAGGACTTGGATCCCCTACTGCTCTTAGAGATCTTTACAGAGTGATCACTCACACTCCTTTTAACGCGGTTACGCTTTTTCAAGAGCTCTCTTTGAACTTCTCCTTAGATAAGATGCAAGTGGTGATTCATTTTATTTTGCATTCTTTAGGATCTGATGTAAAAGCCAAAGGGCCCTCGATTGCTCCTGGAGAGCTTTTTAAGATGATGAGTGAAACACGGGATATGCAAGCTGTTTTAGGAGTCTATAGATACTTTTCTAAGCAAATGCCCATGATTGCTAAGATGGTAAATACTAGATGCTCAAAACCTCTTAATATCTCCTTTGATCTTTTAGCAAGAGCCTTTGTCACCCTCATTTTAGAAAAGTATCCAACGGTTGAAAGAGCGCTTCTTTTATCTAAAGAGCTCTCTATTCAAGATCTCCCTGCTGTCCAAATTGTGATTTATCACGAGTTTTTAACCGCTATGCGGCAAGTCTCTTCCCGGTTATTTCAAAGCGATAAACAGTATCACGATTTACTCAGTTGTTATATGAGCACAATTGAATCGATTGAAAAGCGGCTTGAAAAAGAGGGCGTTTTCATCAGCAAACACAAGGTTTAAATGGATCTTTTTTCTAAAATAATCACAGATCTCTCTTTACTCATTGATTATCCCATCATACCAGATCCTAAGCAACTCTACGGTCTTGAGATTAATCATACACTCCATCTTCAGCTAAAAGAAGAAAATAACAAGGTGTGTATTTCTACCTTTTTAGGAGAGCTTACTCCTGGAGTGGGAAGAGATCAGCTTTTAAAATGGGCTTTAAGAGAAAATCAATTACGCTCTGAAACAGGCGTACTTTGCTACACCCCTCGGAATAACCAACTTGCCTTTTTTCTCGTTGTGGAATTAGAGACTCTTTCAGGAGTATTACTTGCTGACATCTTAGAGGCGTTTTTACAAAAAGCGCTTCTTTGGAAAAAAGCGATTGATACCAATGAAAACCCGTTAGAAACCTCCTTTACCTCAAAAGAAGCCCCTTCCATTTTTGATTTACATCCTTAACACGTTTCTTCCTTGCTTTTCCTTTTTCATCCGTTTTACTATAGCGTTATGTGGTATGTGATCTTTTTTCTCTTTCCGTGCCTAATCTATTCTGCTCCCTTATCTCTTCAAGATAAGCTCATGAACCTAGATCCTTTATCTATTTCTGAGCATCTCTCTTTTTACGATCTTTATCCTGAAGAAGAAGAGGGGAAAAAAGCGCTCTCTCACGCTTGGGCGCTTCTCTCTTGTAGATCAGAAACTCAAAATAGCAACCCTCTTTTTCTCCCTTCAGTTGATCTTAAGCCTCTCATCACCCTCATCACAGAACGGACCTCTTCTCAAAAAGTTGTCCTGACCTCTCAGCAACTCCAAGCTATTGATACTCTCTCTTCTCATTTTTATAATAGGAGTCTTCCAGGACACTATGTATGGACGAAAGAAGAGCTCTTTAATCTCCCTTCAGAAGATATCGATTTAAGCCGGGGTCTTCTCATTGAGCAGTTTAATGAAGATCAAGAGCAAATTATGCAGTATGAAGCGTCTCTTGATCTCATGGCGCTTCAAATTCAAGCAAGAACTCCTAAAGATGCGGCTCCTCAAGAGCTCATCCAAAAGATTAACCATTTCATCTTCCATGAAATGCGGTTTCACTTCCCTCCTCACTCTCTTTACGCAAAAGATATCGATCTCTATACGTTTTTGCCCTCTGTGATGGATAGTAGAGAAGGAGTGTGTTTGGGGGTTTCTATTTTATACCTCTCCCTTGCTCAAAGGCTTGGGCTTCCTTTAGAAATCATCACACCGCCAGGCCACATCTACGTAAGATACCAGACAAAAGATACCTGCATTAACATTGAAACAACAGCAAGAGGTGTCAACTACCCAGATGATCTTTACCTCGGCATTGATACAAGAAAGCTTCAACAAAGAAATCTTAAAGAAGTGATCGGTTTTGCCTATATCAACCAAGCATCTGTTGCTTGGGGGCTAAATGACTTTAAGACAGCTGTCACGCTTTATCAAAAAGCCAGGATTTATCTTCCCCATGATCCCTTACTTAACCTCCTTGAAGGGATTAACTCTCTTTTCATTGGGAAAATTCAAGAGGGAAGAGAGCTTCTCTTGCCTTTAAGAAACTTTACCTTTGATTGGGCAGTCTCTCCTGAAACGCTTATTGATGACTACTTTGCAAAAAAAGTAGATATTGAAGGGATTAAGGCCCTATTTTCTCATGTCGATGAAACACGGGAATCAATCCTCTGTAAACAAAAACAGCTGGAACAAGTTTTAAAGAAGTATCCTCATTTTCGTTCAGGGCTTTTTCAAAGAGCTATTTGTTTAATGCAGCTAGGGCGTTTAAAAGAGGCTGAACAAGTACTTGAGGGCTATCATAAACTTGATCCTTCAAGTGCAACAGTAGAGTACTATTTAGCTGTCATTGCTAAAGAGAGGCTTAACTACAAAAAGGCGTGGCACCACTACAAAATTGCAGAAAAGCTCCTCACTCAAAGAGATCATCAATGTGCGGTATTACAAGCTTTACGAAATGACTTGAAAGGGTATTTAATCCCATTTTTATTTGATCGTGATAATATCAATTTTTAGGTAAATCTCAAAATCTTCAAAAAATTTAAAGCGAAAAACAAGAAGTTAAAAAAATCAATCACCTAAGTTAAATCTTAGAGATCTACTTATCTTCATCTCTCTTTATTCCTAGTATTTTCTATACTAACTTAAAAGCAGAGCTCTTTAACTAGAATTACTTGATACTTTACTGCAGGAAATTGTTGTCAAAAATCCCTTCAGATACCTGGTTCCAAAATGAGCCGCTCTTCTCACTGAAGCAAGGCCTCTTTCTGGATCAGCAACGGCTGCCATATTCATCGCTAATCTCCTAAACAATCTTAGGTTCTCTGCACTATTTCTACTATCTATTAAGTTATCATCTTCCTCAAAAGTCACATCCGCTATTAAGTAATATTGATTTTCAATACTCCAATGTTGCAGGATCTATTTCCCAAAATCTTTTGCTGGTACCTGGCGGCTAGAGAGATAAAATCGTCTGGATAGCTCTCCTTCATCTGAGTCGCTTTTATCTCTCTTTGCTCTGATTTCAATCAAACAGGCTAACTTTACCCATTTACTTGCTTGAGAGAATAAGTCTAACTCTTCTATAATCCTGACTTCCCTAGATTCAATTCTTCCATGCCCTTTATCTAGCTCTTTGTAAAACAGGTGTGGCACTCCTTCACATTCTACTGCATGAGCTTGATCGAAAAAATTCTCCAGTTCAGCATAAAGAGACGGTTGGTTGTTCTTTACAGCTAGTAAGTAATCGGCTTTTGCATCGATGATTTTCTCTGCTGATTCTGGCACAGTGAGATGGGCATCTCCTGATATAATCGCGTCCTTTACATCAACTTGCTCTAACCTAACTTGCTAGTTGATGAGCAATAGATTAAAGTGAGAAATTTGAGTTAAAATTTGAATTGTTATAAAAAGGTTCCCCAAGACAAAAAACAACTTGGTTAGCGCCAAGAAGGGGGAACCATGCGTGATTATGATATTATTGCTTTATTTTGTCACCTAGATGATCAATGTAAACTTCGATTAATTTCAGACTCTCGGCAAGAAATGAGTCAATCAGAGGTAATGTTAGCAGCTCTGATTGCAGCAAGGGTATTTGGAGGAAATCTAAGGAAGGCGTGTCAATTTTTAAAAGAACACGGCTATTGCCCTCGTATGTTAAGTGAAAGCCGTTTCAATCGCCGCCTGCATATGATACCAGAAGAACTATGGACACATGTAATGAGAGGCTTTTGCCCAGAAGAAGTAGAGAGTAAATATATTATTGATAGCTTTCCTGTTCCAACTTGCCGAATGGTTAGAAAGAACCGTGTTCACTTATTTTATGGAGGTCATTTTTTAGGATATAGTGCCTCACATAAGATGTGGTTTTCAGGGCTAAAAGTTCATCTTTTAATAACAGCCTCAGCTCATCCGGTAGCAATGATTATCTCGCCTGGAAGTGAGCATGATTTAACAGGATTAAAACTGATCGACACTCCTTTACCAAAAGAAAGTTTGCTATACGGAGACAAGGCATATACGGATTACGCATGGGAGGAAAACCTACTTCAAGAAAAAGGGATCAAGCTCGTAGCAGAGAGGAAAAGCAACTCAAAAAGACCGCATCCAAAAGAGATAGAAAAAGATAGACGTAAGATCCGAAAGAACATTGAAACGGCTATCAGTGGAATTGTTCGTCTTATGCCAAGATGGATCCAGGCCGTTACAGAGAGAGGCTTTGAACTTAAATTAACGCTTTTTGTTATCGCCTTTGCATCCATGCAACTAGCAAGTTAGGTTTGCTCTAGAATGATCAGTAATGTGGTCTTTTCTACTGTTTTATCTGAAACCCTCTCTACAGCAAAACAAAGCCTATCCTCAGCAGCAAATAATTCTATGATATGGGTAATATCACCTAAAAAACTAGCTCCCTTTTACCATCTAATGCAAGCAGTTGATCTTGTAAGGAACCTGAGAATTTTACTAAACCATTTTCGCAAATAATTCTTTAGGGCTCTAGGAGGAGTTTTGATTAAAAACCACCATAGGGTTTCATGGGAAGGTGGAAAGACGTTTTCTCAAAGGATAGATGAAAACCACTCTTGTTGATGATAAGCATACTTAGCAATTTCTTCAATCGTATTACAGCCACAAAGAACGATAAGAGATAGATCCCAAATAGAGTATAAAATTCTCTTTTGGTTCCGCCTATAGTCTAGGAAATCCACAAATGAGCTTTTAATAGTACTTGCAAATAGATGAGCATCAAATGTCTTGCTAGCTTCTAGAATTTTAGTATCAATGGGCTGACACCGTGCCATGAGTTCCTCTGTTTGAGGAACTCGTATGCCATCTACTATCAAAATATTTTAGTTAAAGCGCTCTGAATTTAGAAGGTTTAGCAGCTCTTTAAACCTCTTTTCAGTCTTCTTCTGTTTTTTTAAAAGATCAATATCTGGAACTTTGTTTAATATTAATTTATCTCCCTCCTCTAATCTTTCTATCCTTATCTTTAACATTTTCTCCTCCACATCAAAAGCCTCTTCATTTCTTCCTAGTTCTTTTAAAAGATCAATCAGTTGCTCATAACTCGCGAATGTATGATAATTTCCTTCCCCGAATATTTTTCTACTTAGTTCTAGCGTCTTCTGTGCTTGATCAATAGCTTCTTCATTTCTCCCTAATTCTTTAAAAAAAGCAATTCCATATCTATATCTACTTAATGTCCAATAATCTGCTTCTCCTAAAGTTTCCCTTACTCTTTCTAACACCTTATGAACTACAGTAAGAGCCTCTTCATTTCTTCCTAGTTCTTTTAAAAGATTAATTACCTGTTCATAGCTCTGTGATATCTCATAGTCCCCTTCATCTAAAACTTCTCTCTTTATCTCTAATAACTTCTGTGCTAAAGGGAGGGCCTCTTCATTTCTCCCTAGTTTTTTTAAAAAATCAATCAATTGTTCATAGCTATCTACCGTAAGCTTATTTCTCTCCCCTAAAGCTGCTCTCCTTCTTTCTAGTCTCTTCTCTACTACAATAAGGGTCTCTTCCTTCCTTCCTAATTCTTTTAAAAGACCAATAACCTTTTTATAACTCTCTGATGTCTGCCGATTCCCCTCTCCTAAAGCATCCCTCCTTATCTCTAACATCCTCTGCGCTATAGTAAGAGCCTCTTCCTTCCTTCCTAACTCTTTTAAAATGTAAATAACTTTTTCGCAACTCTCTAATGTCCACTCATTTTCCTCTCCTAAAGTATCCCTCCTTATCTCTAACATACTCTGCGCTACAGCAAGAGCCTCTTCCTTCCTTCCTAATTCTTTTAAAATGCAAATAACTTTTTCGTAACTCTCTGATGTCCACTCATTTTCCTCTCCTAAAGTATCCCTCCTTATCTCTAACATACTCTGCGCTACAGTAAGAGCCTCTTCCGTCCTTCCTAATTCTTTTAAAATGCAAATAACTTTTTCGTAACTCTCTGATGTCCATTCATTTTCCTCTCCTAAAGTATCCCTCCTTATCTCTAACATACTCTGCGCTACAGTAAGAGCCTCTTCCTTCCTTCCTAATTCTTTTAAAATGCAAATAACTTTTTCGTAACTCTCTGATGTCCATTCATTTTCCTCACCTAAAGTGTCCCTCCTTATCTCTAACATCTTCTGTGCTTGATTAAGAGCCTCTTCCTTCCTTCCTAATTCTTTTAAAATGCAAATAACTTTTTCGTAACTCTCTGATGTCCATTCATTTTCCTCACCTAAAGTGTCCCTCCTTATCTCTAACATCTTCTGTGCTTGATTAAGAGCTTCTTCCTTCCTTCCTAATTCTTTTAAAATACAAATAATTTTTTCGTAACTCTCTGATGTCTTATAATTTCCTTCACCAAAAATTTTTCTGCTTGTCTCTAATAACTTGAGTGCTAAGGGAAGGGCCTCTTCATTTCTGCCGAGTTTTTTCAAAAAATCAATCAATAATTCATAACCATCTAATGTCAACTCATTTCCCTCTCCTAAAGCGCCTCTCCTTCTTTCTAAGAGCTTCTTTATTACAATAAGGGAGTCTTCATTTTTCCCTAGCTCTTTTAAATGAACAATCATTGCTTTATAAACCTGCTCTTTCAAATAATCCATACATTCTAAAGCTTCGCTCTCTGTATCTAATACCTTATGCACTACAGCAAGAGCCTCTTCATTTTTCCCCAATCTTTTTAAAAGATCAATCACATTTGAATAGCTCATTAATATCCAATAATCTACTTTTTCCGTCCTCTTCTTTCTTATTTCAAGCACATGCTGAGCCAGTATTAGGGCTTCATTTGCATTTCCTTCTATATGAAGAATAAATGATAATTTTTCATAACTCTCTACAGTATATTCAGACGTTTTCCCCAATATCTTTTCTCTTATTTCCAATCCTTTTCTTACTGACTGTCGATCGCCTTTTAAATGATAAAGCTCTGCCATCACTAAGGACTCAGATCCTTTAAAAAACGTTTGCCCAAGCTTAATTCCTAGATTTACGTAGGTTTGACATTCTCCATTCATACTAGAGTGTGATACCTCCATCTCATAATCACTATGCATACCTAATAGCCATCCTAGGTGGCTAAATAGCTGAATACGATCTTCTATTGTTAACATCTGTTGGGTATATTCTATTGCATGCACGTTAAGAGTATGTACTTGATATAAGCTTCTTAGCCTATTAAATTTATTCCAATTAATTATACGAGGAAAACTTCTTAATTTCTTAATTTCTTGATGGAGTGAACAGGCGGCTTCTCTAATAATACGCTTCTTTTCTTCCTGACTTAGCTGATAGGCAGTCACTTTTTGAACAAGGGAGTGAACTTGATAGTATTTTTTCTGATCCAATGCTCCAATCCTTTCTTGAAAAAACGTATAGTCTTTAAGTAGTTTAATAGCTCCTGTAATAGCAACTTGATCCTCATGAGGATAGAATGTTTTAGCAAAGGTATTAAGTAGATCAAATGGAATATCTTCTTCCCCTAGTATTGAAATAAATTTTATCATATTAATTGCTAAGGTACCTCTCTCTTTATTGCCAATAGCAAATAAAGAGACTTGCCAAGTGATAAAAACCGATACCTCTTCTGTGGGAATATTAATGTCATCTTTTCCAGGAAGTTTAAGATCATACCCTTCAAATTTCTCTTTATATTCGCAGAGAGAGATCTTCTCTTGCTCTAAATACCTTGCAATATGAGAGAGCGCTAGGGGATGATAACCAACTTCTTTTGCAAGCATCTCTGCTACTAATCGTTCTTTTTGAACGGGTTTATTCATCTTAGTAAGATAATAAATCGCCTCTTCATTGGAAAATTGTGTTAATGGAATCACGTTAAATCCATTTACCTTAGCTTTAGGTCCAACCCTGGTTGAAATTAAAATTTGACATTTTTTTCCATTAGGGACATGATTTGTAAGTTCCTGAAAAAAACTTTCCTCATCGAGCCCATCAATAATAATGAGCCCTGGAAGGGCCATTTGCTGGAGATAACCTTTTAGCTCAGCTAAGGGTTCTTTATGCTTCTCTTTATTAAGGCCAAGGAAAATCGCAAGTTCAATTAGCCCTGCTCTAATTGCCTCAGGTGCTGTTGCTTTAATAAAATGAATAAAACGATAACCAATAAGTTCTGATGCATATTTAAAACTCAAGGTGCTTTTTCCCATTCCTCCAATCCCTGCAATAGCTACTTTATTTGAGATTTTAAAGGCTTCCTTAATCTCTTCTAACTCTTTAATTCTTCCTATAAATGATGAAATTACATGGGGGAGATTGGATTGGCAACTTCCTATATCCTTTTCAAGAAGAGAAGACTTAATGGAGGAAAAATCTTTTATTTTTTGAGTCTGTCCTTCTTTTTCCATCTCTGCTAAGATACTTTTCATAGAGATACAGGCATTACAACATCTATTATTTACACTACAGGAACAAATTCCTTTTCCTTGCCTATGAAGACCTATTAACTTACCCTTTAAATTAAAGATCGGAGATCCAGATGACCCCTGCTGTGTCTTAAGATCATGGTGAGCATAATGATTATCTACGCTTTGAATGGTACCAATAGAATCTCTTACTAAGTCCAATTCTCCTGAATCCCCATCTACACCTTCAGGATAATGTATTATTGCAGCCAATTTGTCTACTTTTAGCTTCCCTACTCTAGATAATGAGAAAGCATGCGACATAATTTTTTGTACATTTTGATTTACTTCAATTGCTACGATTGTAAAATCTAATAAAGGCCCAGAAAAAAAATATCCTCCCTCTTTTTCATCTGGAAGCAGTGATACTGAATAGAACGTAGAATCCATCTTTTTTATTTCTGAATTACCCACAAGTTCTTTATAAAATAATTTGCTTTTCTTTGCTATTTCTTGGGTTGGAATAACATGTTTATTAGTCATAATAAGATTAGGAGCTATTAAAAAGGCTGATCCATTCGGCTTATATACCCCATTTTCTTTTGTTTTAACTTTATATACAACACAGGTTTGTCTTTGAATATGAGATCTTATCTGATCTGTATCACCGACAGGAAAACTATCCTGTCGAATATCCGTGAGTTTTTTCATTGTACTTGTTTGACATGCGATAGAGGCTGCCTCTTGCTTATTAGCTTCCGATTGTTTTGTTCCGCCGCTAACTATTTTTTTATAATAATCCTCAATTTGTTTAGATTTTTCTGAATTATTTGTGTAACTTCGGTAAGGTGTCATAATTGCTCTTTTTGATTTTGAGGAACTGATGAATAAATTTTTATCATAAATTTAAGCGTAATATTTTATTTTTTTACTGATAATTTTTCTAAAATATCTAGAATGTTGTGTCCTAAAGCAGGAGAAAGCCTCCAGTTTGGTATCTTAGTTCTTATAGTTTTCCAATTTTCCAATACATCTAGTTTGCCCTGTATTATATTTTTTAAATTAAGGCATTTTTCTATATAAATTGACCCATGAACAAAAATTTTCTTATTGATTAAATAAGCTTCTTCTACATATTCTAACGCCTTATTCTTATTTCTTAACTCTTCATCCTTATTTTTTCCTTCTATCTTATCTAAGATCCGAGCAATCCTAAAATAAGCCGCTGCTGTATATCTAGTTTCTTTTTTAAATAATTTCCTATTAATTTCAAATGCCTCTTCAGCTATGGGTAATGCTTTCTCAAAATTATTTCCCTTCATTAAAATTTCAGCTTTAGTTGTATAGCAATCAGCTGTATAACGAGATTTTTTTTCAAAAAATTTTTCATTGATATCAATAGCTTTTTCTGAGCTTTCTAATGCGTCTTCAGTAAACCCTAAAATGCATTGTAGATAAGCAATATCATTATAACTTTTTGCTACACGGCTAGAATTCTTTCCATATATTTCTATATTTATTTCAAGTTCTAGTTGAAAATGCCTTAATGCTTGCTCGGGATCATCTAATTTTTTGCATAGCTGTCCCACTGTAGAATGATGTAGCGCTATCTCTGCTTTTTTTGCATATTCGCTTTGATGACTTATCCGATTAATGCCGCCATATCCTTCTATATATTCTCCTATTGTGAATTTTAATTTTTTTAAAATTTTACCATCTAAATATTTTTTATAATTACTTAATGCATCTCCTAAAATTCTCATAATCTGATGATATATTGACTCTCTGTCATATGAATTATTAACACCTAACTTTCCTATAAAATCCAAAGTTTTTTTAGCCCATTGAATAGCATTTTCATAGTCTCCTAAATCTCGATATATTCCCATAATCACTTTGTAATTTTTAACTATAAATGACTTATCATATTCCTTTAATTTCCCTCCTAAATCGAATATTTTATTTGAACTTTTAAGCGCTAAATCCAATTCTCCCAATAGTTTTCTTCCTTTAGCTAAGTAATAATAAGCCTCTAAAGAAATTTGATCTTGCTTCAATTTTTCAGTAATTTTCATACAGCTTTCACATGATTTTTCAAAATCCCCAGTACTTAAATAAAGCCATGCTAAATCACACCAAAGGTTTCTCCAATCTATAGATTCTTTAAATCTTGGCATGCTACGTAGGGTTTCCATGTGGTTAATATAAACTATTATATGATTTATATAAGTCTTGAGAAATCGTGATTTAGGTATTGAAAAATCCTCTTCGGGTTGAGATTTAAAAAAGCGCAATTCATCACATAAAGTTTTATATAATATGGCTCTAATTTTAATTTTTTCATCATCATGTAAATTATAAATAATCACTTGCTGAACAAGAGGGTGAATTTTGTAAATAACCCATTTCCCCTGAGTATTATTTTCTTTTTCTATGCTCTCTTCTTCAATGAATGAATATTTTTTAAGTAGCTCTAAAGTATTCTTTAAAAAACATTTTTTTTGAGGAAAAGTATTCTGTATCCATGCTTCTAAAAGATTTAACGGAATATTATCTTGAGCTAGAAAAGCAATAAACTCCATAAGGTCTTTAACGATGCCTCCTTTGTCTAGCTTAACAATAGTATCGATTGAAATTGCCCAGGTTATAGTAATGATTTTTTCTTGAAAAAAATCAAAAGGTGGACCACTTAAGAGCTCGATTCCTTTTTCTTTGAAATCTTGTAAATATTCGCCAATTAAAATTTTTTTATGTTCAATATATGCGACTGCATGTACAAGAGCTAGAGGTAAAAATCCTAAAGTATTGGCTAAATTTTTAACTGAATCTAAAGTCTTTTCTTCCGGTATTGCTTCAGTAATATATCTTGTAGCCTCTTCTTCAGAGAATACGCTAAGACTAATATCATGAATATTCACTGAAATACTAGAACCATCAAACTGGATTCTCCTTGTGATAAGGGCTTTGCAATTTTTATTTGAAAAATATGAATCTTTAGCCTCTAAAAATGGTTTAGTGTCATCAAGTCCATCAATAATAAAAAGATAAGGCTTTTCAATTTTTGATAACCGTCCTCTTAGTATAGCAAGCCTCTCTCCTGGCAGTCCTTCAGTAATGCTCAATCTCTCTGCCAGCTCTAAAAGTCCGTCTCTAATAGAATTTTGATCCATTACTTTAATCAAATAAACAAACTCATATCCTTCCAGAGATCTTCCATATTTTATGCTAAGAGTGCTTTTGCCAACTCCGCCAAGACCAGAGATCGTTACTATTGAAAATTGTTGAAATGCTCTTCTAATCTCCTCTAACTTTTGAGGCCTTTCTATAAATGATTTTGCAAGAAGGGGTATATTGAAATAAGAAACCTTTGTATTTTTTTTAGGAATCTGGGCTACGGTTAAGGAGAAATCTTTTATTTTTTGAGTTTGCCCTTTTTTTTCTATCTCTTTTAAGATACTTTTCATAGAAATACAGGCATTACAGCATCTATTATTTACACTACATGGACAAACTGCTTTTCCTTGACAATGAAGGCCTATTAACTTGCCCTTTAAATTAAAGATCGGAGACCCAGATGACCCCATCTGTGTTTTAAGATCATGGTGAGCATAACAATTATCTATGCTTTGAATAGTACCAATAGAATCTCTTACTAAATCGGCTTCTCCTGAATCTCCATCTACGCCTTCAGGATAATGTATTATTGCAGTCAGTTTGTCTACTTTTAGCTTTCCCACTTTAGATAAAGAGAAAGCATTAGACATAATTTCTTGTACATATTCATTTAGTTCAATTGCTACGATTGTAAAATCTAATAAGGTTCCGGAAAAAAAATATCCTCCTTTTTTTTCATCTGGAAGTAGCGATACTGGATAAAACGGAAAAATCGTCTTGTTTATTTCTGAATTACCTACCAGTTCTTTATAAAATAATTTACTTTTCTTTGCAATTTCTTGATTTGGAATAACATGGTTATTAGTCATAATAAGGTTAGGAGCTATTAAAAAGGCTGATCCATTCGGCTTATATGTCCCATTTACTTTTGTTTTCACTTGATATACAACACAAGTGTGTCTTTTAATATGAGAGCTTATCAGAGCTATATCACAGGTAGGAAAACTATCCTGTCGATTATCTATGAGTTTTTTTATTGTACTTGTCTGACATACAATAGAGACTGCCTCTTGCTTATTAATTTCTGATTGTTTTATTCCGCCACTAACTATTTTTTTATAATAATCCTCAGCTTGTTGTGTGCAAAATTGGCTGATTTTCATAATTCCTCTTTTTGATTTTTATCATCCGGAATAATAGCTAATAGGTCCTCAAATCGTTTTAAACGTTCCTGTTTTTGATCGAGTTCCAATTCTTTTTTTAAGTATTCATCTTGCTTTCTTTTGAAAGATTGTTCCAGTTCCTCCTTTTCATTGTTAAATCGACTAAGCACTTCTTCACATGCTTCAATATCAGGTATAGGATCAATTTCATTGAATTGAGATTGATTTTGCATTCCGTTATTAGCCGCATGCGCCCGAGCTAAATCCATCTCAACCCTTTCCTTAAACTCTATTTTTTGCTTTAATTGGGTTTCAAACTCTAGAGTATCACCATCTTTATTCTTTGAAATTTCAGTTTTAAGGGTTGATATTTCCTTTTTCATTGTGTTGAGTTTTTTAGTCGTTAAGTTTTTTTCCAAAGACATATATTTTCGATTAGTTTCCTCTTTTGTCAATTCATTTAAAGACTTTTCTATAAAATTTCCCACATAGTTGTTATTTTCTATAAGCCAGAGCTTTGATAGTTCAGAAACGACCTGCTTTGTAAATTTTTCTTCTGTCGAAAAATTTATCAGATATTTGATCGCAACATAACGAACTTTCCAAGATTCCTTGTCTTGTAGATTATATTGGGTCAGCTCAAGAAAATTTGGTTTTATTTCATTACCAGAAAAAACACGCATTCTTACTTCTTCCTTAGCTGCAGAATTATTTATCAACTCAAAATAAAATTGAACAAGATACAAAGCGCGCTCATGCTTTCTTACTATTTTATAATTCTCAATAAATTGATTAAGGGTTTTTAAATGTTCAAGCTCTGTGACGCGATTGCCTGAAAATAGCCAATTCATTACCCATACTTTCTTATACCAACCTTTCTCCATTTCATGATAAATACGGCATATTAAATCAATCATAGGCCCGACTAAATATGCAGCACCATCTAAGCCAGATTTAGGGTTAATTACAGCGCCAGGAATAGATAAAGCTGCTTGCATAATTCCTTTAATCACTTCAAACCCTTCTTTTTTAAAGATTTCTTTTGATTTTCCTTCGCCCGGCTGAAATTTTCTTGTAAGAGCAATCATGGAATATATACAAAAAAATGTTTCAAAGTCATTCTTAGGAAGCGTTTCCAAGATTTTATTTAATAAACTATTTATCTGATCTCTTGTTTGCAGATAAATATGCCTTTTTTCTGCAGCAAACTTAAATGCGACTAGTTCATATGCTACCAATGCCGTTTTACTTAGCAGGCGCTTTAGCTCATCTCTATCTTGAACTTCATCGGACGAAAGAGTCTCAATTAACCGAAGAAATAGAGGAAGAAAAGTCGGCGAATTTTGAAAAATCTCTTTTAAATGCGCTTTTGGATTACTTATATGATACATTTTGCTTGAAGGTTGGTGATAGAGAGCATTCCTGTAATTAATGATAGAATGATAAATTTCATTAATCAGTGACTCTAATGGTTTTGATGAACAAATCGTTGCATTTTGAAAGTTGCTTAAACAAAGATGAAATTGAGATATACGGGTCTCTAATTGATCTAGATGAAACTGAGGTGTATCCGCCTCTAATTGATTGACTATTGGGCTTGTAGGAACTACATTTGTCATATTGACTCCTTATTTTTGAAAGAAAATATCTTAACCCTTTATTTTTTACTATATAAAAACTTAATTTGTTAGTTGCATCGATGCGAAGGCGATAACACAAAGCGTTAATTTAAATTCAAAGCCTCTCTCTGTAACAGCTTGAACCATCTTAGCATAAGATAAACAACTCCACTGATAGCCGTTTCTATGAGATTTCGAGCCTCACGCTTATCTTGTTCTATTTCTTTTGGATGGTGTCTTTTTGAGTTTTTTTCCTCTCTGCTACCTAGTTTAATTCCTTTTTCCTGAAGCAGATTTTCCTTCCATCCATAGTTGATATATGCCCTGTCTTCACAAAACAAATTTTCTTTTAAAAGAGGAATATTAATAAGCTTTAATCTGGCTAAACCATGCTCACTTACAGGAGAGATGATCATTGCTTAACCAAGTTGTTTTTTTTCTGGAGCAAACCCTTTTGAAACAATTGAAATTTTAATTCAAACTCTTATCTCTCTCATTAATCTGTTACTTATCAACTAACAAGTTAGGTGTCACGCCTCTAAAATACCTATCAAATCCCATTTCTTGCACTATTTCAAATAGAGTGCTATCTTTAAGCTTTTAGGAGGTGAAAGATGGCTCTTCAACTCACAGAAAAAGTTCAAGAAGCACTTGAACAGGCAGTACGGTCTGCAGAAGCGTTTCATCATACAGAAGTTTCAGATCTCCATCTTCTTTTAGCTCTTTTGCAAGACACAGATGGATATTTCCCCTCTTTTATAAGTAAGCAGAAGCTCTCTTTAGAAAGTCTCATGCAAAAAGTACAAGACTCTCTTAAAAAACTTGCCACTTATAGTCAAGACCCTAAGCCCCCGCAAATAGCTACTTCCTTAAAGCAGCTTTTACAAGAAGCTGACTCTCTCAGAGAGGAGTGGAAAGATCAATACATCGCAACAGATCACCTTTTATATCTCTTTTGGAAAAGTACCAAAGAGCCGTTTTATACGTGGAAAAAATCATCACAACTATCTCTTGAAAATCTAAAGCAAATCATACTACAACTTCGAGGAGGAGAGTCCATGGAATCACCCACTTCAGAACAAGGCATTGGAGCGCTAGATAAATATTGTAAAAACATGACAGCTCTTGCAAAATCGGGAAAACTTGACCCTGTCATTGGAAGGGATGAAGAAATCAGAAGAGCGATGCAGGTGTTATCAAGAAGAACCAAGAATAATCCCCTTCTCATCGGAGAGCCAGGAGTTGGAAAAACAGCTATTGCAGAAGGGCTGGCTCAACGAATTATTCAAGGAGATGTGCCAGACTCTTTAAAAGGAAAAGAGCTTATGGCACTTGATATGGGAAGCTTAATTGCAGGAGCTAAATACCGAGGCGAATTTGAAGAGCGGCTAAAGAGCATTTTAAAATCGGTAGAAAAAAGTGATGGGCAAATTCTTCTTTTTATCGATGAGGTGCATACGCTTGTGGGAGCAGGCGCCAGTGAAGGGGCGATGGATGCTGCTAACCTTTTAAAACCCGCACTAGCAAGAGGCACTCTTCACTGTATCGGCGCTACAACTTTAAATGAATACCAAAAGTACATTGAGAAAGATGCTGCTTTAGAAAGACGGTTTCAAACAATTACCATTGAAGAGCCGTCTCTTGAAAATGCCATTGCCATTTTAAGAGGACTAAAAGAGCGGTATGAAAACTTTCATGGAGTGAGAATTACAGAAAGCGCGCTTCATGCAGCTGTTTTTCTCTCGAGTAGATACATTGCAGACCGTCAGCTTCCTGATAAAGCGATTGATCTCATTGATGAAGCTGCTAGCTTAATCCGGATGCAGTTAGGCAGTAGACCCCTTCCCATTGATCAAAAAGAAAGAGAGCTTTCATCTCTCATTGTAAAACAAGAAGCGCTTAAACAAGAAGACTCCCCTCTTTCTCTTACAGAAAGAGAAAAACTTGCAAAAGAGATCGAAGAAAAAAAATCTCAGCTATCTCTTTTAAAAGAGCGGTGGAATAAAGAAAAAGGTGAGATTAACGCCTTAAAAGAGCTAAAAAATAAACTTGAGCAGCTCAAATTCCAAGAGGAAGAGGCTGACCGTAAAGGCGATTACAATAAAGTTGCAGAGCTAAGATACAGTAAAATACCGCATCTTGAAAAAGAGATTGACGAGTGTCAGCAAAAACTAGGTAGCCAGCAAGACAGACTTTTGCAAGAAGAAGTCGATGAGCCGCTCATTGCTCAAATCGTCTCAAAATGGACAGGAATTCCTGTGCAAAAAATGGTGGGAAAAGAGGCAGAAAGACTCATTCATTTAGAAGAGACTCTAGCTAAAAGTGTGATCGGACAACCCTATGCCATTCAGGCTATAAGTGAAGCGATTCGAAGATCAAGAACCGGGCTTTCTGACCCTTTAAGACCCATCGGGGCCTTTTTGTTTGTGGGGCCAACTGGTGTGGGGAAAACAGAGCTTGCTAAAGCGCTTGCAAGAGAGCTCTTTAATCAAGAAGAGGCGATGGTAAGACTTGATATGTCAGAGTATATGGAAAGGCACACCGTCTCCAAACTGATCGGCTCTCCTCCTGGATACATTGGGTATGAAGAGGGAGGACAGCTTACTGAAGCTATCAGACGGCACCCTTACACCGTTGTGCTTTTTGATGAGATTGAAAAAGCGCACCCTGATGTGTTTAATATCCTCTTACAAATTTTTGATGATGGGAGATTAACAGATAGTAAAGGAAGAGTTGTAAACTGTAAAAACGCGCTCTTTATTATGACATCAAATTTAGGATCCACTGAGCTTTTAGAGTTTTTATCGAGAAATCCCTCTTCAAGAGAAGAAATTATAGCGGTTGTTGATCCCATCTTAAAGCAGCACTTTAGACCAGAGTTTCTTAACCGTTTAGATGATATCCTTCCGTTTCTTCCTCTTCATCAAAAAGATATGCAGTCAATTGTCTCACTGCAGCTCAATCTTGTGAAAAAACGGCTGCAAGATAAACATGTCTTCTTGAAATGGGATAATGCTACCCTCTCTTACCTAGGAGATAAAGGGTATGATCCTCTTTATGGGGCTAGACCCTTAAAAAGACTCATTCAACATGAAGTGGTCTCTTTACTCTCTTCTGCGATTTTAAAAGGAGATATTACTTCTTCAAAAACGGTGACTCTTCATGTCAAAGATAACCAAATATCCTTTACCGTAGAGTAAAGGATATTAGATTAAGCTCTCTCTTTTAAGAGAAGCTCTACTAAAGAAAGGCCGTGGGGGGTGAGGAAGAAAGAGTCTTCACTTCCCTTCTTAATGAAGTTTGCTTGCGCAAGGTGCTTTGAAATCGCATTAACCCCTTTATCATTTTGACCAATGGCTCTTCCAATCACAAACCGTCCAATCTCTTCAAATTCACTCCCCTTTTCTAAGGAAAGCTCATGGAGTTTCAGTAAGAACAGTTCATCTTTGGTGGTTGCTTTTTTATTTTTACTCATAACTTTTTATTGTTGTAGATTTAAGATCTAAGGCGTAATTTTTTTAAGTCTAGCCCCTAAGGGAGTGTCTTCAATCAAATACCCTCTCTCAAGAAGAAGATCTCGGCACTGATCTGCTAAGGCCCAATTTTTTTCTTTTCTTGCAGCTATTCTTTCTTGAAGAAGGAGTGTCAGCTCATGAGATAAAGGCTCTTCTTCACTCTCAAATTTAAAGATAGCAAGCACGGCATCGATTTTTTTAAAAAAGGCGAGAATCTCCTCTTTTTGCTCACGCCCAATTTTATAGGCATCACATAAGCTATTGATCACCCGGATTAAATCAAACACAGCAGCAAGGGCCTCTGAAATATTTAAATCATCCGAAAGCGCCTCAGAAAAAGCCCTCAGCGCTTTTTCTAAGAGCGGCGTGATCACATTCTCTTCTACCAAGTGATTTAAGGAAGAGATTCTTCTCATAAAATCATCGATTCTAGTTATTGAGTTTACAGCAGATTGAAGCGCCTCAAATGAGAAATTAAGCTGGGTGCGGTAGTGCGTTTGTAAGAGAAGATATCTCACTTCTCTTCCTGAATGACCACGCTTTAGTAAATCTCTTAATGTGTAGAAATTGCCTAAACTCTTAGACATTTTCTTATGCTCTACAAGAAGGTGGTGTGCATGGAGCCAAAACCTTGAAAACTTTTGGTGCGTACACGCCTCAGACTGAGCGATCTCATTTTCATGATGCGGAAACAAGTTATCAATGCCTCCCACATGAATATCAAGTGAGGGGCCAAGAAGAGAAATGGCCATCGCTGAGCACTCAATGTGCCAGCCAGGTCTTCCTTTTCCAAAAGGACTCTCCCAAAAAATATCTCCATCTCTTAAAGGATCATAAGCTTTCCACAGCACAAAGTCAGCTGCTTGCTCTTTATCATACTCATCAGAGGCTACTCTATTTGAGGCGCCAGCTTTTAAATCATGCAGATGAAAGTGCGAGAGCCTTCCGTAGTTTGGGCACTTAGAAATCGCGTAGTAGATGCTTCCATCAGCGCCTCTATAGGCGATATTTTCTTTGATAAGCGTTTCAATGAGGGCAATCATCTCTAAAATGAAATCTGTCGCATGAGGATAAAACTCTACTGGCTCAATATGAAGCGTTTTTAAATCTTCAAAAAAAGCATCTATGTAAGGCTGAGTAAACTCTTTTAAAGATATTTTTCTCTCAAGAGCACCTTTCAACGTTTTATCATCAATATCTGTGATATTCATCGCTTGAGTCACTTTAAACCCAAAAAACTTTAAAGACCTTCTAAGAAGGTCTTCAAAGACATAGGTTCTAAAGTTCCCAATATGGGCAAAATTGTACACCGTGGGGCCGCAGGTGTACATTTTAATGTGATTATCTTCTGCAGTTAAAAGCTCTTTTTGCAAAGTTTCCGTGTTATAGAGCTTCATACCATCTCTTCTAAACGGCTATGTTGGATTTTACCTGTTGCAGTGACGGGAATCTCTTTAATCTGCTTCACATCAGAGAGCCTAACTATCCGTCCAAACCCGCTCTCACGGATCGCTTCGTTCACTGTATCTTTATCAATCAAAAAGGTGGTAAATAAGATGAGAAGCGGCTTATCACTTTTGGGCTCTTTAGCAACCACTGCAAGAGAGGGCATTTCTGCCTCTTTTGCGCTCATCCAAGACTTGGTATGCGCAAGCTTTAGAAGCTCTTCTTCAAGCCCGATGAGGCTCACCATCTCCCCTCCGATCTTGACAAAACGTCTTAGTCTTCCTGTGAGCATAAGGCATCCAGACTCTGAGATATATCCTCTATCTCCAGATCTGTACCACTCTTTCCCATCTATCTTAATAAAAGGAGATCTAATATCTCCTAAATACCCTTTAAAGACGTTAGAACCAAAAATGCAGATCTCCCCCTCTTCTGAAGAAGGGATTTTTTCTAACGTTTCAGGATGTACAACACAAAGCTTAACTCCTGGAATCGGTTTTCCCACTCCTTCTCTTACACTTTTGATCCGTGTTAAAGATACAACAGGGCTACACTCCGTGACTCCGTACCCTTCAAGCATGGTAATGCCAAGCTTTTCTACTTTTTGGAAAAGATCAGGGGGACACTTTTCAGCTCCTCCAATCATTAGCCGCAGGGATTTTAATTGCTGAGGTTTTGCCGCATTAACAAGCCCTTGTAAAAACGTAGGAGCTGAACAGAGAATAGACACTCTCCAATCTTTAATCTCTTGCGCCATCTGGGTGTATTGTGTTGGATCGGGTGCATAATACACCCTAAGCCCTGTGAGAAGCGGTAAAAGCCCGGTAATAGAAAATCCAAACGAGTGAAAAGGAGGCAGTCCCCCGTACATCACATCAGAGGGAAGTAGATGAATACACGATATCCCGCTTGTTTGATTGGATAAGATATTTTTATGGGATAGAGGAACTGCTTTTGCAAGAGACTCTGTCCCACTTGTAAATAAAATCACGGCAGGATCTTCTGGCTGTACATATTCTAACTTTAAATCTTTTAAAAGCTGAGAAGAGCTGCGTAAAAGACCATACATCCCCTTTAATTTACTCCATAAAGAAACTGACTCTTTGACATCTTCCATACAGAGTAAAAGATCATCAATCTCTCCTAAATCCCCATCCGCTAGATGCTCTAAAAACTTCCTTGAGCTTAACACCGTGTGAAGATCAGCTGTTTTTCGATTTTGGTTTAAAGATCTCGTTCCTGTTGTCCAATTGAGCATTACAGGAGTTTTATCTGCTAATAAAAGCGCTAACATAATCACATACGTCATCGTTGTAGAGGGAAGTAAAACTCCGATCTTTTTGTCTTCTAAATGCCTAAAATGGTGACTTAAAGTGAGTGCAATGAGTTTAAGTCTTCGGTAACTCACAGCTCCCATTTGACGATCCGCTGCTGCAGAGTGATGATCCATCCGGTCACACACTCTTAAAAATGCCTCTTGAATCGTAGATCCTTGAGGAGCAATTACCCCTGGACGAGACTCTTCTTTTGGCCACCCTTCATGCAGGAAATCGGTCATATTTTCAAGAGGGGGTGCAACATGAGAAATCAAACTGAGCACATCGCCTACAGTTTCTGCACTCTCTAATGTAGTCACTGTTGTTTCATAACGGTCTAAAACAAATGTCTGCAGTTCAGCCATATCTAAAGAATCAAGCCCAAGATCTCTTGCAAGCCGGTCTTCTTTTTGAACAGATGCTCTTTTGGCAAGCTCTCCAATTTTTTGCAGAATTTGACGCTCGGTGTCAGGATCGATAGCTGTGACCTTTTTTTCCTCTTTAACCTCAAGAGCTTTTACTTGAGGAATAGAGTGTTTATAAAAACGGTCTGAAATAAAGGTTAACGGCTCAGGACCTCTTAAGTTATACCATTTTTCAAGCGACTGGTTAAATTCAATACGAGATGTTTTTACGGGAATATGTTGCGGAAGAGATTCAAATTCAATTGTCACTTCTCGTCTAGGAGTTAAGAAAATCAGGTTCTTAAATACAATTTTTACCCCTTCCCAAAGCACTTTTCCAAAATCGGGTGTCGATCCTGTAAGAGCGCGTGAAAATCTGCTGCCCCATAATCCTGTTGTTCTCACTAAAACAACATTTGTATCTGGACACTCTTGAAGGATATTGTGGGCAAAGGAGGCGCCGCCAATCACTTCTTCAGCTCCTACTTTGAGTCTTCCTGCTGGATAAATTAAGTAGTTTTCCCCTTTCTTTAATCCCTCTGCAATCAAATCAAAGCATTTCTGCACTTTTTTCTGCTTCCATTTGTTGATCATTCCGCTCATATCGGGAATAGGGATAGCACCAACAAGCTTTTGGAAATAGCTAGCCCCTTTTAAATAGTAAAATTGCTCAACAACAAGAGGGTGAGGTCGGTATTGATCCCATAGAATTAAACTTAAAATAATAGGATCAATTTCTGCCGGGTGATTAGGAAGAAAAAGAACTCCCCCGGTTTTACTGAAGTTTTTAGGATGAAGGTTTTCTAACCCGCGAATCTTTAACCTGTAACGGATACTAATCCCCATTCGGAGAATATAATAGATAATATTGACCCAAATTTTTTTAAACATGCCCTCAATTATCCCATGTGACTCATTCAAGAGTCAATTGCATTTTCTTAAGGCCTCAAAAACTTAAGGCTTATTTGAGTGTTTGCTATGTTGAAATATCTCTCTTTTTACCCGTATTGCTTCCTCTTTCATACCCCATTAAGCCGCTCTTATTTTCTTCTTGCACAAGTTTGTTAAGCGCATCAATTTCATCATCAAGCATCTGAAAAATTTTCCTTGAAGTTTCACTATCTAATTGACCTGATCTTGCTCTATGGGCAAGATTACAAATATCAAAATCTTCAATGTTTTCAACTCTCCCTTGATGAGCTTCGATATATACATCAAGCTCTGGATCAGCATAAAATTCAGCCTCACATCTTTTTACGTCTTCATCAATACGCTCTTCCAATTTTTCTTTTAATGCATGATCAATTTCACTAGAATGTATCAATTGATACATCCTAATTACTTGTTCAATTTTAAGAGTATCCTCTGGATGATTAATCAATTTTTCGGCCTCTTGAATAGCCTTTGCTGATTTTAATGGATCTTGTTCTAAAGAGATCAATGGATAAGACTGCTTTAAAAGAGATGGTTCAAATTGATTTCTTTGATTTGCTGATGGATCACTTAAATGCGTTGATTGACAAGATTGAGCTTTGCCAATTGTGGCATGACAAAAAAAGAGCTTTTGAGAAAAATTTTGAGCTTGTGAAAATCCTACCAATTGGCTTTTTCGCATGAACTGCAAATAATTTATAATTCTCATATTCACCTCGCAATATAATGTTTTTACAAATAACCATAATTCTTATCTAATAACACATAAACATCAATTCTAACATTTATTACTGTAAGATGTATTGCATTGATGCCGTCCATGATAACCATTTAGGAAGAACTTTTGATAAGCTTTTCTCTTATGGCTATAATCCTCTTTTTTTAAGCTGTAGCTTAGGGAAAGAACTCTTTGATTTGAAGCGTGTAAAAAATTCCGTTATTGAGGCTCTACAAGTATAGGGGCTCATGGAGAATATGTAGATAATAGAGAGCTTGTCACCTTTTGGCATTCTCAAGATCATCACTCTGACTTAACGCAGTTGATCATCGACCTAATCAGAAGTAAAGACGGAGATAGCCCCCTTCTATAAAAACGGCCCGCGGTCACACTTTTGATAAAGCTCTTTTTAGGGAAAGATTTAAAGAACTTCAAGGCCACATTCAAGCTGGAAAATATTATCTATTTTGTAGAATAGGGAATCAATCTTCAGAAAGCAAGCCGTGTGTAGGGTCTAACAATCCTACATGCATCATAAGCTCAAGATGCAATCATGTGCTATCTTCTCTAGTTTTTTTTGTATTTATTACCAAATAGAAGAATACTAATAAGTCAGTTTTGCACATGATGCAATGCAGCTCTCTTAAATAAACGCTTTAAATGAACTATTCCTTACCTAGAAGAAGAGGCTGTGACTCTAGATAACTCTCCAATACCTCGGAGGTCAGCTCTGCTTTTGTTAAAAGCGTCTCTCTTAGATCTTCTGGAATATCCATGATAAATGCAGCGATATCAGGAAGAGCACTTTCTTTTAAAAGCCCTTGAAATTTTTGGAGTTCAAGATCCAGCTCTGCAATCAACTTCTCGTTGGGAAGTCCCTTTTTTTGAATGATTTGCTGCATAAAGTCTTGGATGATATCGAGTGTTGCTGTAGAAAGCAGAAGGAATAAAGAGCTACACATCACAATTTCAACAGCTACTTGCTCATACCGATTACTCTCATAAAACTCTCCCCAGATGACAACAGTTGGACCAAGAGCTAGCACGGTATTGATCAGCCCTAAAGCGTTAAGAGTAAAGGTGAGTTTAGGATAGATCTGCGAGGCAATGGAAGGGTCTTTTCTTCCTTTAATTAAATTCACAACAGCTTGCGATACACGCTGCGTTGTTCCAATGATAGCTTGCCCTGTGAGATAGAGCCAAGAAATTCCAGTTGCAATCGCAATGGCTCCAGCTGCCACTTCATTATCAATAAAATGCTCCTCGGTCTTTTCCCAGGTGTACATCACAAGCGCAGCTTCAAAAGCCGCTGTAAGCATAGCTCCTGCTACAAAAGAGACTCTTTTACAGATCTTACTCTCTTGAACGACAGGTTTTATAGCTTTTGGCTTAAATACCTTCTGTATGTAAGCTGTCAGATCTTTTTGCCCTCTAATGGAATCAAGCTCTAGGATCTTTTCCATTTTATCTTGTAAAGAAGATTGCCGAAATATATCTCTATACTCTTGGATAAGCCCCATCATACTTAGGCGTGCTTGCTGCAGTTTTTTTCCTGTTTGATCAATGAGCATTTTTTTTAAAACATTATCCACCGTGAGCTGTAGTGATCTAATGGGAATAAAGACCCCAGCTCCGAGGAGCACAATAAATCCCGGCACTTTAAACTGTCCATCATAGTCAAGGGCGGGTAATGCGATGGGAATCTGAGGAAAGATAGAGATAGCAAGCGCTCCTGTAAGAGTAGCTAGTTGATAAAGCGCTCCTCTTCCGCCTCTCTTGATGAGTAAAGATTCACTTTTGCCTCTTGCACCTAACGCCTCATCAATGGTGGCTCTAATTGCCCACCACTCTAAGATAAAAAAAGAGGTTGTGTTTCCAAATGCAAAAGCAGGTCCTCCTGGAAGTGTTAACGAGATGGGGATATAAGGCGCTTTAGCCCCTGCTGATACAATGAGACAAAACGTTTTAACCGCAAGACGGATGATACGGTTAGGGTCAGGAGAAGGCGTTCTCTCCACACATGTTTCATAAATAGCCTGAGAGAGTAAAGATGTGTGACCATGGGGTAAAACAGTTTGAATGTGTAATTTTGAATCAGATGGAGCTAAGTTCATAATAATCAACCCTTTTAATCATAAATAATCTATTTTAATATAGCTCTTTTACGATTTTAATCAACAGAAAATACAAGGGTTGAGTGAGAATCCTTAAAGTGAATTAAGGAATTGAAAAAGCGTCTTGGATAGAGTTACCCAAGAATATGCTGAAGATGGGATAAAACAGTTAGGTAAGTGTCTGTTGTTTTTTGAAAGGTGAGGAGTTGAGGCGCCTCTTTCAAAAGAACCCATTTGGCATGTGAAACCTCTTCTTCTTGAAGCTTAAGCTCCCCTTTAACAACTGCTGGAAAGTAGTGAACGGTCTTTAACACTCTTGTATCTCTGATGAGTTCATACTGCTCTATGAAAGAGTCTTGCGATAACACCGTTTCTATACTAAGACCTGTCTCTTCAAAGAGCTCTCTTCTAGCTGTCTCTAAAGCCATCTCTCCCACCTCTTGCCTTCCTTTAGGAAAAGCCCAGTGCCCGCCTAACGTGTGACAAATGATTAAGGTTTTCCACCCCTCTTCACTTAAATGAAGAGGGATGATGCCAAAAGATGTTTCTTGGATAAGAGTCATTTTTGAAAAGGAGCTAAGATAATGGCTGAGTTGTGCCCTCCAAACCCAAAGGAGTTGGAAAGAGCGGCTGTCACCACTTTTTCTTTTTTGTGGTTGGGAACGCAATCAAGATCTTGAATGATCTCTTCTGGGTCATCAAGATTAATCGTTGGATGGAGTAAGTTGGTTTGAATGGCTTTAATGGTAGCGATCGCTTCAATTCCACCAGCAGCTCCTAGGCAGTGCCCTGTCATAGATTTTGTTGAATTAATTGAAAGCTGTTTTGCATGATCGCCAAAGTAGTGCTTAATGCCTGTGATTTCACATACATCGCCTGCAAGTGTTGAGGTGGCATGCGCATTCACATAGTTAATCTGTTCCTTCTCAATCCCTGCATCTTGAACAGCTAGCCTAATGCATTCAGAAACACCAGAGCCATCTTCACGAGGTGATGTGATATGATACGCATCACAATTGACACTTCCCCCTAAATACTCTGCTAAAATAGGAGCTCCTCTTGCAAGAGCGTGCTCTAAGCTCTCTAACACAAGAACACCCGCCCCTTCTCCAATCACAAAACCGTCCCGGCTTTTATCCCACGGACGGGACGCTTTTTGAAAATCGTCATTTCTCTCTGATAGCGCTTTACAAGCCACAAACCCTGCAACCCCGATCGGATTTAAAGACGCCTCAGCGCCTCCGCACACCATAAGATCGGCATCACCTCTTTGAATATGCTCAGCAGCTGATACAATGCAGTAGTTAGCTGTTGCGCATGCCGTTGAAACCGAGTAGTTAGGCCCTTGAAACCCCAGATCCATGGCAAGCATGGCTCCCCCCATATTGGTAATGATATAGGGAACAAAGAAAGGAGAGAGTCTTTTATGTCCACTTTGCAAAAGTGTTTCCACCCCTTCGTAAAATGTCTTCATTCCGCCCATACCAGAGCCGATAATGACCCCGCAACGGAGCTTATTTAATGTACTTAACTTATCTTCTGAAAGATTGCTGTGCTCTAACGCTTTTTTCCCTGCAACTACCGTGTATCTCACAAAAGGATCAACTCGTCTTGCCTGTTTTTTATCTAGGTAGTTGCCGATATCAAAATCTTTAACACTTCCTGCAAACCGAGTAGGGTAGTTTTCGCAAGGAAATTCTGTAATAGGAGTAATACCGCTTTTGCCTTCTAGCAATTGTTGGTAAAAATGATCAACATCTGTTCCAAAGCATGAGACAATGCCCATTCCTGTAATTACAACGCGTTTCTTTTTCATAGCAGTTAACAGAATATCATTAAGGTGTTAATTTTTCAATGGAAGAGATTAAAGCTTAGATCGCTCATAATAAGCAACTTATGTAAAAAACAAACCTTATTTGAAGATGATAAATCTCTTTTAAGCTCTATACACCCCTTGAAAAAACCTTTAATATCAATTTATTTAAAAAGAGAGCTTTTATAGAAGTAAGGGCTTTTATGATCGATCATATCTAAAAGCTTTAAAGTCATCTTAACTTCTTCTCTTTTAGAGACATTTATCATACCCTTAAGAACATTCATCTATTATAGCTTGATATAATCTCCCTACAATACATAGACCATTATCATTTTTTAGGCAAAATCTAGGGGCCTATAAAAAATTTAAAGCGAAAAATAAGAAAAAACAGAGCAGCCTTTTTACCTATTCAGCTTTTTTGATCCGTTCTATGATGATTCTTAAGATTCACCTTAAGGGCTACGAAGGGATTTTATAGATCCTTAATGGCTCTTCAAGACAGGGGTCATGTTAGGACAACACATCCCTAATAAAGCAATAAATTTTTATTCAGGCTCATGCCTTTTTTCTACATCTTTCAGTATCATAAAAAAGGCACTAGGGATAAGATTGAAATTCATAAAAAAAATATCAAGGATTTTTATGAGTATTTCAAATATTAATTACTTAAAGTCTTGCCCTATTAATCACCCTTCAGATTCAAATGCCTTAGAACAAGAGAGGATCTTCTTGAGAAATCAAGAGCATTTAGAGCAAGAGGGAGTCTTTTGGGCAGAAAGACTACACCATTTAACGTCTTTTGAAGCTTTGCCAGATAAAATTTTGATTAAAGGGCATCTAATAGTTACACCCTCCAATATCTGCTCTTTTGCCCTTTTAAGCTCTAAAAATGTTGAACTAGAAAGTAGTCTTGAGTGTCATCAAATTCGCTTATCTCACGTCCTAGATAAAGATACTCATCATTTTGGGGAAGAGAAATGGGGATTTTTTCCTCAAAAACTCAAAGTGAATGGAGATGTACAACTTTCTAATCTCCATGGACTTTTTTCCTTGTCTGAGGTTTTTCAAGTTGAAAGAGACCTTGCGTTAGAGGATTGCCAAGAGCTTCAATTCCTTTCTGAACATCTTGAAGTAGGAAACAACCTTAAGATCACTAACTGTACAGCTCTTACATCTCTTCCTGCAAGACTAGAGATTAAATATAATCTTACAGTTAGTGACTGCAGCGCTCTTACAGCTTTACCGCAAGGACTTAAAGTGGGAAATAATCTTAATCTCTCACATTGTAGAACTCTTGCATGTCTTCCTAAAGGACTTAAAATTGGAAAAAATCTTAACTTAAGTTTCTGCTCAGCTCTTACACATCTTCCTGAAGAATTTGAAATAGAAAATGATCTTACCTTAAGTTATTGCCCCCTCCTTAAGGCTTTACCAGATAAGCTTAAAATTAATGGTTCTCTTTATCTTTTTCATTGTATAGGGATTACATGTCTTCCTGAAGGACTTGAAGTGGAAAAAGATCTTAACCTCTCAAGTTGCTCAGCCCTTACTACTTTACCTAAGAATCTTAAAGTTAAAGGGTTTCTTAATCTCCCTTATTGTACAAGTATTACATGTCTTCCTGAAGAACTTGAAGTGGAAAAAGATCTTAATCTTTCAAGTTGTATAGCTCTTACTACTTTACCTAAAAATCTAAAAGTTAAAGGCTCTCTTTATCTCTATAATTGTACAAGTATTACATGTCTTCCTGAAGGACTTGAAGTGGAAAAAGATCTTAATCTTTCAAATTGCATAGCCCTTACTGCTTTACCTAAACATCTTCAAATTAAAGGCTCTCTTGACCTCTCTAACTGCGCAGCTCTTACACATCTTCCTGAAGGGCTTAAAGTAGAAAAAGATCTTAATCTCTCAAATTGCATAGCCCTTATTACTTTACCTAAAAATCTTCAGGTTAAAGGCTCTCTTGATCTTTCTAACTGCGCAGCTCTTACGCATCTTCCTGAAGGACTTGAAGTAGAAAAAGATCTTAATCTCTCAAATTGCACAGCCCTTACTGCTTTACCTAAAAATCTTAAAATTAAAGGATCTCTTAATCTTTCTAACTGCGCAGCTCTTACATCTCTTCCTGAAGGACTTGAAGTAGAAAAAGATCTTAATCTCTCAAATTGCATAGCCCTTACTGCTTTACCTAAAAATCTTCAGGTTAAAGGATCTCTTAACCTCTCTAACTGCATAGCTCTTAAGATAACGCCGTGTAATATATTATGATGAATGATAAAGAAGATCTTTTTGAAAAGATCGAATCGATTTCTTTCAAAATCCATTAGAGAGTTCTAAATGATAAATCCCTGTAGTAAGATTAAACCATAGCCCAAACTTTTTTCTACGATTTCTATCCTTGTTATTTATAATTTTAAATATTTTTTAGACACCCTATTACATTCTCATTCAAGGCTCTTTTCGCAGTAATCTCTCTATAAGGTATTAATTTTTCAATGAAAGAGATTTAACATTAAGCCTTTGATAATAAACAAGTTAAGCAATAAAACAAACCTTATTTGAACGATTCTGACCTCTTTTACACCCTATGTATTTCTTAAAAAAGGCCTCTTCCTTGCGCCCATCTCTTAAATAAGAACTTTCATAAAACTTCACCTCTAGGGTTAGCCCTGATTAGAAGCTAGGTCCCAAGGATAAAAGTTAACAGGATACAGCTATCATTCCTTTAGTGTAAAATATCATTATCATCATTCATCATCGCTTTGCAGTACATCCTTATTTCACTACAACTCTTTTTACATAGGAAATAAAATTTTTCAAATCAATGACCCGTTCAGAATCCAGTTCAAAGGCACGGATAAAGAGGTCTCCTTTTGAAAGAATGGTCTTCTCATCAAAAAGAAGAATACCATCTTTATCCTGCATTAAAAGAGCTGCTAAGTGATAAGCCTCAGGCTCATATGTGCCTAGCTGGATTGCTCTCATCAAGAGCTGCTTACAAGATAGTGTAATTCCATTTAAAAGCTGAATGCTTGCTACCTTTTGATGAAAAAGCTCTTTTCCTAAAAGAAAGTAGGGCAAGCTATATTCAGGGTTAATATCAATTGCTTGTAAATAAAGAGACTCTTTGGACGCATAGTTTTTTTCATGAATGATCAAAGGAGCTTGAAAGTTTTTAGCAAGAGCCACGTAAGCTTCTTCACAAGAAGGAACATGGGTTAATAGCTTAAGTAAAAACTCCTCTCTCTTGATCAAATAAAGATCATCATCCATCATCAGAGAGTCTTGATTTGGGATGCGCGCTGCTATAGGCAAGTGAGAAGTTTCATTCTGAGTCAAATAATCTTCTTGTAAATCTTCTTTAAACATAAAGAGATAGTTAGAGACTAACCCTTTCAGTTTATACTGAGCAAGAATCCGTGCCAATGTTGTGTAAAGTGCTAGGCGATTTCTAGAAAATCGATAAGCATGTTTTAAGGCTTGACGAACTAAATTTTTTCTTCTTAAGGATTCGTGAGGATAAAGAGATTCCACTCGTCTTAAGAGAAGTTTATCATACTTCTCATCTAAGCTTGCTTCTTCGTAACATGTTCTTTTATCGTAGAATTTCTCATTTAATAGAACGCGCTGCTCAGGGTGAAGAGCATCTCCTATTTTCATTAAAATATGCGGGCTTTGATATTTTTTGTAGGCATATTGATATGCCATTAATTTTGTAAATTTTGTTCCGTCTTGCAGTACGGTATACTTTCTATAAGAGAGATAGTCGCCAACTCCTGTATCTCCTCTATATTCTAAATCGCTAAGTGAAAGCATAGGAAGTGCATGTTGATAGAGTGCTTTTACAGAAAGCATCTTCCCATTTTTTAATGTTAGAGAAGCCCCCTCTTTGAGAAGCTGTGTTCTAAGAGAAATATCGTTATTAACAAGAGACTTTGTTTTCTCATGTAGATAATTCGCTATAGAAAGAAAATGATGCGCAAACCGCGCGCTAAAAGCTTGGGTAGGATCTATATCTAGTGCCTCTTTAAAAAGAAATTCACACTCTATAATTTCTCTTTTTTCTAAAGGAATAAAAGAGTGTTGAATGATTTCAATTAATCCGAAATGATTTTCTATATTTTTTGGATTTTTCTCCATTTCTTGGCTATAAAACTTCTGTAAATATTGCCTAGTTCGATCAAAATTTAATAGATTGGGGTCTAAATCAATTGCCTTATAATAGAGATCCTTCTTGGTATAGAGCTTTTCATTTAAAAGATGGATAGTTTCATTATCTTCTAAAAGAATCGCAAGGGAAAGGTTAGAAGTCCCTCCTTGAGGATCTAACTCACTAGCCTTAAGATATAGCCCTTTTTTTGTATAGGTTTCTCCACTTAACAGCTGGACCATTTCATCATCTTTTAAACAATCCGCAAGATTACAGTAAAACGCCCCCTCTTGAGGATTTAACTTAATAGCTTTAAGATACAGCTCTTTTTTTGCATAACTTTCTCCGTTGAAAAACTGAACTGTTTCATCACCCTTTAAACAATTCGCAAGACCATTATAAGATTTTTCATATTGAGGATTCAGCTGGGTAGCTTTAAGATACAGCTCTTTTTGTGTATAGCTTTCTCCATTTAAAAACTGGATTATTTCACCCTCTTTTAAAAGATCAGCAAGATTACAATAAGCCTTTTCGTCTTTGGAATTACAATGAATTTCCTGTAGCAAAGACTCTTTTTTTGCTCTATATTGATCACTTAATGGCTTATTGATCTGATGAGCATTTGCAAGATTTACCCCTGCACTCACATCTTTATTGTGATTTATCTCTAAAACAACATTTGCGATTTGTTCTGTTTTTGAAGTCTCTACTTGGAGCCTTTTAGAAGATTTTTCTTCTTCTAAAACAGAGGATAAATTTTCTTGGTGAAGAGATGCTGATTCAGCTTTCATTAAAGAATAGGGTGTAATTGTCATGATATAGCTATATGTTTAAGATGGCTTGCAATGCAAGCATATGGATAGTTTTTTTATACAAAGGTATACATATTGATGATGCGTGCCATCCTAACAAAGCCTTCAATTTAAGGCAAAATCATAACAGTATGGAAAACTAGGATTCAACAGCGGCCCATCCTTATTTGACTAGAACTCTTTTTACGTAAGAAATAAAATTTTTCAAATCAATGACCCGTTCAGAATCCAGTTCAAAGGCACGGATAAAGAGGTCTCCTCTTGAAAGAATGGTCTTCTCATCAAAAAGAAGAATACCATCTTTATCCTGCATTAAAAGAGCTGCTAAGTGATAAGCCTCAGGCTCATATGTGCCTAGCTGGATTGCTCTCATCAAGAGCTGCTTACAAGATAGTGTGCTTCCATTTAAAAGCTGAATGCTCTCTACCTTTTGATGAAAAAGCTCTTTTCCTAAAAGAAAGTAGGGCAAGCTATATTCAGGGTTAATATCAATTGCTTGTAAATAAAGAGACTCTTTGGACGCATAGTTTTTTTCATGAATGATCAAGGGAGCTTGAAAGCTTTTGGCAAGAGCTACGTAAGCTTCTTCACAAGAAGGAATATAGGTTAATAATTTAAGTAAAAACTCTTCTCTCTTGATCAAATAAAGGTCATCCTCCATCATCAGAGAGTCTTGATTTGGGATGCGCGCTGCTATAGGCAAGTGAGAAGTTTCATTCTGAGTCAAATGATCTCCTTGCAAATCTTCTTTAAACATAAAGAGGTATTTAGATACTAACTCTTTCAGTTCATACTGAGAAAGAACACGTGCCAATGTTGTGTAAGCTGCTAAGCGATCTTTAGAAAATTGATAAGCACACTCTAAAGTTTGATAAACTAACTCTTCTCTTCTTAAATATTCATGAGGATAAAGAGATTCCGCTTGTCTTAAAAAAAGTTGCTCATACCTTTCATCTAAGCTTGCTTCTTCGTAACATGTTCTTTTATCGTAGAATTTCTCATTTAATAGAACGCGCTGTTCAGGGTGAAGAGCATCTCCTATTTTCATTAAAATAGGTGGGCTTTGATGTTTTTTGTAGGCATATAGGTAAGCCATCAATTTTCTAAATTTTGTTCCGTCTTGTAATACGGTATACTTTCTATAGGAGAGATAGTCTCCAATTCCTGCATCTCCTTTATATTTTAAATCAGCAAGTGAAAGAAAAGAAAGCGCATGTTGATAGAGTGCTTTTACAGAAATCACCTCTCCATTTTTTAATGTTAGAGAAGCCCCTTGTTTGAGAAGCTGTGTTCTAAGAGAAATATCGTTATTAACAAGATACTTTGTTTTCTCATGTAGATGATTTGCTATAGAGAGAAAATAAGGCGCAAACGGCGCGCTAAGAGCTTGGGTAGGATCTATATCCAGCGCCTCTTTAAAAAGAAATTCACCATCTACAATTTCTTCATTTTTTAAAAAAATAGAAATATTTTGAATGATTTCAATTAATCCAAAATGATTTTCTATATTCTTTGGATTCTTTTCAATTTCTTGGATATAAAATTTCTGTAAATATTGCCTAGTTTGATCAAAATTTAATAGATTTGAGTCTAAATCAATTGCCTTACAGTAGAGATCCTTCTTAGTATAGGGCTTCCCATTTAAAAGATGGACAGTTTCATCATCTTCCAAAAGATTTGCAAGGCTAGAATAAGAAATTCCCTTTTGAGGATCTAACTGGATAGCCTTAAGACACAGCTCTTTTTTTGTATATGTTTCTCCACTTAACAGCTGAACCGTTTCATCATTATTTAAACAATGCGCAAGATTATTGTAAAAAATTCCCTTTTGAGGATTTAAATGGGCAGCCTTAAGGTATAGCTCTTTTTTTGTATAACTTTCTCCATTTAACAACTGAACCGTTTCATAATTATTTAAACAATGCGCAAGATTATTGTAAGAAACCCCCTCCTGAGGATTTAGCTGGATAGCCTTAAGACAGAGTTCTTTTTGTGTATAACTTTCTCCATTTGAAAACTGAACTATTTCATCATCTTTTAAATAATGTGCAAGATTACAGTAAGCTTTTCCATCTTCAGGATTTAACTGGATAGCCTTAAGATATAGCTCTTTTTTTGTATACATTTCTCCACTTAACAGCTGGACCATTTCATCATCTTTTAAATAATGCGTAAGATTATAGTAAGAAATTCCATCCCCAGGATTTAGCTGGATAGCTTTAAGATACAGCTCTTTTCTTGTATACGTTTCTCCGTTTAAAAGCTGGATCGTTTCATCATCTTTTAAACACTTCGCAAGGTTATAGTGAAAATCTCCCTCTTGAGAATTTAGCTGGATAGCCTTAAGATATAGCTCTTTTTTTGTGTAACCTTCTCCGTTTAAAAGCTGAACTATTTCATCATCCTTTAAACAATTCGCAAGATTATTGTAAGAAATTCCATCTTGAAGATTCAACGCAATAGCCTTAAGATACAGCTCTTTTTGTGTACAACTTTCTCCATTGAAAAACTCTATTGTTTCACTCTTTTTTAAAAGATCAGCAAGATTACAATAGGCATTTTCGTCTTTGGAATGACAATTAATAGCCTGTAGCAAAGACTCTTTTTTTGCGCTGTATTGATCACTTAATGGCTTATTGATCTCATGAGCATTTGTAAGATTTACCCCTATGCTCACATCTTTATTGGGATTTGTTTCTAAAACAACATTTGCGATTTGTTCTGTTTTTAAGATCTCTACTCGGAGCTTTTTAGAAGACTTTTCTTCTTCTAAAACAGAGGATAAATTTTCTTGATGAAGAGATGCTGATTCAGCTGTCATTAAAGAATAGGGTCTAATTGTCATGATATAGCTATATTTAAGATGGATTGTAATGCAAGTATATGGATGATGCATGCCATCCTAGCAAGACCTTCAATATAAAGCAAAATATAGTAATAGGGAAAACCCAGACTGAAATATTAGATAATACGCCAGTTGAGCTGACGTGCAACTTTTGCAAGTTTGCGATCAGGATTGACAGCTACAGGGTGTCCTGCTTGGAAAAAAAGAGGAAGATCATCGTGGCTATCAGAGTAGACAGCAGTTTGATCTTTTGCTAAGCCAAGCTGTTTTTTAAGCTTTAAGAACGATCTTTTTTTTGTGGATCCCACCATGAGTTTGGCAATATCGCATACCTGTTTTTTTTGATTTACAGCATATACGGTGCTCTCCCAATGGGAAATATTGAAATAAGTTGCAAACGCTCTTACAAGAAAATCAGGCGCGCTAGAGATGAGAGCAATGTAGTCCCCTCTTTCCTTAGCCTCTTGAAGTTCTTGAAAAGCTGGCTTATAAATGGCACTAGGCAGTAATTGATTCACAAACTCTTCGACATGATACTCTAAAGCCTCAATAGAAAACCCTTTAACGAGTTTATTAAAGACTTGGTGGTGAAGCTCTTCTAAGCTCATCGAAGTGAGCATATACTTCACCTTAATCCACACTGCTTTTAATACCGTGACAAAGGAGACAAGCCGTTTTTGATATAGATTCTTCATGTAGCAAGAACTTGAGACCACAGAAATCAGTGTACGGTCAAGATCAAAAACAGCTAAACGAGAAGAGGGTGTTTTAGGACCCTTCAACTTCATCAATTTGTTTTTCAAGCTTTTCAATGGTCGCATTTACCCTATCTAATCGAAGTTTTTCGTTCTCAACAAGTTCTTTATACCGAATCGCTTTTTCAAAATCAAATCCAGAGCCGGCTAGTGCTTTACGGTACACTTCTAACTGCGTCCGAATTTCATTCTTTTGCTCTTTCCAATCGGTTAAGTGAAGGTAAAGGCTTTCTAAAGATTGCTTTTGTTCAGGTGTTAAAGAGAGAATAGCTTTCTCTTTTTTATCGATGATTAAGTCTCTAAAAATTTTAATTTCATTTTCTAACAGCTCTTTTTCTGCACTTGTTAACTGTAAAGTGATGAGCTGCTGCTGAAACTTTTCTCTTTCTTTAAAGAGGGACTCTAATGAGCTATTATCGATATCTTTAATCACTTGGCTTAAATTGGCTTTAAACTGCTCGATTTTTTCTACGCGCTGTCTTTGATTGATCTCGTTTTCTTTTTCCCGGGCTTGCATGATCTGTTCGATTTTTGCAGTGATCGGAGCTTTCGCTTTTGCAATTTCATCTCTTAAGAGTTGAACCGAATCTCTTCCTAAATCAACCGTTTTCATAAAAGCTAAAATCTCAGAGGATAGCTTAGACGCCTCTTCAGATGTGAAAGCTGCATCTTGACAACGTTCTGCAAGAACCCCAATTTTTTCCATCACAAGAGCTTGGTTATGCTCGTAAACTTCCTTCTTCTTTTCAAAGTCTTTCTTTCTCTCGAGATCTTTTTCTTTGAGAAGGTTCCAACATTTACTCAGTTCTAACCGTGTTTGATTAAAGGTTGCAGCATCAAGTGTTAACACTTTAGCAAGGGTTTGAAGCGCTTTAATTTCTTGACGAAGATTCATAGGAGGTCTTTGATAAGATGCCGATTCTGAGAAGTAACATCCTGAAAACTCCATCACATCATGTAAGAATTGAGCAGACACTTTCTGAATGAGTTCTCTTCTTCTCGGAAACACATGGTCTCCTGCAAGAGATAATCTATCAAAGAATTTATTTTTGAAACGGATTCTCATTTCCGTTTGAATGATCTCTTTACGTAAAGCTGTAATGCGTGTTGCAAAGGTATTGAGGAACACAAGCTCTTGCTGCAGTTCTGCATAAATTTGACCGCTCACTGAGAGGAGGTAGCACTCTTCAGGGAGCTCAAGGAACACTTTTTGACTAATCCACTCATCTCTTTGAGAAAGATCGTGTTCAACCGCTCCAATAGCCAGTTCAATCTGTTCAATAGCAAAAGTCGATTGCTCATCTAAAACGGATTTTAAGTGTCTAGCTTCTCCAGATAGCTGGGTGTATTCTTCCCATAGCTGAGTACGGACGTTTTGAGACACTTTTTCTTTAAAAAGAGGAAGGCAGAGTTGTTTAAGATCCCAATAATCTTTAAAGCGTGGCTTTTTTTCGCCGAGGGCAAGCCGCATTTGAGCCAGATACATTTGAATTTTTTCTTCTAAAGAAGGGACACTCTTTAATTGCTCAACAAAAGCCTTCACCACATCTGACAATTCTTTTTCCTTAACCTGTGGCTTGTGAGGAGTTGCTATATCATGAGGAGGTGTTTGTTGACAATCTTGATCCATAAAAATCCAATGTTGAAGAGATTATACCTTATCCTTATTGATTGTACAGCGGCCTTAAGAGTGACAAACGATCCCCTCTTTTAAGAGGATCCATTGTTTTTAAACTTAAGGACAGACGGTGTCCAATATCAAAAGGGCTTTTGTAGATTTCACCTATTTAGAGATTGATGAAATCGGTATCACAGAATGATTGTAGAACAAAACAGAATTTCACTCTACCAAAAAACTTTTGAAGAGCGACTTTTTCTTCTTCTCTCTCTAAAAAAATCGGGAAGAGCCTCTAAAAATGTTGCTCATAATCTTGCATGATCATCTCTAAAGCTGTTTCTTCCTTATAGTGGTGTAAATTCAGCCATCTAAAAAGCGGCTCTTTCCGAAACCAGGTAAATTGCCGTTTCACATACCGGCGTGTCGCCTTTTTAAACTCTTCAATCATCCATTCTTGATCTTGAGGTGTTTGCTGAGAGGCTAAATAGTGAAGGGCTTGACGGTAGCCAATTGCTTGCGAGGCTGAAGAGTTTTCACTAAGACCCAATTTACTCAGCTCTTGGACTTCTTTTAAAAGTCCCTCTTGAAGCATCTGATCGCACCGTTCATTAACGATGGGGTATAAAATCTCTTTAGGCTTATACAAAAACCAACAGAGAAAATCAAATTTAGAGCTCGGCTCGCTCCCCTTTTTAAAAGAAGAAATCTTTTGATTGGTAAGCTTAATGATTTCAAGCCCTCTGATGATTTTATGGACATCACAAGATGTAATGGTTTCTGCATAGACAGGATCAAAATCTCTCAGCTCTTCATAAAGAGCCTCTGAACCTAACTTTTTAAGCTTTTCTTCGAGTTGAAGTCTCACTTCAGGAATAGATGCAGGCCCTTCTGGAGGGCCGTAAATTAAAGAGTGAATATAAAAACCTGTCCCCCCTACCACAATAGGAATATGGCCTCTTGAAAAGATCTCTTCAAATGCTTGATGCGCTTCATGATAAAAATCTACGACATTGAAAGGCTCATTGATATCTCTACTATCAATTAAATGGTGACGGATGAGCCGTTGATCAGCAGAAGATACCTTGGCCGTTCCAATATCCATACCTCGGTACACCTGCATGGAATCCGCTGAGACAACCTCTCCTCCTAAAAGATGCGAGAGCTTTAAAGAAAGCGCTGTTTTACCCACAGCTGTGGGGCCGGATATGATTAAAATCTTCCGTTTTTTTTCTGCAAGAGCGCTCCCCTCTCTTAAAGAGAGAGGGCTAAATGAGGGGTTTGATTCCATACCGGCTAAAAAATATCGATTACTATAAGGCAAGAAGCTTTGTATTAAAAAAGGCTTCTTAAGGTTGAATCACTTCAAGACGCACTTTACGTCCCACTCTTGTTCCAATTGTCATGGTAATGACTCTTAAGGCTTTAACAGTCCTTCCTTGACGGCCCACAATTTTTCCAATATCTTGAGGAGCGACTTTCACTTCGATGACAGTTCCTTTTTCTCCTTCAACAATATTCACCTGAACCTCTTCAGGTGCGTCCACAAGATTTTTAATAAGATATTCTACAAATTCTTTCATATTTCTATTATCAGTTTAAAAGTTAAAGGATGACAATCTAACACTCTCTAAGGATTTGGAACAAGGGAAGAGAGAAAAGGGAGCAAAAAAAATCTAAAAAACTCTTTTTAAAAAAGTAAAAAATACGTCATTTTGTTCACGCTAAGAGTCCTTAGATTTTATCTTGTTCTCTTATATCTCCTGTCCAGGACTTCAAGTTACATGTCTTAGCACTCTTTAGGAAGGCTCTAAAGAGTCGATGAAGGCAAGCTTTGGGATCCTAAGATCAATCACATGATCTGTTAAAGTAAGATTTGGTCTTAGCTCTAAATAGTTTCCGATCTCTTTTGCAAAATCTTTAGGGGTTAGCCGTAAAATTCTCTCTCTCTTCTCTTCTTCTAAGGTCACGATAATTTCACGCTGTCCAAGAGAGGCGTATTCAGCTTTTGAAACATCAATTTTATGCACATTGACCGAAAGAGACTCTAATGTTTTTAGGCACTGCAACGCAAGCTCTAAACGGTAAGAGGTAATTCTTGCTCCCCACTTTGCTTCACATAGGTTTAAATCAAGCAGTATTCTGGGGAGTTTTTTAGGAGAAAAAAAAGGGGTAATAGGAAAAAGTGTTCTCTCTTCATCTACTGCCATATTTTCATAATCTTCAATCCAAGCAACCGGGTGCCTGACGGCATAGTCGATATAAAGCGTATCTGGCTTAATGAGCTGAACATACGCCTCTTTAATGAGAGGAGATGTAAGGAGCTGTTTTTTTGCGAGCCGCGTATCAAAATATTTAGCTTTTGCCGGCTTATCTGCTGAGATATTCATGAGATACGCAAGATAAGAAGTAGAGAGTCTTTCTTGCTGAGAAGTTGTTTGAATGATCCTACAAATGGGATGCTCTATAAAAAAAGATGCCTGATTAAGGAGGTGATAGCTTTTATACACCCCTCCTGGAATGATGAGCATGGACCCTACAATCCAGGTGAGGGCTGTAACTAAACTTAAATCCGTTTTCATAAAACTGTTTTTATAAATCCATTTTATAAATCTATAGGCGGTTTTTTTGGAGGCTGAAGATGTAGATGTTGCATGCGGTGCCGATGAAGACTTGCAATCACAATACGGTCTATCAAAGCTGTCATAGAGACCCCTTCTGCTTTCCACATCGCAGGATAGACACTTGTAGGGGTCAGCCCTGGCATGGGGTTAATTTCATTAAACACCCATATTCCATCAGAGGTGAGAAAAAAATCGATACGGGCTAGCCCAGAACACCCAAGCGCTCTATAGACTCTTTCTGCAGCAACTCTTCCTTCTAGGGCTTGAAGAGGAGGCAGGGGGGCTTTTAAAATAGCTGGAGACCCTGTCTTACTATACTTATTTTCATATGTATGCACCTCTCCCTTTAAAATCACTTCAGCTCCTTGAGATACGGCTACAATCTGATCTCCAATAAACCCAAACTCCATCTCTCTTCCAATCACCTCTTCTTCGACAAGGAATTTATAATCTAGCTTGATGATCTCTTCAATGGCGTTAGAGATATCTTTCTCTTCTTTCACTTTAAAGACTCCAAATGTAGAGCCCAAATGAACCGCTTTAATATAAAAAGGGAAGGTGAAACGGTTTAAAATCGTCTCTTTAACAAGGTCTTTGTTACCTCTCCATTCCCCTGCTGTAAAGGGAATAAAAGGAGCAACGAAGACCCCTTGAGAAGAAGCAATCTGTTTAGACCACGCTTTATCCATACAGACAGCACCTGATCTAAAATCACATCCAATATAAGGAATGCCTACCATCTCTAAAAACCCCTGCATCATCCCATCTTCTCCAAAGGGGCCGTGTAAAAGAGGAAAGGCAAGATCTGCATGAGATAGAGCATCTACCACCTCTTTAACCGATTTTTGCTGATCATTAAAATACCATTTGCCCTCTTTAGAAATGGTCCAGACAGCTGTCTTATAAAACTCTTCGTTAAGATTTGCTTTAACCATTTTTGCAGATAAAAGAGCCACTTCATGCTCAGCTGATCTTCCCCCTTGGATGAAAAAAAGAGAAAACGGAGAAATGGGGTAGTGTAAAAGTTCATCACTTAATGCAGTAATAGAGCCAGCTCCAAGTGTAATGCACACATCATGAGGACGCAGTAACTTGCCTACAAACGGTAAAAGATGCTCTCTTTTTACAAATTCTACAGGTATGGCTACTTTTTGTTTAAGCTCATGAGCAAAGAGCTCTCCTGTAACCCCTTCAATGGGAAGCTCTCCTGCACTTTCTACATCTGTAACAATTAAATAGTCCACTAAGGTAAACGCTTCTAAAAAAGCATCCCACGCATGTTTAAACCTTGAAAATCTGTGCGGCTCAAAAATAGCCACCACTCTTTTTTCCTCTGATGCTTGCTTTAACCCTTGGAGCGTTGTTTGAATTTCAGTTGGGTGGTGTGCATAATCATCAAAGATCATGACCCCTTTATTTTCCCCTTTCTTTTCCATCCTTCTTTTCACTCCCTTAAATTGTTTAAAGCTCTCCCTGATCCCTTGTTCATCTATTCCCATTAAAAGCGTGAGACCAAACACGGCAGCCCCGTTTAAAGCGTGGTGCCGTCCAATGAGAGGAAGCTCTATATTCAGGTAGCTTTTCCCTTGAATAGTGAGATCAAACTCAATTTGCCACTCTTTTTGGATAAACCGTGTAATGCAGATATCTGCTGTAACAGAAAAGCCGTAGCTCATTCCTTTAAGAGGCATATCTTTTAAAATAGGGTCATCACAGCAAAAAAGAAGATGATCAGATATTTGCGCAGCAAACTGTTGAAATCCTTGAATGAGAGCCTCTTTATTTTTCCAAAAACTGAGGTGCTCTTCTTCAATATTTGTGATGATAGCTCCAAACCCTTTGTATTTACAAAACGTTCCATCACTCTCATCTGCTTCTGCAACAAAGAAAGAACCTTTACCGTGATGCCCATTTTTATGGGTATTTAAAGAAATGCCTCCAAGAGCGTAAGAGGGATTTAATCCATTTGTGCAAAGTGTATGACTTAAAAGCGCAGCTGTGGATGTTTTGCCGTGTGTTCCTGCCACTAAAAGAGGTGTAAACCCTTCCATGAGCTGACTTAAGAGATCTGACCGATGAAGAAGCGTTAAATTTTTTCTCTTGGCTGCAAGATATTCTGCATGATCTTCTAAAATGGCAGAGCCAAAAATAACTGTCATCTCATCTTTTAGCTCTTTTTTTTCAGGAGGATAAAACACATCTATACCCTCTTCTTTGAGCTGATGTGTTAAGGCTGTTTTTTTAATCTCGCTGCCTTGCACAAATACATTTCTTTCATGAACAATGCGCGCAAGAGCGCTCATTCCAATTCCGCCAATTCCGATAAAATGGTAGTGTGTCATCGCCTTATCCTTGCATGAACTGTTTAATGATTGCGCTAAGCTCTTCTTGATTTTGCCGTTGATTAAAATAGATGATCGCTTGTTTCATCTCTTCTTTCTTCCCGGAAAAGAGCATGTTTTCAAGTAAATATTTTAAATATTCTACAGAAAGCTTAGATTCAGGGCAGGTAAAGCCTCCTTTGACTTCCTGCTCAACAAAGATTGCATTTTGTGTTTGATGATCATCAGAGGCTCTCGCAAAAGGGATAAAAATGCCAGGGACTGCATACCGCATTTGCTCAGCAATGGTGGCAGCTCCTGATCGACAAATCACAATGGAGGCTGCATGCCAAGCTAAATGCATCCTCTCTTCAAACGCTTTAACGCAAGCTGGTATGCTTCTTTGTGCATAAAACTGCCGCAGTTTTTCTGCGCTATCTGTCTTTCCTGTCACATGAATCACTTGAAACGGCGCGTCACTTTTGAGCTCTGCAATCGTCTCAGAAAAAAAAGAATTAATGGTGTCAGCTCCTTGTGAGCCTCCAAACACTAAAATGGTTAAAAGATGCGGGCATAAGTAGAAATACTCTCTTGCTAAGCTTTTATCCACCTCTATTTTTTCTAAAACAGGCATTTTCACTTCAATGATGGGGCCTGAAAGGTGTTTTCCTGCCTCTTTAAATTGGACAGTACAAAGCGCTCCTAACCACGAAAATAACCGGTTCACTTTTCCAGGAATCGCATTGGACTCAAATAACACAATGGGTATTTTTTTTAGATATGCAGCTAGTAAAACAGGGAAGGTGTAAAAGCTTCCAAACCCAATCACCATCTCTGGATTTATGGCTTTTAAAATTTTAAGACTCTGCCATGTTCCTTTACAAATTCTCCAGAAGGCTTTAAAGATATTTAACTGGAAAAAAGGGCTAACAACCACCTCTTGAAATTTAAATTCATGCCTATGGAAATACCTGTTTGTTTGAAGGCCGCCGCCAATAAAGGTCACATCATAAGACTCTTGAAGAAGCTGCTTAGCAAGGGCCTCAGCTGGAAACACATGCCCGCCTGTCCCCCCTGTTGTGATGACAACCTTACGATTTTTGCACATGTCTTTGCTCATACGTGGTACTTAAAATCATCCAAATCACCATGAGGTTAGCAAGAAGAGAAGATCCCCCTTGGCTAAAAAACGGCAAATTCGTCCCTTTACTAGGAAGAAGCCCTGAGACCACTCCTAAGTTTAAAAACGCTTGAAAACAGACAAGAAAGGTCAAGATAGCAGCTGTATAAAAAGCTGTTAACTCTTTGGCAGAAGCTGCAATAGAAAATCCAAAATACCCGATTAACATATACAAAATGACAAGCAGCATCATGCCCATAAAGCCAAACTCTTCTCCAAAGATGGCAGCGATATAATCACTTCTAGCTTCTGGAAGGTAGTCAAGTTTTTGCATGCTCTCTCCCAACCCCTTACCCCAAAGCCCTCCTGATCCAGCAGCAATTTTGGCTTGATGCGGCTGATGCCCTTTCCCTTGTAAATCAAGCTCTGGATTCATGTAGATACGGATACGGTCGTGAACATGAGGCATTTGAGACGCAATACCTCCTCCAACCCCCATTAAAAGACAAAGAGGAAGCATCCAATATCTCCAACGAATCCCTGTTAACACAAAAAGCCCCATTAAACCCATGAGAATAATCGCTACAGTTCCGTTATCTGGCTCAATGAGAATAAGACCAATAGGAATGGCAAGAATTAAGAGGATTTTAATAAAAAAGTAAAACCCAATATCTCCTGGATGGTGAGATATCCGTGTTAAAAAGTATAAAGGGATGAGGTATTTCACAAATTCTGACGGCTGAAAAGAGATGCCTAAAATATTTAGCCATCTATAAGCGCCGTTTACCTGCATGCCGATAGGAGGGATAAACACAAGTAAGAGAAGAATAGTAAAAAAAATGAGTAAAGAGCCGCTATGTTTTAAAATCTCTTGATACCCTAAATACCCAATACCTACTCCAGAAAGAACTCCCAGTAAGAGATAAATCACTTGCTTTAAAACAGCTTGATATAAGAAATCTCCCCCGATAGATTTTGTCATCGCCTCAGCAGAGGTGGTATTAAAGATCATGGAAAGACCCAGTATGATTACAATCATCACAGAAGTAAAAAGAGAGATATTAAACCATTTCATACTACTGAATACGAATCTTATCCCCTGCTTTTAGCCGCTTTGCGCTCTCTTCATTAAGATGGTTGAGCTTTAAGAGATCTTCCACTTTCATCCGGTGCTTCACCGCAATCATCCAAGGGTTATCTCCTGCTTTAACCGTATAATACCCCTCTTCTTTAACAGGCGCGCTTTGTTTTGTGGAAGCTGGTATTTTTAGCACTTGCCCAATTTTGAGATTCGTGGAGGAGAGTTGATTGAGCTCAATGATATCACTTACTGTCACAAGATGATGTCTTGCAATTTTCTCTAACACATCCCCTTTTTTCACAATCACCTCTCTTGTCCCTCTATAGGACCCCTCTTGTGAAGAGACTAAAGGAGATGTGATGATCCCTTTCTTTTCTAAAGCTTTTTCAGGCTCTTTATGGGGAGGAAGATTAGGAGTGATGTATTGTTCAATCACCTGATCTAAAGGGTCAATGGAGATCGGGGTTGATTCTACTTTTTTTACAGGCTCTTTTACCGCTTGAGGGTGGTGAGAAGCTACCACAGTGACAGGAGAGGGCGCCTCTTGTACGGTATCTACTTTTAAACTGCTCGCAAATAACATAATCAGCAGCCCAGCGTTAAGTAAAACGGCAATAATAATGGTATCTTTTCGGCTCATCTTGTATTGATCTCCTTTAGATCTTTAGAATGGGATTCTCTTGAATAGAGTCACGGTTCTTATCGATCTTGATTTTTCCTAACGACTAGTCTATTCTGTTCGATTTTTCAACTCAAACACTAATCTTTTAAATGTATTTCCTCGGTGGACATAATCTTTAAACATATCAAAGCTTGCACATCCGGGGGATAAGAGGACTGCATGCCCCCTCTCAGCTAAGAGATGCGCTCTTTCTACAGCCTCTTCAAGAGAGTCTACCCCATAGACAGGAAAGTGACTTGCAAGCTCTTCTTGAATAAGGCGCGATGCTTCCCCTAGGGCAATGATACACTTTACCCTGCCTTCAAATGGCTCTTTCCATTGATGGTAAGAGGCTCCTTTATGCACTCCGCCAGCAATGAGGATAACATCTTTTTGCATTGAGTGAACAGCTTTAATCGTAGCGTCTAGATTTGTCCCTTTACTATCATTGAAATAATCTACACCTTGAACCGAGGTGACCCATTCAATGCGGTGAGATGGCTTTTGAAAGGTTTGAAGCCCTTTAAGAAAAAGAGCATCATCAATTCCCAAATCTTTACACACCATCCAAACAGCTAAAATATTTTCCTTATCATGTGTAGAGAGTGGTTGCGTAAGAGAAGAGAGATCCAGGCTATTGCCTTGTTGAAAATGCAGTTTATTTTCAGATGTCCATGCAAAAGCATCCTTTACTCCCCCATACGTGAAATAACCAACTTTTAGTTTTTCTTCCCACTCCCTAATTACATCACAGTAAGCCCATAGCTTTCCCTCTTTCTTAAGACACGCTTGAAGATGGCACTTGATTTCTGCATACCGATCTAATGTCTCATGCCGGTCTAAGTGATCAGGTGTAATGTTTAAGATCACTCCCGTATCAAAAACCGGGCCCGAGAGGGTTTCTAATTGATAAGAGCTTAGCTCAATAATTAAGATGTCATCTTCTTGTAAATCGCTGGCTAAAGAGATTAAAGGCACCCCAATATTGCCCCCAAGTTTTACAGTAACTCCAGCTGTTTGCAAAATATGCTGCATCAGAAGAACAACGGTTGTTTTTCCGTTGGTCCCTGTCACGGCAATTTTTTTGATGAAAGGAGAAATCGCTTTTAGAGCAAAGCTCATCTCCCCTATAACAGGAATCTCTTTTTCTTTAGCATGCATCACTAAAGCGTGCTTTAAAGAGCAGCCTGGAGAAATAATCACTTCTCCTACATCTTCAAGAGCCTTTTCATTCACATATCTATAGACATCTCCCTCTTGCCTATGATCATCAAAGCAAATCACCTCTTGCCCTATGTGTTGCAAAAACTTGGCTACAGCTTGGCCACTTTTACCCATCCCTAAGATCGCTGTTTTAGAGTTAAGGGTTTTTACATTCACGGTTAATGTACCTTTAAGGAGATGAGTCCAATGACAGCCAAAATGAGCCCTATGATCCAAAATCTTAAGACAATCTTTGTTTCAGGCCACCCTTTATACTCAAAATGGTGGTGCAAAGGGGTACATAAAAAGACCCTTTTCTGGTTACGCCATTTATAGCTTGTGACTTGAAGAATGACAGAGAGCGTCTCAATGACAAACACGCCTCCCACCAAAGCTAAAAGAGGCTCACACCGTAATAAAACAGCGCTCACTCCAAGCACACCTCCAAGAGCTAAAGAGCCAGTATCTCCCATAAACACTTGAGCTGGGTGTCCGTTGTACCATAAAAATCCAAGACACGCCCCAACGGTTGCAAAGAGAAAGATCGCAATCTCTCCTGATCCTTCAATATATAAAATATGTAAATATTTAGCGATCTCTGCATGGTTAGATAAAAAAGCCACAATCCCTAGAACCCCTGCCACTAATACCACACACCCACTTGCTAGTCCATCTAATCCATCGGTGAGATTCACTGCGTTAGATGTTCCTGTAATCACAACAATAGTCATCACAGCTGCAATCAAAGATATTCCTGTCACTGTTTTAAAAACGGGATATTTATAGAAAGGGATGTAGTAATGGGTCATGAATTCTGTCTGCGGATACACAATGGGAGAGTCTTGAGACTCTGTAAAAAAGTCTTTTGCAATAGGAGCTTTAAATCCCACCTTCTCCTCAACCAGGCTTGAAATGCCAGGAATGAGGCTATAGCCTGCAATGCAGGCTGCAAAAATGAGCTGAAGTCCCATTTTTTTAGCAGATGAGAGCCCTTTACTGTTTTTATGCTTGAGCTTTAAATAGTCGTCATACGCCCCCACACCGCCAAGCCAAAGGGTTGTGATGAGTAAAATCCATGTATAGCTACTAGAAAGATCCATCCACAATAAAAGCGCCATCACCATCGAAAATAAAATGAGAAAACCTCCCATCGAGGGTGTATTTTTTTTCTTCTCATAGAGCTTTACAAGAAGCGGGCAATCTTCTTCTACCCTAAGCGTCTGCCCCGTCTTAATTTCATACAGTTTTTTGATCCACCAGGGACCAAGTAACATCATGATGAGCCAAGCTGTTAGCGCTCCTAAAAGCATCCTTGTGGAAAAATCAAAGAGCGCAGAAGGAAGAGAAATGCCGTAATGGATGAGAAGTTTAAATAATAGCATTAGCATAGTGCCATAAAACCTGAATGAGAATTAATTACCAAGGAGGCCTCTTTTATCAAAAAAAGGAACATTTAGTTTAAGAAATTTGATCAATTGACCCCAAGGGAAAAGAGACACTCTCTTGATTTTTTTTTATCCCTCTTGAAGAAAAAAAATCTACGTTAACTCCTCTTAAAAGAGGTCGCATTTTGAAAATAGAGCGCTTTACCTAAATAAAACTCTTTTATCTCGATTAAAACATCCTACTTTTTTACTTAACTGGTCCAAAATAAGAAAATCCCTTCAACAAAAGTTACTCTAAAATGGTCCACAATTTGTGACAGTTAGACCCTTTGAGGAGCACAATATCTTTAGGTCTTACAAAAGAAAAGATAAACTCTTTTAATGCGTTAAGAGAGGGATATAGTATCGCCTCCCTCCCCTTCTCTTTCCACACTTCAATCATGGGAGAGCACTTTGATCCTAAGCAAAAAAGATGATCTGCCTTATCTAAGGCGATTTGACCGACATACAGGTGCCCTTCATCAGAATACGGGCCTAAAGTAACCATTTCAGCTAAGACAGCAATCACTCTTCCACCTGGCAAGGGGGGAGGGAGATTTTCAAACGCTGCCTTCATCGACTCTGGGCTTGCGTTATAGCTGTCATTGATGAAAAGGACTCCATCTCTTTCAATTTTTTCAAACCGGTGATGAATCAGTTTTAAATCTTCTAACCCTTGAAAGATCTCTTCCCATGAGAGGTTCATGAACCTAGCTAAAGCTATCGATCCTACCATATTTTCACAAAAGTGCGTCTCTACAAAGGGAAGGGAAAATAGAGGGCTAAAAGCGTCTCTCTCTTGAACTCTCCACCCGGGGACTAAACGTACATCGCTCTTATCTCCAAGAGAAAAGGTGATCTTTTGAGATGGGCCTTTTTCTTGAATAGAGGGGTATTGATACGCTCCTTGTTCAATGAAGGCCACTTTGGTTTGAGGGTGAGAGAGTATCTCTGACTTAGCAAGGGCTACATCTATAATATTTCCTCCTACTGTATCCAGGTGAGAGTGCCCTATCTTCGTGATGACAGCAATATCAGGAGGTAGGATATTCACTAAGTTCTTGATCTCCCCCTTCCTGCTCATCCCCATCTCAGCAATAAAGACCTCTTCTTTTCCTAAACTGTTTAAAATCACAAGAGGAAGCCCGATTTGAGAGTTTTGATTGCCAGGTGTTTTAGCAACCAAGAATTTTTTGGAAAGAAGCGCTGCGATAAACTCTTTTGTGGTTGTTTTCCCCACAGATCCTGTCACTGCAATCACTAACTGAGAGCGCTTTTTTTGCACCTCTTTTGCAAGATTTTGCAGGGCTGTAAGAACATCAGGAACGGCTATTAAAGGTAGTGTTTCTTTTTTTTTAGAGTAAGCCTGATCCACAACAGCTGCAATAGCCCCTTTTTGCTCTGCAATCTCTAAAAAACCATGACCATCGTGATGAGCGCCTTTAAGAGCAAAAAAAAGAGAGCCCTTTTGAATATTTCTGCTATCCACTGTAAAATGCGTGATACGCCTTTCAATACACAGGGTTACAAGAGAATCCCAGGTAATATTTCCATCTTCAAATAAACTAGATTCTCTACTTTTTTGCTCTAATGTTTTCAACAGATTCTCTTAGGTAAGTTAGATGATCATTACCCTCCTAGAATCCTCGATTACACACTTTGAAATCAATCATTTCTCTTTTTAAATAAAAACTCTTTCTTCAAACTTCTCATCACAAGAGGAGAATTTCACTCTATAAATCCTGATAAGAAAAATGATCCCCATTGACGCGGGTTATCCCGCTCTGTTTTCATCGCCATCAAAATTGCTCGCTGAAGAGCTTTTGCTTTATCAAGTTTTGGAGTCCCTATACCTAAATAGTGCTTGTAAAAGGTCTCTACCATCTTCACTGTCATCTCTCCTTCAGGAAGTGGCCAGTAACTAGCAACGGTGGATTTAGCTCCTGCTCCTAAGAAAGACCAAATAGGCCCAATACTTCCCTCTTTTTGTAAATTACCTCTTCCTAAATGGCAAGCGCTCATAAAAACAAGATCAGCTTTTAGGGAAAGGGAATTGACTTCTTTTGCATGCAGCTCTCCCCGTGAATGCTTCATATCTGGGGCGAGCTTAAAGAACCCTTCAAAAACAGAGTAAGGGTCATCTTGAGGCTTCTCTTCTGCAACTCCGTGACAAGCAATATGAATGACTCTGGCATTAGGCGCATGTTGAAACACACTCTCTACTGTGGCCTTTTTTTGAATACATAACTTATTTTCAAAACTTTTCATCATAGGTAAAATGATATCTTTTACTTCCCGCTCTGCATGTTCTAAGTGGTTATCTTTTTCATGAGGAGTCGTAGGGTTACCCATGAGAAGCGTTTGGGAGGAGAGTTCTTTGGGAAGTTGATCTAGAAGAGAAAGAACTTGCATAGACGGAGCTACGGAAATGGGATAACTTTCAATCAAGTATCGATTGGTTTTAGTATTATAAAACGCTCCAAAAGGTAAATGAGCTAAAAAGCCATCTGGAATAAAGGTAAGCGTCTCTTCAGAATTTGGTGAAGGTAGGTACCCTTCTAAAGGATTAATTAAGAGGTCATACCACACTGAGAGCTTCTCATGAAAGAGCTGGTTTGGCTTTTTTTCACCTCTTGTAGGACGTTTAGCATCTAATTGATAGGGAAATGCTTTAAAAATGAGATCTAATTTTGAAAATGTATCTTCTGGGATAGGTAGAGAAATCGATTGAGGCATTTTACCTTTTGAAGAAATAATCCACACTTGAATAGGTGGCTTCTCAGCATTGAACTGAGTAAGGGAATATGTCACAAAAGTTGTAGAGAGCTTTTCCGCGAGCTTTTGTATCTCTTCAAGTGAAAGAAGGTTAGAAGAAAAGTCTTGATTCTCTTTAGAAGAGAGTTTTTGAGACAGGAGGAAAGAGAGGGCCCGAGACCTTCTTGCATCAGAAATTTCTAATGCCTGAGCCTTTTTCTCCTGTAATAACGATACTTTTTCTAGACCTATATAAGGTTTTACTAACTCCTCAAATAAAGTGATTTGCCACTGGGCCTTCTTTGCATTATGCTGAAGAAAAACATTAATCTTGATGCTTTTCCAAAGACACTCTTCTGCTTGAAGATACTCTCTTAAATCCCGGTAGGCATTTCCTAAATTACAGTAAACCCTCCCTTCTCTTGTTTTATCTTTAAGCTCTAGAGCAATCTCTAGCCCTTTCTTATAATAGCTGATGGCTTTATGGCTCTTTCCTAACACCCGGTAAGTAATTCTCTTCTCCTACTTTGTCTTTAAGCCTTAGAGCAATCTTTAACCCCTCCTTATAATAGCTGATTGCCTTGCGATTCTCCCCTAATTCTCGGTAACAATTTCCCAAGTTATGGCACGTATTTCCTTCTCCCCCTTTATTTTTAAGTTCTCGAACAATTTTTAAACTCTTCTCTTGATAGCTAATGGCTTTATAGTACTCTCCTAATTCCCCATACACATTTCCCAAATTACCATAAGCGACCTCTTCTCCCGCTTTATCTTTAAAATCTACCGCAATCTTTAAACTCTTCTCATGGTAGCTAATTGCTTTATGGTTCTCTCCTAATTCCATAGAAGCAGCTCCCAATCGGCTATAGGCTCTTCCTTCTTCTGCTCGGTCTTTAAGTTCTAATGCAATTTCTAAACATTTTTCATGATAGCTAATGGCTTTATGAGACTCTCCTAACTCCATAGAAGCATTTCCTAAATTGCCGTAAATCATCCCTTCTCTCATTCTATCTTTAAGCTCTAGTGCTATCTTTAAACCCTTCTCATAATAGCTGCTTGCTTTACGGTACTCCCCTAAACCACCATACGCATTTCCCAAATTACCGTAAGCTGTCCCTTTCCCTTCCGTATCTTTAGAATCTACCGCCATCTTTAAATGCTTCTCATGATAACTAATGGCTTTATGGTACTCTCCTAATCCCTGATAGGCATTTCCTAAATGGCTATAAGCTGCCTCTTCTCCTTTTTTGTCTTCAAAATCTACCGCCATCTTTAAATGCTTCTCATGATAACTGATGGCTTTATGGTACTCTCCTAAATTATCGCAGGCCACCCCCAAGTTACCATAAGCCCTTCCTTCATTTATCTTTTCATAATTAATATTTAAATATTTTTTAAAATATTCAAATACTTGACTATACTTCTCTAAACCTTCATAACTATGTCCTAGACAGCTAGATATTCCCCTTGTTCTTAATCGAAGAGCCTCTTCTTCTGATATTAATTTTAAAATATTACCTTTTTTAAAAAGATAGGGTTGAGTTTGAATTTCTCGAAATATCTGGCTAGTTATTCCCTTGTAGATCTTCCCTTGAATTTCTAACTCAAAAAGTAGCTGGATTTTGGCAATCCCTTCTGGTGTTGGATCTGAAAAAGAATAGAGCCGAATTTTATCATTGGAAAGCTTAGAAGAAGCGGTAGGAATTTTAATAAGCCCGGCTTCACTTAAAATTTTTGAAGAATTTTCCATCTATAACCTCATAGGTTTTTTATGAAAAATCCACTATGAATTGTAAGATTATATTTTATCAATATCTTTTCAATTGAAAACTCACTCAAAAAGTATTCCTCTTAATTGTAAGACCCCCCCCCGTTCTCTTTGTGATCATAACCCTTACCTAATGCTATGAAGCTACTGATCTAAAATCTTCTCTTCCGCCTGATTTACCCCTTTTGTCTTTAAAAAATGATATGTCTTGAACTCTTCCCCCCTTTTGATCCATAAAAAGTAGCCCTAAAATTAGGCATTAATGGCCCCAACCACTCCATTCAAAAGGTTTTTACCCTTGTCTTCGTGTTTATTTTTTATAAAAAATGATTTTATGTTACCCGTTGATTTCAAAGATGTTAAATCTAATATTCAATCTTTATCCCTTATCCTAGGTGATGCCCTTCATTGAGATAAATGGGGTTTTAAGGTACAATTAGCCTCTTGAATCTTGTATAATGGAAGGATAATTTATGAGTGAACATGATACACTTTCTTGGTCACCTGATAAAAATCTGGGGCAATTAGTAGAAGAGCGTGTTTTACAGTTAGAAGAACAAGCTAAAGACCTACTTATCAATAAAAATAAGGAAGGACTTGCTCTTTTTCAAGAGGCAGAGCTTCTAGATCCTCAGTCATTATACCTCTTATTAAGACAAGGAAAAACTCTTTTAACCTTGGGAGCTTTTCAACAAGATGTCATCTTACTCAAAGAAAGCGCTCAAAAATTTGAAAAGGCTCTCATCCTTGATCCTACCTTATTTGAAGTGTGGCATACGTCTGCTCAAGTATTTCAAGCGATGCACCGTATTTCAAACGCATTTACCTATCTTGTTAAAGCCAAAGAAAAAATCACTACAGCGCTCACTCTTTTTAAAACAGATGCCATGGCCTCTTCTGTAAAACTGCTATGGGATGCGGGTCTTATTGAATATCAAATTTTTAAGCACTCGGGTGAAGTGTCTGACCTTGCAAAAGCTATTCACCATTTAGAAGAAGCTGCATTAGAAGAGATGCCTGCAGAGTTTTGGAGTGATCTAGGAAAAGCTTATGCAAGCTTATCTCAGCAAGTAAGCGATATGAAGCCTCTTTTAAAATCGATTCAAAGTTATAAAACCTCTCTTGCAAAATCTCTTCCTAATATCCAAGCGTGGATAGGACTTGGCCTAGGACTTAAAACTCTCTTTAGTTTGACACATGACCTAGACCATTTTCAACAAGCGTATGACTGCTTAACAGCTGCCTCTCAAATGAATCCTACAGATTTTGATTTATGGAAAGAGAGAATTACACTTCTCATTCAAGCTGCAAGACTGAAAAAAGATGCCCAAAAACTGAAAGTGGCTCTTGAGCAGTGCAAAGCTGCAGCAACGATTTTAGTGCTCCCTCCTGTGACTGTCTTAAGATTAACGCACGCCTCTACTCCTTTAGAGGAATATAGGGATGATCAAGAGATGCCAGAGCTCTTTTCTCCTAAAACGCTCTCAGAGCTCTCTTTTCTCTTTACACTCTGGGGAGAGGCTTTTGCTCTTTTAGGAGAGTGGGAAGAGAGCATTGAATATATTAAAGAGGCAGAGCGTAAGCTGGATCAAGCAGAAAGCTTTATGGGTGAAGATGACGGCTTATTTTTAATCCAAGAGGGAAAAACCTTATTTTCTTTTGCTGCTTACTATGAAGATATCGAGTTTTACTACCAAGCGCTATCCAGATTTCAAGAAAGCGTCTCTTTAGATAGGACTCTTGAAGAGGGATGGCTATGGATGGGAAAAACCTACGCTGCGCTCTTTAATCTCACGCATGATGGACACGACCTTGCAAAAGCGGTCCGTTTTTATCAAAAGTCGCTGCATTTACGTCCAAATCCCTCTTTGCATTTTGAAATTGCCTCTTTGTTTGTCATTCAAGGAGAATCGAGTCATGAGCTTGAGCTTTTAGAGCAAGCAGCTGAATACTTTGAGCACCTCTTTCAAACTCACCCCTCTTTAGGATATCAACACCCCAAGTGGTTTTTTTCCTATGGAACGGCGCTCAGCTTAATTGGGCAGCTTAAAGAAGAGGTCTCTTTTCTCAAAAGAGCCTTAGAAGCTTTCATCTGCACTCTCATGTTTAATCCAAATCACCCAGGTGTTCACCACAGATTAGGCATCCTCTACTCTCACCTCGGTAATGAAACCGACAATGTGAATGATTTTTATAGGGCCCTGCAACATTTACGCCTCGCAGAACAAAGCTCTACGGAGTGTGATATGGTCTATATTGACTGGGGCATGACGCTAATGAGTCTTTCAGAATATGCAACCGATCAAACCATGGAAGAATACACCCTTCATGAAGCTGAAAAAAAACTGATGATGGCTGGAAAACTGGGGAACCAACAAAGCTACTACCATCTTGCTTGTCTCTATTCCCTGAAAAAAATGCTGGATCTCTCTTTACACTACCTCCACAAAGCATTTGAGGCTAAAGCGCTCCCCTCTTTTGAAGAGCTTCAAGAAGATGAGTGGCTAGAAACAGTCCGCCTTTATCCTGGCTTTCAAGAATTCCTCGCTCTTTTGCAAAAAAACTGATATCGTTTTAACTGAAACGTTGTCACACCTCTACGAGATGATGAAAAAAGAGCGATAGCTGATGAAAAGAGAGTCATCTTTTTTAAGCTGTCTATCAATTGCTAACCCATAAAGAGATTACCATGGACCGAAAATCACTCCTATTTGTCGTTTTAATGACGACAACCTTTTTTGCACTGAACCATTTTTTATTCCCTCCTCGAGAGCTTAGACAACAACCGATCCAAGAGATGGCGCCTATTCAAGCAGTGAGTACTGTACCTGAGTCATCAAAAGAAAAATTTTATGTGATTGAAAATGACTACCAACAGCTTGTCATCTCTTCTCTTAACGGTGCGGTTGCAGAAATCAACCTCCCTTTACAAACCCCCTCTTCTCCAAGCGTCATTAAGAAAATCAATATCGATGACATTTTAGAAAAAGATTACCCTCAGCTGGATCACTTCCCTGCCTCTTCTTACACATCTTACCAAGGGAGTTTTCCTCAAGGAAAAGTCGGCGGCTACTACCCGCTCTTAAGAAGAAATCTCTCTCCTTATTATTATGCGCTCTCAACAGCTACTTCTGATCCAGAAACCGCTTTAACTCAATACCGTGTAAAAAAACTTGAGAAAAACTGCATTGAGTTAGAAGGCATAACAGGCGGCATCACTCTCACTAAAACCTATACACTCCCCTTAGAAGCCTCAAAAACGCCGTATAGTTTTGAGCTTAAAGTTAAAGCTCATCAAGACCCTAGCGCTCTTCACATCACAACAGGAATCCCTGAAGTCGAAATCATTTCAGGAAACGCCTCTCCCTCTCTGAAGTATCTCTATAAAAATCTTCGTCAAAGAGAGATTGTGCAGCTGATTAGCCTCCCTAAAAAAAGCCTTGTTACTATTGAGCGGCATCCTGAGTGGGTTTCTAATTCTAACGGTTTTTTTGCGCTTCTTTTAAACCCCGAAAAAGGGATTGAAACATCCATTCAAGCAGAGCAGATTGCAGGGGAAAAAGCCCCCTCAAGACTATCTAGCATTGATGCAGAACATGACAGATACCCTGTCAATCAGTTTCCAGGCTATAACATCCACGTCCCTTTGAATAAAAATACAAAAGAGTACACATTCCGCGTCTTTGCAGGTCCTCTAGACTCTACAATCCTTAAGCAAAATGATGCGGTCTTTCATGCAAACTTCTCTGGTATGCAGTCTCTTCATGGATGGTTTGCTTTTATCTCAGAGCCTTTTGCCCAGTTTCTTTTCTTACTCATGAAACTATTTCATGCTACGATCCACTCTTGGGGATTTTCCATCATCTTATTAACGATTGCTTTAAGACTCATGATGTACCCTTTAAATGCATGGTCTATTAAATCGACACTCAAAATGCAAAAGCTCTCTCCTAAACTTGCAGCCCTTCAAGAGCGGCATAAAAAAGATCCGAAGAGAGCGCAAATTGAAATCATGAATCTCTATAAAGAGCACGGCGTCAACCCATTAGGGGGATGTCTTCCTCTTTTAATTCAGATGCCCTTTTTAATGGGAATGTTTGATTTATTAAAATCGACATTTGAGCTAAGAGGCGTCTCTTTTATTCCCGGATGGATCCCAAACCTCACCTCTCCAGATGTTGTCTTCTCATGGGGCACACCGCTCTGGATGCTGGGGAATTCTTTCCACCTTCTGCCTGTTCTTTTAGGGGTTGTGATGTTTTTCCAACAACGGATGAGTACACCTCAGACAGCTTACGGAAAAGAGCCCTCAGAGCAGCAAAAGCAGCAGAAAATGATGGGAAATATTATGGTTGTTGTCTTCACGGTGTTATTTTATAAATTCCCCTCAGGGCTTAACATCTATTGGCTCTCATCGATGCTCCTTGCCATTTTACAACAGTGGTGGACAAAGCATAAAGGCATCCGTGTGTGAAAGAGTGGGATCTTTTCCTTGAAAAGCAAAAAGATCGGCTAGGATCCGATGCGATTGACCGTTGGGTCAAAAGCCTTAAGATCGTCGATTTTGATGCGGTAAATCTCTATCTAGAAGCCAGTGACCCTTTCCAGGTTCACTGGTTTGAGCAATATTTGCGCCCGCTTGCAAAAAGCTCCTTTAAAACAGCTAATGGTAGAGCGATTCAAATTCACCTCTCTTTAATGGGATCTGGAGCGGCTAGTTTAAAAAAAGAGTGGAAGCCTACTCTTGATCTTACAGCAGATTTTCTCATCTCTACTGCCACTTTAGACTCTTTCTTTCCTGGGGAAACAAACGATTTGCATTTTTCTTTATTTAAAGAGTGCATTAAAGATAATCAGTTTAACCCTCTTTATCTCTATGGCCCTAAAGAAACAGGAAAAACCCATCTTCTCATGGCAGCTTGCCAAGAATTTAAAAAACAAAACAAGTCGTTTTTTTACATTAAAGCCGATAGGTTTACGCAGCATATTGTTGCAGCCATTCGGTCAGGGCTCATGCCTCTTCTAAGAGAGCACTACCGTAAGCATGATGTGTTAATCATCGATGAAGTAGAAACGCTAGCTGACAGGAGCGCTTCTCAAGAAGAGCTCTTCCACACCTTTAACGCGCTCCATTTAGCAGGAAAACAAATCATATTAGCAGGAAGAGAGCTCCCCTCTCAGCTTAAAGGGATTGAACCAAGACTAACTAGCCGTTTTGAATGGGGCCTTGTGCTTTCTTTAAGCGCTCCTTCTCCTTTAGATCTTCACAACTACTTTAAACAAAAAATCATCTCAAAAAATATCCAGCTCCCTGAGCATGCGGTGCATTTTTGTCTCGCTTCTTTTCACTCCATCCCGTTACTTAATAGAGCAATTGACCTTTTAAGACCGCATCTAAAAGACACCCTCATTACAAAAGCGCTTTTAGAAAAGTGGCTACTGCCTCTTTTTAAAGAAGAGCAAAAAAAGGCGCTCACACCTCAGGTGATTTTAAAAGTGGTGGCGAGATCTTTTGATCTTCATGTGACAGATTTACTGGGTAAATCGCAATCTCAAGACCACACCTTTGCAAGACAAATGACGATGTATCTCTGCCGTCACCTTTTACATCTTCCTTACGCGCAAATTGGAGAAATTTTCTCAAGAGATCACTCCACAGTGATGGCAAGTGTTAAACTGATTGATAAGAAAATGCAAGCCCAAGAGTCGGTTAAAACCACCATTGAAGATCTTTCAAAAACACTGAGTCAAGATAATTTACATTTAGCTCATGAACTACTTTAAAGGAAAAGTATGCCCTTAAGACCCATCTATTACGATACAGAAACAACAGGCGTCCGTTCTGAAAAAGACCGTATCATTGAAATTGCAGCGTACGATCCTATCAGAGATGCAACTTTTGTTAAGCTTGTTAACCCTGAGTGCCCCATCCCTGCGGAATCAACAGCCATTACCTCCATTACAGATAGCATGGTTGCAGATGCCCCTACTTTTGGAGTTGTAGGATTAGAGTTCATGGAGTTTTGCGGAGAAGATGTGATCTTAATTGCCCATAACAACGACCGGTTCGATAAACATTTTCTTGCGGCAGAAGCTGCTAGAGCAAATCTGATTTTCCCTGCCTGGAAACAGTTTGATACCCTCAAATGGGCCCGTAAATACCGGCCCGATCTTCCCAGCCATGCGCTTCAAGCGTTAAGAGAAATTTACGGTTTTGAATCCAATCAAGCTCATAGAGCGCTAGATGACGTGATCACGCTTTACCGTATTTTTTCTGTGATGTTTGATGATATCCCGATTGAAACCGCTTTTTCCCTTCTTTATGAAACACAAGATATTAACCGGATGCCGTTTGGGAAATATCAAGGAAGAGCTCTTTCAGAAGTGCCTCCTAACTATCTTGATTGGCTCAAGAAAAATGGCGCTCTTGATAAGATAGAAAATAAAGATCTAAAAGAAGCTCTTGCTAAACTCAATCTCATTTAAAAACCACATGGGATTCATACTCAGCATGATCCCATCAATTTTTGATTTCTTTTTATGTAATGGATAAAATTTTTCAAGTCGATAACCCGTGTGATATCTAGTTCAAAGGCGCGGATGAAGAGATCTCCTCTTGAAAGAATGGTCTTCTCATCAAAAAGAAGAATTCCGTCCCTATCATCCATCATCATAGCTGCTAAGTGGTAAGCTCTGGCTTCATATGTGCCTAATTGAACGGCTCTCATCAGAAGCTGTTTACAAGATAGGGTGACCCCATTTAAAAGCTCAATATTCTCTATCTTTTGATGAAAAAGCTCTTTTCCTAGAAGGAAATAAGGTAAGCTGTACTCTGGATTAATATCGATGGCTTTGAGATAAAGCGCCTCTTTTGAAGCATAGCTCTTATCATGAATGATGAAAGCATCTTGAAAACTTGTAGCAAGAGCCACATAAGCCTCTTCACAAGAGGGCCTATACTTAAGAAATTCAAGTAAAAATTCCTGTTTCTTGGTCAAATAAAGCTCATCACTAATACCCAGATGATCTAAATTTTCATAACGGCTATTTATAGATTGGGGAAAACCTTCATCTTGAATATAGGGATGCTCTTTAAGATATTCTCCAAAAATACAGAGATATTTAAATTCTGGGCCTTTAAGTTCATACCCAGAAAGCATTCTCGCTAATATTGCGTAAGCTCCTAAGCGATCCTTTGTCATTTGATAAACTTTTTCTAAAATTTTATGAAATAAATTGCCCTTTCTTAACTGTTCATGAGGATAAAATGATTCTGCTCGCCTTAAGAGATTTGTAGGATTCTTCTTATGTGCGCTAGCCTCTTCATAGCAGCCTCTTTTGTCATAAAACTTTCCATCCAATAAAATGCGCTCCTCAGGATGCAGTGCATCACCTATTTTTGTGAAAATAGACTTAAATAAATGCTGTTGATAGGCATATGTATAGGCCATTAATTTCGTAAATTTGACTCCATCTTGTAGTATAATAGGCTTTCTGGAAGAGAGATAATCTCCCACTTCTCTATCTCCCTGACGCTTTAAATATAGCGATGAAAGAAGTGGAAGTGCATGTTCATAAAGGGCTTTTGCAGAAAATACCTCTCCATTTTTGAGTGTTAAAGAAGCCCCTTCCTTGAGTAGCCGAGCTCTTAAAAATTCATCTTCAATCGTAAATTTATTATTTAATTCTTGAAGAAGAGATTTTGTTTTATGAGATAGATGAGAAGCAATAGATAAAAAACCCGAAGCGAATCGCGCACTAAAAGTATTAATGGGATCTAGATGAACAACCTCTTTGAAATAAAATTCACTATCTACTTCCATTCCATTGTTTAAATGAATAGGGCGCCCTTGACTGATTGTAATTAAGTTGAAATAACTTTCTATGCTATTTGGATTTTTTTCAATTTCTTGAATATAGATGGCCTGTAAATATTTCTTAGCTTGAGAGGGGACTTTTCCAGATGAGAGTTGATCTATACCCTTGCAATAGAGTTCCTTCTTTGTGTAGATCCCCTCATTTGAAATTTGAATCGTTTCGTCATCTTTAAGAAGATTTGCAAGATTAAAGCAAGCCTCTGCATCTTGAGGGTTTAGCTCAATGAGCTTACAATAAAGGTCCTTCTTTGTATAGGTTTCTCCATTAAAAAACGTTATTATTTCATCTTTTTTCAAGCAAGCCGCAAGATTAATATAAGCATTTTGATTTTTAGAGTTTAAATCAAGTACCTCAAGATAAAGCTCTTTTTGGGTATAGGTTTCCCCACTTAAAAGCTCTATCTCTTCATTTTTTGCTAAAAGAGTAGCAAGATTAAAATAGGAATCTTCATCTGCAGGATTTAAATCAATTACCTTAAGATACAGCTCTTTTTGAGTATAGATTTCTCCATTTAAAAGCTCTATATCTTCATTTTTTATTAAAAGAGTAGCGAGATTGAAATAGGAATCTTCATCTGTAGGATTTAAATCAATCACCTTAAGATAAAGCTCTTTTGGGGTATAGACTTCCCCATTTAAAAGCTGAATTGTCTCATCTCCTGCTAAAAGAGCAGTCAGGCTAGAGTAAGCATAACCATCTTTAGAGTTTGAATCAATCGCCTTCAGATAAAGCTCTTTTTTTGTATAGATTTCCCCATTTAAAAGCTGAATTGTTTCATCTCCTGCTAAAAGAGCAGCAAGGCTAGAGTAAGCATAACCATCTTTAGAGTTTGAATCAATCGCCTTAAGGTAAAGCTCTTTTTGAGTATAGATTCCCCCATTTAAAAGCTGAATTGTTTCATCTTTTTCTAAACAAGATGCAAGGTTACTGTAAGCGTTCATATCTTTAGGATTTAACTCAATCGCCTTCAGATAAAGCTCTTTAGTTGTATAGATTTCTCCACTTAAAAGCTTTACCTTTTCATCTTTTTCTAAACAAGACGCAAGGTTATTGTAAGCGTTCATATCTTTAGAATTTAACTCAAGTGCCTTAAAATAAAGCTCTTTTTTTGTATAGATTTCTCCACTTAAAAGCTTTGCCTTTTCATTATTTTCTAAAAGATTCGCAAGGTTATTGTAAGCGTTCATATCTTTAGGATTTAACTCAAGTGCCTTAAAATAAAGCTCTTTTTTTGTATAGATTTCTCCACTTAAAAGCTCTATACATTCATCTTTTTCTAAAAGATTCGCAAGGTTATTGTAAGCGTTCATATCTTTAGAATTTAACTCAAGTGCCTTAAGATAAAGTCCTTTTTGTGTATAGATTTCTCCACTTAAAAGCTCTATACATTCATCTTTTTCTAAGCAAGTCGCAATATTATTGTAAGCGTTCAAGTTGTTAGGATTCAAATCAATTACCTTAAGATACAGCTCTTTTTGCGTACAGATTTCCCCACTTAAAAGTTGGACTGTTTCACCCCTGGCTAAAAGAATCGCAAGATTATAGTAAGAAGCTTCATTGTCGGGATTTAATTGGATAGCTTTAAAATAAAGCTCTTTAGCTGTATAACCTTCTCCATTTAAAAGCTGAATTATTTCATCTTTTTCTAGAAGATTTGCAAGATCATTGTAAATAATTTCATCTTTAGGATTTAAATCAATGGCTTTAAGATAAAGCTGTTTATTGGTATAGACCTCCCCGCTTAAAAGCTGAACTATTTCATCATCTTCTAAGGAACTTGCAAGATTATAGTAAGCATTTTCATATTTGGGGTTTAAATCAATTGCCTTCAGATAAAGCTCTTTTTTTGTATAGATTTCCCCGTTCAAAAGCTGGACTGTTTTATCCCCTTCTAGAGAGCTTGCAAGATTACAGTAAAAATCTTCAACTTTAGGGTTTAAATCAATGGCTTTCAGATAAAGCTCTTGAGTTGTATAAATTTCCCCGTTTAAAAGCGTTACCCTGTCATCATTTTCTAAAAGATTTGCAATATTATAGTAAGGATTTTCCCCTTTAGGATTTAAATCAATGGCTTTTAGATAAAGCTCTTTTGATGTATAAACGTCTCCATTTAAAAGCTGAACCGTTTCATCATCTTCTAAAAAATTTGCAAGACTATTGTAAGCATTTTCATATTTAGGATTTAACTGGATAGCTTTCAGATAAAGCTCTTTTTTTGTATAGACCTCGCCATTTAAAAGCTGAACTGTTTCATCATTTTGTAGAAGCTTTGCAAGGTTATGATAAGCATTCCCCTCTTGAGAATTACAATTAATTGCCTGAATAAAAAATGTTTTGTCTATGCCAGATTTATCACTCAAGGGCTCTATGGCTGGATGTGTATTTAAAACATCTGACCCATCATCAATATTTTTATTGGTATTTGCTTTTAAAATACCTTTTGCGACCTGATCTGTTTTTGAAACTTCTACTTTGAGTTTTTTAGAGGAATTTTCATCATTACTTCTTGCTAAATGTGATAAATTTTCTGGGGAATCAAGAGACATTGATTGATCTGCTATTAAAGCATAAGGTCTAATTGTCATATGATAACTTTTGGGTTATGTTTTTCAGCTAAAAGGTGATCAAAGGATATCAAGTTATCACTTGATCCCCTAGCTTACCTATTTGTGAGATATTGGATCTTATCAATATTTTCAGTTCAAGTAAAGCACGAATTAAAAAAAATTATACGCTGTATCCTGAATATTACACCCTTTAAAGCTCAGATTATTGAGATCTTTTTGCTTTATTTTTATATAGAGAAAGTAGGTATTTTACCCTGCGCCACTCTCTTCTTTATGACTGAGCATATCCCACATCAATCGGAAAGGCTCACAGCTTTTGAGAAGTTCCTCTTTTGTCCCTTCTGCCAGCTTAACACCTTGATCGAGAAAGATAATACGGTCAGCATGTTGAATGGTCCCTAATCTATGCGCAATAATAATTTGAGTCACCTCTCCATGCAAATCTTGAATGGCTGCCTTAATTTTATGTTCACTTAGCACATCTAAAGAAGAGGTGGCCTCATCAAGCACTAAGATGGGAGCTTTTTTCACAAGCGCTCTTGCAATCGCTAGTCTCTGCTGCTGCCCGCCGGAGAGATTTTGACCTGACTCTGCCACTAAGCTCTCATACCCAGAAGAGAGCTTTGTAATAAACTCATCAGCGTGTGCTTTAATGGCAGCTTGTTTGATCTCTTTCTCTGAAAACGGTTTTCCAAAAGAAATATTTGCTGAAATAGTATCTGAGAAAAGAAACGGTTTTTGAGGAACAAACCCGATTTGCTCACGGATCGATTTTTGGGTATAGGCTGAAAGCGGTTTTCCATCAATGGTAATGTTTCCTTCTTGCACCTCATAAAGGCGAGGAATGAGCTGCACAATGGTGGACTTACCAGATCCTGTTGGACCCACAATGGCAACTGTCTCCCCTTTTTTCACCGTAAAGCTTAAATCTTTTAAGATCCACTTCTCTGCATAACGAAATCCCACATGATGAAACTCAATTTTATCTTTAAATTCTGTCAGCATGATGGCATGAGGGGCATCTTCAATTTCAGGTCTTAAGTGAAGCACTTCAAACATCCGCTCTGCAGCTGCAATACCCCTTTGCATATTGGCATTCTCATCTCCAAATTTTTTAAGCGTTTCATAAGAGAGTTGCAAAAAGCCACAAAAAATCACAAGCTGGGAGACAGAAATGCCAAGAACTAAAAGCCCAAATAACACAACTGATGCAAGACAAATGGTTGTGATGAAATGGAGAATAGGCCGTGTTAAAAGAGCATATTTTGCATTTTTACTCTCTAGCATCGCCATACGGTCATTTTGCTCTTCATACTTTTTAAACGAAAAAGACTCCATGGCAAAGATCTTCACCGTTTGAATTCCAGCTAGAAAATCAATGAGCACAGAGGCAAATTTTTCTTGATTAGATTGCAAAAGCTTAGACACTTTCCTCACCCGCTTTGCAAGCGTTACAATCGGAAAAGCAATGAGAGGAACCCCTAAGAAAACAATTAAAGAGAGCTGCCATGAGCTGATAAAGCAGGTGATGAGGGTGATCAGAACCGTAAAAGGAGCGTGAAGGTAGTTGGTTAAAAAGGAGTTAATAGATAATGCAATTTGATTAGCATCTCCTACCACTCTTGAAGAAAGACTTCCAATATTATGCTTTTGATAAAAACTCATCGGAAGCGTTTGAATATGCTCAAAGTATTGAAGTCTTAAATCACGGCTAATACGAATCGCCATGATTTGAGTCATATATCTACTCCAAAATAACGCAAGCGCTTTAAAAAGAGCGACCCCTAACAGTACCGAAATCAGCACCGTAAAGCTAGAGACTTCGCCAGAGAGAGCTTGGGCCTTTCCAATAACCCACTGAAGAGGGTTTTTTTCATCACTACTTCCCGCTAAGTTTAAAATAGAGGGAGAAATTTTTTGATTAGAGGCTAGCTGAGAGAGCGTATCTGCATTGATTAAAATGCCCAGTGCTGAAATTTCCAAAAAATTTGCAATCGTTAGAGCAATCAGGGTGAGAAAACTTGTGATGAGAAGAGCCAGATGCTTTCGGCTCCTTAGAGCTGCTTTAAAAAGAAGAATCATAGTGGTATATAGTTTACTGAGAATAGGAGTTTAATACCATGAGCCAAATAGATTTTAGAAGGAGAAAAAAAGCTCTTCCTACTAACGAATTTTACACTAAGCGTAAAAAAATAAAATTTTCTAAGAAGTTTTTATCAATGCCAATTCCAGATTACATAAAAAAATAAAATTTTTAATTTTTATCTATTTTATTTTTTAGAAAATGGTTGAAAAAAGAAAATATGATATATTTTGTTTTTTTGAAATGCAGCTGATATGCTGTCATCAACAACAAGTAAGAAAAACTAGGTTGGAGTCTAATACCAATAAATATCAGTGACTTATCTTAAGTAAAAAATCTCTCTTAAAAAATTAAAAGGAAAGATTTTTTGAAATATAGGCTATATATCCAGATAAACAAGAAAAAACCTACGCTTAAAGATATCTTTGCGGACTAAAAAATCTATTGGTTAATCTAAAACTGCCACTAAAAAAACATCTTTCTCTTTTTACGCTGTTTAGCTATATTCACTCCGTTTGATTATAATAACATCATAAAATTTTTACTTTTTTTAGTGAGATGACCTATGACAATTAGACCTCGCACATCTTTAGAAGAAAATAATACCCTCCCTTCTAATGAATCTTTATTACCTTCTTCTCCTGAAGACCATATAAAGAAAATATGCCCATCTTCTTTAAAAGAGGCGTCTCATCTCTCACAAGAAGTCCAGCAACAAGGCCTTGGAAATATTTCTTTACTTCAAGGATTAAATAACTCTTCATCTCCATTAGATCCTCAAAAATACACCTACCCTTCCTTAACCTCAGATCCGGTATCTATAGATAAAATATCTTCTGCTATGCAGACCTTTAAATTGCCTTTAGATCATCAAATATTTAATCCCCATCTTAGCTTAATAGAGATTGAAGCTATTCCTAAAGAAGAGTGGATTAAAGCACTGCACGATCATCCTGATCAAGGGGTCTTATATTGCCATCTTGTGAATAAGCTCACTCATCAAGAAACCGTTACACTTTTTGAAAAACACTTAAAAAAAGAAGATTTAATTATCAAAGCAATAAAGTGTGGTCATAGCGCTCCTGGCTTACAACGACTTTATGAAAGCCCCTCTTTATTAAAAGATCCTTGTTTTGCCTCTTTTCTTGAAAAACTCTCTATTGCTGATTTCTCTTCTGAAGTCAAGCTGTACAACTATCAACTCATTTTCACAAGTCTTCTATATTACAGTAAAACTTATGATGCTTATCAAACTATTCAAAAGCTAATCTCCCTGATTCAAAAAGAAAAATCTATTACAAGTTCTTATTTAAATGAAGAAGAGGCATTTAAACAAAGTGAGAAAATCTATGAAGAGTTTCTAATATCTATTGACATCCATCAAAGCCCCTTATCTCAGGAAAATCTTGAGCTGGCATTTCAAAACCTCATATCTCAGCAAGATTTATTAAAAAATAAAGAACTTTACCCCTACTTTGCTAAAGTGATCTTTGTTAAAGGACAATCGAGAGGACTGAGTGACATGATTATCAAATGGGTGTTTTCCTTAATTTCAGAGGCTATTTGTGATGCGCCCCATAGCTCAAGACCGTATGCACTTCTTGCAGATTGCTTAAAAGATTATCGTTATGGCTGGAGTAATGGGATCAATAAAAACCATCCAAGAGCCCTATTTTATTTAATAAGTATTCATCTGAATCCCTCTCAATTTGCTGCTTATTATGGACTCTTGGACTTTTATTTTTCTTATGAGTCAACCTTTACTGATTCTATACTTCCCCAAGAATATGTCCCCTCTTCTACTGAATATATCCTCACCTTAATTGATCACACGCTTCTATCATACGAGGATCTAGTAACAAAAGTCATTCAGTTTATGCCTTTGACTTCTAGCTCTTTAAATGTGTGCAGTATGGGACAAGCCCATTTTATCACGTTGAATCAATGTATCGCAAAAATTTGCCAAAGACGAGAAAGTCCTCTATCTATCATTCAACTGTTAAATACGGAAGAGTCTCTCTCTCTTTTCTCTCCTCAAAAAGGGTGTTATATCTACCAATCTTTTCTGTATGCCGTATTATCGAGGTTGCTTAATCGACAATCTTTTTTTGACAATTCTATCCATCTAACAATCCAGAATATAGAAGCATTATCACCCTTTTTTAAATACTATCAGCAAAATAACAACTTGGATTCTCTTACGGATAATCTAACCAACTGCCCTTTTGCTCAGATGGTTCATCCTCAAAGCTCTTTAGATGAGCTTTCTGTAGTTCCCTTAGAGATATGGGTGCAAACTTTACAAAAAAATCCTTCAAACTCCCATTTTTATTGTAACCTAGCTAGATTTTTTATAGACAATTATTCACAAAATTTTCTTGTCTATAAGCAAGAACTGATGAACCCTGAAGTGTTTCTACAATATCACGATCTTATTTATGAACAATCTAGCTTCTCTCCTCATCTATTTTTGACGCTAAATAATATCCTTTACAATGGCGATTACTATGAAGATCTTCATATTATTAGAGCTCATAAACACTTGGACAGTCCTAGTGTTAATAACAATCCTAGTATTCAAACATATCAAAACGCTCTTAATGTTCTTCGACAAAAGATAAAAGAACTGTTTCCTTATTTTATCCTCAGTTTATACTTTAGAGCTTTAGAGCATGGCCCCTTAAATTTTTATGCTTACCGTTATTTAGCAGATTCTCTTCAAAGCATCTATCATGCTCATCCCTCTGTGATCCAAGGTATCGCTCAGCTTCTTCGTATTACAGCATTTAATATTGATCCTCAAGATGTGGATAATATTCTTTCTATTGCAAATATTTCTTATTATGAAATAGAGCCTCAAATTTTGAAGAGAGTTTCTCTCAATCAGCAGCAGCTCTTTACAAAAGAGTTAGCAAGAGAGCTTTTTTATCTCATCCAGCAAGGAAATCAACTTCATCTTGCTGTAAGGCAAAAAGGGATGATGGAAGATCAAAGCAGTGTTTATCAAAAGATCATCCATTCCCTTCAGCTAAATCAATCTCTTTCTTTTGAATCAATCGAAAAAAATATTCCTGCACTTATTCAACAAATAACTACTTTTTTTCCTCAGAGCACTCTTTATTTTAAACTTTCTAGTAAAAATTTTCCATACATTCAATATAATACCAGTCAATCTCAATTTTGTGTCAGTTTTTATGAACTGGATGCCTTCTTTGGATTATTTCAACCAATACCCCATCAATCCCACCCTTTAGATATTAAAAAGATTAAGAACTTTCTCTATCTTGAAACCCGCATAATTTCAAGAATTCCTCTCTTAACTTGGCTTATTGAAAAAAGTTTCCTAACTCACCATATAAAACTTGAACTATACAAAGTGCTATGTAATGTCCCTATTGATGTATGTCTTAAATGGAGACGTTTTTCTTCTGAAGAAATACAAGAATTTAATATTGAGGATCAAGAAGAAATAAAGCATTTTATGGAATATAAATTCCGTACTCCGATTGAGAGTCTTTTATCTCTTGAAAAACATATAGAATTAAATAAAATAATAACAAAATCACAGAGGAATAATTGCTGGCAATATTCTACCCATGCTTTTATCTCTAGACACAATCCATGGCGTGCACTAAATAATCATACAGTTGATCATTTAATAGCGTATATTGGATTGCCAAAAGATAGGATGATGAGTGAAATATTCTATTCATATATCGCTCTTGGAAACCTCTTAACCCCTAATCAATCTATTCAAGCTCCTTGGTGCCTTGATGTGAAGCAGATGGTGACAAAAAAAGAAATTTATATTAAGGCGCTTGAACTCTTTAATAATTACCATTCTCGTTACGATTTTTTCATAGATCATCCATTGAAAAAAGCTAGCCTTTATACAAAAATTGCTGATCTATTAGAAATAAATGAATCCCTTCGTCCCGTATTAGACCAAGATGATTTTGACGTTATTGATCCCAACAGTTTTTATGTCATCATTAAAAATCCTCGTTATAGCTTCTTGCCTTCTCTCAAAGCTTTAACTCCATTAGATTTATACGTTGAAGCGCTTATCTTAGATCCTACTTTAATAGAGGCTTTTCTAGGGTTAGAGCGGCTCTCTCTCTCCTCTTACTCCTTTCAAACAAACGGCTTTCCTTCTAATGAAGAGCTTTATGACAAAACAGTTCGATTACTTCAAGCTCCTCTAGATGAAGGAATAGAAGAGAGCGAGCCTATTAGCGCCTACTTTTGTTTTAAAAAACAAACGCAAGAAGTGAGAAATGTGGATCGCTCTCTTCAAATCACTAGCTATACTTTATCCTCTCTTAAACCTCTCTATCTCCATTTAATTGAACGGAGTTCAAATGCTCCTCATCCCTACTATTTTCTTGCAGAGCAGCTCAAAGAAGGAGAATCTATTCAGCTTATAAATGGAGTATGGACCTCAAAAAAAGAACTCTATCAACGCGCTGTGCAACTTGAGATCAATCATGCACACGCCTATTACCGTTTAGCAAATCGGCTATCTCCTAGACAAGGCGTTCCTCTCTGTGATGGGAAAACAATTCTTTTTAAACTCGATCTTTTAATACTAGCCTTCATATTAGAGCCTGACTCTCCCTTTTACCTGAAGGAACTTATTATGTGTTTGAAATCATTAACGATGAAAAATTCCTCTTAAAAATATCAGCGTTTTATTCTAAAAACCCAATAAAAAGATTAAAAAATGTAAACACCCGGGCAACTATTATATAGAGAAGTGCCTGATCTAATTTTGAAAAATCAGAGAATTGATTGAAGAGGATCTGCTAAGTGATAAGGATTTTATATAAAAATATCTTCTCTCTATTTGACTTCCATTACCTTGGTCTTTCCCATCAATCTAAATTTCTCATATCTCTCTTCAATGAGTTTTTCCATAGGGATCTGTTTCAAATGATTCCATTTTGATAAGATATACTTTTTTACATCTTCATACACTTGAGAGGGGTTATGATGAGCGCCTCCTAAAGGCTCTTTAATGAGATCATCAATCACTCCAAATTTGATGAGTTCTTCTGCCTGCATTTTAAGGGCTTTTGCAGCCATCTCATTTTTTGAAGCGTCTTTCCATAAAATAGAAGCGCACCCCTCTGGAGAAATGACTGAGTAGTAGCTGTGCTCTAACATGCCGATGACATCTCCTACTCCAATCCCTAAAGCGCCCCCTGAGCACCCCTCCCCAATCACTAAAATAATGATGGGAGTCGGAAGCCTTGCCATTTCAAAGAGATTTTGGGCAATTGCCCACCCTTGTCCTCTCTCTTCTGCAGCAAGTCCAGGATAAGCCCCTAGTGTGTCAATGAGGGAAAGAACAGGGATATTAAATTTAGCTGCAAGTCTCATGCACCGCATCGCTTTACGGTACCCTTCAGGATGCATCATTCCAAAGTTGTGCTTTACACGTGACTCTGTATCACTTCCCTTCTCTTGAGCAATGAGCATGAACTTCACTCCGCCAATTTTTGCAAATCCGCAAATGACAGCTGGATCATCTCTAAAGAGACGATCACCTGCAAGCTCATGAAACTCTTCTGCAAGATGTTTGATGTAGTCTAGAGCTTTAGGTCTTGCAGAGTGTCTACAGATCGCCACTCTTTCCCAAGGAGAAAGGTTACTATACGTTTTTTCTTTGAGTTCACTCAGCTTTTTCTCAAGATGGCCAATTTCAGATTCAGAGAGTAAAGGGTTAGACACTTGCTGCTTTTTAAACTGCATAATGGTGTCTTCATATTCTTGAATTTGCTTTTCATGCGGTAACATACTATTTTACTACTCTTTCTGTAATGCGGCGCTCTCACTTGTAAAAAGGGGCGCCTCTTGTAAATGTTTAACAATTTCAATGACGGTAGGCCTCGTCACAATGATGGAAAATAGCTCTTCTATATCTTCTGCTCTCATACAGATGGATCCTTCACTTGCATCACCTACTAAAACAGGGTCAATCTCACGCCATTTCTCACTTTCAGAATCCAAACTCCAAGGAAGCCCATGAATGCTAAAGTGACAGAGGGAATTTTTTTGTGAGAAATTGGGCTCAAGAGGGATAAAGCGCGTTCCAAAGATAGAGATCATCTCAATCTGTTTTCCTTGAAAGAGCCCTTTTACACCCGGCCGGTAAACAGCTGTTTTATCCCCTAATACAAATTTCCCAGTGGGAGTTAAGCTCTCTTGATCACCCGCATCTTTCTTGCCGATCACAACAGGATAGCTTCTTAAAAAGACATGCTCTTTCGTCTCTAAATCGGTGTAATAAAATCCCATGACTCTTTGAGAGAGATCTAAAAGAAGAGAAAATTGAATTGGCTTATCTTTTTTAAAGACATTAAATTTTTTACCTAGTGACACTTTAGGGGTTATATAGTTACAAGATCCATTTAAGCTTCTTGCAATGAAGTGAGAAGGTGTTTTGTAATAAGCTGCGTAATCTCCTAGCCAAGCTGATCTCCCTGAGAGCCAAGAAACAGCTGGTGTATAGGTGAGGGTTTCAACGATTGGAAGCTGATCTTCTTCTTTAGAAAACAATTGCCCAATCCGGTTAACTGAAGGGAAGAGTAGAGGTTGTTCTAGAGTCTCTTCTTGATAAGTACTCTCTTCTTTTGCCTCTTCCTGAGAAGGTAAAGGGTCTTGATATGTTAAAGAAGAGAAGAAAGGAATGTGTTTTTGCCGGGCAAATTGTTTAAGAGAAGGGAAGAAATACCATCCTGCAATCAAAATAATTAAGGTATAAATGAAAACTCTTCGCAACCGTTTACCCATTCCTCTTTTTTCGGTGTAAAATTGGAACACTATGCTACAGGAAAGCCCTGTTTGTTTCAATGGAAGGGAGATTTTAAGATCAAATCCCCCTAGCTCTTATCTTAGTAAAAAACAAAGATCCTCTTCTTCAAAACGGTAAGATCATTTTAACATCTACTGTCCAGTAGAGTCTTATCTTATCAACCCATTTTCATCCAAAAAAGAGCGCTTCTATGTTTTGCATCTACTTAATTGCTTATAAGCTGTGAGAATGCTCTTCTTCATCAGAGCCTGATACCTCATGACTAGAAACATCTGAAGAGACGTCTTCTTCACTGCTAGAGGCATCTACACTTAAACTATTTTCAACATCTGTATCAGAAGAGGTGTCTTCTTCTGAACTTGCCTCATCCAAACTTACAGGGTCTTCACAGCAAAACTCCGTGAGTAAAGACCGTAGCTCTTTATATGCCTTCAGATGGTGAGGATATTCTTTCAGAAATTGAATATAAAATTGCTGCGCGCTGAGATTTTTTCCCTTGAAAGGAGCTGTTGCTAAAGGAGATGAGCTCTTAAAAAAATCAATGTAATGATCGATATTTTGCGGATCGAGCTTCTCGGTATTTTCATGAGCCTCTGTCTTAAAAAAAGTTTGGGACGTAGCTGTTATCTTAGAAGAAGTCATGTCTATAGTTTCTTCTTGCTCCGTTTTTAATCTTTTAAACTCTTGATGCTCAGAAGATGAGGCGCTCATAAAAAGCTCTTTTGAAGAAAAAGAAGCAGGCGCCCCTTCTGTATCCATAGTACCTCGTGGCCGAATTGTCATGATAACTCCTCATTTTTAATGTGCTGCGCTTTGATCAGATCTACTTTTCTGCTTTTTTTAAAGAGATAATCTGTGAGCTTATGTAGATAAAAAGAAGAGTTTGGAGCTAACTCAAAAGCTTTGGCTAAAAGATTTCCCTTTACAAGTGTTACCGATGGATTCCAAGGAAAACGAATCTGATCTTTCTCACTCATCATCATACCCATTTCATAATGCGCATGAGGAGTTTTAATCCCTAGCTGAATGGCTCTTCTATAGAGCTGTTTCTTAGAAAGGGTAAGTCCGTTTAAAAGTATCGCGGTTTCTTCCTGCTTAAGAAGACGCCCTAATTCATAATAGGCTATAGGATGATGTGGATTCATCGCAATTGCTTGAAGGTAAATATCTTGTTTTGAGAGATAAGATTTCCCTTCTAATTCAAAAGAATTTTGAAAATTTTTCGCAAGAACATGGTAGGCAAGAGCGCACTTAGGGTCTAATTTTAGCGCTTTTAAACAAAGCCCCTCACTTGAGACATCAGATCCATCTAGAAGAAGAACATTTTCATCTTGCTCTAACTCATGAGCTAAACTGCTATAAACGATTGCAGCGTGCTCTAAATCAACCGGATTTTGGGAAGAGGACTTTTCAACAGTTTCAATCGCTTGAAGATAGAGCCCTTCCTTAGAAAATTTTAGCTCATGAATGCGGGGAGATTCTTCTCCTTCTTCCATCGTCTGAACCGTTAGAGTGATGATTTCTTCTTTTTCCATTAAATCCGCTAGATAACAAGAAGCTAAAGGATGATGATTAAGATAAGACATTCTCTCTAAAATAAATTCTTTTTTAGTCTTTAAGGAAGAAGGGTTATTGTGTTCTTGAGTGAGCTCTTCTTCATGAAGCTGCTGGATTAATTCAAGCACAGCTACTGTATGATAGCCAGGAAACATAGGATCCGAGTAGACATCCATGAGATACTCTTTTTGCGTTTTGTGTAAAGTCGGATCTATTGCAAGTGGAATTTTCTCCTCATGTTTAAAAAAATTAAAGAGCTCTCGCATTAATTCAGAGTCATCTCTTACCTCTGCTTCGAAATAATCATAACTCACATAACGTAATAGACGCAGCGTCCTTGCATATACATCTTTCTTAAGTGAGTAGGGAAGAGCGCTTTCTTTAAGGCACTTGAGGAATTTAAGATACGGAGGGGTTTGATAAATTTTATTCCTTGAAACCCACTTAAAAAAGATTTTTCTCTGAATTTGACACGCTTGAAGTAAAAGGTCTTCAAGATGGAGCCTCTTACCCCCAATCTCAATTTGAACAGCTTGAGTCTCTTCTAAGTTTTCTTGCCCTCTGATGAGGTGTAAGAAAAGACTCATGTAGGCCTCTGTACTCCAAGGATTTATTTCTAGAGCTTTGAGATAACACTCTTGCCTTGTTAATACCTCTCCTGTTGTCAATCTAACTGTCTCTTTCTTAGCTGTTTTACCAAGAGAGGTGTAAGCCTCATCATTATGGGGATTAAGTAATAGTGCCTCAAAAATAAGCTCGTTTTGCAAGAAATTTTTTCCATCAAAAAGAGAAATGAACCGAGGAGTATGCTTAGCCAAACCGCTATAAAAAAAGCTCTCCTTGGGATTAAGATCGATAGCCATTAAATAGAAGTTAATGTTTTCTTCGATGTTATAATTTTCATGATTTTCAATAAAATGATAATAGAGGTAGCTATTCATAGGATCAAGCTTGATCGCTGTAAGAAATAGTTGATTACTATTTTCATACCCAAACTCATGAAGGCTATCATCTGAGCGGTACCCTAATAGATGGAATTTTCTAGCTAGATGACAATAAAGAGCTGCCTGCTTAGGCTCTTTTTGCACTAACTCTAAAAGCTCTCTTAAGGGCGTTTGATGTAAAGTTTCAAAAGAGGCCTTCGCGCTATAGAGTAAAGATCCTTCGTTAACAGCTTGAGGAAAAATGATTTGCTTTTCTAAAGCAAGGTGAGTATTTTCTTTAATCCAGAGCAATAATTCATAAAGGCCAGCTCCATCTCCATTCCAGCACATCATATATTCAATGATAGAAAAAACCATATCCCATTTAAGTCCAAAATCTATTGAAGACTTGATTAGCTCTTCTACAAACGTGCTAAAACTTTGTACATCATTTTGCTCAGCATGAATCACATATAAAGCTTTCATGAAAGCCTCTTTCCCGTCACTTAACTGATAAAGACGTATGAAGAGATCTGTATGACTAACAACTTCCCCATTTAGCAGCCTCACCTTTGAGGCTATTTTTCCCTCTCCTGCATATTTTAAAACATCTTCCTGGGATTTGAGCGCAAGAAATCCCTCTTCAGTTAACGTGGCAAGCTCTTCTTTAAAGATGTCATCTAAATTTAAAATATTACTGCATTGCATCATACAAATCAGAGAGAATAAAGCAGAGGAGCTAGTTGGATTAATATCAATGGCTTGTAAAAGGAGCTGCTTCCAGCAGGCAATAGACCCTCCAGGCATAGAGAGCGCCTGACCGAGGTTATGTGAACCTATCGCAAGTGTAATATACGCTTCATGATCTAAAGGATTATGCTCTAATCCTTTCATTAAAAGATCAAGATTACTCATCATAGCGCCTGTAGAAAGTTCATGCATCTCATGAAGGTTGATATCTTGGTCTTTAATAGAAGCAAGTGCCCTATAAAACTGCTCAGGACAAGAGCTGTTTGCTATGAGGTTTAAATAGAATTTCTCTTGGAGCTCCTCTAAATCTTCATCGATTGAAGAGTGAAATCTTGCTTCTTTAAACGCTTGAGCAAGCATTAAGTTATGCCTCTCTTCTTCAGTCAGAAGATCTACTGCTTTTTGAAAGAGCTCTATGGCAGTAAATTCTCTTTGACACAGCAAGGTAATACGGGCTTTTGCATCTAGAGTTCTTGCTAGATTAAAGTAGAGTCCAGCTTGTTCAGGATAATCATGAATCAATTGTAAAAAATGCGCTCTTGGAACCGCATAAATTTCTTTTAAGGGGGCATTAAACTGAGAAATTTGATGAAGATAAGCTGAGGATTTATCCCAACTGTTTTTTTTAGACACTCCTAAAGAAGTGTTCAAACTGACTGTGCCTCTTGTCAAGGTGCTAGAGTATGAAGATGCGGGATATGTTTCTTCTAAACATCCAGAGACTTTTTGTATTTTAGCCGTGGTAGAGTTATTTTCTGTTGGTTCCAAAGCCCTTTTTTGACTTTGAAAAGATTCATGACCTGTCTTGGATATGCTTGACATGTTGTTTCCTATGAAAAAAATAACACGATCTCAAAGAGGTGAATAAAAAACAACATAATAACCATTTGGATGGGTTGTACTCATAAGAATTAAAAAAAGAATGTGAACATCTCATAGTTAAAATAAACTGAACAATCCTTGTTTGATGCGTGTCTCTTTTTCACCTTCAGGATAAAGAAAGATGAAAAGAGCTATTTTCCCTCTCCATAGCTCAACACCATAAAAATCTTTTAGAAAAGTGCTTTTAAGTAACTTCTAATGATTAATAAGAAATTTTTCCTATCTAATAAAAAAACTTCAACCCCTATTAAGCAATTTAACTTTAGTTCATCCTGTACAAGACACTCTTTTCACTGACTCAAGGGCTCGTATCCACTGTGAAAATTTTCCTCCTCATCAGAGCTTAACTCATCATTACTTAAGGTATCTGAGGATACATCTTCTTCTTCATTGTTAGATGTATTAGAATTTAAACTATCTTCAGAATCTGTACTGGAACTCACCTCTTCACTAGAATCTAAATCATCCTCATAGCAAAATTCCGTGAGTAAAGACCGTAGCTTTTCATATGCCTTTGGATGATTAGGATACTCTTTAAGAAATTGAATATAAAATTGCTGCTCGCTGAGATGTTCTCCCTTGTATTCAACTGTTGCCAAAGAAGATACACCCTTCCAAAAATCATCAATAGAAGAAGCTTCACAAGAGGCTTCCCTAGAAGAAGCTTCACAAGAGGCTTTCCTAAAAAAAGCAATGTAATAATCGATATTTTGGAGATCTATCTCTCCTGTTGTTTCAGAGGTTTCTACTGTCTTAGAAAAAGTTTTAGCCACTAATTCAGTCTTAGAAGAGGTCATTTGCCTATTTTCTTCTTGTTCTGTTTTAACTCTTTTACAATCTTGATGATCAGAAGATTGCTTAGACGATGAAGCGCTACATTCAGGCTCTAATGAAGGAAAAAAGGGGTACCTTGAATCTATTGTACTGTATGTAAGAGCTAAATTTTCTGCAGTTTTCCTTCTTTTTAAGAGATAATCTGTAAACTTATAGAGATAAAAAGAATGAGTAGGAGCTAGCTCAAAAGCTTTAGCTAAAAGATTTCCTTTTATAAAAGTTACCGATGGGTTCCAAGGAAAATAAATCTGATCTTTCTCATTCATCATCACCCCCATCTCATAATAAGTATGCGGATTTTTAATTCCTAGCTGAATGGCTCTTATATACAGCTTTTTCTTAGAAAGAGTAACCCCATTCATGAGTACAACAGTTTCCTTTTCTTGAAGAGTACGCCCTAACTCATAATAGGCTATTGGATCGTAGGGACTCGCATGAATAGCTTGAAGATAAAGATCTCGTTTTGATTGATAAGACATTCCTTCTAACTCAATAGAACCGTGAAAGTTTCTTGCAAGGATATGATAGGCAAGAGCGCATTTGCGGTCTAATTTTAACGCTTTTAAACACAGTTCCTCACTTGATACCAAAGACCCATCAAGAAGTGTGATCCTCTCATCCTGCTCTAAATCGTGCGCTACACTGCTATAACTCATTGCATAGTGATCTAAATCAATCGGATTTTGAGAAGGAGTCTTTTGAATACGCTCAATTGCTTTTAAATAAAGCTCTCTCTTAGAAAATTTTTGCTTATTCATTATGAAAGATTCTTCTATTTCTATCACATCAACAAACGTTAGCATGACAGATTCGTCTTTTTCCATCAAATCAGCCAAATAGCAATAGGCTAAAGGATGGTGATTCAATTGAGGCATTCTCTCTATAATAAATTCTTTTTTACTCGTTAAAGCAAAAGGCCACCTATTTTTATAAATTAATTCTTCTTTATGAAGCTGCCGGATGAGTTCAAGTATAGCTGGAATTGCATGGCTAGAAAACCTAAGGCCTTGATAGACATCCATGAGATACTTTTTTTTTGTTGTGTATAAGGTAGGATCCATCGCTAGAGGAATCCTTTCCTCATGTCTAAAAAAATTAAAGAGCTCTCTTACTAATTGATCATAGTGGTAATCATTCCTAGAGAAATAGTTATCATCCCGTAAATTCCGTAATAGATTCAATGTCCTTGCATACACATATTGCTTCAAAGTAGAGGGAAGAGCGCTTTCTTTAAGACGCTTTAAGAATTTAAGATACTCGGGAGTTTTATAAATATCATACGTAGAAACCCTATTGAAAAAGATTTTTCTCTGAATTTGACAAGCTTGAAGTAAAAGATCTTCAGGATCAAGCTTGTTTCCCTGAACCTCAACCCTTAAAGTTTGACTCTCCTGAGCCCTAGTCTCTAAATTTTCTTGCCCTCCTACGAGGTGTAGGAAGAGGTAAATATACGCTTCTATATTCCGAGGGTTAATTTCTAGGGCTTTTAGATAACACTCTTGCCTTGTTAATATTTCCCCTGTGGATAAGATAACGGCCTCCTTCTTAGCTATTTTACCAAGGTAGGTGTAAGCCTCATCATTACGGGGATTTAGTGATAACGCCTCAAAAATAAGCTTGTTTTGAGAAAACTTTTTTCCATCAAAAAGAGAAATGTACCGAGGAATATGCTTAGCCAAATCGCTATAAAAAAAGCTCTCCTTAGGGTTAAGATCAATAGCCATTAAATATATTTTAACACTTTCTTCTCTATGCTCATTATTATTATTTTTAACAAAATAATAATAGAAATAACTATTCATAGGATCTAGCTTGATAGCTGTAAAAAACAATTGACTGCTATCTTTATAACCAAACTCATGAAGACTATCGTCTGAGTCATATCCTAATAGATGAAATTTTCTGGCTAAATTACAATAAAGAGCTGCCCGCTTAGGCTCTTTTTGAATAAGGTCTAATAGCTCTTTTAAAGAGGTCTGATTTAAAGTTTCAAAAGAGACGTTAGCATCATAGAGTTTAGAGCCCTCATTAACATCTTGAGCTAATAGTATTTGTTTTTCTAAAGCAAGAGCTGCATGCTCTTTAACCCAACGGAATAAATGCGAAGTTCCCTCTTTATACCTATCCCAAGGCATCATAATATATTCGATGATAGAAAAAACCATATCCCATTTAAGTTCTAAAGTAACTGAGGAACTAAGAAGTTCTTCTACAAATATCCTAAAACCTTGCTCTTTATAAACCACATCCAAAGCTTTTATAAAAGCCTCTTTACCATCACTTAACTGATAAAGGCGTATCAAGAGATCTGTGCGACTTAAAACCTCTCCGTTTAAAAGTCTAACTCGTAATACTGTTTTTCCATCTTTTATATATTCTAAAAGATCATCCTGGGATTTTAATTCAATAAATTCTTTTTCATTTAATGGAATAAACATTTTTTTAGAATATTCATCCATCTTTAAAACATTACTGTGCTGTATCATACAAGCAAGAGAAAATAAAGCAGAGGAGCTGTTCGGGTTAATATCAATGGCTTGTAAAAGGAGCTGTTTCCAACAAACAATAGACCCCTTAGGCATACGGAGTGCCCGGTCCAGCCAGTATGAGCCAACAGCGAGTGTGACATATGCTTCATCATCTAAGGGATCATACTCTAACCCTTTCATTAAAAGATCAAAGTTACTCATTATAACGCCTTTAGAAAGTTTATGTATCTTATTAAGACGCACATATCTATCTTCGATAGAAGCTAATGCCCTATAAAACTGCTCAGGGCAAGAACTGTTTGCTATCATTTTTAGATAGAACTTCTTTCGGATTTTATCAACATGTCCCCCTCTTAAAGAGTAAAATCTTGCCTCTTTAAAGGCTTGAGCTAGTGTTAAGCTATGACTCCCTTCTTCAGTCAGAAGGTCTACTGCTTTTTGAAAGAGCTTTATTACTGTGAGCTCTGTTTTACAAAGCAACGTAATACGGGCTTTTGAATCCAGAGTTCTTGCCAGATTAAAGTAGAGTCCAGCTTTTTTGGGATAGTCATGAATCAATTGTAAAAAATGGGCTCTAGGAACTGCATAGAGTTGTTTTAAAGGTGTACGGAGCTGTGAAATTTGATGGAGATAAGCCGGGGGATGAGCATGAGCATTTTTTGTGGAAGCTGCCGAGGAAACATTCAAGTGTGCCTCCCCTCTTATCAACGCAGTATCAAATTGAGCTGTGTGGGATACACCTCCTAAACATTCAGAGATTTTTTGTATTTTGGTATCTACAACGTTTGTTTCTGTAGATTCTAAAGCCCTTTTTTGGCTTTGAAAAGATTCATGGCTTGTTTTGGATATGCTGGACATGTAGCTTCCTATTAAAAAAATAATGTAACTATTCAGGCAACCCCAGTTTTTTCTTGAAAAAGCGCTTTCTAGTATATCTAAGCGGTATTTTTCAATATAAAATCATGCTTGTTTAAATGGTTTTTAGCGAAAAAATCAATTGTTTAGATAAATTTATAATATATTTAACTTTTATCAAGAAAAGTCATCCTAAGAGTTACAAAATAACACCATCTCAAAGAGTCGAATAAAAAACAATCCAATAACCACTTAGATTTACTTGAAAAGTATATCAAACATTTTAATTTTAAAAACTTAGATGAATATGTATTAAAAATTAAGCTTAATTGATGAATCTTATAAAGAAAAATGCGTCTCATGAACTTGGGGATATTGAGGTCTATCTATTGCCATGATTTCTTGATTCCAAAGCACTTTAGTTTGATTTCGCTTTGGAGTAGAAAACCTTTAAATCCTATCAAAGCATTACTCTTCATTTTCGTTTTCATGAAGAGGTCTCTCCTATTTAAATCCTTGTCCTAAAGTCTTTTTGCTCTAAATTTTTTGATATTAGATTTTAAGAAAGACTCTACTCTATTTTTAGAATGAGAAAAAGTATCTAAAAAATAGTTTTTAAGCGCCCACATTTTGTTAAAATACAGCATATTAAAGAGATTTAAAAATGTTTTTAAACCTCTTTAACCCTTACCCTCTCTTAAACACTAGGTTGCAAAATACCCGCTCATCAAAACCCTTATTAGGCATTTAAACGCTTAAATAAGAAGCTTTAGAGCCTTATCTTGAAGCTCTCTTAATGAGCTGATTTCTTTTTCACAACAGGAAGCTTTTCAATTCGCTGTTTGAGTTTTTTGCCTGGTGTAAATTTAACAGCATATCTTGCAGGGATCACAATGGCCACATCAGCTTGTTTAGGATTTCTCCCAATTTTTTGTTTTCTCTCAACAAGTTCAAACACGCCAAAGTCACGAAACTCAATTCTCTTCTTTTCCCCTAGGCTCTCTGCCATCTCCTCCAAAAACGCTTGAAGAATATCACGAACTTCATAGAGTTCAACCCCTTGCTTTTGAGAAATATTTGCAATGAGCTCTTTTTTTGTCATCGTAATCATCTGTTACCTCCCTTCCTAATCACTCTTTTGGGGTGTCTTCATTTAAGTTTTAAAAATTTCTTATTTGAAAACAACCCCCTTTAAACCCAATTGTTGTATCTCACTCATTTTCAATCAAGTATTTTTATGCAAAAAGAGAGCCATTTCTTAAGCTATGTGAGCCTGATGAGCACCTTATTTTTTTTCCCAGCAGCAAGAAGGATAAATGCCTGGTAGAGGAGGCTCTCTTCTGTGATCAGACCTTGAGCATCTTCTACGCGGTTATTATTCAAATAAGCTCCTGACTGAGAAATCAGCCGGGCAGCTTCTCCTTTACTACTGACAAGTTTGCTGTAGACCATGAGTTCTGTCAGTTTTTTCCCTATCCACTCGGATTTATTGAGTGTCAGGCAAGGAAAATCTTTCATCATTTGATGAAATGCCTCTTCTGTGAGATCTCCTTTATGTCCAGGAAGAACAGCTTCTGTAGCATTCATCGCTGATGCAAGCCCAGATTCTCCGTGAACAAGAAGGGTGAGCTCTTGCGCTAGCCGCTTTTGCGCTGTATTAGGAATATAAGAGGGATCTTGAAGCGCCTTTTCAAAGAAACGGATCTCTTCCATGTCCATCATGGTCACCATCTTCATGAGCTTAATCACATCAGCGTCTGGTATTTTGTAAATGTGTTGGTAAAACTCATAAGGAGAGGTGCGGTCCTTTGCAAGCCATATCGCCCCTTGCTCTGTTTTTCCAAACTTCTTCCCATCGCTTCTTGTTAAAAGAGGGAAGGTAAGACCCAGGGCTGATTTTCCTGTTAATTTACGAATGAGTTCAACCCCTGCTGTAATATTTCCCCATTGATCACTCCCTCCTCCTTGAATAGAGACGCCCTTCTCAAACAGATGGTAAAAATCATACGATTGAAGAAGTTGGTAGCTAAACTCAGTAAAAGAAATCCCCTCTTCTGACTGGAGCCTATTTTTCACCATTTCTTTATTCATCATGATGTTCACACGGAAGTGTTTACCGATGTCTCTTAAGAAATTCACAAATGAGTAGTTTGCAAACCACTCTTCATTGTTCACCATGATGGGCATAGAGAGCTTCCCTGTAAAATCAAGAATCTGCTCAAAATGGCTCCGTATCCCCTCAATGTTTTTTTCCACTGTTTCTGCATCTAAAAGCACACGCTCTAAACTTTTTCCTGAAGGATCTCCAATACGGCCTGTTGCGCCTCCTAAAAGAATCACAGGAGTGTGTCCAAATTTTTGAAACCACTTGAGGATCATGATGCCAACTAAATTGCCTAAGTGTAAGCTACTAGCTGTTGGATCAAATCCAATATAAATTTTTACTGGCTTATCACAAGCTGCTTTAATCTCTGGACTTGTGACAGCATCTACTAAGCCTCTTTCTATTAAACAATCAATAACGTTCATCTTTTTCCCTCACCCCTTCGTCTCGTTTCTCTAAGATAGTGTCTTTAACGCTTTATTTAATCTATTGTGTCATAGAGAGGTATTTGATCAGAACTAGTATTCGAGTGTATCTTAACTATCCTTAAAATCCCCTCTTCACTTCAAATGTCTTATACCTTGTCTCTTTAAAGCTCTTTTTGCTTGACGATGCAGCTTTACTCCATAAAAACAAAGAGGAGCCTTTACAAGAGACTCTCTTCTTGGGTAACATCAAATGATGAATATTGAAATCTGTAAAAAAGCTGCCGCAGATAAAGCCTTTACATTTGTTAAACCAGGGATGGTAGTAGGTCTTGGAACAGGCTCCACTGCAGCTTATTTTATCCAGGCAGTCATTGATGGCTTTCATCAAGGAGTGCCTGTGCAAGTTGTCGCAAGCTCAAAGTCTTCTTTCCTCTTAGCTCAAAAAGGCAATCTCCCCCTCTTAAATAGTGATGAACTGATCTCCATTGATCTTTATGTCGATGGAGCTGATGAGATTGATTTACAAAAAAGAATGGTAAAAGGCGGCGGCGGTGCGCTTTTACGGGAAAAAATTTTAGCGCATATGAGCTCTCAGATGATTGCTATTGTAGATGATACAAAAGTTGTTAAGAAGCTAGGCACTCGCCCTCTTCCTGTTGAAATTGTTCCCTTTGGATGTAGAGCCACCCTTTATCACCTAGCAAATTTTGGGTTTAAAGGAGCCCTTAGGCTAGGAAAAGATGGGCATCCTTGGGTGACAGAAAACCAAAACTATCTCTACGATTTAACACTTTCTAACCCCGTCTCTTTTGATCAGATTCATCAAACAATTTGTTCTGTTCCTGGAGTGGTGGAAACAGGATTTTTCCCCTCTCAAGCGAACTTAGTCATTGTGGGAAAAGAAGATGGCCAAACAGAACTATACTCTTAAAGAGTCCTTGCTTGCTCTATTTTTTAATATTTAATATAAAATTTATTGCTTGCAAGCTCTAAGATAGAACGGACAGTCTCTTCAGAGTCTTCCCCTTCTGCCTCAACAGTCACCTTTGCCCCTTTAACAGCAGCTAGCATTAAGATGCCTAAAAGAGACTTCCCATTCACGCTAACACCTCCGTAACGGAGTGTGACCCTGCTTTTAAAAGCTGTTGCGCATTTAACAAGTTCGGTTGAAGGCCGGGTGTGAAGCCCTTTATCATTCATTACAATGAATGTATCTGTTGTTTTTTTTGCCATAAAATCAATTACGTTTTTGTGTGACTCTATTATTTCATAAGAGAGTTCATTGCACCTAGTTATTTTCTTCTTTTTAAGAAAAAAAGAACATTTGTGATAAAAACAGTGATGAAGATCAAGCGGTGAATAAGAGACTACTCCCCCTATTCACCGCTTGAAAAGAGCCTTAAAACTCCTACTCTTCTTCTCCTAAAAGCACTTCTAACTCAGTCATTAAGCTTGTAAATTGATCTAACACGGTCTGAAGAGGCTCTTTTGTAGTCATATCTACTCCTGCCTTCTTTAAGGTCTCTAAAGGAAAACAGCTTCCTCCTGATGAGATAAACTCTAAATACCCTAAAGGACCCTCTTTTTCAACAAGATTTACAAGAGTTCTTGACGCTGCAAGCCCTGTTGCGTATTGATAAACATAAAAGTTATAGTAAAAATGCGGCACTCTTGCCCACTCGATTTCAATGGAAGGGTCTATGATCACATCAGGCCCAAAATAGTCTTGATTAAGCTCCAAATAGCTCTTTTTAAGATAGCTAGGAGTAAGAGGTATTCCTTTTTCTACAGATGTATGGAGTTTAAGCTCAAACTCTGCAAACATCACCTGTCTAAAAAAGGTGTTTCGAATATCTTCAATTTTTTGATTAATGAGGTAAGCTCTTTGCTTTTTAGAGGTGACCGCTTTTAAGAGGTAGTTACTTAAAAGCTCTTCATGAAACGTCGAGGCCACTTCTGCTAAGAAAATAGGATACTGAGCGTTATGATAGGATTGATGCAGTGAGGCAAAATAGGAATGCATGCTATGGCCTGACTCATGGGTAAGTGTCATCATATCATTAAACTGGCCATGATAATTCATAAGAATATAGGGAAAGTGTTGATAAAAGCCGCTTGAGTAGGCACCGGTGCGTTTCCGATCATTTTCATACCGATCAACCCATCTGTCGACTTTAAGCCCTTTTTCTAAGATATCTTGATACTCCTTTCCTAAGGGGGCAAGCGATTTAATGATCAAATCAACTGCATGATCAAAGGTTAAATGCATATCAACAGGTGTAATGAGAGGCACTTTTAAATCATAAAGATGGAGCTTATCCAGCTTCATCACTTTTTTTCGAAGAGCAAAATAACGATGAAATGCAGGAAGAGCATCTCTAACCACCTGAATGAGATTGTGATACACCGAAGGATCAATATGGTGAGGAAAAAGGGCCGATTCAAGACAAGAGTTAAATTTCCGTGTTTTCGCTAAAAAAAGATGCTTTTTCATCTCCCCTTGAATCAGTTCACAGAGCGTATTTTCCCAAAGGCTAAAAGTTGAATGCAATGTTTCAAAAGCAGACTGCCGAAGAGCTCTATCTTGGCTAAGTAAATAGGTAAGATAGGTTCCATGGGTGAGCGGATGACTCTTCCCCTCACTATCTACGACAGAGGGAAATTTCAAATCCCCGCAATTAAACGCTTCAAACGCTCTTTCTGCAACCCCTAGAGCATCAGAGCCACTTGCCAGTAAGTTCTCTTCTTGCGGTGTTAGAGTGTGCGGCTTAAACCGAATCATTTTTGTTAAATAAAAATGATAAGGTTTTAACTCCTCCACCTCTAGAAGTTTGTTTAGCTCTTCTTCTTGCATTTGAAGGATTTCTGGCTCTATCCACGACATATCTTGCTTAAATTGGTGACAAAGAGAAGAGATTTGAAGAAACATTTCTTGATGTTTAGTGTGACCCACATCTTCATCTTTTCTTAGGTGCGCGTAGACATAGAGCCTCGCAAGATCTTGTTCAATCTTGAGATAACTCTCTAAAATGTGAAGAACAGCCTCAGCTCCTTCATGAATAGACCCTTGCCTCTCTTTTAACTTTTGCCAATTTCCTTTTTTTTGACTCTCTTCACACAGTGTAAATTCTTTATACCAAGCTTCAAGGGTGGGATAAAATGCTTCGATGTTCCACTGATCTGTTTTTGCAATCTCTTCTCTTTTCATACTCTCCTCACATTATTCTCTATCATGCATACTTCATTTCTCTTCGTCAACATTTCTAGCACTTCGGCATGTGAATTGCTAAATCCTATTGTGGTAAATTCTTCCATATCCTACAATTCACTTTTAGGAAAAAAATTTGAAGGAGATAATTTATGACAGATCAGACGAAGAAAAAATTGTCCATTCACCCGACTGCTGACCGCGTTTTGGGCCAACGACTTGAACAAGAAGAGACCCTAAGAGGGGGCATCATTCTTCCCGATTCTGCAAAGAAAAAACAAGAATCGATTAAAGTGGTGGCTGTAGGTCCTGGAGAAATGACGAAAGAAGGAAAACTCCTTGCGATGCCTTTTTCTGTGGGCGATGTGATTCTTGTGAATAAATATGCAGGTCAAGAAGTATCTATCGACAACGAAGACTACGTCATTGTTAAAGCTGACGATATCATTGCAATTGTTAAGTAATAGTGAGGAATAAAAGAGTTATGGCACATAAAAACATTAAATTTAAAGAAGAAGCTCGTCAAAAAATCCTACAAGGTGTACGCACTCTTGCTGCAGCTGTTAAAGTGACACTGGGTCCTAAAGGCCGTAATGTGATCATCGATAAAAAATATGGCGCTCCCCACATTACAAAAGACGGTGTGACTGTTGCAAAAGAAGTAGAACTCAAAGATCGCCATGAAAATATGGGCGCTCAAATGGTGAAAGAAGTTGCCAGTAAAACAGCTGATAAAGCAGGTGATGGAACAACAACTGCGACCATTCTTGCAGAAGCGATTTATAGCGAAGGTCTTCGCAATGTGACAGCTGGCGCTAACCCCATTGAAGTGAAGCGCGGCGTTGAAAAAGCGGTGAAAACCATTACCGATGAAATCAAAAAACTCAGCAAGCCGATTCAAAACCAAACTGAAATTGCTCAAGTGGCAACTATTTCTGCAAACGGGGACACAGAGATTGGCGATATCATTGCAAGCGCGATGGAAAGAGTAGGAAAAGATGGAACAATCACTGTAGAAGAAGGCAAAGGGTTTGAAACAACACTTGATGTCGTAGAAGGAATGAACTTTGACCGTGGCTATCTCTCTGCTTATTTCACAACGCATGCAGAATCTGCAGAAACCATCTTAGAAGATGCTTTCATTTTGATTTATGAGAAAAAAATCAGCGGAATGAAAGAGTTCCTCCCTGTTCTTCAAGCTGCTGCAGAAACAGGTAAACCACTTTTAATCATCGCAGAAGATGTTGAAGGAGAAGCTCTTGCTACGCTTGTTGTAAACAAGATGCGCGGCGGACTTAAAGTGTGTGCTGTTAAAGCTCCAGGCTTTGGAGATCGCCGTAAAGCGATTTTAGAAGATATTGCGATCTTAACAGGAGGCAAGTTCATCAACGAAGAGCTTGGCTTTAAACTTGAAAACACAACTCTTGATATGCTAGGACGTGTGAGAAAAGCTGTCATTAAAAAAGACGATACAACACTTGTAGAAGGGTTTGGTCAAAAATCTGAAATTCAAGGCCGTATTGCGCAAATTAGAGCGGAAATTGAGAAGAGCACATCGGATTACGACCGTGAAAAACTTCAAGAAAGACTTGCTAAAATGGCAGGTGGCGTAGGAATTATCCGTGTTGGAGCTCCTACTGAAGTGGAAATGAAAGAGAAAAAAGACCGTGTCGATGATGCTGTTCACGCAACAAAAGCAGCTGTTGAAGAAGGAATTCTTCCAGGCGGCGGTGTTGCGCTCATTCGTTGCCTACCAGCTCTTCAAGCTCTTGCATCGACTCTTTCTGGAGACACAAAAGTGGGTGTTGAGATCATTGCTAAAGCGATACTTTGGCCTTTACGCCAGATTGCTGAGAATGCCGGTCAAGAAGGATCGATCATCGTTCAAAAAGTGGCTTCTATGCAAGCTTATGAAGGGTGGGATGCTCAACATAATGAATTTGGTAACATGGTTCAGAAAGGAATTGTCGATCCAACAAAAGTCGTCCGTTTAGGGATCGAACTTTCTGCCTCTATCGCTTCATTGCTGCTCACAACAGAGGCAATGATTACTGAAGAAGAAGAAGACAAGCCTGCAATGAACCCTATGGCAGGTGGCGGCGAGTATTAAGAACTTGCCCCTTTTCTGATTCTTTTAAGGCACTTTTTCCTAGAAAAGTGCCTTTTTTTATGCCCTCTCATTGCAATAATCAGCTCAATCATCTATAGATAGGTGCATGAGAGTACCTTTTAAAGTGATTACCCTATTCTTCATCCTCCTCCTATCAACCCTTTCTTTTCTCTGGATTAAAGCTCCTGCTTTCTTAGCAAAAACCTTGTCTCATCAGCTAGGAGTTCAGGTAGAGATTGGATCTCTTCATCTTTCTTATAATCAGCTCTCTCTAAGAGATTTTAAACTGCATAATCCAGAAAAATACACTCTTCCCTTAGCTTTTTCTTGTAAAGAGGCTATCTTTCAAACTCCTTTTACACGGCTCTTGAAAAAGCATATTGTGATTGAACAAATCACATTAAGCCACATTTATCTCTCCCTCGAGTTTGACTCTCTTCACTCGACTGAAGGGAACTGGAGCGCTCTTTTTTCTAACATGCAGCCAGATATAGAGGAGCCATCTACTTCTCAAGACAGCAGATCTCTGATGATTAAAAAGATGGTGATTCAAGATATTCAAACAGAGCTTTACTACCAAAAAGAGGGCAAATCAAAAAAACTTAAAACCATCCCTCAAATCACTCTGAACTCCATTAATACAGAGGGAACAAGTCTTAGTGATCAACTGCTCAGTTCCACCTTAGGGCAAGCAGTAAAGCAAATATTTATTAAAGAAAATCTTAAAGGAGTCGTGGAATCTCTTCTCAAAACCCCTTCTAAAGCTCTTAAAGAGACCCTCAGCCCTTTAAAAAACCTCTTCACAGCAGAAACCCTTGAGGAGTTTGAACGGATAGCCTCTTCAACGCCTCCTGATAGAGAGGCTGATTTTCACCCCTCTTTTGGGGAAGAAAAGCCATCCTGTGAGAAGTAGATCTTCTCCTAAAAAGAAAAAACTCTCTTTTTTGCGACGAATGATTGCTTTTAAATCCTTAAAAAGCTTACTATGTTTTTCTTATTCCGGATTAGCTCAGCGGTAGAGCAGTGGACTGTTAATCCATTGGTCGTAAGTTCGAATCTTACATCCGGAGTTTCTTAACTTCTTCAAAAAACTCTCTTTTAAAATCTCCCCTTCTAAAAACCTCTTCTTCCTTATGCATATCTCTATTTTTCAAGAATATATCTATGAAAAAACTCTCCCCTACCTCTATTTCCTGATAGATATAAGCCTACATTCTACTTGCCTACGTATCCATTTTAGGGAATACAAAAACTATACGAATAAAAAAGATACCCCTATAATCCTTGATTTAAGAGGTTAAACATGCGTTTATGGATCACGCTCTTTTTTCTGCAATTCGCCCCCTCTCTTTTTTCTTTTGAGCCCTCTATTTTAGAAGAGATGACTCTAGAAGAAAAAGTGGGGCAAATTCTTATGGTCCATTTTCAAGGGAGCTGTGTGAATGAAGAGGCTAAGCTTCTCATTCAAAAAACGCATATAGGATCGATCATCTACTACAACTGGTCTAATGAACTGAGTAGCCCTTTCCAAGTTAAAAAATTAAGTGAAGATCTTCAACAGATTGCTCATACAACAAGACTCTCTATCCCCCTTCTCATTGCTATAGATCAAGAAGGAGGCCTTGTCACAAGGCTCTCTGAAGGTTTTACCCTTTTTCCTGGAAATAAAGCGCTAGGAATGACAGGAAACCCCTCTCTTGCTTGGGAAAGTGCCTATTGTATGGGAAGAGAGATGCAAGAAGTGGGAATTAATCTTGTCTTAGGGCCTGTTGTCGATATTAACACCCATCCTACCAATCCCGTCATTGGACTTCGCTCCTTTGGATCTACACCTTTTGAAGTGATCTCTTATGGAAAAAAAGCTCTTAAAGGGTTTCATCAAGCAGGATTAGCGACGTGTCTTAAACATTATCCCGGGCATGGATCTGTCACGGTTGACTCTCATTACGATCTTCCCTTTACAGACAAATCTCTTAAAGAGCTTCAAGAAGAAGAGCTTTCTCCTTTTACACATCTTGCACATAAAACAGATGCGATCATGACAGCTCATATCTTGCATCTTGCTTTAGATGATGCGCGGTGCGCAACGCTTTCACCGAAAGCTTTAAGGTATTTAAGAGATGAGCTCCATTTTAAAGGGACCATCATTACAGACTCGCTTGCGATGCAAGGGGTTTTAAAACAGTGTGAAGGCGACGTTATAAAGGCCTCTATTCAAGCGATCAATGCAGGCTGTGATCTTTTATGCTTAGGAGGAAGGCATCTTGCTCAAGGCACCATTCAAGGCTCTACGCACTTTGAAACACTCAAAATCATTCATGAAGAACTAGTTCAAGCTGTTGAACAAGGACAAATCTCTGAAGATAGACTTAATGAAGCCGTAGCAAACGTCTTATCTCTCAAAAAAAAATGCCTCTTTTTAAAAGAGGCTGCTAGAGAAAAACCCCCTCTTGATTTTAACAATCTTCAAAAGCATCAAAAAGTAGCTAGAAAAATTAGCGCTAAGGCATTAAAAATCGTTAAAGATAATCCTATACTTTTAAAAGACCTTTCTCAAAAAAATATCGCCTTTATCGCTCCTTTAAGCTTAGAAAAATCCCTCGTTAAAGAGCCGTTTTCTCACCTTGGAAAATCAGCTAAGTTACTATTTTTTTCTCAAGACTCTTTAGATAGCAATATTGAAATTTTAATTAATGAGATAGAAGCATCTGACACGCTTGTCATTTTTAGCGTGGGGGCCTGGAAAAACCTAGAGCAAAAAAGAGTGATTGATCAAATCATAGATCTTCATAAACACACCATTTTAGTGGTGACAAAAGAGCCTCTAGATGTAGAACTCTTTCCTCAGGCAGATATCACGTTATGCACCTTTAGCCCCTCTTCCCCATCACTTCATGCTGTCTATTCCTATTTAAAAAACAACTCAGGTGAAACTGCCCCTTAAAATCGTTGATTTTCCTATAAAATCCCCGAATATCCGGTTTTATGGTATCAACATTTTTTTAATTCATCTCTTCTGTGTTTGTTTCTTGCTCCAATTTTCAATGATTTGCTATCTTTCTCTTGATTAACACTTTGTTGGTCTTCTTTTCCACTTTTCTATTCCTTCATTTTTCAGGAGTTAAAAAGAAAAAAAATTTGAGCCAACATGATCGTATTATTATGGGAGAAACTGGATTAGCATGTCCAAACTAAAACACGATTGGAATTCAAGTAACATCATTGATGATGTTGATTATCATGAGGAAGACGCTGCAGCTTTTAAAAAGCTTTTCTCAACACAAACTAAAAAAGATAGCGGAAACCCCCTAGCTTCACTAGGCTCAGGATATGTTCTTAAAGGACGTATCGTTGAGATCACTAAAGACTTTGTTGTTATCGATGTGGGGCTTAAGTCAGAAGGACTTGTTCCCATGAGCGAATTCTCAGATGCTGCAGAAATTGTTCTCGACAACACTGTTGAGGTATTTTTGGAGCAAACTGAAGGTGAAGACGGACAGATTGTGCTCTCTCGTGATAAAGCACACCGTTTACGCCAGTGGGAAAATATTGTCCACAATTGCACAGAAGGTTCGATTGTTACAGGAAAAGTTCTTCGTAAGGTGAAGGGCGGTCTGATGGTAGATATTGGAGTAGAAGCATTCCTTCCAGGCTCTCAAATCGACAATAAACGGATTAAAAATCTTGATGAGTACATTGATCATATCTATGACTTCAAAATCTTAAAAATTAATACCGATCGCAAAAATATTGTCATCTCCAGACGTGAACTTCTAGAAGAAGAGAGAATTTCTAAAAAAGTGGAAATGCTCGAAAACTTCCAAGAAGGCGAAATCCGTCATGGAACTGTAAAAAATATTACAGACTTCGGAGTGTTCTTAGATATCAACGGTGTTGACGGTCTTCTTCACATCACAGATATGACATGGAAGCGGATTAAACACCCTTCTGAGATGGGCATTGAAGTGGGTGATGAACTTGAAGTTTTAATCCTCCATGTCGACCTTGAAAAAGGACGTGTGGCTCTTGGAATGAAACAAAAAGAGAGCAATCCATGGGAAGATATCGAAAAGCAATTTCCGATTGGAACTCACGTGAAAGGGATGATTTCTAGCTTAGTTCCTTACGGAGCTTTTTTAGAAATTGAAACAGAGATTCCAGGTCTTCAACGTGTAGAGGGTCTTATCCATGTGTCAGAAATGTCTTGGACAAAAACCATCAACGAACCTAGCGAAATGGTCAAAAAAGGGGACGTTGTTGAAGCTCTCGTGCTGTCTGTTCAAAAAGAGGAAGGAAAAATTTCTCTGGGAATGAAACAACTCGAAAAAAATCCATGGGACGAAATTGATGATAAATACCCCATCAATTCAAGTGTGTCTGCTGAAATCCGTAATTTAACAAACTACGGCGCTTTTGTAGAACTAGAACCTGGTATTGATGGATTGATTCATATCTCTGATTTAAGCTGGATCAAAAAAGTGTCTCACCCTTCAGAGATCTTTAAGAAAGGGGATAAAGTGGATGCAATTATTTTATCTGTTGATAAAGAAAGCAAAAAAATCACTTTAGGAATCAAGCAACTGACAGAAAATCCATGGGAAAATATTGAAAAAATTATGCCTATCGGTTCTCTTGTTCACGGTGTTGTTTCTAAGATCACAGCTTTTGGAGCTTTTGTTGAGCTCGACAAGCATCTTGAAGGACTCATCCACGTAACAGAGATCTCAGATCAACCTTTTGGTAAGATCGAAGAAGTTATTTCTAAAGGAAACGAAATCACAGCAAAGGTCATTAAAGTTGATCCTGAGCATAAAAAGATTTCTCTTTCTATTAAAGAATATCTCATCGAACAAAATCAAGAAAATCATGATGATATTGTGGTTGGTGAAAAGAAAAAACGCACCACTAAGAAGAAAACAAAAGAAAAAACAGCTGAAGAAGACATTAGCTAATTTTTCTCAATATCGTGTGATACACTATAAAATAACCTTCGCTTTAAGCGAAGGTTATTGCATAATTTAATAAGGTAATAAAATGAATAAAGACTTACTCGCTATTTTTGAATATCTTGAGCGTGAAAAAGGCATTAAACGTGATGTGATTATTGCTGCTATTGAAGAATCGCTGCTTACAGCCGCACGTAAAAGTGTTAAAGGATTAATCAACATTACCGTTCATATCAATCCTAAAAACGGAAATATTGAAGTCTCTGCGCAAAAAGAAGTTGTCGAAAAAGTGACGATTCCTGAAGAAGAAATTTCCCTTCAAGAGGCTAAAGTTCTTTATCCACACGCAGAACTTGGTGAATGGATTGATATCAGCTGCACTCCTCAAGATTTTGGACGGATTGCCGCTCAAACAGCTAAGCAAATTATTGCTCAAAAACTCCGTTCTGCGGAACGTGATGTGATTTATGAAGAATACCGCCATCGCATCAATAAAATTATTTCTGGAACTGTTAAACGGATTGTTCGAGGGGCAACACTGATTATTGACCTTGGAAAAGTAGAAGGGATTCTTCCTGATTGCTTCTACCCTAAAACAGAAAAATACAACGTTGGAGACCGTGTTCAAGCGCTTTTATTTGAAGTGCACGATACAGATAATGGCGGCGCTGAGGTTGTCTTAAGTAGAAGCCATGCCGAATTTGTGAGACAACTCTTTTTACAAGAAGTGCCTGAACTCAAAGATGGCACTGTCAATATTGAGAAAATGGCACGTGATGCAGGTTACAGAACAAAACTTGTGATCTCCTCTTCTGACTCTAAAGTTGACCCTGTAGGAGCTTGTGTGGGAGTCCGGGGAAGCCGTGTAAAAAATATTATTCGAGAGCTAAATAACGAAAAAATTGATATTATTCCTTATTCAGACGACCGTATTCAGCTTTTATTAAGTGCTTTAGCTCCTATTGAACCGCGTAAAATTGAAATCAGTGAAGATGAGTCCACCTTTTTCGTCGTTGTTGATGATGAAAACTACCCAGCTGTGCTGGGGAAACGAGGAATGAACGCGCATTTAAATGGACAACTGATTGAAGCAGAACTCCAGATTCAAAAAGTGAGCGATTACGAGCAGCTAGGATCCATCCAACGTCAGCAACTGGCTTTATCAGAAGATGTTTCTCTTGATGAAACACTTCACATCGAAGGGATGAGCTCTTTGATTATTGAAAGCTTGATTTCTGCAGGATATGATACACCGCGTAAGATCTTAAGTACAACAGCTGCAGAACTTTCCCAAATTCCAGGAATCAGTCTGGATATGGCAATGAAAGTATTAGATGAGATTTATAAGAAAAAAGGGCTAAAACTTGGCTAAAAACCTGAAAATTACAGTAAAAAACGCTCAGCTTGCTGAGGCGCTTAAAAAATTTAACAAAAGCGAACCTACAGAACCCCAAAAAACGGGGGCAAAGCCTGCTCAAGAAGGTTCGCTAGCGCCAGCTATTGATCCAGTGATCCCTGCTGCCCCTCAGCCTAAACCTGAGCCTAAAGTTGTCAAGCCCTTAGCAAATTCTCAACCGCATGCCCAGCTTCTTCCTCCGATTGTTAAAAAGCCAGCTCCTGTAAAAGAGAGTCAAGAGGCTATTAAAGAGGCGCCAGCTCAATCAGTACCCACTCAACCTGTATTAGGACCTAAGTATACAGAGGCAAATCCTCGTCCTTTAGGACCTAAATTTTCTACGCCTCAAAGAGGCTTCTCAAAAGAGCCATCAGATGTGGATGGAAATACTTACTCTTCAGAAGAAAGACCCAGATACTCAAAACCTGCCTATACTCCAAGACAAGATCAAAGCTCTTCTTCAGGAAGACAGACTCACCCTTCTTCTTATCAGCCAAGACAAGGAAACGTCTCTTCAGATAGAGTAAGATCTTCTTCTTACACTCCGCGTCAACCCTCTTCTTATACGCCAAGATCTGAGCAGAGCTCTTCTGATGCATCAAGACCTGCAAATGGACCCTACATTCCAAGACAAAGCGGACACTCTTCTGATAGCTCAAGACCCTCTCACCCTTCTTCTTATCAGCAAAGACAAGGAAACGCTCCTTCAGATAGACCAAGACCTGCCTATACTCCAAGAACGGGGGGCTATTCTTCTGATGGCCCAAAAACCGGCGGATATTCTTCTGATAGGCCAAGACAAAGTGGGTACTCTTCAGATAGCCCAAGATCTGCAAATCCAGCTTACCCTCCAAGGCAAAGTGGCTACTCATCAGATGCTGCAAGACCTCCTTATACTCCAAGAACAAGTGGCTACTCTTCTGATAGACCAAGAGCTCCTTACACGCCAAGGACAGGAGGATACTCTTCAGGAGCTTCAGGGCCTAGATTTGGACAAGGAACGAGTCAAAGACCCTACACTCCAAGATCTAATGCTCCGTCATCAGGATTTACGCCAAGACCTGGAATGGGATCTGGATCTCCTGTTCGAAGAGGCCCTTACACACCTGGCGCTCCTCGGTTTGGACTTACCCCCATTCCTAAAAATCTTCCCACTTCAAGACCTCCTCGGATTGACGATCCTAAGCACAAAACTTTATTAAAAGATAAAGATAAGGCGAACAAAAAACCAGAACTTGAAAGAGGATTTGATTCTAGAGATCGGCAAGGTCTTCGAGATGAGAATGATGAGGGATGGAGACGCCGTAAAGGACGGTCATTTAAATCCCGTTATTTAGATGCAGAAGAAGTCATTAGACCAAAACACCTCTCAATCCGGCTTCCAATCAGCATTAAAGATCTCGCTTCTGAGATGAAGTTAAAAGCGTCACAGCTACTATCCAATCTCTTTATGAAAGGGGTTGTTTTGACTTTAAACGACTACTTAGATGATGAAACAACCATTCAACTTCTCGGAAGTGATTTTGAGTGTGATATCACCATTGATACTTCTGAAGAAAAACGGCTACAGATTACAGATCAAACCATTAAGCAAGAGATTGCACAAACCCCTGATGAAGAGCTCATCTATAGAAGTCCTGTTGTCACCTTTATGGGACACGTTGACCACGGTAAAACAAGCTTAATTGATGCGATCCGTAAAACAAACGTTGTTGCTCATGAAGCTGGAGCTATTACTCAGCACATTGGAGCCTTTAAGTGCCATACGAGTCAAGGAGATCTCACGATCTTAGATACTCCAGGCCACGAAGCGTTTTCTGCAATGCGCTCTAGAGGAACAGAAGTAACTGACATTGTCGTTCTTGTGATTGCAGGAGATGAAGGGATTAAAACACAAACGGTTGAGGCCATTGAACAAGCACAGCTTGCAAATGTTCCCATTGTTGTAGCGATTAACAAGTGCGATAAGCCAAGCTTTGATCCAGAGACAATCTACCGGCAGCTTGCAGAAAAAAATCTCCTTCCTGAAGCTTGGGGCGGTCAAACCATTACAATTAACTGCTCTGCAGTGACAGGTGAAGGTATTATTACTCTATTAGAAATGCTCGCTCTTCAAGCTGAGATTCTTGAGCTAAAAGCCAACCCTAATACACGGGCTAGAGGCTCTGTCATTGAATCTGAAATGCATAAAGGGCTGGGATCTGTGACAACCGTTCTTGTTCAAAACGGAACGCTCCATATTGGAGATGCGATTGTTTTTGCAGATCATTGGGGAAGAGTCAAAACCATGCATAATGAACACGATCAGCTCATTGAAAGTGCTCCTCCTTCTACCCCTGTCAAAATTACAGGTCTTTCTGGACTTCCAGAAGCTGGCAGTGATTTTATTGTGGTTAAGAATGAAAAAGAAGCACGAGAAGTTTCAGAAAAACGGGCGATCCAGAAAAAGCATACAGCTCTTCAAGCAAAACGGGGCGGATTAGAAAATCTTCTGTCTCAACAGATCCAAAAACAAGAGAAGAAAGTTCTTCCTCTCATGTTAAGAGCAGACGTTCAAGGTTCTTTAGAAGCGCTTAAGCACTCTTTAATGAAAATCGTCTCTTCTAAAGTGGAAGTAAATATTGTATCTGCAGCAGTCGGTGAAATATCAGAATCTGATATTCAACTCGCCTCAGCCATGAAATGTACAATACTAGGCTTTCACACCCCTATTGAATCGCATGCAGAGCCTTTAATTAAGGCGCTTGGAGTTCAAGTGAAGCTGCACGATATTATTTATCATGCAGTCGATGATGTAAAAGAGCTCATGATTGGACTCTTAGATAAAGTGGCTCAAGAAAATGCAATTGGTCAAGCAGTAATTAAAGCTGTCTTTAAATCTTCACAGATTGGAAACATTGCAGGTAGCCAAGTTTCTGAAGGGACTATCAAACGGGGTTGCCAAGTGAAACTGATGCGTAATCAGCAGATGATCTGGCAAGGCACTTTAGCATCTCTTAAAAAGGTGAAAGAAGATGTGAAAGAAATGTCTAAAGGGCATGAATGTGGAATCTTATTGCAAGGCTTTAACGATTTCAAAGAAGGCGATATCCTTGAGGCTTATGAAATTACCTACTTTACACCGGATCTTTAAACATGATTGATCGTATTGACCGTCTAAATTCTCTTCTTAAACAAGTGATTGCTGAAGTGATCATGAGAGATGTCCGCAATCCTAAGGTGAGCCGTTTAGTCACTGTAAAAAAGGTTGATGTTGCAAGAGATTTACGCCAAGCAAGGGTGTATATTAGTCTTTTAGGCACGCCAGAAGAAAAAAAACAGACATTAAGAGCCCTGCAATCTGCTGCAGGGTTTATTTCTTCTTTAGCTGCTGAACAAATTGTGATCCGTAATTTCCCCTCTCTCAGATTTTATATTGATGATACGATCGAGCATGAAATGCGTGTCCATGAACTCTTACAAAAAATTAATGAAGAACAAACTCACCGAGCCCCTGAAACTGACCGATTTGACGCTTAATCCTCTTCTAAAAGGGCTTTTACTTGTCGATAAACCAACAAGAAAAACCTCTTTTAGCTTGGTTTCTGCTTTAAGAAAAAAAACGGGTGTGCAAAAGATTGGCCATACAGGAACCTTAGACCCTTTTGCAACAGGGCTGATGATCCTTTTAATTGGGAAAGAATTTACAACGCTTTCAGATCAGCTTCTTGCCCAAGAAAAAGAGTATGAAGCGACGTTAACCTTAGGTGTTTCAACAGACTCTTATGATAGAGATGGCGCTGTCACTTCCCTTTCAGATGTCATCCCCTCATTAGAGAGAGTTCAAGAAATGCTCTTACAATTTCAAGGGACCATTCAGCAAACACCGCCGATGTTTTCTGCAAAAAAGGTTCAAGGGAAAAGGCTCTACCGGCTAGCTAGGCAAGGGATTGAAATTAAAAGACCTGCCTCTTTTGTCACGGTTAAAACAGTATTCCTAGAGTATAACTACCCTCACCTCTCTTTGCATATTACCTGTTCTAAAGGAACCTACATTAGATCTATTGCTCACGATTTAGGGCAGTTATTAGGATGCGGAGCTCATTTACTTGAGCTGAGAAGGTTAAGATGCGGAGAGTTTCATATTATAGATAGCGTGAGAGGAGAGCTTTTGTATCCTCCAGGTTCTTTTGAATGACCTATGACCCCCTCTTAACTTTACACATAGGGTCTAACTTATCGGTCTTTGATGGCAAAAAAATGGCTATTGATGACACCCCTTATCAACACAATCAACGATGGTGGTGGCAAAAACCCCATCTAAAAGGAATGCATTCATGACAGGTCTTTCTTGTGGAATTGTAGGACTGCCTAACGTAGGGAAATCGACCCTCTTTAACGCGCTTACTAAAAAAATGGCTGCAGCTGCTGCTAACTACCCCTTTTGTACAATCGATCCCAATATTGGAGTTGTCGAAGTAGACGACTGCCGTCTTCAAGAACTCTCTAAGATTTCTTCGAGTAAAAAAATCATACCCGCTTCTGTCACCTTTGTCGATATTGCAGGTCTTGTGAAAGGAGCATCTGTTGGAGAGGGGCTGGGTAACCAATTTCTCACCAACATCCGGGAAACCGATGCGATTGTTCAAGTGGTCAGATGCTTTGAAGATCCTGATGTGATTCACGTTGCAGGCAATGTTAATCCCCTCTTAGATATTGAAGTGATTAATATGGAGCTCATTTTATCTGACATTCAAATGATTGATAATATTTTGCCCAAGCTTGAAAAGCAGATGAAGGTCAAAAAAGAACTCATCGATGTGCATGCAACTCTGCAAAAGGCTCTTATCCACCTGAATAATAACCTTCCTCTTAGAGCTTTTAAAGGGACAGAAGAAGAGATTAAACATATTCACACGTATGCCTTTTTAACCTCGAAAAAGATTGTGTATGTGGCAAACGTGGATGAAACCTCTCTTCCTTCGATGGAAAATGATCTTGTCCGTGCTGTGCAAAAGTATGCAGAGCAAGATGGGGCAAGTGTGATCCCTATTTGCGCAAAACTTGAAGAAGAGCTCTCTCAGTTATCTCCTGTAGATGCAGAAGAGTATCTGCTTTCTTTAGGGATTAAAGAAACAGGGCTTACAAGACTGATTCGTTCAGCATTTTCTACACTAGGACTGATCACCTACATCACAACAGGTGAAATTGAAACAAGAGCTTGGCCGATTTTAAAAGGGATGACAGCGCAAGAAGCTGCAGGCAAAATCCACTCGGATATCCAAAAAGGATTTATCCGAGCTGAAGTGGTTTCTTTTACTGATATGGTCACCTATCAAGGGCGCGTTAACGCAAGAGAAGCTGGAAAAGCAAGAGCTGAAGGAAAAGAGTATATCGTTCAAGACGGCGATGTGATTCTTTTTTATCATAATTAACCTTAAATTTTACTGGATCTATGCATTTATTTATTTCATGTCCACCAAGACTTGAAGCGCTTCTTACAGAAGAGCTTAACAGCTTAAATATCGAAGCTAGAGTTTGGCCAAGAGGCGCATCGGCTCCCCTTTCCATGGAAAACGTCTACCGTATTAATATGGAAAGCCATCTTGCAACACGTGTATTATGGCCTTTAAAAAGCTTTACCTGCACAGACCGTGAGACGCTTTATGAAGAAGCGCTCTCAATTGAATGGGACGAGTGGCTAACTCCTGAGACCACCTTTGCTGTAGATGCGAATGTGACAGATAATGAAGGGTTTCGTCATAGCCACTTTGCAGCGCTTGTTGTGAAAGATGCCATTTGTGACTACTTTAGAGATAAAGTAGGAGAGCGCCCCTCTGTTGATTTACAAGATCCAGCTGTTCAATTTAATCTCTTTATCTTTAAAGATAAAGCTACCATTAGTTTTGATACCTCTGGCGCCCCTCTTTTTAAACGCGGCTATAGAGCAGCCTCTGTTCAAGCTCCTCTTCAAGAGACACTAGCTGCCTCTCTTTTAAAGATGAGCCGTTATACAGCAGATGACATCTTATGTGATCCTTATTGCGGATCAGGAACTATTCTTTGGGAAGCAAGCTTAATGGCCACACATACGCCAGCTGGCTATTTCCGTAAATCGTGGGGCTTTTTTAAACACCCTCTCTTTTCTCAAGCAGCTTGGGATGCATATCTCCTCTCTCTTGAAGCAAAAAGAGTCCCTTTAAAACCTTTTTCTATCTTTGGAAGTGACCGTGATCTTAAAACAGTTGAAGTGTGCCGTTCTACACAGCGGGCCACAAATCTTGCTGCAGATTTTCAACATAGTGATATCCGTTTCCTCAGACTCCCTGTGATCCCAACTTTGGTTGTAACTAATCCTCCTTACGGAGTTAGAATGCAATCCAATACAGATCCTTATATAGCCTTAGCACGTTTCTTAGAAACAACGTGTCAAGGACAGGCTCATGCAGCGATCTTGAGCCCTCTTAGAAAGCTTCCGGGAAAATTCCCAGGAAGATTTACTCAACCTGTTCCTATTGTAAATGGTGGTATGGATATTTTTGTTCACTTACTTGAAGCCGGCGGCACTTCAGCCTCCTACGCTCGAAACACACAAGAAGAGTCACCACAATCAGAAGAGCATTCTTCTGATGCTGACTCTTACACATCATCTTCTCATGAAGATGCATTGAATGATCAAACTGAGCAATCAGATGATGTTCAATTAGAGCAATCTTCTACTTCAAAAGAAGACTCTTTAGCTCATGAATCTACTGATCAATCAGAACACTCTTCTGATGTACAAGATGACTCTTTAGCGCATCTATTAGATGATGACTCTGATGATGACTTTGATACAGATGAATCCGATGATTCTGATGATGATGAATCTGATGATGATCAGCCAGCTGTTTCAAAAGCTGCCCCTTCAGGTAACCGTCCTGCTAGACGTTTTGGTGACAAATCATTTGCTCCAAGAGATCGCTCTTCTAATGATAGACCACGCCGTCCTTTCGGAGATCGTCCTGAAAGATCGTTTGGTCAAAGAGATAACTCTTCTAATGACCGTCCTCGCCGTCCTTTTGGAGACAGACCTGAAAGATCGTTTGGTCAAAGAGATAACTCTTCTAATGATCGTCCTCGCCGTCCTTTTGGAGATAGACCTGAAAGATCGTTTGGTCAAAGAGATAGCTCTTCTGGTGACAGACCAAGTCGTCCTTTTGGGGATAGACCTGAAAGATCATTTGGGCAAAGAGATAGCTCTTCTGGTGACAGGCCACGCCGTCCTTTTGGAGATAGACCTGAAAGATCATTTGGTCAAAGAGATAGCTCTTCTGGAGATCGTCCTCGCCGTCCTTTTGGAGATCGTCCTGAGAGATCATTTGGACAAAGAGATAGCTCTTCTGGAGATCGTCCTCGCCGTCCTTTTGGAGATAGACCTGAGAGATCATTTGATCAAAGAGATAACTCTTCTAATGATCGTCCTCGCCGTCCTTTTGGAGATAGACCTGAGAGATCATTTGGGCAAAGAGATAGCTCTTCTGGTGACAGGCCACGCCGTCCTTTTGGAGATAGACCTGAAAGATCATTTGGTCAAAGAGATAGCTCTTCTGGAGATCGTCCTCGCCGTCCTTTTGGAGATCGTCCTGAGAGATCATTTGGACAAAGAGACAGCTCTTCTGGAGATAGACCACGTCGTTCTTTCGGAGATAGACCTGAAAGATCATTTGGGCAAAGAGATAGCTCTTTTGGTGATAGACCGCGCCGTCCTTTTGGAGACAGACCTGAGAGATCATTTGGTCAAAGAGATAACTCTTCTGGTGATCGTCCTCGTCGTCCTTTCGGAGATAGACCTGAAAGATCATTTGGTCAAAGAGATAACTCTTTTGGTGATCGTCCTCGTCGTTCTTTTGGAGATAGACCTGAAAGATCATTTAACCAAAGAGATAACTCTTCTGGAGATAGACCACGCCGTCCTTTTGGAGATAAGCCAAGAAGACAAGACTAATCTCTTGCTAATAGCTTAAGTTCCTTTCAATGGCCTCTTTTATTTTTAAATAGATGAGGTCATTGAATTTTTTTACAACAATTTCTTTAAAAAATTATATGAGCCTTCTTAGCTCATGTCTCTTTGTTTAAATACTTTTCTGCTTGGCATTAATTTAATCTGTTAGTCAAGGTATACCCTTGCTCTAGTCACTATTTTTTCACAGCTCATCACAAACTTGGTTATCATAAGACATAAAAAAATGGGGATAAAAAGAGATGATCATCTCCTTTTATCCCCTATATTATTTTACTTAAATCAAGTTGAAGAAAAATTGAGATCTTTCTTCCACTCTGATTCTAAATGATGAATATTTTGATCATAAAGTACCTTGAACTCCTCACATGCAGTTACAAGGCTCTCTTTATTTTCAGATAATATCTTTTTATGAGATATTAAATTAGAAAATTCCCGGAGAAGCTTAGCAGTTTCTCCTTGACTCTTCACAATGATTGCAAAATTTCTCTTCTCTTTTTCCTTCATCCTGATATTGTTCTCAATATCTTCTATTTCATGTTGAATATGACTCATTTCTATTTCAATGGCTTTAGAACTCTCTTCACGTTCTCTTTCTTGAATTTTTGACTCTAGTTCTTCTTGCTTAGCTCTTTGAATTTCTTCAATTGAGCTTGTAATGACATTCTTAGCACGTGCCTTCTCCTGACTTAAGGTTTGCTCTTCTTTTTCTAAAATAGTAATTTGAGTAATTAGATGATCTTTCTTATCAATCATCCCTCTGGCTCCTATCATAAATAAATTGATGCCTCGAGCTTTATTTCCATGTAATACTTTTTGCTTTTCCTCAATCTCTCGAGTTAAGGCCCCTATCTCACTCTCTTTATTTGTAATCGCAGCTTCATGAAAATCGGCATTTGGAATAGTATGCGTAATTTTAATCCACGGTAGAGTTATTCCATCCCACTCTGTCTTAAAGCTATAGATCATTTTTTTTCCATCGGGAGACACTCTTCGCCCTAAATCTATACTAAACTTATTTCCTTCAACAACCGCTGTAAATTTGCCTCCACTTGCTGTTAAAGAGCTCCCAACAGGGGCTAATGCCTTCATAAAATCAGCTTGCATAGATGCATCTTTAGGAACTACACGGTACTCTTTTTCAATTAATGCAATTTCACCCATTCTTCCTCTATAATCAGTGGTATTTGTCACAGGATATTCTGTCACTTCTCCTGGTAAAGAATGCCGTATCTCATTAAAAGCTCTTTGTTTTACAGCTTCGCTGACATAAGAAACTAGATTCAATGTTTGGCCCCAGACATAGGAAGTTTCCCATAATGCCTTTGTAATAGACCCGTGTGATAAGTTCACAATCTCTTTTTGTAATACTTCTACCTGATATTTTTTTGCAGCAATTAAAGATTCAACATGGTTAATTTCTTTTTTAATTCCCTCTAACTCTTCTTGTTTAGTTATAAGGTTTTGAGCAACCTTTGCGTGCTGGCCTTCAATTTGTAACGCATTTTGATCATTAATGAGCTGAAGTTTTGATTCCAGCTCTTCTTGTAGCATAGAATCTTCTAAAGAAGAGCCATTCTCTTTAGCTGTCTCTAATTGATCAATTAAATGCGCAAGTTTTTTTTCCATTTCTATCAGTTGATGAATTCTGATTCCTCTTTCTTTTTTCGCCTCCTCTAAAAGGGTAACTTTCTCTTCTTTCATATAAAGTTCTTCATGAAATTTTTGAATCACTCCAGGAAGGGTATTAAGATACGGCTTAAGAATCAAATGAGTCCATGTATGTGTGGACATTTCGATATATTTTCCCATTTTCATCTGCATATCTTGACTTTGCATCGCCTTGACATACCGCCCTTTATCAACTTGAGCAGTTGGAGCTGTGGTATATTTATGGAGTAATTGATCTCTCTCAAACGTATCTTCTACATCGAGAAGATCAATCTGCCCCTTGTCATGCATGAGCCTTAATGCATGCCAAATATCTTTTCTCCGCTGAATACTTTTTAATTCAAATTCATCAACACAGCCCCCTGCTTGACTCTCTTTCATTAAACTATCCAGCCTTTTATCTGACTCATTCCAAAGCTCTTTAATCCGGTTGCCATTCCGGATATTTTTAACAACTTCCTCTCCGACTTGATTTTTTTTTGTAATCAATAAGAAAAAATTAGAATTAATCTTGGCTTTTGCGGGGTCAAAAGCATCTGTAAATTTTTCTCGAATCGTTTCAACAAGCTCAATGAGCGCGTTGGCTCTATCCACTAAAAATGCATGGATAGGCACTGTAATGACAATGGATCTAACCGATTTTGATTGATCAATGGCTTGATCAATGCTTAGGTTTGTGCAAAGCTCAAAGTCCCCCCCCCTTGTATCATTAAATCCAGGACAATCCCCTAAGACATAATCTCTATTTTTTGCAGGATATCCCTTGGCATAGAGTGTTTCTGATTCTCCTAGTGACTGCCCAATGGTTGGATAATCCATGAGTGGTTCATCTTCCTCTTGGCTCTCTTTGATCCGAATGACTTCATCTCCAACATGATTAATAAACACTTCCATTTCTGCGCCAAGAAAGTAACTAATGGCTGCGCTCTTACCGGCTCCTGTATTTCCTAAGAAGAAAACGACATTTTGATCTTTGATCTTATCTAGGTGTTTATACGCATCTTTCAGGAGTTTCATGGTCTTAGAAACAACTACACTTTGGTTTTTATCAACAAGAAGTGCGTAGTTGGCTTCTTTAACGACTCTTTTTAAAATTTTTTCAGGAGAGCATTGAATACTTAGGTGTTTACTATACTGCTTAGACATATCATTTAAAAACTCATTAAGATCTGGCCTTTGAGAAGCGAGATCTTGCATCCCTTTCTCTCCAATAGTTTTCATCTGATGACTGACCAGGTGATCCAGTAAAAGGTTCAGCAGTTGCAACCCTTCGGGTTTAAGAAATTCTGCCCGGATGACATCTTGTTGCTTTTTAATAGCTTCTAAATGGGCCAGCTTAATTTTATTTTCATCCCGCTCATCTTTAATAATAATTTGATCATCAATATTGCTCTCTTTAACACCTAAAATGTGCTTTACTTGAGAGCGAATAGCTGTATGGGTTGCGTTAAAATAGGCAGTAGGTACGGATTTTTTCCATAATTGACTGAAACGTCCATCTTTTGTTCCATAAATCAAAATGCCGTGATCATATCTCATCTGATCTTTTACATGATAATAGCTACGAAGGGTGTATATGAGTTCACGACTTGCTGTATCTAAGAGTTGCACTTCCACATAAGGATCTTTCCCAAGACTTGAAGGAAATTCCTGAATATTTGCAATTGTATAGTCCCCTGGGCATAGCCACTCTCCCATTTGTCTATCAGAAGCTTGTTCTAATGTGATCATATCTCCTTTTTTGATTGTATGGTTGATAAGTGCCATCCAAAATTTGTATCGATGCTTTTGAGTAATGGTAGTTGTATAATCTTCCTCAATCTGAACCTCTGATCCATCATGCAGTCCAAAAAGCCATCCTCCTGCTGGGGTTTTTCTTGCGGTTAAAATAGTCCCGCTATGCGTTTCTAAAGATTCAGGATCAGTTAGATACAATGTTTTTGGGCAGAAAAATCCTGCAGGCTTACTCCAGTAAGTTCCTAGCCCTTCTTTCTGTAGCGGTTTTTGCTTAATGAGCTGAGAGAGAAGTGAGACAATATTATGGTAATTTGTTTTCTTGATCTCTTTTTCTAGCTCATTTTTATCAATACTATTTTCTTTAAGTATCCCTTCTATTTCTCTTTTAAAAGTGTCAATATTTCCCGAATTAATCAACGCGTGGATTTTTTCAACCGCTTCATTCCCTAACATCTTGATTTGCAAAAGATTGAAAAATAAATTGTATGCATCCCATGTACTGATTTTTTCTTGATATTCAGCTTCTATGATTTGTGTAATATCTTTTTTTACTTTAAGAATATGGTCTTCTTCTTTAGCGAAAGGATGGAAAAGAAAATGAGAAATATCTTCTGAAAACTGCTGTAAATAGCGTCTTGTTTCTTCTGGTAAAGTTAGGGATAAAAGAGAGGAAAATGCCCGCACATTTTCATTAGTATTGCTTGTCAATTCACACTCTTGAAGTTTTTTTAAGATATCCCTTTTTAAATAGGGATTTCTCAAATTCGCTATATGATTTTTGCAACGATCAAATGCAATTTGGTAGTGTCTATAAGAGAGTGAATAAGATATTCTATGTAAATCTTGACACACCTTTTGCCCTTGAAGGTCTGCTCCATCTGCAAGTGTACCTGCCATCTTAAAAATATTTTTCGCTAATTGATCAATCTCCTCAATGAAATTTTTCACGTGAATATTTTGCTGAGGATCTACTGGAAAAGCTTTAAAGGGATTAGATAAATCTGCCGATTGCAGTGTGGCTAGGTAATTGATCACTTTTTTCATTTCCAAGCTCTCTAATGAGGCTTGAAGTTTACCCTCAAGCGTTTGAAGAGCTTGAGTATAGGCTGGGCTTTCAACTGTACGTGACATAAAATCCTCCTGATCTTGATTGATCTCTCTATGTTTTAACTACAAATGCAGGTCCTTGGGTTTAATGCTATAGGGAACTTAAAGCTATCTCTCATGTCTCTATTGCTATCATCACCCCATAGCGTTGATGATTTCTTCACTTTCCTTGTGAAAAAACGAGAGTTTTTTAAAATTTGATCCTGAAAAGTCAGTAGCTTTTTACCTCTATCTTGAATGAAAGAAGATGAATGTCTTGTCAAGTTTAGACTTTCTCTATAAGAGCCTTTAAATAGATAAATTAAGCAGCTTAACTCATAATCTTTGAAGAGAGTAAGTGTTGTCTTTTGGAGAGATTTAGAGTATGCATTTCTCCATCCATAAAGAGCTGGCTGTTTTTGCAGTAAAAACTCTAATTGAGCTTTTTGATTAAAGTTTGGCAAGAAGTAGCCTCCATCCATTACGCTCCACTATTTTCACAATACCGCCTCTTAGTGTGGACCTTAATTTTCTATTTAAAAAGGTCGTTTATACTGAACGCTACTGAAGCTAGAACCTCATCGGATTAGAGGTTTTATTTAAGTAAGATATTTCTCCATTTAACAGATCTTGTAAAGAAAAAAAGAAAATCTCTACTCTGAGTCATGAAAAGTAGTCTCTTGATTTATGTATTCCATTAACGCACTGATTTTCAAAGATTTATCATCAAATTTCCCTTATTTAAATGCGTAATAAAAAGCAAAATTATCCCGATTTTTTCACTTAGTCTTGAGGACCATAATTTGGGTTACAAATGCTTAACTTCTCAATAAACAGTTCATTGATGATGATCATTTATAATTACTTTTTAAAAGAAATAAACTGGACTAAATGCTAAAATCAAGCTATTAGATCTTTATAAAAACATGATTCAAGAAAAAAGCTAGGCTAGGCCATGATTTCCCAAATATTTTCCTCTTTAAGGAGTCACTCTTTTACTTCGCTTTCCCAGATGCATAAAAGACTCTCAACCTGGCAAAAGATATCTCTGATTGCTCTCCCTTTGATTGGTATAGCTCTTTTTCCTATCATAAAAAAACTATTTCAAAAGCCTCCTTCAGTCACTCCTCCCTCAACTTCTCAGCAAAATCTGGTGATAAGTAATGTTAAAAAAGCTTTATCTCAGGTTGAAATAAAAAACCTTCCCTCTTTAATCTATCAAAACTATTTGGCAGTGCAAAAATACTATCCTCAGGCTGATGAACAAACGCTTAGAACTCTAACAACCCTTGTTCTCTTTAAGCAAAGCTACATTGCAGAAGGGTGTTACCCTTATGTTACATGGGAAAGAAGCCGAGATAGATGTTATAACTCTTTAAAGATCTTGTTAAAAAATGGAGAGTCTCTATTTCGTCACGATGCGGTAAATGATCAGCATCATCAAGGAGATTTCCTCTCTTTTAAAAGAGCTCTTCTTGAACTCAGTGATCACGATCTTTCTCAAATCATTGATGTATGCCTCTCCAATCAAGATACGCAGCTTGATGATCATCTCTATCAGATCATAACAGAGCTCTACAGCCTCTCTTTTGCTCTATTTGGTCGTTACCCTATTCCCACTCAAGAGCCGTTCATCTCTATTGAAAAGGTCCTTTATGCCTCTTTAGAGCCTCTTATTCTTAAAAAGCTCATCCACTCTCATGATATTGAAGCGCTCTATGACTCTGATGTTTCTAAAGAACTTTGTAAACAGCTGATTGTATCTCTTCTCTCAACGGCTAGAGTAAGTGGAACTTATCTTCATCTTTTTCATCACCAGCTAGATTTTTCCCCTAGAGCTGACTGTGAACCGCTTAATCTTTCCGAGTTTAAATGGATATCATCACTCACTCCTAATCCCTTAAGTAGTACAAACTATTTAGACGACCCTATGATTACAAATGAACCGCTCCATATCGCAAAATTTTTGCAAGAGTTTCCCGAGCAAGATCTGGAAGACTGCCCTGATTTTGCCCCTTTTGCTAGGTGGATAGAAAAAGAGTATTATTACCCTTTTTGCGCTGCCTTTCTCAAGCAATTAGATACTCTAACACGGCCCAAAAGCGTCACTCCAGAACTCATTTCATCTAGACGATCTTCCATTAAAAATGATCTAGATGGATCGCATTATAGGCTTTTTATTGAAAAAGAATTTCATATTTCTGACCCTTGGATTTTCCCCGGCAATTGCTTTCTAGTAGCGCTATTTCCTGAGCTTGAAAATCAACTCTCCCTAAGGTGTAGTACCATTTTAGATAAACGGAAACAGATCGCAGAATACATCCAAAAAAACGCCTCTACTTATGTTAACTATGTGGAAGTGATCACCGATTTTAACGACCTGACGACTGATAAAAAGCTCTCCTTACAGCTTCTTCACTGGGCAATTGCAGAAGATCATACGTTATCTAACAAGCTAAGTGCGATTTACTCTAGGTGCCAAAGAATTACTCAAGATGCATCAGCTGAGCTAATGGAGCCTGAATATGCTGCGATGTCTGAGCTTCTTCAATCACCTATTTATATTTATAAACAAAATGCAGCAACATTTACCCTTCATGAAAATAAACACGTTAAGCCTTCTGTGATTTACGGGGAAACATTACCCGGCGCCCCTCACTATCTCCTAGACACCTTCAATCATTTTCAGATCTTAAAGCCCAAAAAACTTGGCTCGTTTTTCCTCTAAAAATGCGTATAATCTCTTTTTAGCAAATACTATCTCTTTTTTTAAGGAAAAATATACAATATTTTTAAATCAGTTGTGTTTCTCGTCATAAAAATGGTAGAAGCAATTTATGAAACTGTTATGCCTATGTACAGGCTTTTTCCTCCTCTCTTCTCTTGAATGTTCCTCGTCTTCTACTCTTTCTATGCGGCATAGAGAATCTGAAGGAGTGGGTTATGATACCGGATATTCTACACTTGATTACCTTTTTTCCTATGACAAAGAGCCTCTTACCACATTATGTAATCTAAGAGCGCATCTTTTTAATAACGGCCATACAGCTGGAAATTTAGGCATGGGGCTTAGACACTCTCTTTTTGAAGACTCTTCTCAAATAGGCGTGAATATTTTCTATGATTTTCGGAACTATTCCATCTTTTTTGCTCAGCAACTCTCAGGAGGATTAGAGTGGCTAGGAAAATCTTTTGATCTTCGGTGTAATGGCTATTTACCGTTTGGAAGAAATCAGAAATTTCAAGAGAAATTTTTTGAATCATTTGATGGATATCAAGCTATCATTGAGCAAAGGTTAAGCGCCTCGCTTCCTTCTATTGATGGAGAAATGGGCAAGAGGCTTAGTCAAAAGCTTTATGTCGCAACAGGTGCCTACTATCTCTTTCAAGAAGAGAGCAATGCCATTTACTCAGGCTATGGTATCGGCGTAAAAGCTCGTTTTGATTTAGAGCTCACCTCCTATTGTCATATGGGATCAGAGATCACCTACGATCCTATCTTTCACACCCGTTTAGGGGGGTATCTTAGCTTATCGATTCCTTTAGGAAAAAAACAGGTGCCTTCCAGTGAGAAAATACTTAAGCCCCTTCCCATCTACCGGCAAGAAATCATTCCTATTTACACAGAGAAAAGAACAAAAGTGTCCTTAAATAGTTTACTCGAATCACCTGTGAATTTTCTCTTTGTAAATAACCAAGCGAGAACGGAGAGCAAGGGAACCTTTTCAGCTCCTTTTCATTCCTTAAAAGAGGCTGAAAAACAGTCTCAAGTGGGAGATATTATTTATATCTATCCCGGAGATAAAACAGCGAAAGGAATGGATGAAGGGATCATTTTAAAAGAGAATCAAATGATTGCAAGTGCAGGATCTGCTCTTCATCTTAACGATCTCTACATACCCGCTCAAACACCTCATCAAAAACCGCTACTGACAAATATTCACCCCAATGAACCTATCATTGTCAATCCGGGCTTAAGTGAACTAAAGGGGTTTTCCTTCATCGATTCGTGGAGTTATTTAATGCATAACGATCTTGAGGATACGCAAGATATCCTCTTAGAGGAGCGTACTTCTCCTTCCATATGGGATGATCCAGAGATTAAAGAGTGGATTGATCTCTCTGATATCAAAAGAGATGAAAAGTAGCCTATTTTAAGAGCTTTAACTTCTACTCTCTTTCTACCCCGCTTTAAAGTGAGGGAGAAGCTCTTAAAGACTTCACTTCTCCCCGCATTTTTTTCCCTTCTAGCATTTTTGCCCTTGACTTACGGGACCGTCTTCTTTTTTGCCGCTTTTTCTTTTCTACAAGTTGCTGTAGATCCGTTTTAATTTTGAATACAGCCGTCTCAATTTTTTCCAAGAGAGCTCTACGGGCAAAAAACCTGTTCATATCCCGCGATCTTTCTTTTTGACATTTCACTTCAATGCCGGTGGGTTTATGTTTCAGATAGACACAAGAAGAGGTTTTCTGAAGGTTTTGCCCTCCGCGTCCCTGCCCTAAAATAAACTTCTCGGTGAGATCTTCTTCTTTAATCTGAAGCTTTTCCATTCTTTGATTCAGCTCATCCCATTTTTCTTTACTGATCATGGGTTTTCTTATCCTCTATTTCTCAATTTCATTTCACAGACCCTTATAGTTAAGGGTTTTAGAACTCATGAGTCTCAAAAAACATTTCCCTCTTGTTCTTTTTGATACACCTGATAAGCCATCTTAGCTGTCAGAAGTCCTTCTAAAATCCCTTCATTATGCCGAAAGTATGGGTTGTTTTCTAGCTCAGGGAAATCGTTAGGCTGAAGAAGATCGTCGTCTGTTAAGTGAGGAATTAATGCAAGAGCGCATTCCCGCACTTTTATGTGTTGGAGTTCAATGAGATCTTTAAAGATTTTTTCCATGCTCTTCTCCTTTGAAAAAATAGCTTCATTAAATGGGAAGACTCTTCTCCTAAAACATTTGAGCTCACCTCAACTGTGTGAATGGGGTGCTTTTGTCCTAAAAGAGAAATTAAGCTTCCTCCCGCTCCTTGCCGAAGATCAGGCGCTCCCCACACCACTCTTTTAATTCTGGATGAAATTAAAGCTCCTGCGCACATCGGACAAGGCTCAAGCGTTGTATAAAGTACACAATCCATCAAACGCCAATTTTTTAATACAGAAAATCCCTTTTTTAAACACAGCATTTCTGCATGAGCTGTGGCATCCATTAAACTTTCCACCTGATTTGAAAAAGCTGCAACCACTTGATTTTGAAACACAAGTACAGCTCCAACAGGCACTTCTCCCCTATCAAAACCGTTTTTTGCTTCCTGAATTGCAAGCCTCATATACGCTTCATCACTCTCTTTCACGCCCATATCTCCTATCAAATGAGGATAAAAGAAAGTTGGGATTGATTCAATAAGCCATTTAACGTATAATCGTATGCAGATATTATAATTGCGCGAGGAGAGTTTTCTGATGTCATTAGATAAAGGCACCAAAGAAGAAATCACTAAGAAATTTCAGCTTCATGAAAAAGATACTGGATCCGCCGACGTTCAAATCGCGATTCTGACAGAAAGAATTACGGAACTCACAGATCATCTTAAAACAGCTCCTAAGGATCACGGTTCTCGGTTAGCGCTTTTAAAGCTCGTCGGGCAACGTCGAAAACTTCTAGATTATCTCAATTCGACTGATACAAAGCGATATCAAAATTTGATTACTCGCTTAAATCTGAGAAAATAATCCCCTCCCCTGTGAAAGCAGGGGAAACTTTTTATTTTCGTTAATTTTACACTCCTGTTATAGTTCTTTTGGGAAAGTGGATTTCTTTTCAGGAAATTCTTTTTGTCGAAAGATTCTTTGTTTGTAAAAGAGCCTTCCGTCAAAAAGAACTCCTCTCTCAAGACTCTTCTTTCTCTTTATTAATGCATTTATCTTTAGAGGATTCATGAACACCCATTCATTCACTATTTCTATTGCCGGCAAAGATATCATCTTTGAAACAGGTAAACTCGCAAAGCTCTCTCACGGTTCTGTAACTATCAGATGTGGCGACACCATTCTTTTAGCAACAGCGTGTAGAGGCAATGTTCCTTCAGCTGAAACCGACTTTTTTCCTTTAAGAGTGGATTACATCGAAAAATTCTCTTCTGCAGGAAAAACCCTTGGCGGATTTATTAAAAGAGAAGGAAAACCCACAGAGCGTGAGGTTTTAATTTCTAGATTGATTGACCGTCCCATTAGACCAATGTTTGACGAAGGGTATGTCAATGAACTCCAACTCCTTGTCTACGTTCTTTCTTATGACGGTGTCCATGTGCCTGATCCCCTAGCTATTTGCGCAGCATCAGCCTCTCTTGTGATTTCAGATATCCCTCTTCCAAAACCTGTGGCTGCTGTCCGTGTGGGAATGCTCCAAGATCAATTCATCATCAATCCAACGTTTGAAGAGATGCAAAAATCTCAGCTAGATCTCATTCTTGCTGGAACAGAAGATGCGATCTTAATGATTGAAGGGTATTGCGATTTTCTAACAGAAGAGCAAATTCTTGAAGCGGTATCTCTTGGGCATGCAGCAATTCAGAAAATCTGTAAAGGATTAACAGATTGGCAAGTAGCTATTGGTAAAGCCAAAATTCAACCAGAACTAAGAGCTCCCTCTCAAGAGCTGATGATAAAAATGATCGCTCTTTGCCAAAGTGATCTTGAGTCAGCTCTTCGTATTAAAGAAAAGCAGTTAAGATCTGCAGCGCTTGACACCATTCAATCCCGTGTATTTGACACATTATGCAAAGATGAAGCAGCGCCTGAATCTAAAGTGCTTGTGAAAATGGCCTTTAAAAAGCTCTCTTCTCAAATCATGCGTAAAATGATCTTAGAGAGTAAGATCCGTGTGGATGGAAGAGCGTGTGATCAGATCCGGCAGATTTCTGTGGAAACAGGTCTTCTTCCAAGAACACATGGAAGCGCTCTTTTCACAAGAGGAGAGACGCAAGCGCTTGCTGTTTGTACCTTAGGAAATGAGCAATCAGCGCAGCGTTATGAAACTCTAGAAGGCGAAAAAAGCCATAAGTTTTACCTTCAATACTCCTTCCCTCCTTGCTCTGTTGGAGAAGTGGGAAGAATGGGCGCTCCAGGACGAAGAGAAGTTGGCCACGGCAAACTTGCAGAAAGATCCCTTTCAGCAGTTCTTCCTTCTCAAGAGCAATTTCCGTATGTGATTAGGCTTGAGTCTAACATCTTAGAATCCAATGGATCATCTTCCATGGCCTCTGTTTGCGGTGGATGCCTCTCTTTAATGGATGCAGGCGTACCGATTAAAAAACCAGTCGCTGGAATTGCCATGGGCCTAATTTTAGAAAAAGATCAGTTTGCTATTCTCTCTGATATCTTAGGAGATGAAGATGCTCTTGGGGATATGGACTTTAAAGTTGCTGGTGATCATGAAGGGATCACAGCGTTTCAGCTAGATATCAAAGTAGAGGGCATCACCTTAGAAATTATGAAAACAGCTCTTATGCAAGCAAAAGTAGGAAGAACACATATTCTAGGAGAAATGTTATCTGTCTGTGCAAAGCCTAACCAAGAGCTCTCACAATACGCTCCTCGTATTGAGTCAATGCAAGTGAAACCCAGCAAAATTGGGATCATCATTGGCCCTGGTGGAAAACAGATCAAAGCGATCATTGAAGAGTCAGGGGCTAGCATTAATATCGATGATGAAGGGGTTGTCAGCATTTCAGCTGTAAGCCCGCAAGCGATTGCAAAAGCTAAATCGATGATCATTAACCTTATTTCTGAAGTAGAGATTGGGAAGGTGTATCAAGGTCAAATCGTTTCAATCGTAGCGTTTGGAGCGTTTGTGAAGATCTTTGAAAAAGAAGGACTTCTTCACATCTCTGAATACGATCATAGACGTATTAACCACTTAAGTGAAGTGTGTAAAGTTGGCGATACTGTTGAAGTGAAAGTGCTTGATGTCAATGACAGAGGGCAAATTAAACTCAGCCGTAAAGTACTGATTGCTCCTTCTCAAGCACCTCAGGCAACTGGCGTATAAACTTGTTTTAATTCTATAGAAGCTAGCGCAAACTCTTCATCAGAGTGAGCGCTAGCTTTTCTTTTCTAGCCTCTTACTTAGACTTTACTATCAACCATTTGCCTCATGAGGCATATCTTTTAACAACTTTAAAAGAGTCTGTTCATATAACTTAAGCTGATAACTTCTTTGTCATTTAGATCATCTCTTATATCAATGATTTCTATTCACCCTTGTAGCTTACATGCCATAAAGATCGTTATAGATTTTTAATGCATGTGGATGCATTTCTATTTCTTCTGGTAAATGTGTCTAAGTTCAAGATTACGCTCTGCCATCCATTCAGCTTGCTCAATTCCTCTTAAAGGAAAATGGTATAAATCCAAGAATGTGAGTAAAATAGAAGAAGGGATCAGGGCTAGAGAAGATTGCATGTTAAGAAGGCTCTTATAATACGGCTGAATGAGTAAAACCTCATAGCCTCTTTCTTGAGGCACTAATTTAAGCACTTTTTCAAGCTCTTCTTTTACACTTAAGTCCTTAAGATATAACTCAAGCGTATTTAAATGCGTATGTTTGTATCCATGTGCCTCTGCTGCAGAATGAAGCGCCAAAACAGTTTGGGATTGAAGACTAGATGTTTTAAGCGCCTGTAATAACTCTTCCCGGCTCCCAAATCCTGATCTATACGTCCACATCTTACATTTTTTGCAAATGTCATATTGTTCAAGCCAGCTTCTAAGTAACTCTTCAGCCTTTTTCATCAAAAATCGCTTAGATGTTCTTTGCCCCTCTATTTGTAAGAAGCCTTGGAGTGCAAGCGTGTTAAACACTTGGCAAACAAGTCCGAAGCTCACTTCTGTTTCTCTAGCGACTTCTCGTAAAGAAAAATACTCTTTGTGAATTCCTACCCTGAGTAGCCATTCTAAAACGATAGAGGATCTATTGGCATAGATGTTTTTTTCTACAAATGATTCGTTGGATTTGAGTAAAAATGTGTTTTTCATGCTGTTCACTGTTTTAAGCTGTTCAATATATATTGAACAGCTTAAAACAGAAAATAAAATGTGATCTCATGTTGTCAATGAGAATGATCAAGTCCCTAGCTTGAAGATCCATAGCTCTAAAAAGGTATAAAACATCCTGAGTTTTCTCAGGAGAATTCTAAAAGCATGAAGGATTGATCATAAGAGTGCTTCATGCAACTTAAATATATAAATATTTTTTATGATAAAGAATTTGAGGTCAATTAAAAAAAGATCAGGCTTAACTCAAATAGATCAAGCCTGATCAGATAAAGTGTTACACTTGCTGAGGTTTAGGATTATCTGATGCTGGACGAGAAGACTCCTTAGATGTTGGAAGAGACATCTTTTTATAGAGCTCCTCGGACACTTTGAGCCTCTCTCTTTTTTTCTCAACATCCCATTTACCTTCAATGATCTCTTGAACATCTTCACGGTCAAGCGTTTCAAATTCCATGAGCATCTGTGTCATAAGTTCGACTTTGTCATGATGCTCCCTAATAATATCCACAGCTTGCACATGAGCAAGATCGAGTATTTTTCTCACCTCTGCATCAATTTGTCTTGCCGTCTCTTCTGAGTAGTTTCGGTCAGACACTTGATTGGTTCCTAGATAAGCGCCGCTTTCATTCCGCTCATCGTAAGCAACTGCTCCTAAAGGACTCATTCCCCATTCACACACCATGCTTCTTGCTAGCTTAGTCGCTTGGGTAATATCCATTTGAGCTCCGCTTGAGATGTCTCCTACAAATACCTCTTCAGCAACACGGCCTCCCATGAGAACAGCAAGTTGATCAATGAGCTCTTTCTTCCAATAACTTAGCCTATTTTTTCTTGGCATGAAGTGCGTCGCTCCCAAAGAGAGTCCTCTTGGAATGATTGTCACTTTATCTACAGGATCTGCATGTTTGACAATGAGTCCAACAACGGCATGACCCGATTCATGATAAGCGGTTGTTTTCTTCTCTGCAGCATCCACTTCAAGACCGCGTCTTTCTTTACCGTAACGCACCTTATCTACAGCTTCTCTGGCTTCTTGAGAAGTGACAGCTGTTCGATTCCGTCTTGCAGCAAGAAGAGCCGCTTCATTTAAAATGTTGGCTAAATCGGCTCCTGAAGATCCGGGAGTGGCTCTTGCGATATCCATGAGATCAACCCCAGAATCGAGCTTAATCTTACGGGCATGCACTTTTAAAATCTCAAAACGACCCTTTACATCGGGAAGATCAATCACCACACGTCTATCAAAACGGCCAGGTCTTAAAAGCGCTTTATCTAAAACATCTGGTCTATTGGTAGCTGCAATTAAAATGATCCCCTCTGTTGGATCAAACCCATCCATTTCAACTAGAAGCTGATTGAGAGTTTGCTCTCTCTCATCGTGTCCGCCTCCAATGCCAGCTCCCCTATGACGCCCTACAGCATCAATTTCATCCATGAAAATTAAACAAGGAGCGTGTTTACGCGCTTCATTAAACATATCCCGGATACGGCTAGCTCCTACCCCTACAAACATCTCGACAAAGTCAGATCCAGAGATGAAGAAAAACGGTCTATCAGCCTCACCAGCTACAGCTTTTGCAATGAGGGTTTTTCCTGTTCCTGGAGCTCCGATGCAAAGAACACCTTTAGGAATTCTAGCTCCTAGAGCGGTGAATTTACCGGGGTCTTTTAAAAACTCTACAATTTCTTGAAGCTCTTCTTTAGCATCATCGCACCCTGCTACGTCTTTAAACATCACCTTATTGCGGTCTTTATTTAAAAGCTTGGCAGGAGATTTTCCAAAATTCATAGCGTTATTTCCCACACCCTTCATTTGTTTTGAGAAGATGAAGTAAAAGAGAACACCTAAAAGAAGAAACGGAAGGAGAGTAAAGAAAAGACCAATGTAGTTAGGAGAAGGCTCTTCACTTTTAAAGGTTTTATCTAAAACTAAATTACGGGGTTGATCAGGAACTTTAAAACTATTTCCTTTATTCAAAGGAAACGCCTCCCACTCTTTTTTCACTTGGGTAAACCACTGAGAAAACAGTTCAGGATCTTGTTTTTCTAACGCTTTTGTGGAAAGTTCTTGGTTATTAAAGAACCAAAGTACACTCGTTACTGCCTGTCTTGCTTTATCTAACTGTACCTGATTTTTTTCAATGTCATCGTTGATTTTTGTAATTTGTCCTAAATCCGCAAGATAATTTCTCACAGAACGGAGCTGCACAAGGCGGGCACTGTCATGCTCGGTATTAAGCTCTGTGACAACCGATTGGAGTTGAGAGAGAATCGTTGCATAGTTAGAAAGGAGTTCTTGAGAAGAAACGGTAGGTGTTTGAAGAAGTTGCTCAATCTGACGTAGCTGCTGCTTTAGGGGCTCATTTCCAATCCCTAACGCTTGTCCCCTAAATCCTAAAACAACTGTATGCAGTTGCTTACCATATTCTACAGGGTCTTTTGCAGCTAAGGGAAACTCTTTTTGTAGGTGCTGAAGAGATGTGATGGCTTTACTGGATAACGCTTTAACAACAACCCCATTTTCTTGACCCGGGGTATCATAGACAGGGCTTATCACCCAATAGCCGTGAGGAGGAATGGGAATTCCACTTAAATGCAAGAACCAATCTGCAGACTCAAGCACGCCTGCCTGATGATGAGATAAATTGTGCTGGAGGGTATTTTTTTCTTCTTTGAGAGTGTTATACCTAGCAAGAAGCTCAAGATATTTGACCCTAGCTTTAGCCTCATCCGTTAGACGTTCTCTAAATTTTCCTGTTAATGTAACCAAATGATCATTTTGTGCAATTTTGCGGCTCTCTCCAGGCTGGATGAGATCTAAGTCAACAAGATGTTCTACTTGATGGCTAAAGGCCACTTTTGTCGTTTGGTCGCTAGAAAAATTCTGCAAACTAAAAAAAACAAGAAAAGCTGCAAGCAAGAAGATGAAAAATCCCCCTGAGATGCCTTTTCTTTGACCGGGTTTTTGCTTATTATCATCATTCATGTGATTTAACCTGACGCTCTTAAAATTAAGTGAACCTTAGGAATATCTCTAACCAATAATCCCGTATTTAAGGAGCCTTATGTCCCCTTACCATCTAGATAACGATCTAGTTTTTTTAATGCAAGCCTTCCTTTACCAATTGTAATGCAGCCTGTGCCTGTCTTAATAGAAGCTATGGATTTTTTCGTTTGAATAATACGGACTAATGCCTCTAGCTGACTTGCAGATAGTTGCATACCGTGCTTTTCCGTCCATGTCTTAAGGAAGTATTCTAGCACAATTTCATCTAGCTCTCTTAGAGAGGATAATCGAATTGTTGATTCTTCTTCAATCATTTCAAAAAGAGAAGAAGATCTCTTGGCAAGATCTTGCTTTAATTTATCAGATCTTTTCCCTAAACGGCATAAGTTATCTCTAATGGATTTCCCAAATACCGATTCTAACTGTGGTAAAAGTGCTGTCCTTAGCCTTCCTCTAAGATAAAGAGGGCTGAGGTTTGTTTGATCTTCAATAAAAGATTTATCTTGCTTTTGTAGCCAGCTTCTTAGCTGATCTTTCCTCACTGTTAGAAGCGGTCTCCATAACGGCATTTCATTCCATAAAGAAATAGCTGTCATCCCGCTACATCTATAAAGAGAAGCGCCTTCTAACACCCTCTTAAGCACGGTTTCCACTTGATCATCTTGATGATGCCCCAGTATGACTGCTTGTGCGTCAAGAGTCCTAAAAAGCTCTTTAAATAAAGCGTACCTATGCTCTCTTGCCGCATGCTCTTTTTTTAGAGGATCTTGGATCACATAGCCATAAAAGGGAAGTCCAAGTTCCTTTATTTCTTTTTCAATAAGAAGCAATTCTTGATGACTCTCCTCCCTCCATCCGTGATCCACATGAACGACATGCAGGTTTAAGGGAAAATGCTTCATACACGCTTTAAGAAGATATAAAAGAGCCTTAGAATCTGCCCCTCCAGAATAGGCCACAATGACAGGCTGAGAGCTTTTTAAGTTTTCTCTTAAGAATTTTTTAATGAACTGAGAAAGTGAACGTGTCATGAACTTCTCTTAAAGAACCAGGGTTAAATGCATATCTTCATTGTATCCTTGAAGCTTTCAAGTGTATCATCATTGTGTTAACTAAACCTTAAAAAAATGAACCTCATATATTGCTGAAAATGGGTATTACTTCTAAACTACGGCAAAATAAATATTAATTCACCTTAAGAAAATACAATGGACGGTAAATCATGACGATTAGACCCTACTCTTCTATAGAAGCTCCATCTCAACAAGCTCTAATAACTCCTCACCAGGAAGACAATTTATCCTCTTCTTTAGAAACACTGAGTCATGAAAGGCCCTCTAAACAGCTTCGAGTAGAGGCGTTTTCTTCTGATCAAAAAGAGGCGCCCCTGCCTCAGCTAGATCAATCTTTAAAAATAGAACAAATAGCTGAGGCTATTTTAAGAGTAGATCAAAATCATGTGGATCCCAACCGAGCTCTTTTAGGAAGTAAATCTGAGGCATATAAAAAATGCATGATCATATCTATTCATGCTATTCATCTAGATCCTAGAGATGCTAATGCCTATAGCAAGCTTGCTAGATGCTTGAAAGATAATGAAATGATCAAGCTTTTAAATGGGGAGACTTATACAAAGAGAGCGCTTTATATTAAAGCAATCGATCTCGATCCTAACCAGGGATATTTTTACGGGTGTCTTACAGATCTTATTGGGGAAAATGAAACTATACAGCTCTTAAATGGAGAAATTTATACAGAGAGAGCTCTTTATATTAAGGCGATTGGCCTCAATTCGAAAGATGAACATTCTTACTATAATCTTGCATCTCTTATGGAGAAAAATGAAACTATACAGCTCTTAAATGGAGAAATTTATACAAAGAGAACTCTTTATATTAAGTTGATTGATCTCAATCCAAAAGATAAAGATTCTTACTATAGCCTTGCGCTTCTTCTTAAAAAAGGAGAAAGAATACAACTTTTAAATCATGAACGATGCACAGCTATAGACCTTTGCCTAAAAGCCATTGATCTCGATTCTCAATATAAAAATGCTTACTATTACCTTGCAATGCTGTTTGAAGACGATGAAAGCATAGAGCTCTTAAATGGGAAAATGTATACAAGTAAAGAGCTATATGTTCAGGTTATTAACCTTGATCCTGAATATTGCAATGCGTATTTTAACCTTGCTACGCTTCTTGAGCAAGAGGAATCTATACAATTTTTAAATAATGAACTATACACAGCTATTGACCTTTATCTGAAAGTCATTGACCTCGATCCTCAATGTAAAGATGCTTACTACTACCTTGCAACTCTATTGAGAGAAGATGAAACCCTACAGCTCTTAAATGGGAAGTCATGTACAGTTAGAGATTTTTATTTGAAAGTACTTGACCTTGACCCTGAAAATACAGATGCTTATTGCCTACTGGCTAAACTTCTCAAAAAAACTGAAAAAATCCAATTTTTAAATGGAGAGTTTTTTACAAAAAAAGAACTCTTTTTAAAAGCAATCGGTGAAGATTTAACCCATCCCTTTGTGGAAGACGCTAAGGAATCTTTAAAACAAATTTACATCCAGGAAATTGAGGAGAATCCCCAAAATATAGAAAACTATTTCGATTTAATCACGGTTATAAAACATAACACACCTTATTCAGGGAAGATAGAAGAGCTTAGAACAAACCCAAAAAACACCTTTATGGAATCTCTTTTTAGAAAGGCCATTGATTTAGACCCATTCCGCGCTTTTAGCGCGCAATTTGCCCCTGCCTTTTTTTCTATGGGTTCTTTACTCCACCGTAAAACAGTATCTATCCTTAATAATCTTAATACAAAAATTACAACTGAAGACCTAACGATGAGAGAGGTGCTCTTAAAGGAAGGCACTTCTATCGCATTAAAAAGTCATAAGGTCCTTTCTACAAAAGACATCTATCACCATGCACTTTCTTATCTTCCCTCATCTTATTTAAAACGAAGAGGAGATCAAGAAGTGGGTCACTACCTCTCTTCGATAAAGCCTATCTCATTGCAAGATGGCGTGAAATTCACCCCATTAATGGCTTATGTGTATGCCTACCAAAAAAGCCCCCTTCAGTCTCTTTTAATAAAAATTGGGGATGCCCTTCATCCTGAGGAACGTGTCCTACTCAATGATCAACTTTATGACAAAAGAACCTGTTATGCAAAAGTTAGTCATCATGAAGATAGTGCTTTTTTCTTAAGGCAAGCAGAATCTCTTTATCCTTATGATTACTTAAAACAAGAGGAGCTAATCTCTAATGCCTTAAAATATGCTTATACGAATTGGCAAGAGCATTGGGAATCTTATATCACCTTAGCTCGCATTCTTTCTCAAGACACCTTCAAAAAATTAAGTTACAAATATCTCTTGATTTTTGAAGAGTGTTTAGAAAGCTATAAAAACCTTACAAATAAAAAAATAACTACTTCCATTAAAGAGCATCATAAATCTTTAAACAGTCCGTATACATCCAAAGATCTAGAAGATAGGGATATCAATGAAGATCTGTACTTTGCAAAAAAACAACAGTTTTTACTGGAGTTATTAAACTATTTACCTGCCTGTGAAGAAGCTTATGTAGCTCTTGCAACAAGCTTTCAAGATCCCTTAATGATTCATGAAAAAAATTATCCATCAAAAGAATCCCTTTATTTAAAAGCTATCGCTATTAACCCGGAATATAGTTTACCTTACTTCCTTTTAGGCAAAGAGCTCTTTAATCAAAAGATAGAGACTATTCAGCTTTTAAATGGTGTAATTTTATCCTCTAAACAACTCTTGATGAGATCTATTCAGTTAGGCATATACAAGGCTGAGGCGTATCATTTAGCTGCCCTTTTAATGGGGGATAAAGAAGGTATTGCTCTTTTTGATGAGAAAACCCTTCTTTCAAGAGGAGATCTCTTTATCCGGGCCTTTGAACTTGACTCTCACCGCGTCATGGATTTAAAAAATTTCATCTCTTATGTCAAAAGAGTTTCCTTAAAGTCTTGATATCACAATTGAGAGAGGCTGTTTTAAAGAGAGAGCCTCTATCTCAAAAGTCCAGCTTTTAAAGCGGAGATCTTTAACCTCTCTAAATGAGGAAAAAATCCATTTTAAAGATAGCGTAATACCCTTTCATTACGATAAAATCACCTTCTATGCCCATTTTATGGCGATTTTTACTGAAAAATTACTTCCAAGCTTTTTGCCTCTCCCTAGTTAGCTTCATTGCGGCTGTCTTTGTCATGCGGTTTAAAGATATTGCAGAGTTTGCAGCGATGAGTTCTGATCCTTGGTCCATCACGCTCTTTGGGCTGTATCAACTCCCCTATATTCTCCCTCTGATTATTCCTATTGCCTCTGTGATTGCTGCAACACTTCTTTTCCAAAAGCTAAGCGACTATCATGAGCTTCATGCTTTAAGAGCTTGTGGATTTAGCCTCCGTCAGCTTCTTGCTCCCATTTTACTTGGAGCCTCTTTTCTCTCTCTTGTAAGTTTTATTGTTGTAGGAGAAATTGGACCAAGATCTCGTTTATGGTCAAAACAGCTTACCTATCATGTCACATCGAGTAATCCGTTTGCTATTTTGAATAAAATGACAGAGACCAAGCTCTCAAACGCCTACATGGATGTGGGATTGATGCGAGGAGGAAAAGAGGGGAAAGATGTTCTCTTTGTGTTTACTCACCCCTCTTCTAAACGGCTGAGCGTGATGACGGCCAAAAAACTTCAGCTCAGTAAAGATCAATTGATCGGTGAGCGTATCTCTATTATCTCTTCAGCTCCTAGCTCAAAAGTAGAGGGGTTTGATCACCTTGTGATTGAAAATGAGGCCAAGATGACGACAAAAGCTAACGCTTTATCGCATCTATTTCAAGATCAAGAGTGGTCTCATAAACCGGAATATCTCCCCCTTAAAACCCTTCTTATTGGAATATCTCTTGAAGAGGATCATCCCTGGACAAACCCCTACACCCTTGAACTTGTGCGAAGATGTGCTCTTGCTCTAACCCCGGTAGCTTTTTCTCTTCTAGGGGCAGCATTTGGCATGCAGGTAGGTAGAGTCCCTTCTCAAAAAGGGCTCATGTGGACTATTTTGCTTGTCATTTTTAATTTATCTGCATTTACCTCTGCAAAAAATCTTAAAAATATGCCTCTTGCCACATGGCTTTGTTATGTCATCCCCCTCTCACTTCTTGTTGTTTTTTCTCTGAGAAGCTTAACCCGTATTTCTCAAGGTGAAACATGAAGCTGTGGAAAACGTATCTTTTTAAAGAACTCTTTAAAACGTTTCTTTTTTTTCTTCTCTGCTCTTTTCTCCTCTACTCTTTGATTGAGTATGCAACCCGTATTAATAGCTTTTTAAAAAATAGTCCCTTTGGAACTAAAGACATCGCTCTTTATTACATTAATCAATTTTTAAAACGCGCTGAGTTTGTGGTTCCCCTCTCGCTTTTACTCTCTGTGATTCATGTCCTCACATCCTTAAATAGCCGCAATGAGTGGACGGTCTTACAACTAGCTGGTCTCTCAAGTAGAGCGTTACTGAAACCGTTTTTTATTTTAGCTCTTCTTTGCTCGTCTTTTCTCTGGATCAATTTTGAGTATTTTCTCCCTTCTGCTTTAAAACAGATTGATGCCATTCAGCTCTACACACCCCGCACTTCTTCTCTCACAGCTGAGCACAAATCTCTTCATACAGTTCCTCTTCCAGGAGGATCTAAGCTGATTTATCAATCTTACCTTCCTCAAAAGCAGCAATTTTTTGATGTGTTATGGATCAAAGGAAGTGATGAAATGTGGAAGATCAAATATTTAAATGAAGATCCTCTCAATCCTGTTGCCTATTATGCAGATCATCTTGTCCGTAATAGAGAAGGGGTCCTTGAGAAAAAAGAGTCTTACCCTCTCATCATTTTACATGGGTTAAAATGGCACCCTGCAATGATGCATAACGATTTACTGGATCTAGATTATCAAAGCGTATCAAAACTGTATCACCTCATCCAAGATGTGACTGTGACTTCCTATGAAAAAATCAAAATTAAAACCCTTTTTTCTTTTAAACTCATGATTCCCTTGCTCTCCCCTTTAGCAGTGGCTCTTGTAGCTCCTTATTGCCTCATTTTTTCAAGGCATAGGTCTCTATTTTCCCTTTACTCTCTTGCTTTATTTACGTTATTTGCCTTTTATATGCTGCTTGATGCTTTAGCGATTATGAGTGATCATGCGCTTCTTCCCCCTTCCATTGCACTTTTTCTTCCCTTTATGCTCCTCACACTTTTGGCTACTTACCGCCTGAAAAGAGATGTTGTATGAAAAGTAAACAGTTCACGCTCTCCCTCTTTATTGTCCTCTTCTTATACGCCTCGTTTCTGATGCCTACAACTCGTCTATTATGGGATGCGTTAGATCAAGAAGTGTTTAGATTCTTAAACACCTATTTTTTAAAGTACGGGCTACTGCAATATTTTTGGGCTCTTGTTAATCATAAATACATGGACTTTGTAGAAGATGGAATTTTTCTCCTCTTTTTTATTCTGAGCATTCAAAAAACAGCTCCTCACTTAAGATCTCAAAAAACTGTGCACTATATTTTCTCTATTGTCTTAGGGGCGTGTATTATTTTCTTTATCAATAAGCTGTTTTTTAGATCGTATGCCATCTTTCCAAGAGAGAGCCCCTCTTTAACCCTTACTCCTTGTATCCGTATTACAGAAATACTTCCTTGGCAGCTTTTAAAAGATTCCACAACGGTGAGCTTTCCAGGAGATCACGCAACGCTTTTACTGATCTTTGGGCTTCTCTACTCTGCTTTTGCTACAAAAAAACTCTCTCTTGCTGCTTGGGGCTATGTTATATTCCGTATTCTTCCTCGTTTAATTGTAGGAGCTCACTGGTTTTCTGATATTGCGGTCGGAAGTTTCTCGATAGCTCTTTTCTTTACATCTCTTTTCCTGTATACGCCTCTTGGAGTCAGAATCATGGATTGGATGGAAAAAATACTTTTTAAGCGAGAAGGAGTGATAAACTTTGAAACAGAAAACACCTTATCATAAATTATGTGAGCTCTCTAAAGAGCGGCATGCTTGGAAAACAGTGGCTGACCTTTTACACTGGGACCAAGAGATTTATATGCCAGAAAAGGGAGCAACTTTTAGAGCCTATCAAAACGCTCTTATTGCAGTTAAGCTTCATCAATGTGAAATAAGCCCTCAGTTTAAACGCCTTCTTTCTCAAGTGATTAATTTAACAACAGGTGATGTATTAGACTCCTCTCTCTCTTCTGAGGAGCAAAAAGCTCTTCTCCTGTGGCGAAAAGATTACCTCCATCAGAAGAAAATACCTTCTTCTTTTATAAGTGAGTTTACCACTCTCACATTGAATGCGGTCTCGGTGTGGATTGAAGCTAGAAATCAAAACTCTTTTGCTCTCTTTGAGCCTTACCTTGAAAAAATCGTTCGTTTAAGCCAAGAAAAATGCAAACATCTCTCCTATCAAGACCACCCTTATGACGCTTTACTAGAAGAGTATGAACCAGGCTGCACCGTTGCAAAGCTCACCCCTTTATTTAACGCTCTTAAAGAGAACCTCTGTGCTCTTCTTAAACAAATTCAAGCAGCCCCTTCAGTTGATTCTGCTTTTCTTCAACGAGAATGCGATCCTGATCTGCAGTTTGCCTGGGGAAAAAAGCTCCTTTCTATCATCGGATTTGATCCTGCTGCCTCTCGGTTAGATCACGCGCATCACCCCTCTTGTAGCGGCTTTTACCCCTCTGATATTCGCATGACAACACGGATTGATAAGAATAATTTTATCTCAAATATCTATTCGGTTTTACATGAAGGAGGGCATGGCCTATATGCTAGAGGGCTTCCTTTAGCTCATTATGGAACGCCTCTTGGAGAGCAAGCATCAATGAGTATTGATGAGAGTCAATCCCGTTTATGGGAAACTAGGATAGGAAGATCGTATGCCTTTTGGGAGTACGCTCTACCGCTTCTTCAAGAAGCTCTTCCCCCTCTTCAAGGCCTATCTCTTTCTGCATTTTATCAAGGTATTAACCATGTCACTCCTTCTTTCATCCGGGTAGAAGCTGATGAGGTAACTTACTGCCTACACATCATACTCCGGTTTGAAATAGAAAGAGATCTGATTTCTGGAGCTCTCCTTGTGAAAGATGTCCCCCGCGTATGGAGAGAAAAAATGGAAGAGCTCTTAGGCATCTCTCCTCCTAGTGATACCTTAGGCGCGCTTCAAGATATCCACTGGTCTCTTGGGTATTTTGGCTATTTTCCCACCTACGCGCTTGGTAATCTCTATGCCTCTCAAATGTTTAACTCTTTTCTTGAGACAAATCCGGAGTGGTCAAAGCAGCTCTCTCAAGGAAATTTTTCTCTTTTACACACGTGGCTAGAAAAACATATCTATCAATATGGAAGGCAGTTTTCTCCAGATGAGCTGATCTTTAACATCTCTAAGAATCCGCTTAGTGAAGCGGCTTTTACGGGCTACTTAACTAAGAAATATCAAGCCATTTACGCCTTTTAAAAGATCTAGGGCAACTATTTCAGATCCTCTCTCTTGAAGAAGAATGTTCTTTAATGCTATACGAAAGCATTTTGAAGAATTTTTTATATTATTCTACCTTCTGGAAATCAAATATCTTAGATTGCTATAAACTTAGTCTTTTTTTAGAATGAGACAAACTAAAAAATCTAAGTATTAATTTAGATCAAAAAAATCGAGTAGGATGTAAATTATGGTTATTAGATCGCATTCTTTTATGGAAGCTCAATCACAGCCTCCTCAAAATCATCCTTCTCATGAAGAAAATGCATCAACTGTATTAAAAGAAGAGGGAACTGAAAGATGCTTTAAACAACTCCGAACAGATTCCTTATCTTCTTATAAAATAGAGACTCAGCTATCCCAAAATATCTCAAATGTTATTTTAGAAACAACTCAACCTCATCACGTAGATACTAGCTCTATCATTTTAAGCGCTAATCAAATCATCAATCCGCTAAATGATCAATCTGATATAGAAAAAAATCTTTTGATTCAAGCCATTCATCTAAACCCTAAAGATTCCACTTCTTGCTGCAGGCTTGCTGAATCCCTAAAAGATGATGAGATAGTACAGCTTTTAAGTGGCAACATTTATACAAAGAAACAACTATACATTAAGGCAATTTCTCTTAACGCTTCAAATGTAAATTTATATTATTCTTTAGCAGATTGTCTAAAAGACCATGAGACAATCACATTTTTATATGGTAAAAAATCATATACAAAGAAGCAACTCTATAAAATGGCAGATCAGATAAATACCCCTCCGGATACACATCCCCTAAAAACGCTATATATCAATCAGCTAGGTGTTAATCCCAACCATGGAGATTCCTATTACCATCTAGGACGGTATACAAATAATCATGAAACAATCCAGCTTTTAAACGGTGAATCCTATACAAGAAAACAACTCTATATTAAGGCTATAGATCTTAGTCCTAATGATGAAAGATCCTATTGGGATTTAGCGGTATGTCTAAAGGATGACGAAACAGCTCAGCTTTTAAATGGGGAATCCTGTACAAAAAAACAACTTTATATTAAAATTATAAATATCAGTCCTTATAATTTAAGTTTATATTACTTTTTAGCAAGCTGCCTAAAGGATGATGAAACAGCCCAGCTTTTAAATGGAAAATCCTATACCAAAAAACAACTCTATATCAAAGCCATCTGCGGGGATTCTGATTGCGAAGAGCTATATTCTGATGATGGACTATTATATTACTCTCTAGCGAACTGTTTAAAGGAGGGTGAAACAATCCAGCTTTTAAGTAAGAAGTCCTATACAAAAAAACAACTCTATATCCAGGGTCTACTTTGTGATCCCTATGATGGAGATTTATATTACTCTCTAGCAAACTGCTTAAAAGAGGGTGAAATAGCCCAGCTTTTAAATAAGAAGTCCTATACAAAGAAACAACTCTATATCAAAGCTGCAAAATGCGGGGCTAGATGATTTGGCAGACTCTTTTGTTAGGAATAAAATGCAAAGGATGTAGATAGTTCACCTAAAATTGTAACCTATTTCCAAGTTGAATAGCCCCTTTTTATCAAGAATAGGAATGTATCTGAAGAGTTACAATTTTTACTTCTCTATTCATCCTCTTTTCTCATCCCTATGAACATACATGAGAAATACAAAAAGAATTCAACTATACATGTTAAATACAAGCTCTTACAGTCTATTTTACCATCAAAAAATTGATCTCACCTTATAGAGAAGGGCGGAATCCTAGTATGCATGTTTTTCATTCGAAGATGTTTACGAATATCTGCTTCTTGATATCTTCTTTTTTCTGCTTCTGTCTCAGGGAGTAATAAAGGGACTTGAGTAGGCTCTCCTGCTTCATTGATCGCAACAAAGGTAAAGTAAGCAGACACGATATGGATTCTTCTAAGTGTCTTTAAGTCTTCTTTATACACTTTGAGACCAATCTCCATGGAGCTATTCCATGCTCTATTAACAGAAGCTTGAAAAATCAAAACATCTCCTTGGTGAGCTGGAGCTAAAAATCTTACCGAATCAATGCCAAGCGTAACACAAGAAGAGCCAGAATGTCTTTTAGCGACAATCGCTGCTAGACGGTCACCTATCTCTAGCACTTTTCCACCAAATAGTGTGCCGTAATTATTGAGGTCGTTAGGGAAAACCGTTGTGGTGTGATCTTCGATCGCGGAGTGAATCACTTTTTTTGCTTCCATAACCCTGGTATAAAAAAAGAGCCCTTTTTTTATCTAGAATCATTTTATGAGGACAAAAAAAAACCCTAAAAGTTTTCCTTTTAGGGTTTTCATTAAGTAGAGAAATAAAAAACGATTAACGTTTTGAGAACTGTGAACGTTTACGTGCTTTACGTAGTCCATATTTCTTACGTTCTTTACGACGAGGATCGCGTGTTAGATATCCAACAGGCTTCAGTTCTACTTTGCGTGTTTCATCTTCAATGATCAAAGCTCTTGACATTCCAAGACGAATTGCAATCACTTGAGCCTCAATACCGCCGCCTTTAACACGAACTAATACATCGTATTTTCCTGGCTCACTCACTTTTTTCAGTGGGCTTAAGATAGTGTCTCTTTGAATCGCAAGAGGAAAGTAAACTTCAAAAGGGCGATCATTAACAATCACAAGTCCTGAGCCTTCTCTCATTCTAACTGAAGCAACAGCGCTTTTACGACGACCAGTACCAATAAATTCTTTTTTCATAAATTATTCTTCTAAAGCAATAGGGTTTTGAGCTTGCATATCGTGCTTGTCACCAGCAAATACTCGAAGTTTTTTCAGTTGCTGACGTGCTAAGCGGCTTTTAGGAAGCATTCCTGCAATGGCGTGCTGAAGAACATATCCTGGTTGACGAGCTTTCATAATACGGAAAGGAATTTCACGTAATCCGCTCATAGATCCTGTATAATAACGGTAGATCTTTTGAGCTTCTTTAGCACCAGTCACCTTAATCTTATCAGCATTAATGATTACCACACCGTCACCACAATCAACATGCGGAGTAAAAGTAACTTTATGTCTTCCTCGTAAAATTTTAGCTACATGAGAGGCAAATCGACCTAAAGTCTTTCCTGTTGCATCTAAAATGAACCACTTTCTATCAGCAATTGCTTCTTGCTTTGTAAGGAGTCTGGTTTGATTTGTTTTTTTCATTGAGTTTGTCCTAAATCAATATGAAATAGCATACAATTTTAGCCGTTTTTTTTCCAATCTTTCCTTCAAAAAGAATAAAAAAGAACCCTCTAAAACCTGGATTATTCGTTCTAGTCCTATTACCACTCCTTCAGCTTTGCGCAGAAGGAATTCATTGAACTAGAGAGAACAATACCACGCTTGTGTTTTTTATGCGACACTGTTTATCGAAAAACTTACACTTTCTTGATATGAGGAACATAAAAACACAGCTATTTCCTCGTTAGATTTTATCAAAAAAGTGTTCCTAAAAAAACCTTAATATATGAAGAGGAAATGAAAACAAGGTAGGAAAGAGAGTCTTTGAGTTAAAAAATCCATGCATTTTGTATGAAGCGTATAGGTGTATTTTTTCTCCTTAGAAAACGCTATTTAAAAATGCTTCCCCTCTCCTTTAATAAAGATGATGAGGTGAAAATTAAGATGCGAAGATAAGCATGAGCCTCTTGGAGAAAAATATTTTCCCTCAGAAGCTCATTTCATGCATGTAAATAGGCTTTATGCCTTTTTTGAAGAAGGGGGCTCTTTGGAGGTTTTCTCATGGGAATCCACTTTCTGATTAGACCCATCTTTATTGGAATGAATGTATTCTTGTATTTTGGGATTTAATACTCTATCTTGGATTTTATCTTGAAGCGCAGCGTAGCTTTGACTGATTTGACCCTGACGGTACATGAGAAAAGCTGCGCTAAACACAAAGGCTGCTGTACAAATAAAAGCAGTATTAACCCATTTTGAAGGGGCATTTTTCTGATTGAGCAAAATCCATGTCAAAGAGGCTAGTGTAGCTCCTAAAAAGCACCCTTTTGTATGGCGCACAATCTGTGTGTTCAGCTGCTCCCAAATTCTTGCAACTTTCTTAAGGTTTTTGACTGTTTCTTTCCCTTGCACTGTAATAACAGAAGGACCTTGGCATACAAAAGAACAATAGAGGGAAACTTTCATAATCAAAACACACCTTTTTTAAAATAAAGAAAATTCTAAATAAAACTGAAATTAAATACGAGTGATTTTATTTCAAAGGTTATTTAAAAGAAGTAGAAAGATAGAAAAATCCCTCCTTACCTTCTTTTCTCTACAATTTTATGTAGAAAATGTTACAAGCTAAGAATATTTTTTTAAAGGCTTTTCTAGAGATGTCCCCGCTCTCTTCCTTTAGGGCTGTTAAAGAGATCCCCTTTAGAAATAAAAGCTCTGTTGAAAAAGATCTCTTATTTTCCTAAGATAGTGCCCTATTGAAAATTTAATGGAGTCATCATGAAAAGACCGCTTAACACTTTTTTTATGCGCACATACGGCTGTCAAATGAATGAGCTTGATTCAGAAATTATGGTAGGTCTTTTAGAAAAACGGGGTCTTAAACGGGTGATGGAAGAAGAGAGTGCAGATCTTCTTCTCTTTAATACCTGCTCTATTCGGGATCTGGCTGAAAGAAAAGTTATGGGCAAAATTGGGAAAATCAGCTCAAAAGAAAAAAAAGCGTTAATTGGAGTCACAGGCTGCATGGCGATGGCTAAAAAAGAGACGCTCTTTAGAAAGCTTCCCCATATTGATTTCATCTTAGGAACTAATAACATCTCAGAACTTAATCTTGTCTTAGATGAAGTGTTAGAAACAGGCCGTCAAACCATCCGGACTGATAATCAATTTGAAGAAAATCTTGATTATCTTGTCGCTAAACGAGATGACCCTTATAAAGCGTATGTCTCTATCATTAGAGGATGCGATAAATTTTGCACTTACTGTGTTGTCCCTTATACGAGAGGACAAGAGGTGTCAAGACCTTTAGAGAGCATTGTAGAAGAGTGTAAACTCCTTGTTTCTCAAGGATATAAAGAGATCACGCTTCTTGGGCAAAATGTCAATAGCTACGGTAAGGATGAACCCACCTGGAACCACAGATTTCACGATCTTCTCTACCATCTCGATAAAATTCCAGGACTCTCTCGTATTCGGTTCATGACATCTCATCCTGTCGATATCACAGTGGATTTGATGCAAGCCATACGGGATCTTCCCTCTGTTTGTGAGTTTGTGCATTTTCCCATGCAAGCTGGATCTAACCGCATATTAAAGAAAATGCACCGCATTTATACCATTGAAGAGTACCTTGAAAAAGTTGCGCTTCTTAAGCAAATTGTCCCCGGCGTGTCTCTTGGAACAGATATCATTGTGGGCTTTCCTACAGAAACTGATGCGGAGTTTGAAGAGACTTATAAATGGGTTAAAGAAGTGGGTTATTCCGTTGCCTTTATCTACGCCTATAGCGCCCGTAAAGGAACTCCTGCTTTTAGATGGAAAGATGATATTTCTGAAGAAGTGAAAGATGAACGTCTTCATAGGCTCCTCTCTCTTCATCAAGAGTTCTCTCTTGAAGAAAGCAAACAGATGCTAGGAAAGCATGTAGAAGTACTAGTAGAGGCTGTAACAAAAGATGAGACACATTTAAAAGGAAGGACAAGATGTTGGAAGAAGGTCATTTTTGAAGGACCTAGACACTTGATTGGATCTTTACAACAGGTCAAAGTGACAGGCTTTAGTCATCAAACACTTGTAGGAGAAAGAATATCTCCTTTAGCGATTCATTAAATCAAGAAAGAGAACTTAAATAAAGAGCTGAAAAAAATTTTTCAGCTCTTTAAGATGACTTCCTTACGGTTTCATCATTTTTGTCATCGCCCAACCGGCCATACTCCATCCTATGATAGAATCAACAATGCCAAGTAAAGCAAATGAAATAGGGAAGTGGTACCAGAGCACAAGCGGCATTCCTGACATCCATCCCATTAAAACAGCTAATACAAGTACAAACGGCATCACTTCTGGTAGAATTGTTAACCTGGTATACGCAATCACCCAAGCGACTAGAGTAGCAGCAGCGATATTCACAATCAGTCCAGCAGTCAAAGTCCCCACCATCCCTGTTACCTCTCCAGCTTTTGCAACTGTCATGATAATGACGGGTCCCTCTTTCATTTGTTGTTGTACAGCTTGAACCTCTTTTTCCCCTTGGCAGTTCATATAAGGAAGCATATACAGCCCGCTTTCAGGAGCATTTTCTTGAATTTTTGCACAAACGGCCTTTTCATTAATAAAAGGTTTATATTGCGCCCGGTTAAACGGCAAGACAATCCAGGAAAACATTCCCCAGACAAATACAATTAACCCACCAACGAGACCACTTTTTAAAATTTTTTGATTAATCATAGGAACCTCCATTTGAATTAATGACTTTGATCGTAAATAACTTCTTGTTTAAAAGCAAATTAATCACTTACAAAAATCTTAAGCTAAGAAAGTTTTACTCCGCTCTCCCCTCAAAAAAGAGGTCTTTACCCCTTAAAATCCAGAAAAACTAAAAAGTCTACTTCTTCAAATTTAACCTCTTCTCCTATGAAATCCTTTGTTGACCAGATATCTTAAATTGAGTACAATCGCTTTTTTCTTAAGAAAGATGAGCTAGGTTTGCTTGAAAAAACAACCCTTGCTACCCCCCTTTCACTCTGGTGGCATCGCCAAGCGGTAAGGCAGAAGCCTGCAAAGCTTCCATCCTCGGTTCGATTCCGAGTGCCACCTTTATGTTATACCTCATTTCAACTCCGATTGGAAATTTACAAGATATCACGCTTCGCGCTCTCGAGACTCTTAAAAAGTGCGACTATATCCTTTGTGAAGATACACGGCACACCATCTTTCTTCTTAAAGAGTATCAAATTAAAGTCCCTCTTTATAGTTTCCATCAATTTAATGAAAAAAAATCTGAAGATAAAATCATCCAGGATTTAAAACAAGGGATGACAGTTGGACTTGTTTCTGACGCAGGAACACCCGGCATCTGCGATCCAGGAGAATCTCTTGTGAAACGGTGTTATCAAGAAAACATACCCCTTACCTCTTTACCAGGAGCGTGTGCTTTTGCAACGGCTCTATCCTTAACGCCGTTTTCTAAAGAAAGAGTGCAGTTCTTAGGATTTTTGCCTAAAAAAATAGAAGAGAGAAAAAAAGAACTCGCTCAATCCCTTTTGTATAGAGGCACAACGCTTTTTTATGAATCCCCTCAGCGAGTTGTAGATACGCTTAAAATGCTTCCCTCTTTTATGAAGGTGTGTGTCTTTAGGGAACTCTCCAAGCTATATGAAGAGCATAGGCTAGGGTCAGTAGAAGAGTTGATTCAATATTATGAAGCTAATACTCCAAGAGGTGAGTGTGTGATGGCTGTTGAATCCTTAAACTGGAACTATCAAGAGCTCTCTTTGATAGAGCATGTGAGCTACATTCAAGAGCTGTTTAAACTCTCTCTTTCAGACTCTATTAAAATTGTGGCAGATATCCAAGGTATTCCTAAAAGAGATGTCTACCACGCTGTCCATATTGAGTAAAACCCGCTCTCTTCTAGGAAGAGAGGGTAAGAGGCTCTTGCGTAGCTTGATTTAACGTAGCTACCTGATCTTTTTGATGAAGTAAAGAGCCTAAATCATAGTTTTCGATGAAGGGAATGAGCTCTTTTTTTACATAGAGTAAACTGAGTCTAGAGCCCCTTTCTTTGCAGTAATCTCTCATCTCTTTTAACGCTTGTAATCCTGTTGCATCTAATAAAGGAACTCTATCCATATTGAGTACAATATTTTTATTAAATTCTTTCTTTAACATGAGCGTTGTTTTAAGTTGATCTGCCACCCCAAAAAAGAAGGGCCCTTGGATGTGATACACATCTTGATCATCTCCTAACTCCCCTTCTTGAATACTCATAACAGGGATATCACTCATCTGTTTCATGAGGAAAAAAGCCGCCATCACCATTCCCACTTGAACAGCTACGGTAAGATCCAGTAAAACGGTGAGGAAAAAAGAGGTGAGTAAAATCATGACATCACTCCATGACGTACGCATCAGCCGAAAGAAGTTCTTTAGATCGCTCATCTGCCAAGCAATCACCACTAAAATACCTGAGAGAGCAGCAAGCGGGATCTTACCGACAAGAGGCGCGCATGTCCAGAGTAAACATAAAACAATCAGGGCGTGAATCATACCCGCAACTGGGGTCTTAGCCCCTGTTTTAATGTTGGTAGCTGTTCTTGCAATCGCAGCTGTGGCGGGAATACCCCCAAAGATCGCAGAGCCCATATTCGCCAGTCCCTGAGCAATTAGCTCTATGTTAGGTCTATGCCTTCCCCCAATCACACTATCTGCTAATACAGCGCAAAGAAGCGATTCTACGCCAGCTAGAAGGGCAATCGTAATGGCATCTGGTAAAACCTCTAATGTCCTTGACCAGTCAAAGCTAAAGGAAGGTAATGGAAGATGAGTCGGAAGCGCTCCAAACCGAGAAGATAGGGTATCAACAGGAAGGTTAAAAAGAGCGCATATAAGAGATGCTACAATAATACTGATAATGCCCCAAGGAAGAGAAGAGGCCCACCGTTTTAATGCAGAGATTAGTCCAATCACTCCAATACCGACAAATGATGTCCATCTATCGATTGTAGGAAGTGCCTTAAAATACGCCTGCCACTTTTGGGTAAAGTAAGCTGGTACTGTCTCCATATCAAGACCTAAAAGATCTTTTACTTGAGAAGAAAATACAATGACTGCAATACCTGTTGTAAATCCGACAACTAAAGAGTAAGGGATCAATTTGATTAGGTTACCTAGCCTTAAAGCGCCCATTACAACTAAGAATATCCCAGCTAAAAATGTGGCAACGACAAGCCCTTCATATCCATGTCTTTGAAGAGTAGCATAGATCACAACCACAAAAGCGCCTGTTGGACCTCCAATTTGGACTAAGCTTCCCCCTAAAAAGGAGATGATAAACCCTGCAATAATAGAGGTAAAAAGCCCTCGTTCAGGTTCTACACCAGAGGCCATAGCAAACGCCATGGCAAGAGGAAGAGCGACAGCTCCTACAGTGATACCCGCTAAAAGATCTTTTTTAAAGATCGCAAAGCAGTAGTCTTTAAGCGCTGTAAATGTTTGGGGGATAAACTCTTCATAATTTTTTAGCTTAAACACTCTTAGACTCCATGCTTTTAATGGTATTTTTTGAGGGATATAAAATGGGTTTATCTTCAAATAGATTTAAGACTAACTCGCCCCCTCTTCTAAATGATGCAAATCATGGTAACAGAATGCCTAACCTGTTGTCCATATGTGAGGAAATATAACCTAATCATAAAGGGGCAATTTTTTTGATGGATATCACTTTCTAGAAAAAAATTCTGAACAAGCACAAACAATCTATAATTTTTTATTAGATAAATAAAATTATATTAACAACTTCTCTTAAAAATACATGCCACCTGCTTGTCATCTTATCTGGGTAATCCTGATAAGAAAAAGGCTCCCCATTGCCTGGGTTTATTTCGATCCATTTTCATTACCATCAAAACTGCTTGCTGCAAAGCTTTGGCTTTACTTTGCTTAGGCGTATTAATTCCTAAGATGTAAAAAATCTTCTATAAGTCATGTTGAATGCAAATCCTTGAGAGTCTATTTTTTTCATCAAATAGAAAATCATCAAAAATTGATCTCACCTTGCAGAGAGGGTACAGAATATGGGTTTTGCTGTACTCAAAGGTGTTTTTCGATAGGTTAGCAAAATAAAAAATATTTTATATTGTATCATGGAATTTCCCCAAGAAAATTCTTACTACTAATAAGCCATCTTTAATCAATGCTCTGATTTTTAAGAGCTAGGTCATTTCCCTATACACTCACTTGTGTATAGGGAAATGATAAGAAAATTGAAAAACAAACTATTTTGTATACAGTATAGATATCTAAAAAGCTTTTTTTAAGTAGGGGTTGAGCAATAGAGTTGATTACATCTCTTTAGCCTTCTCAAGAAGCTGTTCTTTTGTATAGACTTCCCCATTGAACAGCTCTACGATTTCTCCATATTCTAAAAGAGAAACAAGCTTATAATAATATTTTCTAGATTCAGAATTGATATCAATAGCTTCAAGACAAAGTTTTTTCTTCGTGTAGGTTTCTCCATTTAAAAACTGGACTATTTCATCATTTTTTAAAAGATTCGCAAGTTCATAATAAGAATTGGCATCTTGAGGATCTAACGCAATGATCTTTAGATAAAGATCTTTGTTTGTACAGGTTTCTCCATTTAAAAACTGAATCTTTTCATTGTTGTTTAGACTGTCTGCAAGAATATGGTATAAATGAATCTGTTCAGGATTGATATCAATAGATTTAAGATAGAGCTCTTTTTGTGTATAGGTTTCTCCATTGAAAAGCTGGACTGTTTCATGAGTTTGGAGAAGATCTGCAAGATTGTTATAAAAATCTTCATTTTGAGGATAGATATCAATCGCTTTAAGATAGAGCTCTTTTTGTGTACAGATTTCTCCATTTAAAAGCTGGGCTTTTTCATCTTTTTCTAACAAAATCGCAAGATTAAAATAGCTGTACGCATTTTTAGGATTTAATTCAATAACCTTAAGATACAGTTTTTTGGGTGTATAAATTTCCCTACCATATTCTACTGTCTCATCATCTTCTAAAAGGCCTGCAAGATTGTAATACGCAAAGGTATTTTTAGGATTTAACTCAATGAGCTTAAGATAAAGCTCTTTTTTTGTATGAAATTTTCCATTTAACAGCTGGATTGTTTCATCATTTTTTAAAAGGGTTGCAAGATTATGATAAAAATGTTCACCTTCAGGATAGATATCAATCCCCTTAAGATAGAGCTCTTTTGCTGTACAGATTTCTGTATTAAAAAGTTGGACCGTTTCACCCTCTTCTAAAAGATCCGCAAGATTAACATAGCTGTGCGCATTTTTAGGATTTAATTCAATGAGCTTAAGATACAATTTTTTGAGTGTATAAGATTCCCCACCAAATTCTACTGTCTCATCATCTTCTAAAAGGCCTCCAAGATTATAAAGAGAAGCTTCATCCCTAGGATTGATATCAATCGCTTTAAGATAGAGCTCTTTTTTTGTATAAAGTTTTCCACTTAACAGCTGGATTGTTTCATCATTTTTTAAAAGAGTCGCAAGATGATAGTAAGCGTTCCCATCTTTAGAATTGGAGTGAATTGCCTGAATCCAAGGCTCTTTTTTTGTAGCAGATTGACGACTTAGCGGCTTGATATTCTCATAAGTATTGGAAAGACTTGATTCCGTATTAACAGTTGTATTTAGATTTGTCTCTAAAATAGTACTAGCTACTTGTTCTGTTTTTGAAGTCTCTAATGCAATTTTTTTAGAGAGTTTTTCATCTCTATCTTCTCCTAAAGCAACTAATGTATTTTCATCCTCATGAGAAGTTTCTGATGGAGCTGTTATTGAAGTATAAGGTCTAATTGTCATAGCACACCTCTTAAATTATATTTTTTTAATTCAGCTTTTAATAAAAGTATATAGATCTACTTCATATAACAGCGCATATATGGAAAGCATGTTATCAAAATTTTGATTTAAAATGGAGTGTAAATAAAAAATAAATTTATAATTACATAGAGAATTAAGACCATTTTTTAGAATTTTTAAGGATGTAAAACATTTAACAAATGATGAGCTTATTGAGTTGAATTTAAGCTTAAAATCGTTATCAAGATCCTAAAAGGCAAAAAAACAAGTGGGAGTTTCTATTGGGAAAAATCCTGTGAGATAATGCCATTAAACATATTATAGCAAAATGGGAAGAATGAGGAGTATCTATTCCTAATGAATCAGGGAAAGTAAAAAAATTACCTTGCACTAGATCTATCAACTCTTTGAAGATATGCATCTTTTGATCCCTACTAAAGAAAACAAAACTGATGCGATCATATTGAATATGCACGCTCTATGATCGCATATATTAGCAGTCTTAGCGTCTCGATTTAAGAAAAAGCAAATCATTGATAAGGGTAGAATGGGGTTTTATCCCTGATAGAGATGTTTTTTCACCCTCTATCTAACTCTTTAAATCATCTAGAGCCTCTTTCGATTCTGCCGTTTCAAAAAAGGGAGTCACTTGCTATAGTAAGAGAGTTAAAAAAATAAACTGCTCACCCATCCATCATGAAAACACCCTTGCATTCTCCTATTTTATCTGAGATTAAACCCATATTTAGAATCGCTCATCTCTCTGATCTCCATTTTATAGAAGACAAATTTACCTTCTCTAACCTCTCTTGTAAAAGCTTACTGGGAAAGCTAAATGCCCTCATAAATAGAGGAAGATGCTTTGATTATTCAAGGCTAAGAGGCCTTCCCTCTCTTTTGCAATCTCTAGGGGTTAATGCAGTGATCATCACAGGAGATGTTTCTACAACTTCTGCAGAAGAAGAATTTACCTTTGCAAAACAGTACCGTGATCAATTGAAGCAAAAAGGCATAGCTGTCTACTTAGTCCCCGGCAATCACGACTGCTACACAAAAAAAGCTTATACGAACTCTCTCTTTTATCAATTCTTTGATGCCTGTTGGGATGAAAAGCTTTCCTATTCTCTCATTCAAGATGGGCTTAGCTTGAAGAAGTTGTGCCCCAGATGGTGGATTATTGGCTTAGATACAACAGAGCCTACTCCCCTATTTCAATCGACAGGCCGTTTTAAAGCTCAAACAAATCTTGCTTTAAAACGCGCCTTAGAAGAGATACCCCTTCAAGACAAAGTGATGATGATCAATCACTTTCCTCTCACTCAAAAAGAGCCTTCTAGAAGAGGGCTAAAGCATATAGAGACTCTTCAACAAATCCTTAAAGAACAACCCCGTATTCAGCTATACTGTCATGGTCATACACATCACGCCTCTTTAACGGATTTAAGGGATGAGAGCCTTCCCTTAGTGCTTGACTCAGGGTCTACCACTCAGGCAAAAAAAAGCGGATGGAGCCTCATTGATCTTTACCCCTCATCCATCACCATTCAACATTACACATGGAACTCTAGCCAGTGGCTAGGCAACTTAAGAGAAACATATGACATGGTATAAAAAAGGACTCCGTTTTGAATGCACAGGGTGCGGAGGGTGCTGCTCAAAAGAGCCAGGTTACGTCTGGATTTCCCCTCAAGAAATTCAAGATATGGCAAATTATCTTCAAATTTCAGAAGAAGAGTTCCTTAAAACCTACACAAGATCGGTCTTTGGAAGGGTTTCTCTTAATGAAGATCGCAGAAACTACGACTGTGTATTTTTGAAAAATAATCGGTGCCAAATTTATCCAGCCCGCCCTAAGCAGTGCAAAACATTTCCTTGGTGGAATGAAAACTTAGAATCTTTAGCTCATTGGGAAGAGGCATCCAAAAGGTGCGAAGGAATCAATGCTGAGGCTCCCTTAGTTCCGTTTGCGCATATTGAAAAAGAGAGAACCCGTTAATCAATCAACGCTTACTTGAGTTTCATTAAGATATTTTTATTATTAATCAACCTAGAAAAGCCTCTACCTTTACCTCAGGAATTTTTGATTAAAGTGTGATTGAATAAAGAATTTGAATTTTTGCATGAAAAGGTGATAGCTTTTTATAACTTCCTTTATGAGAAATCTCTTAAATATCCAAGACCATTTCAAAATCTATCAATTGAGCTCAAAATTACAGACCTTAGAAATTAAAAAAATATATATTAATAAAAAAATTAAGTTTATTTTAACTGGAATTAAAAAAACAACCCTGATAAGCTCAATTCTCAATAAAATTTATTTGTAAAAAAATATTATTCAGGATTTTCATGCATATTCCAACTGTTAATCTGAACTCAGCTTATGATCTTACACAACCTTCTAATCTTCAGCATACAGAGTCTTGTAAAGTGATTTCAGTAGAAGAGTTATCTCACTTAACAGATTTGGAAGAATTACCTCATCAAATTCTTATTAAAGGTTCTGTAGAAATTGATTCTTCTACTATTCGCTCTTTGGCCCTTTTAAGATATAAAGACGTTAAAATAGAAGGATCGCTTAACTGTTCAAAACTTGCAGATAAAAAGCAAGCTCAAGAAGAGATATTTTATTTTTTACTCCAAAAACTCACAGTTACGGGTGACGTATGTTTTAGCCGCTTAAATACCCCTTTCTCTTTACCTGATATATTGGAGGTTGAGGGAGACCTATCTATTACAGATTGTAGAAAACCTATTGTTTTACCCAAAGTCCTGACCGTAAAAGGTAGTATTATACTCTTTAACTGCACAAATCTTACCTCTCTTCCTGAAGATCTTAATGTAAAAGAAGCTTTAAAACTCTCTAGCTGTACAAACCTTATATCTCTTCCTAAAGGACTTAAAGTAAATAGAGATCTTGATGCCAGAAACTGCATCAGTCTTACATCTCTTCCTCATGATCTTAAAGTAGAAAGATCTATTGATCTCTCCGGTTGTACAGCTTTGACACATCTACCTGAAAATTTTACAGTAGGATTCTCTCTTGACCTGACTGATTGCACAGCTCTTACGGCTTTACCAAGGGGGCTTAAAGTGTATGACTCCCTTATCCTCTCTGGTTGCAAACATCTCACCTCTCTTCCTCAAGACTTAGAAGTTGAAGGCCGTCTTTATCTCTCTTATTGCACAGGCCTTACATCTCTTCCTGCAGGGCTTCGGATAGGACGTAATCTTGATCTCTCTCATTGTACAAACCTTACTTCTCTTCCTACAGGGCTTCAGCTAGGAGGAGATCTTAATCTCTCTCATTGTACAGCGCTTACCTCGCTTCCTGCAGGGCTTCAAGTAGGACAAAATCTTAATCTCTCTCGTTGTAGAAATCTTACTTCTCTTCCTACAGGGCTTCAGCTAGGAGGAGATCTTAATCTCTCTCACTGTACAAATCTTACCTCGCTTCCTGAAGGGCTTCGGGTAGGAAGAAATCTTGATCTCTCTGATTGTAGAAATCTTAATTCTCTTCCTACAGGGCTTCAGCTAGGAGGAGATCTTGATCTCTATCGCTGTACAAATCTTACCTCGCTTCCTACAGGGCTTCAGGTAGGAAGAAATCTTTATCTCTCTTATTGCACAGGCCTTACATCTCTTCCTGAAGGACTTCGGGTAGGAAGAAATCTTGATCTCTCTCATTGTAGAAATCTTACTTCTCTTCCTACAGGGCTTCAGCTAGGAGGAGATCTTGATCTCTCTCGCTGTACAAATCTTACCTCGCTTCCTACAGGGCTTCAGCTAGGAGGAGATCTTAATCTCTCTTATTGCACAGGCCTTACATCTCTTCCTGAAGGACTTCGGGTAGGAAAAAATCTTGATCTTTCCCATTGCACAGCCCTTACGTCTCTTCCTGAAGGGCTTCAGGTAGAAAGAGATCTTAATCTCTCTTATTGCACAGGCCTTACATCTCTTCCTGAAGGACTTCGGGTAGGAAAAAATCTTGATCTTTCCCATTGCACAGCCCTTACGTCTCTTCCTGAAGGGCTTCAGGTAGAAAGAGATCTTAATCTCTCTCATTGCACAGCGCTTACCTCGCTTCCTGAAGAATTGCAGGGAGAAGGACATCTTGATCTCTCCTATTGCGCAGCTCTTACGAATCTACCAAAAAATCTTACAGTAAAAAGGCATTTCAATCTTTCTCATTGCATAGCGCTTACTTCGCTTCCCGAAGGGCTTATAGTAAAGCACCCTCTTTCTCTCTCTCATTGTACAAATCTTACACATCTTCCTGAAGGGCTTCAGATAAAAGGAAATCTTAATCTCTCTGAATGTACACATCTTACCCGTCTTCCTGAAGGGCTTCAGGTAGAAGGAGACCTTGATCTCCCTCATTGTACAAGTCTTACCTCTCTTCATGAAGGACTTCAGATAAAAGGAGATCTTGATCTCTCTGAATGTACACATCTTACCCGTCTTCCTGAAGGACTTCAGGTAGGAGGACATCTTAATCTCTCTAGGTGCACACATCTTACTTATCTTCCTGAAGGACTTCAGGTAGGAGGAGATCTTAATCTCTCTGAATGTACACATCTTACCCGTCTTCCTGAAGGACTTCAGATAAAAGGAAATCTTCATCTCTCTCGATGTACAAATCTTACTTCTCTTCCTACAGGGCTTCAGCTAAGAGGAAATCTTAATCTCTCTCGTTGTACAAATCTTACTTCTCTTCCTATAGGGCTTCAGCTAGGAGGAGATCTTAATCTCTCTCACTGTACAAATTTTACCTCGCTTCCTGCAGGGCTTCAAGTAGGACAAATTCTTAATCTCTCTCACTGTACAAATCTTACTTCTCTTCCTACAGAGCTTCAGCTAAGAGGAAATCTTAATCTCTCTCATTGTACAAATCTTACTTCTCTTCCTACAGGGCTTCAGCTAGGAGGAGATCTTAATCTCTCTCATTGTACAAATCTTACCTCGCTTCCTGAAGGGCTTCGGGTAGGAAGAAATCTTAATCTCTCTGAATGTACACATCTTACCTGTCTTCCTGAAGGACTTCAGATAAAAGGAAATCTTCATCTCTCTCGATGTACAAATCTTACCTCGCTTCCTGAAGGACTTCAAGTAGGAGAAAATCTTGATCTCTCTCGATGTACAAATCTTACCTCTCTTCCTACAGGGCTTCAGCTAGGAGGAGATCTTAATCTCTCTCATTGTACAAATCTTACCTCGCTTCCTGAAGGGCTTCGGGTAGGAAGAAATCTTAATCTCTCTGAATGTACACATCTTACCCGTCTTCCTGAAGGACTTCAGATAAAAGGAAATCTTGATCTCTCTCGATGTACAAATCTTACCTCTCTTCCTGAAGGACTTCAAGTAGGAGAAAATCTTGATCTCTCTCGATGTACAAATCTTACCTCTCTTCCTGAAGGACTTCAGGTAGAAGGAAATCTTAATCTCTCTCATTGTACACATCTTACCTCTCTTCCTGAAAGACTTCAGGTAGAAGGAAATCTTAATCTCTCTCATTGTACACATCTTACCTCTCTTCCTGAAAGACTTCAGGTAGGAGGAGATCTTAATCTCTTTAAATGTACAGCTCTAACTGCATTACCTAATAATCTGATACTTGGAGGTAATTTGGACTTAACGGACTGCCGCAGTCTCACATCCTTACCTAACTGGGTAGCTATGTTAGGCTCCCGTTCCAATCGGTCCCAGCGTATCGTAACCCTCGAAGGAGCTAGGCTCTCTCCTGCTATTCTTTCTAGATTACAAGAAGCTACTCGCAATGCTCAAGGGATACAGTTTTACTTTTCTCACCAAGCTTCAGAAGAATATATCACAGATTTTACAGCACTTTTTCCGGCTCTTGAGTTTTGGCAAGAGCAAATAGAAGAAAAGCCTTTTATCAATATTGAAGAACTGAGTCTTAGGCTCCATCATAGGCTCATTGAAGTACGAGATCATCAAAATCTTTTAACATTCCTCACTCGTTTGACAGGAACTGCAGATTATTATAACAGTGCGACTAGGCCCTCTCTTGCAAGGCAGATACTCCAGATGATTCAAATGATGAGTGAAGATCAAGAGGCGTGCCATCATGCAGCTTTGATTATTCATCAGGGGCTCTCTTCCTGTGATGATCGTGTAATGACAACTTTAAATGATATGGCTATTTATCAAACGCTACGTAAGCTTGAGCAACCCTCGGTGACAGCTGAAGAGTTAAAAATGACAGGAAAAGGTTTTTTCTGCATTGAAGAGCTAAACAAAAAGATCAAAACATATATCAAGACACTTCATTTTGTTGATGAAGTAGAAGTTTACATGGCGTTTCATACTAGGTTACAAGAAATGTTAAATCTCCCTGTCCATATGAAAAATATGCTCTTTAGGAGGTGTGTAGCTATCGCAAATGAGCAAATCGATTCTATTGGAAGAGCGGTTTTACAAGAGATGACTGAAGCTGCATTTGAAGCCTTTTTATCTACCTGGGATCCTTGGAAACGGTACCAAAGACGCATGTCCGTTATCACCTGGGAACAACTTCCTGCCGTAGATAAAGTATTATCATCTACAGAGTGCTGCCCTTACCTTCAAGATAAGCCAGATCACCCTGTTCTATATAATAACGTGGTATATGATTATGATGCCTTTATCAAAAGATATATCGATGAAGGGATAGATTTATATAGAGCGCAAGTTCAAATTGATCAGCTTTTTCGTATTACATCTTCTTGAAATTTTCAATCTACTTGAGAGATTGTAAATGAAAAATATAGGCTTCTCTAGAGATCATGATACCCTGGTTTTATACGAGTGCTTGTGAGGCGGAAGACACCTTCACGGTATTATTTTTAGCAGGGTATTTAATCCGTCCGTGACTAAGTGCTACAAGTGATCTAAAAATTGCTTTTTTGATCGCTTCTAAATCATCAAAGGTTAAGTGAGAGCTATCTAACTGATGGTCCCGGATTTTATCACTGACAATCCCTTCAATGAGATCAATGATGGCTTTTTCATCGGGTTGATCTTGACATCTGTAAGCTGCTTCAATGGAGTCTGCAAGCATAATTACAGCTGATTCTCTTGATTGCGGTGTGGGGCCTGGATATCTGAAAAATCCCTCTTCCACTTCAATACATTTAGCCCGGCATCTTTCTACCTGCGCATGATAAAAATAGTAGACAAGAGAGGTGCCGTGATGCTCTTGAATCGCATCAATAATAGGAACCGGAAGCTCATAAGATTCTGCTAACTTGACCCCTTCAGTCACGTGCTGAATAATCACTTGCGCAGATTCAAAAGGCGTTAAGAGCTGGTGCATATTAAAGCCTGAAAATTGATTTTCCGTGAAGTAGTGCGGCTGAGCCACTTTCCCAATATCGTGATAAAGAGCGCTCACTCTACACTGCAAAGCGTTAGCTCCAATCGCTAAGGCAGCCTCTTCTGCAAGAGAGGCAACACTTAAGGAGTGTTGATACGTTCCAGGAGATTCAAGGCTCAGTCTTCGTAAGAGAGGGTGGTTCGGATCGCCTGCTTCTAAAAGCGCCATATCTGTCACCACTCCAAAGCTTGACTCTAAAAGAGGAAGAATAAGCACAACAAGAGCGGCGGAGAGGAAAATAGAGATTACAACCGTGATCACATCAATGACCATTTGCCGATCTCCTAGCTGATTATTCAAAAGCCTCATAGCGATAATCATCGGAAGGATGAGAAGCGCTATCTTAGAGCAAATACCAAAGATTTCTTTTCGCTTACGTACCTCTTTCGTCAAAATAATGGCCATAAGCGCAATCGATAAGTTCACAACTAAAAACTCATACGACTCAATGCCTAGATTAATCTCTAAAATCGAGGCAATAAAAATCGCCACCATCATCGCGACATGCTTATCGATTAAAATGGAGAGGGTGAGTGTGGGAAAGAGAAGAAAAATCGGAAGCCGGAAATAGTCGCTGAGGTATCCCATCTTATATAAAATATAGTAATCAACAAACTTGGCTAAAAAGAGGGTTAACACAGCAACTGTTGCAATGAGGGCCATCTTTTTAAACGACTTTGTGATGAGAGGATGAAACGTTTTAAAATAGATCCAGGCGAGGTAGAGCATTGCAACAGCTAGAACGACACTTCCTAAAATGGTGACAGGCTTTAAGAGATTCTCTTTATCATGAATCACCTTTTTCATCTCTTTTAGCATATCCATATGCCGTCTTGTCACTTTTTCCCCGGCATTAATGATCCGGCTTCCTGCTTCAACATGCACGGTTTTAAGCGGTATGGTCTCTTTAATGCGGGCTCTTAAGAGATGTCTTAAATTAAAATCTTCTTGTAAAGACCAAGAGTATTTCCAATATTTTTCTAAAATAAAGTCAGAAGCAGGAATCGGAGAATCAAACACTTGCTGACTAATTTTTTCCCATACACAAAGAAGAGGATCCACAAAAGGTTCATTAAGAGCGCAGTTAAGGTAGTTAGCTAAATTAAACCCTGTTTGCTCGAGTTTTTGAATGGTTCTTGGATCAGAAAACTTCGCTTTTGTAAGAAATGTGCGGATAGTATCTGAAGTGTGCATCATCTCTTCAAAAGTAGCAGAGGGAAACCACTCTCTCCAATAAGGGTCATTGATGAGCTCTGTTTGGATGCAGTGCTCTGCTTTACTAATCTCTTCATCAGAAAAGTAAAAAATAGGCCCAATTTCTCTGAGTGACTCTTCTTTAAAGACCCGCGTCGTTTCCACATCGGCAAAATCAAAACCCACTTGAGCTAACACGTATTTACTTGCAATGCTCCCCAGTTCTAGTTGCTCGATCCTCACTTGGCGAAAATGGAAGAAACAGGCAATAGATAACGTGAAGATCACAACAAAAAATACACGGCTAAACCATTCCCATCCTAGGGAAAAGCCGGTTTGCCATTTCGATAAAAACTGTTTGACTGGATCAGAGCTCATTTTAACCTCTCATCAAATCAATATTTTGCTTACGGAACTGCATGATCTCATACAATCATGATTGAAACGGAATTAATCAGCAACTTGCATCTGTTAGGGTAAGCCGGTATACTACTATTTATGCATCAAAATCTTTCGCGTAAATATAGACCCCAAACCTTTGAAGCCCTCGTTGGGCACTCTCCTATCGTGACCACTTTAAAAAATGCTGTCCGCCTGCAAAAGGTGGCGCCTGCCTATATTTTTTGTGGATCTAGAGGAACGGGAAAAACAACATTAGCAAGACTTTTTGCCAAAACCCTTAACTGCACACAGCTCCTCTCTTCTACTGAGCCGTGTAATACATGTTCTTGTTGTCTTGAGATCTCTCAAGGGAAATCTCTATCTGTCATTGAGATTGACGGGGCATCTAACCGCGGTATTGATGATATTCGAAAACTCAATGAAACCGTTGGCTATTCAGTCTTAAGCGGTCAGTATAAAGTGTATATCATCGATGAAGTGCACATGCTCACAAAAGAGGCATTTAATGCCCTTCTCAAAACCCTTGAAGAGCCTCCCTCTAATGTTAAGTTCCTCTTTGCAACCACCGAACCTCAAAAAGTCCTTCCTACCATTATGAGTAGATGTCAACGGTTTGATTTAAAGAGGCTCTCTTCTCAAGAGATCGTAGGTAAATTAGAGCGTATTGCCCATGATCTCTCTTTAACTGTTGAACAAGAAGCGTTTGAGCTCATTGCTCATACAGCAGAAGGGGGGCTTAGAGATGCAGAATCTATTTTTGATCAGCTACTCTGTTTTGAAACAGGAGCCATTTCCTATCAAACGATTAGAGAGTTTTTAGGCATCCCTTCAAGACAGCTCTACTTTGATCTGGATGAGGCGATTAAAAGCTATGAACTCTCTTCTGCTTTTCTCCTGGCGCAAAAGCTCTTTTCTACAGGACAAGAGATGCATGATTTTCTCGAAGGGTTACTGAGTCACTTTAGGCTCCATCTTTTAAATCTTCTCAAGCTCCCCTCTGATACCTTTTTGCACCCCCAAGAAAAGGCTCACTATCAAACATTTGCCTCTTTTTATACCCAAGACCATCTTCTCTACATCGTGAACTACTTGATGGGCTGGATTAAAGAACTGGGAAAAATCACCTTAAAACGGGTGACTCTAGAAATGATTTTTCTTCACCTCATTCAAAGTCACTTTAGGCTATCTCTTCCCTCTCTTGTCCGCCGTTTAGAAGAGCTCTCTCATCAAGAATCAGCCTCTTTAGCTAACACCCCAGATACCATTCAAACACCTTTACAGCAAGAAGAGCCCCCAGCTCCTCAGGCTATATTGGAAAAACGCTCTCCTCAAGAAGAGCCTTTGCAATCTCTCTCTGAGATCTCTTCCCCAGCACCTTCTGTAGAAAAGTACTTCACTCAAGAAGAGCTTGCACCTCTTCAAGAAAAGCCTCCCTCTTTACCTAAAGAAAGCGGAGCTTTTTCTTCTCAACCTATTTTAAATACAGACAAAATGGAGCAAGGTACTCTTAGAGACATCTCTTCCCCTGCACCTTCTGTAGAAAAACACTTAACTCAAGAAGAGCTTTCACCTCCTCGGGAAAAGCCTTCCTCTTTACCTAAAGAGACTGCAGACCCCTTTTCTCAGTCTATTTTAATAAGAGAAGAGCTCTTGCAAGATACTCTTAAAGATCTATCTTCTCAGGCGCCTTCTGTAGAAAAATTCTTAAATCAAGAACCGATCTCACCTCTTACTTCTTTTTCTCAAGAAACATTTAAGCAAGAGCCTCATTCTCAAGAAAGTACACTTCAAGTGACATTAGAGTCTTCTTTCGTAACTCAAGAACTAAGCTCTTTCTCTTCTTTACCTCAAGGAACTCTTTTAGAAGAAGCTGAAGCTCTTTCTATTCACACAATAGTAAAAACAGAAGAAATCGTTTCAGAAGTAAGAGAAGACATTCCTGTCATTTCTCCTCAAAAGCTCCCTTTAGAAGACGCTCAAGAAAGGGTCGCAGCTCCTTCTGAAACAGCCCCCTCTTCCCCTGTTTTTCATAAAAGTAAATACGATACAATCCTTCGATTTGCAGCTGTTGAGCTCGAAGGGATACTAAAAAAGGACTAAAACAAGTATGGGCCACGGATTTTCTAAAATCAAAAAACAAGCCAAACAAATGGAAGCTCAATATAGCAAGATGCAAGAGGAGCTAAAACTTCAAGAAGTGACAGGCACTTCTGGCGCAGGCCTCGTTTCTATTACCCTCTGCGGTGATTACTCCATGAAAAAAATTGCCATTAAGCCTAGCTGCATAGATCCAAATGACATTGAAGGACTTCAAGACTTAATTGAGGCAGCCTACAGTGATGCCCTTAAACAAATCAAAGATCAAAGCTCTGCCATGCTTCCTGGAATGCCATTTTCTTTTTAACTGTTAACTTAGCCCTATTATGGAAGATTTAGTTCACCATTTTCTCATCTATCTCAGTTCTGAAAAAGTGGTGAGTCCTCACACTCTTGAGGCTTATCAAAGAGACTTAAACAAAATGGCTCTTTTTTTTGGGACGAAGTGTTTCATAGAGCTGACGTCTGAAGACCTTGTAACCTATTTTGAGACTCTCAAAAAACAGAACATTGCCTCAAGCTCTTTAGCAAGATATCTCGCCTCCACAAAAAGCTTTTTTCGCTTTCTTAAAAAAGAGAGAAAAATTAAAGATAACCCTGCTCTTTTCCTAGAAAAAGTTCAAGCATGGCAACTCATTCCTGAGGTGATGACCTCAGAAGAGGTCACACTTTTTTTAAACGCCTCTTCTCCTGAGGATTTTGTAGGTGCTAGAGACAGAGCTCTTTTTTATCTGATGTATGCAGCAGGTCTTAGAGTCTCTGAAACATGTCAGCTCAATATTAACGATCTTTATGACGATCATGTTAAAGTTTATGGGAAAGGGAATAAAGAGAGAATTGTGCCTATAGCTCCTATTGCAATGGAGTGGATTGATCACTTCCTTAAGCATTTTCGAACAGAAGGAGATGGCCCTTTATTTACCACCCAAAAAGGGGCCCGTATCAGCCGGGGAGGCGTCTGGGATCGCGTACAATACTATGCGAAAAAAACTTGTCTCTTAAAACCCATATCCCCTCATACACTCCGTCACTCCTTTGCCACTCATCTTCTAGAAAATGGGGCTGATTTACGGATTATCCAAGAGCTTTTAGGACATGCGCATATTGCAACAACAGACCGTTATACGCATGTGAGCCGTAAGCATTTGCACACGGCTTTTGAAAAGTTTCATCCTAAGTTTTCCTAAAAACTGCTTTGAGCTTGGGCTCATTTCTTGTCTAAAAAAAGAGTAGTAAAAAGGATTTTTTACTCCTCTTAGATGTAAAATAGATCTTAGCCTATTACAGAATCTCTTCCATTTGGGATTATTTAACCTTTTGCTCCATATCCTTTCTCGATAAAATCTCTCCACCCATCAGTGTAACAGAAGCAAGTGGAGGTTCCATTTCTAAAAGCTTTTCATATGCTTTGTGATATTCTCTATTGAGTTCAATCACTTTACAATAGAGTTTTTCTTGAGAAATTGTTTCTCCATTAATTGTCACCTGATCTTCTTTTTTATCTAATGTGCTTGCCAAATGGTAATACGCGTGACACTTTTTCTCTTGATCTTGTAAATTGTTATTACGTATATGCTCAAGAGCTTTCAGACAAAGTTGCCTTTTAGAAAGTATTTCCCTTCCCACCATTCTTACTCCATTTTTCTCAAGAAGCATGGCTAATCCCAGATGAGGATGACTCTTTTTTGGATTAAGCATAATAGCTCTCAAATATAACTCTGGCTGAAATAATCTCTCTCTACCAAATACCTGGACCTGGCCAGGTTTGATATGATCAGCAAGATAGCAGTAAGAGTCTGCATTAACCGGATCTAGCTTAATAGCCCTAACGTATAACTCCTTACGTGAAATCGTGACAATTTCAGGCATTTTGCCTTCAATGGTCCATGTTAATTCCTCGTCAGAGGAAAGGGTAGAGGCTATCCAATGGTAATTTGCAGCGGTCTTAGGAAGAAGCTCTATTCCTTTATAATACAGCTCTTCTTTAGACATCCTTTTTTTATTGATTAACATTAATGACTCCCCTTTTTTAAGAAAAGAGGTAGCCTCGATATAGAGTTTGCCATCTGTTGGATCTATATCAATGCATTTAAGATAGAGCCCTTTTTTATCGATTTTCTCCCCATTGATTAACTCAACAAGATTACCTGGTTCAATCTTATCAGCAAGATTCAGGTACGCCTCTTTTTTATTAACAGCCCTTTCAACTTCTTGAATATATTTTTCCATCAGATAGACGACTTCTGCTGCCCTCTCCAGATGATCCTGGTTCCATGGATTCCCTCTTATAGTGACCGTTTCATTTTCAACTAAAAGATGTGCTAAACGTAGATAAGCACTACTTTTATGACGATTCAGATGAATCACTTTAAGATAGAGATCTTTTTGCGCTAATGCATTTCCTGATAACATAACCGCTTCATCAGGGACTAAGAGCTCTGCTAACTCAAAGTAAGGCTGACTATGCCTGCTTCCTAATTTAATTGCCTTAACATAGAGCTCCTTCTTAGAAAACATTTTATCACCGATGATGACCTTTTCATAATCTGGAATCATTTGAGCTAACTGTAAATACACAGAAGGTTGGTAAGGATTACACTCTAAGGTTTTGCATAAAAGATCTTGTTTATTTAACTCTCTGTTTTCTAAGACAACACTTCCTTTCTCACCTAACTGAAACGCAAGTTCAAGATAAGGATCTGCATAAGAGGGGTCCAAATCAATGGCGTATTGATATAACTCTTCCCTTGAATATTTTTCCTTCTCGATTTCAAATTGACCCTTTTCTCCTAACGTCTTTCCAATCGCAACATAGGCTCTTGGTTCTTTAGGATTGATCCGTATAGCCTCTTTATATAGCTCAAAGGAAGAAAAACTCTGGGTACTATTTTTTAAAAGAACTTCCTTTTCTCCAGCCTCTAAGCAAGAGCCAATGCCAACATAGGCAGCAGAGTCGTGAGGATTGCGCCGTACCGCTTCAAGATAAAGTTCTTTTTTTGTCATGGGTTTATGCAAGGAAGCCGTTTCATCTTTTTGCAACAGATCAGCTAGCATGACATACACTCTACTCTCTACAAATCCCCTTTTAATTGCTTCACATAGGAGTTGTTTTTTTAAGTATTCCTTACCTGAAATCAAAAAAGATTTGTAAGGTTTTACTATAGAAGCCAGATGAAAGAACGCTTCAGGGTATTTGTCATCTTGTTCAATGGCTTGTCGATATAGCTGCAATTGAAGGCGAATATCTTGTTTAGGAAGAATTTGAGCGAGTTTGAAATACGGCTCGCTTTCCTGCACTCCTAATTCAATCGCTTTAATATAAAGATCCTCCTTGGTAAATACTTCCTGATGAACCTGAACTTCTTCTTTTTCTTTTAAATGATTGGCAAGATCAATATATGGCCTACTTTCCTCTGAAGAGAGCTCAATGGCTTTGACATAAAGCGCTTTTTTAGATTGAAACTCCTCACCTAATCCATTGATAAGGCTCCCTTCTTGAAAACAGTCGCCAAGAGCTGCATATGCAATAGAACAATGAGGATCCTTTTCAATGGCTCTTAAGTAAAGTTCTTGCTGCCCTAGCTCTTTACCTAAAAGAGAGAATGTGGCTCCATCTTGAAGAAACTTTCCTGCCCGCACACATACCTCACTATTATTAGGATCTAATGATAACGCCTTATAATAGAGCTCTCTTATAGAATAAAATTTTTCTTTAAGCTTGATTTCATTTTTTCTCTCTTCCATTAAGATATCAGCTAGATAGCAATAAGCCATGCTGTCTTGCTCGTCAAATTCAATCGCTTTTTTACAGAGTAACTCTCTAGTTAAAATTTTTTTATTTACACTCACCGTTTCTCCTAGTGAGAGTGTTTTTGCAAGATTTCTATAAAGCTTCCCATTATCAGGCTCATCTCTTAAACGTTTTTTAAATTCTGAAGCAGGAATTTTTTTAAGCTCCGAAGAAGATAAATTATGTGCAATATCGACTTCATAATTGAGCGCATAAATCGGCATTTGGACATCATCTATTGTGGGCGCTTTTGCAGACATTTGTTGATTGAAAGCAGGGGTTAAAAGAGCAATCTGCCGAGCCATATTTCTTAATGTATGGTTCGGTGCATATCCCGTAATGGGATGCCTATCAACGGGACACACTTGTCTTTTTTTCATGCTACTTTCTGCAACATCTTCATTTACATTATGCCCGCACGGAAATAATGTGACAGCCTCTGTTAAACAGTCATGAAAAATAGGATCGTTAGCCGATTGTGTTAAAGATTCGATAATGGAAGATAGTGGCTGAATGGTCATAGAAAACCTCCTGATCAATACTCTTAAGAGCGCCTTCTCTCTTTTAAAAGAAACCTGCGATCTCAATAATTTTAAATTTTATTTTTAGATGAACTTCGATTAGGTTAACATAACGTTTATTTTTGAAGAAAGGGGGGATATGACTCTCCAATATGCGATCATCTCTACTTCTTTTACAATCAAAAGCTTAAGATTGCTTTATTTTTTCAGAAAAAAAATCTATTCTAATTTTTAGAAAATAACCTATTACTCTTTCTAAAAAAGATAAAGTTAAGAAGGATCATAGAGTGCAATCATTTGAGAAATAAGAAGCCTCTTAACAATGATAAGATCAAGAGATATCCTATTTTCAGCTATCACCTCTCTAATACCCATTAAAAACACCTCTTCTAAAAAATGAGGCTGATTTACGGATTATACAAGAGCTTCTAAAAGATGCTCATATTGCAACAACAGACCGTTATACACATGTGAGCCGTAAGCATTTGCACACAGCTTTTGAAAAGTTTCATCCTAAGTTTTCCTAAAAGCTGTTTTGAACTTAAGATCATTTCTGACATAAAAAAAGAGGAGTAAAAAAAGATTTTTTACTCTTCTTATCAAGAAGCTAGCTCTTAGCCGTGTAATAAGTCTCTTTTACTTGGAGCCATTCTCTTCCTTTGCTTCATCTCCTCCCTAGATAGGGTGTCTCCATTCATCAATTGAATCGAAGGAAGTGGAGGTTTTATATTCAAAAGTCTTTCATAGACATCTTTATAATTTACACCCAGTTCAATCACCTTGCAATAAAGTTTTTCTAAAGAAAAAACTTTCCCCTCAACCGTGACATCCTCCTCTGTCTTCTCTAAGGTGCTTGCTAAGTAGTAGTAAGCTAGAGCCTTCTCCCCTTTATCTTCTAAATTGTTATTGCGTATATGTTCAAGAGCTCTTAAACAAAGCTGCCTCTTAGAAAGCATCTCTTCTCTCACCTTAATTGATTCATTTTTCAAAAGAGGTATGGCTAGCCTAAGATGAGGATGACTCTTTTTTGGAGTGAGTGTAATGGCTTTAACATACAAATCTCTTTTAGACATCTTATCTCTACCCATCTGGATTTTTTTCTGCTTGATATGATTGGCAAGATAACAGTAAGAGTCTGCATCACTCGGATCTATCTCAATCGCCTTAACATATAACTCCTTACGTGAAATCGTGACAATTTCAGGAATTTTGCCTTCAATAGTCCATGTTAATTCTTCTTCTTCTTTGAGAGTATCGGCTATCCAGTGGTATTTTTCAACTGTCTCAGGAAGAAGCTTCATTCCTTTATAATACAGCGCTTCTTTAGACATCTTTTTTTTATTGATTAACGTTAATGACTCCCCTTTTTTAAGAAAAGCAGCAGCTTCAATATAGAGCCTACCATCTGTTGGGTCTATGTCAATGCATTTCAGATAGAGCCCTTTTTTATCAATTTTCTCTCCATTTACAAGCTCAACGGGGTCTCCTTGGTCAATCTTATCAGCAAGATTTAGATAAGCCTCTTTTTTATCAACAGCCCTTTCAACTCCTTGAATATACTTTTCCATCAGATCAACTGTTTCTGCTGCTCTCTTAAGATGATCCTGGTTCCATTTCTCTTCTCTTATAGTAACTGTTTCGCCTTCTTCTAAAAGGTGTGCCAACCGCCTATAGGCACTACTTTTATGACGATTCAGATGAACTACTTTAAGATAGAGATCTTTTTGCTCAAATTTCTGTCCTGATACAGTTACTTGTTCATCATGATTTAATAGCTCTGCTAAATCAAAGTAAGGTTGACTATGGCGAGCCCCTAATTCAATTGCCTTAATATAGAGCTCCTTCTTGGAAAACGTTTTTTCTCCGATAGTAACTGTTCCATCATTTGGAATCATTTGTGCGAGTTGTAAATATACAGAAGGCTGATCAGGATTACACTCTAAGGTTCTTTGTAGAAGGGTTTGTTTATTGAACTCTCCCTCTTTTAAGACGATCGTTTTTTCTCCATCTAACTGAAGCGCAAGTTCTAGATAAGGATCTGCATAAAAGGGATCTAGATCAATGGCAAGTTGATATAGCGCTTCTCTTGAATATTTTTTTGCATTCATTTCAAAAGGTCTCTTACCAATTAACGTCTTTCCAATCGCTACATAAGCTCTTGGCTCTTTAGGATTGATTTTTATAGCCTCTTGATAAAGCTCAAGGGAAGAAAAACTCTCAGTACTATTTTTAAAAAGAGGCTCCTTTTCTCCAGCCTCTAAGCAAGAGCCAATACCCACATAGGCAGCAGAGTCGTGAGGATTGCGCCGCACCGCTTCAAGATAAAGCCCTTTTTTTGTCATGGATTTAGGCAAGGAAGCCGTTTCATCTTTTTGTAAAAGATCAGCTAGCATGACATACACTCTACTCTCTACAAATCCCTTTTTAATCGCCTCACATAAGAGGTCTTTTTTTACAAATTCCTTACCAGCAATTAAAAAAGACTCCTTAAGGGTTGCTAGAGAAGCTAGGTGAAAAAATGCTTCAGGGTATCTGTCATCTTTTTCAATGACTTGTTGATAAAGTTCTTTTTTTGTGAATAGTTTACCTTGATAGGTCATCCCTTTTTTAGGAAGAATTTGAGCGAGTTTGAAATACGGCTCGCTTGCTTGTGCCCCTAGTTCAATCGCTTTAAGATATAGCGTCTCTTTTGTAAACGGGGTTTGATTAATTGGAATGACTTCATCTTTTATATGATTAGCAAGATCAATATAGGGCCTAATTTCCTCCAAAGAAAGCTCAATAGCTTTTATATAAAGCGCTTTTTTAGATTGAAGCTCTTCACCAAGTCCATTAATAGAGCCGCCTTCTTGAAAACTATCTCCAAGAGCTGCATAGGCAATTGCGAGATTTGGCTCTTTTTCAATAGCCCTTAAATAAAGTGCTTGCTGCCCTAGTTCTTCACCTAAAATGGGGAATTTTTCTTCACCTTGAAGAAGTTTTCCTACATGGACACACGCCTCACTATTATTAGGATCTAATAATAGAGCCTGAAAATACAAGTCACTCACACTATACGTTTTTTCTTTGATCTTAATTTCACTTTTTTTCTCTTCTACTAAGATATTAGCTAGATCGCAATAAGCGATGCTATCTTGCGCATCCAGCTCAATCGCTGTTGTATAGAGTAATTCCCGGGAAAAAGATTTTTTATTTAAACTGACTGTCTCTCCTAGGGAGAGTGTTTTTGCAAGATTTCGATACAGCTTTCCATTATCAGGCTCATCTCTTAGCCGTTTTTTAAACTCTGAAGTCGGAATTTTTTTCAGCTCTAAAGGAGATAAATTGTGCGCAATATCCACTTCTACAGGCACAGGAACAGGTGCTGGTGTTGTTCTTATCAGAGGTCTTTCTAGAGGAGGCTGCTCATGCAAAGCAGGTGTTAAAAGAGCAATCTGCCTAGCAATTTCTCTTAATTTATGATCAGGTTCATATTTTTCAATCAGCTGTTGATCAATCGGACACACTTTTCTTTTTCCCATGATCAGTTTTGCAACATCTTCATTCACATGATGCCCGCACGGAAATAACCTAACAGCCTCTGTTAAGCAGTCATGTAAAACAGGATCAGCAGCGGCTTGTGTTAAAGACTCGATAATGGAAGATAAGGGCCTGATGGTCATAGAAAAACTCCTTGTAAATAGCCTTAAGAGCGTCTTCTCTTTTTTAAGAGAAAACAGCCATCTCAACAATTTTAAATTTTATTTTTTTGTTTCAAGGCGATTAGGTTATCATACCGTTTATTTTTGAAGAAGAGAGGATATGGCTCTCAAATGGGCATGATTGCCCCTACTTCTTTTACAATCAAAAGCTTAAGGAGGCTTTATTTTTTTAGATAAAATCTATTCTGACTTCAGAAAATAGCTTCGTATCCTTTCTAAAAAAAGATAAAGAGCCGGAGTGACATAGAGCGTAATCACTTGAGAAATGAGAAGCCCTCCAATAATCACAAGACCAAGAGACCGTCTACTTTGAGCTGTCATCCCTCCAATCCCTATGGCAATGGGAACTGCTCCCATGAGCGCTGAAAATGTTGTCATTAAAATCGGACGAAACCTCTCTAAACACGCTTGAGTGATAGAGTCGTGATGTGTTTTGCCTTGTTTAAAGTAGGTTGTTGCAAAATCCACCATCATGATGCCATTTTTCATCACAATTCCTAAAAGAAGAATAAGTCCTACAAAGGCGTAAAGAGAAAGAGGCTCTCTAAAAAGAGCAAGTGTCGCAAGCCCCCCAAAAGCAGCAGGAGGAAGTGTTGACATCACCGTGAGCGGATGTAAAAAATCTTCATATAGTATGCCTAAGATCACATAGACCACGAAAAAAGCAATCACAAGAGCAATGTAGAGACTGCTCAAAGAGCTTTGAAACACCTCGGCATTTCCTTGAGCCGTCCCGATTACAGTTGAGGGAAGTGTTTCTAGAGCCACTGTTTTAATCTGCTCTAACACAGGCCCAAGCGGCGCTTTACCAATATCAAAGAATAAGTTCACAGCTGGCATCCCATTAATGCGGTTAATATTTAAGGGACCAACTGTTTCATGAGCTTTGACTAAACTACTTAGCGGCACAAGGGGGCCTTTTGAAGATCTGACATAGAGTTGATTGAGATTAGTTTTATCTCTGGAAAACTTTTTTTCCACCTCTAAAATCACATCGTATTGATTTTGAGATTGATTCATGAACGTGATTGGGCGCTTTCCAAAGGCATATGATAAAACAGACTCAATCCCTTCTGCAGAGACACTTAAGAGATCAGCTTGATCTCTTTGAAGAGAGAGAAAAAGACCTGGTTGTTTAAGCTCCATATCAGAGCTCACTTGTTTGATTTCAGGGATCATTTTCATCTTATTCATGAACGTATCTGCTACTAAATAGAGATCTTCTGTATTTAAACTTTGCAGAGTGTATTGATAAGCTGCATTTGTGCTTGAAGTGCTCACCTGAAGATCAATGAGAGGAAGCGGCTTCATGTAGATTTTAGCTTTGGTAGAGGTTTCATAAACCTTGTTAAAATCGTCCATCACCTTAAAGATAGATTCTCTTTCTTGAAAAGGTTTTAGACTCACAAAGAGGCCGCCTTTATTACTATCTGGAAACGGGGCGATCGAGATGATTTCTTGAACTGCTGGATGAAACCGAATTTTTTGCTCAAGTTCCTTCTGAATGGTTTTCATCTCATGAGGAGATGTGCCAGGTAGTGCTTGCGCGCGCATGATGATGAGGCCAAGATCATCTGGGGGTAAGAAATCAGAAGGAAGTAAGACAAAAAAGCCCACGGTGGCGCTAATACAAATGACGCAAATACTTAGCACTGCCTTAGGACAGGCTAGCGATTTTTGGAGTGTTCTTTGATAGATTGTTTGCAGCGCCTCTTGAAAAGAAGAGGAGAATTCTTGCATCTGACTTTTGTGTGGCTCCCGTGTTTTTACAGCAATAAAGCGGCTACATAGTAAAGGTGTGAGTGTTAAAGAGATCACTCCTGATAATCCAATTAAGATGACAATCACGAAAGAAAACTCATAAAAGAGCTCTCCAATTACCCCCTTCATCGCAAAAAGAGGGATAAAAACCGCACATAAAGCAAGGGTCATCGAGACAACAGTCATCACAATTTCCTTTGAGCCCTCAAGTGCTGCTTGTAGAGGAGGTTTTCCCATCTCAGCGTGCCGCATGATATTTTCTAACACAACAATGGCATCATCAACTAAAAACCCTAAAGAGAGCGTGATAGCTAAAAGAGATAAAATATCTAAACTAAGGCCCCCCATCAGCATCACTGTAAACCCTCCCATGACAGCCAAGGGAAGCGAGAGGGCTGGAATGAGAGTATTGCGTAGTTTTCCAAAATAAAAAAAGATCACCCCGATCACCAGAATAAAGGAAAGGATGACGGTGATCTCTACATCAAAGAGAGATTCTTGGATAAAATCTGATTTATCGAAAAATTTTTTCAGTGTAATGGAACCAGGAAGTGTGGATTTGAGATGCGGTAATACTTCATCAATGGCTTCAATCACCTCCATGGTGTTGACACCTGGCTGCGTTAAAATCCCAAAGATCACGCTATCTTGCGCCCCCTCTTCTGTAAGTAGCTGCTGATACTCTTGATCACTAGATGTTGAATTCACAGCTCTTCCCACATCTTGAATCCGTACAATTTGATTATTACTATTTTTAATGACCACATTGTCATAGTTAAATGTTTTTTCTAGCTGACCGTCTGTTGAAATCATGACCTCTTTATAAGGGCCATTAAGCACACCTATAGGAAGGTGGGTATTAGCTTTTTCTAAAGCGATAGCCACTTCATCAATTCCAATGCCTCTTGCTGCAAGCTTTTGAGGATCCACTTGAACCCGAATGGCAAAAGGAGAGCCGTACACTTCTACTTTAGCCACTCCTGATACGGTGCTCAGTCTCTCGCCCACTAACGTGTAGGCGTAGTCATAAAGCTCATACCGCGGCATGGTTACTGAGGTGAGGGCAAAATATAAGACAGGCGTCTGCGCCGTACTCACTTTACTGTAGGTTGGGGCATGGGGAAGATCTTGAGGAAGATCTCCAAGCGCTGCATTAATCGCAGATTGCACATCAAGCGCTGCTCCGTCGATATTTTTATTGAGATCAAACTGTAAAACAACGTTTGCACTTCCCAAAGAACTTGTCGACGCTAAGGTTTTTAACCCCCCAATGGTTAAAAACTGCCTCTCTAGCGGGCTGACAACCGTGTTTGCCATCACCAAAGGGCTAGATCCTGGATAACTGACTGAAACGGTGATCGCTGGATAATTGACATTTGGAAGCGCGCTTACGGGAAGTTTTTGATAAGCGAGGACTCCAGAAAAAATCACTGAGGCCGTCAGTAAAAGGGTCATAACAGGGCGGTGAATAAAGAAAGAAGAGAGGTTCATCGTTTAACCTGAACTTTAACCCCTGGTGTTAAATGAATTTGCCCCTCCGTCACCACTCTTTCACCGGCATTTACGCCCTTTGTAATCACAACAGATTGCAGATCATCTTGTCCTAACATCACTTCTCTTAATTCGACTGTTTGATCATCTTGTAAAACATAAATATACGGGCCTTTTTGCCCGGATGATACTGATTGTGAAGGGAGCGTGATAGCCCCTTTTTGAGTGGTTAAGATCAGCCTCACATCTGCAAACATCCCCGGCCATAATACCTGATCTTGATTGGGAAATAGTGCCTGTAAAAGACAGGTGCCAGTCAATTCATTAATGGCATTATCTATTAGAAAAAGAGTGCCTTCAATCCACTTATTTTGATAAAAAATCTCTGTCTTAAGAGACCCTTTAGCTTGAAAAGAGGTGATGAGTCCAAAATCTTTTTCAGGGACATGAAAGGTAAGACGAATCGGGGTAATTTGATTTAACGTCACTAAAGGGCTCTCTCCCCCTACTGAGATGTAACTTCCTGGGTCTTGATAAAGTTTTCCCATGACCCCTGTAAAAGGCGCGTAAATGCAGCAGTTATCTAAATCAAGCTGTGCTTTTCTTAATAAAGCTCTAGACTCTTCAACAGCCGCTTCTGTGATTGATAGATTTGTTTTTAAATTTTCATAATCTAACTGAGAGATATAGTTTTTTAATTGAAGATCATGATACCTCTTGAGGGTGTCTTGGGCTTGCTGATAAAGCGCTAAGTTGTGATTTAAAACTGCCTCACACTGCTGAACTGCTGCCTCAAAAGGCGCCTTATGAATAGTTAAAAGAAGATCTCCTTTGTTAACAGATTTGCCTTCGATAAAATGCACCTCTTCTAAAATACCACTCACCTCAGATTTGAGGCTAACTTGTAAGTTCGGCTCAATATGCCCTACATACTCTAAAAAAAGAGGGACATCTTGCTGCATTGCAGAGGCGATCTTCACATATGGAAGAACCGGCGCCTTATGTATTTCTTTAGAACAACTACAGAGTAATAAGAAGAGCATCCATTTTTTCATTTTCTCTCCTTAAGATAAAGGGGCTAAAAGCCCGGTGACATAATGCAAATTCACAAAGGCACTTAATAGCTCTGTTTGACTTTTTACAAGCTGTGATCTAGCTACTCCTAATGTATTTTGAGAAGTTGTGAGCTCAAGAATAGACCCTACACCTGCTTGATACCTTCCAAGGGCCGCTTCATACTGCTCTAAAGAAGCCTTTTCAAACGCCTTTGCAAGCTCTAATACAGTCGTTGATGTTTGCATAGCCGCATGACAGGTGATCACCTGCTCTCTTACAAGAAGCTCACTTTGTTTTAAAGAAGCAGCGTACACATCTCTTAAAGACTTTTCCTTTTCTAGCTGATTGAGGGAGGAAAATCCGCTAAATAACGGAATATTTAAAGCAATTACACTGCTATAGTTTATGCCTACATCTCCTCCTGGTTTTACCCGGCCTGTAAAAGCTGAGAGATCGTATGTCACCTCTGGAAAAAACTGCCTTTTAGCCCCTTTAACTCTAAATTCTTGAGCTCTAAGAGATGCCTGACTGGAGAGTAAATCAGATCTTTTGGCTAAAGCAATCTTTAAAAGAGCCTCAGTGTCGTAGTGAGTCACTAAGCTATAAATTTTATCAAAACACGCCTCAATTTCCACAGGGTGATTACACTTCATCCCTATTTGCGTTAACAAATTAGCCTTAGCCTCTATGACCTTTTGCTTTTGCAGGGCCACTTCAATTTGTGCTTTTAAAAGCTCTGTTTTTGCTTGTAACAGATCAGAGGCGTCTTTAATGCCGAGCGTTACCTCTTTTTCAACGATATGCTCTGTTAAAGCGGCAGTGTTAACATTTAACTCTTGGGATGTGAGCTCATTTTGCTGACTGAGGTAGCTATAGTAACTAAAAAGTGTTTGCTGAAGTGTGGTTTGAATTTGGTAGCGATGCAGACAATCTGCGCTCAAAAGCGCTTCTTTGGCAGCTTGAATTTGCATGCTTGTTTGTCCAAAGTCTAAAAGAGTGTAGGTTAAATCTAGCTGAGGGCCCCACTCTGTTGCATATTCTGAGATGACTTCAGGTGAGAGCGCAGCTGTCACAGGCTCTTTACTTCTACTCAGTTGATACCCCCCTGAAATGATGGGGAAGTCCCCGCTTTGAGACTCTCTCCAAGTAGCTGCTGCAACTCTTGCCTCAGCCCACGCTTTAGCTGTAGAGGGGTTGTGAGATAGCGCTAGGTGAATGATCGCCTCAAGCGTTAAAGTAGACGGTAGCTCTTCTTCTAAAGCTTTTTCAGGTGTGATAGGAGCGGCATAATAGCTACTATTTTGAGATACGCTATAAGGCGCTTGATCAATGACTGACCGACTTGCCGTACAGCTACAACTGACCCAAAGGAGAATCACCCAAATTTCAACCCTTTCTTTCATGAAAATGGGATATAAAGTAACTGTTATTTTTTTGGGAACATTTTTTTTGATTTCAATAAAAGAAATTCAAAAATGAATCTACTTAAACCCTATCTCTCCAAAAAAGCAGAAATTTCCTGAGAGGTTTTTAATGAAAGAATGTGCTTTGCCATCCCTGTTGCCTGAGAAAGTGAAATGCCTCTTAATGTCTTTTTAATGAGCGGTAAAAATCTGGGGGCGCAGGAAAATTGACGCATCCCTAAGCCCAAAAGAAGCTCTGTAAAACGGGGATTTGAAGCCATCTCTCCGCAAATAGTCACAGGTTTTGCCTGCTTATTCCCCTCTGTTAGCACCATATGAATCATCCGTAAAATGCCAGGATGTGTCGGGTGATAAAAAGGGGTGATATCAAAATTAGTTCGATCAATCCCTAACGTATATTGAATAAGATCGTTTGTCCCGAGCGCTAAGAAATCACTCTCTTCAGCAAGAGCGTCACAAATGAGGACAGCTGACGGCACTTCTAGCATGCATCCAATCGGCGTAGTTTTTAGAAAAGGGATATGCTGCAAAAGGAGCTCTTCTCTCACCTCATCTACAACCCTCTTACCCTCTCTTAACTCTTCAATGCTTGTGACAAACGGGAATAAGATCCGTAAATAAGGGTAGTTATAGCCCGCTCTTAAAAGCGCTCTTAGCTGCACTTTAAAGATATCTTTTCTTTTAAGAAGAAACTGGATACCTCTTGACTCTACCATCAGCTGCTCTTTCATCTCTTGGGTAGATTCCATATATTTATCTCCGCCAAGATCCATGACTCTCACTGTCACACTTAAGCTACCTGACTCTTTTAAGAGCTCTTCATAAATACGGTACTGCCTCTCTTCATCAAAAAGAAGCGCGTTATCTTGTAAGAAGAGGTATTCAGATCTAAAGAGTCCAATCCCTTCCACTTTATGATACGAGGCAAGCTTTGATTCTCCTAGATGATTAATATTGGCATAAAGCTGAATGATCTCTCCATCTAAGGTTTTGGAAGGGAGATCAATCCCGTTTTCTAATTGTTGATATTGCTTATCAAGAAGCTTTTTAAGTGCTAGGTATTTTTCTAAGGTTGACTGAGAGGGGTTTAAGATAATATCACCTGTTCTTCCATCCACAATGACAGAATCACTTTTAATCTTTTCGATGAAATCAATCGCCACATTAGACACATAAGGAATCCCTTTAGCTCTTGCAATCAAAGCAGCATGCGACATGCCTCCCCCAGCTTGGGTGACAAAGGCACTGACATAAGAGGTTTGAGGAGAGGCGGTATCAGAGGGAACAAGCTCTCTTGCAAAAATGATGGCATCTTTAGGCACTTGATCAAAGGGTACTTTATGAGAATCACTGAGCTTTCTTAATACTCTTCTTGAAAGATCTTTAACATCGCTCAGTCTTTGTTGAAAGAAAATATCTTTGCTACGCCCCAGCCGTCTTTCATAGTCGTTAATGACAATATGAAAAACCGATTCTGTGTTTTTGAGCATCTCTTGGATTTTACACTCCATGTGCGTTGTCATCAAAGGGTCCCCTAGCATCTCAATATGGGTGCTGATGATGGCAGCTACTTCACTAGAGCCTGCTTGTGTGAGATCTTCATGAAGTCTTTTTAAATCTTCACGGCTTGAGACAAGCGCTTGCCGGTATCTTCCAATTTCTCCTTCAACTTCCCCCATTGTAATGGGAAAATTCGGAATTTCTTCAGCTTCTGGGGAGAGAAAAATCGGTTTTCCTATCGCAATTCCTTGGCTAATAGGAGCGCCTTTTAATCTGATCTCATGTTGTCCATTTCCTTGATGATCCAAAAACTACTCTCCAAATCGATTTTCAAAAACCTCAATCAATCTTGCCAGCGTCTCATCGGCATCTTCCCCTTCAATTGTGACGGTAACAAGACTATTTTTTTTGATCGCTAACATTAAAATGCTCATGATGCTACGCGCATTGACGGTCTCTTTTTGATACGAAAAGGAGACTTGAGACTTTGAAGTTTGTAGAAGTTTTGCAATGGTTGCAGCTGGTCTTGCATGTAACCCTAAAGCGTTTTTAACTTTGAGCTTATGGACGATTTTTTTCATAAAAACACCTCGCTATTATTTTGATCTATGGCTGATCAGCTTGATTTTTTCAAGCAAAGGGAAGCAAAAAATATCCCCTCACTAGCCATTACCAAATGAGGTTAAAGTTTAACTTGATTAGTTATAAAGGTGCAACCCCTAGTTGATAAAAAATGTTTGCATGGATTTTTTTTTGCTAAGAAAGAGTTAAAATATTACCATTTTTTGTTTTTCTCTATTTGAACTAGGAAGGTTTTTCTACAATTTCACTTCTTTCAAATATAATCTGTAAAAATGACTAAAAAGATGACATTTATATTCACCCTAAGCTATAGACCAAGAGTATGAACCCTAAAAAAATTATCATTATTGGCGGAGGCTTTGCAGGTCTTAACGCTGCTAAAGCTTTAAAAAACGCACCTGTTGATATTTTACTCATTGATAAAACCAATCACCACCTCTTTCAACCGCTTCTTTATCAAGTTGCAAGTGCAGCGCTTTCCCCTGGAGAAATTGCCATACCCATCCGGGAAGTGCTTCGAAAACAAAGCAATGTGACTGTCGTGATGGGAAATGTTACCTCCATTGATAAAGAGAAGAAAAAAGTACATCTCTCTCATCAAGAAGAGTACAGCTATGACTATCTTATTGTCTCTCCAGGAGCTAGGCACTCTTACTTTGGACATGACGCTTGGGAAGAGTTTGCTCCTGGTCTTAAAACAGTGCAAGATGCGCTTAAAATTAGGGAATCGATTTTACTCTCTTTTGAAAAAGCAGAATGTACAGAGAGTCTAGAAGAGAGAGAAAAATATTTAAATTTTATCATCATTGGCGGCGGCCCGACAGGTGTGGAAATGGCAGGCGCCATTGCAGAGATTTCCCGTCAAACACTCCGTAAGAACTTCCGCAAAATTAACCCTGAAAAAGCCAAGATCTATCTTATAGAAGCCGCTCCCCGTATTCTTCCGATGTACCCTGAAAGTCTCTCATTAAGAGCCAAGCGTGATTTAGAAAAATTAGGAGTCACTGTCTTAGAAGGGGCAAAAGTGATAGATGTCTCATCCAACGGGGTTCAAATTGAAAAGGGGTTCTTCTCCTCGCATAATGTCCTATGGGCAGCAGGAAACCAAGCTTCTTCTCTTTTAAAAACGCTCAATGTCCCGCTGGACCGGCAAGGAAGGGTGATTGTAAAAAGTGATCTTTCTCTTCCAGATGATGACTCTATCTTTGTGATTGGAGATGCTGCCTGTGTTTTAGGAAAAGATCAAAAACCGCTTCCTAGTATTGCGCCTGTTGCGATTCAACAAGGAAAGTATGTCGCTAAACTCCTCTCTAATTTTGAAAAAGAAAGACGTCCGTTTTCCTATTTTGATAAGGGAAGCATGGCAACAATTGGAAGAGGAAAAGCAATCGTCTCTGTAGGTAAGCTTAAATTTACTGGCATTTTTGCCTGGCTCATGTGGTGTTTTGTGCATATTGCATATCTCATTGGATTCCGTAACCGGCTTTCTGTCATGATTGAATGGATATTTTGCTATTTAACAGGAAAAAGAGGATCAAGACTTATCTACGGGGAAAAACAAGATATTAGCTCTATCAAAGAGTGATCTTTTTTAATTTTGTCAGCAATGCCCTCATATGAGGGTATTGCTCCTCAAATGGCTCTTTCTAAAATTCAATATTTAAACAGTTCAAAATGAAAATCCAACCTTTCATGAGATAAGCTTTCAGCTCTTTTTAATTCTCGCGTATGGGGAAACCTACTCTTGCTTTGCTGAAGTTTTTAATCCATTAGCCCTGATAAGAAAAATGCTCCCCCTTTGACGGGGTTTATTCTGATCTGTTTTCATCACTATGAGTACTGCTTGCTAAAGAGCCTTTGCTTTATTGAACTTTGGAGTATCCCATGTTTGATCCCAAAATATGCCGGGTTGTATTATAAAAAATTACCAACCAAGGATGAGTTATGAGATCAAACAGCTAGAGTCAAGCTAGTTATTTTTCTGCTTAACTTTCTTCAGTAGCCTATTATCTTCAATCCTCGTCTTGCCTCTTTTCCTCTGAAGACTCTAAAGAGGGTGGAAGAGCTTGAGGAATATGGATACGAAAAAGCTGATGAAGCGCCACTTTCTCTCCATATAAATCCACACCCTTTTCAATATATCTTCGAATAAATGCCTCGTAATCGTACAGGGTGCCCCGATAAAGGATTGGTTTTATTGGGGCATCTTGAAGATAAGGACAAATGTCTGTAGAACATAGAGCTCTTTCTATATTAGGAAGAAGATCCCACTGCATTATGGAGACTCTTCTTTGATACCTTATCCAAGGGTCCCACGTAGCTAAAAATGCGCTAAGTTCAGCCTCTGTTTCTTCTTGTAACACTTCCTCTCCCACTCTATCGATCTTTTCATCTGAAATATCAACATACCGTCTAAAAAGCATATTTTTTGTTTCAATAGGAAGATGGAGCATTTCTTGTAACCTTGTATGAAATGCCATATGCACTTCTACTTCATCCACAAAGCGAAGTGTCTTGATATACTTCCTTATGTTTTGATTCAGCTTTTCTAAAAGGAAAAAACCTCTCCCAGCAATTTTAAGCTCTTCCTCTGTGATAGAGGGACGCTCTAAATGACAGAGTTTTTGATAAAAGCCAATATCATCCAGAGTTGTCATCACACGGTCATCGCAAGATGAAAGCCCTTGATGGATCAAAAACGCGGCATGGTGACAAAATGTTTCATCTGTTTCCATCAGTTGAAGCATTGTGAGTACGCGGACTGCAAGAGCACTCCTTGTAGAGCTGTTATAATAATCTTCAGTCCCTGTAAGACGTATCAAAAATGTTAACAGATTTTCATGATCTTGCACCTCAGTGAGATTTTGATGCAGCTTGTGACACACTGTTTCAGGATCTAGAAATTCCCCTCCAGCTTCTTCTTGCCAAAACTGAATAGCAGGAAGTAATGTGCTAAATTCGATGATATAATCATCAGCAGCACCTATTGAAAAGTGAAATTGCATCCCTTCGATATTTACAGTATCTTCTTCCAATCTTCTCATCACTGCAGGTGAGAGCCCGCATCCCGTAAGGTATACAGTACGCTCCTCCCCATTAGAACAGCTGCCTAAAGTTGTAATCCAATTGGGTAAAGATGTCAGATACGTGCAGTCACTTAAATCTAAATTCCCTCCCAATTTTAGAGTGGGAGATAAAGCTGTAAGAGCTATGCAATGAGAGAGATTAAGGTTATTTCCTATTTCTAAATCTTCAGGGAGATGAGTGAGTCCTGTGCAATAAGAGAGGTTAAGATTTCCTTTTATTTTAAGCCTCTTAGGTACAGCAGTAAGAGCTTTGCACCCCGAGAGGTTAAGGTCTTCTCCTACTTCTAAATTTTCAGGGAGATAGGTCAATCCCATACACTCATAGAGATTAAGATTTCTCTTTACTTTAAGCCCCTTTGGTACAGCAGTAAGAGCTTTACACTTAGAAAGATTAAGATCTTGTCCTACTTCTAGATCTTCGGGAAGATCTGTCAGCCCTATACAATAAGAGAGGTCAAGATCCCCTTTTATTTTAAGCCCCTTTGGTAGATTAGTAAGAGCTTCACACTCCGAGAGGTTAAGGTCTTCTCCTACTTCTAGATTTTTAGGGAGATAGGTCAACCCCATACACTCAGAGAGATTAAGATTTCTCTTTACTTTAAGCCCCTTAGGTACAGCAGTAAGAGCTTTACACTTAGAAAGATTAAGATCTTGTCCTACTTCTAGATCTTCGGGAAGATCTATCAGCTTTTTACAATTACGAAGATTAAGATTTCCCTTTACTTTAAGCCCCTTGGGTAGAGCAGTAAGAGCTGCGCACCCAGAGAGGTTGAGGTCTTCTCCTACTTCTAGATCTTCGGGAAGATCTGTCAGCTTTGTACACTCACGAAGATTAAGACTTTCCTTTACTTTAAGCCCCTTTGGTAGAGCAGTAAGAGCTTTACATTTACAAAGATTAAGGCCTCGTTCTACTTCTAGATTTTCAGGGAGATAGGTCAGCCTCATACACCCAGAGAGATTAACATCCCCTTTTACTTTAAGCCCCTTTGGTAGATTAGTAAGAGCTTTACACTCCGCAAGATTCAGATCTTGTCCTACTTCTAGATCTTCAGGAAGATCTGTCAGCTTTGTACACTCACGAAGATTAAGACTTCTCTTTACTTTAAGCCCCTTTGGTACACTAGTAAGAGCTTTACACTCCGCAAGATTCAGATCTTGTCCTACTTCTAGATCTTCGGGAAGATCTGTCAGCCATATACAATAAGAGAGGTTAAGATCTCCCTTTATTTTAAGCCCCTTCGGTAAAGTGATAAGAGCTGTGCACTCAGAAAGATTAAGATTTCCCTCTACTTTAAGCCCCTTTGGTACACTAGTAAGAGCTTTACACTCCGCAAGATTCAGATCTTGTCCTACTTCTAGATCTTCGGGAAGATCTCTCAGATTTGTACACTCACGAAGATTAAGACTTCCCTTTACTTTAAGCCCCTTTGGTAGATTAGTAAGAATGTTATGCCTAAAGAGATTAAGATCTTGTCCTACTTCTAGATCTTCGGGAAGATCTCTCAGATTTGTACACTGAGAGAGATTAAGAGCCCCTTTTACTTTAAGCCCCTTTGGTAGAGCAGTAAGAGCTTTACACCAAGAGAGATCAAGATCTTGTCCTACTTCTAGATCTTCGGGAAGATCTGTCAGATTTGTACACTGAGAGAGATTAAGAGCCCCTTTTACTTTAAGCCCCTTCGGTAGAGCAGTAAGAGCTGCGCACTCAGAGAGGTTGAGGTCTTCTCCTACTTCTACATCTTCGGGAAGATCTGTCAGCTTTGTACACTGAGAGAGATTAAGATCCCCTTTTACTTTAAGCCCCTTCGGTAGAGCAGTAAGAGCTGCGCACTCAGAGAGGTTGAGGTCTTCTCCTACTTCTAGATCTTCGGGAAGATCTGTCAGCTTTGTACACTGAGAGAGATTAAGATCCCCTTTTACTTTAAGCCCCTTCAGTAGAGCAGTAAGAACTTTACACCCAGAGAGATTAAGACTTTTTTCTACTTCTAGATCTGCGGGAAGACCTGTCAGATTTGTACACTGAGAGAGATTAAGATCCCCTTTTACTTTAAGCCCCTTCGGTAGAGCAGTAAGAACTTTACACCCAGAGAGATTAAGACTTTTTTCTACTTCTAGATCTGCGGGAAGACCTCTCAGCTTTGTACACTGAGAGAGATTAAGACTTTTTTCTACTTCTAGATCTGCGGGAAGACCTCTCAGCTTTGTACACTGAGAGAGATTAAGATCCCCTTTTACTTTAAGCCCCTTCGGTAGAGTAGTAAGAACTTTACACCCAGAGAGATTAAGGCCTTCTCCTACTTCTAGATCTGCGGGAAGACCTCTCAGCTTTGTACACTGAGAGAGATTAAGATCCCCTTTTACTTTAAGCCCCTTCGGTAGAGCAGTAAGAGCTGTACACCCAGAGAGATTAAGGCCTTCTCCTACTTCTAGATCTTCGGGAAGATAGGTCAGTCCTGTACACCAAGAGAGGTTAAGACTTTTTTCTACTTTTAGATCTGAGGGAAGATAAGTCAACCATATACACTCAGAGAGATTAAGATCCCCTTTTACTTTAAGCCCCTTCGGTAGAGCAGTAAGAGCTTTACACCCAGAGAGATTAAGGCCTTCTCCTACTTCTAGATCTTCGGGAAGATAGGTCAGTCCTGTACACCAAGAGAGGTTAAGACTCCCCTTTACTTTAAGCCCCTTTGGTAGGACAGTAAGAGCTTTACACCCAGAGAGGTTAAGATCTTTTTCTACTTCTAAATCTTCAGGTAATGGGATTAGAGATATATCACGAAAACAAAGTGAACCTTGTATCTTAACATTTTTGGATTGTAAAAGGGCAAAAGCCTGAGTATTAGAAGAATCAATGGTTACATCACCTTTAATCACAATATCATGAGAAATACCTTCCAAACTTGTGAGCTGATGTAACTCTTCTGCTAAAAAGGCTTGCCTAAACTCTATATCATGATAATCCAATGAAGGATTAAGAGTTGAAAAACGGGGATACCCGGCACTTGAAATATGCATAAAAATCCTTATTTTTTAATGAATTCCTCTTTTTAATCACGGTTTCGGTTGGAAGTGGAAATTCAGAAAAAGAATAAGTAAAAGGGGTATGAACCGAGGATATTAAATCCTCTCATAAGAGCTTTTTTTTTGTAAATATAGTTTTTCTTGCATAGAATCATTAGGTAATGAGGAGGTTGTACTTAGACTGGGTGTGTTGCGCTAATCTATTCATAAGTCAGAAAAGGAATGGGGAAAATTTTTATTGATTAAAGAAGCAGCAGGGAGATTAGACTTTTTATCATCACACAAAAAGGAGATCCCATACAATCACGACGTAGCTAGGCAAAGCATAAATTCTTTCTCTTCCTAAAAACCTTGTTAGACATGGGCAATTGTATTAGATTCTACAGGATTAAAAATGTAGGGAGCAAAGAGAGTGGCAAAGCCTCTAAATATGGAGGAAAATCTAGGTGGCATAAGCTCCATATAGCAATGGATTTAAAGACACAAGATATTATCTTAGCTGAAGTGAGAGATGGGTATGAACTTGGGCACTACTCATTTTGAAAAAGCACTTAAAAAAGCTGGTAGCGAGAAAGGGAGAGCTCTCATAGATAGTATCGCTGACAGTGAAAAATGCAGCCCCAAGCAAAGAAGTATAATCAGGAGCTTCTTACTCTGCCCAGAAAAGGAGCGATTATTCATGATGAACCTGTGTAGGAAAAAAGAAATGAAGCTGCCCGCATCATCAAGGGATTAGGAAATGATCTAGAAGCTAGATCCTTATGGGGAAAATTGACGAGATATAGTCAAAGATCTTGGTAGAAAGTATGATGTCCAGATGCAAAATAATCTTTAATGGAAGCTTAAAAAGTAGATTTCTACACAGGAAAAAGATTGAATTTTCTCTAAAAACCTAGCACGATTAATAAATTAATTTCTAGAAAACGTGGATAAAAGCTCCCTGGAAAAGGGAACTATTGTCATTTTTTTGATCTAAAATATTATTTTTCAGCATTAACGCAACACACTCTTACACCGTTATAAAAAAATTCATAAATCCTTGCGCACTATAAAGATGCGCTCATTCTATTAGCCCCGATAAGAAAAACGCTCCCCATTGACGAGGTTTATCTCTCTCTGTTTCCATCGCCATGAGGACTGCCTTCTGCAAAGCTTTTGCTTTATTTAGCTTGAGAGTATTAATCCCTAAATAATGCCGGTAAAAAGTGTTTACCATTTTGACTGTCATATCTCCCTCAGGAAGAGGCCAGTAACTAGCAATTGTTGATTTAGCACCCGCGCCTAAGAAAGACCAAATAGGACCAATACTTCCCTCTCTTTTGAGGTTTCCTCTTCCTAAATGGCAAGCGCTCATAAATACAAGGTCTGCTTTGAGTGAAAGCTCATTTATCTCTTTCGCATGAAGATCACCTGCTGCCTGTTTTTGATCTGGCGCTAATCTAAAAAATCCTTCAAAGACAGAGTGAGGATCATCCGAAGGCTTTTGATTAGCCACACCGTGACCTGCAATATGAATGATGCTAGCATGAGGAGCATGCGTAAAGACATTTCCTACAGTTGCCTCTTTTTGAGTTAGCACTTGAACAGTACAAGATTGCATAAGAGGTGCAATGATACCACGGACTTCATCTTCAGATTTGTTGAGGTTATTATATTCTTTTTGAGATGTTGTAGGATTGCCCATCAAAAGAGCTTGATTGGAGGCTTCTTTAGGAAGTTGATCTACGAGAGAGAGCACCTGAATGGAAGGGGCTACCGAAATTGAATAGTTTTCAATAAGGTACTGATCTTTTTGACGATTATAAAAGGCTCCAAAAGGAAGGTGGGCCAAAAAACCATCAAGAATAAAGGTAATCGTTTTTTCAGAACTTGGTAAAGGCATATGCTTTTCTAAAGGAGCAATTAAAAGCTCATACCAAGAAGAGAGTCTTTCCTCAAAAAGTTGACTAGGTTGTTTCTGACCTCTGACTGGACGAGTTTTTTCAGTTTGATAAGGGAATGTTTTAAAAATGTGATCTAATCTTGAAAATACATCATCTGGAATAGGTAGAGAAATGGATTGGAGAGGATCTTTATCAGAAGATACAATCCATGCGCGAACAGATATTAAATTCTTAATTGGAGAATTAATAGAATAGATAATGAAAGTTGTATCAAATTTCTCAGCTAAATCCTGTATATTTTGAACTGAAAGATGATTAAGATAAAAATCTTGATTCTCTTTTAAACTTAAGCGTTGAAATAGGAGTGAAGATAGTGCACGAGAGCGCCTTGTATCAGAAATCTCTAAAGCGCAGGCATTTCCCCCCTGTAATAAAACTCGCTCTAAACCTAGATAGGGTTTTGCTAGCTCCTCAAATATAGAAATTTGCCACTCAGCACGTTTTACATCATGTTGAAGAGAGGCAAAAATTTTAATGCTATTACGAAAATACTCTTCTGCTTGAGATAGCTCTCCTAAGTCAGCATACGCAATTCCCAAATTGCCATAAGCTCTACTTTCTCCTATCTTGTCTTGAAGCTCTAGAGCAATCTTTAACCGCTTCTCATGAAAATCGATTGCTTGACGGTACTCTTCTAACTTTTGATAAGCGTTTCCTAAATTGTTATAAGCCCTACCCTCTTCTAACTTATCTTGAAGCCCTAGCGCGATTTTTAGACACTTTTCATGAAAATCAATTGCTTTACGGTACTCTCCTAAAGAAGTATAAGCATTTCCTAAATTGCCATAAGCCAACCCTTCCCCTAACTTATCTTCAAACTCTAGCGCAATCTCTAAATGCTTCTCATGATATTGGATTGCTTTATGACTCTCTTCTAACTTCCAATAAGCATTTCCCAAATTGCCGTAAGCTACGCCTTCCCCTATCCTGTATTGAAGCTCTAGCACGATCTTTAAATGCTTTTCATGGTAGTAGATTGCTCTATGGTTCTCTCCTAATATCCAATAAGTATTTCCCAAATTGCTATAAGCTATTCCTTCCCTCCTCTTGTCTTGAAGCTCTAGAGCGATCTTTACATCCTGCTTATGATAGTAAGCCGCTTTACGATACTCTCCTAAAGGCTCGTAAGCATTTCCTAGTTTACTATAAGCAATTCCTTCCCCTGCCCTATCTTGAAACGCTAGAGCGAACTTTAAATCCGCCTCATAGTATGGGATTGCGTTACGGTACTCTCCTAACTCATAGTAGACATCTCCCAAATTGCTATATCTTAATAAAAGAGCTTCTTTTTTTGAGATCAGCTGAAAATGATTTCCTTTTTTTAATAAAAACGGCTTATTTGAAAGATCTTGAAGCATTTCATTGATCAGCCCATCATAAATTTTTCCTTTAATTTTGAATGCAAATATTTTCTGAATCTTTGCAATGCACTCTGGCGTTGGATTAGAAAAGCCATAGAGCCGAATTTTATCATTAGAAGCATCAGAAGGGGGCATCTGTATTTTAAATAGCCCGGCTCCCGTGAAGATTTTTTTATCAATATATATCTGTAATCTACAAGAGTTTCACAAAAGGTCAAATACTAAATAAAAAATTAAATTCAATCAATGGTTTTTAGCGAATCTTAATTTAACTATTTTATAACTCTTTCATGAGTGATATTACAGATATTTTGAAGCATCAAAAAGCCAAGGCAAATTCTTGAGAGAATAAAGATACTAGCTATTTTCTATTATAAAATATTCCCTAAATCTCTTGAGGATAGTTTGCCAAAGGATGAAAGCTACTAGATTATAAAGTTCCTAAGTAAAATCCATAGATAAAACCTCTTACGTGATCAAAGCTCTTAACCCATTAGCCCTGATAAGAAAAATGCTCCCCACTGACGCGGATTATCTCGCTCTGTTTTCATTGCCATGAGAATAGCTTGCTGAAGAGCCCTTGCTTTATTTAGCTTAGGGGTATCAATGCCTAAATAGTGGCGGTAAAAAATATCTACCATTTTGACTGTCATGTCTCCTTCAGGAAGAGGCCAGTAGCTAGCAATGGTAGATTTAGCACCCGCGCCTAAAAAAGACCAAACCGGCCCAATGCTTCCCTCTTTTTTGAGATTTCCTCTTCCTAAGTGACAAGCACTCATGAAAACAAGATCTGCTTTAAGTGAAAGCTCATTTATCTCTTTCGCATGAAGGTCACCTGTTGGATGTTTTTGATCTGGCGCTAATCTAAAGAATCCTTCAAAAACAGAGTGAGGATCATCTGTTGGCTTTTGATTTGCCACACCGTGACCTGCAATATGAATGATGCTAGCATCAGGAGCATGCGTAAACACATTTTCTACTGTCGCCTCTTTTTGAGTCAGCACTTGGAGAGTGAACGATTGCATGCAAGGCGCAATGATATCACGAACTTCAGCTTCAGATTTTTTGAGATTATTATATTTTTTTTGAAATGTTGTAGGATTGCCCATTAGAAGAGCTTGAGAAGACGTTTCTTTAGGAAGCTGATCAAGAAGAGAGAGCACCTGAATGGAGGGAGCAACTGCTATCGGATATTTTTCAATAAGATATTGATCTTTTGTTTTATTATAAAACGCTCCAAAAGGAAGGTGGGCTAAAAAACCATCCGGAATCAATGTCAGTGTCTCCCCAGAATCTAGTGCAGATAAATAAGGCTCTAAAGGAGCTATGAGCAGATCATACCAAATAGAGAGTTTTTCTTTAAAAAGCTGGCTTATAGGCTTAGCGCCTCTTATGGGACGTCTATCTTCAATCTTATAGGGAAATGTCTCAAAAATTTGATCCAACTTTGAAAAGATTTCACCTGGAATAGGAAGAGAAATAGACGAGATCGCTCTTTTTTTGGAAGAAATGACCCACACTTGAATAAAGGGCTTATTTTCATCTAAAGATGTAATAGAGTAGACAATTAAAATTGTCATCAACTTAACAGCTAGTTTTTGGATCTTTTCAACCGAAAGAGGCTTTAGAAGAGATGATTGACCTTCTTTTAAATGCAATTTTTGAGATAGAAGATAAGAAAGAGCTCGGGACCTTCTTGTATCAGAAATCTCTAAGGCTTCCTGATTTTTATTTTGTAATAACAGCACTTTTTCTAGAGCTATATAAGGCTTTGATAGCTGCTCAAAGAAAGTAATTTGCCGTTGAATCTTTTTTATATTCCTCTGAAGAGCTGTAGCAATCTCAATATTTTTATAAAAATATTTACTTGCATTCTTGTACTCTTTTAAGCCAACATAGGCCTCGCCCAAGTTACCATAAGCAAACCCTTCTCCTACTTGATTATTAAGATCTTGATTAATTTTTAAATAATTTGTATGATACTGAATCGCTTTATAAAAATCTTCTAACCCATAGTAGGCTATGCCTAAATTGCTATAAATAATCCCTTCTCTTAATTGATTTTTAAGATCTTGATTAATTTTTAAAGCCTTATTATGGTAATTGATTGCTTGATCATATTCTTTTAAATCGCTATGAGCATTCCCCAAATTGCTATAAGCTTTCTCTTCTCCTACTTTATCTTGAAGCTTTAAAACAATTTCCAGATATTTTTTGTGATATTCAATCGCTTGATGGTTCTCTCCTAACCCATGAAAAGCTATTCCCAAATTACAATATAATCTTCCCTCACCTACGTGATCTTTAAGCTTTTGAGTAATTTTTAAGCTCTTCTTGTAATATTTAATTGCTTTATCAAACTCACCTAAACCATAGTAGCTATTTCCCAAGTTAGAATAAGCTTTCTCTTTTCCTACTTTATTTTGAAGATTTAAACTAATTATTAAGTGCTTTTTATGATATTCTATTGCTTTACAATATTCTCCTAAATTATGATAGGCATTTCCCAAATTGTTATAAGCTGCCCCTTCTTCTACAAGGTCCTTAAGCTCTAGGACAATATTTAAATGCTTATTATGACACTGGATTGCTTGATGGTACTCTCCTAATTGATCGTAAGCATTTCCTAAATTGCCATAAGCTATCCCTTCCCCTAACCTATCCCCCCGTTCTAGAGTCATTACCTGGTGTTTCTCATGATATTCGATCGCTTGGATATAGTTCCCTAAGCTGTGGTAGACATTTCCCAAATTACCATAAATTTTTCCTTCTTCTATTCGATTTTTAAGCTCTATGACAATATTTAAATGCTTATTATAACACTTGATCGCTTGATGACATTCTCCTAAATGACAGTAGGCTTGCCCCTCTCCACTATAAGAGTTCCCTTCTCCTAACTTATCTCCCAGTTCTAGAGCAATCTCTCGATGTTTCTTATGGTACTCGATCGCTTGAGGATATTCTCCTAAACTATAATAAGCATTTCCTAAGTTACCATAAGCAATTCCTTCTCCTGCTAGGTCTTTAAGCTCTAAGACAATATTTAAATGCTTATTATGATACTCAATTGCTTTATGGCATTGTCCTAAACAACGATAGACATTTCCCATTCCACTATAAGAGTTTCCCTCTCTTATCTGGTCTTTAAGATCTTGCGCTATCTTTAAGCCTTTCTCATGATATTCTATTGTTTTAGAGTAATTTCCTAAATTGAGGCTTGCATTTCCTAAATTGTAATAGGCCTTCCATTCTCCTGCTTGATCTTTAAGTTTTAGAATAATATTTAAATTCTGCTCGTAGTACTGAACCGCTTTCTTGTACTCTCTTAAACTGTCATAGGCCATTCCTAAATTACTATAAGTAATCCCTTCCCCTACTAGGTCCTTAAGCTCTAGAGTAATCTTTAAATCCTTTTCGTAATAATCAATCGCTTGAGGATATTCTCCTAAACTATAATAAGCATTTCCTAAGTTACTATAAGCAGTGCCTACCTCTTCTAAATTTTCGAGCTTTTGAGCAATATTTAACTCCTTTTCGTAGTACCCAATTGCTTTACGAATGTCTCCTAAACTATGATAAGCCATTCCCAACTTGTAATAAGCCCTCTCTTCCCATACTTGATCTTTAAGCTCTTGAGCAGATGTTAAATATTGGTTATGATAGTGGATTGCTTTACGGATCTCTCCTAAGCGGTGGTAGGTATTTCCCAAATTACAGTAAGCTGCTCCTTTACCTAATGGGTCCATACACGCTAGAGCCCTCATTAAATCCTTTTCGTGATACTCAATCGCTTTACGCATTTCTCTCAATTTATAGCAGGTATTTTTCAAATCATCATCAGTTCTATCTATTCTTAATCGAAGGACATCTTCTTCTGATATCAGCTTAAAATTTTTCCCTTCTTTGAAAAGATACGGCTTTGTTTGAATATCTTGAAAGATTTGGTTAATAATCCCGTTGTAAATTTTTCCCTTAGATTGGAAGTAAAATATTGTCCTAATGCTTTCAATAATGCTTGGAGTTTGATCAATAAAAAAGTAGAGTCGAATTTTACCCTTCGAAGAATTAGAAGAGGCTATAGATATTTTCATTAAACCAGATTCAGTGAAGATTTTTTTAGTAATGCTCACCTCTACTCTCCAATAATTTTAATAGAACATCAAAATGCTAAATATATTTACATTTATAATCAATATTTTTTAAGCTTAAAAAAGAAACCAATTCTAATATTTCCAACACGTAAAAATTAATAAAAAAATATGAAAAATCTTCCTTTTTAATCTTTAACTTATCTCAATGATTAGGTCTCCTTTAAGAATTAGGTCGACATGTCGCAATTTTGCTGATCATTTTAATAAGCAAGCTGGGCTTATTCCATTAATCCTGCTAAGAAAAACGATCCCCATTGACGTGGTTTATCTCTCTCTGTTTTCATCGCCATGAGGACTGCTTGCTGAAGAGCTTTAGCTTTACTTAACTTAGGAGCCCCAATACCCAAATAGTGCTGATAAAATGTCTTGACCATGTTGACTGTCATTTCTCCTTCAGGAAGTAGCCAGTAACTAGCTATTGTAGATTTAGCACCTGCTCCTAAAAAAGACCAAATCGGACCAATACTTCCCTCTCGTTTAAGCTTGCCTCTTCCTAAATGACAGATACTCATAAACACAAGATCTGCTTTCAGCGTCATTTTAATGATCTCTTTTGCATAAAGATATCCTAATGGATGCTCCTCATTAGGAGTGAGATTAAAGCGGCCTTCAATCACAGAATAAGGATCAGAGTTTTCAATGGATTTTTGCCCCTCTATTCCGTGGCATCCAATATGAATATTACGCGCATCAGGAGCGTATTTAAAAATATTTGCAACTGTTGCCTCTTTCTGAGTTAGTACTTGATCTTGAGGAATATTCATCATGGGTGCAAGGATGTCACGTACTTCATGCTCAGCCTTTTCTAATGAACCTCCTTCCTTCTGAGAAATCGTAGGGTTACCCATGAGAAGCACTTGACTGGAGGATTCTTTAGGCAGCTGATCCAGAAGAGAGAGAACTTGAATAGAAGGAGCTACTGTTACAGGATATTTTTCAATCAGATAGTGATCTTTTTCTTGGTTATAAAACGCTCCAAAAGGAATATGGGCTAAAAAACCATCAGGGATAAAGGTGAGTATCTCTTGAGACTCTTGCGAAGGAAGGTACGGTTCAAGAGGCTTGATTAAGCTATCATACCAAGCAGATAGCTTTTCAATAAAAAGCCCACTGGGTAGTTTTTTTCCTCTTTTAGGAGACTCTGCTTGATAAGGAAATGCTTTAAAAATGGTATCCGGCTCTAAGAATTCCATCGGTAAAGAAGATAGACTAATCGATAGAGGAAGAGGATGCCTAGGAGAAATGACCCACACTTGAATGTATCCCTCTTTAGTAGCTAAAGGTGTTAAAGAGTAGAGAATAAATGTGGTATGAAGTTTTTCAGCTAAAAGCTTCATAGCGTTAAATGAAAGAGGCTCTAAAGCTTGATCTTGAGGATGCATTTTTTGAGAGAGGAAAGAGGCAAGCGCTCGCGATCTTCTAGCATCTGCTATTTGCAAAGCTTCTGCACTCTTATGTTGAGATAAGAGAAGCTGTTCGAGTAAAAAATAAGAAGTGGATAATTTTTCAAATATAGTCACCTGCCATTGAGGCCGTCTTGCATCTTGCTGAAGAGAGTCAGCTATTTTGATATTTTTGTAAAAATATCCTTCCGCTTGTTGATCCTTTTCTAAAGAACGTGAAATAAAGCCCAGATTGTTATAAGCTAGACCTTCTCCTAACCTGCTGCCGTGATGAAGAGCGATGGTTAAAGCCTTCTCGTGATACTGCATGGCTTCTTTATCATTCCCTAAAGAAAAGTAAGCATTGCCAAGATTACAGTAAGCAATTCCTAATCCAACCTGGTTACCACTCTCTAGAAAAATATCCAAAGATTTTTTAAGACACTCTACTGCCTCAAGAAATCTTCCTAAAAAAACGTAACTACTCCCTAGATTGCAACTTGCATTTCCTTGTGCTATTTTGTCATGAAGATCTGTTGCAATCTTTAAATATTTTTGATGAAACTCTATAGCTTTTTCATAATTTTCTAAAGAATCGTATGCATTTCCTAGATTGCCACAAGCAATCCCTTCTGCAACTTTATCTTGAAGATCTTTTGCAATGTTTAAGTGGGATTCATGACACTCTAAAGCCTTTTGATACTCTCCTAAAGCCTCAAAGGTATTCCCTAAATTTCCTAGTGCATTCCCTTCTGCACTTTTATTGCTGAAGGTCTGGGCAATTTTTAAGTCCTTCTCGTGAAATTCGACAGCTTTTTCATACTCCCCTAATGAATCATAAGCATTTCCTAAATTACCATAGGCAATGCCTTGTGCAACTCTATCCTGTAGATCTAGCGCAATATTTAAATGTTTATCATGACATTCAACGGCTTTTTGATATTCTCCTAATGAGCGGTATACACACCCTAAATGCCCATAAGCACTCGCCTCTCCTACCCTATTTTTCATGATTTCTGCAACGGCTAGCTCCCTCCTATGAAACTGTAGCGCTTTTGGATAATCTCCTAGCATGTGATAAGTGTGACCAAGCCCCCTATAAGATCTCCCTTCTCCTTCTAGATTTTTAGCTGCTTGCGCAAGTGTTAATCCCTGGTTATGAAGCTCCATTGCTTTGCTGCACTCTCCTAAAAAGTTATACACACTCCCTAGTTTGTTATAAGCAATCTCCTCTTTGACTGGATCTTTAAGCTCTCTTGCAAGCGTCAATCCCTTCGTGTAATACTCCATCGCTTTTTGATAGTTGCCTAAAGCGTAATATACATTCCCTAGATTGGTGTAAGCCGCCCCTTCTGTTCCTAGGTCTTTAAGCTGTTGGGATAGGCTTAATCCCTGCTGATAAAACTTGATCGCTTCTTTATGCTCTCCTATTGAGTGATAAACATTGCCTAAATTGGTATAAGAAATTCCCTCTTTAACTGGGTCTTTAAGCCCTTGAGATATACTTAATCCCTCATGATGAAACTTGATGGCTTTTTCATACTCTCCTAAAGCGTGATACACATTTCCTAGATTCGTGTTAGCAGATCCTTCTCCCCCTTTATTTTGAAGCTCTTGAGCAATGATTAAGCCTCTCTGATGGAACTCTAAAGCTTTCTCATAGTAATGTAAAGAAAAGTAAGCAACCCCTAATTGATTACATATTGTCATCGCAAGTTCTTGATCTTTTAGCTCTAAACAAATAGGCAATCCTTTTTGATAACACTGTATCGATTCTCTATAGGCACCTAAAAAGTCATAAGCTTGCCCAAGACCTGCATAAACGATTCCCTCACGCTCTAAATCTTGAAATTCTTGTAAAATAGCTAGCTCTTTTTGATAATATTCTACCGCTTTAGAGTGCTCTCCTAAAGATTGATAAATACTTCCAAGGTCATGATAAACTTTCCCTTCCGTTTTTCTATCTTTCAGCTCTTGAGAAATGACTAACCCTTTCTCGTAAAACTCAAGAGTTTTTTGGTCCTCTTTTAAAGAGTGATAAACTTTTCCTAAAGCATAGTAAGCTTTGGCTTCTCTTAACCGATTTTTATGCTCTTGAGTCATTTTTAAGTGCTTTGTATAAAACTGAATGGCTTGATCCGCATCCCCTGAATTATCATAAGCAAGGCCTAGATGAAAATAGGCTCTCTCTTTTCCTAATGAATCATCAATTAATTGCGCAATAGCTAAGTCTTCCTCATGACACTCTATAGATTTTGGGTAGTCTTTTAAAGCATGATAAACTCTTCCTAGATTGTGACAGGCCGCTCCTTCTTTTATACTATCTTGAAGCTCAAGTGCAATATCTAGCTCTTTCTCATGAAATTCTAAGGCCTCTTCATACTTTCCTAAAGCTAGAGAGGCTACCCCCAAATTATTATAAGCTATCCCTTCCATCGCCGTATCTTCAAACTCTAATGGAACAGCTAACCCCTTTTGATGAAACTCTATAACCTTTTGATTATCCCCTAAGCAGTAGTAGGTGCTTCCTAATTTACAATACAAAAGCTTTTCTTCTGCTTGGTTGCCTAGTTCTTGTGCAATATTTAAAGCCTTTTCATAACATGCGACCACATTTGAGTAGCTCTCTAAAGATTGGTAGGTATTTGCTAAATTAAAATATATATTTTCTTCTTCAATTTTATCATTTAGCTCTATTGCAACCGTTAATGCTCTTTCATAATAATCAATTGCTTTTTCATACTTCCCTAAAGAGTCATAAACATTTCCTAAATTCTCATAAGCAGCCTCTTCTTCAGCTTTATTACCTAGCTGCTTGGCAAGGTGTAAAGCTTTTTTGTAATACTTAACAGCCACCTGATACTCTTTAAGTGACTCATAATTAGTTCCCAAATTACTTAATATCAATAAAATATTTTCTTGATCTATCTCTTCCATAGCTGCTTTGAGAACTAGCACTTGCGTTAGCTGTTCGATAACCTTTTGATAAAACATTTCTTGTTCAAACATCTCTACCAAAATAAAGTGCATATCAATTTTTTTATCTGGGCTTAATAGTGACATGAAATGGGTATTCTTTATCAAAGAATCTGCCTGATATAAATAGATATAAAGTGCATCTTCACTCAATTCTTCTGCTTGAGATAAAAGCTTAAGATGCGCAAAAACCTTATTCCAAAGGAGAGGGCAATTTATTTTCTGCTGATCCAAAGAGAGCTTTTCATAGGCTATTTTTTGTACAAGAGGGTGCATCTGATAGCATTGCCAACTGGTAGTTGCATAATGAGACTGCTTAATCAAAGAATCTTTTAAAAAATAATTCAAAGCGTTTGTCAAATCAGAAGAGTCTCTATCTGGATATACGCTTACAAATACCATTTTGAGCAATTCTTCAGGAATCGGCTCTTTTCCTAAAATTGTCATCCATTGCAATAACTTTAAGTTAATCGATTCTGAAGACTCTTGCCAAATAGAGTTAAGAGTCTCTTCCCATGTAGAAGAAAGTGGATCAAGATCTTGCTCTTCTAAGGATACAGAGTGAGAAAGAAGGCTATTTTTTTCTACGTCACTACAATCTTGTAAGGCTTCTTTAACAAGTTCTTTTAAATAAAAATCAGAGGTATTCAATGTAAAAGCCTCTTCTTCTGAAATCAACTTGAATCTTTTGCCTTCCTTCAGCAAATACGGCTTTGATGTCACCTCTTGATCTATTAACCCCAGCTCCCCTTGATACTCTCCTCCCTTAGAAAGTTTTTTTTGAAGTGCATCTTGAGTCTTGATAATCGTTTCTGAACTCAGTTCAGAAAAAGAATAGAGCCGGATCTTAGGATGTGAGGAGAGATAAGGAGATAGAGCCATTTTAATCAGCCCTGCTTCAGTTAAGATTTTTGTATTAATACCCATCTTTAACCTCTCATGATTGCCTATAAAATCAAATATGAAATATGCAGTTATATTTGATCAAGATTTTTTATTCTTAAAAATGCAAGCTAACCCCTATCTTCTCCTTACCCTCTTGTATTTAAGTTCTATAAAAGGTAATTTTTACACTTAAAACAACGAAGAGGATAAAGATGTCTTTAACTCCTTCTTTACCCCATCCCATGCTCTTTTATGGGATCTGTTTTCTCTTAGGAATAGCCTCTCATCTTGCCTTTACTCCTATCTATTTTCTGATTTTACTGTTTGTCATCTTGCTGTGGAAAAAGCAACTATTCAAAGGGTGTTTATTCATGCTCCTTGGATTCATCTACGGAAGTTTTTCTGTGACGCTCCCCACTATTTCAGAAGAAGGCGTTCAAGGGAAAGGAATATTCTATCCTCAAAAAGTGTCCTATGCGCAAACATCATTTGGATCATCATGGAGGGTAGAAGGGATCTTAAAAAAATTTGAAACAGAAGATACTACATGGAAAAATATCCCTTGCCTCTGCTACGTCCCCCCTAAAAAGAAACGATTAGAATCGGCTCATGCATGGAAAGTAGAAGGAAGACTTATCCCGAAAGGAGGACACAGATATGCGCTGAAGCCCTCTCAAGTAACGCTTGATTTATCAAATAAGTCGCTAGCTGAGTGGAGATTTCAGAAAAAAGATCAGATCCGTAAACAGTTAGTAAAGCTTTTTAAAGACCCTTCAGTGCATGCCTTTTTACTCTCGGCCATCACTGCAGAAATGGATCACCATCTTTTAGCGCTGCACTTTAATAAAATTGGTCTTGTTCATCTTTTAGGAGTCTCAGGGTTTCAATTTTCAATGCTATTTTTTGTACTCTATAAAGTATTAAGACTGTTTTTATCTTATAGATGTGCACTCTATCTTCTTCTGACATTCTTTGCGTATTATACTGTGATACTAGGCTACACGCCGCCAGTTGGAAGAGCTTTTATGATGATTGCTTTATCAATCACTGCCTCTCTTTACTCATTACAAACATCACAGCTAAATCGATTAGGAGTAGCTTTAATGGCTCAGCTACTAATCAGTCCTTATGCCATTTTTCATTTGGGATTTCAATTTAGCTTTCTTTGTACACTTGGGCTCATTTGCATTTATCCGGGGTGTAAAAGCGCTCTTGATAAGGTACTCATTAAGAGATCATTTATAGAGGTAAGAAACCTCTCTTTATTAGATAAGATAGGTTATAGGGCGTTATGCTTGGGAAAAGAGCTCCTCTCTTTAAATATCTCAGTCAGCCTTATTGCTTTTCCTCTTATGCTCTACCATTTTCATAAGGTGCCTTTACTAGGAGTTCTTTACAACCTCTTTTTACCCCCTATGATTTCAGCAGCTTATGTGTTTTTACTCCCGGCACTTTTTCTATCTTATTTTTCTCATCTGCTTGCACTCCCTTTTGTGAAGGTGACAGAAGCGCTCACAAAACTCACCCTCTTTTTAGCAGAAAATCCCCCACAGCTCTTTGATGTGCAGTGGAGGATTTCAGAGTTTAGCGCGGTGTATGCAGTGATCTATTTAAGCTGTCTTACAGCTTTATTCTACAAGCGCTCTCGCCTCTTCCATGAGTTTTTTTGATGTAAGCTCACTGTAGAGAGATTCTTGATGATCTGAAAGCTTACGGTAGTCTTCTACTGACCGAATGATATGAGGCCTTACAAAGATCATGATGTTCCGTTTTTCATCTTTGTTTTTTGTTTTACTAAACGCGGCTCCTATCACAGGAAGTCCTCCAAGACAAGGAACGCCAGCTTTTTGAAACCGCTTAGCATTCCGGATCATTCCGCTTAAGACGAGGAAGTGTTTATCTGGAACATGCACGTGAGTCATCATGTTGGTTTTTGTTGTTTGGATCCCTGTCACTTGAGCAGTGGATACCGATTCTAGTCCTGTTTGTACAGCCTCTGTGATCTCTTCTTGAAGATCTAACGTAATCACATCCCCTTCGCCAAGTTTTGGAGTGATGGTTAAGTTAACCCCAATATCTCTATATTCAATGTTAGCAGTTGTTTGTTGACTTGTTCCCACTGTTTGAACAATCGATCCTGTAAAAGGGATATTATCCCCTACGAAGATGGTCGATTTTTTATTATCTTGGGTGATAATTTTTTGATTTAAAACAATTGAGCTATCGCCATCTACCTGAAGGGCAGAGACAAGTGAGCCTAAAGAGAGGAACGATTTTCCTTTATGGAAAATAATATCTCCAATCACTCCCATATCAAAGCCATTTCCAAGAGGAATTTGACTAGGGCCTTTTGGAGTGGAAAGAGCATTAATCCCTTGAAAAGCCGTTGCAAACGGTCCTGCGGAAGCTGTTGGAGGGAAGTTCCCTGTTCCAAATCCCACTTTTCCATCCAAAGAGCCCCCTGCTGCCCACTGAAGTCCAAAGTCTACGGTATGGCGGTTATCTACTTCCACAACAAGCAGTTCAATGAACACCTGTCTTAAAGGAGCATCTAAACTTTGAAATAGCTGCTTAATGCTACTTAATGTTGACTCATCTCCTGAGCAAACAAGTGAGTTGGTGGATTTAACCCACTGCACCGATTTAAGCGCATTTAAATATTGAGGAGAAGTAGCAGATTTTGTCGCAAGATCTGCTGCAATTTTTTTCACCGACTCTTCAATTTCTAATCCATCATGATATTGCAGTTTATACACAAGAAATTGAGGAGTCGAGTTGCTGCGAGGTTCAGATGAGAGGCCGCTTAAAGATTGGAGCGATGAGATGAGCTGATCTGTTTGAAAAGGAGAGTTTGAAGGGTCTTGTGATTTTTCATAAGCTCTTTGCAAAAAACTGTCTTCTCCTCCTTTATGAATCACAAGATAACCATCTTCTTTTCCAATAAAAAATCCGTGCGCTCTTAACACTTGAACAAGCGCTTTAACGACTTGATCAGGAGACGCTGGTTTTCCTGAAGAGAGTGTGATGTTAAATTGTAAATCTTTGTGATCAAAGATGAAATTCATATCAGAGATACGGCTCACAAACTGAATAAATTCCACTACAGGGACATCATTAAAGTTAATGGTGTATTCGCTAGTTTGAGCAAGAGGCTGCCTTTCATGGACCATTCCAGGGTAAGCTCCGCAAAGAGCGCTCAGGAGAAATATCGTCTTTTGAAACATGGTGAATCCTCTTTCCTCGTATGTATAGTGACACTCAAAGCTTCGATTTTATAAATAACCAAATTTTTGTGAAAGGGTAATAGCGTAGAGAGGAAAGAATTTTTCTGAATAAAATTCTCCATTTGACGGAAACCCTCTGATTGGACTACACTTTAGTCTCTGTTTAAGCCATGCTAAAACAGCTATTTAATGGCGATCGTAGCTCAGTTGGTTAGAGCACTGGATTGTGGATCCAGTTGTCGCGGGTTCGATCCCCGTCGATCGCCCATTTTTGACTCTCTTTAAAGTATCTCGTGGTGAACGCGCCCCCCTTAAAGCAAGGATACTTCTCATGAATATCTTATCATCAATCATTTTAGGTTTGATTCAAGGGTTTACAGAATTCCTCCCGATTAGTTCTTCTGCGCATCTTGCTTTAGCAAGGCGTCTTCTTTCTCTTTCCTCTGATGAAAACACTCTCTTTTTTGACCTCACGTGTCATATTGGAACGCTTATTGTACTCATATGGTATTTTAGAAAAACCCTTTACGCACTCATTTTTAACTATCCATTTCAACTTCTTTTCTACTTGGTAGCGCTCCTTCCCTTAGTTCCAGCTTACCTTCTTGTTAAGCCGTATGTAAGCGTGCTTACTCAGCCGTATCTTTTAGGGCCGGGTCTTTTAATAACTGCCTGCATTTTATTTCTAGCTGCCAAAAAGCGTGAAAAAAACCCCTCACCTCTTTCCTTTTTAAAAGCTTTTGGCATCGGATTATCTCAAGTGATTGCGCTCATCCCTGGAATTTCAAGAAGCGCCTCTACAATTACAGCCGGGCTCTACTTGGATATCTCTATTAAAGAAGCTGTTGCTTTTTCTTTTCTTCTCTCTATTCCATCAGTTATGGGAGGGATTATATTAGAGAGTTTTCATCTCATTCATAAGACGCCGCATTTAACCTCTTTATCGAATTCCCTTATTCCCTGTATGATGGGCTTACTAGCATCAATAGCATCGGGATTTATCTCTATTAATATGATGATTCCTCTCTTAGAGAAAAAGCAGTTTCTCCCGTTTGCAAGGTATTGCCTGATGCTCTCAATTTTCTTAATGATTCACTCAATATTATGATAAAAAAAGACACCCGTACACTTAGCACACCGCCTTCTCACCCTGAACTTAAAGGGCTTTTACTCCTTTTTTTCACATTTTTATCTCTACTTAGCTTACTAAGCTATAACAGCTTTGAAACAACTCCTAACTGGCTAGGGCTCATCGGCCACCACTACGCCTGGCTCCTCCTTTATCTTTTTGGACTCACCGCCTACCCTTTTCTAGCTTTCATGGGATGGATGGGATGGTCTCTTCTCATTTATTCTGAAATCCCCTCTCTTAAATCTAAAGCGATCTACTTACTTTTATTCATGATTTCTTTAGGAGTTCTCTTTAGCCTTTATGCAGATATTGCTCTTCCCCTTCCAGGAGCGCTGAAGCATAAAATACTCTCTGAAAACTTAAGATTTAATTTCCCCTACCCTCACTACGCCTTAAGAAACTATTTAGGAGGGGTCCCCCTTTACTATCTCTACCGAGATATTCCGCTCTATAATCTCTACCATCTTCTCGGGAATTTGGGGGTAGCTATCACTTTCTTCCTTCTAGCTTTTCTCTCCTTTGTCTTTTTACTAGAGATTAACCTCGTTAAGCTCTTAAAACCCAAACCCTCTCTTCAAGAAGAAGTGCCTTCTTTTGAAGTTGAGCCTATTGATATCCCTTATAAACACATCACACCTGTCTACACTCCCCCTCCTCAAGAAAAACCTGAGAAAGCGCTCTCTTATGAGCCTAAAATTCGCACCGCTGCAGAAAGAGAGGAAAAAAAAAGCGTTAAACCGTTTAAGCCCTCTTCTTCAGGAAGATACACGCTTCCCCCTCCTTCACTTCTTACCAATGCGAAAAAAATTGATCAGCCGTCTTTAAAAAAAGAGCTAAAGAGGCAAGCAGAGATCTTAGAAGAGACGCTGCATAGCTTTGGTATTGAAGCCAAAGTGGGAGATATTAATTGCGGCCCGACCATTAGCTCATTTGAAATTCATCCAGCAGTTGGAGTCAAGGTACAAAAAATCACCGCTCTTGAAAACGATATCGCCCTTAAACTCCAAGCCAAATCGATCCGGATCATAGCCCCCATCCCTGGAAAAGCTGCAGTCGGTGTTGAAATACCGTCTCCTTACCCTCAAGAGGTGAGCTTTAAAGAGATGCTTATTAGCTATCAGCAAGGGTCTAAAAAGCTTCACATCCCTGTGATCTTAGGAAAAACAGTGACAGGAGAAAACGTGGTGAGTGATCTTGCCAAGATGCCTCACTGTCTGATTGCGGGAGCTACCGGCTCTGGAAAGTCTGTCTGTATTAATACAATTATCATGTCGATTGTGATGAATGCATCCCCTGATGAAGTGAAACTCATCATGATCGATCCCAAAAAAGTAGAACTTACACCTTATACGAATTTACCTCACCTTATTGCTCCTGTCATCACCGAGCCTCACGGCGCTTATGCAGCGCTTAACTGGATGGTAAAAGAGATGCAAAATCGGTATGAAATCTTAAAGCAGCTAGGGGTCCGTAATATCACTGCATTTAACTCCCGTAAAATTAATTTAGAGTTTGAGGCGTCTTTAAGTCTTTCTATTCCCGAAAAGATGTTTGCCATTGTAGGGATTATTGATGAGTTTGCCGATCTCATGATGGCCTCAAGTTCTGATTTAGAAACCCCGATTGCAAGGATTGCTCAAATGGCAAGAGCGGTTGGCATTCACCTCATCTTAGCCACTCAGCGCCCTTCAAGAGAGGTGATCACAGGACTCATTAAAGCTAACTTCCCTACCCGTATTGCGTTTAAAGTAGCTAGCCGGATTAACTCTCAAATTATTCTCGATGATACAGGAGCTGAAACCCTTCTTGGAAATGGAGATATGCTCTTCTTAGCTCCTGGAACATCGCAGCTTCTCCGTTCTCAAGGGGCTTACTTAAGTGATGATGACATCTCTAAAGTGTTAGAGTACCTCTATGGTCAAGCATCTCCTCAATACCTCATCCCTTCATTTGATACGATGTCTTCTCATTTAGGAGGAGATGACATGGATGATGAGCCTCAAGATGAGCTTTATGAAGAGGCAAAACAAATTGTCATCCATACGCAAAAAGCCTCTACAACCTATTTGCAAAGAAAGTTCAAAATCGGGTATTCAAGAGCTGCAAGCTTAATTGATGCGCTTGAGCTTCACGGCGTTGTAAGTACTCAAGAAGGCAATAAAGAGAGGCAGGTATTAATTAAAAATGACAAAGATGAATAACTCCCTTGAAAAGACTCTTAACTCCCGCCTGAAAATGGTGGGGATTATCCTCTGCGTGTTTGCTCTTATTGCAGCGATTTGGGATCTTCTCCCTTTTCCTGAAGAAGAGCTGAGTGAACTTCTTTTAGAAGTCGAAGAGCCTCCCCCTTCTTTAAACAACTACTTTGTATCAGGTGCCTTTGTCTTCATGGGAATCACCTCCCTTCTTTTCTATGTGAAAAAGAAAAGCGAACTTGCACAGCAAATACCTCCTGAGTGATCATAAAGCCCATGATTGGATTTTGCCCGCTAGCATCTGGTTCTAAAGGAAACTCCATCTTCATCGGAACTAAAAACACCCGTATTTTAATCGATGCAGGGCTCTCTTTAAAAATGTTAGAAGAGAGGCTATCTCACATCCACATGCATCTTCGTGATATCGATGCGATCTTAATTACCCATGAGCATATCGATCACATTAGAGCGTTAAAAACACTCACATCAAAATACTCTATCCCTATTTTTGCAAATAGCGATACAGCGCACGCTATCTTAGAAACCATGGATCACATCCCAAAGTTTAAGATCTTCTCAACAGGAGAGACATTTGAATTTGGCGATCTTGAAATCCACCCCTTTAGCATTCAGCATGACACACTTGATCCTGTGGCTTTTACCATTGAGACAGCTCAGTTAAAGCTAGGGTTTTGCACAGATCTTGGATTTGCGACAACTCTTGTAAAAAATCGCCTCCAAGGGTGTGATTTTCTCTATCTAGAAGCCAATCACGAACCTTCTATGGTGCATGCATCATCTCGCCCTATGGTGTATAAACAACGGGTTCTTAGCCGCCAAGGTCACCTCTCTAATGCGCAATGTGCAGAGCTTCTGCAAGATATTGCCTGTATCAAACTGAAGCACCTCCATCTTGCTCACCTCTCTGAAGAGTGTAACCATCCTCAAAAAGCATTGGGAATCATTCAAAACACTCTTAACACACTTGGGTTAAAAACAGAGCTCTCTATTGCTAAACAGCATGAAATCAGTAAAGCGGTTTTATTCCATGATGAACCCATCCTGGCTCAGTAGAATAGATCTACTGTGTCATGATTATGCAAAGTGCATAGATCTTAAATTACATCCATTTTACAGCTTTAAGCTCTCTTGTAGTTCCTTGGATATTGAGTAGTTGCCTACAAATAAGTTTTATAGCTGTATTTGTCCTATAAGCTTAAAACTCAGTATCAGAATCGTAATAATCAGATGAGTCTTCATCTGTACTGCACTCAAAATAGTAATTTTCAGGGCTATCATCTTTATTAGATTCTTTGTTAATTGTGTATTCTTTTTGTAAAGGATCTTTGAGCATATAAGGATGTAATCCCTTTTCAGGTTGGCCTACTTTTTCAAAAACGAATTCTCTTTTTGGCTGTTCACCAATATTAGATACAGTAGTCCCCGTATTATTATGTTGATACTTAGGATAACGTTCTTGACTAAACTGTCTTTTTCGAATCAGTCTATAGTTAGCCTCTGTTGCTCCTTTAACAATAGGATTTTGTAACTGTCTTATTCTCTTCCAATCAGAATTTGTGGGTTGAACTAAAGTTACGTGAATACGATCTTTGGTTAGTTGTAAAGAAGAAGCAGCCTTAAAAAAATCAGGAATTACTTTCTTAAAAGCCTCTTCTACCTTCTCATTTGCACTTTCTCCAAACGGGCAATTCCAATGAATACGCTGAAATCGTTTTCCTCTAAACTCTTGATCAATCTTTGTTCCATCAATTCCAAAAAAAATAGAGACTCCTTGTTTTTGTAAATTGTCGATTCTTGTATAAACGGCTTCATCATCAACAGGGTATCCAAACTCTGTAGCTGTAATTACATATCTTAAGCCAGGATGCGTTTTTTGATGTTTATCCAGTAACGCTTCTGTAAAAGAAAATGTTCCTTCCCCTATAAAAAGTTTTTTTTTATAAATAACTTCCTCTTGAGGAAGTGATAACTTGGCTGCCATTTCTAACCCTAATAAATGAGTTTGATCTTGAAATGGCTTATCCTTAAATGAGCTACTTTCTTTTTTTCCTTTAAAGTGTGGCCTAAAAATTTTGATTTGGGTTTGAAGAAAAATAGCTAAATAGCCGTTTGCTAACTCCTGACACCATTCAACTGATTGATCAAGCTGATCCTTAATTATGTAAACATCCTTTTTACTATCAACCGTATAGATTCCTGCACCGGAAGATTGTGTACCGCACACTACTAAACCATTTGATAAAACTGTAACGCTTCTCACCCCCCATTTGTTACCTTGTAGAAAAATGTCAGTGCTTGAATTGTTCATTTTTGGATAAAGAATGAGATGTTCTTTTTTTCTAGGGATATAGGTCAATTTATCCTGATTTAAAAGAGTATGGAAATCCGAGTTCAAATAATCTTCGTTGAATCTAGGGTGATGAATACTTGTTTGCACTCCTGTCTTTATATCAAAAAATATAACTGCATGAGTATCTTGAATCCATATAGCGATCGTATTCCCTTCAGCATGCCGAATTGCCTTTATCTTTTGATTAAGCTGTAAAATCTCTTGGCTTTGATATGTTTCTCCTTGAAAGACATAGCGAAAGAGAGTTGATGTTTCCTGATTAAAATCGATGATGATTCCATCTTTCCTAACAAGAGGTTGATTAAACTTTACACCAAGAATCAATTGTTTTTTCTTAAGATCTATAATCTTAAAATCATCAATATATCCTGGATAATCAGAATGATCTGAAGGGCCCAATTCTTGATAAAATTGAATTAAATAATGGTCAGTTGATAGGCGCTTGATATCCTTAAGTTTACCCTGAATGATAGAAGAAATAAGCTCATTTTGAAGATAAAGGCTTCCTTTATTATCCCCTATGCATAAATGCCCTTCCTGATCTTCTACTAAAGCAGTGATCTCTCTTAATGGATAGGATGTATGACTCCATGTATTACTTCTCCAATCCCAAGTTTTGACTGTATTAAAGTAAGCATAGCTAATCGTTCCATCGGACCTAATGCATGAGAGACTATGTAAAGGTAGCTCTGCCTGCTGTAGCTCTATCCAAGAGGTAATAGGAACCGGATGAGGAATGATCTGAACTTCTTTTTCCTCTGGTTGATAGAGTGATGTCACTAAGCAATTTCTGAGGAGTCTTTCGATTCGTGTTTTTAAAGAAACAAGACTTTCTTTATGTTCATAGCATAAGTCTTTTACAGGCAGAAATTTTCCAATCAAATTCCGCTCTGGAAGTTGATAGACATTTGCCCCAAGAGAAGAACTACCGCTCTCTATTTTTTCAAAAAACTTAATTTTATACTCTTCCGAGTAATGAGTACCTAGAGAAGCAAGGATTGTCATATAAAACTCCTTAAAACTATAAGAAAATCTACAGTAAAAAAAACAGTAAATGAAATCAATTTTTAAATATAAAAACTTGTAATTCTTTTATGTCAGTGAAGGAGCTCTCACCTTTTTTATGGTATGCAATTTTTACCGTGTGATTAAAAAAAATCGATTGATTTTTTGCCCCTTAGATCTCAATAATGAGAATCCATTACATGAGGTACGAATGTATATGAGAAATAGTTTTCAATTGATAGGAAAAACAACCTCGTTCTTCTTTCTTACACGAATAAAGAGAGAAATGATCACTGCTGCTTTTTCCAGCACAACTCATAAAGTTACTGAAATAACTTCTTTTAAGTTAAAACCTTCTGCCCTTTCAAAACTTTCTTCTCCCATCTCTTTATCTCATAAAAACGCTCAAAAAGAAGAGGCCCATCTTAAAATAGACTCTAGGGATGAACAAAATCTTCCTCAAGAAGAGATTCCATCTAAACCAATAACTACTATAAGCTTCTCATGGCTTAAGCCATTTATAGCGAGAGGGGTTATTGATTCTGAAGCAGAAAGAAAATTGAATGCATCATTCAATGATGATTGGATATCTAATCCAAATGATTTCATCCAATTCGATTTAAACAAGGCTACAGATGATGATCTGATCGATCTTACCTGCTTATTAGGCCGGGAGATTATCGCTCCGGAAATTGAAGAGTTGATAGATGAAAGACTTATTAACAAGTGCAATGAAACTTGCGCCTTAGGACATGTTAATCCAGAACTTGATCAGTTTATTGCAGCTAATAACGGCAGGATTGAAAATCTTGATGCATTTGACATGTATGATTTAGCACATAGGGCACGTATTGGAATGCTAGATGAAGAAACATCCCAAAGAGTTTATGATTACATAGATGACTACTATACTCAGCTAACAAAAGACATGCTAGAGGAGGAAAAGGATCCTCGTGACTGGCTTAGTGATTACCCAGAACACTTCCCCCCAAAATAAACAGATTCTCTCCCTTTACTTCCATCACCCCTCTTTTTTGAATACAGCTTTGCAATGTATCCAATCACCCTATTAAAAAATCATTTTTATTGATTTTTTGATTGATTGATATCAATAATAAGAAATTATCACACTTTATGAGGAATTAATGTTTATTAGAAATAGTTTTCAATTTATAGGAAAATCAACTTCTCTTTTCTTTCCTAAACGAATAAATAGAGAAATGATTACTGCTGCTTTTTCAAGTACAACGAATAAAGTTGCTGAAGCAACATCTTCTAAGCTAAGAGAATCTACTTCTTTAAATTTTTCTTCTCCTATCTCCTTATCTCACGAAAATGCTCAACAAATAGAGCCTCTTATTAAAATAAATTCTAATCAAGAACAAAATGCTCCTCAAGAAGAAATTAAGTCTAATAAAACAGCAGATGTAAGCATTCCATGGCTTAAGCCATTTATAACAAAAGAAATTGTCGACTCTGAAGCAGAAAGAAAATTGAATGCATCATTCAATGATAATTGGATATCTAACCCAAATGATTTCATCCAAATTGATCTAGAAAAAGCTACAGATGATGACCTTATCGATCTTAGCAGCTTATTACGTAGGCAAATCATTGCTCCTGAAATTGAAGGTGAAATGCGTAAGAGACTTGATAATAAATTTCATGAAACTTGTGCCTTAAGATATGCTAACCCAGAACTTGACCAGTTTATTGCAGCTAATAACGGCAGAGTTGAGAATCTTGACGCGTTTGATATGTATGATTTAGCACATAGGGCAGATATTGGAATGCTAGATGAAGAAACATCTCAAAGAATTTATGATTACATAAGTGATTACAATATTCAGCTAACAAAAGACATGCTAGAGGAAGAAAAAGACCCTCGTGACTGGCTTAGTGATTACCCAGAACACTTCCCAAAAACATAAAAAAAACCTTCTTAAACCTCTCATAGAAGCGCTTTTTTAAATGATTCAAAAAGCGCTTCGTATTTTCCAAAAATTAATCAATATTTTATTGATTAATTTTGTTATAAATATCCGTAGCCAATTCAGGATTTACTTTCCCTACTACGGTCATTGTTTCTCTAGAAGCTGTATTTATATCTTGAACATCAATGACTATATTCTTGCGTTGAGATTCTCCAATCTTTTGAAATGAAGTTGCAATGGATAAAGAGGATTCTCTATTTTTCTCCTCTATGATTTTTGCGACAATAGCTGTCGGCTCCTCTTGTTTTCCATTAGAGATAACAACACCTGTGTACAATAAATTTTCTTCTGCTTTAACTTCGACAATATTTCCTTGCTCAGATTTACGCTTTAAATTTGGCTTGAATGAATCTAAAACTGTTTTCACAAATGCCCGGCATTTATCAGCTGTTAAAACCCCGATTTTCTTGATTAAGTTATCCGCATCATCAATAGTGAGGACTTGATTGGACATAAGCCTAGAATCTTTTGTAAGATTGTTCCATTCATCTTTTTGAATTACTAACCCTCTTTCATCGTTTTTGGTACCTTTCAGAGAAGTAAAAAATACGATTGTTATTCTGGTTATGTAACTCCCTTCTTTTAAATCTTTTGTGATTTTAAAAATAACTCCTGGCCTTCCGGTTTTTTGTGAAATATTTTCCCCTTTTAAGGGGTTTTCTCCTTTGAATATAACCACATCCCCCACTGAAAATCTTTTTGACGAAAAGCATCGTTTAGCCATCTGATTAATGGCATTTAGAGATATTATCCCCATATTTGAATGGCTCTTTAGGATTGGGGGAAATAGATTGGTAAAAGAAAATAGTTTTAAGGGCGTCATAAAAACTCCTTGTTACATATTTTATTTTACATTAATTAATTTAATATTTAAATGTTTTTAATTAAATATTTATTATATTTTATAAAAAATAATAATTAACTTAATAAAATTGATTAAATAAAAATAATAAATAAAATTGTAATCCATAAAGAAAAAATACGTGCTTACTCTTGATGATTCATCGCCAAAATTGTGTGAAGCCCTGAATTGAGGCAATTTTTCATTTGGATCAAAATCTCAAAATATGTGAGAAATACATATTTTTTGAAAGACTCTACCCTCCTTATCCGCTCTACACAATAACACATGTAAAGCCCTCTCTTTCACTTAACTTACTCTAAGAAAGCCTGGAAAGTCCTAGGCATGTTGTATGCTAAAGGTCTCTACCTAGCTGTTGGGAATCATAATGAGATTTTTGAAAAATACTCTATAAGGGTTTGATGTGGGTTTTAAACCAAAGAGATCTTATTCCCTAGCATCCATAAATCCCTTCTATGGCATGAAGCTCTAGAGGCTTAAAACGGATGAAATAAGAAATACATCCTTCTTTTCAATGAAAGGAGTCATAAAAACAAAAGAGGTGTTTTAAGGGAAAGGGCTAATAAAAAAGAGGCTTCTTTGGAAAAAAAGCCTCTTAACATTTTAATAAAGAGCAAGCTCTCTTAAAGCAAACTCGAGATCTTTCTTTTGAGGAAGCACCTCATCTTCAAGATCTTTACAATAAGGGACTGGGCAATGCTTTCCGCCAACTCGTTTAATCGGAGCGTCAAGATAATGAAACGCTAGATCTCCTACTTGAGCTGCAATTTCAGCTCCAAATCCTCCAAAGATCGAAGCTTCATGTGCAATGAGAAGCTTTCCTGTTTTTTTCACAGAGGCTAAAATGGTTTCACTATCAAGTGGTGCGATGGTTCTTAAGTCAATCACTTCTACAGATATCCCTTCTTGAGAAAGCGTTTCAGCAATTTCACTCACCATACAAATCATCATACCCCACCCTACAAAGGTGACATCAGACCCTGCTCTCACAACGTGCGCTTTTCCTATCGGTAAAAGGTCATCTTTTCCAGGCTCTTTTCTAGCGCAGAACACTCTTTGCCGGTAAAGCCCTTTATGCTCTAAGAAGATGACGGGATTCGGATCTAAAATCGCTGCTTTAAGAAGCCGCTTTGCATCGGAGGCGTTACTTGGAATCACAATCTTTAACCCGGGGCAGTGAGCTAAAAACGCTTCAATGCTTTGAGAGTGGTAAGGCCCCCCTTGGATATAGCCTCCATAAGGCATCCGGATCACAAGAGGTGCGTTAAACTCTCCATTAGATCGATAGTGAAAGCTTGACACTTCATTAAAGAGTTGATTGATCCCTGGCCATAAATAGTCGGCAAATTGAATTTCTACAACTGGCTTAAACGGTTTAACAAGAGACATCCCCAAAGCGACCCCAATCACCGTCGATTCTGCAAGAGGAGAGTTAAAACATCTAGAAACGCCGTGTTTAGCAGTCAAATGCCTTGTCACCCCAAAGACCCCTCCCTTACCGTGCGCTACATCTTCTCCAAATACGATAATGAATGGATCTTTTTCCATCTCTTCATCAAGGGCATGGTTAAGCGCATCGACAATCACAGTAGATTCACCTTCTATAAGAGGATCTTGAAGAGGAATTTCAGGACTTTTTGCAAAAACACCCGTTGTTGCTGCTGACTTCGAAGGAAAAGGAATTTTTTCTGCAACAGCTGCTGATGCTTCAATCTTATCAAAAAGAGCTTTCTTGATCTCTTCAACTTCAGATGAGCTCAGCATATTGTTTTGAATTAGCCACGATTCAAGACGAGGAAGCGGATCTTTTGCTTTTTCACTCTGAAGACAAGCTTCATCTCGGTATTTTAAAGGGTCATCGCTATTACTATGCGCTCCCATCCGAGGCACTTGAGCAATGATTAAACTTGGGCCCTCTCCTCTTCTTGCTAAAGAGACAGCCTCTTGGTAAGCTGATGATAAGGCTTCAATATCACACCCATCCACTTCAAAAAGAGAGAGATTTTCATACCCTCTTGCCATTTTAGCAATCGAGCCCCCAGCAGTCTGCTCAGCTCTTGGAACAGAGATTGCCCATCCATTATCTTGGATTGTAAAAATGACACCTAGTTTATGCAGACAAGAGAAGTTAAGCGCTTCATGAAAGTCCCCTTGCGATGTTGCCCCTTCTCCAGCTGATACGTAAACTACGCCTGTATCATTTTTGAGCTTTAAAGCTTTAGCCACTCCAACAGCATGCAGAAATTGAGAGCCTACGCAGCTAGATTGACAGACGAGGTTTAAAGGAGCGTGAACAAAATGTTCAGGCATCATCCTTCCACCGGAGTGGTGAGGCACATCTCTTGCTAAAAAGGCCCCTAAAAGATCTGTAAGAGAGCTTCCAAGGCCAATTGCAAACGCTCTATCACGGTAATAAGGAAGACCCCAATCTTTTCCTGGGATCAGATGAAGTGCTGCAACAGCTCCTACAAGTTCATGCCCTGCAACAGAGAGTTGAAAAGTTCCTCCCTTATTTTGGCGAGAGAGCTTAAAGCACTTATCATCCATGTATCTAGTTAAAAGCGCAACTTGGAGCGCTTTAATAGGAAGAGCGCTCTCTTCGTAACCGGATAAAATTGCTGGAATCATTTTTTCTTTTTAGGCTCAGGCGTTACTGATTTTTCTAAAGATTTTTTTGCTTTAGAGGAAACATTTTTAATGAGATCAGATAGATCTGTTTGCGCAGATCTCTCTTCATTATCTAGATGCTCTGACTCTGCAACAGCTTTAAGAAACCTTGCCTCTTTAGCCCCTACCACATCACTAGATTGCGAGAGCTTATGCGAGAGTTGTTTAAGTGACTCTAACCTTTGAGATAACGATTCAAGCTTCGTATCGACTTTAATCCGGGTTGTTCCTCTTAAGCTTGCCATGAGATCAGCTTCTGAATCATAACGAGATGAAAAGGCAGCAGCTGTTGCGCTGCTATTATCTGGAAGATAAAGAAACGTTCTGCAAGAAGCTGGAACAGTGGTAAAAATATCTCCTGTGAGTTGAGGCTCAACTTCCACTTTCACTTGCTGCTTAGGAGGACGTCCTCTTTTGGGTCTTGGATTCAGCGCTTCACTTGAATAGTATGTTTTTGCTTTTTGAGAAAGAGCGTCTCTTGCTTGAACCACATCTTTACTCACTTTCACATCAAAAAGCTGCTGCTTCACTTTTTCCATTACATTTTTAGGAAGATCAAGATCTTCTTCAAACACAAAGTTAAACTCTTTAACTCTTAACCACTCAATGAGCCGAATACGCATTCTTTCGACGTAGTATTGCTGCCATTTTTCAAGTTCTGAAAGGTGATCATAAATGAACTCGAGGAAGTTTTCCCTCGCCTCTTTGGATTGAATAAGATCTAAAAGCTTTTCTTTCGTATCAACATCGTACACTTTTTCATTCGCAAACCCTTCCATGAATTTCTTACTTTCATAAAAAGTCATTTTAGGAATCATGGTGTAACGCTCAGGATTAGCCTCAACTTCTTGATTTAAGTCATCAAGCTCTTTCTGTCCTTTATCTAAATCTGCATAAAGAATAAATCCTTCTACACGGTCTAGATAGAAGTCACGTTCATCATCTGATTTGGCAAAGGCGTCAATTAAACGGTGGAAGCGAAGAATCAGAGGGTTTTGAGCAACAGGATAAGCATTTTTTTTCATATTAAAAAGTGTCCATTGATTAAAAGAAGAGTAGCACAATAGAGAGATCTTGGCAAATAGTGCAAACACCATTTTAAATCGTTGTTACAAAAAAATATACATTTAAAGCATAGCTCTATTAGAAATATTGAATACTCTCATTATAAGGGTAAATATTTCTCTTCACTCTCTCCTACTCATCAGCATACAAATCTTACATGCATCTTGAAGTGTCTCAATAGCTTTTTGCATTAAATGGAAGGAATAGAGGATTTAATGTTGTAGAATCTGAGTGCAAAGTGTCAATGAGAGCACTCACTTCAAAATAAGAAACCGAAAAGGAACTCTTTTTTTAAGACAGGGGGTTTATGGCTACCTTCCATACCCATTTAAGCTTATGTCATGAATGGGGCTAGGATAAAAAATGAACTTGATGCAAGTTTATCAATATTTTTTAAATGTATTTTAAACTCTTGATCTCAGATCAACGCAATGCATCCCTTTTCTTCAGCCCCTCATGACATTTTTTAATGACGTTATAACACCCCCTATGGTAGAGTGTCCGCAAATCAAAAATAATTATTGGATTTTATCATGCAAATTCCACAAACTTTTGTTTCATCCACATATGCACCCTCTCAACTTTCCAACCTAGAAAATAACGAGGCTAGCTTAGAGATCTTTGCAGAAGAACTAAGCCAGCTCAAGGCTTTAGAACCACTACCCCATCACATTATCATTAAAGGCGATGTAAAAATTTGCGCCTCTAATATCTCTTCTTTTATCCTTTTAAAATCTAAAAATGTTGAGATCGAGGGCAGACTTTCTTGTGAAAACTTATTTTTTTCTGTATTTTTAGATGACGCTATTAAAGACTCTGAAGAAGACATGTATGACTTTTTCCCCCAACAGCTTAGAGTCAAAGGCGATGTGATTTTTTCAAAACTCTTTGAGCTCTCTTCACTACCTAAAATATTTGAAGTTGAAGGAAATCTTCAGATCTCTGAATGTCAAGCTCTTACACATCTTCCTGAAAAGCTTGAAGTTGGAAACAATCTTATTTTAAAAGAATGTAACGCTCTTAGAGCACTACCTCATCAGCTTAATATCCAGAAGAATGTTCATATCTCTCAATGTTTAGCTCTTACATCTCTTCCTAAAGGACTTAAAGTTAAAGGAGATCTTGATCTTCTTGGATGTTTAGCTCTTACATCTCTTCCTGAAGGACTTGAAGTTAAAGGAAATCTTGACCTCTCTGGATGTTTAGCTCTTACATCTTTTCCAGAAGAGCTTGAAATTGAAGGAAATCTTACTCTTTCTAGATGTTTAGCTCTTACATCTTTACCCAGTCAGCTTAAAGTTAACGGGAATCTTAATATTACCCATTGTTCAGCTTTTAGAGCAATGCATGGTGAGTTTAAAATTAAGGGAAACCTTTACCTCTTTTATTGTGAAAATCTCCTATCTCTTCCAGAAAGACTTGAAGTCCAAGGGAACTTCACTCTTTCTCGTTGCCAGGTTCTTACAGCACTTCCCAATAGGCTGCATGTAAAGGGCAATCTTGACATCAATGAATGCGAGGCTCTTAGAACCATCCCTCATGGGCTTAAAGTGGGAGGAAATTTGAGTCTTTTCAGCTGCTTAGCTCTAACATCTTTTCCCCAAGGGGTTGAGGTGCAAGGAAGCGTGACTCTTTCTCGCTGTTCAGCTCTTACATCTCTTCCAGAAGAGCTTAAAGTTAAAGGGAATCTTGATCTTTCCGGATGCTCAGTTTTGACCTCTCTTCCTGAAGGACTTGAGGTGTTAGGAAACCTGAGTCTTGTCAGTTGTAAAAGCCTGATGTTTTTTCCAAAACAGCTTAAAGTAGCTGGAAATCTTGATTTTTGTCATTGTAAATATCTTATCGCTCTTCCTCAAAGACTTAAAGTAGCTGGAAATCTTACGCTTTCCTATTGTTCAGCTCTTCAATCCCTTCCTGAAGAGCTAGAAGTGGAAGGAGATCTTAATCTTTCCGGTTGTTCATCCCTTAAATCCCTCCCTAAAAATCTTCAAGTACAAGGAAATCTTGATCTTTCCCGTTGTACAAATCTTGCTGCTCTACCCAACCAACTTAAAGTGGACGGTGATCTTAACCTCTCTGATTGTGAAGCACTGATAACACTCCCTGATGGGCTTAAAGTAGGCGGTGACCTTAACCTGAGTGGGACAGCTTTTACCTCTCTTCCCGAAGGATTGGAAGTCACGGGAAATCTTAACCTTTCTTATTGTTCAGCCCTGACATCTCTTCCTCGTGCTCTTAAAGTAAAAAATGCACTTTATTTAAGAGATTGCAAGAACCTTCAATGTCTTCCAGAAGGACTGGAAGTAGGAGGAGATCTTCATCTAAGTACTTGTTCAGCACTTCCATCTCTTCCCGAAGGACTTGAAGTTGCAGGAAATCTTGACCTTTCTTATTGTTCAGCCCTGACATCTCTTCCTAAAGGGCTTAAAGTGAAAGGAGATCTTGATCTTTCCAGGTGCACTGCCCTTCAATCTCTTCCTGAAGAGCTTGAAGTAGCAGGCAATATTGATCTTTATCAGTGTACATCTCTGACAACCCTTCCTCATGCACTTAAAGTAAAAGGGAACCTTAACCTTAGCTGTTGTAAAGCTCTTCTAGTTCTCCCAGATAATCTTGAAGTGGAGGGAAACCTATCTCTCTCTGATTGTACATCTCTGACAGCCCTTCCTCATGCACTTAAAGTAAAAGGTGATCTTAGCCTTCATAATTGTACAGCTCTTACATCTCTTCCGGAAGAACTAGAGGTGGAGGGAAACCTTGCTCTCCCTCGTTGTACATCTTTGACAACAATACCAGATGGGCTTAAGGTTAAGAAAAATCTTCACCTTGGAGGATGTACACGCCTTACCTCTTTTCCAGAAGGACTTGATGTTAAGGGAGACCTTTATCTTTCTCAGTGTACAGCTCTTAGGGCCATCCCTAATGGGCTTAAAATCAAAGGAAATCTAACCCTTAGCAATTGTACAGCTCTGAAATTTCTTCCCGAAGGACTTGAGGTAGCAGGTAATCTTGACCTTTCTTATTGTACAGCTCTTAAAGTCATACCTCATGATCTTAACGTAGAAGGGAATTTGATCCTTTCCAACTGCACAGCTCTTACAACCCTACCTGATGATCTTAAAGTAAAGAATTATCTTAATCTCTCTCAATGTAAGAAGCTTAAGGTTCTTCCCAAAGGACTTGAGGTAGCAGGCAATCTTGACCTTTCTTATTGTACAGCTCTTAAAGTCATACCTCATGATCTTAACGTAGAAGGGGATTTGATCCTCTCCAACTGCACAGCTCTTACAACCCTACCTGATGATCTTAAAGTAAAGAATCATCTTAAGCTCTCTCAATGTAAGAAGCTTAAGGTTCTTCCTACAGGACTGAAAGTTCCAGGAAACCTTGACCTATCTGATTGTACATCTCTTACCTCTCTTGGAGAAGGGCTCATTGTACAAGAAAGCCTTTATCTTTATGGATGCACAGCCCTTACAGCACTCCCTAAGAGGCTTAAAATCAAAAAAAGTATTGAGATGCGTGATTGTACAAATCTTACATTTCTTCCTGAAGGACTTGAATTACAGGGAAACCTGAATATTTCTAAGTGTATAGCTCTTACAACGCTCCCTAAGGGACTTAAAATAAAATATGATCTTAATGCTTCTAACTGTACAAGCCTTACGGTGATTCCAGAAGGACTCAGCATAAAAAATAACATTGACTTTTTGGGTTGCACGCAATTGAGGGAGCTTCCCAATCAACTCGAGCTCGGCGGAGATTTAAACTTAAGAGGATGTAATAACCTCTCATCTTTACCTAATTGGATCCTCAATTTAGGCCCCCATTCTAATAAGCGTACTCGCTCTATCGATCTTACAGAAACAGGACTCTCTCCTGCTATTATTCAAAGATTACAACAAGAATCCCTTTCTGCTCAAGGGATGCAGTTTCATTTTTCTTTAGCAGCTGAAAAAGAACATCTCATAGAGTTTAAAACTCTTCTTAAATCTCTTGAATTTTGGCAACAAGAAGCAAAAGAGACATTGGTGGATCTGAAAAAAATAGATAAGCAACTCCATCAAAATTTACCTAAAGCACAAGATCATCAAAATCTTTTAACCTTTCTCATCCGTCTAACTGGGACTGCAGATTTTTATAATACTGCAACAAGAGAACTACTAGCAAAACGTGTCCTTAAGATGATTCAGCTCATCGCTGAAAATATAGAGGTGTGTCACCATACCGCATATCTCATTCATCAAGGGCTCTCTTCTTGTGATGATAGGATCACAGCTACCTTAAGTGATATTGGCCTGTATCAAAAGCTCAAGGAACTGCAGCACCCTTTAGTGACTGCTGAAGAGCTGAAAAATGCTGCAAAAGGATTTTTCCTCCTTGAGCAACTGAATCAAAAGATTGTAGAGCAGATCAAGACACTTCGGTTTGTAGATGAAGTGGAGATTTACATGGCATTTCATATGAAGTTGCAGAAAGCGTTAAATCTTCCAGTAGATATCCAAAATATGCTTTTTAGACGGTGTGTCGCCATTTCTAATGAGGAAATTGATCTGATAGGAAAAGAGCTTTTAGAAACATTCTCAGATGAGGCCTTTAACTCCTTTTTAACGAGTTGGGACCCTTGGAACCTGTATCAAAGGCGAATATCTGTCCTTGATTGGGAAAATCTTCCTAGGGCAAATAAAAGACTATTTTCTACAGATATTTGTCCTTATCTTCAAGATGTCCCTACCCATCCTGTACTCTACAATCAGGTCATCTACGATTACGATGCATTTATAAAAAGATATATCCAAGAAGGGGTGGATCTATACGGAATAAAAGTTCAAATAAAGAACCTTTTTCGCATAGAATCTTTCTTAATAGAGTCCTCTACTTCGGAAGTTTTGGAAGAATAAAATGATCTCACAAAAAAAAGGTTAAAAGGTAGAGAAAAAAATGATCTGTTTTTTAAGAGAGTGATAACCCTTGATGAAATCATAAATTTTGAAAAAACCGCTTCTCTAAGAGAGCCTTCTTAAGATCATTGTCTTTAAAAGTCCAAGATTTTGAAAGATCGCAATTGTTATGATATGGGCTAAAATGACCTTAACGCTTGTTTTAATATATCTAAAACTGGCGTTAAGATAACCCTTACATTGAAGGTCTATGATGATCTTCCTTTGACTTAAGTCAAAATATTGGATCTTTTTTTTTGAGACTTCTCGTCTATTTTTAACCTACTAGTCTGTCTGGTAAGCTCTATTTTTTCTTTTGTCACTTAAGAAAATATTACTTAGAATTTTTTGACTGTTTTTTTTAAGATATTAAGCCCTTTTTCTAGCTAGAGAGAAGTTAAGGACGCGCCTCTTTGTCTCCTGCTAGCTTAAAATCATGATCTTTTTACCTTTTAAGACCAATGGCTTTAAGCTTAAATTTAGCTGAATATACAAGGTTTTTCATCTCTGAGTAGCTTCATGTATTTCACCCGTTGTAAGGTCATCCAGAATGTGGGATTGATTGAGGAGCATCTCTATTTTTTCAAAAATCTTATGCGCTATTTGATGGATGTTATCGCTACTTCTTTTTCGATGTTCAATGTAAAAAATAGACTTTCTACAAAGAGGACATGCCATTGGTGATGCAGATTGAGGAGGCCTTGCCCACGTCATCATCAGTGCAAGAGAAAAGAGTTCAAATATATGACCACAATTTATCACCACAGGAAATGCCATGAGCTCTTTTGAAATAGGACACTCCCAATCCGGCTGTTGAATTTTTGTCTCAATAAACAGATTCACGATTTCAAATGCTTTAATAGAAACTTCATGAGATTTTTGAAAAGCTTCGTTTCGGATAACAATCACTTTCAAAATGTGATAAGCACCATGAAGTGAGCCGAAGGTGAATGCAGAAGTCACCCCCAGTCATCAAACCTAGATTCATCAGATGCATTCTGGTGGCTTGCTGGATATAATTTTGCACGCGGTGATAGCCTGTCTTATACAAACTAGAAGGAAGAGCCTTAGGATCAGGAGTAGAAGAAGCTAGAGTTTCTGAATTTCCTAATCACTTAATTGCAATAGCCCCTAGCCCAATTGTAGCCCCAATACCCACACCTACTCCTATAAAACAGGCGCAGTTAAAAACTGCCTGATCGATAGCTATTAATATAGCACCCTGGTCTCGCTTAATGCTAAATTTGAGAAAGACATCTTTTCCGGGACTTACTTCAAAAGACAGAAAGGAAGGTAGATCTCCAAGTTGGGGGATGAGAATTTAACTGCTCTCTACTAACTGGCATAGACTTAGTAAATATTATTTTAAAATAGTGTGTTTTTCTAATACTAGTCTTCTTTCTAAACTCATAAAGAGAGCTTTTTAAGACTTAAAATACTCTAACTTCTTGGGGCTTCCTAGATTTTTCTAGCTCTTTTAAAAGCCAAAAATCATGCAATTAAGAAAAAGGAAAAGCTGTACCATATATATTTTTTAAATCATCAAAGCATATTCCCCTTTTTGACCTCATAGATCGATCTTTTACTGTTAGAAGTAATCCACTTCTCTAAAGATCTTATATACAACTTTTGAGCACTCCTTGTATGATAAAGCTTGGTTATATGAAAAGGATTTCCCCATGCTAGATATGAAATTGATTCGAAAAGATCCCCACGCTATTGAAGCTCAGCTGAAAACAAAAGACCCTTCTATCTCCTTAGATTCCATAATCCAGCTTGATGAAAAAATTCGGGAAGTGATTTTAGAAGTAGAGACGCTTCAAGCAGAGAAAAATAGCCTCTCTAAAGAAATTGGGGAGAAGAAGCGGCAAGGTATTGACACCTCTTCTTTAATGCAAAAAGTTAGCTCTTTTGGAGACCGTATTACCACGTTAAACCAAGAAAGAGCCTTGATTGAAGAAAAACTTCAGCATAGCCTCATGCTTCTTCCTAACCTCCCTCTTCCTCATGTTAAAGTGTCTCTTGATCCTAAAGACAATGTTTGCATCAAATCTTGGGGAGAGAAAAAACCATTTACCTTTCCATTTAAAAATCATGTTGAGCTCAATGAAAAACTCCATCTCTTTGATTTTAAACGAGGTGCTAAAGTAGCCGGAAGCGGCTGGCCAGCTTATAAAAATTTAGGAGCAAGACTTGAGTGGGCTCTCATTAATTACATGCTGCAAATCCATTTTAAAAACGGATTAGAACTTTGGATCCCGCCTCTTTTAGCAAGACAAGAGGCGATGCTAGGATCTGCGCATCTTCCTAAATTTGAATCTCAGCTGTTTAAAATTAAAGATGAAGACTACCATCTTTATCTGATTCCCACCGCAGAGTCTGCTTTAAATGGACTGCATTTAGAGGAAATTTTCTTAAGTGAAGAGCTTCCTAAGCGGTATGTCGCTTACACCCCTTGCTTCCGTAGAGAAGCGGGTGCTGCAGGATCTGGAGAAAGAGGGCTCATCCGGATGCATCAGTTTAATAAAGTCGAAATGTTTGCTTTTGCTATGCCAGAGCAAAGCGATGCGATCTTTGAGCAGATGGTACAAGGGGCAGAAGAGATCTTACAAGGGCTTAACCTTCACTACCGTAATATGGAGCTTGTGACAGGAGATATGTCATTTGCTGCCATGAAAACATGGGATATTGAAGTGTGGCTCCCTGGACAAAATAGATATTATGAAGTGTCTTCTATTTCTCATTGCGGTGATTTTCAAGCAAGAAGATCACTGATCCGTTACCGAAGAAAAGACGATAAACCTGAATTTGTTCACACGTTAAACGGCTCAGGACTTGCCACTTCACGCCTCATGGTAGCTCTTTTAGAAAATAACCAAAGAGAAGATGGATCTGTGGAAGTTCCTGAAGTGTTAAGACCGTATCTAAACGGAGTTAAAGAGCTATGTCCGGAGTAACAGATTCTCTTATTTCTCTCATTAAACGCTCACCTACCTCTTGGCACTTTGTTCAGTGTGCTAAAGAAGAGCTCTTTCAATATGGGTTTATCCCTTTAGAAGAGAGGCGCCCTTGGAATCTTGAAAAAGGGAAGAGCTATTTTGTTCAAAGAAACGGATCTCTTGCCTTTTTTACCCTTCCCTCTAACCCATCCCGGTTTAAAATCCTAGGGGCTCATACCGATAGCCCGGCCCTTAAATTAAAGCCGCATCCCCTTATCTCTCATCAAGGATATCATCAGCTCTTAACAGAGCTTTATGGAGGCCCAATCCTCTCTTCTTGGATGAATAGAGATCTTGGGATAGCAGGCAAAATCACTCTTGAAAAAGATGGCGGAGCGATTCAAGAAGAGCTGGTATTTCTTAAAAATTTTCCTTGCATTATTCCTCAGCTAGCCATTCACCTCGATAGAGAAGTGAATGATAAAGGGCTCATTTTAGATAAACAAAACCACCTAAGGCCTCTTCTTGCTTTAGGAGAAGAGCCTCTTACGTTAGAGAGCCTCATTCAACAAGAGACTACGTTTCATCAAATATTAGCAGCTGATCTCTTTCTTGTTCCTTTAGAAGAGCCAAGAGTGATAGGGATGCATCAAGAGATGCTCGCCTCTTACCGTTTAGATAATATCGCCTCTTCCCACGCTATCTTAGGATCAGCAAAAGATATGCAGCACTCTCAAGATTTATCCCTTTGTTTTCTTTGGGATCATGAAGAGATTGGATCCCAAACAACAGAGGGCGCAGGCTCCTCTTTTGCAAACGATATTTTAAGCCGTATTCAACAGGCTTACGCATGGAGTGAAGATCAATTTTTATCCTTAAAAGCCAATTCAATTGCCCTCTCTTTGGATGTAGCGCACGGCCTTCACCCAAACCATGGACAAAAATCAGATCCTGATCACCCAGTTCTCTTAGGAAAAGGTATTGTCATTAAACATAGTAGCTTAAAGCGGTACATGACCGATCAAAAAGCGCTCTCTTCTCTTCTCTTAAGCTGCCAAAAACTCAATGTTTCTTATCAACATTACACCGCAAGATCTGACATGCCAGGAGGAAGCACCATTGGCCCCATTTTTGGAGCGCAAATGGGCATATCAACCGTTGATATCGGTATTCCTTTACTCTCCATGCATTCCACCCGTGAAGTGATTGCCTTAAAAGATCACGCCTTCATGTGTCAGCTTTTACAACATTGGATTCATACATGACACCCTCTCACTTTAAAGATAAATCTATCCTTGAGCATTTAAAAGAGGCAAGAGCAAAAGGGTATGTAGCTTCCCTAGAGACGCATGGATTAGAGATGCCAGGGCCTTATGCTGCAGGATTTGATGCTGCAAGAGAGACAGCCTTACTTGGCGGCGCCATCTTCCTTCTTATCCCAGCTCTTTCGCTAGGAATACTGAGCAAAATTTTCTTAAGCTTTCTGATTTGGAAAGCTGGAAGATCTGCTCTTTTAGGATGGGCAAGACTTGAAAGACTGCACCGTTTGATGAAAGAAGAGCGGAGTGAGATTTTAAAAAACAGAAAAGAAGAAGAGAGTGAGCTTAAAGCGTTATATGCAGCTAAAGGGTTATCTGGAGAGCTGCTTGATGATGTCATCACCGTGCTCTCTTCTGATGATAACCGTTTATTAGAGATCATGCTAGAAGAGGAACTAGGACTTTCATTAGAGATCCATCCTCACCCTTTAGAGCAAAGTTTAGGCGCCTCTATCGGTGTTTTTATCTCTTCTTTTGTGATGCTGATGGCTTTTTTCTTTTATACCCCGGGTTTCATTCCTGTAACGCTTCTCATCATGGGCCTCTCTTCTTATGGCATGGCGGTTAAAGAGAAAAATAATGCGTTAGAAGCTGTTGTGTGGAACCTCTCTCTCACCACGTTTCTTTTTGTGATCACGGTTTTACTCAGAGGAATAGTATGAGTCGGTATGAAAATTTTGATGAATTTTTTGCCTCGAATGAAAAAGAAAGCATATCCCCTTTCCTCACTCCTCATGCAAGAAAGTGGGCAGTTAACCTCTCTTTAAAAGCGTCTCTTCTAGCCGCTGGATGCCTTCTTTTGGCTTATCTTTGTTATTTTATCCATCTCACAATGGCTTACTTAGCGCTCTCGGTTGTATTTTTTATCGTAGGGACGCCAGCTCTTATCCATGCTCTTCAAGAGTTATCTAGAAAAACTGTGAACATTGATGTGCTCATGACGCTTGCAGCGCTTCTCTCTGTGGTGATTGGAAGCCCTTTTGAAGGGGCGCTTCTCCTTGTTTTATTTGAGCTCTCTAGCGCTTTAGAAGAGCTTGTCGAGACGAAAACCAAGAGCAGTGTACACCATCTGCATAAACTCTCTCCTAGATGCGCTTTTGTGATTGGAGAAAAAGGGCATTTGATTGAAAAATCGATCCGGGATATCACCCCTGGCACCCACATTCTTGTGAAAGCAGGAGAAATTATCCCTTTAGATGGGGTGATATTAAACGGAAGATCGTATGTGAATATGGTGCATTTAACAGGAGAGAGCGCCCCGATTGCAAAAGATGTCTCTGATGAGGTGGCAGCAGGAACGCATAATCTAGATGGCTCTCTTACCATTCAAGTAACAAGAAGTTCAGGAGATTCTACACTAAGCCGCATTATTCAGCTCATGACAGAAGCTGCTGACTCTAAACCCAAAGCGCAGCAGTTTTTTGATACATTCAGTGAGCTCTACGCCTCTTCGATTATGATTTTGTCTCTTCTTTTTGCTCTCACACTCCCCTATCTTTTACGTATCCCCTTTTTAGGAAGTGAAGGATCTCTTTATAGAGCTCTTGCCTTTCTTATTGCAGCCTCTCCTTGCGCTCTCATTTTAGCGACTCCAACAGCTTACTTAAGCGCGCTGAGCAGCTGCGCAAAAAAAGGAGTCCTTCCTAAAGGCGGCATTATACTTGATACGCTCACCACCTGTAACATGATCGCTTTTGATAAGACAGGGACTCTGACAACAGGAGATCTCATCTGTACAGGGTGTACGCATTTGTATGGCCCTCTCATGAACTCTAACAAAGCGCTTCAAGTAGGAGCCTCTCTTGAGAGAAATGCTGTGCACCCGATTGCTAAGGCGATATCAAGACTTGCTAAAGAAAAAGAGCTCTCTCTTGAGTCTATTGAAGATTTTAAAGCTATACCTGGTCTTGGGCTACAAGGGACATACCAAGGCAGCCCTGTGTTGATTGGGCATAGAGATTTTATCCAGCAAAAACTAGGAAAAACTTTCACCCTTCCTGAGTCCATTCAAGTCTCAGCATACCTGTGGATGGAAGAATCTGTCATCTTGTTTACTTTTCAAGATCAAATGAGAGAGCATGCAAAAGATATGATCTCTTTTATGAAAAGCTCATCGATGAAGACCCTCATGTTAACAGGAGATCACGCTGTCAATGCTAACCCCGTTGGAGAGATGGCTGGCTTAGATGTCATCTTTTCTGATTTAAGACCAGAAGATAAACTCCAAAAGATTACCGAGTTATCTCAAAGCCATCAGCTCATTATGGTAGGAGATGGGATTAATGACGCTCCCTCCATTGCAAGAGCAACTGTTGGCATTTCCATGGGAAAAGCTGGCAGCATGGCAGCTATTGAAGCCTCTGATGTCATTTTGATGCATGATGATCTCTCTCTTTTACCTTGGCTAATCCAAAAAGCAAAGTCAACAAGACGGATCTTAATGCAAAATATTACGCTGGCGCTTAGCGTGATTCTTCTTGCTACAACCCCTTCTCTCTTAGGGTTCATTCCTCTTTGGCTAGCTGTTATTCTTCATGAAGGCGGCACTGTTTTAGTGGGATTAAATAGTTTACGTCTTTTAAAAAAATAAAATTTATAGTAAAAATAAGTTTAACTGATTTGATCATTTCAAAAGAAAAAACCCGTTAAACTAAAAAAAACATCAAAAGTGTTCATTGAACACGTTGCATGACCTTCTTTTGAGATAGATCAAGATCTCTTTTTCTTAAATCATTAGAAGATAAGGCAAGGTCATGACAATAGAAAGAAAAGAGTTTTTAACTCACGCTCTCTCTCAAGAAGCTACAAGCTTTGAAACCATGTATGCATGGATGCAAATGCATCTTCCCGCTTCTTTATTTCAAGAGATGGATGAGCAGACATTAAGAATCATGACCCACAACCTTGCCGTCTTTGATGTGCAAGGGTTTTTCTCCTTAATGACCTTTAATCATCAAACCGTTGTCCTCTCACTAGATAAAGAAGATGCAGACATGCAGATTTTAGCCAGGTTTAAAATGAGCACGATTCAAGATTATAAAACCTTTCTCTCAGATATCCCTCCCCCTTTTGCTGATGTCACTGTAGGGTTACGGATCACCCTCATTCACTTCATCCAAGAAGAATTACAACTAGAGCCTCTATCTCTAATGTTAGATCCCCTTCTAGTCAAGGTGCAGAAAAAAACTCCCTTAATGACCAAAGAAGAATTAAACACAGTTTTGCAATTGATGGGATCAAGATTTATACGGTCTCTTTCTGAAGAGAAGCTCTTATTAGCAATCGATGTTTTCATTCGGTCTCAAGCCAAAGATCCTTGCCAACTAGAGGTGAGATACCCACTTTCAACTGCTTTAAACAGTCATCAAACTCTATCCATCACGCTGGCCTGGAAGAATGTCCCTCAGCAAGATTTTCTCTTTCAAATTGCTAAAGTGATTCATCACCACGGATTTTCTTTAAAAAATTTGTCAGCTACTCATATGACGCCGTATGAAAAAGATAACACACTTGTCATGTCTCTCACGCTTCAAGCTTTAAAAGAAGAGGATTTTGAGAGGACTCTTTCTCACCTATTACAAGATCTTGTGATGGTGAAATATTTTCCTCATCAAGAACTTTTAGATAGAGTGTTTGTAGAATCCAAACGGTTAAGTCAAACATTAGGGAATGTCTTAAAAGCCGTGTGTGATTTCATTCATCAGCTCCTTGTGCATGTTGACCCTCATCTCTACACTTTTTCCTTGATTGAAGAGGCGTTTTGCCGCCATATGGATATCACAGTTAAACTTATGCAAGCGTTTGAAGAGAAGTTTCATCCTGAAAAAGCAAACCTTAATCAAGCGTTAGAGACGCTTAAAGAGTGCATTAGGCTCATTGATCACATTGATACAGGGCAAGAGATGAATGACAAACGAAGAAAAGTGATCTTAAGCCAAGGGATTAATTTCATCTTCCATCTTCTCAAAACCAATGTCTACCGCCGGAATAAAACTGCGTTTTCCTTCCGGATGGATCCTCTCTATTTAGAAAATGCCCCCATTAACTTAAAAGAAAAATTCCCTGAGCTCCCCTTTGCCGTTTTCTTTATGAAGGGGCTCCATTTTACCGGATTTCATATCCGCTTTCGCGATCTTGCAAGAGGCGGCTTAAGAACGGTATGCCCGCAACAAAAAGAGGCTTACCTCACCGACCGTAATACGCTTTTTACAGAGTGTTATAACCTTGCTCTCACGCAGCAAAAGAAAAATAAAGATATCCCTGAAGGGGGCGCAAAAGGGGTGATTTTATTAGAGCCCTCCTCTGATTTAGAAGAGCGGTGCCTTAGATACCGCGCCTTTTTAAAAGAACAAGGAGTTTCTTCAGAAGATATTGAAACAAAAGCCACACTTTTTTATGAACAGCAAAAACAAGAGCATCTCTATGAATCACAGCGCGCTTATACCGAGAGCTTTATCACGCTTTTAAACTGTGATGATACAGGCATATTAAGAGCTAAACACCTCATTGATTACTATCAAAAACCTGAATACATCTATTTAGGTCCAGATGAAAACATGCATAACACGATGATCACATGGATTGCAAACTACGCCAAAAGGTATCACTACAAACCAGGTATTTGCTTTATGTCAAGTAAGCCAGGAGCTGGTATTAATCATAAACAGTACGGCGTCACCTCATCTGGCATTCATGTTTACATGGAAGAGGTTTTAAAATTCATGGGCATTAACCCCTCTCAAGATATCTTCACCGTGAAAATGACAGGAGGGCCAGATGGAGATGTGGCAGGTAATCAAATGCATAACCTCTTTAAATACTACCCGCATACGGCACGTCTTCTTGCAACGCTTGATATATCAGGGGCTATCTTTGATCCTGAAGGGCTCCATTTAAATGCCGTCAATACACTCTTTGAAGAGGGAAAGCCGGTTAGCTACTACCCTCCTGAGCTTCTTCATGAAGGAGGTTTTTTACTCAAAGTGGCTTCGGGAAGTCCCTTAAGGCAAGAGGCCATGATGATCAAAAAAGAAGGGGGAAAAGTCACATACTCTCCTATCTCTTCTGATGCTTGTCATCACCTTTTAAGAACTCACATTCATCAAGTAAAAGCTGATATCTTTATTCCTGGAGGAGGAAGACCCAAAACGCTTCATGCAAATAACTATCAAGATTTTCTAGATCAAGAAGGGCGCCCGACCTCTAAGGCAATTATCGAAGGGGGAAACCTTTACCTCTCTCAAGAAGCAAGAAGTCTGCTTGAGGAAAAAGGCGTACTCATTGTGAAAGATAGCTCTGCAAATAAAGGAGGGGTCATCTGCTCCTCTTTTGAAGTGCTTGGAGGCCTTGTTCTTTCTGAAGAGGCGTTTATTAACGCAAAAGATATTTTAGCTAAAGAAATTTTATCTGTGATTCAATCAAGATCGTATGATGAAATTCAAGCGCTCTTAAGAGCCTTTAAACAAGAAAAGACAAGCTCTCTCACTCAGCTCTCAGAAGAGATCTCAGAAAAGATTAATCACTATACAGATGAACTCTTTGCCTATTTAGAACAGATCACTTTATCTCAAGAAAAACAAGATCTTTTTACAAGAAGTCTCATGAACTACGCCCTTCCTTTCTTAAGAAATAACTATGAAAAAGAACTCTTAACACGCGTTCCTATCCTGCATCAAAAATCTATTATCGCAGCTTTTATTGCCCAGCGCCTTGTGTACCGTAAAGGGGTCACCTGGGCCCCTTCCGTCCTCGATGTTCTCCCTCTTATCCTTCAAGACGAAAACATCTTATCTCATTGATTATGAGTTATTAATCATCATTTTTAGCATTCAAAGATAGTGAGTGCTAAAAATGCTTGATTTTTAGCTACCTCTCCTCTTATAATGAGGAGCATGAAGAGTTTAGCCCCCAGAAAACCCCCGAAAGATCAACGAGAGCGGTTTGTTCTCATTGGACTCATTGAGCTCTATTTAGAGACAGGAAAACCGGTCGGCTCTAACACGTTACGAGAAAATGGGTTTAGCTCGCTAAGCTCTGCTACCATTCGTAATTACTTTTCTAAGCTTGAAGCTGAAGGGCTCTTAAAGCAGCAGCATTCATCCGGCGGAAGAATTCCCACGTCCCTTGCGTATCAACTCTATGCTGAGATGTATCTTAAGTCCCCCACACTTGATGAAAAAGAGCTGAAAATCATTAAAAAATCTCTTGTTAAAGAAACAAGAGAGCTAGCTAGCTACCTTCAGCAAGCGGCAGAGATCGTTTCTGAAATCGCTGGATGCGCCGTTTTTCTCTCCTCTCCTAGGTTTGATCAAGACTTTGTGATGGATATCAAGCTTGTCCTCATTGACTCTCACAGGTGTTTATGTGTGCTGATTACCGATTTTGGCCTTGTTCACACAGAGATTCTTTACCTTGAGAAAAAACTGAGTAATTTTACACTCAAGAGATTGGAGAGATTTTTTCATTATAAGTTTAAAGGGATGGATAAACCCACTCTTTCTGCAGAAGAAGAAGTGATTGGAAACAGGTTTTATAACGAGATGATTTTAAGGCATCTGGTGGGATCTACACATAATAACACCCCAGAAATCACGAAAACAGGGTTTTCAAGACTTCTTTCCTTTGCTGACTTTAATGATGCAACCGCTTTAGCAGAGGGACTTGGCCTTTTTGAAAATAAAGCCGCTTTGCAATCTCTTTTACAAGAGTGTTGTAAAAGTGGAAATTTAAGCTGCTGGATTGGCGGCACTTTGAAAGGGTGCTCAGCGATTGCTGTCCCTTACCGTATTAATCAAACAGTTGTGGGGGCCATTGCCATCTTAGGGCCTCACCGCATCCCTTACCGTAAACTGTTTGGAACCCTTTTGGCAACTGCAGATTCGATTTCACTCTCTTTAACAAAGAGCCTGTATAAATTTAGAATCTCTTTTAGACAGCCAGAAGGTAACCCTCACCCGATTTGCTTACTTTTGGAGAATAAAAATGCATGATACAGATGAAGAAGAACTGAAGCCGCCAGCTCCTGAGGCTGAATCTCTTACCCTTGATCAAATCAAAGCTGAACAAGAAGCTATGATCGATTACAAAGATAAATATTTACGAGTCTTAGCCGATTCAGAAAATACGAAACGACGATTGCAAAAAGAGAAGCAAGACATGATGCGGTTTGCAATTGATCACGTTTTAACAGACATTTTAGTTCCTATTGACCAACTGGAAAACGCTTTAGGCTTTGCTTCGCAAATGCAAGGAGAAGTGAAAAACTGGGCAATTGGATTTGAGATGATTTTAAATCAATTTAAAGAAGTATTAACTTCACACGGCATTACAGCCTTTACTTCAGAGGGAGAGTTATTTAACCCTTTAAAGCATGAAGCTGTGGAATCTGAAGAAACAGACACTGCCCCTGAAGGAACCATTTTAAAAGAGTTCCTTAAAGGGTACAAATCTGGAGACCGCATCATCCGTGTGGCCCGTGTGAAAGTTGCAAAGAAAAAGAAAACAGAAGAGGAGAATAATCATGACAACTAAAAAAAGTAGAATTATCGGTATTGACCTTGGAACCACCAATTCTTGCGTTTCCATCATGGAAGGAGGATCTCCTGTTGTGATCGCTAACGCAGAAGGAGGAAGAACAACTCCTTCAATCGTTGGCTTTAAAGGAAGTGAAAGACTCGTCGGAGTTCCAGCCAAGCGTCAAGCTGTGATGAACCCTGAGAAAACCATTTCCTCTGCAAAACGGTTCATTGGACGAAAATTTAAAGAAGTTCAAGGGGAAATCAAAACCGTTCCTTATAAAGTCACAGAAAACACAAACGGCGACGCTGTGATTGAGATCGACGGAAAACTCATGACTCCAGAAGAAATTGGCGCGCAAGTTCTTTTAAAAATGAAAGAAACAGCAGAGGCGTATTTAGGAGAAAAAATTACAGAAGCTGTGATTACAGTCCCAGCTTACTTTAACGACTCTCAGAGACAATCGACAAAAGATGCAGGAAGAATTGCAGGACTTGATGTTAAACGGATCATTCCAGAGCCAACAGCTGCAGCGCTAGCTTACGGATTTGATAAATCGCACGATAAAAAAATTGCGGTGTTTGACCTTGGCGGCGGAACATTTGACGTCTCGATTCTAGAGCTTGGAGACGGTGTTTTTGAAGTGCTTGCTACAAACGGAGATACTCACCTTGGCGGAGACGACTTTGACAACGTGATTTTACACTGGATGTTAGATGAGTTCAAAAAAGAAAACGGCATCGACTTAAGTAAAGATAAGATGGCGCTTCAACGTTTAAGAGACGCTGCTGAAAAAGCTAAGATTGAACTGTCTGGAACCCAAACAACAGATATCAATCAGCCGTTTATCACCGTTGATGCAACAGGACCTAAACACTTAGCCCTCACGCTTTCCCGTGCAAAATTTGAATCTCTTGCACACAATCTCGTCGAAAGAACGGTTGAGCCTTGCCTTAAAGCGATTAAAGACTCAGGACTTTCTAAAGAAGAGATTGGAGAAGTGATCTTAGTAGGCGGAATGACAAGAATGCCGGCTGTTGAGAAAAAAGTAAAAGAGATCTTTGGAAGAGAGCCGCATAAAGGTGTCAACCCTGATGAAGTGGTCGCAATCGGGGCTGCAATTCAAGGGGCTGTCTTAACAGGTGATGTGAAAGACATCCTTCTTTTGGATGTGATTCCCCTCACTCTTGGTATTGAAACAATGGGAGGTGTATTTACGCCGATTGTGGAGCGAAACACAACCATTCCAACTCAGAAAAAGCAAGTGTTCTCAACAGCTGCTGACAACCAGCCAGCAGTGACTATTGTCGTTCTTCAAGGAGAGCGTAAAATGGCAAGAGATAACAAAGAGATTGGACGATTTGATCTCTCTGATATCCCTCCAGCACCAAGAGGCACTCCTCAAATTGAGGTAAGCTTTGATATTGATGCAGACGGCATATTGCATGTGTCTGCAAAAGATAGCCAATCAGGAAAAGAACAAAAAATCCGGATTGAAGCAAAGTCTGGTCTTTCAGAAGCAGAAATCCAAAAAATGCTTAAAGATGCTGAGGATAATGCTGAAGAAGATAAAAAACGGAAAGAAGAAGTGGAAGTGCGTAACGAAGCCGATTCTTTAGCGTTTAGAGCAGAAAAAGCGCTTACAGACTATAAAGATAAGCTTCCTGAAAATGTTGCATCTGATATTCAAAAACACATCGATTTGATTAAAAAAGCGCTTGAGACAAATGATAATACCCTCATTAAAGAGGCGTCTCAAAACCTTAATACTGCGATGCAAAAAATTGGAGAAGCGATGCAAGCAGCAGGTCCTATGGATCAAGCAGCTCCTCAAGGGCAGCCTGATGTTCAAGATGCTGAAGTTGAAATCCTCGATGAGGATAAAGAGTAAATCACTCTTTTCTCAAAAAACCCTTCTTGTAAAAGAAGGGTTTTTTTCTTTCTAAAAAAGTTATACACTTTGTTTATTGTGTCAAAAAGTCAAAATACATCTACCCTCACCGCTTATCCAGTAGGAAGCTTGCAAGAGTTCATTCTGATTGCAATGCCCCTCATTCTCCTTGCTCTTTCAGAGAGCTTAATTAAGTTTGGAGATCGGCTGTGTTTATCAAGGTATTCTATTGAAGCTTTAGAAGCAAACTCTTGCACCCTCTCTCTTTGCGCTCTCTTTCAGCTCCCTTTACTTAGAGTCATATCGATCACTCAAGCATTCATTGCGCAATATAAAGCAAATAACACTCTTCATAAAATTGGAGCTTGCGTGTGGCAGATGATCTGGCTCTCTCTTATCACATCCATTTTATCGCTAGCTCTCATCCCGCTAGGCATATCTTATTTTTTATCTAGCTCTCCTCTTCAAGGGCTCACGGTTCCTTACTTTTACACCTTACTGCCTCTTAATTTTCTCATGCCTTTAACAGCTGCTCTTTCTGCTTTTTATATTGGAAAAGGTGAAGTTAAAAACCTTCTCTCCCTTACCTTTTTGTCCCACTTCATCTTCTTTATACTCGATCCTCTTTTGATCTTTGGGATTTCAGGGCTCTTTCCCCCTCTTGGACTTCAAGGAGCTGCCCTTGCAAAAATCACAAGTCAGCTTCTACTCTGCACCCTCCTACTAAAAAATTTCTTAAGCAAAAAAAATCAACTTCTTTATCAAACAAATGACTATCAACTAAGACCTTCTTTACTATGGGAGTGTCTTCGAATTGGAGTGCCAAGATCACTCAGCCGTATTGTCTTGTTATTTCAGTGGGCCTCTGTCATACGTTTTTTATCTTTAAAAGGAGGAGATTATCTACTAGCTTATTCTTTTGGAGAGAGCATTCATTTTTTCTTCCTGTTTATTGTAGATGGTATGAGTCAAGCCATTATTTCAATTGGAGCCTACATTGCCGCGCTTAAACAAAAGGAGCTCATTACGAAATTTCAAAAAACAGTGATATTATTTACACTACTTTGCACGCTAGCTCTTTGTATTCCGTTCTATATTTTTGCAGATCCCTTGATTCACTTCATGTTCCCTCAATCTCTTTCTTTAGAGACACTCAAATTACTTCGTAGCTGCTGTTTCTTTAGCCTCTTCTTCTTCATCGCTCAAAGCTTAAATTCGCTAGCTCACAACCTATTAACTGCGTTTTACGACACCCTCTTTCAACTATTTTATAATATTTTATTTTCATGGATTGCTGTCTATTACTTCTTTGTGTGGTCCATTGAAAGCGGATTATGCCCTCCTGATAAAGTGTGGCTTCTCTCCTCTCTTTCTCTCATGATACCTTCTGCCGTATACTTCCTCCGTATGCGAAAGTTTACACACCCTAAGATCAAGCTCTCTTCCTCTTAAGGGCTTTATTAAGAGATAGGGAAAAGCCATCCTTAAAGTTTTTGAATCAAGCTTTTCCCTGATCAAAACCTTCTCTTAAAGTACCTTTTCTAGTGTTTTGAGCTCTCTTATTATTTTTTTCTCTTGAGAGGCTTTAACTAAATTCCATACGAGCTCTTTAAGATAAAAATAAGAATCTTCCTTTAAGAAAAAAGCAGATATTAAAAGATCCAGTTTTGAAAGGACTGTCTTTTTATCAAAAAGAGAAACACCTCCTCTTTCTCTTAAGCCAGTTGCCACCTTATAATACGCTCTTGGCTCTTCAATACTCAGCTGAACAGATCTCACATACAGTTGATGGGTTGTTAATGTAACTTTGTTCATAAGCGTCATCTCTTCCCCATCACGAAGCTGCTCTGCGAGAAAGTAGTAAGGATAGGGTTGATTAGGGTGTAGATCAATCATTTTCAGGTAAAAATCCAAAATAGAGGTGAAGGTGTGCATCACAGATATCCGTGAATTTTTTATCTGGTTCAGTTTTGCAACAATCGGTTTCATTGTTTTAGTCGTCATGACTTCTTGTGAACTTGAAGAAGCATTTTGACTATGATGGGCAAAGACTTTTAGTTCTTTTTCTAAAGCATAAGAAAGCTCTTCTTTTGAAGGCATAACATCCATGCGTACCTGAATAGGCTCTGTAAGAAGCTTTTCCATTTCTTGATAAGCAAATTTAAGAGAAGGATCTGCCTCTATTGCCTTAAAATAGAGATCTTGTTTGGATAAAATATTGACCTTGCTTAAAGGCTCTTCTGTATCCTTTTGTTCTTGGGACAAGCTAATGATTTGAGATGTGAAGTGCAGTTGATTTTCTTGCTCTTCTTTCATTTCTTCTTCATCCTCTTCCATTTCTTCTCTATCTTGGCAAGTGAGCTGAATCCGTTCATGCTCATTTAAGCAGTTAGCGATTTGAGGATAAAAAAGTGCTTTTGTTATGTGATCAGGAAAGAGCCAGTTACTTGGGTTATTGTGATAAAAAGAGAAGAGTTTCATATAGAGTTCTCTAATAGGTATCCCGTTAGTCAATAATTCTTGTTTTTCTAATGAAATAAGATACTCATTGATAGAGATTGCAAGTGGAATAAAACCATACATCTTCTCTTGGTTGTAGGATGTCTCAAATGTTTCTAGGAATGTTTTTAAGTCTTCAAACTCGTCTTTCTTGAATTCCTCATCGTCCTCTATCGGATTTATCAGGTGACTCTCAAAATAACTTTGAGTTTTGAAGAAAAATCCCCTTGCAGCAGAAGGCGTAAGCATTGATTTCAAAGAAGGATAATGTGTAACATGCATTTTTATTTTAGACTGACTATCATCGCAATGAATAATCTCACCTCTTCTGATTTTTAAAGCAATGTCAGCTACTAGTTTACACATATACAATTTGCCTCTCTCATCTTCATGATAGTCCTCTTGAAATGTGTCCAGAGTACGACTATCAGAAATATTATCTTCAAATGAACACTCTACAATAGAGTCTACTAAAGCTTGGTAGATCTTTAATTTAATAGAACGTGTTATAGTACTTTTTTCAATGAGTTCAAGACCAAATAAAGGGTTATCTAGTAGCAAGCTATTCATATGAAACCACCTAGACAGGTGTTTCTCATCAAAATAGGTCGTTTTTCCTGTAATTTGCTGAAAGGTTCCTGATAAATAATCTAAAGGGTAGTGGCTAAGGCAAAATTTTGATGTCTTTGTATCATACTGAATATAGGGATACTGCTCACTAGAGTGCTTAAAATACACGGCCGCATGAGAAAATTCTTTTTGAATATGTTGTATACTTTCTCTAATATATTGTTCTATTTGCGGCTCAGAAAGTTCAGGGATTTTTTGAGATTCTACTTTAAAACGATCTTGATAAAAACACCTTTCAAGTAACTCCTCCCCATCTTTCTTAATGATTAAAGAGAAGTCCCCTTGATCTGGAATATTCAACCTTAATACTTTGATAAAAAGGTCTTGTTCTGTCATAGACGTGCCATCTAAGAACTCATAACGCTCTTTTCCATGGCTAAGCTCTAAAAGAGCAAGATAATGCGCATCTTTCTTTGGACTTAAATAAATACTCAAAAGATAGAGATATTCCATTTGGATATGAGCATAAGACGGCTCATATCTATTGAGCATGAATAGGTTTTCAGCCAGATAGTGATATGTCCATGCATTGAGAGGATTTAGCTGTAAACTCTTAAAGTAGAGACCATAGATGAATTCTATATGAAGATGCTTGGCTTTTGAATTAAAAGGATTCTTATCACACGAATGAAAAAGAGAAGAGTGTTTATGATATTGATCCCAACTCATCCAAGCAGAAAGATGCCTTGCAAGATTACAATAAAAATAGCTATTACAAGGTGAAGTTTCAAGCGCTTCTTTCCATACTTCATCAGAAATGGTTGTAAGCTCTTCTAACGAACTCAAAGGATGAATCATCTGAGGATAAAGGGTAAATAATTCCGTTTGTGCTATAGCAGTCTCTTCTAAATGGAAAATAGGCTCTAGCCGCTTAAGACTTTGCGTAAGCCGGATCAAGAATTTACGGGTCTCTAAGTCTGTGATACCTATTTTAAGTTCAACCCTTAAACACTTTAGATAACAATGCGTTAAATTAAGAGGGGCGATTTTTCTCTTCTCCAGCTCTTTAAAGAAAAAATCATATGATATTTCTTCACTTGCGTAGTGATGAATCATTTCAATTAAGTCTCTTAAAGTCAGTTTTTCTAAACCAGGGGTTGAAAAAGCTAGATTGTCATCTATTTGATCCCCGGCAAGAGTTAATATTTTCTTACATAGACCACTTTTTGATAACACTTCTCCATTAATAAGCGGTATAGTTAATGCGATGGGTTGATTAACAGGTTTTATTAATTTTTTAGGAGATACTTGAGAGTGTTTATTGAATAATTGATGAAGTGCTAACTGCCGCTGTTGACTAGATTGATGAACTTCACTCGGCTTCAATCTTAAAAAAACGTAAAGACTCCAATACCCTGCTAAAAGCTCTGGGTTGATGTCAATTGCTGTTAAATAGAGTAGAGGTCTTATTTTCAATTTCTCATGAGACTCATAATGCGCCATAAAATCTAGCCGGCCTCTACTTAACATTTGAGCAAGACGAACATAAGCTAAGCCTCCTTTATGCTCAAAACAAAGAGATTTTGCCCATAGTCTTGCACTCCATGCATGACTAAACCCTTTCATGATGATAGAATCAGATTGAGGAATATGCCATATTTGCCTCACTTGGTCACAAGCAAATTTCGCTACTTGATGAAGATTTTTACTTGGTAAGATAGGATGAAGATGACTTATAGGTTCTTTACGTATGACTGCAATTAAAGCTTTAATATATTCGTAAGCTTGATTTTTCATCCCCTCTTGATAAAAAACAGCTGTTAAAAGCTGCTCATAAATCAATAATTTACCTTTTGAAGACAGAGGTGCTAAAGAGAGTTTTTCTAAAAAAGACAAAAAGCCCGGGTCTTTGAGTAAACTCTCTTTTTTATAAAGGATATTTAACTCAAGATCATGAGGACTTAAAGTTATGGCTTTAATTAAAAGATCTTCTTTTTGATAACGCTTTCCCGCAAATAGCAAAGTGGCATTTTCCTCTGCGACAAGATTCCACCCTTCATAAAGAGTGATATAAGCTTGAATATTACAAGGGTCTAGTTCTAGAGCTTTCAAAAGCAGCTCTTTAAAATAGGGGGCACCATATTTTTCTAAAAGAGTAGTATTATTACTTAATAGCTTGGCTAAAGAGCTATAACCTTGACTATAGTTAGGACTCTCTTTCATCACTTTAAGGCATAAATCCTCTCCCGTCATCAAATGGTGATTGAGAGAGATTGTTTGATCATTGCTGAGATCCCCTGCAAGGCCAAGATAAGCATCAAGATGTAAAGGATCCATCTCTAGTGCTTTTAAATAAAGAAGCTGAGGATTTAAATACAGTAGATCTGCATTAGATAAAAAATATTTTTCTCTATAATACAAAAGTCTTTTTGCAAGAAAGATATAACCCTTAACATCATCTTCTTTAAGTCTTATAGATTCGACATAAAGTTCATGCCATGTCATCTTTCGGTGATCTTTCAATAAAACCTCTTCCCCTATTTCAACTCTTCTTGCCAAATGCAGATAGAGTATAGGCTCCTGAGGATGTTCTTGAATCGCTAAGATCCATAGCTCTTTCGGGATAGCGTACACTTTCTCAAGAGAAAGATACGGATTTTTCATTTGCGCATCAATATACTGTTTTTGCAAAACACCATCTGTTTCTAAACTTTGTGATAAATCTTTATGCATCAATGCGTGGTAGACAGCAGAAATATTAAAAGGATCAAGCGTTATGGCTCTTTCTAATAGATCTTCCTTACTAAGAATTTCTGTAGAACTAAGCAGCACATGTGTTTCTTCTAAGAGCCTTCTTGCTGTATTAGAATAGAGTGTGCTTTGATCTGGGCTCTTATGAATTGCTTTAATCCATTCAGATAAGGGTATTGTTTTAATCTGTTCAAGAGAGAGCGTAGGATCATCTAAAGCTAAAGAAGAGACTACGTGATCCTCTAAAGAGGAAGGGTTTTCGCTTTCTTGTAATGATGTGATGGCCTGCTGCCCTACTTGGGTAATGGTAGACATCAATTCATGATGACTACTTGAATGATCTTCCCGTACTTTCTTATAAGAGCTCTCAAAAGTATCTGATGAAGAAATCTCTTCCTGAGGGGATCTTGGCCTTATTGTCATAACATATCCTAAAAATTTTAATGAAGATTAGGCTTAATAATCATTAAATACAACCTAAATAGTGATTTTTTGGTTATAACTCCTTCAATCTTCCTTAAAAATACCGTGTTATATGAAAATGAAAAAACTCTTCTACGACTAATCAGAGAGTAGAGCTACCCTCTGATTTTAATCTGTTTTTTATCTTATGAAGCATACACATTCATATGAAAAAAATGCCCTTCTATCAACTATTACAAGTTATATTTTTTAACCCTCTTAAGCATTGTAGTGAAAGTTACACCCTGAGAAAGCTAGAGGTTTTCCTTCTATTTTTATACCGACAGTAGGCTGAGGAAGATGTTGACAAGAAGAAAAGTTAAACCGTCCTCTTACATATGGCATTTGAGGTAGAGCCGTTAAAGAGTTACAGTAAGAGACATTAAAATCTTTTTCTACACTTAAGTTCTCTGGAAGCTCTATGAGATTTTTACAATAAGAGATGTTAAAATACCCCCCGACTTTTACCTCTGTAGATAAAGTCGTTAGAGACTCACAATGAGAGAGATTACAATCTCTTTCTACACTTAAGTTCTCTGAAAGCTGCGTGATATGTTTACAATCATAAAGGTTTAAAGACCCTTTAACTGTTAGTCTTTTAGGTAACACACTCAAAGCTTTACAAGAAGAGAAATTAACATCTCCTTCTACCGTTAAATAGTCTGGAAGCTCTATGAGAGGCATTTGATAACATTTAAGAGACCCTTCTATTGTCACATCTTTTGATCGTAAAAGAGTGAAAGCCTCCAAATTAGAGGTGTGAATGTTAACATCCCCCCTAATCACAATAAACTGAGGAAGATCCACGGCACTTGTTAATTGATGAAGCTCTTGTCCTAAAAGTGTGTGGTACTCTTCTCTTGGATTTCCTTCTTGTAGAAGATGAGAAGGATTAGAAACTCTAGATTGAACTGAAGAAATATGCATAACACTCCTCCATGGTTATTATGAGCCAATTGTTTCATAGGGCACTTTTTTTAGGAAGGATGAAATAAAAAATAGGTGTTTGTTGATGAGTATTATTTTTTATCCATTCATGAGTATATCAGAGAATTTGTAGGTGCTCATTCTATCTAATTTTTGATAGATCTTACCTTGATCTCGCTTCATAAAGCCGCTGTAGCTAGATAGAAAAAGGGCAAAAAACCCAAGGGAAAACAGCTCTTTTTCCTCTCTATTGAAAATAAATGCTATTTTCTGTGGTTTTTTTGTCTCATGCCTTGCTAAATCCTATTTCCACTCATATCTTAGGAATTTATGACACCCTCTTTTAGCTCTTTTATAACATTGAAGGATCGTTACATATTATTTCTTTGTGGTCTATAAAGAGCAGATGACGCTCTCCTGATAAAGTGGAGCTTCTCTCTTCTCTTGCCTTCATGATTCTCTCCGCTTTCTATTTCCTCTATATGCAAAAGCCCATATATCTTTAAGATAAAGCTCTCTTCATCCTAGGGGTGTTATTGAGATGGATGAATGAAAAAGCTATCCCTATTTTTTAGTAAGGCCTTATTCCCTTATCAAAAAGACCCTTCTTAAAGAACACCTTCTCATGCTTAAGTCTTCGAAGCTTCTCTCACTAAATGCCATACCCATTCTTTAAGATAAAAATATGAATCTTGACTTAAGAGAAAAGCGCTCGTTAAAAGATCTTGTTTTGAAAGCACCGTCTTCTCATCAAAAAGAGCCACACCGCCTCTCTCTCTTAAATGTATTGCTGCCTTATAATACGCTCTAGATTCTTCAATACCGAGTTGAACAGATCTCCTATAGAGCTGATGGGTTGTTAGCCTCACTCCATTCATGAGTTTAATCTCTTCCTCATCGCTTAACTGCTGAGCCAAGAAATAGTAAGGGTAGGGCTGATTGGGATAGAGATCAATCATTTTAAGATAAAAATGAGAGATCGTCTCAAAAGTGTATATGACAGATGACCGTGAATATTTCATATGATCCAATTTTGAAACGGTATGACTCATCAATTTATTTCTCATGTTATAATCAGAGGAATCCATTTCTTTTCTTTTCTCAAGAGCTAATGAAGTTTTTAATTCTTTTACTAAAAAAGAAGAGAGCTCTTCTTGTGAAAGAGACTCATCCATTTGCACCTGAACAGCCTCTTTGAGAAGCTTTTCCATCTCTAAATAGGCATACTTAAGAGAGGGATCCGATTGAATTGCCTCAAAGTAGAGATCCTTTTTTGAGTATTTCTTGAGGATAGAAATGTTATTTTCATCATCCTCTAGCTCTTGAAACCGGTCAATTATTTGAGGCGTAAAGCGTAACTGATCTTCTTTATCCCCCTCTAAATTTTCCATAGCTTCTAATGCATTTTTGATGATTTGAACATGTTCATTCTCATTTAAGCTTTGGGCAAGCTTTGTATAGAAGAGTGCCTTCATTTCATCATCAGGTAAGAGCCAATGGACCTGAGTATTAAGATAAAAAGAGAGCACATTATTATAGATCTTTTTGGCAGCTGTCTCATCAATAGGTAACACATTTTGATATTCATTAAGATAGTAAGCAAATAACTTAGATGCGTGCATATTACCACGGCTATAGCGTGAATGGGGATTTGCAACCCTCTCTTTTAACTGCTTAAATTCTTCTTTCTGGAAATTGACCTCGTCTGTAATTTTATTTTTTAATTCATCTTGGATTCTCGAGGAAAATCCTGTTGTCACAGGATGAGGAAGAAAGTTTTTTAAAGAAGGATAGAATCTTGAAAAACTCTTAAGTTTTTGATCCCCTAGATCATGGGCAACATTTTCTCCTCTTCGTAGTTGTAAAGCAATATCTGCTGCCAGTTTATAGGTCAACATTTTATCGGTCGGATCTTTAAAGTCATCTTTATTATAAGATCCACTTTTATAATCAGAAATATCGTCATTAAAAGGGATAGTTGAAATCGCCTGTAATAAAGCTTCATACAGTTTTAGCTTCAATAAGCGAGAGATAAAGCTTTTGTTAATCAGTTCAAGACTCAATAAAGGGTTATCTGTTAACAAGCTGTTGACATAAAACCACTTAGCCAACTGTTTAAAATCAAAATAGCTAGTTTTTCCTGTAACCTCCTGAAACACTCCTGATAAATAATCTAAGGGATAGCATCGAAAGCAAAATTTTGATTCCTTTATATCATATTGAATGTAGGGGTAGTGTTCACTAGATAGCTTAAAATACACAGATGCATCAGGAAATTCTTGCTGAAGATGTTGTATCCCTTTTCTGACATATTGCTCTCTTTGTTGCTCAGAAAGTTTATTGATTTCTGGTAATTCTATCTGTAAAACATCTTGGTAAAAATAACTTCCAAAAGATGCTTGATTAGCTTTCTTAATGAAGAGAAAGACATCTTTTTGATCTTCAAGGTTTAAGCTTAATATTTTGATAAAAAGATCTTGTTCTGTTATAGACGTCCCATCTAAAAGCTCATAACACTCTTTTCCTCTATTAAGCTGTAAAAGAGCGCAATAATTTAAGTATCTCTTTGGATTGAGATGAATACACAAAAGGTACAGATATTCCATTTCAATCAAAGTCCTCGTCTGCTCACCCCTATAGATCATGGGTAAGTTTTCAGCAAGATAGTAGTAGGTCCACTGATTTGCTGGATTAAGTTGTAAACTCTTAAAGTAGAGGTTATAGATGAAATCCCTATGTATATGGGGGTTATTCAAACATAAAGGATCTTGACTATATGAATAAAATAGAGAAGATCGTTTTCCATATTGATCTAAAGTCGTCCAAAAAGAAAGATGCCTTGCAAGATTACAATAAAAATAACTATTACGAGGTGAGGTGTGAAGCGCTTTTTTCCACACTTCATCAGAAATCTTTGTAAGCTCTTCTAAAGAACTCACAGGATCGATCATCTGGGGATAGAGAATAAACAGATCTATTTGCAGTGAAGTAGTCTCTTCTAAAGAGGTGATGGGCCCCAGTCGTTTCACGCTTTGAGCTAGATTTATCAAGAGCTTGTGGGTCTCTGAATCTGTGATCTTCAATTCTACTTCAATCTTTAACATTTCTAAATAGAGATGACTTAAATGAAGTGGTGTTATTTTTCTATTCTCTACTTGTTTAAAGAAAGTATCATACGACACTTCCTGACTTTTATAGCGATGAATCATTTCACTTAGATCTCTTAAAGAAGGGGCAAAAGGAAGTGAATTACAATCTACTTGTTCTCCAGCAAGAATCAATATTCTCTGACATAGATCATTTTTTGATAAAGAAGATCCATTAATGAGAGGGATCGGTTTTTTTGAACAAAATAGAGGCCCGTCAAAGAATATATCGCTTTTTAGAGGCACCTGAGGTTTTCGTGATTGACTGGGCCTAAAATCAGCAAAACAGTAAAGCCCCCAATACCCTTTTAAAAGATTAGGATTGATATCAATCGCTGTTAAATAGAAAAAGCCCATTAAGCAAACTTTCTGATCATCGCTATAATGCCGCATCATATTTTGGTTATAGTCTTCCAATTGCTGAGCAATAAGAACATAAGATAAGCCTGATTCATGATGAAAACAAAGAGCTTTTGCCCAAAACTTAGCGTTCCATATCTTGTAAAAGTCTTCTCTTATCTGTTGATTAAGAGGAAACTTTTTTCCTATCTTTTGATAAGCCACAGCAACTTCTTGAGAAAATTTTTTATTTTTTAAAGTACTATTTAGATGAATAGGATATTCTTTACGAATCACTTCGATTAAATATTTTACATATTTATAAACTTGATTTTTTATCTCTTCTTTATAAAAAACGGCTGTTAAAAGTTGTTGATAAATATATAATTTGCCTTTTGAAGAAAGTGGAGTTAAAGAGAGTTTTTCTAAAAAAGAAAAAAAACAAGGATCTTTCAATACACTCTCTTTTACATAAAATAATCTTAAATCTTGATGATGAGGACTAAGAGTCATCGCTGTAATCAAAAGATCCTCTTTTTGATAATATTGACCCTCAAATAGCTGAATTGTATTTTCTTGTGTGATCAAATTCCACCCTTCATAAAGAGTGAGGTAGGCGTTCATATTATGAGAATCGAGTTCTAGAGCTTTAAGCAGTAGCTCTTTAAAATAAGAGGTGCCATACTTTTCTAAAAGAGCTGGATTTACTCTTAATAACTTTGCTAAATGGCTATACCCTTGACTATGGCAAGGATGCTCTTTTATGACTTTAAGACACAACTCTTCACTCGTCATTAAAATATTATTTACATCTATTTTTGCATCTTTTATGAGACAATCTGTAAGGCCAAGATAAGCGTCAGGATGCAGAGGATCGATCTCAATTGCTTTCAAATAAAGAAGCTCAGGATTTAAATAAAAAACATTTGGATTGAATAAAGAATATTTTTCCTTATATTCTATCAATCTCTTTGCAAGAAAGAGATAACTCTGAACATGATCTTCTTGAAGCTTTATGGACTCTACATAGAGTTCATACCATGTCATCTTAAGGTTATCTTGAAGTAAAACCTCTTCCCCCATTTCAACTCTTCTTGCCAAATGGAGATAAAGCATGGGCTCCTGAGGATTTTCTTGAATTGCTAAGATCCATAATTCTTTAGGGATACAGTATACTTGCTCAAGAGAAAGCATTGTATTTTTCATTTGTGCATCAAGATACTGTTTTTGAGACATGAGGTCAGTCTCTAAAACTTGTGTTGAAGTCGTACTGATAAACCTGTAGTACACTGCAGAAATATTCAGAGGATTAAGTTCTATGGCTCTTTCAAGAAGATCTTCTTTGCTTAAAGTTACTGTAGAATTTAAAACAAATCTCTTCTCTTCGAAGAGCCCTCTTACGGTGTTGGAATACAGCACGCTTTGATGAGGACTCTGACGAATAGCCTCAATCCATTCTGCTAGAGAGATATCTTTAATCTGTTCAAAAGAGAGTTCTGGATCATCTAAAGCTAAAGAGGAGATGCTTCTACTTTGTATAGTAGGTTGATCATTTTGTATCTCTTGCAAAGAAATGATCGCTTCTCTTCCTAGTTCATCAATTAAAGGCGTTGCCAAAAACTCACTCCCTTGATGATTCTTATGTCTTTCCTGATAACACCTTTCAAAAGTCTCTGGAGATAGATTGTCTTGATAGGGAGATCTTGGCTGTATTGTCATAATATCCTCTAAAAAAATGATAAAAAAAAATTAGCCGTTCATACCATTAAATACAATCTTTATACCGTTTTTTTCCGCTAAAGCTCCCTGAATCATTTTCAACAATAACATGTTAGGTAAGAATAAGAGGCTCTCTTTCCCCTCCCTTTTAGGACTCATCAATATCTTACTTATTGGATCTTAGTCCTTTCTTTTTTTCATCCTATAAAGCCTACAATAGCCATAGAAAAAAAGGGCAAAAACCGTAGGAAAACAGCTCTTTTACCTCCTCTCTCTAAAATAAATGGCCATTTCTCCGTTTTTTTCATCTCATGCCTTGCTAAATAATATTTCCGCTCGTATCTTAGGAGTTTAGGTTTTTTTACACTGAGGATCGATTATGAAAGAATTTGTCGAATATATTGTTAAGAATTTGGTCGATAATCCAGATAAAGTCAAAATCAATGAAGTGGGAAGTTCACACACATTGATCATCGAACTTGCGGTTGATAAAAGTGATATTGGAAAGATTATTGGAAAGAAAGGAAAAACCATTAATGCCATTCGCACACTTTTAATGTCCGTTGCTAGCCGAAATGGAATTAGAGTTTCTTTAGAAATTATTGAAGAACCTAAAACTCCTACTGCCCAAGAGACCGTTTAAAGAGTTACATAGCCTTACCTTCAATACAAAGGTAAGGTTGTATCTTACGTAAGAGTGGGAAGGTAAGGAGAAATGACTGCCTTACGTGAATTCAAAGCTGCAGCTGGATACCTAAGTATAATCCCTTGATTTACTTCCCTCCCGCATTTTTCACTAGAGTAGATATCAATAACTGGGAACTCTTTTTGGATAAATGTTTCCCACTCTTTCCCTAAAGACTCTACCTGAAGAGAGAGCCTTGCAACATGTGAAGAGCTTAAAAACCCTTGAAGGAAAAATTTCAAGTGACTAAAAGCCTCTTGAGTAGAAGTCGTCCATATCCATAGCTCATCAAGATGGGTATACCCTTGAGATCCTCCCTTATACTTTTCTTCTGCCCCTGCAATTGTACTGATCATCTGAAGATGAAGATCTAGCTTAGTATTATTTAGAGAACTTTCACTGGCTCTTTCTTGCCATTTGTGATAAAGCTCATCCCTATTGCTAGAAAAAAGAGCATAATTATTCGCAAACATCTTTGTTTGCCCAATACGGCAGCACCCATTTTGCTCTTTCGTATCGCTCCAAAGATTAGACAGCAGCCCTTGAGCAGCAAGTAACAAATGCTCATCTACATTTTGTTCTTTTAAGGCGTAAATCTTTTGATAAAGAGAGTACATATCTTTATTTTGTAAAATGCGCTCAGCTGCTTTTTTTACAAACAGCTCATCTATCTTAATGTCATCAAAGTGAATAATTTCTACTTCTCTTCCTAAAGAGAGGGATTTAAGCCGGTTTAAAAGCTCTTTAATGCACATCACATCTTGATAAGTCACTTTGGATAAGAGATCTGTATCATCTAAAATGGCATAAAGGTAGTGCAGATATTCCATTATCTCTCTCTCTTTGGCAACAAAATAGGGAGTATTTTGTTGGAAAATGGAGAGTTTTTGAAGGAGCTTTTGAAAAATACGCAATGTAGAAGGGGTGTTTAAATTCCCTTCTATCTCTTTGATTTGCTCTTGAACCTCTTGTAAAGTGCTTCCCCCTAATGCGTAAGGATCTGAAAGCGTTAGGCTCTTTTCTGCAACAAGCACATTACACGACTGCGCGTCACTTAAAGAAATGGTAGCTGCCCCTTTTGTAACAAGATGGCATTTATGGTGATCTAAGACAGAGATCACTTCAAGATAAGAGGGAACTTTTGTCTCTTCATAGTTAGAAAAATCTCTTAAAGAAACCGTCCCAAGAGATGTGTGAGATATCTCTTTAGCCGTGATCACCCCTAAAGAAGCGGTGACTTTGTTGTCATCTTGCCGCAAAATGGTGACATCAGGATGCTCTCTTAATACAGCCTGAATCTCTTCTAAAGAAGCTGTTTCTAAAAGTGCTGCAGAAGAGCTTGCTGTACCTTGAATAAAAAGATCTTGAGCTATCACCTTTAATGCTTGATCACTCCTAGAAAGAAGGGAAAAGAGGTTATTTCCTAGTACGGCTTTAAAAAGAAGATTGATTTCTAGATGTTCAGGAGGGGTATTTCCTGGAACATTCCAAATGTGAACCCCTTCTGTCACGCGCGCTGCAAAAGCATCAACCCATCCCCAAAAGGAGGCAATTGTTGTATCTACATCAGGAGAGGCGTGAGCTGTAATAAAATGAGGCCCTTTGTAAACTTTACCCCCTCCTAAAGGAAAGAGCGCTTGATAGTGATTTCTTGGGATCCATTTCCCTGCAATTTGTCCCCGAATTTTGATATTTTCTTCTAAAGAGAGCCCTGACTCTTTATTTAGCCATGTTTCAAACTGAAGAAAATGAAAAGAGGGTAAAATCCCTTCCTGAACCACCCGCGTCATGAAATCCAGAACTGGTATGAGGGTAAAAGAGTGAGAAGTCTCTTGGGAAATAGCTTCTACGAGTGTACGGCAAATGCGCGTAAATTTTTCATGAGAAGAAAGCTCTATAAAAGGAGCTATTTTAAACTGCTCAATCCATGATTCAGTATGAGGGAATGCGCGAGAGGACAAAAGAAGATCGCCTAACATTATGAACACCTTGTAAAGGGGAAATCATTGGATTGAGCAGGATTCGAACCTGCGACCACCCGCTTAGAAGGCGGGTGCTCTATCCACTGAGCTATCAATCCAGAAAAAAGATCTATTCCATTGTAGCTGAAGAAGAGATGAAAACTCAAGCGCTCTTTTATGAAGACTCTATTTTCTTCTCTTTTAGAGAGAAAAAGGGTCTCTCTTACTTAAGGCTCCCCTATTTGATAAGGTTGCACAAGCGTATCCTCTTATGCTACACTATTTCCCTATGAAAGTAGCAATATCAATCAGCGGAGCGCAAGGGAAAATGGGTAAGGCCGTTTCTTCCTTACTTGAAAAAAGCCCTTTATTTTTGCTAGCCTCTTCCATACTTTTAAGTGATGTGGTGATTGACTTTTCTTCCCCCTCTAAACTCCCCTCTCTTTTAAAAGAGTGCCTGCAGACTCAAAAACCTTTAGTGATTGGAACAACAGGATACTCTGTAGAAGAGCAGAAAGAGCTAGAAAAAGCGTCTCAAAAGATCCCTGTTTTTTATGCTCCTAACTTTAGTATCGGGATGGCTCTTTTGATGAACGCTCTTGATCTCATCAAACAACAAGCTCCTCAAGACAGTTTGATTCACATCACAGAAACCCACCATGTGCATAAAAAAGACACCCCTAGCGGCTCAGCGCTTTTGATTGCAAACGGTTTAGAGCAGCCGGTAAGTCACATCTTGTCTATCCGCTCTAACGAAGCAGTTGGGACTCACCACATCGCTTTTGAGCTCTTAGGAGAAACGCTATCGCTTCAACATGAAGCACATGAGAGATCGATTTTTGCAAGAGGGGCTCTTGAGGCAGCTCTTTTTCTGATGCACAAGCCTCCTGGGTACTATACAATGAAGGATTTAATGAATGCGTAATATTAAAGTAAAAGATTTTTCTATTGGGTTAAATACACCGTTAACCTTGATTTGCGGCCCTTGCGTCATTGAAAGTTTATCTCATGCGTTAGAAACCGCAAAGTTTCTAAAAATATTAACAGAAGAGCTGGGTATCCAGTTCATCTACAAATCAAGCTACGATAAAGCCAATAGATCTTCTTATGAATCGTTTAGAGGTCCAGGTCTTACCGAGGGGCTAAAAATATTACAAAGAGTGAAAGAAGAGTTTAATGTTCCTACTCTTACAGATGTTCACTCCCCTGAAGAGGCAAAAGCTGCAGCACTTGTATGTGATGTGATTCAAATCCCTGCTTTTCTCTGTAGACAAACCGATCTTATCACAGCAGCTGGACTGACAGGGGCTGTTGTGAATGTCAAAAAGGGGCAATTTATGGCTCCTTGGGATATGCCAAATGTCGTTCAAAAGCTTCTAGCTACAGGAAATTCTAACATCTTACTGACAGATAGAGGAACAAGCTTTGGGTATAACAATTTAGTGAGCGATATGCGCTCAATCCCCATTTTACAAAAAACAGGGTTTCCTGTTTGTTACGACGCTTCTCACTCTGTTCAGCTTCCAGGAGGACTTGGCACCTCATCAGGAGGGCAAAGAGAGTTCATCCCGACTCTTACAAAAGCTGCCATTGCTGCAGGAGTCAATGCTCTTTTTATTGAAGCGCATCCAGAACCTTCTCAAGCTAAAAGTGATAAAGAAACGGTCTACCCCTTTAGTGAACTGAAACTTCTATTGCAAGAAGTTAAAGTGATCTATGACGCCCTTCAACAGTTTGCAAGTCAACGCGTTACATGCTAAGTAGAGCTCTTGCTTTTTCTTTAATGGTGTTTACCCTCCTTATTGGAGGAGGGTTACTCTTCTATTTTCCCATTACCTCTCTTGAGAAGTATGATTTTAAACAGGCTAAAGAAAAAGCTGTCCTTGTGACAAAAAATCCGCCCAAAAGTGCTCCTAAACAAAACAGATGGGGTGTGACAAAAGATCTCTTTATCAGTCAAGAAGAGGGCGGACGTCTTCATCACCATATTGAAAGCCAAAACTCTTCCCTAGAGTTTACCAAAGAAGAGGGAAAACTTGTGGTCATTGAACATTTAGGCTCTCTTGAGTGCCTCATTCAAGACCGTATTCTAGGACAAAAGGAGGCTCCTTTTCAACAGATTAGGTCGTTTAAAGCGGTCCATGGATCGTATAACTACTCCTCTCATGAGCTGATCGCTCATCACGCTCTTCTCTCTTTTTTTAAGCTCCCTGGCATAGAACTCCCAAGACACATTACCTCAAAGCCTTACCTCACAGGGGTTGCCAAAGATATTTCCTTAACAGTAATGGGTAAATCTCCTCAATTTGAAGCCACGCATTTTGAGGCGCATTTTCAAGAGCAAAGATAGGTATTAAATGCGTAAACTTTTACTCCTTCTCTTAGCGTGGAATCAGCTTTGCTTAGCTGATATGGGATCTCTTTCTGCAGAGAGCGCCTCTTATAGTGAAAATGATCTTCTCCTCAAAGGAAGCGTCACCATTGAACACTCTTTAGGGACGATGAAAGCAGACTCTGCTGTGATGAAAAGAAATGCCTCTCAAGAAGTATCTTATCCAATCACATCCCTTGAACTCTTCTCTTCCATTGAAATTACCCTAGCCAATCAAGCCAGGCTCTCTTGTGAAAAGGCCTACTTTGATTTTAAGGCGCTTAAAGCGCTCCTCTCTTCTCCCTCTAATATTCACTACTCAGATCAACTAAGACGTAAAGATAAAAAGACCCCTTTTGAATTTTTCACTCCGCAAGTGACGCTTCAAATGCAGCATTTACCTTCTTCTTATCAGTTAACATCCATTCAAGCCTCAAACGGAGTGCATTTAGTGTATGATGCTCTCTACCATCTTCATGCAGATGCTCTAACATTTAAAGATCACCATATCACCTCCTCTTCTGAAGGGTGTATTTGGACGCATTTAGATGATGAACTTAAGGCTACGCATTTTGATCTCAATCTTGCCTTAGAAGAACTAAGACTCTATCAAGTTGTAGGCTCTCTTCATACTCTTGCTCAAGAAAAGATCCATCTTAAAAGTGATTGTATCGATTTTAAACATCAAGAGAGCACCGTCTTTCTTAAAGGAGCCTCCTTCATTGAATTCCCCACTCTTGGGTGTTTATCCTCCTCTGAGGAAATGAAGCTGTTTCTTGAAAATCACCTGACAGCTGATCTTTATACAACAGGTGTCACGACCCTTAAGAGCATCACAGGCGATTATATTACCTCTTACGGCCCTATCCATGTGGATTCTCTTACGCATACCATCACAGCTCACCCCTCTTCTTGTCACACACCTCTTCTTTATGAAGGAGAGGAGCTCCTTCTTGAAGCACAAGAGGCGATACTCACCTATGAAGAAGGGGGCAAACTTTTCTCTCCGCATCAGTTAGAGCTTGAAGGCGCGATTAAAATCCTGTCTAAAGAGGCTCTCTCCCATCAAATCCAAGCGGTTGCAGACCATGTGAGTTATCACCCTTCTACAAAAAACTGCATTTTAAAAGCACATACAGGTTCTAAAGTACTCATCACCCAAGAATCCCCGTCTCTTAAAATGAGTGCAGATGAGATCCATCTCATCTATGATCCTTTTGCAAAAGAGTATTCCATTCAAGGAGTGGGATGTGTCTCTTTTTCTCTTTCTGCTACAGAACAACAACTTCTCAATCAGGTATTTCATGACAAAAAACACGCTTCTTAAAGTTGATAATCTCCATAAAGCATATCACCATAAAGCTGTTGTCAGCGGTCTCTCTTTTACTGTTAATGCAGGGGAAGTTGTCGGATTACTAGGCCCTAATGGAGCCGGCAAAACAACCGCCTTTTACATGGCAATGGGACTGATTAAACCAGATAGTGGATCTGTATTTTTTAAAGATCAAGAGATCACCCATTTACCCATTCACAAAAGAGCCTCTCTTGGCATGGGGTATCTAGCTCAAGAACCTTCTGTATTTAGATCTCTTTCTGTTGAAGAAAATATTCTCTGTGTCTTAGAAACATTAACGAGTTCTCCTCAAGAGCAAAAAGAGAAGCTAGAACTCCTTTTAAATGAGCTCCATTTAGCCCCTCTTGCGAAGAAAAAAGCGGGAATGCTCTCTGGCGGAGAAAGAAGACGGCTAGAAATCACAAGAGCGCTTGTCTCTAATCCCTCTCTTCTCCTTCTTGATGAACCTTTTGCAAATATCGATCCCCTCTCAATCGCTGATGTAAAAAAAATGATCCACCACTTAAAAAGTAAAGGGATTAGCGTTTTGATTACTGATCATAACGCAAGAGAAATTTTCTCTATTGTGGACAGGAGCTATTTAATTCGTCAGGGTAAAATTCTCATTTCAGGAACTGTCGAAGAGCTCCTTAATCACCAAGAAGCTAGGCTTTTCTATTTTGGGGAAGATTTTAAGTTATAAGCAATCGTTTTCATTGCTTCAAAAACAAATGATCTTCTACCTAACAAAATCATACTTTCAATAGTAGTGTGCTATGTAGCATCTCAAATCCCTATTTTTTTAACCATTTTACCATCATATTTTTTCTACAAATCCTATAAAAAATCACTATTTGTAGTGCATTAATTAACACATCTTATCTTGATCAGAAATCCGTTCTTAAAATCTCATTTTGCAGGGCAAAATCATTGGAAATGGAGCACTATTTCAATTTTTATACTGCTCTTAATTAATAAAAATATTTAAACCCCTAACTCCGCCATCATTACGTAATATTATACCCAAGCTTAGCAAATAACTTCTTTGTTTTGTCTGTCACTTCAGCCAAATCCCACTCTCCATTGATTTTGATTTTTTTAATGTGAGATAAATGGATGAGTAAATCATGGATTGAAAATTTTGATAACAGTCCTTTCCCAAAAAGGAGTTTTAACATGCGCCAGTAAGCTAGGAGGGCAAGATAATTAATGAACATCCACCCTTCCATGGCTTGATCATTTTGCATATAGGTACGGTCAGCTTGAAGTGTATTTTTAAACGCATCAAAGGCGGTTTCTATATCCATTCGAGATTTATAAAGTTCATAAATATCCGAAGGCGTTTTACCAGTAATATTTGTTAACAGAGCAAAAGTTCCAAAGATACAAGATTTTTGATAAAAATCTTGTATCGAAAGCTCTTCTTCTTTAGAAGTTTCAATACGGTTTAAGTATGACTCTTCTTCTACTAACTTAAGTTTATCATCCAGGAATGTATAGAGGGTTTGGCCTGACTGATGCGTTGTTACCGTGCAAAAGATATACCGCTCTTGGAACTTAAAATAGTGATTTAGTCCTTCTTTTCCAGCCTTTTGAAAAGGGGTGTAATCGATGAGGGAATGATTCCTTTTGAGAGGAATCAGATATTGAAGCTTAAGCTGTTCTAATTCATCTATATTGCTTTTTGAGTAAAACCCTTTATCTGCAATAAAGATCGCATCATCAATCCCTGACTCCTTAAGAGAGAGTTTTACAGATTTGACGTCTCTAACATGACCTGGCAAAAGACGGTAATAGGCAGGCTCTTGCTGAGACTCTGAAAATAAAAGGAGTAGATTGACTTGAGGGTCGCTATTTCCCTTGGAGTTATAGCCTCTTTGATTAAGATCCATTTCTTTGGATACAGAGTGAATAGCTGTCATGTCAACCAGGATGTGCTCTCCTTTTTTAAAGAACTCTTTAAAAAAGGCATTAATTTTTTCTCGGCTCTCTCCAAGATCTCTTAAAAGCGCTGTCATTTTTTTATCAGAAAGAGAAAGATGCGGAAAAGACTCTGATAAGAAGTCGTGTTTAAAATGGAGATCCATGTTCTTTAAAGGAGCTTGATGAGAGAGCCTCATTAAACTTGCACAGTAAATAGCCTCACCCTCTTTTCCAAAATGTTTTTTCAGCGCAGCAAAAACATCTTGTAATACCGTTTCACAAAACGATCCCACCCCGCAGGTCTTTACGGAAAGATTTTTGAACTCTATTTGATCGATAAACTTACTTCTAGAGGGGATAAATCCCTCTTTTTCCGTAATCTTACCTAAGATTTTTCCTGTAATTTTTTGAGCCCGTTTTTTTTCTTTATTCCATTTACTGGAGACTTCATAGAGATAGTAATGTCCTTTAATCAACCGGAGTTCCATACCGGGTTTTTTATGGATTAATGCCCATTTGGGATGGTTACTAACTGTTTTCATAAATCTCCAATATATTACGTTAGATACGTAATATGATTGTAGCAAAAAAAAGACCATAACATCAAGAGAATTATGTGGTTAATGGTATTTTATTACGTAATCATGGCGGAGTTAAGGTTAAATTTTTTGCGACTGGGTAAGAAAAATTAGACTCTTTACAAAAAAATGTTCCTATGAGAAAGTTAGACTCCTTAAATTAAAAATAATTTTACTTTTCTGTTTTCACTCCAAATCAACATAGTGAATTTTAAAAAGAAGCAGTAATTAAAAAAATAAGGATTTTTATGCAAATTTTAAATACAGGCTGTTCACATTCTTCCCTTCTTAATCCTCCTTTAGATATTAATGCCATGGCCCCCCCTCGCATTTTTTTAGCAGAAGAGTTACATCAACTAACGAGTTTGGAAGATATGCCTAATGATATTTTAATTCAAGGTGATGTCACCATTGATTCTTCTAATATTCATGTTTTTACTCTTTTACAATCTAAGCATGTTGAAATAGAAGGCTCACTTACATTTCGTGACCTATCTCTAATACAATCTAATGGACTTAAAGCTAAGAGAAGGGTTAACCGCAAACGTACAGGTCTTCCTATTCGATCTAATAAACTTACAGAAAAAGAAGGTCTTGATCCCTCTGAGCGTACAGCTTTGACTTCTCTACCTAAGAGACTTAAAATCAAGGGAAGTCTTGACCTTTCTAATTGTACAGGGCTGACTCATCTTCCTGAAAATTTAGAAGTAGAAGGAAGTCTTAATCTCTCCAAGTGTACAGCTCTCATTACTCTACCTAAAGGACTTAAAATCAAGGGAAGTCTTGACCTTTCTAATTGTACAGGGCTGACTCATCTTCCTGAAAATTTAGAAGTAGAAGGAAGTCTTAATCTCTCCAAGTGTACAGCTCTCATTACTCTACCTAAAGGACTTAAAATCAAGGGAAGTCTTGACCTTTCTAATTGTACAGGGCTGACTCATCTTCCTGAAAATTTAGAAGTAGAGGGAAGTCTTAATCTCTCCAAGTGTACAGCTTTCATTACTCTACCTAAAGGACTTAAAATTAAGGGAAGTCTTGACTCCTCTGATTGTACAAGGCTAACTCATCTTCCTGAAGATATAGAAGTAAAAGGAAATCTTAACTTCTCTCGATGTACAGATTTGGTTTCTCTATCTAAAGGACTTAAAGTAGGAGGGAATCTTGATCTCTCAGGGTGTACAGGACTGACTCATCTTCCTGAAGGATTAGAATTAAAATATCTTCTTTGGCTCCCTAAATGTACAGCGCTTACTACTCTACCTAAAGGACTTAAATTAAAAGGACTTGATCTCTCAGGGTGTACAGGACTGACTCATCTTCCTGAAGATCTAGAAGTAGCAGGAAGTCTTGATCTCTCTGATTGTACAGCTTTGACTTCTCTATCTAAAGGACTTAAATTAAGGGGAAATCTTAACCTCTATAAGTGTATAGGCCTGACTCATCTTCCTGAAGATTTAACAGTAGGACACGATCTTACTCTCTCAGGGTGTACAGGACTGACTCATCTTCCTGAAGATCTAGAAGTAGCAGGAAGTCTTGATCTCTCTGATTGTACAGGACTGACTCATTTTTCTGAGGATTTAGAAGTAGGAGAAAATCTTGACCTCTCTCAGTGTACAGCTCTCACTTCTCTACCTAAGAGGCTTAAAGTAGGAGGATGGGTTGCTCTTGATGGATGCACAAGGTTAACTTATCTCCCTGAAGATTTAGAAATAGGAAAAGATCTTACTCTCTCAGGGTGTACAGCTTTGACCTCTCTATCTAAAGGGCTTAAAATAAAGGGATACCTTGACCTCTCTGGTTGTATAGGACTGACTCAGCTTCCTGAAAATTTAGAAATAAGACACAGTCTTAATCTCTCTCAGTGTACAGCTCTCACTTCTCTACCTAAAGGGCTTAAAGTAGGGGCAAGGCTTGATCTCTCAGGGTGTACAGGACTGATTCATCTTTCTGAAGACTTAGAAGTAGGAGAAAATCTTGATCTCTGTCATTGCACAGCTTTGACATCTCTACCTAAAAAACTTAAAGTAGAGGAAAGTCTTAATCTCTCTTATTGTAAAAGGCTCACTTATCTTCCTGAAGGGTTAGAAGTAGGGTACGATCTTGATCTCTGTCATTGTATAGCTTTGACTTCTCTACCTAGAGGACTTAAAGTTAAAAAAAACCTTGATGCTCGTGGATGCACAGGATTGACCCATCTTCCTGAAGATTTAGAAATAGGAGAAGATCTTAATCTCTCTCAGTGTATAGCTCTCACTTCTCTACCCAAAGGACTTAAAGTAGAGGGGAATCTTGATCTCTCTGAGTGTATAGGGCTGACTCATCTTCCTGAAGATTTAGAAGTAGAATACGATCTTAATCTCTCTCAGTGTATAGCTCTTACTGCTTTACCTCATTCTCTAAAATTTGGAGGAAATTTAGATTTAAGCGAATGCATCCATCTAACATCTTTACCTAGTTGGATCACCACTTTAAGTGAGAGGTTGAATGGGAGTCTATGTATTATAGATCTTACGGGATGCGGATTGTCGCCTACAGTGATTAGAAGATTACAAGAAGATACTTATAATAGCACATGCATTCAATTTCACTTTTCTATGGATGCTGCAGATGATTATATCATCGAATTTAGCACATTACTTCCTGCTATAGAATTTTGGCAAGAAGAGGCGAGTCAAGAAACGTCCATAACTCCTGAAGAAATATGTCATCAACTTCATCAAATACTTACCCAGGTGCAAGACCATGAAAATCTCTTAACATTTCTTATCCGCCTTACAGGCACTGCGGATTATTACAACAGCTCTACGAGAGTATCTCTTGCAATAAGGGTGATTCAAATGCTTCAGCTGATGGTAAAAGATAAAAAACTGTGTCATCATGCCGCTTTTTTAATTCATCAAGGACTCTCATCTTGTGATGACCGTGTGATGGGGGTTTTAGATGACATCGGGTTTTATCAAACACTGTGCGACTTAGAACGTGCATCAGTAACGGAGGAAGAACTTAAAACTGCAGGAAGAGGTTTTTTCCTTTTCGAGAAGCTCAATAAAAAAATACGGGAATATATCAAAACGCTTAAGTTTGTGGATGAAGTGGAAGTGTATATGGCATTTCACACGGCGCTAAAAGAGATGTTAACTCTTCCTATTGAAACAAAGGGAATGCTCTTTAGACCCTATCTAGATATTTCAGATGAAGAGATTATTAGAGTAGGAGAGGAAGTATTACAAGAAGTAACAGAGGATGCATGGATAACATATTTAGCTGCTTGGGACCCTTGGATAAGATATCAAAGAAGAATCTCTACTATACAATGGGAGCTTCTTCCTGCTGTAGAGAGAGCGCTATCTTCTATAGATATTTGCCCTTATCTTCAAGATACACCCATCAAACCTGTGCTTTATAACAATACTGTATATGATTACGATGCGTTTATCCGAAGATATATTGAAGAAGGCGTGGATTTATACGGTATAAAAGTTGTTATCAATCAACTTTTTCGTCTTAAAATTGCTGCCGTTCTTGAGCTCTCTTCAAACACTTTAGATAGAAAATAACGATTTAGATGACGCCCCTATACATGCATTTGTGTAGAGGGGCGGCATTGTCTTATTCTTACACTCTTATGCTCCTAAAAACAGGCGATTTTTTTAATGATCATTGATTATTAAAACCTCATGCAGAATGTTCATGATTTGTATGTAAAATAATTCCCTTATCATTATAGGATTGTTAAAGGCTACGCATTTTGATCTCAACTTTGCTTTAGAAGAACTAAGACTCTATCAAGTTGTAGGCTCTCTTCATACTCTTGCTCAAGAAAAGATTCATCTTAAAAGTGATTGTATTGATTTTAAACATCAAGAGAGCACCGTCTTTTTGAAAGGAGCTTCCTTCATTGAATTCCCCCCTCTTGGGTGTTTATCCTCTTCTGAGGAAATGAAGCTGTTTCTTGAAAATCACCTGACAGCTGATCTTTATACAACAGGTGTCACGACCCTTAAGAGCATCACAGGCGATCATATTACCTCTTACGGCCCTATCCATGTGGATTCTCTTACGCATACCATCACAGCTCACCCCTCTTCTTGTCATACACCTCTTCTTTATGAAGGAGAGGAGCTCCTTCTTGAAGCACAAGAGGCGATACTCACCTATGAAGAAGGGGGCAAACTTTTCTCTCCGCATCAGTTAGAGCTTGAAGGCGCGATTAAAATCCTGTCTAAAGAGGCTCTCTCCCATCAAATCCAAGCGGTTGCAGACCATGTGAGTTATCACCCTTCTACAAAAAACTGCATTTTAAAAGCACATACAGGTTCTAAAGTACTCATCACCCAAGAATCCCCGTCTCTTAAAATGAGTGCAGATGAGATCCATCTCATCTATGATCCTTTTGCAAAAGAGTATTCCATTCAAGGAGTGGGATGTGTCTCTTTTTCTCTTTCTGCTACAGAACAACAACTTCTCAATCAGGTATTTCATGACAAAAAACACGCTTCTTAAAGTTGATAATCTCCATAAAGCATATCACCATAAAGCTGTTGTCAGCGGTCTCTCTTTTACTGTTAATGCAGGGGAAGTTGTCGGATTACTAGGCCCTAATGGAGCCGGCAAAACAACCGCCTTTTACATGGCAATGGGACTGATTAAACCAGATAGTGGATCTGTATTTTTTAAAGATCAAGAGATCACCCATTTACCCATTCACAAAAGAGCCTCTCTTGGCATGGGGTATCTAGCTCAAGAACCTTCTGTATTTAGATCTCTTTCTGTTGAAGAAAATATTCTCTGTGTCTTAGAAACATTAACGAGTTCTCCTCAAGAGCAAAAAGAGAAGCTAGAACTCCTTTTAAATGAGCTCCATTTAGCCCCTCTTGCGAAGAAAAAAGCGGGAATGCTCTCTGGCGGAGAAAGAAGACGGCTAGAAATCACAAGAGCGCTTGTCTCTAATCCCTCTCTTCTCCTTCTTGATGAGCCTTTTGCAAATATCGATCCCCTCTCAATCGCTGATGTAAAAAAAATGATCCACCACTTAAAAAGTAAAGGGATTAGCGTTTTGATTACTGATACCTAACTTGTTAGTTGATAAGCAGTTTTTAATTTCTATGCAAATTATCTTGAAAAAGCCTTTTTTAATGATTTTTTTTGCGTGTTTTTTTTAAAATTCCGTTGTTTTTTACATGGAATTTTATTAAAAAAAGATGCTTTTTCATGTATAAGGGCTATTTTAGGTAACTAGCAAGTTAGGTTACTGATCATAACGCAAGAGAAATTTTCTCTATTGTGGACAGGAGCTATTTAATTCGTCAGGGTAAAATTCTCATTTCAGGAACTGTAGAAGAGCTCCTTAATCACCAAGAAGCTAGACTTTTCTATTTTGGGGAAGACTTTAAGTTATAATCTCTAACATATGCATCTTAAAAATGTGATGAGCTTTTTTGAAGACAAGAGGCTTTTTTCAAAAAATTAATATTTTTTATAGCATTATGCAACACACTCATTCCGAATGATTAAAAAAATTTAATTTGTTGCATTTTTTGAATTTACAAAAACAATGCATTATGGAAAAATGCATCCATTAAAATTTATCATGTATATTTCACATAACTATCATAAGACCCATTCTTTTCTTAATTGCTCATTAGATGTGAACCAGCAAGAACATCCATACACCCTTTTAGCAGAAAATCTCAATCAGCTTACAAATCTAGAGATTTTACCAACCCAAATACTCATTAAGGGGGATGTAAAAATATGTGCCTTTAATATCCAATTTTTTGCCCTGTTACAATCTAAAGATGTTGAAATAGATGGCTCCTTGATATGCGATCCTCTCTCTGATTTTACAGGACTTATGACCTTACCAAGAGGGCTTAAAGTAGGAGGGACTCTTAACTTTTCTCATTGTCAAGAGTTGGTAGAACTTCCTGAAGATTTGGAAGTAGAAGGAGACCTTGATCTCTCTAATTGTACAGAGCTTACTTCCTTACCACAAGGACTTAAAGTTAAAGGGTCTCTTAATCTTTCTCATTGTCAAGAATTGATAGGGCTTCCTGAAGATTTAGAAGTAGGAAAAGATCTTGATCTTTCTTATTGCGAATCTTTGACTACCTTACCAAGAGGGCTTAAAGTTAAAGAAACTCTTAATCTCTTTTGTTGTACAGCATTAACCTATCTTCCTAAAAATTTAAAAGTAGAAGGAAACTTTGATCTCTCTAATTGTACAAAGCTTACTTCATTACCAAAAGGACTTAAAGTAGGAGGGTCGCTTAATCTTTTTAGTTGCAAAGCATTGAAAAAGTTTCCTGAAGACTCAGAAGTAGGAAAAGATCTTAATCTCTCTTATTGCAAATCTTTGACTACCTTACCACGCCGGCTTAAAGTTAAAGGAGCTCTTTCACTTCGGGAGTGTAGCTTATTAACAAAACTGCCCGAAAATTTAGAAATAGAAGGAGATCTTGACCTCTGGGAGTGTAAAAAGCTTGCTCCCTTACCCAAAGGACTTAAAGTTAGAGGGTCTCTTGATCTTTCTTGGTGTCAAGCATTGAAAAAAATTCCTGACGATTTAGAAGTAGAAGAAGATCTTCATCTCTCTTTTTGTAACATGCTTATTACCTTACCCAAAGGACTTAAAGTAAAAGGATCTCTTAATCTTTCTGGTTGTACAGCATTGACTCATCTTCCTGAAGATTTAGAAGTAGAAGGAAATCTTGACCTATCTAAGTGTACAGGACTTACTACCTTACCACAACGCCTTAAAGTTAAAGGATCTCTTAATCTTTCTGGTTGTACAGCATTGACTCATCTTCCTGAAGATTTAGAAGTAGAGGGAAATCTTGACCTATCTAAGTGTACAGGACTTACTACCTTACCACAGCGCCTTAAACTCGAAGGATCTCTTAATCTTTCTGGTTGTACAGCATTGACTCATCTTCCTGAAAATTTAGAAATAGAGAGAGATCTTGACCTATCTAATTGTACAGGACTTACTACCTTACCACAGTGCCTTAAAGTCAAAGGATCTCTTTCACTTTCTCGTTGTAAAGCGTTGACAGAGCTTCCTGAAGATTTGAAAGTAGAGAAAGATCTTAATCTTCAGTATTGCGAATCTCTTACTCCCTTACCCAAAGGGCTTAAAATTAAAGGATCTCTTTCAATTGATGTTTATACACCCTTGACAAAACTTCCTGAGGATTTAGAAGTAGAAGGAAATCTTCACTTATCTAATTGTACAGGACTTACTACCTTACCAAAAGGGCTTAAAGTCAAAGGATCTCTTATCTTTTATGATTGTAAAGCATTGACAGAGCTTCCTGAAGATTTAAAAGTAGAAGGAGATCTGAAGCTTTCTAGCTGCGAATCTTTGACGACCTTACCACGAGGACTCAAAGTTAAAGGATCTCTTAATCTTTCTCATTGTACAGCATTGACAGAGCTTCCTGAAGATTTGGAAATAGGAAAAAATCTTACTCTTTATCATTGTGAATCTTTTACTACCTTACCAAAAGGGCTTAAAGTCAAAGGATCTCTTATCTTTTATGATTGTAAAGCGCTGAGAGAGCTTCCTGAAGGTTTGAAAGTAGAAGAAGATCTGAAGCTTTCTGATTGCGAATCTCTTACTCCCTTACCCAAAGGGCTTAAAATTAAAGGATCTCTTAATATTTATCGTTGTAAAGCATTGGTACATCTTCCTGAAGATTTAGAAGTAGGAAATCATCTTGATCTTTCTTATTGTGAATCTTTGACCTCCTTGCCAAAAGGGCTTAAAGTCAAAGGATCTCTTAATATTTACCATTGTAAAACATTGGTACATCTTCCTGAAGATTTAGAAGTAGGAAGTCATCTTGATCTTTCTGATTGCAACTCTTTGACTACCTTACCACAGGGACTTAAAGTTAAAGAATCTCTTAATCTTTCTAATTGTACAGAACTCACTCATCTTCCTGAAGATTTGGAAGTCGGAAAAGATCTTAATCTTCATCATTGCAAATCTTTGACCACCTTCCCACAAGGATTTAAAATTAAAGGATCTCTTAATCTTTCTTATTGTACAGCATTGACAGAGCTTATTGGGAGTTTAGAAGTAGAAAGAGATCTTGATCTTCATCATTGCGAATCTCTTACCACTTTACTAGGAAGTTTTAAAATCAACGGGGTGCTTAATCTTTCTGATTGTCAAGCATTGACAGAGCTTCTTGGGAGTTTAGAAGTAGAAGAAGATCTTGACCTTTCTTATTGTAAATCTCTTATCACTTTGCCACAAAATCTTAAAGTCAACGGGACTCTTAATCTTTCTGATTGTACAGCATTCACGCATCTTCCTGAAGATTTGGAAATAGGAAAAGATCTTGATCTTTCTTATTGTGAGTCTTTGACTACTCTACCTAAGAGGCTTAAAGTCAAAGGGTCTCTTACCCTTACTAATTGTATGAAATTGATAGAACTTCCTGAAGATTTAGAAGTAGGAAAAGATCTTGATCTCCCTTCCTGTGAATCTCTTACCGGCCTACCTAAGAGACTTAAAGTCAACGGATCTCTTAGCCTTTCTAATTGTATAAGATTGACAGAACTTCCCGAAGATTTAGAAGTAGGAAAAAATCTTGATCTCACTTACTGCGAATCTCTTACTGCCTTGTCAGATGGTCTTAAAATTAAAAAAAACCTTGATCTTTATGGTTGCGAGGCATTGATACAGCTTCCTGAAAATTTGGAAGTGGGAAAAGATCTTGATCTCTCTTACTGCAAATCTCTTACCACCTTACCAGGTGGCCTTAAAGTTGGAGGGTCTCTTAACCTTTCTGATTGTACAGCATTGAAAAGGCTTCCTGAAGATTTAGAAGTAGGAAAAGATCTTAATCTCTCTTCTTGTACAAGGCTTACTGCTTTGCCTAAGGGGTTTAAAGTAAACGGAGATCTTATTCCTTCTCGTTATAAAAATCAGATGAAGTGCACAATTCTATAAATAAAAAAGTAATACAACACACTCTAAAATAAGATATTGTGTAATGATTATTAAAGCCTGTATAGAATATTAATAATTTATATTTAAAATAATCTTCTTCTCATTATAGCATGATTGTTAACATGGCAGTGATTCAGTTTATTTCTTCACCTCTCTACGAAGTGGACTTTACTCAGTTTGAAGCACGCTCTTATAAAAACCCTCCGCCATCTTTTGATCAAAAAATCATCCAGGTAGCTATAAGATCTTTTATCATTATTCAGGCTGCAGCTTTGGCTTTAGCTGGATCGCTCTATCAAACAGCTTCTTATTTTGGCACCTCTTTTCAATATCATGTCATTGGATATAACTCTCAAAAAAACACATGGGAAATCACCTTTGATATTCCTTTAATTGTGTTAAAAATAGCTTTTTGCGTCCTCTCTTCCCTCTTTTGTATCGTGACTACATTCACTAGACTCTTCATCCATAAACTCTCTATAAATCAAGAAGACAATCCCCTGCGGCTTTTCTTAAGTGCTTCTATTCAACTAAGTCATATCCGGACAAAAGAGCTTATTCTAGAGGCCAAGCATGTATCTGATGAGATTCAAATAGACACCTTATTAACCTTCTTTGATGAAATCAATTTTACCCATACTGAGGAAATTGGGTATATGGATCAAGGCTCTCTTAAAGAAGATGAAAAAACATACACACCTGATGAACTCCGCTCTTTATTACAAACAGTGCTTCAAAGGATCCATCAAAAAACAGCCTTTATTGGAACTCCCCCCTCTTATGATATTCCCAGGTTAATGCAGTTTTATGAACAGATTGAAAATGCCCTTCGTCTCTCCTTAAATAAATCTCATCAAGACCTAGTAGCCTTTGAAAACCGTTACGGAAAAAACTGTATGCAATACTCTTCTTCTGAACGAGGGCAATATGAGGAGATACTCTTAACAAGAGCGCGTATGGTGATTGATATTGCTTTAACAGGCAATCATTGCGGAGGAAGATTGATGGGAGATGCCATGAACTCCTATTATGGCATGCATCAAATGTTCATGAATATGGACCTCTCTCTTAAAGAGCATCTCACCGAGCTCCTTGCTCATCAAAGAAAGCAGATTGCTGAGAGTCAAATTCAAAAACATTTTGGCAATCATTCTCAAAATACGCATTACTTTAATCTCTACCTAAAAACCTTAGGGCCACTCTTAGGCATACCTGGGACACGGCATATCGATGAGCCGCTACTTTCTTCTTTGGATAAAGCAACTTATCTAAAATTATTTTTTGATGATTACAACGAAAATTGCATTATTTTAACTATACAAAGGCATATTCAAGCTAAAGAAGGGCATCCCTTAAGAGAAAAAATTACCGAGTGGCTAAAAAGTGAAATGCGCACATGGAACCAAGATCACTATACTGCGCTCTATGAAAAAGAGCTTGAAATACTCCGCCCTATCTGTCATCAAAAATACAGTAATGCTCCTCTTCCTCATCTTTTTACCCTCTTTATCGAACTGATTGATGTGGTTAAACAAAAAGATCTTCTTCAAATAAAAATTACTGCAATATCAGGACAAACATTCAGTTTAACTGAGCTTCTTCCTATTTCATGGGAAAGCTTTTTGGAAGAGCTTTTTGCCTTAAGTCAAGTGAAGAGCTGGCTAGGCGAAAAATACCCTGTCTTACTAGAGAGACGAAAACATGAAGAGCATTTATCTTCTCTTCTCTCTCAAAAGAGCTTAGGTGAAAAGGCTCTCACTTCTTTAAAGCGCTATATTTTAGAAGAAGCTTTGCCTCTTGAACTAGAACCTTTTCAAGCTGCTTTTCACCATGCTTCGCAAATCTCGCAAATTCAAAAAATTAACCCTTTTTTAGAACAAGATACCATTAAACGCATACTGACAGGAATAGAATCTCTTGAAACATCTCTTTACTCTGCAATAAACCGGCAAAGGCAAGATGAATTTTTAGGCCATTTTCCCTTGGAAGATTTAGCTGAAAATGGCCTCTCTCCTGAAATGATGGAATGGATGCTTGTATCTCAAGGCATTTTCTTTCCTCAAGAACTGATCCAAAAAGAAATATCATTATGACTCCTCTTCTTTACAAAACCTATAGAGACCTGATCATTACGGAATCTAAACTCTCTGAAAAACTTCCTCCTTACCATCAGAAAATAGCTGCTAAGTGGGCAAAAAGGGCTTTAAATCCTCAAAAATACCCAGAAGATGTGAAAAAAGCGTGTGAATATTTTATCGATTTCATGATTCAGCATGAACTTTATCACCCTCCCTTAAGATATCAATTTTCTTCTCAAGACCCCAGAGAGCAATTTCTACACATTGTATTTCATCAAAGTTTTGAAAATCAGGGAGAGGCTATCGTATCTCTTGCTGAGGAGATTGCTCCCCCAACCTCTTTCTTTTATGCTCATTTCAAAAAGCTCGCCCTCATCCAAGCTCCTGAAAAGATTGCACGTTTATTTCAAAATAAGATTTTTCAACTTGTCGCTACCGTGAGTGCGGGTGTTGCAACCTGTTATATTGGAAAAAGATGTTATTTTTCTTTAACCTATCTATTTAAGAACTCTATTCCCCCCTTTCTCATCAGCAAACTTCCCCGTCCTATCATAGAGATCAGCTATCACATTTTTGCTGGGATAGAAAAAATCGATGCTCTTCGCAAGAAAAATTTTAAAATCTTATTTCTTCTAGCGATGATTTGTTCGCTGCAACCTAACATACTCCCCAAGCGCATAGCCCCTTCTTTAAAGCTCATTTTTAACGCTCTTTTTTTTAACCCTCAAACCACTCTCTCCTTTTTATTAGAAACATCTCTTAATCAAGCCATTCTTACATTTAAGATGGTACACAGTATAGGAAATATCTTTTCTTCCTTCGCAACTCAAAATAAAATATATTACATTAACTCTTCTCGCTCAAAGGCAAAGAGAATTTGGAATGAGATGATACGCCATCCTCGTATTTGAAAGTTAAATACCAAGAAATATGAAGATACTTGATGGAGTTTATCAACCTAAAGTTATTAACACTTATCTAACGGTAGGTACACTTTTAGTTTTTTAAAAACCTATTCTCTTGAAGATCTGCTACAGGAAAATCGTATGACCCTCTTTTTTTATCATCATCAAAAATACCCCTTTTAAGCTTCTCTAAATCCATAAAAATTGATCGTTTTTTTCGCTTTTTCATGGGTAAAAAGAGTATGCTTTTTCTCATCTTTTTATCCATATTGAGCTAAGTAATATGTGATACTATCTATTCTTTATAGTATAAAACAATCATTTACAAAATACTTAAAAAATCAAACAATGGAGTTGGATCGCTATTTAAGTAAAATTTATTTTTATTTAAGTATTAAAGAAAACAAAATTAAAATTTTGGTGATTTATGATTACAAAAAATAAAAAAAGTAGCTCTGCCAATTTAGAAAAAGCACGCCGTGCTTCTCAAGCAAGAAGTCACGAAGAAAAATCAGAAGCCTCAAAACGGGCTGCTCAAAACCGTGACTCTGCAGAAATGCAAAGAACTTTAGAAAAAGCCCGTAATGCGTCTCAAGCAAGAAGCCATGAGGAAAAATCAGAAGCTTCAAAACTTGGGGCTAAGCACCGTGATCATGCAGAAATGGAAAGGACTTTAGAAAAAGCTAGGCACGCCTCTCACCCTAGAAGTCATGCAGATACGCATCACACTTCTCATGAAGGCACGCACACCCGCGGCCGTCCACGTACACATGAACATGAAGAAGAGATGCATCACGCCTCTCACACAAGAGGTCATGCAGGAGCCCATGATACTTCTCATGAAGGCGCTCACCGTGGCCGTCCAAGCACCCATGGACATGAAGAAAAGGCACACACCGCCTCTCATACAAAAGGTCATGTAGGAGCCCATGACACTTCTCATGAAGGCTCGCACACCCGTGGCCGTCCAAGTAAGCATGAGCATGAAGAAAAGGCACACGCTGCCTCTCATACAAAAGGTCATGTAGGAACCCATGATACTTCTCATGAAGGCACGCATACCCGTGGCCGTCCAAGTAAGCATGAGCATGAAGAAAAGGCGCATACACCCTCTCATGCAAGAGGTCATGCAGGAGCCCATGATACTTCTCATGAAGGTGCGCAGCACACCCGTGGCCGTCCAAGTAAGCATGAACATGAAGAAAAGGCACACGCTGCCTCTCATACAAGAGGTCATAAAGAGACGCATGACACTTCTCATGAAAGCGCTCACCGCGGCCGTCCAAGTACACATGGGCATAGCGAAGGAGCACACCGTGTGTCTCATACAAAGAAGTCTTAAGGAGACTCTCTACTTAAGCCACTTCAACAGGAAGCGCTTTAAGACTTCTATGAGTAAAGTCATCAAACTTTTAAAACAAAAGTGCTGATGGATTGATAATTAGAAGAGGGGCTTTAGAGAATGTTAAAAACATCTCTTTAGCCTTTCTTCTTACTCTCAATGATTCATATCTTGAACTCAATTCTTTCTCTAGTAAAGAAAAAAACATTAAACTTTTTTGTCCAAGAAATAGCCTATTAGCTGTACTTTTTCTTAAGTGAAATTGAATCCAGACAGAAATTCATTAAACCGTTAGAATGAACGTTTTTTACAAGGAATTGACAACATGGAAAGAACACTTTCAATCTTAAAACCCGACTCCGTTCAAGACAACCATATCGGAGAAATTATTGCGCGCTTTGAAAAAGAAGGGCTTAAAATTGCAGCGATGAAAATGGCTCACCTCTCAACAGAGCAAGCAAAAGCGTTTTATGCTGTTCACGCAGCACGCCCTTTTTACGGAGAACTTGTTCAATTTATGACAGAAGGCCCTGTTGTCATTATGGTTTTAGAAGGAGAAAATAGCGTTCTTAAAAATCGAGCCATCATGGGAGCTACTAACCCAAAAGATGCTTTAGAAGGAACCATACGGAAAGATTTTGCAACATCGATTGACCGTAATGCTGTTCACGGATCTGATAGCCTTGAAAATGCAAAGATTGAAATTGCATTTTTCTTCTCAGGAACAGACGTATTCGCAAGAGCGTAATTTTTTTCTTATTAACTCCTCTTATGTAAGAGGAGTTTCTCTTCTTTTTACCGCTCAATAATGAGTGTAAAAGGGCCATCATTCACAAGAGATAAAGCCATATCTGCTCCAAAGACACCCGTCTTCACGTTTTTTAGTTCATGTGTTAATTCTTGGATAAAAAAATCATAAAGAGGTTTTGCAATGACAGGAGAGGCTGCATGAATCAAAGAGGGTCTTCTCCCCTCTTCACAAGAAGCGTAGAGAGTAAACTGCGAAATCACTAGAAGCTCTCCTTGAACATCTTGTAAAGAGAGGTTCGTTTTTCCTTCATGATCTTGAAAATAACGGAGGTGGATGAGCTTTTTTGCCATCCACCGAGCGGTTTCTTTTGTATCATTTTGATGAAAACCAATAAGAACAGCTGCCCCTTTTCCAATAGATGAAACCACAGTGTGGTTAATGGAAACGGAGGCAGATGTTACCCGTTGAATGACAATTTTCATACGGGAAAGAGATTAGATAAGAGCTTTTTTCTTCTTGAACTTATCAAGATATTCTAAAGCTTTTCCTGTTCCCATGCAGACCGCAAGAAGCGGATGTGCTGCTACAATGACAGGAAGACCTGTTTCTTTAATGAGCGCTTTATCAAGCCCTTTAATTAAAGCTCCCCCTCCTGCTAAAACCATGCCTCTTTCCACGAGGTCAGCTGCAAGTTCTGGAGGACATTTTTCTAAGGTGAGTTTTACGCTTTCAATGATTTGTTGAATCGGTTCTGCAAGACACTCGCGTATCTCTACAGAGTTGATTCTTTTCATAACAGGAAGCCCTGCCACTTGATCTCTTCCTCTGACTTCCATTTCAAGCTCTTCATCCCCTAACGGATAAGCAGAACCAATGGTGATTTTAATCTCTTCAGCAGTTCTTGGGCCGATCATGAGGTTATATGTTCTTCGCATGTAGTTTACAATGCACTCATCAAACTCATCTCCTGCAATTCTTAACGATCTGGATTCAACAATGCCCCCTAAAGAGATGATAGCGATCTCTGTCGTTCCGCCCCCGATGTCGACAATCATATTGCCAAACGGTTCATGAACAGGAAGATCCACTCCAATTGCAGCTGCCATAGGCTCTTCGATGAGAACCACTTCTTGAGCTCCAGCTCTTAAGGCAGAATCTTCCACAGCCCGTTTTTCTACGCCGGTAATTCCAGAAGGAACAGCGATTAAGATTTTAGGACGAAAAAGGCTCCTGGAAGGGGTGACCCGTTTAATGAGAGCTTTAAGAAGCCCTTCTGCAATTTCAAAGTCGGCAATGACGCCGTCTTTCATGGGCCGCACCGCATGAATTTTTCGAGGAGTTTTTCCTAACATCGCCTTTGCTTTATGCCCGACGGCTAGCACTTCATTTGTTGCAGAGTCCACAGCAACAACAGAGGGTTCTGCAAGGACAATCCCTTTTCCCCTCACATACACAAGTGTATTTGCAGTTCCAAGGTCAATCCCAATGTCACTTGCAAAAAAACTAGATAAAAATCCAGCTTTTCCAAATGTGGATTGCATCAAATTTGCAAACATTTTTCTTATATCGATCGATCTTTTCTGAGCCATAGTTGAATTGATTAAGTTTTTAAGAGTTCGAGAACATCTTCCCAAGTTAATTTAGCAATAGCTTCATCATCGCAACTTACGACTTTCTTGACCAATCCTTTTTTCCGTTTTTGCATTTCTGCAATCTTCTCTTCAATCGTACCTAAAGTAATGAGTTTATAACTCGACACATTTTTCTTCTGCCCCATGCGGTACACACGGTCTGTCGCTTGATTTTCCACAGCTGGGTTCCACCACATATCGTAGTGGATCACGGTATCAGCTCCCACAAGATTTAATCCTGTACCTCCCGCTCTTAAAGAGACGAGGAAAACAGAAATGGTTTCATCTTCGTTAAACTGTTTTACAATTTCTAACCGGTTCTTAGACGAGCCGTCAAGATACACAAACCGAATTCCTCTCATTTCAAGATCATCTCGCATCAGCTGAAGCATTTTTGTGTACTGACTAAAAATGACTGTCTTATGTTTCCCTTCAATGAGTGTTTGTAAAAGCTCTAAGAGCATGTCGTATTTAGAAGAGTCTCCGATCTCTGCCTTTTCTTTGGCAAAAATAGCTGGATGACAGCAAATTTGCTTGAGCCTTGTAAGGGTGGCAAGCACATGGATTTGGACCCGATCAAATCCATCACGCTCAACCAGTTTAACAAGCTCTTGTCTTGCTGACTCTGCATACGATTTATACAGCTGAAGCTGCGTATCAGAGAGCTGGCAATGGTAGACAATTTCATTTACAGGAGGAAGGTCATCTAACACATCTGCTTTCATTCTGCGTAAGATAAAGGGACTGACCTTTCTTCTTAAAAATTCGAGATTTTTTGATTGATCAGCTCCTGATCTCACATATTTTTCGACAAAACGGTCGTAAGAGCTTAAGAAGCCTGGCATCAAGAAGTCAAATAAGCTCCACATCTCATCGAGAGAATTTTCAATCGGGGTTCCAGAGAGAATAAGTTTATGATCAGAGACAATCATCTTCACTGATTTAGCATTCCGTGTGCCTCTATTTTTAATATGCTGCGCCTCATCAAGGATGGTATATCCAAGTGTCATCTGTTTATATAGCTCGATGTCTTTTTGAAGAAGGGTGTAAGAGGTGACAATGATATTGTAGTTCTTAGCTGTTTCAATCAATTTTTTCCGAAGGGAAGGGACGCCGTCCACAACGAGTACGTTTAAATGCGGATTAAACTTTGAGCACTCTTCTTTCCAGTTGTAAACAAGAGAGGTTGGGCAAACAATGAGAACTGGTTTTTGATGATGCTTTAAGTATTGCGTAATCGTCACAATGGCTTGAAGCGTTTTTCCAAGACCCATGTCATCTGCTAATATCCCGTTTAAATACATCGACCTTAATCTCTCAAGCCACTGTACCCCTTCTTGCTGATAAGGTCTTAGCGACCCTCTAATTTCATCAGGAATAACAGAAGAGTGCATCTTTTTCTCTCCCAGCATTTGCTGCCGTATTTCTAAAAGACGATCAGACACCGTGATTTTAACGGGGAGCCCTTCAAAATGGGACATATCAATGCTAGCTAAACTCCAGAGAGGCCTTTGCAATGTGTGATCTTTTAATGTTTCAATCCCTAGCTCATCAAAGAGTTGAACAAGCGCTGTAATTTTTTCTAAATCCAGCACCAAAATTTTCGGAAGCCTTGACCCTTCGGATTTTTTTGCTTTGGATTTAGAAGGATCAATCTCAAGATACGCTCTTTTTGATGCAACGCATTCCCAAAGAAGGTCCATTTTGGCCCCTTTTAACGACCCTTTCACTTCTAGTTGAAGCTGATAGCTATCCACTCTTTCTGTCGGAAGGAGCTGAATCAAGTACTCGGTTTTATCGTAAATGAACTGATCCATCAGATTTTGCGGACAATCAAAGGTGACTCTTTTTTGATATCGGGGAATAATATCTGTCATGAATTCAACAATCTTCTTCTCCGATTTTGTGACAAAGAGCCCTTCATCTTGTTTAAAGAGAAAATCTTGAAATAGATCTTCTGTCAGCTTTCTTTCATCGACAAGGTTCCTTGCAATGATGCCCCGGGGGGTGATAAATGAGGTTGTCTCAGCAAAGCTTAAAAGAGAAGAGGTGGCAGGAATCTTATTCCCTTCATACATAAAATAGAGTCTAGCTTCTAACTCTCCATCTAAGTAAACAATATCACAAAGCGCTCTTAGTGGGGTGCTATAAGGGATTGTAATCACTTCATTAAGGGTGTCGTCATTTTCAATGAGGCCAAAATGCGAAAGCTGGGGCATCGCATTTTCAATGAATGACCCAAATAACGGCTCAGGTATGGTTAGATCTTGAAGAGAACGTAAGTTTTTCAGATGCCGTCTTGTGATGTGGGAAGAGAATTTATAGTAGGTGTTTTGATAAATCATTCCCGGCGTGACACACGGAAGAAATTTCACCTCTTCAATGCCTAAAGGTTTTTGATCTGCCACAATCATAGGCGTTAATAAGATTTTAGAGATGGGTGGTTTGAGATATTCAAGTAAGAACTTTAAGGTGACAGGAGAGGGAGAAAATTTCACCGGATTTTCTAACGAGCTATCAAAGAGTCCTTGAAGCTCAAGCGTCTCTTCATCTGACGGGTGATAGCCACTTTCTGCATAAGGTTTAACAGCCTCTTGATACGTTTTAGAAAGTAGCGTTCCAAAGAGTTCCAAATCAATCTGCGCAATTCTATACCCTTTTTCTGAGGTGACTGGCTCTTGAAATCTGGCTTGCTGAATGACAAGTTTCATCATATCTTGCTGAATAGGGGAAAATGAGCTAAAGGAAAAGTGGTATTTTTTACTTCCAATGTAGAGAGGATCATTATACCGTACCGCATCGAAAAACTTTTTAATCTGAGGGATATGAAGCGGCTTGGATCTTGAAGGGAGCCTTAGCGCAATCATAAATTCAATGAAGTGCTTTCCTTCTAAATGCGGAGGAATTTGGAAAATAAAGGCCACTTCAGCAAGATCTACTTCATACGCCTCTTCAGGTCTAAAGAATGGTGAAATGGAAAGCACCTCTGAAGAGATTTCATACTCTTGAAGTAGCTGCTTTTGAAAGAGCTCTTCTTGCTTTTGGGACTGTTTAGATTTAGCCACTTTAAAAGTGGCCATGAGAGCACTCTTCTCTTCATCCCCTAGTTCATTCTTCTCTACAATGGCATCTAAGCTATTTTCTTTAGAATAACTCACCATGATCTCATCAAGCTTATCTTCTAAGAAAAAAATGAGAGCTGCTAAATGCTGACAGTCATAGTTGTAGGGACAATCGCAATCTGAGTCAATCGCTTCACAATCTAGCCGGTCAATCTCTAGATGACTCTCGTAGTGATTGTCATACTGCCCTTGAATTCTTCCTGCAATGCGCACTGTTTTATGATCGAGGTGTAAAATTCTTGCCGATACCACCTTTTGTTTGTCATAAAGTTCCTTCCCCTCTTTGACAACACCTGAAGCAAAATCTTGTCTTAGCTTTCTAAAGTTAAGCATTCTCACACCTTGTTTATTCGCAGTTTATTCGCATTCTCTTCTGCCTCAAACCGGCAAGTTAGACGAAAGAAGACAGCTGATCCCGTGTTTTACTCTTTTTTCAAAAGTGATGCAACAAAAATTGATTACCAATTTCAATTTTTTGAAAATTTTGCCCGTTTTACCCCCCTCTTTTTTTCAGTAACTCTCCCCCCTTTTCCTCTCGTAAAAACACCGCTTATTGGACTTAAAGATTCAGGGAATAAAAAATTGTGCATTTTTCTTTTTCTTACGCCTTTCTCGAAAAAGTCAAAGAGCTCATTTGCCAAAAAATTCTTATTCGCATATAATGGCATACCATGTGGATAAAGCTGAGGTCTGAATAACCTAGTCTCCTATCCCATTTGCGGGTGTAGCTCAGTGGTAGAGCATCACGTTGCCAACGTGAGGGTCGTGAGTTCGAGCCTCATCACCCGCTTATTCCCTTTATCAAGATTTAAGGACACCATGGAAAATACAGTATCAACACCTTCTGTTTTAGAATTTTCAAATGAAACACTGAAAGTCAAAGCGCATTTCAAACCTTTTTGCAAAGTTGAATTAGAAGTTGAAGCAGATCCTTCTCTTGTTAAAGAGGCTCATACTCAAGCGGTAAAACGGGTGGGAAAAGAGGTTGTGATTCCAGGTTTTCGTAAAGGAAAAGCTCCAGCTCACTTCGTGGAACAAAACTATCCTAAGCCTATCGAGTCTGAACTTCAAAAAACACTTTCTGAACTCTCGTTTAAACAAGCTCTTGATCTCACAAAAATCCCTGTTTTAAACAACGAATTTAAAATTAGCTACTCTGTGAAAGAGTGCTCTCTTGAAACAGGCGCTACCTTAACGCTCTTTTTTGAAACAGAAGCTACCATCCCCACCATTGACCCCTCTTCTCTTAAGCTTAAAGCTGTAGAAAGACCTCTTGTTAACGAAGAAAAAGTGAATGAAACCATTAGACAAGCGCTTCTTTTCTTTGCAGATTGGGCATCTATCCATGACCGCCCTGTGCAAGAAGGAGACTTTGTTCTTCTTGATGTAGATGTTGTGGAAGAAAACTCTCTATCCCCTCTCTTTTCTAAAGTCCGCTTTGAAGTGACAGATAAATCCATGGCAGCTTGGATGAAAACCCTCATTTTAGGACACTCTATTGGTGAAGTGTTAGAGGGCGTCAGCACTCCTGATGTAGATGCAAGTGTCAGCGATCAAGAAGAGCTTACTCCTAAAAACGTTAAAGTCACTATCCATGCCATTGAAACAGCTACAACTCCGGAACTTAGTGACGAGTGGGCACAAAAACTTGGCTCTCATTCTGTAGATGATCTTCGCGTCAATGTAGAAAAACTGTTAAATAGTAAAGCTGATGCACACGTAAAAGAAAAACTGCGCGAGCAAGTGTCAGAACTTTTTCTCACCAACTACCCATTTGAAGTGCCAGAGAGCTTAACAGAGCGCGAAGTGAAATTCCGCATGCAACAGCTCCTTCAAGATGCAGAATATCTCAAGCATTGGAATCAAATGCCATTAAATGAGAAAAAACAGGTGATTGTATCGATATCTGAGCAATCTGTCAAAGCTGTCCGGATGTTCTACCTTTGCAGAAAGCTTTTAGCAGACGCTAAAATCTCTCTTTCTCCTTCTCATCAAGACCATGAAGAAAACACAACGCTTCTAGATGTCCTACTTGGAGATTATAGCAGGGATGAAAACTCAGGAAATCCTGAGACAAGAGAAGCTGAGAACCTCTCAAAAATGCTGTTTGAAAAAGCAGAAGATTACGTGATCGCAAACGCTATCATTGAATAACTTTTACTCTTAAAAGAGCTGATCTAAAAAAGATCAGCTCTTTTTTTTGACTAACTCTTCCTCTATACAAAATCTCTTCTTCGTCTTTTAGAAGCGCAAGGAATATCTAGCTTTTTTCTGTACTTTGTTACGACCCTTCTTGAACATGCAATGCCTTCTAATACAAGTTGATCTGCGATCTTTTGATCAGAAAGCGGCGATAACAAACTCTCCTGTTTAACAAAATAAAGTATCTTTGTTTTGAGCGCGTCATGTGACATCTTTTCAGATAAGCTCTTTCTCACAAAAAACGCTCTCAGCGGAAAAATTCCTGTAGGGAGTGAGAGGTATTTATCTTTAACCCCTCTAGAGATGGTGGATAAATGTAAAGAGAGTTCTTTTGCAGCTGTTTGTAATGTGAGCGGTGTTAAAACAGAGGCTCTTCCCTCAAAAAAGTCTCTTTGTTTTTCAAGAGCCCATCCAATAATTTTCCTTAAGATCATCCCTCTTCTTGAAATCATCTCTTGCACCCAAAGTGCTGATTTTTTAAAGTGACTCCCCTCAAAAACAGCATCTTGGTTAATATGAAAAGAAGTGAGCTGTTCATTGAGCTCAATCATCCACTTACCCTCATGGTAACTGATAAATGCATCAGGCATTTCAACAGGCATCACATCACGGTGAAAAGATTTAGCCGGATTTAAACAAAGAGAGGCAAGATCTTCTTGAATGATGCTGCGTAATTCCTTCAAAGAGCAATCAAGCCCTTCTGCAATAGTGATTAGTTTGCCTTGAAGTAACTCATTGTAGTAATGCTGAATGATCTTAAAGGCTTCTCTTTTTTCTTTTCCCAGTCTCTTGAGTTGGAGTAACAGGCAGTGCCTTAAGCTAGAGGCTCCAACACCCACAGGATCAAAGGTGTGTAAAAGAGGTGTGAGTGGATGAGATTGAAGCTCTTCTGCTAAAAAACCTCTATCATCTAGCTGATAAATGAGCTCTTCTAATTCAGCTCTATCCCTATGAGAGAGAGAAAGCTCTCTTCCTTGTGATAAAAGCTCTTCTTGAAGCGTTTTTGCAGGATTTGCAATCCCTTCAATCAGGCACGGATATTGATATGCCAAATCTTCTTTTTGAAAAATTTCTTGTCTTTTTCTTGTATGATGTAGAATATAGGGCTCTTCTAAATGGGGGTAAACAGCTTCACTACGCGTTAGCGCTGGGTTTTCTTCGAGCTGCTTTTCTATCCACGCCTCAAGAGAGGAAAGCGGCATGGCTAGCACTTGAAGCGCCTCTTTTAAGGCAGGCGTGATAAATAATCCCAGCTCAGGTTTCATTTTCACTGTCATTTTAAGTTCCATGAAAGCTCCCCCTTAAATCCCTCTCCTACTAAATAGAAGATAAAATGTCAATTCAAGGTGGTGCCCTTTTAAAATCTATCTTGATTTGCTTAATGAGCATGACACTTAAAAAAGGGCTTAAGCTATTTGCAAATCTTAAGGAGATGATGTGGTATTTCAAATGAAAATGATAAAACGTTTTTTACTTTAAAATACTTAAGGAAAAATAGTTAGAAAAGTTTATTTTCTTCTAGCCACCGATTTACAGCTAAAATGACATCCTTGATGGATTCAGGCGGTCTTAGTCTCTCTTTCTTTAATTGGATTTTTTTGAGATAGGCGCTCCAATTTTTTTCTAATATTTCAAAAGCATCTATTTCAAAGAAAATAGGGAGTTTTTTAAGAGAAGTCTTTCTGTGGTGAAAAACCAGCTGAATAGCTCTTTGAAGAAGCTCTTGATCAGAAATACCTAATTGGACTAGAGAATAAAGATCATGGAAGTCTTTCATCCGGGTGTTTCCTTTCCCTCGAAAAACAACTGTCTCTAGCTTTTCTGCAAAAATGAATTCCTTTGGATAACAATATAAAGAAATACTACTTTCAAATAGAGGCCCTTTTGATGTCGCCGTTAAGTCGATCTGATGTTCAATCGGTTCTACACTATCTCCAAAACCTAAGTCCATGCGTATCACTGTTTTTGTAGCGCCAAATACCGCCTGTAGAGTGATTTCAGCACCTGTATATGCAAGCTGGGAATGGTCAAGAACTTTAATTTTCATCACTTCAAAGGAAAAGCTATCATCAACCTCAACATCACAAATCGCTTGTAAAATACCCTTCAAAGCTTGTTCTGTGTTTGATAATTTTTGAATAAAAAAATCAAGATCTTGTGTTTCTCTTCCGATATCGATGTACTTTGCAAGTAAAGTGCCTCCCTTTAAAATGAATTTTTCTTTGTAGGAAGAGTTTGATAGCCGTGTTAATAATCGCTCTAGAATCAAATTTCTCCATAACTCTACAAATGTTGAATTTCTTTCTGAGGCAAGGGCCTTGATTTTTTCTTTGATAGATTGTTCAATTGCAGATTTCATAAGATAAATGCCGAAATATAAGGGATTAAATCAACTCTTAGCTTTTTTGCATACTCAAGAAGTTTATCGATATCAGGCTTACTTTCTTGACTTCCCTTTAAATAGTTTTTTAGAGCTTTCAAAGCCGTTTCTTTGTCTAGAAAGCGAAAGGCATCAACAACCGTTCGCTCTCTATCAAAGATTTTAACATGACTGCTGCCCATTTTGATGGTGATTTGACCAAAAGAACTGTTACGCATCCGAATAATACGGCTATTTTCTCTAGAAGGAGCAGCTTTTTCATGGGGAATTGCAATCCAAAATTCCCTCATGATTTCATCTGTTAAATCGTAATAACAAAGAGCTGAAATGAGACAGATGACCCCTTTGGGAATACTTAAAGCAGTGAGTGCTAACTCTTCCCATTCAAATGCCGCACCAAAATCCAGATTTTTGATTTTATATATCCCGTGGCAAATCTTCTCTATTATCCCCTTAGAGCAGAAATAACTCAGCATACGAGGAGGCATTCCTGCCTCTCTCCCCTCTGCGGAAGAAAAAACTTCTTTTTTGGAAAGAGCTCTAAAAGCTTCAGAATATTTTGATTTGATCACATTCTAAAATGTAACAGAAATACCCATTAGTTGCAAATGGGCATTTCTGTTACATTTTTACCTCAAAAAATGATGCTAAGAGCGTTTGGTATCTATCTATTGGGTGAAAGAGTTGTGAAGAAGTTTAAGCAGTATTTTATTTTGAATGTAGAGAAGAATTGAGGGAATTTAAAGAACCTAAGAAGGGCTCGATCATCTTCATTCTGGGTACGGATCTGATTCCATCTCATTTTCTTCAAAATATTCTAGAAGAGTTTTTGTATCCTTTATCACGAAAACTTCATATTCGATATCACTTTTTAAACGTACTTTGTTTTTTAGGGATGCAAATACAGGATCTTGGATTAACGTATCTTCTACCCAATGTATCATCTTACGGGCAACAGTTTCACTAACTCCATAGTCCACGGCTATATGCAAATAGGTTCTATGCTGCCGAATATATTCTAAAGCCATGAGTAATTGATCCCCTACAGGCAGCTGACTTTTTTTCTTTAAGTTTGCCTCTTGCAAGATCTCTATCATCTTTTCAAACGCACTTCTTTGCATTCCTGTAAATCTGCGAAAGTCTTTATCTGAAAATTTTTTAACTCGTTCATATTCCATAATATATCCGTAAAAATTATTTTTCAAAAAAAATTAGTGCTAAAAGTTTAAAGAGTCTACAGCATTTTCCATTTTATCGATAAAGAAAGATAAGTAGCTCTTTTTCTATCAAAGACATGAGATCAAAAGAAGTGTCTGATGCTCAAAAAGAGGATAAGTCAACTTAAAAAGAGAGAAACGTTAAACCCTTCCTTCTTTGTAAGTTAAGAGATAAATGCATGACACTTCAAGAGAGAGTCCTTTTATTAGAAGACACCTCGCTTACAGGATGATCTCTTTTAATAAAAATCGCTCTCTTCACTCTTCACAAGTTTTGCATACTTTGCAATGAGGCTATACATTTTTTGTGTATTTGGAAAAAAAACATCATAGGTAAGTCCAAGAGATGTTTGATAAGACTTTTGAATGATGCCTCTTCCAAAGTCTTTATGAATCACCTCATCTCCGCGTAAGAGATCTTCACTGCCTGATGAGTCCCTTGTGTAGCTTCTTGGGCTTAAATCTCTTGTATATTCAGAAGGAATTTCAGAGAGGAAGCGGCTGGGTCTCATCATTTTAGCGCCTCCCCAAAGGAACCTCGTCCTTGAGCAAGAAAGATATAAAGACGCTTTAGCTCTTGTCATTCCGACATAGCAAAGCCGCCTTTCTTCTTGAATAGCCGTTTCACTCCCTAAGCTATTAATGTGAGGGAAAATCTCTTCTTCCATACCGACTAAAAAGACGATGGGAAACTCTAGCCCTTTACTATTATGAAGGGTCATAAGCCGGAGGCTATATCCATCATCTTTAGCCTCATCCATTGATGACTTTAATGTGAGCTCTTCTAAGAAATCCGCAAGCGTTTGCCCTGGGTTTTCAAGCTCCCATTCAGCTGATTTGATCAAAAACTCATTGATGTTTTCTTGCCGCTCTACCATCGTCTCAGGATCTTCCTTAAGATAGATTTCATAGCGAGATCTTTCAATCACTTCTTTCACAAGTGTATGAAGTGAGATGTTATCTCTAACCATTTGATTAAGCGATGTCATCATCTCGGTATATTCTTTAAGCCCTTGAAGCTGCCTTGCAGAAATGGAGAGATCTGTATCTCCTTGAATAAGTTTTTGACAATACACCATGAGAGGGGTACTTGTCATGACAGCTGCATCTCTAATCTTTTGAAGAGTTTTTTCTCCAAGTCCTCGTTTAGGAATATTGACTGTTCTTGAAAAAGCGATGAAGTCGTTTCCTTTAAGGCTCATTCTTAAAAGAGCTAAAATATCTTTAATTTCTCTTCGTTGATAAAAAGAGAGCCCTCCCACAATCACATAAGGTATTCTTTTCTTCAAAAACGTATCTTCTAATACACGGGATTGAGAGTGCGTTCTATAAAACACAACGCAGTCATCTAAAGAGAACTTTGTTTGATATTCCGCAACTTTTTGCGCAACAAACTCTGCCTCTTGATGATCCGATTGTGCGGTATAAATCCCCACATTGGGCCCCTTTCCAAGAGTGCTCCATAACTTTTTATCATAGTGAGCTGGGTTATGGCTAATGAGCGCGTTAGCAGCGCTTAAAATCGTTGAGGGACTTCGGTAGTTTTGTTCCAAAGCGATGATAATAGATCCAGGAAAGTCTTCTTCAAAATTTAAGATGTTATCGACATTGGCGCCTCGCCAAGAGTAGATCGATTGATCCGGGTCCCCTACTGCAAACACATTTTTATGGTGAGCTGAGAGCAGTTTAATGAGCGCATGCTGAGCGTGGTTGGTATCTTGATACTCATCGATTAAAATAAATGACCATCTCTTTTGATATAGGGCAAGAACATCTGGATGTTCTTTAAAAAGCTGAATTGGCAAGTAGAGAAGATCATCAAAGTCGGCGCTATTTGCGGATTTTAAATGGTTTTGATACAGTGCATAGACAGCTCCAGCTGTAGAATCTTCTTTAGCTAGATCCTCAGGAGACAAAAGACCATTTTTACAGGCAGAAATTTGGCTGCGAAAGTTTTTAAGTATAGCTTTATCCCCTTGCAGATTTAAAGAGATTAAGCACTCTTTTAAACACTTCTCACTATCATCTTCATCATAGATCGTAAAATCTGCATCGTACCCTAAATGAGAAATAGACTCTCTTAAAATCTTTGCTCCAAGACTATGAAATGTACAGGTTAGCACCAAATGATTTGAGCTTTCTTGCACCCGCTTTCTCATTTCACCAGCTGCTTTATTCGTAAAGGTCACAGCTAAGATTTCATCAGAGGGAACTCCCTTTTCAATGAGATGGGAAATACGGTGGGTTACCACCCGGGTTTTTCCAGATCCAGCGCCTGCAATGATCAGTGCTGGCCCTTCAATATGATAGACAGCTTGCTGCTGCTCAGGATTTAAATGCATTAACATGAAAGTAGTATACTACGAGAAGGGAGATTTTGGGAAATAGCTCATTCTCTAAAGCAGCAAACAATTAAAATAAATTGTTTTACTAGTGAATAGGATCATGTACAAAAAATAAGCTGTATGGAAAAATCCCTTATTATCAATTCATACTCCTATGTGTATAAGAGCGCCTCTTGCAAAAAATGCATTGTAAAACGGTTTACTAAAGAAAAATTTTCAGGATTATTATGGATCTTTCAAACATTTGGCCACTCACTTCTTCTTCTCTTCATCCATCACTAGGGTTAGATCAACAAGATGAGCGTTATACGCTTTTAGCAGAAGAGCTCAATCACCTGACAAATGGAGAACATTTACCAAAGCGTATTCTCATTCAAGGGAATATCAAACTCTCTTCTTCAAATATTCAAGGATTTTTGCTTTTACAGACTAAAGATGTTGAAATAGAAGGGTCTCTTACCTGTGATGCTCCTTTTGTTTCCCAATTCTTACAGAAAGAGATTTTACATGCTCCAGAAGATCCGTTTTGTTTTTTACCTCAGCAACTTTATGTAAAAGGAAATGTCGATTTTTCCCATCTCTCTTCCCTTTCTTTATTACCTCAACGATTAGAAATAGAGGGATCGCTGAATCTCTCTCATTGCATAGGTATCACAGCCCTACCCACAGGACTTAAAGTCAAGCAGCACCTCATCCTCATCAATTGCAAACACCTGACACATCTACCTGTTGATTTAACAATAGAGGGCGATCTTGTTCTCACTAACTGTACAGCTCTTACGACTTTATCTAAGGGTCTTAAAGTCACAGGGTATTTTCAAATCATTAATTGCATTAATATCACCCATCTTCCTGATGATTTAGTCGTAGAAGGCAGTTTTATTCTCACGAGCTGCTTAGCTCTTAAGACCTTACCTAAAGGATTTACGGTAAAACAAAATCTTTTCATGGCTGGGAGCGCAAATCTTACGCATCTCCCCTCAGATTTAGTTGTAGAGGGTCATCTTGACCTCTCTGATTGCACAAGTATTACAGATCTACCTCAAGGATTTAGAGCAAGTCAAGATCTGATCCTCACGAGGTGTACAAATCTTACCCACCTCCCTGTTGATTTAGTGGTAGAGGGAAATCTTAATCTCTCTCACTGCACAAATATTACCGCTTTACCTGAAGGGTTGATCGTGGGGCAAGATCTCAATCTTTCTGAATGCACACGCCTTGCTCACCTCCCCCGTGATTTAGTGGTAGAGGGGGATCTTGACCTCTCTCTTTGTACAAGTATTACCGCTCTACCTGAAGGGTTGATCGTGGGTCAAGACTTAAATCTTTTTGGGTGTACAAGTCTCACTCACTTACCCAGTGATTTAGTGGTAGATGGCGATCTTGACCTCTCTCTTTGCAAAAATATTACCGCTCTACCTCAAGGACTCATCGCAAATCAAAACTTAAATCTTTCTGAGTGCACAAGTCTTACTCACTTACCCTCAGATTTAACCGTGGAAGGAGATCTTGACCTCTCTTATTGCACAAATATGACCGCTCTACCTCACTCCCTGAAGGTTGGGGGAAATTTAAATTTAAGCGGATGTACTCATCTCACATCTCTACCTAATTGGATTGCCACTTTAGGCCTCTCTTCTGACGGAAATAAACGCATCATCGATTTGACAGGATGCGGGCTTTCACCGACAACGATTTTAAGATTGCAAGAAGCAGTAGGAGATAATCCAGATATTACCATTCATTTTTCTGAAAATGCTGCAGAAGAATACATCACTCAATTTACAGATCTTTTTGAGGCAGTTACCTTTTGGCAAGAAGAAGCTATGCAAACTCTTCCCATCACTGTTGAAGAGATGTGTGGTAAAATTCATCATACACTCACTCAGGTACAAGATCATCAAAATCTTTTGGATTTTCTCATGCGCCTTACAGGAACAACAGATTATGCAAATAGAGCGACTAAAAGAGTCCTTGCAAAAAGAATACTTACTGTGATTCAGCTGATGGCAGAAGATGAACAACTGTGCCTCCCTATTGCTTTTCTGATTCATCAAGGCCTCTCATCTTGTGATGACAGAGTGATTGCCACATTAGATGACATTAGTTTTTATCAAAAGCTCCGCACAGTTCAACATGTAGCTGCAACTTCTGAAGAGGTGAAAAACTTAGGAAGAGGTTTTTTTCTCTTAGAAGAGCTTAATAAAAAAATCCGGAACCATATTCAAACGCTCTCTTTTGTGGATGAGGTGGAAGTGTTTATGGCCTTTCATATTCGGTTACAAGAGATGTTATCTCTTCCTATCGATACAAAAACCATGCTCTTTAGAAGATGTGTCATGGTTTCCGATGAGGAAATCGATGGCATCGGAAGAGACGTTTTACAAGAGGTGCAAGAGTCTGCCTTTGAAGCTTTTTTAGACAGTTGGGATCCTTGGAAAGAGCATCAAAGAAAAACCTCTATTCCTACATGGGACAACCTCCCTCTTCTTCATCACCCTCTGCTCCCTCATGATATCTGCCCTTATCTTCAAGATAAACCAGAGCAACCTGTCCTCTATAACAATGTGATATACGATTACACGGCCTTCAGGCAAAGATACATTCAAGCAGGGGTTGATTTATACGGCGCAGCTGTTCAAGTTGAAAAACTTTACCGTATTGAGCCCTCTATCACGCATCATGATTTAGACCCCTTAAATGAAAACTCCTCTCTAGATCATTTAACAGAAAGACACTCTAAAGTGGCTAAACAAACGTAACAATCTCTTCTTTAAAAAGAGGGACATAAAAAATACCCCTCTTCTTAAAGAGGTAGATTTATACGGTAAGAAAGAGGTAATAGATCAGCTTTTGCCTATGATAACCCCTAAAGCCCTTTAAATATTTTTAGCAAAAAGGTGTTAGGAAGGTTTATCACGATTTAGATACCTCCCCCCCAAGCCTATTGATGGATAGGGAAGTGTCTAAATCGCCACCTAAAAAAATAATATTATTATATTTTTTTCTCTATTTGGATCTTATGACCCCTCTTTTTTCCTCTCGTTTTCTCTTAACCCGAGGTTCCCATAACGGTGATAATCGTGACTGATTGCAACCTCTTGAAGATACCTCAGGAGCTCAAAACGACCATTTGAGCAGATGTCTTGATCAGAAATATGGGTTAAAGAATGTGCTGCAATCTCTTTCCATATAGGAGGAAAAGAGGAGAGGACGATAACTCTTCGCATATGCCCCCTATAAAGCCGGTCTAAAAAGACATTTTCACTCTCTTCTTTCCAAATAAATGATGAAAACTGCTGCCTAAACTCTTGAGTGATCAGAGGATGCTTTAGGCAAAAGCTCACCTCAAGGGGCACCTTGCAAAGAAGCGCTGCGGAAAGCGCCCTTAAGATATCAATAGATAGATCACCTACTTGAATTCTTAGGCATAACTTATCATAAGGTTTATAGGTGAGAAGATTGTCTTGTCCTATTAAGAAAGCCATTTCATGCTTTTGTGTAAAGTGATCACTCCAATAGGTGTAGCTCTCTAAACTCGGTTCTAAACAGGCAAGATCATGTGCCTCTTGCACATGGTTCCTTGCCCACTGCATAACCTGCTCTAAAAGAGGAGAAATAGGGCTTTTTTCTTGAGGAGAAGTGAGGGATTTAACATGAACAAACTGCACCAAATAGTTAGGTCCTCCAGCTTTTTTTCCGCTGCCATATTGACTACACTTACACCCTCCAAACGGCTGCCTTAAAACAATTGCTCCTGTTGTTGTCCGGTTGATGTAGCAGTTTCCTGCCTGAATATGTTTTAACCACTGTTCCTGCTCTCTTGGATCTAAGCTAAATAGTCCTGAAGTTAGGCCGTAGGGCGTTTGATTCACAATATTAATAGCATGATCTAAGTTCTCTGCCCGCATCACAGCTAAAACAGGACCAAAGAGCTCTTGTTGATGCATAAAACTCCCCTCTTTAACGCCCCACTTAATACCAGGAGACCACAGTAATGGATTATGAGGGTCTTGAACAGGTTTTAAAAGCCATGACTCATCGATTTCTAAGGTGGTTAACGCTTTTTCAAGGTGAGAAGAAGCTTCTCTAATTAAGGGGACAACTTTTGTAGAAGGGTCCCATGAAGAGCCTGTTTTAAGGCTTCTTACGGCATCTTTTAATTGCTCTTTAAAATGGGGATCGTCATACACCTCTTGCTCAAGAACAAGGAGACTGGCTGCGCTACATTTTTGCCCCGCATGACCAAAAGCTGACTGAATGATAGAGCTAATAGCTAAATCTCTATCCGAAAGATTGGTAACGATGATCCCATTTTTTCCTCCTGTTTCTGCAGAAAGATCAAGACCTGGTCTTTGATTTAAGAAAAACTTGGCTGTAGCAGTTGCCCCTGTTAAAACAACAGCTGTAATTCTTGGATCTTGAATAAGCTTTGTTCCCATAGGTTCATCTTCACACACAATCCAGTAAAGGACATCTTTTGAAATGCCAGCTTCCCAAAGGATATTGATTAAGACCCATCCAATGAGAGTCGTTTCAGGAGCTGGCTTAAAGATGACCGTGTTACCCATGATGAGAGCGCTTAAAATCCCCCCTACGGCAATGGAGACAGGGAAGTTCCAAGGAGGTGTGATGAGATAAGCCCCCTTTGCCTCTAGCTTAACATCACGGTGGGAAAAGAGCTCACGGGCTGATCTTAAATAGTACTCTGCAAAATCAACCGCCTCTGACACTTCGCTATCTGCTTCTAAGATAGTTTTTCCCCCGTCTTTAACCATCACCCCAATTAAATACCCTCTCTTAAGCTGTAATTGATGAGAGACTTTTGCAAGTAACTCACACCTTGTCTCTAAAGATACATAGGTCCACTCTTCTCTAGAAAGAGAGGCTCTTTCTAAGACAGCATCGATCTCTTCCCAAGAGGCGGTAGCATACCGATAAGAAATCTTTTGAGGGCAAGAAGGATCGCTTCCTTCTTTGATAAAGTAGCTGATATCTTGTTTCTCTTGAAACTGCGTGCAAGGAACCAAGAGCGTGTTGTTATTTTTCCACTCTTCAAGAAAAGTGTGGATCCATTCTCGGTTATGTAGAAGAGAAAAATCGGTATCTGCCTCACTTTTAAACGGCTCTAAGATAGAATACCGTAAAGGCTCATGCCACCTATTTTGGATACGGTGAGAATGCGAAGACACCGTTTGCATATGTAAGCACCCTTCTAGAAAAAACTTTGCTTGAAAATCCCATTCAGGAGACTTCGGTTTTAACCCAAAGCTACTTCTTAGAAAATTATCGTGTCCTGTATTTTCATCAAGCCGTCTAATGAGATAAGCGACTGCACTTTGAAAATCCCTTTGTTTAGCAACAGGGCAGTAGAGTAAAATATCTTGAGCGGTTTTTTGAAGAGCGATTCTGATCGGTTCTGCCATCCCTTCTAACATCTCAAAATGCATCCTGCTCTCTACCCCTCTTTCTGCTCTTAAAATGAGCGCGTAGGCAATATCAAAAAGGTTGTGACTTGCAATGCCCAGTTCCACGCACTCTATATGCTCTTTTAAAGAACCAAATTCCACCATCTTCCTATAGTTCGCATCGACCTCAATTTTATGATGATAAGGAGCCTGAGGCCACCCTTTTAAGGAAGACTCTAACTTTTCCATGGCAAGGTTTGCGCCTTTAACAATCCGAATTTTAATCGGAGCGCCCCCTATTTTCACTCTATTTTGAGCCCACTTCGTGATTTCTTGCTGAATGAGGTAAGAGTCTGGAAGATACGCCTGTAAAACAATGCCGGCTGTCACCTGATGAAACTCTTCTTCTTCTAAAACCGTTTGAAAAAGATCGACGGTGAGCCTTAAATCTTTATACTCTTCCATGTCAAGGTTCACAAATTTACACACTTTCACTCCATCAGGACGGATAAAAGTGTGATCTCTTGCAGCTCTATAAAGCTCTCTTAGCCTGCTCGCTAACACAGCTTTTGTCTCTTCCCAAGCTAAGAGATTGATTTGAGAGAAAAGAGTCGAAATTTTAACTGAGACATACTCAATTGCCTCGTTTTGAAGATCAAGAAGATAGGTGTGTAAACGGCGCATCGCCTCTTCTTCTCCTAAAATCGCTTCCCCTAAATGATTAATATTTAAACGCACACCTTCTTGACGCCTTTTTTGCATATGTTTAAGTAGCAGCTTCTTCTCCCCAGGGAGAATGACAGAGGCGGTTTCTTTTCGGAGCATCCAAGTGGCCATCGTGACAGAAAAAGATGGAAAAAACTCTCCTAACCGTTTAAAAAGAGACAAAGCAATCTTTTTGCTTAAGCTCACATATTCAGGAAGCCCCATCTGCTGCAAAAGATAGACGAGTTGATTGGCCACTCTTGCGGGAGAGTGACTTCTAAAACATTCATCAATCATCCGGGTAGTAAATACTTTACCTTTTGGATCTTGCATCATCTTTGCAAGCTCTTTTTGCCTCCTTCTTTCTTCTTTTGTATAGTGAGAGAGTGACTCTTGTAAAAGCTCTTCAGCAAGCTGAATCGTGAGCTCTTTTCTTGCATCTAAAGATAGCTGTTTTTCCTTGGCGCGTTTAAGAATACTTGCGATATTGTGTAGGGGTAGGGACATAAAGACTCTCTTTTACATAATCCATTAAAAATTGAGTGCATATCACAATACATTTTTTAATGAAAATATTTGTTTTTATAAAAGGAGAGAATTTTTCAAAAAAAAAGGATCTTGAGAGATTTTTTATATCTCAAGATCCTTCTATCTAGATTCTTGTCTCTAGGGTTAAAGAGCGGGTTCAATTGCTCTAATGAACCGTTGATTGATGAGGTGGCTATTCACCTCTTCAGGCGTTGCAATTCTAAGAGCCGGATTACGGTAAGGAGAGAGTATCGTTGCAAAGGGGTTTTGCAGCATTGATCTCACATCTTCTTTATCAATTTGATAGAATGATCCATCAAAAAGACTCATTTGAATTCTCCAAGCGCCCGTATTTTCCTTAAGAGGTATAATTTGCCCCCACTCAAGCGTAACCTCATCACGGATCTTCTCAATCACATTCACAATACGGCTTGCTGTATAGAGAATTTGAAACTTGAGTTCTCCAGAATGCCGGTTTCTTCGTGCTCTATGTGTTGAAACGCTATACTTAATCACTTTTTCAGTCACCAAAATAAGTGAATAAGAGCTGTTCTTCTGTTGCATGATCACTTTAAATTGCACTGACCCAGGATCAATCTTGTATCCATCTTCCACTTCAATGGTATAAATACGGTTGACAATAGCTTCCCTTCCTCCATTTAAGCGCGAACTTTGATGATAAGGTCCCATACATAGCTCTTTCTTCTCCTCCTTAGCTACCCGCTTTTCATAATCAATACTTGCAACTCCCGCTTGCTCAGGAAGCATAAGAAAATAGCTTTTGTGATTAATGTACTTAATAATTTTGTCTTTAATCACCATTTGACCATCTTCTTTCTCAATGATTGTCACGGGCTCCTTCTTAGTGGGCACATGAATATAAGGGATAGAAAGATCATAAGGGATCAGATTTCCCTCGCGCTCGGAATTTTTATAGATATCTGATAAAAATGCAAAAGGAACGAAGAAGGTGAGAAGATTGCCAATATTACTCGTATAGTAAAACTTACGGCCTCCTATAGAAAGAGTAATTTTCTCTTCTTCTTTAGAAAGATCAAGATCGTGATGAGAAAAAACTCCTGTTACCTTAAAATTCACATCGTAATCAGTTTTTGAGTCAGCAATGCATAAAGGGGTGATTTGTCTGACATAAGGAATCTGCTGCTGCAGTACATATTTAAAATAGTAGTCCACATATTTAGAAATCCCTTCAATGGTAGGAGAAGAGGTTGCTTCATTCATGATCCAAATCAAATGCTGCATGACATTTTGCGTCCCCTGCCCGCACTCTTCAAAAGTGAGATGGAGCGCTTCTTGATAGGTGTCTTTAAACCCTTCAATGGCTTGCGTAAGTTGCTGAGCTGTATCTTGAACCACTAACCTGATCGCTTCACTTGTGGAGGTATTGACAGCTTCAACAGTTGCTTTAACATGATCTAGAGATCTTCTCACAAAATCATCTAACTTCTCTGTTACATTTCCAGTAATTTTTTTAGTGAGGTAATTGGTTCCCCAACCCACTGCTCCGCCAATTAGAGCTTCCCCTATCATAGACATATTTCACTCCTTTAACTTAAATTGTTACTAAAAAATTCACACGCTATTGTGAATAAAAGACAACATATCAATCTTAAATTTTTATGTGAAGAAAAGATAAAGGCGTGAAGAAAAAAATATTTTTTTCTCTCGAGAAATCCAGAAAGAATTTTTCTGTATTTTAAGGAAAAATTAACACTTATTGATTCCTTGAAGGAAAGGGATTGCCCTTTCCTTCAAAATAGAATGACTTCAAGAAAATTAAACTCAGATTTTTTGAGAAGGAAGTTGGTTAACAAGACTCTTCTTCTGAAGAATTGTCATCAGATAAAGAGGGAATAAACTGGGTTTCATGCCAAGGGTAGTCAAGAATGAGATGACGCATCTCATCAAGAGAGGCCGATCTATTTAGGCTCTCTCTTAACTTTTTTGTCCCTTGGCCTTTCTTTAAATACCAACACCCGACCCGTCTCATATCCATCATCACTTTACGCGGGGTGTGATAGTTTAAAATCGCATCAAAATGGGTAAGGAGCGCCTCTTTATAATCTAAAGGAGACCGGATCTTTTCTTCAAGACCTTCAAGTTTACGGTATACATCCTCAATGATCCAAGGCGCTCCAAAGGTGCCTCTTGCTAAAAGAACAGCATCACATCCTGTCTCTTGAAACATCTTGCAAACAGCCTCTGCATTAAAAAGATCTCCATTTCCAATGACTAAAATATTAGAAGCTGCTTCCTTACACTCTTTAATCCAGCCCCAATTAGCAGATCCTTTATACGCCTGCTCACGGGTTCTTCCGTGAATGGCAATCGCTTTAGCGCCAGCCTCTTCTGCAATTTTAACCACTTGAGGGCCCACTAAACTCTTCTCATCCCATCCTGCCCGGATTTTAATCGTCACAGGGATTTTCACAGCAGAAACAATGGCAGATAGCGTCTCTCCCATCAGCTTTAAATTTTTGAGCATCCCAGAGCCGCTGCCATCTTTGGTGACTTTATCCACAGGGCAGCCGCAGTTAAAATCGATGATATCAAACCCTAAATCTTCAACAATTTTTGCCGCCTCTTTAGCGATATGCGGTTTACTTCCACATAATTGAGCTCCAATAGGATGCATCCCTCTTGTGTAGTCAAGTAAACGGTAAGTGTGAGGATCATGCCGAATAAGCGCGTCAATCTTCACCATTTCACAATACACAAGTCCTGGCTTATACCCGGTTGTCATTTGTCTAAAGGGAAGATCAGAGCATCCCGCTAAAGGAGCGCAGAAAACATTAGAAGGGAGCTCAAGTGAGCCTATTTTAAACGGTGTTTTTAACGGCATAGAAAAAGAGAGAGGAGCAATGATTCTAAAAGAGAGAGTAAAAACCATGCTAACATGGGACTTAAATCTAACGTGCCTCCAATCGGAGGAATCAGACGTCTAAAGAGATCAAGATAAGGATCTGTGATTTGACACACAAAGATAAACCATGGATAGCTGTAGATAGTTGGAAACCAAGATCCAATGAGCCGTGTCATTAAGAGCACTCTATAGAGGGAAAACCCATACTTAATTAACTGAATCAGTAGCATATGATAGAGATAATATCACACTTAAGATAAAATCGCCTCATGCAATCATTAGGAGTTATCCAAGATAACGGGATTTTTCGTTGGGCACATCTTAGCTCCTTAAATGCCCATGTGGATATCAAGATCTTAAGAGAAGAAGAATCTCCTCCTCTTGATCTTCTTTTGCATCCAGATATCACCGTGGTAACGCCCCTTTCTGCTTCTCTTGTTTTACGTAAAGAATTAACATTTCCTCAAACCTCTAGATCTCTTGTGAGTCAAGGCATTGATTTTCAACTGGGAATGACACTTCCTTTTCCCTTGAAAGAGTGTCAGCTGTTTTCAGAATACACCCCTCAAGATCATAAGATGAAAACAACATCTTGGATCGCGCATCAAAAAGATATCAAGACGCATCTAGAAGCGTATCAAGCGATGCAAATTGATCCGGATCAAATTTCATTAGAACCACTTGCCATTGCCAGATGGGCTAAATGGGTACTTCCTCATCTCAAAAAATGTGCTATCATCATGCCTCCTTTAGGAGTTGTCATTGATGAGGGAAGAGTCATTTGTTCAGTTCATGTGGAAGACTCTCAAAGGCTCTCTAAATTTATTGAGCAAAAATACCCTCTTTTTCCTGTGATTGATGAAAGCTATTGCCCCTCCCTTGAAAACCTTCAATTTTCTTTTCAAACTCTTTTTAAGTATGCAGTAGCCATTGGCTCTGCCTTAGAGCCGTTTGAGCATTCTCAGTGTCAATTCCGCTTAACCCCCTCTTTGAAAAAGCACAAAAAAGAAGCGCGCATTTTTAAACGGTGTCTATTAGGAGGAGCTTCACTTTTTCTTGGACTGTGCCTCTTAAGCCTTACTTTGCTCTCTCTTAAAAAAATGGAAATCAATAAAGCGCTTACCTCTTTTCCTCATTTACAAAGCTCACCTTATGAAAAAGCAGTCTCCTCTTTACAGCATCAAGTGATTCAGGAGAAAAAAAAGCAGCAGCACTCTTCTCATTTCCCCTCTCCTTTAACGCTCCTGTCTCTCTTTTCTTCTCTCCCATCTAACATCAGCATTGAGAGATTTACCTATAAAATGGGAGAGCCTCTAAAGAAAAATTTGCCTCTTCCTTGCTATGTAACACTTGAATTTCATGCAAAAACAGATCAACAGGCAGATCAGTTTACTCAGCAAATTAAACACATTCCTGACCTCGTTGAACCTAACTATGAGTTAAAATGGACTTCATCATCAAACAGTTATACACTCTCCTTTCCGCTGCAAAAAGAGTCTCCTATCCGTTAATAGAGAAGCTGAAGGTCTCTTTCCCTTTAAAACTTGCCCTCTTTTGCGCATTTTCTCTCCTCTCTTTACTCCCCCTTTGTCTTTTCACCTCTCAAAGAATGCAGTCTCTTGATAGCACGCTCCATGAAATCACCCACCTCACCCATACACTCTCTTTATTGCGTAGCTATTCCGCCATAGCGCCCTCTTTAGAAAAAGAGGCACACTCTTCACCCCTCTCTTTACCCAAACAACTTGAGCAGCTTCCGCTTCTTCAAAAAGAAAAAAGCAAGCTTCACCATCTTGTGAAAAAACTTCCCTCTCATCTTGCTTTAAAAAACAGGTTAGCGTTTCTTGAGCGCCATCAAATCCATTTTGAAAAAAGTCAAGATAGAGGTTCTTTAAAACCTTATTATTTCCTCTCTCATCCTGTTCAAATGGATGAAGATGATCTGATTGCTGCTTTCCATTTGATCAAAAATCATCCAAACTGCGATAACACTTCTTCTTCCTACAGTTTTAAGAGATTTGAACTCTCTAAACAATCTGTCATGGGAGGAGATAAAGTGTATCTCATTGATATGGAGCTTTTAGAACGATGATGAACTATGTTTACTTCACTCTCCTGATGGTGCTTTGTAGCTGCTCTTCTCGGATGAGCGCGCCGGAGTCCTTAACATCCATTCAGCTCCTTGACCGAAATGGTTTTTCTGAAACCATCAGTATTAAAGACCGGCTTGCTTTATACGAAACAAATAATTTTGAAAAGCCGCAGCCGTATCAAAAAGTCACCCGTGTTTATGGAAAAGCTAGCCACGGAAAAACCACCTCTAAAATCACCACCTATCATACCAACGGCCTCCTGTGGCAATATTTAGAAATCACAAGTGGAAGAGCGCATGGAAACTATCAAGAGTGGCACCCTAACGGTCAGTTAAAAATTCAGGCGTATGTCATCGAAGGGACTCCTGATTTAAGTGAAGTGGCCCAAATGACATGGGTCTTTGAGGGAGACTCTCTTGTCTTTGATGAAGAAGGGCACCTACTAGCCCGGATTCCGTATCAACAAGGGAAATTAGAAGGAATATCGACTTACTACTTCCCCTCTTCGCGCATTCAAAAGGAGATTCCTTATCATAACCATGAAATCCATGGTCTTTTAAAGGTGTATGACCAAGAGGGGACTTGTCTAGAAAAAACCTCTTATGTCAGCGGGCTTAAACACGGCCCCTCTCTCATCTATAGCCCTTTAGGACATCTTCAATCAGAAGAGCTGTATGAAAAAGGACTTCTTAGCCAAGGCTCTTACTTCTCTTCTTTAGGAGTTCTGTCCACAATGGTGCAAAAAGGAGAAGGCGTTAAGTCTCTTTATCAAGAGGGTAAGCTCATCTCTGAAATCACGTATCACCAAGGTAAAATAGAGGGCGTTATTAAAGAGTTTGACCCTGAAGGAAGAGTCATTCACCTTTATACCTTAAAAAATGGGTTTAAAGAGGGAGAGGAGTGGTTTTATACTCTCATTAATCAAGAATTATATCCTAAACTCATGATCACCTGGAGACAAAATAAACTATCAGGTCCTACTCTCACCTGGCATATCAATGGAAAAATGGAGAGTCAAAGGGAGTTTTTCAACAATCAAAAACAAGGATCTGCCTTTGCTTGGTTTAAAGAAGGGCCTTTAATGCTCATGGAAGAGTATCAAGATAATCTTCTCATCAAAGGGTCTTATTTTAATCCCTTGGATCCAGATCCCGTTTCCACTGTGGAAAAAGGGTGTGGAATAGTGACTCTTTTTGATGAGTCAGGGCATATCACACACCAAATTTCTTATGAAAAAGGGGTTCCTCAAAGAGATCCCTAAGAGGGTAGGATAAAAGCTTCTTAGGCGTCTTCCTCAGGGTAGAAATTCATAGGGCCATCTTGAGTGATCACTAAGGTGTTTTCAAACCGATACCCTCCAACACCTGGAAGATAAAGGCCTGGTTCAATTGTAATCACCATGTTTTCTTGTAATTTAACAAAGTGATCTTCTCCTTGAGACCGTATTCTTGGATATTCATGGATATCAAGACCTACACCGTGGCCTAAGCTATGCACAAGATAAGGGTCTAATCCCCTCTCCTTCATCACTTCTCTCACCACATCATCAAGAGAGCCTACCTCTACCCCGATATGGCACCTCTTAAGAGCTTGCTGATAAGCCACATGAACAGCTTCTTCCACTTTAAGAAGAAGGGGATCCGGCTCTTTCCAAAAAAGAGTCCTTGTCATATCTGAATGATACCCCCCTACCACAACCCCCACATCACAGATGATGCTATCTCCAGGCTGTAAAGTAGCAAGTCCCCCTCGGTAGTGAGGATAGGCAGAATTTTTTCCAAAGGCGATAATGGGATCAAAGGCCATCTTCTCTGCCCCGTTTTCTAAACAAAATAGCTCAAACTGTTTAGAGAGCTCTTTTTCTGTAGCGCCCTCTCTTAAAGACGATTTGATATGCTCAAATCCTCTCCAATTGAGTTTTGCGCTTCTTTGTAAAAGCTCTAATTCATGCGCATCTTTTACAGCCCGCACTCTTTGAACGGGGGCTTTTAGAGGAATGAGGCTCTCTACTCTTGAGCCTTTTAAGGTTTGCCACCTGCCGTAAGATGTCCACTGCTGATCAAACCCAATGTGAGAAAAAGATAAAAGAGCTGATTTAAGCGCGCTTTGCTCTTTTACTTCAAAATAAGTTTGATCAATTGTTTTTGCATACTCAAGATACCTCCCATCAAGAAAAAGATAGGCCCCTTTTTCAAAAATGAGAAGAGATCCAGCTGATAGGTGAAGCTGTGTGAGATAAAAAAGGTCAATCGGATTTTCAATGAGAAGCGCATCTAAGTGAGATGCTTCTTGATCTTTCCACACCGCCTCTATTCTATTTAAAGAGTTTTTCAATGGCATCTAACCCTACCCACGTGACGATTTCTTTGTTATGTAAATCTTTGACTTTATGCCAAAGTGCTAAAGCTTCTTGTAACATAAACTGCGTTTTCTTTTTAGACACAAACTGAGTGAGCATTTGATACCCAGCTGGTTGATCTAGAAGCTGGCGGATGACATCTAACGCATCTCTTTCTTGAATAAACGAGGGAAGACCTTGGACAAAATAGCTATCTTCTCCGCTTCTTTCTAACGTAAACCCCACTTCTTCTAAAAACGGTTTTTTCTCCTGTAGCATTTTCAGCTCGTGAGGCGTTAATATAAGGGGTAAAGGGATCAAGAGCCCTTGTGATCTCTCTACAATAGGCCGGGCAAAAAATTCCCTTTGTAAAAGCCACTCATGCGCGCGTTGAAGATGCACCCATACAAGGCCCTCTTGAGGAGGAGATAAAGAGCTTTCATTTAAAATTAAATACACTTTAAAAAGAGCGATCACTTCAGGCTCTTTCACTAAAGGAAGTGATTTGTCATCTAAACTCTCCCGGATCAAAAGCGGAGCTGTGAGGAAAGAAGGCGCATTGACATTTTCTTGAAACCTTGGTAACTGGCCTAAAGAAGAGTCTTCTCTTTGAATAGGGGTATCTTGAAGAGCTGCATGGGTAGCTGTTTGTAAAAATTGATAGATAAACCCCTCTTCTTCAAACCTCACCTGTTGCTTTTGAGGATGAACGTTCACATCAACTTTATCTTGAGGAACCGTGAGATGCAGCACAAAAATAGGATGCCTTCTTGTATCGATTCTTTGCCCGTATCCTGATTTAACTGCATCAGATACTAAAGGAGAGAAAACAGATCTTCCATTTACATATAAATATTGCCCTGTTTTATTGGCTCTATCATCTGTTGGAGACCCTAAGAACCCTTTTAGATGATACCCTTCTTTTTCAGCAGAAATGGCCCGTTTATTTTGTAAAAAGGCGTCTTCAAAAAGGTGATCAATCCGTTGTTCAAGCTGATGAATAAAAGTAGATTCATGAGAAGCTGGGACTGTAAGAGAAATCCCCTCACCAACTGTTAACTCAAACCCCACATGAGGATTGGCAAGCGCTAAAGAGAGGATGCATTTATAGATTTCTGCTCCTGTCGCTGTAGATGATTTTTGAAATTTCTTCCTCGCAGGAACATTATAAAAAAGCGATCTAATAGAAAAGGTTGTTCCCTTAGCTCTAGCAGCTGGCTTTACCGATTTAATTTGGCCGTGACTGATTTCAACAGAGGTTCCAGAGCGCCCTTCTAAAGCCGTTGTGAGCTCTACATGAGAAATCGAGGCAATAGAGGCTAGCGCCTCTCCTCTAAAGCCCATGGAATTTAAGGCATTTAAATCGTTAATGGAAGAAATTTTTGAAGTGGCGTGTCTTTCAAAGCATAAAATGGCATCGTCTTGATTCATGCCGCACCCGTTATCTGCTACTTCAATCAGCTGAAAGCCGCCTCCTCTAATTTCAATCCAAATAGAGGTGGCTCCTGCATCTAGACTGTTCTCTACAAGCTCTTTTACAACAGATGCTGGGCTTTCAACAACCTCTCCTGCTGCAATTTGATTAATCGTTCCTTCATTTAATACGCGGATCTGTCCCATGAAAAAAAGTATCTATCTCTCTAAGATTCTAGGCAATCAAAAGAATCACCATCCCCTTATCAAAAACCCTGAAGTTTAAGTAAAGGATTCTATTAAAAAGATAACTCCTCTTATTCAATGAGCCCTGATAAGAAAAATGCCCCCCACTGACGCGGTTTATTTCGCTCTGTTTTCATCGCCATAAGTACAGCCTGTTGAAGCGCTTTTGCTTTATTCAGCTTAGGAGTTTCAAATCCTAAGTAATGCCTATAAAATGTATCTACCATCTTAACGGTCATGTCCCCTTCTGGAAGCGGCCAGTAGCTAGCAATTGTAGATTTAGCGCCCGATCCTAAAAACGACCAAATAGGGCCAATACTTCCCTCTTGTTTAAGGTTACCTCTCCCTAGATGACATGCACTCATAAAAACAAGATCAGCTGTGAGTGCAAGCTCATTGATATCTTTTGCATGAAGTTGTCCTAGCGGATATTGTTCACCGGGAGCTAATTTAAAAAACCCTTCAAAAACAGAGTAAGGATCATTTAGTGGCTTTTGCTCAGCCACTCCATGACATGCAATGTGCATCCATTTTGCATGAGAGGCGTGCTTAAATAGATTTTCTACTGTTGCCTCTTTCTGAGTTAGTACTTTAACATCAGGAATCTGCATCAAAGGAGCAATGATATCTTGCACTTCATGCTCAGATTGTCCTAGTTGATTATCTTCTTTCTGAAGAGTTGTGGGATTCCCCATGAGAAGGGCTTGAGGAGCAGACTCTTTAGGCAATTGATCAAGAAGTGAGAGCACTTGAATAGAGGGCGCAATTGCTATAGGATAGCTTTCAATGAGGTATTTTCCATTGGCTTTATTGTAAAGTGCTCCAAAAGGAAGATGAGCTAACAATCCATCAGGAATAAAGGTAAGCGTCTCTCCCGAGTCTTGAGAAGGAAGGTATTGTTCTAGAGGAGCAATTAATAGGTCATACCACGAAGCGAGATTTTCCTCAAACTGCTTACTGGGGTTCTTACATCCTCTTGTCGGACGTTTACCTTCTGCTTGATAGGGGAATTTTTCAAAAAATCGATCCATATCAGAGGATACATCATTTGGAATGGGTAGAGAAATTAAGTGAAAATAATTTTCTTGATAAGACACAATCCAAGCTTGAATAATTTGCTCTTTATCTAAACATAGAAGAGAATAAACAATAAATGTTGCCTGAATTCTTCTAGCAAGCTCTTGCATTTTTCCAAGTGAAAGAGGAGTAAGAAAAGAGTCTTGGTTCTCATGGACATTAAGCTTTTTAGATAAAAGAGAAGAGAGCGCTCGGGCGCGTCTCATTTCAGAAATTTCTAACGCTTTTCTATTTTCTTTTTTCTCTAATAATAATCTTTCAAGGTTAATATAAGGCAGTGATAACCTCTCAAATATTGTTACTTGCCATTGAGGCTTATTTGTATTAAGCTGTAAAAAAGCTGAAATATTAAGGCTTTTAACAAAATAATCTTCTGCCTGATCGTCCTTTTCTAAACAAAAATGAGCGCTTCCCAAATTGATATAAGCTATCCCTTCTAATAATTGAGATTTACGCTTTAAAGCAATCATTAAGACTTTCTCACAACACTCGATCGCTTTATGATATTTTCCTAACCGAGTGTAGGCGTTTCCCAAACTGTTGTAAGCTATCCCTGCTACTACTTGGTCTTTAAACCCTAGAGTAACTGCTAAGGCTTTCTCACAGCATTCGATCCCTTTATAATACTCTCCTAACTGAGTGTAGGCACTTCCTAAATTGCTGTAAGCTGTCCCTGCTAATATTTGGTCTTTAAGCCCTAGAGCAATTGCTAAGGCTTTCTCACAGCACTCGATCGCTTTATGATGCTCTCCTAAATAACTGTAGGCACTTCCTAAATTGCTGTAAGCTGTCCCTGCTAATATTTGGTCTTTAAGCCCTAGAGCACTTGCTAAGGCTTTCTCACAGCACTCGATCGCTTTATGATACTCTCCTAAATGAATGTAGGCAGCTCCCAACCCACCATAAGCCCTTCCTTCCCATACTTTATCTTGTAGCTCTAAAGCACTTGCTAAGGCTTTCTCACAGCACTCGATCGCTTTATGATACTCTCCTAAATGAATGTAGGCAGCTCCCAACCCACCATAAGCCCTTCCTTCCCATACTTTATCTTGTAGCTCTAAAGCAATCGTTAAGGCTTTCTCACAGCACTCAATCGCTTTATGATACTCTCCTAAAAAAACGTAGACACTTCCCAAATTGCAATAAACGATTCCTTTTACTCCTTGGTCTTTAAGCCCTATAGTAATTGCTAAGGCTTTCTCACAACACTCGATCGCTTTATGGGGCTCACCTAAATGGGTGTAGGCACTTCCCAAATTGCAATAAACGATTCCTTTTACTCCTTGGTCTTTAAGCCCTATAGTAATTGCTAAGGCTTTCTCACAGCATTCGATCGCTTTACCATGCTCTCCTAAATGGATGTAGGCATCTCCCAAATCGCAATAAACATTCCCTTCTATTACTTGGTCTTTAAGCTCTAAAGCAATCGTTAAGGCTTTCTCACAGCACTCGATCACTTTATGATACTCTCCTAAAAAAGCGTAGGCACTTGCCAAATTGCTGTAAGCAGCCTTTTCTAGTAATTGGTTTTTAAGCCCTATAGCAATTACTAAGGCTTTCTCATAGTACTCGATCGCTTTATGGTACTCACCTAATTTATAGTAGCTATATCCCAAATTGCGATAAACATTCCCTTCTTTTACTTGATCTTTAAGACCTATAGCAATTGCTAAAGCTTTCTCATAGCGCTCGATCGCTTTATGGTACTCATCTAATTTATAGTAGATATATCCCAAATCGCAATAAACATTCCTTTCTCTTACTTGGTCTTTAAGCCCTATAGCAATTACTAAGGCTTTCTCATAGTACTCGATCGCTTTATGGTACTCACCTAATTTATAGTAGCTATATCCCAAATTACCATAAGTACTCCCCTCTCCTACTTGGTCTTTAAGCCCTATAGCAATTACTAAGGCTTTCTCATGGTACTGAATCGCTTTACCATGCTCTCCTAAATCGTCGTAGGCACTTCTCAAATTGTTATAAGCACTCCCTTCTCTTACTTGGTCTTTAAGCTCTAGAGCAATTGCTAAGGCTTTCTCATGATACTGGATCGCTTTATGGTACTCACCTAATTTATAGTAGCTATATCCCAAATTACCATAAGCACTCCCCTCTCCTACTTGGTCTTTAAGCCCTATAGCAATTACTAAGGCTTTCTCATAGTACTCGATCGCTTTATGGTACTCACCCAATTTATAGTAGCTATATCCCAAATCGCAATAAACATTCCTTTCTCTTACTTGGTCTTTAAGCCCTATAGCAATTACTAAGGCTTTCTCATGGTACTGAATCGCTTTACCATGCTCTCCTAAATCGTCGTAGGCACTTCTCAAATTGTTATAAGCACTCCCTTCTCTTACTTGGTCTTTAAGCTCTAGAGCAATTGCTAAGGCTTTCTCATGATACTGGATCGCTGTATGGTACTCACCTAATTTATAGTAGCTATATCCCAAATTGCCATAAGCTCTCCCTTCCCTTACTTGGCCCTTAAGCTCTAGAGCAATTGCTAAGGATTTCTCAAGGTACTGAATCGCTTTACCATGCTCTCCTAAATGGATGTAGACACTTCCCAATATGACATAAATATTCCCTTCTGCTGCTCGGTTTTTAAGCTGCAGAGCGATTATTAAATATTTTTCAAGACACTCAATTACCCTATCATAATCCCTTAGCCCATAGTAGAAAATTACCTTAAATACAATAGCAAACATCTTAAGAAATTGATAGAAACATGATATCAACAATAATGTTGTAAACCACACTTCTGAAATGAGTCGCTTTCTTAATCTAGAGCTCTTATTTATAAAATTATCGATTGATAGAAGAAAATAGTTTCTCTCATAAGATTTTAATAAGGTAGATGGATCTGGATTATTTAGTACATTACTATGTTGTATAGAGACATCTTTTCTCTTACTGGTTGTATTTTGACACACCTCTTGTGTGAACTCAATGGGATAAAATATTTTTTGTTGTAATTGAAGAGTATCTTCTTTTGAAATCAACTTCAAGCTATTGGCTGTTTTGAGAAGATATGGATTTAATTTAATATCTTGGTCTAATTGTTCAATATTTCCTTCATAAATTCTTCCTTTCTTAAACTGTTTCTGCAATGCTTCTTGAGTGTTTAAAAGGCTCTTTGAAGTGTGATCTAAAAAAGAATAAAGTCGTACTTTATCATTCATGGAGTTAGCGGAGCAGAGTGGAATTTTAGTGAAGCCAGCACTAGTTAATATATTTGTATTAATATCCATCTCTAACCTCCAACGATTTAAGTGAAAAATTAAATATGAATCATCTAATTATATTTAATCAATATATTTTTTTTACACATAAGCATAAATATAAAATCCTAAGATAAAAAACGTTCTGATCACTGAATAGAGCAACTATCTTAGATCTCAAAATAACCATTGGGATAGGTATCCAAAAGGTTGCCTATCAGGTACATCTTTTGACTATTTCTTTTGGATAATTCCCCCTCTCTGACAAGAGAACTATCTTTTTCTTTACCTAAAACTAGTATTAAAAATAGATTCACCTTAATCTTTCTAGGAAAATTGTGATCAAGATAGGTTTTATGAATGAACTCAAGGCTGCAAAGCAAATTGTCTTAACCTTACAAAAAAGAGGATATACAGCCTATTTTGCAGGGGGATGGGTAAGAGATCTTCTCATGCAAAAGCCCTCTGATGATATTGATATTGCAACTAGCGCCTCTATTCAAGAGATCCAATCGCTTTTCCCTAAAACGATTCCTGTTGGGATTAACTTTGGTATTGTGATTGTTGTCATGGGAGGGCATCAATTTGAAGTTGCGACATTTCGGCAAGATCAAGAGTATCTAGATGGTAGAAGACCTGTAGGATTTACCCTTGCTACTCCTCAAGAAGATGCACAAAGAAGAGACTTTACGATCAACGGTCTCTTTTATGATCCTATCACCCAAGAGGTGTTTGATTTTGTAGGAGGCACAAACGATCTTCAGCAAGGCGTTATTAGAGCCATTGGTGATCCTTGGATTCGGTTTAAAGAAGATAAACTGAGGATGATACGGGCTGTTCGGTATGCGATTCGGTTTCATTTCCCCATTGATGCTCAAACACAAGAGGCTATCAAAAATCTAGCTTCCACTCTTTTTCCCTCTGTTGCAATTGAAAGAGTTTGGCAAGAATTTCAAAAAATGCATCTTTTTTCCCATTTTGATCAAGCTCTCTTATCTCTACATGAACTTGGCCTTCTTTCTATTATTTTCCCTAGCTTAAAAGATCTCACTTTCCAAGAGCTTAAAGAGAGAGTCTCTCTCATCCCTACCTTCTCCTTAGAGACTCCGCTTATCATTAAGGTGTTAGAGCTGTTTAAAAATCCCTCTCTTAAAGAATCTCTAGATCTTTGTGATTACTTCAAGCTCTCAAAAGAGGACAAATCGTTTGTGACTTTTTTTATCACATCTACTTCTTTTCTCTCACCATTTCCTCTACAAAATAGTGTGATGGAAGAGGTTGATTGGGCTCATTTTTATGCAGATCCAAGATCTTCTCTTATCTTATCCATCACGGCAGAAAAAATTGATCCAAAGCATAAAGACGATTTCTTAAAGAAACATGCAAATCATCAGAAGACCCTTTCTACCTGTATACACCGCATTCAAGATAAAAATCCTCTTGTTAAAGCGTGTGATCTTAAAGCTAAAGGGATCTCTCCAGGGCCAGAAATGGGCCGTTTATTAAAAGATGCCGAAAGAATTGCATGTAATCAGTTAATTAATGATAAAGATGCAATTATTGATATTATATTGAATATAAATACGAAATAACACTAAAATTATTAAACATTAATTTGAGGTTTAAATGACGAACAGCAACATTCAATCTTTAAGAGATTTACTCCCTCCTCAAGCAACCAAAACCCTCTCCTATTTGAATGAGGCCGTAAATCAAACTGGAAATAGCCGTTTAACGCGGTGTAAATATACAGTGTATGCCATTACAAGTTCCTCAGTTAATGGCTTTCTCTACCTCATTCCGATAACAGCTCAAGTTTTTCTCTCTAAAAGGTTTGTCACAGCTATCTTGAATATTGATTTTACAGAGATTAAACATGATGCCTTTCAATGTTTTAAACACGCCTTTAATAGCTTTCATTTTGCAGCTGCACTAACAGCGTTTGTTGTCCTCTCTTGTTTTAGATCTGAGATGCCTCAAAATCCTCATCAACCTCTCTCTCAAACAGAAAACTTGCTAGGTCATTTACCTTCTTCTCAACAATCCTCTCTACCTCCTGAGATACCCCCTGTAAACCCTCCTTCTCATTTTATACCTCATGAACCTCAAGAGCCCTCTTCTCACCAAAATCCTCATCTCAACCCCAATGTTCTTGCACAGGCAAACTCCACTCATGCCTCAACCTTCTCTCTAATCTCCCCAGCAGCTACTGAGGAAATCTCCAATAGCTTAGAGCCAGGAGGCATCTCTTCTGAAGAAGAGTCTTCTCTACCTTCTTCTCCTTCATTAAAAAAACAGCCATTAATGGAGTCAAATGCATCTACGATCGCACGTTATGTGAATCCTTTTCCTATTAACGGAGATCTTGATGAGGAGGAGCAGCAAGATGCTCTCCCTTCTTCCCCATTAGAAGAACAACATCCTGCAGTATCAAACCTATCTGAATCTATCCATGAAGATGATGTCAACAATGTGATGACTTTCTCTGTAGGACCGGATTCTTTTGACCCAAATACCTTTTCTGTTTCATTATCACAAGAGGGTAATAGAGAAGTTTCATCTACTTTGCTAAAGCAAATTGAATCTCCTGTCTCAATGAAAGAGCAAAAATTTTATGACTATTTTGATCAGCTAAAACAGTTTCTTTTATCTGATAGCATGAAAAGAGATGTTGCCTATATCAAACAATACGCAAATAGCCCCTCTTCCTATAATCTTAACCGATTAACAGATGTGTGCGCTTCTTTGATTGATCTCATCAATCAAGATAGTTCTGATAAGGCCTATCAATATAAAACATTTGTGATAATGCTCCGTAAAGGGAAAAAAATGTGCGGCTCACTCCAGGAATTTCATAATGAAACCTCCTTTATTCGCAAACTTTCCTATTATCGATTTACCGGTATGCACGTTTATAACTACTGCCAAAAGCTGGTTGAAAAAGTGTCGGGAGGATTTGAAGAAGAGCTATCTCTTGCAAACTTCTGGGATACCCTTCAAAAAAGAAATGCTTCCATTAAAAACCTTCCTATTGAAGAAAATATCTCCTCTCTATTACGAGGATTTCAAAAATTAAAAGGATTTTTAAATGTGGGTTTTGATCCTTTATGCACAGGAGAAAATGTCCCTTATGTCTATGGGTATCTTCAAAAAAATACACGGCCAATTGCCATTTTAAGACACGGTGTTGCTGTCTCTCATTCTGATGTGACAGGCATTGTGGCAAATCTCCGTGCGTCTACATCCTCAGGTTATGGATTAGAAATGAATCCAGACTATATTGCTTTTATTGAAGAGGCTCATTCCTACAACAAAAATATACTCCATATTGTCTTAGAAAATACGGAGTTTAAAAAGATTGGAGATGAAAGCGCAAGGACAGATGCTAGGCTAAGTTTAGGGCACCATCCAAATTTCTATCCCCTCGCTTTAAGACTAGATGGAGAATTTTTTAAGGCAACACCTTCTCAAGATGAAGATGCAGGTATTGTCCCCTTTCAAGAAAGGTTGTTAGAAGAAATTTTTTCTCCCACTTCCGGATTTAAAATTCCAGAAAAGATTTTAGTTACTCAAGGGAGTTTAAGCACTTTTAAAACAAAAATCAAAGAGTGTATTGATAATGTTAAAACAACCTATTTCCCTGAAAAAACCCATTTTATCTCTCCCGAGCAAAGAAAAGCATTTATCTTGCTCTCGTATGTTAGGATCACACATCTTTTATTAGAAGATCTTGATATTTCCATCTTAGAAGCTCACTGTAAAGACGACATTGACCGCGGCGGAGCGTTTAAAGCAGCACTCATTTTAGATCACCACTACCGTATGGGGACGCTCAGTTCTAAGACACTCCAAGAAGTGATGGTGAGTATCATTGCAGCTCCTTTAATTGTGAAAAAACAACCCATTATCGAAAGTAGAGCTGTCTTGATTAAAGCTGTTTTAGACATCATGCAAACCTTGTCTCCTCAGCTTTTAAATACAGTAGATACTTTCCAAGTGGCTGTTGAATAAGGGAGCTCTTTTAGACCTTAAGCTCATCAAGATAGGAATGCATCTCTAAAGAGGTGTATTCCTATCCTTTCACTCTTGATACAGATCTTATGTATCATGGAAAAGGCCAGGGCCCTCCCCTGCATTTAAGCTTTCCTCTCATTTTTAATGCCTCTTTCATTTAAGAAAGTAGACATTATAGATCATCTCTACGACCTTTGCCGATCAAACCACTCATCAATTTTAGCTCTCATCTCTAAAACATCTTGATCATTTTGTCCCTTCTGAAGCCCGCCAAGCCCTATTTGAACAGCTCTTTGGCCTATAAACCCAAAGTTAGAGGGACTTAGCTTTTCCTGATCTCTTAGCCCTTTTTGATAACGTTTTTCCATCAGCTTCATGATTTGAGATAAAGAGTAATTGATCCCTTCAATGTCGTGATTTTTTTGTAACCGTCTCATTCGGTCTAAAAGAGTCTCTACTCTTTCTTGAATCACAAACTCTGTATGATCAAGATCCACAAAGTGAACTCTATGGAGTTTATCAACCAGCTTGATGGTTTTATTCAGATGCGATGTTTGATTTAAGTGGAGATAAATCAGCCCCGTATCTTCTTTCATCTCTTGATAAGCTAGTGCATAGGCATTGCACATCTTCATCACTTTTTGCCACCTTTTTTCTTTCTTCTCATAGTGGAAAATATTTTTAAGTCCAACGGGATGCCGCCTAGATATGAAAAACTTAATCACATATTTTTTATCTTCACTTTCAAACACATACGATCTTGTTCCTGCGTTTAAATAGTGAAACGGTTGAGAGAGAATATCTTGTAAATGCGCTGTCTCCTCTTGAGATAAACTGCCCATATCCCAACTTTGCTGATAAGCAAAATAAGACCTAATTCTCCCTAAAGAGAAATTAAAGGCTTGGTTATGAGAAATGAACCGTATGGTTGTTATTAAGACCCCAAGTAAAAGGATGCTCCATACAATCTTGCTCTTGAATTGCAGTTGTGCCATCATAGAGACCCATGATACCACAACAAATCTGTAGCTTACAACACCCCCTTGTTAAACGGCTCGTTAAACTAAGAGAAAACAGTAGTTTTCGGCTCCAAGAAAATGCGCTTGTCATTACCGGCCAATCTGTCATTGAAGAGCTCTCTTTAACTCACTCTATTGAGCATCTCATTTCTTTAACACCCTTAAATATCCCCGCAAAAAAATTCACCCTTGCCTCAAAAGAGGTGTTAGAAAAAATTGCCGGCCACCCTACGCAAGATCTTGTGGCAGCAGAAATTTTGCTTCCTCATCACACTCCTCTTCAAGGAAAGCCCCTCATTGTCCTTTTAGATGAAGTGGCAGATCCTGGCAATGTAGGCACGATTTTTAGAACAGCCCTAGCTCTTGGATGGGACGGCGTTTTTGTGATTGAAAAGTCTGCAGACCCTTATAACGATAAAGTACTTAGATCTTCAAGAGGGGCGACACTCCGCCTTCCTTGGCAAAAAGGGTCTTGGGATGAGGCTCTTTTACTCATTCAAAAGGGAAATTACCATGTTGTGGTTGCAGATATTCAAGGGACTAAGGTTCAAGAATTTGATTATAAGCGTCCTCTTATCCTCGTCCTTGGCCATGAAACAAAAGGGCCTTCTTTAACAGCAAAAGAGAACGGAATCAGGATCACTATTCCTATGAAAAAAGAGATGGAATCTTTAAATGTTGCCTCTGCAGCATCTATTTTACTTTATCACATTCAGGAGACATTTTCATGAGTAAAATCACCGAATTAAAAGCGTTAGAAATTTTAGATTCTAGAGGCAATCCCACCCTTGAAGTGACAGCTATCACAGAAGATGGCTTTGAAGGAGTAGCAGCTGTTCCCTCTGGAGCCTCAACAGGTGTTCACGAAGCGATTGAATTAAGAGATAACAACATGCTGCGTTATCATGGAAAAGGGGTGCAAAAATCAATTGCAATTGTAGAAAACACCCTTTCTCCCTTGCTGCAAGGCGTCAGTGTTTTTGATCAAAAAACAATTGATCAAATGATGATTGAGCTAGATGGCACGCCAAATAAATCAAGTCTTGGAGCCAATACCCTTCTTGGAGTATCTTTAGCTGTTGCAAAAACAGCTGCCGCCTCTTCCCGCCTTCCTCTTTATCAATACCTCTCTTCTTCAACTCCTTACATCTTACCCATTCCTCTCATGAATGTGATTAATGGAGGCGCTCACGCAGATAACCCGCTCCATTTTCAAGAGTTTATGATTCAGCCAGTTGGCGCCTCTTCTTTTACAGAAGCAATTCAATGGGGCTCAGAGGTATTTCACACGTTGAAAAAGCTTCTTAAAGATGAGGGCCATGTAATTTCTGTGGGAGATGAAGGCGGGTTTGCGCCTCAATTTTCCTCTCATGAGCTGGCTCTTGATTTTATCATGCAAGCCATTGAAAAAGCAGGCTACACTCCAGGAAGTCAAATCGCTTTGGCGCTTGATTGCGCAGCCTCTGAATATTACGATCAAAATCATCACACTTATCTAGGAAAATCATCCGTAGAATACCTCCGTTATTTAGAAAAATTGTGCTCAAACTACCCCATTTCTTCCATTGAAGATCCGTTTGATCAAAATGATTGGGAAAGTTGGAAAGCGTTCACCTCCCAGGTAAATATTCAAGTGGTTGGAGATGATCTCTTTGTGACAAATACCCACTTTCTTGCAAGGGGTATTGAAGAAAAATCGGCCAACGCGATCTTGATTAAACCCAATCAAATTGGAACATTAACAGAGACCCTGCAAACCATTAAGCTCGCAAAGGAATCCCACTTTGCCTGTGTGATGTCCCATAGATCAGGAGAAACAGAAGATACTACTATTGCAGATCTTGCAGTAGCAACTGGCTGCGGACAGATTAAAACAGGCTCTTTAACCCGGAGTGAAAGGGTTGCAAAATATAACAGGCTCTTAAAGATTGAGCATGATCTAAAAGAAAAATCTCACTATGGCATCATACGCTAAAGAAAATTAATACTCATTTTGCAGGGGAAAATATTTCACTCAAGATCTTTTGATACCGCTTTTGAATGCGTAGAGGTTCTAAAGGTAGAGCGTTTTGCTGAGAGTCTTTCCAAGATAAGATCTCAATTTGAGATGTCGCATGATCTTGAGAAGGCAAGAGCCTAAAAATGCAGGTGTCAATGGGTGTTGTAATTAAAAATTCACGGGGAGAGTGCCCTCCCTGATATCTTGCCGAGAGCCGGTAGGAATCATCACTTACCTGCTCATCTAAAGCCTTTCCTTCAAACCATTCAGGGTAGGGAAAAGGACGAAAGAGATCATTTAAAAGCGTGGGGAAAATATCTATATGAGAGGCCATCTGAACCCCGGCATCTGCTTTTTGACTCCCCTTACGGTAATAAAGAGGAATTCTTGTTTGAAAACGGTTGAGGTGTGAGGCGTGAAAGAGCCTCTCCTCTTCAAAAAACTCTTCTCCGTGATCACTTGTGATGACAACAAACGCCTCTTTTTGCTGTGGGCTCTTATCTAGCTGATGAAAAAATCTTCCCATCAGCTCATCAATGTAATGAATGGCTGTTTCATACCGCTTTTTCACCTCATCTACACATTTTGGAAAGAGGAGGAGCTTTAAATAGTTAATCGGTTTATTAAGGTGTTGTAAAGGAGCGCTGTAATCAAAATGCGTCGACTCTAAGAAAATAATAAACACATGTCCTCTCTGATGGATTTGCATGCTTTGAATAAGAGTGTTAAAGCACTTTTGATCGTGGATAAAGCTTGGTTCATCTCCTGTTTCATCAGGAAAGACTTGATAGCTATCAGCAATATGGTGGTCCCTATCAAAAATCCCCTCATCCATTTGATAGAATTTAAGCTGTGAAGAAGAGAGCACATGAATCTGATAGCCTACTTTCTTTAAAATCTGTAGAGGAAGCGCTCCTAAACTCTCTTGAGATGCTGTTTTTTCTCTCCAGCAAATGGGGTACTTACTATGAAAGAGAGAAAACCATGAGAGAGGGGTTGCATTAGCAGCAGCTACTGCATAGGTTGGAGATCTACTTTGTTGTTTAAAGCGAGCAAGATGCGGCGCTAGCTTTTCTGTTATATAGTCATCTCTTAGGCTTTCAATGACAAAAAAATAGATGTTAGGAAGAGGCTTATTCTCTAAGCTTAAGTTTTCTAGCTGACCTGGATCGAATTTCTTATTCTCCCAAGGTAAGAATTTTCCAGGAACCGTGATGTGAAGAGATTTCTTTTGAATGAAGGTTCGTTTCCAAGGGAGTGCTTGGATGAGATAAGCCTCTTTTGGATTTTGAATAGTCAAACTAGATCTTTTTTTCTCTTGTACAATCAAGAATCCGCAAAGAAGCCCAAGAATCCCTCCGTAAAAACAAAGTGTTTGTAAAGATAGAGCTCTATGGTTTTTTTTCTCTGTGAGAAAAAATAGATAGATACCAAGGCCAAGGGTCAAGAGGCTGCTAAGACTCAGTAAACTCCACGCATATAGAGAAATATGACTTGATCTTAAAAACTCGATCATATTTTGCGGGGTTTCATGAAGATAGAGCATCATTGCTGACCAAACAGAGAGGTCCATAAACCGCATCAAGGGAACATCAATGAGCTGAAGAATAAAGAGGGTAAAAGAAATACATGCTACCACTCCTCCTAAACATCGATACCCTTTGTTCATGCACCAAGCCGTTATGATCATGATAGGCATCCACTGTAAGCTCAGCTGACAAAATGCGTGGAGAGTGTAGAAAAGATAGGTTGTTAAAGTGAGCTCCTCAATCACTCTAAGATGAAGTATAATTGAGATCCATGAGAGAAAAAATAAAGTGGCAAAATAGGGGATATTCAAGAAGAGTTTACCTTTCATCAAGCTTCCTTTTTCACATCAATGAGATAATAAATTAGCCCTTCAAAATCCCCCATCTGAATGTAGGCATATACTCTAGCTGGGCTAGCCCTTACCACTTCACAAAAGCCTGGCACATAGGAAAATAACTGATTAGACCCAAGTTCTTGCTTCATCCTTTTTGAAAAGTCTCCAATAAAGCTTGGCGCTTTAAATAAGCTCTCTAAGATCTCTTCAAGGCATTTAACAGTGTGCGGTGTTGAGAGAAAAAAAGCCATCGATTTTAGCGGATGAATATGCATCAGCTGAACCCGTTTTTTTTCTAGATCCCGGATCATGAGTCCAAGTTGAATGGGATGCGTTTTTGCTACTTTTTGAATCACATACAAAAGCATTTCCTCTTCTTCTGCAGTGAGTATAAGCTCTGAAAAAGGGTCCAAAATAGGTTCTTGAGTAAATTCTTTGGGTTGACACACGGTTTTATCTAAAGAGTGGTGACGAAAAAGCTGTTTGAGCTCACTTGCATCCCGGTTATCTTCACTTTGGAGTTGAACGATCCTTAAGTCATCTTTAAACCAACCGTTCATTTCATGAGATACATCTTGGAGTGTGATTTGCGTGAGAAGTTTTAAAGAAAGAGGAATGAGTGAGGAGGGGCTTACCTGAGGAAGGTTGTGGATTAAAAAGGGGATCCAGTAATTAGCGCTCTTTTGCGTTGAGAGCAAAGGGGCGCTATACTTTTTAAGTTTTTTCTTGAGTCTCCACACCGCATTAGTCAGCTCAATCTCTTTAAACCCTTCACTTTTCATATGATGAAGCGTCTTTAAACTCTTCATTAAAGGCCCCTCTTGCGACCGTAATTCTTTAAAGTGCTCTGCTGTAAAAGAGAGTGTTAACCCATTAACAGGAAGAAGATAGTCTAATTCTTGGGACTGTAAGTATCTGGGAAAGGCGTCTTGGATTTGATCTCTCATGCGGTAAGTTGCCATGAGCTGAATGAGGGCATGCGTCCATATTTTTTTTAAATCATCCACCCCTTCAAGCTGCAGGTGAGGCATTTTGTACACGAGGCGTAAATGAGAAGAGGGCGCTTGAATAAAGGTGAAAGTCCCCCCTTTTCGTAAAGGTTGAGAGCCATACTCTGTTAAAAACTGATGATACACTCTCAGTTGATACATCACGATCTGAGGAGCTACTTTCCCCACAATAATGCACCCCGTTAACCTCTTTCCCCCTTCAACTAAAGCGCCAATACACTCATCTCTTAACAAAGGAAAATCCCTTAGAAAAGAGTTTTTGGGACAGTCAAGCGATTTTACCTCAGGCTCGCCGCTCATGAGGTCTTGCATAACCCACCGGCAAGAAATCAATTCAGCTGGTGAGGGAAATAACCAAAGAGGCGCCTCTTCTGTGATTTCCCTCTTTTCAACATCAAGAGGAAAAGATAAAAAAGACGCCTCTCCCTGAACTCCTCTCATCAGCAAAAGCGCTAAGAGTACAAGACTAAAAACTGGCTTACTATGCATAGACTATCTTGAGTTAACCGTTTTAAAAAATAAAGCCCCTCTTTTGAAGAAGAGTCTTCACAGCAAGCTTAATCGGCTTTGAAATAGCTTTCAACTCCCTCTTGAGAAGGAACCATCATTTTATGCCCCTTTTTCCAATTGGCAGGACAGACAGAGCCCTCTTTTTGTGTAAAAATTAACGCATCAAGAACTCTTATCACTTCATCTACAGATCTTCCAATCGGTAAGTCGTTAATCAATTGGTGACGGATGATCCCTTCTTGATCTAAGATGAAAAGTCCCCTGTAAGCAATTCCTTCATGACTTAAGACCTGAAACTGCGTTGCAATCTCTTTATTTAAATCAGAAATCAGTGGATAAGAGACGCCTTGAATGCCCCCTTTCTCTTTAGACATAGATAACCAAGCTAAGTGAGAATAGACGCTATCTACTGAACAACCCACAACTTCTGCATTCCGTAGTTTGAATTCTTCTTTTGCCTCTTCAAAAGCGTGTAGCTCTGTAGGACAAACAAATGTGAAATTTAGCGGGTAGAAAAATAAAACGGTATAAGAGCCTCTATAGTTCTCTAGTGAGAACTGCTCTAAGATGTGCTGCTCTTTTGCAGCTGTTGCTGTAAAGGAGGGCGCTTTTTTTCCGATCAATACATGAGCCATATGTTCATTCCTATTTGCGTATTAAGATGATTTAATCCAAGCTTCTGCTTGAATGGTGGTGGACTCCCCGTGTCCTGGGTATACTACAGTGTCTAAAGGGAGCTTTCCTAGTTTTTGAAGAGACTGTTTCATGAAAAGAGGGTTAGACGTAGGAAAGCTGACATTTCCCATGCCTCCTTGAAAAAGCGTATCTCCTGAAAATAGTATATTCTCTTTTTTCATCCACAGGCAAACACTGCCTGGTGAATGACCAGGTGTTTCCATCACGTCAAACTCTAAACTCCCCTCTTCAATCACGTCCCCTTCTTTTAAGAAAAATGTTGTCTCAATGCCTTGTAAAGGAAAGAAAAGCGGAAGACCATCAGAGCCTGGATGCTTTAAGTTAGCGTAATCGTTTGCATGCACATACACATCAAGAGTAAACTGCTCTAAAAGAGAAGCGACATCTGCTGTATGATCCCAATGAGAGTGAGTTAAAATGACTTTCTTCAAAGAAAAAGAGGTTTGATGAAGAAGCTTTTGAATATGCTGTGTAATCCCTTGAGGAGCATCAATTAAAACAGCTGTCTTTGATTGTTCACAACCGATGAAATAGCCACAGGTTGCAATAGGTCCGCAAGTGAATTTTCTTAAAAACATAAGGGAAAATGCACCGGAGAGGATTTGAACCTCTGACCCCATGGTTCGTAGCCATGTACTCTATCCAACTGAGCTACCGGTGCATGAAACCTAATATTGTCAGGTAAATTTGGGATTTTGAGCAAGCATTTCTTCTTCAAAGAGCGGTTTTTATCACAGGAACTTCCTCAAAAAAAGGGATCTATTGCTCCTGAATGATAAAATCGTGGATAATGCATTTTAGTCTTTAGAGAAGGAAATTCAGATATGACACTTTGGTATGAGCAGTGGAAACTTTTTGCGCCTGGGTTTTCAGAGGGAAAAAGTCATCTCTTGCTTAAAGATTACGGAAAAGATGTCTCTTTATCTCTCTTACCCGGTCCTGGATTTGGAGATTTTTCTCACCCCACAACAAGGCTTACCTTAAAACTCCTCTCAAAATCTGTTCAAAGCCGAAATGTCATTGACATTGGATGTGGGAGCGGTATTTTATCTCTTGCAGCAGCGCTTCTTGGAGCCTCTTCTGTCTACGGTTATGATATTGATCCAGAAGCAGTCAGTCATGCCCGTGAAAATAATGTCATAAATCAACAAAAAGTTGTCTTTGGGCTTGCGCCCCCTGTACACATTCCTCCGCATTCTCTCATCTTAATGAATATGATCTCCTCAGAACAAGAAAGAGCTTTAAGTACCATCATCCCTTTTCTAAAGCCCCCTTTCCATCTCATCACATCAGGTGTTTTAGAAACAGAAATACCCAGCTATCTCAAATGGACAACTCTTCTTCACTTTGAAAAAACAGATTGTATCACCGAAGAGGGGTGGGCAGCTTTTGAATTTTTCGTCCCTTAAAGGCTCACCACTTTAATCCAAATCATATGCTCTTTTCATCTCTTTTGTAAGTCTTAGATGTTTAGCCCCATAAACTCTTCTACTCTTTAGTCCGATTATGATCATTAGATTATCAAAATTGCTCTTAGGTTATGCTAACTTTAATCCATTTGATTAAAGGAGGTCAAAAATCCAAGCTCAAGCCTATTTGTGAAAACAATGACGAGATACCGTTAAAAAGCTGCGGTAGAAAATATGGATGCATAGAGGAAAAAGCGGAAGTTTAAAGGAATAGGCATCTAAATAGGACAAGAGGGGTTATGATTGTTAAGGTGGACATAAGCTTATCAAGTAAGAATGAAAATGCTTGAAAAAAGGAGGGCCCGTGCCCCTTTTTTTAATGCATTTTGTTTATTGTTTAATGTTATGTAATACACATAAGACATAAAAAAACCCCTTTTCCAGATCTCTGAAAAAGGGGTTTTTAGATTGAGAATCTATCTAGAAAACTTATGTTGTTGATTTTGCAACAACAGGCTCTCCAGATTTTACTCTCTCTTCTTTTTCATTCGTGAGTGTGCTGTAAAGCTCTCCGAGTGATTTTGCAGCCCATAACCAAGCAAAAATAATTGCAAAGAGAATGATCGCAATATAAGGTGTGATTGCTGTGATAGATCCGAAAAGAATAATTAATCCTTGATTGATTAACGATCCGCCAGATTTACCAAGTCTTGCTCCCACAACGTCAATTGCAGCTTTCCCTTTCACTTTCACTTCTTGGTCAAGAGGGATGTAGGCCATCTCTTTTGTTGGATCAAAAAGAGAGTACTTTGTAGCTTTACTCATGATGTTTTGAGCTTGCCCAAACATCACAGCTAACATGAGAGGAGATGTTCCTAACATAGCTACAAGTCCTGTTAGAGAATCTCTAAAGATGATGAACGCAAAGAATCCAGCTCCTGTGATCAAAATCACAATAGGAGTGATAAGAGCCCCTGTTGTCCAACCGAAACGTCTTAAGATGTTACTGCTAACAAACAGCATCATGAAAAGCGTTACAGCACCTGTTAATGTAGAGTATTCTCCCATGAATGCTGAGTAGTCGTTAGAATTAGAATACATCAACTTCACTTGGTTTTTCCAAGTCACTTCAACAAGGTTAATCGCCACACCGTAAGAAATCACTAAAATCGCAAGAAGTCCTACATATTTAGACTGCGCTAAATATTTAAAGCTTTCTCCTAAAGACATTTTAGGTTTTGATTTCTTCGCTTTTGTCACTTCTGCAGGCTCATAGAATCTTGCATCTGTAAGGACGTTTTTGTTGATCCATGCATAAATGGCCATCACAATTAATCCAGAAGCTACAACCATTCCAATCAGATAGTTTAAAGTCACTCCCCATGCATCAACGCCAGCTGGGATCTTATCTTGGATTTTAGAGAAATAAATGATAAGCGGGCCAGAAACAAGCATCGCAATGTTTGCACCAACGCCAAGAGCTCCGTAGAATCTTTTGGATTCTGAAGGACGTGTTGTGTCGTTAGCAAATCCCCAGAACAGAAGAGAAAGAGCTACGCTTCCCCATAGTTCAGACATGATGTAGAAAAGAGCGTAAGTCCAATTTCTAAAAATCGCAACAAGTCCGCTAAGTCCTTGTGGCAATACAGCTTGAAGCTTATCAGCTAGCTCTGTTGGGTGGAGTATTTCTTTATTCGGATAAAGAACAAGAGCAAATAAAGCAAAAAATCCAATGAATGTTGAGATCATTGTGTAAAACAATTTTGGCTTACTTAAGATATTACTCAGTTTTGAGTAAACAATCATAAACAAGATCGCAAAAGGGAGAACTCCCCACAATTTTAAGAAAGGGATTGCTTCAGCACCAGATCCTGGAGCTGTGACAATCAGAGAATCTTTTGTATCGCGAAGAATTGTATAATTAAAGTTGATAAAAAAGAACATTAAGGCCATGGGAAGGAATTTTTTCAATTCCCATGTGTGAATTGGCCATAGGTATGACCGCAACTTCCCAAATTGAGTTGTTGTATTCGTTTGTGTAGACATTTATGTTGTTTCCTCTAGGTTACAAACTCTAATTCAGACAAAAGACGAAAGTCTTCTCTGATGGTTTTAGAGAAAAACATTTTAGCACACTCTAGAGAATTTTCAAATTAAAAAAAATAATGGTGATATTAAAGAGAAAAGAGTTTTAAGCTCAGGCTTAAAACTCTTCTAAGAACACGTGAGAAATTACTTGCTTGTTTGATTGAAAAATTCGTTTGCAAGTTGATGACTGTTAATTGCTTCAACATAAGCATTCCAGAGTTCTGGCTCAAGTCTGTTATGACGAATAGAAGAGATCAGCTCTCTTTTACATACAGCCATGGATCTTTTAGGAGAGAGAACAGAAACCATCTCTTTATCTCCAGCAAGTTTAGCAATTGCGAGCATTCTTTCAATTTGAGTCTTAGTAAAAGTTAAATGGTCTTTTCTTTTACGAGATCCTCTTGGAGCGCGCTGCTTAGGAGTGACCATACCTGGTCTATCTGCATTGATGATAAATTTCTCAATCATGGCTCCCAGTTCACCTGGCTGCTTTGTTTTCATTTTTTTTAAAGTAAAATGATGCATATAGCCTCCGCTATTCATAGGAATATAACGGCAGATATCGTTTTCCCTTTTAGCACCCACTTTCTTAATTGCACGGGAAATAATTTCTTCAATATCTTTTAAGCTTTTTGTCTTAGACCCTATAGTCTCTTGGCTCATTTTCTTTACTCCTTTAAATTACCGTTTTTTTCGAATTCTATAAAAAATATAATATTTTTGCAATCCAAATAAACTAAGTTTGATTTTTTTTAAGAATATTAAAACTATCTCGTAACTAGAATTCGTATCATTTGAATAAGAATGATCACATTTGACTAACTTTGAAACTTTGTGCACAAAACGGCAGTTTTGATTTACCGATAGGATCTTATTGGATAGTTTGTCATAATAAGATCATGAAATGTTGGATGATGCGTTTTTGTTACGCTGCAATGATAATGTTTTTAATCGGGTGTGAAAAACCCTCCTCTAAGCTGAGTGAATGGAAAGCTGACAGTGCTCATGTAAAAGTCCTATGCACAAATGCGATTATTCACGATCTTGTCACAAGGGTAGGCGGTGAGAGGATCTTCTCTCTTTCTCTCATTGATCCTTTAATTGATCCTCATAGTTATGAAATGCGTAAGGGAGATGAAGAAAAATTCCTTTCTGCGCAAGTCATCTTCTTTAATGGACTTGGGCTTGAACACAGCCCCAGTTTGCTTAAGCACCTGTTATCTCACCCCTCTGCTTGCTGTTTAGGGGACTTCATTACCATTAAAGATCCCTCTCTTATCTTAGAAGATAAAGGTCAAGTCGATCCCCATATTTGGCTAGATACCCTTTTATGGTCTTATACTATTGATCCTATTGTAGAAAAGCTCTCTACCTTTGACCCTGAAGGTAAGGATTACTATGAACAAAAAGGCGCTGAAACCAAAGCCTCTCTTCTTACTCTACACCATTTGATGCTAGAAACCTTTCATAGGATACCCTCTCAAAAAAAACACCTCGTTTCCAGTCACGACGCCTTTAATTACTTTACGAGACGGTATTTAGTGGAAAACCCTCTTCAAGATTGGAGAGATTATTTTTGTGCTCCTGAAGGGCTAGCCCCTGATGGGCAGCTTAGCTTTTATGATTTAAAAAGAGTGATTGCATATATTCAGAAACATCACGTGAAAGTGGTTTTTTCAGAAACAAATGTGAGCCAAGACTCTCTTCGAAAAATTGTCGATATTTGCCAATCTGAAGCGTATGACGTAAAAATTTATCCCTCTCATCTTCTTTCTGACACGTTAGGAGATCACAACTCTTATGAATCCATGATGAAACATAATCTCTCTGTATTAGTGAAAGCATGGAGTGAAACATGAGCGCCATTGATATTTGTGACTTAAGTGTTAACTACTATACAACAGCTGTTTTGTGGAATATATCCTGCTCACTCCCAGAAGGAGCTCTCATTGGAATTATTGGCCCTAATGGAGCGGGTAAAAGTACTCTTTTAAAAGCGATGCTAGGACTTGTTGAGCCAGCTCACGGAACAGTCCATTTTTTAGGACGCCCTTTAAAAGAGGTGCGTAAAGACATCGCCTATATCCCGCAAAAGTCCTCTATTGACTGGGACTTTCCCATCACAGCCTATGAACTTGTGCTCATGGGAAGATACCCCCTAATGCCTCTTTTAAAATGGCCCTCTTCTCAAGATCACGCCTTAGTGAAAGAGTCACTCCGTGCTGTAGAAATGGAAGAGTTTGCTCATAGACCCATTAGCCAGCTCTCAGGAGGTCAGCAGCAGAGGTTATTTGTCGCAAGGGCGCTAGCTCAAGAGGCTTTAGTCTTCCTTTTAGATGAGCCGTTTTCAGGCATTGATCTATCGACGGAAAAAGCGCTTCTTAATCTTTTTGAAAAGCTGAAAACCCAAGGTAAGACCGTCGTGATTGTCCATCACGATTTAGCAACCGCCAAACATGTGTTTGATTGGGTTGTCATGCTCAACACGTGTCTCATTGCCTCAGGCCCCACACACACTGTTCTCACCCCGCAAAATCTCACCAAAACCTATGGAAGAGGCTCTCATCTTTTAGAAGAGGCTGTTTTACTGTCTCAAAAGCAAACCTCGGGGTTTAAATAGAGATGAAAAGTTCATGAACTGGCTTAATCTCTTCTCCTTTTTTCAAGACCCTATCATTAAAACCTCCCTTTTAGGGACTTTGGGAATGGCCCTTTCCTCTTCCATCATGGGAGCGCTTCTCTTTGTGAGAAAACGGTCTTTAATGGGAGAAACACTATCTCATGCGGCATTTCCAGGGGTTTTATTAGGGTCTCTTACCCCTTTTGTCTTTGGTTTGGATCCTTTCACCTGGAACTTTTATGGAATGACAGCAGGCGGCTTTATCTTTGCTCTTCTTGGCTTAAAGTGTGTTGACTGGATGGAGAAAAAAGGGAAAGTAAAAGCTGATTCTGCCCTCACATGGACGCTAGCTTCTTGGATGGGATGGGGCGTTCTTATAGCTAGTATTTTTCAACAAACTCACCCTACAGAGTACCGTTTATCGCTGTTATACCTCTATGGGCAAGTGGTCACCATGACTCTTATACAAGCTCAAATCTATGCTGTATTTGCTCTTGTTGTGACCTGTTTTATCACTCTTACGTATCCTTATCTTAAATGGCTCTACTTTGATCCTACTCATGCTAGGCTTTTAGGATTTAAAGCCCGTTTATTAGAACTCATCACCTTTACACTCATTGTATTAACCATTATTTTAGGGATCAAAAGCGTAGGTGTTGTTTTAATGGTAGGGATGTTAGTAGGCCCGCCTATTGCGGCAAGACCTTGGACCATTCGGTTTTCAACCCTCATCATGACAGCTGCCCTCTTTGGAGTGCTCTCTGCTCTTATCGGAGCTCTTCTCTCTGTTAAACTCTCCTCACAGGCTCTTTCTCTTCCAACAGGCCCTATCATTTTATTAACCACTTCCTTTTTTTGTCTGTTAAGTCTTCTCTTTGCCCCTTACCAAGGGCTGATCATGCGGCTCATTCGGATGCAGCAGTTTAAGCTCCGGTGCCAAATGGAAAATAGCTTGAAACAGCTTTGGAAAAACCCCGTAACAGATATAAAAATGCCTTTTTATATTGAAGGGCTTTTGAAATGGAAAGGGTTTCTCTCTTCAGATAAGAAGCTCTCCTCTAAGGGAGTCCTAGAAGCTGAGAAAATTGTGCGGCTTCATAGGTTATGGGAAGTGTATCTTGTAGAACACTTAGGACAAAGAGCAGAAGGCGTTCATCAAACAGCTGAAGAACTCGAGCACCTCTTCTCCCCATCTCTTGAAAAAAAGCTCTCTTCACTTCTCAATAATCCAGAGCTTGACCCTCACCATCAACCGATACCCCCTCGTCAGGAGCCTTTATGAATCCTTATTGGGGCTCTGGGTTTTTTGATTTTTTTAGTATTCTTTTTTACCGGCTGATGGGAAAAATGCCGCTTTCTCAGCTAGCTCCTGATGAAGTGCAGCTCATCATACTCCTTTGCATCACCATTTCTATGGGCCTTTTAGGCGTTTTTCTCTCGCTTCGTAAAATGACGATGCTAGCTAATTCTTTATCTCACACAACGCTTCTAGGGATTGTACTCTGCTTTCTCTTGCTAAAAACACCTGTTCACACGCTCATGATGAACCCTTTAACCCTTTTGCTATCGAGTTTAATCTCCTGTTGCCTCACTCTCATCTTAACAGAGCTCAGCCATAAACTGTTTAAACTGCAAGAAGACGCCTCCATAGGGCTTGTGTTTACGACTCTCTTTGCGCTTAGCATCTTACTCATCACGGTCTTTACACGAAATGCTCACTTAGGCACTGAAGTGATTACAGGCAATGTCGACGCCTTAAGTATTCACGATATTCCCTATACCGTCTTATCAACATTGGGAATAACTCTAGTCACTTGTCTATTTTATAGAGCGTGGGTGATCTCTGCTTTTGATGTAGAGTTTGCCTACTTAGCTGGATTTTCCATCCGCTTTCATCACATCATTCAGCTTTTTCTGACAGCTCTTGCCTTGATTGTCTCCATGAGAGCAGTCGGCGTTCTTCTTGCGCTCTCTTTTTTGATTAGCCCTGTGTTAATTGCAAGGCAATGGAGCAAGAAAGTCTCTTCTTTACTTTTTTTAAGCTTAAGCTTGGGGCTAAGTTTTTCTTTTCTAGGAGTGGCTCTTTCTCGCCATATTCTCTCTTATACCCAAGTCCCTGTCTCTACAGGCGGCTTAATTGTGACCCTTTTATCGCTTGCCTACTTTGTGTCTACTGCATTGACTTTTAGACAGAAGATAAGGTTTAATGACTCAACCCCGCTCTCAAAATGAGGCCCGTTCATGATACTTTTAAACATATTATATATTCTTCTAGCTGTTTTAGGACTTGGATTTCTCGTTTTTATCCATGAACTTGGCCACTACTTTGCTGCCAAAAAATCGGGAATGAAAATTGAAATCTTCTCAATTGGCTTTGGTCCGATTTTATATAAGTGGGAACAAAATGCAGTGCAGTGGCAACTCTGCCTTCTCCCTTTTGGAGGGTATGTCCGCATTGCAGGGATGGAGAAAAAAGGGTCTTTAGAGCCTCATCAAATTCCTCACGGATTTTATGGAAAAAGCCCTATTCAAAGAATTATTGTAGCGCTTGCTGGCCCTATTGTTAACATTGTCTTTGCCCTTCTTGCTTTTACACTCATCTGGCTATGCGGAGGACAGCAAAAACCTTTTCAAGAGATGACCCGTTTTGTGGGATTTGTGGGGTCTTATTCCTCCTTAAATGAGCAACATGTTAAGCCTGGTGATATCCTAAGTAGTTTTAATCAAAAGCCGTTTGATGGCTATTCTGATCTTTTGATGAAAGTAGCCCTCACAGGAAAAGAGTCGTCTCTTCAAGGAAGCCATATCAACTATTTCAAAGAGACAAAGCGCCCCTTTACAGCTATTTTACCCTCTGCTGCAAATCCTTCACTCCGTATTGATCAGCTAGGCATTTTACCTGCTCAATATTTACTGATTGATCAAGTTCTCTCTCAGAGAGCCTCCGTAGATCAAGCTCTTTTTCCAAGGGACCGTTTACTGTGGGCAAATGGACATCTTCTCTTTTCTCAAAAGCAGCTCTCTTCGATTTTGAATCAGCAAGAGGCGTTTTTAACGGTTAAACGGAATCATAAAATCCTGCATATTGTCACCCCTAGAATCCAGATTGAAGATCTTCGGTTAAGCCCCTCTTTTAAAAATGAACTAGATGATTGGAGATACGCACTTAAAGAGCCGTCTAAACTCTTTCATCTTTACTTCATACCCTATCAAATCTCTTCAGAGGGCATTGTGGAAGATCATCTTGCCTTTATGAATGAAGAGGCTGAAGAAGTGACGCTACACTCTTATAGAGAGGATCACTCTCTTTTACAACCAGGAGATGCAATCGTAGCTGTCAACGGGGTGCCCATGACAGATCCTTTTACGATTTTTAAAGCGCTTCAAGAAAGTGTCGCTCTTCTCATTGTGCAAAAAGAGGCTCCTACCCCTCTTGGGTTATGGAACGAGGCAAATGCTCATTTCTTAGCTTCTTTTAAAGTGCAAGACCTCGTAAAAATTGCGGGAACAATTGGAACCTCTCAACCCATCACGAGCTATCATGATTTAAGAGTTGTCACTGTCCCCTTAAAGCCTTTCATAGAGCTCAATTTTACCCCAGAACTCAAAAGTCAAATTGAGATGCAATATGCCGTGCAAAGAAAAGAGATTGAAAAAATACATGACCTAGCTCAAAAAGAAGAGCAGCTCTCTCTTCTTCAGCAAAATCAAGAGAGACTCTCTTTAGGGATTACGCTAAAAGATCAAGTCGTCACCTACAACCCGCTTCCCACGAAGCAGTTCTCCCGTGTCTTTCATAACGCTTGGGAAACGCTTGCCAACTTCTTTACAGGCTCGCTATCTCCTAAATCGATGAGCGGACCTGTAGGGATTGTCCAGGCACTTCAACACAGCTTTGCAAGTAGCTTAACCGATGCTCTTTTTTGGCTGGGGTTTGTTAGCCTGAATTTAGCTGTGTTAAATCTTCTTCCCATACCTGTACTTGATGGGGGCCACATTGTGTTTGCTTTGATTGAACTCATCACAGGAAAGCCATTAAGAGCAAAAACCATGGAGAAATGGGTCCTTCCATTCCTTGTGCTCCTCATGATGCTTTTTGTCTATTTGACGTATCAAGATATTGTGAGGCTCCTACGTACATTTTTCTGATCTTCAAAACAGCTATTTTTAAAGTAAGGGTTTTAACACTCAAAAGTTAAGACCCTAAATTTTTTCCTCCTTAGGAAGAATATTTTCCTTGCCTACCTCTCTTACTTTCCCTAAAATCATTAGACGATCCTACACAGGTAAACATGTCATCTTATCAACGTCAACTTATTCGGAACTTTTCTATCATAGCGCATATCGACCATGGTAAATCCACGATTGCAGACCGTCTTCTTCAGCTCACAGGAACGATTCCTGATAGGGAAATGGAAAACCAAGTCTTAGATAAAATGGATCTTGAAAGAGAACGGGGCATTACCATTAAAGCTCACCCTGTCACCATGCACTACTTAGCAGATGATGGCCTAACCTATCAAATTAACTTAATCGATACGCCAGGACATGTTGACTTCTCGTATGAAGTATCAAGGTCTCTTTCTGCTTGTGAAGGAGCGATCCTCATTGTCGATGCAGCTCAAGGGGTTCAAGCGCAAAGTCTTGCAAACGTTCATTTGGCTGTTGAGCGAGATCTAGAGATCCTTCCTGTCATTAATAAAATTGACCTCCCATCTGCAGATGTCGACTCTGTAAAAAAGCAGATCGAAGAGGTGATTGGCCTAGACGCTTCTAACGCTGTTTTATGCTCAGCTAAAATGGGAGTCGGGATTAAAGATATTTTAGAAAACATCATTGTTCTTTTCCCCCCTCCTAAAGAGCCTAAAGATAATATCTTGCGCGCTCTTATCTTTGACTCTCATTATGACACCTACCGCGGTGTGATGATCTATGTCAGAGTAATCAGCGGAGAAATCACAAAAAAATCACCTATACTCATGATGATCACAGGAAAAACCTATGAAGTGCTTGAAGTGGGTATTTTTACTCCTGAGGCTAAAGTGGTAGACACTTTAAGGCCAGGAGAGGTGGGTTACGTCATTGCCAATATCAAAAATACAGCCGACATTAAAATTGGAGATACTCTCACCTCTTCTAAAGAGCCTGCTAAAGAAGCGCTGCCAGGATTCCGGGTGATTTCCCCTGTGGTCTTTGCAGGGATCTACCCTGTTGATTCAAGTGACTTTGAAATGCTCCGCGATGCGCTTTATAAACTTCAGCTTAATGACTCAGCTCTTTATGTTGAGCAAGAAAGTAGCATGGCGCTTGGCTTTGGATTTCGGTGCGGATTTTTAGGGCTTCTGCATTTAGAAATTGTCTTTGAAAGACTTCAGCGCCACTTTAACCTTGATATCATCACCACAGCACCCTCTGTTGTGTATAAGTTCACACTTTCTAACGGTGAGGAAAAACTGATTGATAACGTCGCTCACTATCCAGATCCAGCTCATATTGAATCGATTGAAGAGCCTTGGGTGAAATGCCACATCATGACTCCAGCTGACTATTTAGGAGCTATTATGGGACTTGGTATGGAAAAACGGGGACGGCTTGAAAAAACAGACTCTGTAAATGGAAACCGCCTCCTTCTCACCTACATTTTTCCTCTTAATGAAATCATTACCGACTTTAACGATAAGCTAAAATCTGTCACAAGAGGGTACGGCTCATTTGATTATGAACCTGATCACTACCATGAAAGCGATATCATTAAACTTGAAATCCGGGTCAATGATGAGCCAGTTGATGCCTTCTCTTGCCTAGTACACCGGTCAAAAGCAGAAGGAAAGGGAAGAGCAATTTGTAAAAAACTGATTGAAGTGATCCCAATGCAGCAGTTTAAAGTTCCTATTCAAGCTGCAATTGGGGGAAAAGTGATCGCAAGAGAAACCATACGCGCGATTACGAAAAACGTCACTGCAAAATGTTATGGCGGTGACATTACCCGTAAAAGAAAGCTGTGGGAAAAGCAAAAAGAAGGAAAAAAACGGATGAAAGAGATTGGACGGGTGAATATCCCGCAATCCGCTTTCATGGAAGTCCTAAAAGCCAGTGAATAACGTCACATTTGCTGAAAAAACCTTTGTTAAAAGCCATTTTAAAGGGTTAGGTTAACTCCTAACCCTTCTGATTAAGAGGAATATCTTTCTTCTAAGGCAATAATGGAGGGTGCTATCCCTTAAGTCTTATTCTGTAATCTCTTTCCATCCTTAACCTAAGCTCTTAAAGAGATGGCCTAACCAGCGCACCCTCTTAACTTTTCAAAAGAGCTCTTCTCATCCAAACACAAGAGCGATGTTCTCTTTTTGATGATTAAGAAGCGGTTGCTTTTTGTTTTTTTTAATACAGGACGATTTGATTTAAATAATAAGGCTCAAGACTCAAAGAAAATGCTTTAAAAAGTAGATCGGTCTTAGAGGGATAGGTGGTATCATCTAAGAGAAAGTTTCATTTTTTCATCAAATACTACCTATTAGCTGTAATATATAACAGAAAATAGATGTGAGGCTTTGATGGATCTATCTAAGAGATTTAAACAATGCTGTGAATTTTTTCGAAAGATTTCAAAAAAAATGCAGAAGAGATAGAGGCAATCTAGTTGACGCTTAGGAACATTATGAAGGATTTTTTTGATGAGCTTAAAATAGACCCCAAGATCAAGGAGAGATTCATCTCCTTGATCTTGCATCACTTGCTACTGAGGAAAATTACTCTTGTGCAGGAAGTACTGTGATCGATTGAATTTGGGTTGAAATTGAAGTTCTTCCACTTGAAGATCCTGTTGACTCAATCTTTTGAATCACATCGTACCCTTTCACAACTTTCCCAAAAATCGTGTGTTTGTTGGTGAGCCAAGGGGTAGCTGTTGTTGTGATAAAGAACTGGCTTCCATTGGTGTTAGGACCTCTATTTGCCATGGCAAGAATCCCTTCTTTATCAAATTTAAGCGTTGGATGAAACTCATCTTCAAATGTGTCTCCCCAGATTGACTCTCCCCCTGTTCCATTTCCCTTAGGATCTCCCCCTTGGATCATGAAATTGGGAATCACGCGGTGAAAAGATGTACCATTATAATACCCTTTTTCTGCAAGTTTGAGAAAGTTCTCACATGTTTTAGGAGCATTTTCCGTGAAAAGCTCAATTTCAAAAGAACCTTGGGTTGTTGTTACAAGAACAACAGGATGATTTTTGTTCATAATTTCCTTTCCTTGAGTAAATAACGAGGTCATGATTAGTGTGAGCACTAATCCTAAATAACAAAGTTTTTTCATAGTGTACTCCTTTTTTCGCTACGAAGAGCTCCACTCTGTGTGGAAAAATTCTCCTCTTGGCTTATCTATCCGCTCATAGGTATGAGCGCCAAAAAAGTCTCTTTGAGCTTGGATTAAATTTGAGGGTAGCTTCGCTGTCGTATAGCCATCAAAAAATGCTAAGGCAGAAGAAAGAGCAGGAGCTGCCACCCCTGCTTGAATGGCAAGGGATACTGCATCTCTCCACCCTTGTATGCACTCTAAAATCTCTCCTTGGAAAAAGCTATCTAAGAGAAGGGAGGCAAGATCTTTCTTCTTCGCAAAAGCGTTTTGAATTTGGCCTAAAAATTGACTTCTGATAATGCAGCCGCCTCTCCATAAAAGCGCAATGGTCTCATAATGAAGCGTCCATTTCATCTCATGAGCTGCTGCTTGCATGAGCATAAACCCTTGCGCGTAGCTGACAATTTTTGAAGCGTAGAGCGCCTGCATCACCTGCTCAGTAAAGACTATTTTATTCACAGAGATCTCTTTTTTAGCTTTGCTATAAAGCAAGGAAGCCTCTTTTCTTTCTTCTTTTAAAGAAGAGAGATATCTTGCAAACACAGACTCTGCGATAAGTGTCACAGGAATGCCAAGTTCCAGCGCGTTAATCCCTGTCCATTTCCCTGTTCCCTTTTGCCCTGCCACATCTAAAATGGACTCTAATAAAGGCGCGCCGTTGATGTCTTTTTTCTTAAAAATATTAGCTGTAATTTCAATGAGATAGCTGCTCAGTTTCCCTTGATTCCATGTAGAGAAAATTGTACTTAGCTCATCTGTTGTGCATCCGCCTACATCTTTTAAGAGTTGATACGCCTCAGCAATCAGCTGCATATCCCCGTATTCAATCCCATTATGGATCATTTTCACATAGTGCCCAGAGCCCCCGTCTCCTACCCAATCAGCGCAGCTTGCCCCGTCATCTGCTTTAGCAGCGATCTTTTGAAACATCTCTTTTACAAAAGGCCACGCCTGAATATTACCCCCTGGCATCATCGAAGGGCCGTGACGCGCGCCCTCTTCTCCTCCTGATACACCCATACCGAGGAAGAAAATCCCTTTTTCTTCTAATGCTTTCACACGTCTTTCTGTATCGCTATAAAGACTATTGCCCCCGTCAATTAAGATATCACCAGATTCTAGAAAAGGGAGGCAGTCATCAATGAGGGCATCTACAGGAGCGCCCGCTTTGACCATGAGCATCACTTTACGAGGCCGCTTAAGTTTGAGGAAAAATTCTTGAAGAGAATGCGCACCTATTACATCAGAGCCTTTCGCTGTTCCTTCCATAAATTCATCTACTTTAGAGACAGTCCGGTTATACACGGCAACGGTGTATCCATGGTCATTTAAATTTAAAACAAGATTCTGTCCCATGACAGCTAAACCAATTAATCCAATATCTGCTTCCATAGATTCCTTAATAGTCGTAGAATAAAATGCATCTTAAGTCCTCGTAGCTCAGTGGATAGAGCGGTCGCCTCCTAAGCGACAGGTCGCGCGTTCAATTCGCGCCGAGGACGAACCTTTTATCATACTGCGTCTTTACGATAACTGCACAGGGAAAAATCAGAAGAGATCATATTCTTCTTCTCTTAAAAAGACTAAATTCTTTTAAGGAGATGCTTTGAAATAAGAATCGATGCCTTGAGCAATCCCTCTTGCAATCTTTTCTAAATACAGACGGTCTCTTAAGCAAGATCTCTCTTTAGCATGTGTCATAAATCCCCCTTCCACTAATACAGAAGGCATCACGGTCTCCCGTATCACATGAAAATTGCCCCGTTTGACCCCTCTTGATACAGCTTTAGTGTGCCCTGTAATGCCGTAAAGAATGGCATTTCCTAAAAATCTTGAACTCTTCGTCCGTGTCAGATTGGGAGGGCCATAGTAAAACACCTCCACACCTTGAGCCTCTTCTGAAGGAGAGGTGTTGTAGTGAATGCTCACAAAAAGATGCGCTTTTGTTTGATTGGCGATTGAGACTCTTCTGGAAAGAGGGATAAACACATCTTTACTTCTTGTTAAAATGACGCGGTACCCCATCTCTTCTAGGTTTTTTCGGACCATGAGCGCTGAAGTGAGTGTTAATCTTTTTTCCATCAGATAGCCCACTTTTGCCCCTTCATCTCCTCCCCCGTGACCTGGATCAATAATCACTAAAGGTTTTGCATGTTGAGGGACGGTGTTAAGGAAACGGGATGGGGTTTTAAAGGATTGAGATTTCACTGAAGAATAGGCTTGAGATCTTGTTAGAGGGGAGCCTTCTGAAAAAAGAGGGAGAATCCAAAGAAGAATAAAGCCCGCAAGACGCATGGGAAAAGAGTGTATCATATTGTTTTAACTGCGACAAGCCTCCTGTGCAATGAGGCAGTCATCAAAACTCACCGTTCGGTAGGCAAAGACCTGGGTTTTTTCATGTCCCTTCCCAGCAATCAAGATAATATCTTGCGGTTTTGCAAGACGCACGGCCTCATAAATGGCTGCCTTTCTATCAAGCTCTACAATCATTTTCTCTGGAAACGTGCACCCTTTAAGCACTTGACTTGCAATCTCTCTTGCATCTTCTTTGCGGGGGTTATCGGTTGTTAAAATAGCAATATCTGACCCCTCTTCTGCAATTTTCCCCATGAGAGGCCGCTTAGAAGCATCCCTATCCCCTCCGCATCCATAGACAGTGATGATACGCCCCTTGTCTTTTAACTCCTGAAGCGTTTTTAAAACATTTTCTAAAGCATCAGGGGTATGAGCGTAGTCCACAAAGATCGGAAGTTTTTTAACATTAGGAACACGCTCTAGCCTTCCAGGAATCCCTTTAAATTCTGCTAAAGCGAGCTTCATATCCTGAAGAGTTAACCCCTCTATTAAACACGCTGTGAGGGCTGCTAAGATATTATAGACGTTAAATTTTCCAATGAGCTGTGTCTTAAAGGTCTCTTGCTCCCCCTTCCAGGTGACTCTAAATTCCATCCCTTTAGCGCTCATGATCAGATGAGAAGCTTTTAGAGTTGCTGCTTGATCAATTCCATAAGAATAGATGTGAGCCCTACACCCCTTGATCATAAGAGAAGAGTAAGAATCATCTTGATTAATGATGGCAAAAGAAGAAGAGCTTAACCTCTCAAAAAGAGACGCTTTAGCTCTTGCATAGTCATCTAGGGTTTTATGGTAATCTAAATGATCTTGAGAGAGGTTCGTAAAAATCGCTGTATGCATATCTACTCCCTCAATGCGGTTTTGAGATAAAGCATGCGAAGTCACTTCGATTGCCACATAAGTCTGACGTGCTAAAACCATGTCTGAAAACAGGCGATTGAGCATCATGATATCAGGGGTTGTATGGGTGGGCGTATACACCTTAGACCCTGCTGACCACTCAATGGTTCCAATGAGCCCGCACCCTTTTTTGGCTTTTTCTAAGAGATACCTGATGAGATACGTGACAGTCGTTTTTCCGTTAGTGCCTGTCACCCCCATGATTTTCAGTTTTTTGGCCGGGGTATCATAAAATCTCTCGGTTAGGATTCTCTCTAAAAGAGCTGGATGGGGATGGATGAGCTGCGTGATGCCTTCTAAAAAAGGGTGATAGTTTTGAGATAAAATGACAGAGGCTCCCCCTTGAAGCGCCTCTTTGATAAAATTAGACCCATCAAAGCTCTTGCCTTGTTTCACAAGAAATAAAAATCCTGGCCCCACATTCTTAGAGTTTGCAGAAATTCCCTTGATCATGGCGTCTTTATTCCCCCGAATTTGAAGGGAAGGGATATCTTTAATAAGGATTTTGAGTTTCATGCGGGGTTCCACTCATGATACAGTTTTTTGAGATCGTTCACCTCTTTCATCCACGCATCGTTATGGGGATCATCAGGAGGCGTGCCGAGATATTGCAGCGCTCTTAACCCAATTTCTCTAAAACAAGGAGCTGCGCACACCCCTCCATATTGATTCTTGCCCACTCCTGGAATGTATTGATAAGCTGGCTCATCAATCACAATCGAAAGCACAAATTTTGGTTGCTCGATAGGTGCAAATCCAATAAAAGTTGAGATGTGATCTTTTTTAGAATACACACCTGCTACCACTTTTTCTGAAGTGGCTGTTTTTCCAGCTTCTGTATAACCTGGGATATCAGCGCGTTTAGCGGTACCGCCAAGCTTTGTCGCATACCGCATCCCGTTAATCACTTGTCTTACAATATCTTCATCTAAAATACGGATGAGAGGTGTTTGAGGACGCTCTACTACAACTTTTCCTGTATGATCTGTAATTTTCTTAATGAGAGTGGGTGTGACTAAATGCCCCCCATTGGCAAAAATGGCATAGCTTCTTACCATCTGCAGGGTATTTGTTAAGATATTGTGTCCCATAGCAAGAGAATAAGGCGTAGATTTGGACCACTCAGCTCTTCCATTGGGGTGGAGTTTTCCAGGTCTTGGCACAAGTCCTGGACTCTCAGCTGGAAGCTCAATCCCTGTCTTTAGCCCGAGGCCAAACACATCTTCTAGCATTTGCCGGTACCATGCATCTCCATACGTCTCAACCACTTTTTGAATCGCTTTTGCCATGTACACATTAGAAGACTTTTGAAGCGCCATATCAAAGTTCAAATACCGGTGGCGGCTTAAGTCTTGAAGAGGTTTACGTCTTCCTGGAAAGAGGGTGGGAGTTGATTCCACTTTGGCTTTAGGAAGAAAAAGAGGCGGCTTACCCTCTAATTTTCTTCTTGCATTAGCTTGAAGAGCAATCGCAAGTGTAATAGGCTTCATCGTAGAGCCTGGCTCAAAAGGGACTGTGATGGATTTAATGAGAGCAGATTCCCGTTTTACGGGATCTATAAAGTAGTCTTTATATTTTTCTGGCTCAAAAAATGGATATTGAGCAAGAGCTAATACCTCTCCTGTATAAGGATCCATCATCACAGCCCAGCCACTTTTAGCCTCAGCTGTGATCACAGCTTTTTTAATCTCCTCTTCTGCAATCGCTTGCAAATGGTGATCAATGGTTAAGTAAACATGCGATCCATGCTCTGGCTCTTTAACAACTTCCCCTAAGTCTAAATGTTGTTTAGGAGACCGTAAAAAAACCCGCTTGCCGTCTTCTCCTTTTAAGTAGTGATTTAAGGAAAATTCTAAGCCTCCTGTTGGAATGCAGGTGTAAGAAGCTGGCTCTCTTTCTGATCGAATGGTGTGTAACACCTGCCCTAGCAGTTTTCCAAACGGGTAGGATCTTTTGTAGTCTTGGATAAAAAAAAGCGCGTGCACAGGAATTTTATGGAGCTTAGCATACGGTTGCCACCAACTTAAAAACTCTTTCTGAGCCTCTTGCTTCATCCAAAGGACAAGTTTTCGACTGCGACTTTGTTTAAAAAGCTGCTCTTGCAGTTTGGCAATACCTGGTGACACATCCCCTAAAATACGGTGGATGTTATCCGCAATCACTTTTTTATGCGCTTTAGGAATACTTAAAGGATCGGCATATAAGTGAAACCTTGCAACATCAATCACAAGCGGTTGATCTGTTTCTGGATGCCCCTCTCGAAGTGTGGTATTAGCATAAAAAAGGCCCCTTTTATGCGGCTCTATGACAGAGCAAAAATGTTGCCTTCCCGCTGCTTTTTTCCACTTGTCCCCTTCAATGATTTGAATGCGGTAAAACTGCAAAATGAGGAGCGTGAAGAGAAAGAATAAAAAAAGAGCAATAATGATGAGCCTCTTCAAATCTTTCAAGCCAGGCTTTTTGTTTGAAGAGCCGGTTTTTCCTCTTAAACATGTCATGAGGAAAAACTATTTAGCTCCGATGACAATGGAGGGTCTTGAAAAAGAAATAACATCTTTTTCTTCATACGTAGAAAGCTCAACAGCTAGCCCCTCTTGCATTTTTGTAATATGGTGCGTAAAGGGAAATTTGAGATGCGAGTAGTGAGGTGCTTGCGCAAGGTAGATGAGATGTTCGGGATTTTCAAAGCATCTCACTTGATAATGCAGCTCTTCGTTTTTCTCATGAATCTTTTGGATCTCTTTCACAAGATGAGGTAGCTTCATTTTAATCGCTGTGCAGGCATTTTGTTTTTGCAAATAGATATGCGCGGTAAAACCTATAAGCAAGGCACCTGAAATCAACTGACAAAGAAGGGAAAAAGAGACAGCTCTTGCATTCATAAAGCAGCAATTTTCTCCGCAAAACGCATTTTTGCACTTCTTGATCGTGGATTTTTTTTCGCTTCTTTAAAAGAAGGCATCCACGGCTTTTTTGTGAGGAGGTTTAAAAACCCTTTTCCTGTCTTACTTTTGGGCTTAAAGCAAGCAGAGCGGAACATATTTTTCACAATACGGTCTTCTAAGCTATGAAAAGCAATGGTTCCAACTCTTCCTTGAGGGGTCAAAAAATCTAGCGCTTTTTTAAGCCCAATTTCAATTGCTTCAAGCTCTTGATTCACAACGATACGAAGCGCTTGAAAAACAAGCGTTGCAGGGTGAAGTTTTCCTCCTCGTTTAAACGCAAGTGCCTCTGTCATTAAAGAAGAAAGCTCTTGAGTTGTCTCGATGGGTTTGTTTTTTCTTGCGCTGATAATCGCTCTTGCAGCTTTTCTCCAGTGAGGCTCTTCCCCAACTGTTTGAAAAATTTCCCCTAGCTTCTTTTCGGAATAGCTATTCACGACCTCTTTAGCAGTCAGCTGTCCATCCGGATCCATTCTCATATCTAATGGACCTTCTCTCATAAAGCTAAAACCTTTCTCACCTTGATCGAGTTGCATAGATGACACTCCAAAATCAAAAAAAAATCCGTTAACCCACTCAACATTTCTGGCTTTTAAAACCTCATCAAGATCTTTAAAATTTGCCCGGACAAATTCCACTTTATCTTTCCAAGGAGTTAGCCGCTCTTTTGCAAGTTCAAGAGCCTCTGGGTCTTGATCACAAGCAATATACCGCTCAATTTCTGGATGCGCTGACAAAATCGCCTCCGCATGTCCACCAGCTCCTACAGTTCCTTCAAAAAAAACTGGCAAGTGGCACCCTTCAAACCCTTTTAAACACTCTTCTAACATCACAGAGGTGTGTTTACGCTTCTGATTCATGCTCCCCTTCTTCATCACTTAAAAGAGCAAAAGCATCCTCAATGAGCGTACTTAACGTTTCTTGAGACTCTTTTGAGCCAAATGTAAGGCCAAGGTTTGATTCATAACGGTCTTTTGGCCACAGCTCAATCTTATCTAAGACGCCTGCAATGACGATTTCTGTATCAATTCCAACTGCTTTTTTGAGCATGGGAGGAAGTAAAACACGTCCTACAGAATCACAAGAAGTGGGATAGAGCATGGAAAAAAATAGAGTGAAAAATTTTTGATATTTAGCGATGTGTTGTTTGGAACGGAATTTATCAATGATTTTTTGAATATCGCTTTTGCGGTAGATGGCAAGACACCCTCCAAGCCCAAGAGCAATGGTAAACTCAAGTTCTCCCTCTTCTACGAGCCCAAAGCGAAACGATTGGGGCAAGACGAACCTACTTTTCCCATCAAGTTTAGCATCATGACATCCACTGAAGAAGAATTGTGACATTTTTTTCCACGTTTTCCCACAATTTAACACTTAAATGCTCAATTCTTCAAGAACTTCATGTAAAATGGGTTAAAATAGTGTTCTAAGTTTGGTTAAGTGTCTTATTATAAGCGTATTAAAAGAGGATATCAAAAGTGGGATTTTGTGGGAAAATAAGTCCTTAAAAAAGGAAAATCACCTAAAAATATTTTTTTATGATAATCGGAAAATGTTTTTGGAAAAAAAACTTAAGGAAAGAAGGCTTTTGATCAGGAAAAAAGAGGCTCTTCCCGCAAAAAATGGGATGATGCTTTCAACTATTTTCTATAACATACATAAAAGAGAAAAGGCTCTATTTGAAGAGAGCCATTGAGCTTGAGTATCATTTACTATCGAAAAAAAATATTTTTACATTTTTTTTAAACTTAAGATTTTGAAAGAGAGAAAAAAAATAATAATCATTAATCTTTTCTTGCAATGTAAGAAATGATTATATTATGACTTACTCTCTTTTAAAGGGTCACCTGCCCCTATGAGTAGCTAGCTTTTTATCTCTAGAGGGAAAGATCCACTTAACTCTACTGATCATGGGGCTTTTTGCGCGCCCCTTCATATTTTATTTTTTCATCTATCTCTTTTTAGATGGCCCCATCATCTGGCGAATATCTCTCATACATTCGGCAGTTTTTCTCGTAGACCTGGCATATTTCCCTAACGCCTTCTCCTTGATCTTGTATGCATTTGTAAGCATGCTATACCCCTCTTTGCCTCTTCCTAACCACGAGAGCACCTTTCCAGCAGATTGGTAACTTCTTGCCGTATAAAGACTCTCTTCTCCTTTTATTTTTTGATAAATAGAAAGCGCCTTTTGACTCATTTCAAGCGCCTCTTCTAATCGATCTAAATATTTGAGATTTTTTGCAATCATGAGATAAATTTCTGCCGCAATACAACCCTCTTCCCCTAACACTTTTTGCTGGATTCTTAGCGCTTTTTTATTCACTGCAAGCGACTCTTCTACTTCACCTAGTTTCAATAAAATATACCCTAATTTTTGATAATTCTTTAACGTAAAAATAGTCTCTTCTCCTATATCTTGATCGCTCTCTGCTATTAAATGACTCTCTTCCTCTACTATTTTTTGATACATATAAAACGCTCTTTGACCCATTCCAATTGCCTCTTCGAATCGACCTAAATCTTTGAGATTTTTTGCAATGATGAGATAAATTTCTGCCGCCGTATAACTCTCTTCTCCTAACACTTTTTGCTGGATTCTTAGCGCTTTTTCACTCATCGCAAGCGACTCTTTTGCTTTACCTAATTTAAATAAAATATATCCTAAATTTTGATAATTTTTTAACATAGAAATGGATTCTTCTCGTAGAATTTGAAGCTTAATCTTGAGGGATTTCTCATTCATTTCAAGGGAGTATTCTAATAATCTCTGCTCTAAGGCAATGTCTCCTATAGCTTGATAAGTGTCTGCTGTAGAAAGAGAATTTTCTCCTAGCACCTTTTGCTTAATACTTAAGGCTTTGTGACTCAATGTAAGCGCCTCTGGAAACTTTCCTAATGCGTAAAAAATTAATCCTATATCTTGATAACTCTCTGCTGTTAAATGGCTCTCTTCTCCTACTGTTTTTTGATAAATAGAAAGCGCTTTTTTGCTCTCTATCAAGGCTTCTTGAAATTTATCTAATTTTCGAAGAATTGATCCCATTTTTTGATAGCTCTTACCGATCAAAGGACTATCTTCCCTAGTAATTTTTTGCTTGATATTTAAAATTTTTTTTGAGATTTCAAGTGCCTCTTTATATCTCTCTAAATCTTCAAAAACCTCTAAAATCATTTGATAAGCCTCTACTGTAAAAATAGACTCTTCTCCTAGCTCTTTTTGATAAATATGAAGCGCTCTCTCATGCATTTCAAGTGCCTGTTCTAACCGATCTAACTCATAGAAAATAGTCCCCATGTTTTGATAGCTCTCTGCTGTAGAGATAGAACTTTCTCCTAACACATTTAGTTTGATTTTTAACGCCTTCTCACTCATTTCAAGCGCCTCTTCTAGCTGATCTAATTCATAGAAAATAGCTCCTATAGCCTCATAACTCTCTACTGTATAGTAACTCTTTTCCCCTAACAAATTTTGCTTAATCTCTAACGCCTTTTTGTTCATATTAAGAGCTTCTTCTAACTGACCAAGCTCTTGAAAAATGGCTCCTAAAACTTGATAGCTTTCTGCTGTAGAGATAGAGTCTTCTCCTAGAACTTTTTGAAAAATCAAAAGCGCTCTCTTACTCATCTGAAGAGCCTCTTCAAATCTTTCCAAATTTATGAAGATATCTCCCATCATTTGATAGCTCTCTGCTATTAAATGACTCTCATTTCCTAATATGTTTTGATAAATATTTAGCGCTTTTTCACTCATGTTTAGAGCCTCTTTAAATTGGCAAAGAGAATAAAAAGCATATCCCATGGCTTGATAGCTTCCTGCTGTCAAAAGAGAGTCGTATCCAAATATTTTTTGATAAATATTTAGCGCCTTCTCACTCATTTCAAGCGCCTTTTCACCTCGTTCTAACTGATAAAAAATAAATCCTAGCTGATGGTAATTCTCTGCTGTATAGCATGAGTTTTCTCCTACCACTTGGCGCCTGATCTCTAGAGCATCTTGAGCATATTTTAGGCTATGATCAAAAAGATCTAGTTTTTCATACAAGTCACTTAAATTCAGGAGAAAAGCGCCTTTTCTTTCTAGCGAAAAGAGCTCTTCTGTTCTATCTTTATAAAGGAGTGCTAAAGCATGCACTTCATACTTTATTAAGAGGGTGTCATCTTCTTCCCCCATCTCTTTTAACCAACTGAGCTCTTTTTCTAAAACTATCGTCAGTTCAGATAAAATGTGTTTTTTCTCATTCAAGGTGATTTGATGTCTCATACACTCTTGAATCTGTGAAGACATGTGATAAACTAGGGTATTATTTTGATGAGAGCTGATGAGAAAACAATCACTTAGATGCTGTAAAGCATGATGGAGCCCCTCTTGATTCTCCCCACCAAATAAAGACGCCCATGTTTCAAGGAGGTGAAGAGGAATACTCTCCTCTCCTAAACAGGCCATTATTTTGATAAGGGATTGAGCTAATCTGCCCTCTACCTTGTTTTTCATACCCTCTAATGTAATATGCGCTGTTATTAAAATAGATGTTTCTAAAGGGGAGACCTTGGGGCTATTTTCAGGAAGACATTTTGCCTGATAGTGGTTCATGAGAGCGTGATACGCTTCAAAAGATATCTTTTCTTCTTGAATATACCTAGCTGCTTGAGCTATCAATAAAGGAAAATACCCGAGCTTCTGGACAATCTGTGCGCCGCTATCTTGATCACTCTCTTGGTAAGGACGCCCTATTTTTAGAAAAAGATCATTAAGTGCCTCTTCAGGATTTAAAGCAGTCCAGTTGAATTGATGAAGCTCTTCTTGCTCTATAGCTTTATCTTTTCTTTTCATCAAAACTGACTGCGTAGCTATTTGCTGTAATTGAGAGGGAGATTGTATAGAGGGCTGCTGTGAAAAATGCACCTGCGTCATACTAAGATCTTGATCATAGTTTGCTATTTGCTGAGGCTCTAATCTATGTACCCTAGGGGAAATGCCCATGTATTTTTCTCCAATTAAAAATTCCACCCTTTAAAATACATGAAAAAGCAGATAGTTTGTAAGTGTGTTAGAGCATTTTTTTTAAGAAGATGCTGTTTAAAGTGCTCATTTTTTCATAAAAATGCAAGTGCCTGTAAGAATCGCTAAAACTTAAAAGGCACTTTTACTTGAATATCCGCTGTCTAAAAATTTAGTGACTCTTTTTGTCTAATCTCTCCCCAAGGCTCTGCAATCCATCTGCTATAAACGCTAAGCCTCTAATCACCCATGACCACCGTCTCATTTTTTCTAAGTGCTGGTATCTTTCTAAGGCTTGTTTAGAATCTTTTCCAAGCACTTTTTGATAAATCTGAACTACCTTCTCAAACATTTTAATTCCTTCTTCACGCCTTCCTAATGCGATCAAGATAAGTCCAATAGAGTCATAGCTTAAGGCTGTATATAGAGAATATTCTCCTAATAGCTGTTGTTTAATCTGTAATGCAATCTGGCACATTTTAAGCCCCTCTTCTCGCCTTCCTAAATGATTAAGAGCTTCTCCAACAGCTTCATAACTCTCTGCTGTAATACAAGAATTTTCTCCCAGTACTTTTTTTTTGATGCGCAAACTCTTTTCACACATCTCTAACGCCTCTTCAAATCTCCCTAGGCTGCCTAATATAGATCCAACGGTTTCATAGCTTTCTGCTGTATAATGAGAGTACTCTCCAACAATTTTCTGATTAATCTCTAATCCCTTCTCCCCTATTTTTAAAGCCTCTTCCTTCTTTCCTAAGACATTTAAAATGGTTCCTATAAATTCATAACACCCGGCTGTATAGCGTGTTTCTTCTCCTCCTATCTTTTGAGAAATGTGTAAGGCTTTCTCTCCCATTTTTAGAGCCTCTTCCCATCTCGAAAAATTCGATAGAGATTTTCCCATTTGTAAATAGGTATCTACTGTATGATATGTTTCTTCTAATTCATTTTGATGAATGTGTAACGCCTTCTCCCCTATTTTAAGGGCTTCTTCAAACCTTCCTAAATTTTTGAGAGATTTCCACATATCTTGATAAACTCCTGCAGCCTGAATAGAGTCTTCGCCATAGATTTTTTGATAAATCAGTAGCGCCCTCTCGCTCATCTTCAGCGACTCTTCTAGCTTCCATAAATTTTTAAGAATTTGCCCTATTGCTTGATAACTCTCTGCAGTAAGATCAGCATATTCCCCATAGAGTTCTTGCCTCATCTTAAGCCCTTCTTGTGCGTAGTTTAAAGCATGATCATAAAGGCTTAATTTGTAATATAAATGGCTTAGGTTAATGGTAAAAGCGCTCTTTCTTTCTAAAGAAAATTCCTCTTGAAATGCACGGCTTTTCATAGAGGATAAAGCGTGAGCTTCGTATCCAATCAAAAAGCTCCTTCTTTCCACATTTTTTTCTTTAAAGGCAATCAATTTTTTCTCTACAAGAGAAATAAGCTCTGATAAATATTCCTGCTCTTCGTTAGAGGTGAGTCCATGCTTAATGCAGTGTTGAATCCTTGGAGAAATCACATAATAAGGAGCTTCTTTTTCACTAGATTGCTTAAGCGTAATCAGGGAGTAGGCTGCTAGACGCTCTAAGGATCTCGTAATCATTAAGTCTGTAATTTGATAGCTAAATAAAGACATCCATTCTTGAAGAAGAGAAAAACGAATAGGACCTTCTCCTAAACAACTGATTCTTGAGAGGAGTCCTCTATCTAACTGCCCTCCTACTTGCGTTTTTCTCCTCTCTATATTAATTGACCATGTCGTTAAAATTGAGCTCTCTTCCGGAGAAACAAGAATAGATTTTTCCTGGAAAAGTTTAGCTTCATGCTCATTAAAAAGAGCGTGGTAGGCACTAAAAGAACTATTTTCTTCCTGAATATATTTGATCATAGGTGGTATTGCTTGAGGAAGATATCCTAGCTCTTTTGCCATCTGTGCAGCCATTTCTAATTGATCATGACCCAATTCAGATTGAGAAGACAATAGATCTAAAGAGAGCTCTTTTGTCTTTCCTATCGCCTCTTTTGCCACTTCAGTAACTGTCTTGACTGTAACTTCCTCAAGCTGAAAAGGGGGCTCTAAAGAAACTTGCTTTCTAAAAGAGAGAGAAAGAGGATCTGTTTCTTGATATAGACATGATCCATTTTGAGTCTCTACTCTATTTAACCGAGGGGAAATGCCCATATGTGTTTCTCCAGTAAAATATTCATGAAATACAGCAAGAAGGAAATGCCCTGATCAGACGGTTTGATCACGCTTTTAAGTATCCTTAAAGGGATAAAAAACTTCTTTTTTCCTCATTATGAAAATATAGAGATCTATTTTTTTCACCTAACTTGCTAGTTGATAAGCAGTTTTTAATTTCTATGCAAATTATCTTGAAAAAGCCTTTTTTAATGATTTTTTTTGCGTGTTTTTTTAAAAATTCCGTTGTTTTTTACATGGAATTTTATTAGAAAAAGATGCTTTTTCATGTATAAGGGCTATTTTAGGTAACTAGCAAGTTAGGTTATTTTTTTCAATAAATATATTATTTTTTATACCTTTCCTTCTTCTAAAATAAATCTACAAGAAAGATTTTAAGAAGAGGTTTTTTGTCTTCTTACATGAAAGCATAATATTTTTTTAAACTAAGATATGATTTTTTGATTTTCACCGAAACATCCCTTAGCTACTCCGGTTAAAATTCTTAGACAAAAGGTATCGCAAACCGTCTCTTTTTCAGATTGAAAACTATTTTTTTAGTTAATCTGAAACGAATGTTTTCTAAAAATGATTCCTTTATCAATCATTCAGATTGTTCCCAACTGGATCAAAAAAGCCCCTGCAAAGACAACTCAATATCACCTGGCAGGGGAGCTAGAGTTAAACTAGTTATTTTCTGGCTTAACTTTCTTAAGCAGCCTATTATCTTTAATGTCTTCTCGCCCATTTTCCTCTGAAACACCAAAAGAGGGTGGAAGAGCCTAAGGAATATTGATGCGAAAAAGCTGACGGATTGCCACTCTATTACCATATAAATCCACGCCCTCTTCAATATACCTTCGCATAAACGCCTCGTAATCGTACACAGTGCCCTGATAAAGGACAGGCTGTATGGGCGTATCTTGAAGATAAGGACAAACATCTGTGGAAGATAAGGCTCTTTCTACTGTAGGAAGAAGGTCCCACTGCACTATAGAGATTCTTCTTTGATACCTTGTCCAAGGGCCCCATGTAGCTAAAAATACTATGAATGCAGCCTCTGTTACGTCTTGTAACACTTCTCTTCCTAGCCGGTCAATCTCTTCATCTGAAATGGTAACATAGCGCCTAAAGAGCATATTCTTTGTTTCAATCGGAAGATGGAGCATTTCTTGCAACCTTGTATGAAATGCCATATGCACTTCTACTTCATCTACAAACCGAAGAGTCTTGATATATTCTCTGATTTTTTTATTAAGCTCTTCTAACAGGAAAAAGCCTTTTCCAGTAGTTTTAAGCTCTTCCTCTGTGATGGAGGGGCGCTCTAAGTGACAAAGTTTTTGATAAAAGCTAATATCTTCTAACGTTGCCATCACGCGGTCATCACAAGATGCAAGTCCCTGATGGATTAAAAAGGCAGCGTGGTGGCAGAATTTTTCATCTTTGGCCATCAGCTGAAGCATGTTTAGTATCCGCTCTGCAATGGTCCCCCTCGTAGATTGGTTATAATAATCTGCCGTTCCTGTAAGGCGTATCAGAAATTTTAAGAGATTTTCATGATCATATACATCAGTGAGATTTTCATGAAGCTTGTGACACACTTCTTCAGGATCTAGAAGTTTCTCTCCGGATTCTTCTTGCCAAAACTGAACAGCTGGAAGCAATGTGCTAAATTCGATGATGTAATCATCTGTAGCATCTATTGAGAAGTGAAATTGCATCCCTTCGATATTTCGAGTGTCCTCTTCCAATCTTCTCATCACGGCAGGTGAGAGCCCGCATCCTGTCAAGTCCACAGTACGATCCACCCCATCAGAACAGCTGCCTAGAGTTGTAATCCAATTGGGTAAAGATGTTAGATGTGTGCATTCACTTAAATCTAAATCCCCTCCCAGTTTTAAACATTGAGGTAAAACCGTAAGAGCTGTGCACTCATAGAGGCTAAGACCTTCTCCTATTTCTAAATCTTCAGGGAGATGAGTGAGTCCTGTACAATAGGAGAGGTGTAGATTTCCTCTTACTTTAAGCCCTTTAGGTAGAGTAGTAAGAGCTATACACTCAGAGAGATTAAGGCTATTTCCTACTTCTAAATCTTCGGGAAGATGGGTCAGCCCTATACATCCAGAAATATCAATATTTGTATTTATTTTAAGCCCCTTAGGCAAAGTAGTCATCGCTATACACCCCGAGAAATTAAGATTATTATTTACATCTAGATCCTCGGGAATATGCGTGATCCCTATGCACTCAGAGAGGACAAGGCTCCCTTTTATTTTAAGTCTCTTCGGTATTGTGGTGAGAGCTGTACACCCAGCAAGATTCAGATTTCGTTCTAGTATTAAATCTGAGGGAAGATAAGTCAGATTTGTACAATGAGAGAGATCAAGATCTTCCCCTACTTCTAAATCTGTGGTAAGGTAGGTCAGCCCTATACACCCAGAGAGATTAAGGGTCTCCTTTACTTTAAGCCCCTTCGGTAGAGCAATAAAAGCTGTGCAATGAGAAAGATTCAGATCTCCTTTTATTGTCAAATCTTCAGGGATATAAGTCAGATTTGTACAATGAGAGAGATCAAGATGCCTACGTACTTTAAGCTCCTTAGGTAATTTGGTCAGAGCTGTACAATGGGAAAAATCAAGATTATTATCTACATCTAGATCTAAGGGAAGATAAGTCAGCCCGGTACACCCAGAGAGGGAAAGATTTCCCTTTACTTTAAGCTTCTTCGGTAAATTGGTGAGAGCTGTACACTCAGAGAGATTCAGATCTCCTTTTATTGTTAAATCTTCGGGAAGATGAGTCAGATTTGTACAATGAGAGAAATCAAGATTATTCTTTATAACTAGATCTGAGGGAAAATGAGTGAGACCAGTACACTCAGAAAGTTTAAGGCTCCCCTGTACTTTAAGCTTCTTCGGTAAATTGGTAAGAGCTGTGCACCCAGAGAAATTCAGATCCCCTTCTATTGTTAAATCTTCATGAAGATGCGTGAGTCCTGTACAATGAGAGAGATCAAGATCCCTATTTATCTTAAGCTCCTTAGGTAATTGAGTGAGAGCTGTACACCTAGAGAGATTAAGATGATTCTCTATTTCTAGATCTGCGGGAAGGTAAGTCAGCCCTGTACACTCAGAGAGATCAAGACTCCCTCTGACTTTAAGTCCCTTAGGTATTGTGGTAAGAAATTTACATCTAGCAAGATTAAGATCTTTTTCTATGATTAAATCTTTAGGAAGGCAGGTTAGGGCTGTACATCCAGAGAGATCAAGATTTTTGTTTGCTTTAAGCCCCTTTGGCAAATGGGTCAAAGCTATGCATTCAGAAAGATTAAGATCCCATTCTATTTCTAAATTTTCAGGAAGATCGGTCAGCCCTATACACTCAGATAGGTTAAGGTTCCCTTTTATTTTAAGCCCCTTCGGTATTGTGGTAAGAGCTTTACAACCCGTGAGATCAAGATCTTCTCCTATTGTTAAATCTTCAGGAAGATTGATCAGCCCTATACACTTAGAAAGATCAAGATTCCTATTTACTTTAAGTCCCTTTGGTAGAGAGATAAGAGCTTTACAACCCGTGAGATCAAGATCTTCTCCTATTGTTAAATCTTCAGGAAGATTGATCAGCCCTATACAATTAGAAAGATCAAGATTCCTATTTACTTTAAGTCCCTTTGGTAGAGAGATAAGAGCTTTACAACCCGTGAGATCAAGATCTTCTCCTATTGTTAAATCTTCGGGAAGAGAAGTCAGCCCTATACACTCAGAGAGATTCAGGCTCCCTTTTATTTTAAGCCCCTTAGGTATTGTGGTAAGAGCTGTGCACTTAGAAAGATTCAAGTCTTCTCCTACTTCTAAATCTTCGGGAAGATCGGTCAGCCCTACACACTTAGAAAGATCAAGATTCCTATTTACTTTAGGCCCCTTAGGTATTGTGGTAAGAGCTGTGCACTCAGAAAGATTCAAGTCTTCTCCTACTTCTAAATCTTCAGAAAGATCGGTCAGCCCTATACACTTAGAAAGATCAAGATTCCTATTTACTTTAAGTCCCTTTGGTAGAGAGGTAAGAGCTTTACAATCCGTGAGATCAAGATCTTCTCCTATTGTTAAATCTTCGGGAAGATCGGTCAGCCCTATACACTCAGAGAGATTCAGGCTCCCTTTTATTTTAAGCTCCTTAGGTATTGTGGTAAGAGCTGTGCACTCCGAAAGATTTAAGTCTTCTCCTACTTCTAAATCTTCGGGAAGATCAGTCAGCCCTATACACTTAGAAAGATCAAGATTCCTATTTACTTTAAGTCCCTTTGGTAGAAAGGTAAGAGCTTTACAACCCGTAAGATCAAGGTTTGCTTCTATTGTTAAATCTTCTATAAGAGAAATCAGCCCTATACACTCAGAGAGATTAAGGCTCCCTTTTACTTTAAGCCCCTTAGGTATTGTGGTAAGAGCTGTACACTCAGAGAGATTAAGACTCTTTTCTACTTCTAGATCTGAGGGAAGATTCGTCAACCCTACACACTTAGAGAGATTAAGGTTCTCCTTTACTTTAAGCCCCTTAGGTATTGTGGTAAGAGCTGTGCAATGAGAGAGATCAAGATCTTCCCCTACTTTTATATCTTCAGGAAGAGAGGTGAGATTTGTACACCCAGAAAGGTTAAGATCCCCTTTTACTTTAAGCCCCTTCGGTAGAGTAGTAAGAGCTGTGCACCTAGAGAGATTAAGATTCTTTTCTACTTCTAGATCTTCTGAAAGATCAGTTAGTCCTATACATTCAGAGAGGTTAAGATCCCCTTTTAATTTAAGCCCCCTCGGTAGAGTAGTAAGAGCTATGCATCCAGAGAGATTAAGACGCCCTTTTACTTTAAGCCCCTTCGGTATTGTAGTAAGAGCTATGCACTCAGAAAGATCAAGGTCTCGTTCTACTTCTAAATCTTCGGGAAGATTGGTCAGCCCTATACACTCAGAGAGGTTAAGAGACCCTTTTACCTTAAGCCCCTTCGGTAGAGTAGTAAGAGCTGAGCACTGAGAGAGGTTAAGATCTTCTCCTATTGTTAAATCTTCAGGAAGATGAGTCAGCTTTGTACACCTAGAGAGGGTAATGTCCCTTTTTATTTTAAGCTCCTTCGGTAAAGTGATTAGAGCTGTACACCCAGAGAGATTAAGATTATTTTTTACTTCTAGATCTTCTGAAAGAGAGATCAGCCCTACACACTCAGAGAGGGTAAGACCCCCTTTTACTTTAAGTCCCTTTGGTAGAGTAGTAAGAGCTATACAACGAGAGAGATTAAGATTTTTTTCTACTTCTAGATCTTCTGAAAGAGAGATCAGCCCTACACACTCAGAGAGGGTAAGACCCCCTTTTACTTTAAGTCCCTTTGGTAGAGTAGTAAGAGCTATACAACGAGAGAGATTAAGATTTTTTTCTACTTCTAGACCTTCTGGAAGATCGGTTAGCCCTATACACTCAGAGAGGTTAAGATCCCCTTTTATTTTAAGCCCCTTCGGTAAAGTAATTAGAGCTGAGCACCCAGAGAGGTTAAGATCTTCTCCGACTTTTATATCTTCAGGAAGAGAGGTCAGCTTTGTACATTCACGGAGATTAAAATCCCTGTTTACTTTAAGCCCCTTAGGTATTGCATTAAGAGCCATACACTTAGAGAGATTAAGATTCTTCCCTACTTCTAAATCTTCGGGAAGATTGGTCAGTCCTACACACTCAGAGAGGTTAAGATTCCCTTTTATTTTAAGCCCCTTAGGTAGAGTAGTAAGAGCTGAGCACTCAGAGAGGTTAAGACCTTCTTCTACTTTTATATCTTCAGGAAGAGAGGTCAGCTTTGTACAGCCACGGAGATTAAGATCCCCCTCTATTTTAAGTCCCCTCGGCAGAGTAATAAGAGTTTTACAACTCTCAAGATTAAGATCTTGTCCTATTTCCAAATCTTCAGGGAGATGAGTTAGTCCTATACAATAAGAGAGGTTAAGACTCCCCTTTATTTTAACCCCCTTAGGCAGGGTAGTAAGAGTTTTACACCTAGAGAGATTAATATCTTTTTCTACTTCTAGGTCTTCGGGAAGATCCGTCAGCTTTGTACACTCCTGGAGATTAAGACTTTCCTTTATTTTAAGCCCTTTCGGCAGGGTAATAAGAGTTTTACAACCCTCAAGATTAAGATCTTGTCCTATTTCCAAATCTTCAGGGAGATGAGTCAGCCCTGTACACTCAGAGAGATTCAGATCTCCTTGTATTTTAAGTCCATTCGGTAGAGTAGTAAGAGTTTTACACCCAGAGAGATTAAGATCTTGTCCTACTTCTAGGCCTTCGGGAAGATAGGTCAACTTTGTACACTCCCGGAGATTAAGATCTCCTTCTATTTTAAGTCCCTTTGGCAGAGTAATAAGAGTTGTACAACCCTCAAGATTAAGATCTTGTTCTATTTCCAAATCTTCAGGGAGATGAGTCAGCCCTGTACAATAAGAGAGGTTAAGACTCCCCTTTATTTTAACCCTATTAGGCAGAGTAGTGAGAGCTTTACACCTAGAGAGATTAAGATCCTGTCTGACTTCTAGATCTTCAGGAAGATCCGTCAGCTTTGTACACTCCCGGAGATTAAGATCTCCTTCTATTTTAAGTCCATTCGGCAGAGTAATAAGAGTTGTACAACTCTCAAGGTTAAGATCTTGTCCTATTTTTAAATCTGAGGGAAGTTGGGTCAGTCTTGTACACTCAGAGAGATTCAGATCTCCTTGTATTTTAAGCCCCTTCGGTAGAGCAGTAAGAGCTGTACATGCAGAGAGGTTAAGACTAAATTCTACTTCTAAATCTTCAGGAAGATGTGTCAATCCTGTACAATAAGAGAGATCAAGGTCCCCTTTTATTTTAAGTCCTTTTGGTAGAGTAGTAAGAGCTTTACACTCACGGAGATTAAGATCTTTTTCTACCTCTAGGTCTTCGAGAAGATCGGTCAGTCCTATACAATAAGAGAGATCAAGGTCCCCTTTTACTTTAAGCCCCTTAGGCAGAGTAGTAAGAGTTTTACACTCACGGAGATTAAGATCTTGCCCGACTTCTAGATCTGAGGGAAGGTCCTTCAGTCCTATACACTCAGAGAGGTTAAGACTCCCTTTTATTTTAAGCCCCTTTGGTAGAGTAGTAAGAGTTTTACACTCACGGAGATTAAGATCTTGCCCGACTTCTAGATCTTCGGGAAGAACTGTCAGTCCTATACACTCAGAGAGGTTAAGACTCCCTTTTATTTTAAGCCCCTTTGGTAGAGTAGTAAGAGTTTTACACTCACGGAGATTAAGATCTTGCCCGACTTCTAGATCTTCGGGAAGAACTGTCAGTCCTATACAATAAGAGAGATCAAGGCCCCCTTTTACTTTAAGTCCCTTAGGCAGAGTAGTAAGAGCTCTACAGCTGAAGAGCTTAAGATCTTTTTCTACCTCTAGATCTTCGGAAAGATCCGTCAGTCCTATACAATAAGAAAGATCAAGATTCCCTTTCACTTTAAGCCCCTTAGGCAGAGTAGTAAGAGCTCTACACTCACGGAGATTAAGATTTTGTCCTATTTCCAAATCTTCAGGGAGATGAGTGAGTCTTGTACAATAAGAGAGATCAAGACTTCCCTTTACTTTAAGTTCCTTTGGTAGAGTGATAAGATCTGTATACTGAGAGAGGTTAAGATCTTTTTCTACTTCTAAATTTTTAGGTAATGAGATGAGAGATCTATCATCAAAACAAAGTGAGCCTTCTATCTTAATATTTTTTGATTGCAAAAGGACAAAGGCCTGAATATTAGAAGAGTCAATGGTTACATCGCCTTGAATTACAATATCATGAGCAATACCTTCCAAACTTGTTAACTGATGTAACTCTTCTGCTAAAAAGGTTTGTCTATATTCTATATCATGAAAATCCAATGAAGGATTAAGAGGAGAATAAGGGGAATTTTCAATATTTGAAATACGCATAAAAAACCTTATGTTGTTAATGAATGCCTCTTTTTAATCACAATTTTGATAGGAAGTGAAAATACAGAAAAAGAATAAATAAGAGCGGTGTGACTTTAAGGAGCTCAAACTTATCTCATAAGAGCTTTTTTTTGTACATATGATCTTGTTTTTCTTACCTAGAAGCATAGGACAAAAATCTCATGCACTTGAAGCTGCTAAGCCCTATTTTAGATCCAAAAAGAACAAGGATTTTTTTCCAAGAACTTTATCTAAAAGAATAGAGAGCCCTATCTGTTTTGAAGAGCTATTGTACTTTAAAGATGCCTACTACTCTCTTACCTTTAAGCCGCTAAGAAGATAGCTCTTCTAAGTAGCTTTTTAAGATTTTAGCATGAAAATACACAGGGTCTTTAGCGGCATAGAGTAAAATGACCGTATTTGCATGTAAGGCTGCTTCTTTTAACCGCTCTTTTGCCTCTTTCTCATGAGCTTTCAGCTCTTCAAGATACTTGATTTGAAATGCGTCCCATTTTGCAGCTTCATGATGAAACCATTTTCGAAGAGAAGGTGAGGGTGTTAGCTCCTTCCACCAGCCATCTAGCACAAGCTTTTGCTTGGATATCCCTCTTGGCCATAGACGGTCTACAAGAACTTTATACCCTTCTGTAGGATCGTGATCATAAACACGGCGTAGCTCAAATGTAAGATCCATAGCGCTCCCCTTATTTTCCTGAAGAATTTTTACTCAGTTATATCTTAAAAGAGCCTATTTTTCTATGACCTAGATCTGGCTCTTTTCTCTAAAAAAATTAAGAGTTGCGATAAAAAGGGATTGTCGTTAAAAACAAAAGAAAACCTATAGGCATGGTAGAAAAGAGATTATCGTGCTAAACTAAGCCTACTTTTAAGGATTTAGTTGTGACAGACCCAAAAACAGTAGCCAATCTTCCTCTTGATGTTTCCATTCGTTGGGCAGAAGACCAACAACTGCTTCAAGAATCAAGACCGATCATTCAAGATTCTCAATTTGCTTCTTCCCATGCCCAATTTGATACGGCATTTCCTTCAAAGCAAGCTGAGGTTGTTGCTTTATTTGATCTTTTTAAACTCCATCCTTCATGGGCAACGTTTAAAATGCCTCCCGATTTTACTAATCTACGCCGCCGCATTTTCCGCTCTAAGCTCGCCTCTTTTATCGGCACCGAAGAGCAGCAAGAGACGGTGATGGCAAGACTTTTAGATGCTGTAGGAGATGAGGAAGATCAACCTGTATGGGAAGAAGAAAAAAACAACTTAATCCAAGTTTTGAACCTTCTCCACCAACTGAATAAAGATTTACTAGATATTACCTCTCGTTGTAAACAGTATCAAAAGGGATAAGGTGTATGAGCTCTATTGAATGGACAGATATTTTAGGGTGGAATGAAGAGGCCATTGAAGATTTAAGAGGGCTTGGATATGCCTATCTTAAGCAAGGAAAATACAGTATCGCAGCCTCTCTTTTTGAAGCGATTCTCACGTTAAAACACCACACTAATTATGATCTTCAAACGTTAGGTGCGCTTTACCTGGAAATGGGAAAAAATTTTCAAGCGCTTGATATGATCGAAAGAGCGCTAAAAATGGATCCTTATCACGCAGAAACCCTTCTTAACCGGGTGAAAGCGCTCTTTGCTTTAGGGTTTCGAAGGCAAGCAGCAGATCAAGCACAAGCTCTTTCTCAAGATGCAAGTTCTCTCATTGCAGATCAAGCTTCTGCGCTTCTTCTTGCTTATACATAGAGTTTCATGGTAAAACTTAAGGCATGTTTCCAAAAAGTAGTTCTGAGATATGGTTAAATTTTCTTTCCTTTATGGAAGAGAAATGTTCTGCTGCTGAGTTTCAAAATTGGCTAGCTCCAATTCAAGCAGATACGCATCCATCAGGAGAGCTTCTCCTTAAAGTTCCCAACATCTTTGTTCAAGAGTATCTCCTTCAAAATTATAAAAGAGATCTCCTAGGATTTATTCCCACAAGACCTAATGGAGAGCTAGCTCTTCATTTTACGGTGATTGAAGAGACCTCTAAACCCGTTATTCCTGTTAAAGAGGTTCTCCCCCCTTCTCACCATCCGATTTTAAATCCTCTCTACACATTTGATCACTTCATTGAAGGCCCTTCTAATCAATTTGTGAAATCAGCAGCTCTTGGAGTGGCCGCTCACCCAGGTAAATCTTATAACCCTCTTTTCATTCATGGAGGAGTAGGTCTTGGAAAGACGCATCTTCTTCATGCAGTAGGGCATGCTGTTGCCAAAAGTCATAAAAAACTTAAAGTCCACTCCATTACAACTGAAGGATTTATTAACGATATCGTCGATAACCTCAAAAAGAAGTCAATGGATAAGATGAAAAGATTTTATCGATCGTTAGATATTCTTCTTGTCGATGATATTCAATTTCTGCAATCACGCCTGAATTTTGAAGAAGAGTTTTGTAATACGTTTGAGAGCCTCATTCAGCAAAATAAACAGATTGTGATTACAAGTGACAAACCTCCCTCTGAGCTTAAACTCTCAGAGAGGATGATTGCGAGAATGGAGTGGGGCCTTGTCGCTCACATCAGTATTCCTGATTTAGAAACACGTGTTGCGATTTTACAACATAAAGCCGATTTAAGAGGCATTAGACTCCCCCATTCGATTGCGATGTTCATCGCTCAACACATCTTCCACAACGTAAGACAATTAGAAGGAGCGATTAATAGGCTCTCTGCCTTTTCTAGACTTTTCAACAAAGAAGTCACCGAAGAAATTGTGGAAAAAACTTTAGGTGAGCTGTTTCAAAAAAACCCGCAAAAACGGGTTTCTGTCGAAAACATCTTAAAATGCGTGTCTGCGATCTTTGAAGTGAGAGTGAGTGATCTGAAAGGGTCAGGAAGAACAAAAGATATTGCGCTCCCCAGACAAGTGGCGATGTATCTTGCTAAAGAGCTGATGACAGACTCTTTAATGAAGCTCTCTTCTGCTTTTGGAGGAAAAACACACTCAACGCTTCTTCACTCATGGAAAAAAATCCGGGAGCAAATTGAAAAAGATGACAGTTTACGCCGCCAAGTGGAAATCGCCAGACGGAATTTAGAAGATAAGCCGTCTTAAACCCTTTACTTCACACTCTCTTGGTAAATGAAGATCCCTATTTCATACTATGTTTAATGATTTTCTATTTGAGCAAAGAGTTATTTTCAGACATCACTTTTGAATACTCAACGCTTCTGAATGGATCAAAACTGGGCCACCTGCCCAGTTCTGATGCAAAGTTCTTCTTTTGAATATTATTTTTTATTTGCCAGGGAGGACAATTTTACATGCTGAACAACTCCTCGTAGATAAAACGAGAAACTGCCTCTTAAGCAGCCAATAAATTCACTATGAACTTCCTGGGTTTAACGATTATTTATGAAAAAAACTCTTTAACCCATCTTTCATCCACATGATCCCCGTTGTAGCCCACGACTCACGCTTCATTGTTTCTAATCGCCGGTAACTAGCTAGTGCTACGGGAGAATCTTTTCCAAGTATTTTTTGATAAATCTGCACGGCATGATAGCACCTCTTGAATCCCTCTTCTTTTTTCCCTAATCGGATTAAGGTCTGTCCAACAAAGTGGTAGCTCTCTGCTGTATAGATAGAGTCTTCTCCTCTAACATATTGATGAATATTGAGCGCCTTTTCCTGCATCTTTAATGCCTCTTCATGTCTTCCTAAACTATTCAGTACATCTGCAATAAAGTGATAGCTTGTAGCTGTATAGATTGAATATTCCCCTTTGATGTTTCGCTTGATCTGTAATGCATGCTCACACATTTTAAGGCCTTCCTCAGATCTCTTTAAACAGCTTAAGGCTTCCCCAACGGCTTCATAGCTTTCTGCCGTATAGCAAGAATGCTCTCCTAGCACTGTTTGTTTGATATGTAAACTCTGCTCACTCATTTTGAGTGCCTCATCCCACCTTTTAAGCTTATGGAGTATATATCCCACAGTTTCGTAGCTCTCTGCTGTGTAACGAGAATATTCTCCCAAAACTTTTTGATGAATCTGAAGCGCTTTTTCACTCATCTTAAGCGCCTCTTCTCGCCTTCCTAAGCCGCTTAATACTCTTGCAATGCCGTCATAACTTTCTGCGGTATAGCGGCTTTCTTCTCCTAAGACGTTTTGATTAATCTGCAAGGCCATCTCTTGCATCTTAAGCGCCTCTTCTCTTTTTCCCATTCCAGCTAAAGATTTTCCCATTTGTAGGTAGCTTGTTGCTAGATGATGATTTTTTATTTCCCCTATACTCAAACTCAGCTTAAGTGTTTTTTCCCGTATGTTAAAAGCCTCTTCTAATCTCCCTAAATTGGCAAGGGCTTTACTCATCTCTTGATAAGTTTCTATCACAGGTAAAGAATGTTCTCCGCTCACTTTTTGATAAATATCAATAGCTTTTTCACTCATCTTGAGTGACTCTTCTGGTCTCCATAAATCTTTGAGAATCCGTCCAATCGCTTGATAGCTCTCTGCAACAAAAAGAGAATATTCCCCATACAATTCTCGCTCAATCTTTAAACCCTCCTTCCTGTATTTTAAAGCGTCATTAAAGAAACATAGCTTGTAGTATAAATCACTTAAATGAACGATAAAAGAAGCCTTTCTTTCTAGAGAAACCTCTTTCCTAACGATATCACTCATGACTACCATGTTAGCTTGATCTAGGTACCCAAGTAAGAGGCTCCGTTTTTCTTCATTTGTTTCTTTAAAAGCACTTAATTTTTGTTCTAAAAGAAGAATCAGTTCAGATACATGTTGCTTGTCGTCTTCAATGGTGAGGCGATTGTTAATAAATTGTTGAATTCTTGGAGAAATTGTATAATAGAGTTCATCTTTTGAACTAGCTGAGGAAGAAATGATGAGAGCATAAGCTTCAAGACGTTGTAAGGATTGATTGATCATTGATTCTGTGATCTTATCACTGAATAAAGACATCCACTTGTAAAGAAGGGTAACAGGAATCAAGCCTTGTCCTAAGCAGCTGATTCTTGTGATGAGTTCCTGATCTAATTCTTCTCCTCCCTTTTTTCCTCCCCTTTCTATTGCTATCAACCATGTGGTTAAAATTGAACTCTCTTCTGGGGTGATAAAAAGGCCTTTTTCATGGAAAAGTTTAGCTTCATACTCATTAAAAAGTGCGTGATAGATGCTAAAAGGAATGTTATTTTCCTCAATATATTGAATCATATGCGTAATTGCAAGGGGAAGATACCCGAGCTGATGAGCCATCTGCCTAATATTTTCATGTTGAGAGCTTTTGGGTTCAGGTTTAAAAAGTGTCCCCTGACTTTGTGGAAACAGTTTTGTCTCCCCTATCGCCTCTATTGCAATAGAGGCGATCTTCTTAGTAGCTGTTTGCTGGAATTCACAAGAAGTTTCAAGCAAAGAGAAAACATCTTTTTCGGGGTATAAAGGGCTTGTTTGTTGAACACTTAATTCATGAATAGAAGAATTAGTTTGCATTTTTTCTCTTATAAAAAAATTAATATATTTAGTTACATATTTTTAAATCATCTAAATGCCAATAAAAGAAATATTAGCAATATTTCATTTGAAATAAAGTAAAAAATTTCTTTTTCTCAATTATAAAAACATATATAGCTCTATTCCTTCAAGAAATATGAGAACTGACGCATTAGAGAAATCTTATTTTTCAAAAAATAGGATTCGTTTTTATAGGATTTTTTAGAAAAAAAGATACCTAATGATTTAAAAAATGAGATTTTAGGTAGCATGTAACACGTTCCTTATCAACTAGCAAGTTATGTAGAAATAAAAAATCAAAGGAATAAAAAGATACACTTATGCAGGGGGTTGGCGTATTTACGCCATATGTATTTCATAACTCATAAATGCTAGGTCAAACACCTTAAGTAGTTACATTTTAATCTCTATTAACATGCATCATTCATAAATAAAATAGGTAGATATAGATATAACCTAAAATGGTTTATCACATTGATAGATAATAGCTTATAATTGTAACATAATGCTTATCAAAGGAAGGTATTCATGTCGATTAGGCAACTCGTAAATCAAAATTACAAAAACGTTATTTTTAATTTAAAAAGCAATAAATTAGGAATAATAACGCAAGGTTATCTCTCTGCACATTCCAAGCACGTAACAGATTTTTGTCTTCCTTTTTTTAATTCAAAAATGCCGCTCAGACATTACTCCCAATCTTCTCAAACTCCCCCCTCTTTTTCTCCTCATCACCCGGCTATTTCAACTCCATTACCACTATCTTCTAAGGCATTATCGGATAAAACCCAAAAAATTCCTCTTGGCATCCAAAACATCGAAGAGGTTTTGAAAAATAATTATGTTTACATTGATAAAACATCCTTCGCAAAACAGCTGATCGAGAGCGGTAAATATTATTTTATTAACCGACCTCGAAGGTTTGGAAAATCTTTATTTATCAGTATGCTTAAATCTATTTTAGTAGGGGATAAAGAGCTTTTTAAAAATCAAAGCATTTATCACACAGCCTACAATTGGGATAAACGCTCAGTCATTCATTTGGATTTTTCCCTGATGAGCACCCGAACAAAAAAAGGGTTTGAAAATGACTTAGACCAAACAATTATCAAAATTGCCAAAAGTCATCAAATTGTTTTAGGAAAGCACTCTGTTGAGCGGAAGTTTTATCTACTCATTGAAGAACTTTTTAATAAACATCAGAAGAAAGTTGCTGTTTTGATCGATGAATATGATAAACCCCTGACAGATAATTTAGATGAGCCTGCGCTTTTAAACTATAACCGCCGTCTGATGCGATCATTTTTAGGAGTTCTTAAAGGATCTGATGCCTATTTAGATTTCGTTTTTGTTTCAGGTGTTACAAAATTTTCTCATGTTTCTCTCTTTTCGGGAGCAAATAATTTAAATGACATCACAACGCATCCATCTTACGCAACAATGATGGGATATACAGAAGAAGAGATTATCCAATCTCTTCTCCCTCTTATTAAAGAAAATATCCAATCTGAAACAAAACAAAAAGACCCTGTCACTGATCAACAGCTGCTTTCCAAGATGGAGGCATTAAAAAGTTGGTATAATGGATACCGATTTTCAAAAGAAGAAGTTAAGGTTTATAACCCTCACTCGATTTTAAGCTACCTGCAACGAGGAGAATTTCAAAACTATTGGATACAGTCCGGGGCTCCTTCTTTTTTAATTAAACACATTGAAAAACTCCCTGATCTAAGTATTCTTTTAGGGGGTGCTCAAGTTCAAGAAGATGATTTATCCGGTCATTTTGATGTTGAGACAATGAATGTTCCTGCTTTAATGTGGCAAACAGGTTATTTTACCATTAAAAGTTATGATCCTGGTTCCCGTTTTTATACTTTAGATTTTCCTAATCAAGAAGTGAAAGCCTCTTTTTCAGAGGCTTTGATGTCTCATGTAACGCATTTACCTAGAGCTACGGTGAATAGTTTAGGAATTGCCTGTAAAAAAAGTTTAGAAAAAATTGATCTCCAAACTTTTTGTGATAAAATTAACACGCAATTTGCAGCAATTTCTTACCAAGTACATAAACAGACGATGGATGAGAGATTTTTCCATGTCAATCTGAGCTTCCTTCTCGGAGGGATGAATATTCCTTATAGAGCAGAAGAGAGTACAAATTTAGGCCGTATTGATCTAGTTATAGAACTTGATAAGCTTATTTATGTCATTGAGATTAAAAAAGATAAGAGTGCAGAAGCCGCTTTAGATCAAATTATTAATAAAAATTATATTGCAAAATTCAAGACAGAGCCTAAGGGGAAAAAGATTGTTGCTATGGGAATTAATTTTGATTCCAAGACAAGAAGCATCACTGATTGGAAGGCAAAAGTATTTTCCCCAGAAGGTGAAGAAAAGCAAACTCTCTCCTACACCCCTAAAGAGAAATAAAAAGTGTCCTATGATTTTGCACCCCCTTCTTTGGGTGGGTGCTAAATCCACTAGCTACTGATCAAAACTCATGCCCCTGATTCAAGGGGCATTTTTTTGAATCAAAAAAATCCCCTCTTTAAGAATATCTGCCTTAAGTGATTGGAGCTGATGTGAGATCAAATCTCTTAAAATTTTATTATACATCTATCATCCTTGTAAGGTATTTCTCAAAATCAAGAAGGAGATAGATCTAAAAACTCCATGCGAAAAAGCCTATCAATATGCACCTTTTCTCTAGTTAAATCCACACCCTCTTCAATGTATCTTCTGATGAACGGAGCATAATCATACACCACATTGTTATAAAGTACGGGCTGCTCTGGTGTATCTTGAAGGTAGGGGCAAATGTCTGTAAGGGATGCTTTCTGATCTATAGTAGGAAGATTTTCCCAAGGGGAAACCAATAATCTTCTTTGATATCTGTTCCAAGGATTCCAAACAGCTAAAAAGGCTTCAAATGAACTTTGGGTCATTTCTTGTAAAACCAGCTCACCTACCCTATCGATCTCTTCATCTGAAATAGAGACGCACCCTCTAAAGAGCATCCCCTTAGTCTCAAGAGGAAGTTCTAACATTTGCTGGAGCCGAATATGAAACGCCATCGTGACTTCCACTTCATCTACAAAATAAAGCTCTCTTGTATAGAGCGTGATCTTTTTATTTAGCTCTTCTAACAAAAATAAGCCCCTTGCAGCGGTTTTAAGCTCCTCGGCTGTCACAGAGTCTTGCTGAAGCCTATGCAATTTTTGATATAGCATAAGATCGCTAAACGTTGTCATCACTCTGTCATCACAAGAAGAGAGCCCTTGATGAATGAGAAGCGCTGCCTGAGAAGAGATGTCTAGATCATCTGCCATAAGCTTTAGGAGTTGAAGAAGCTGAATCGCAAGAGGTGTCCTTGTCACTTTATTTTGAAAATCAGCCGTTACTGTAAGTCTTGTCAAAAAGGTTAAAAGGTTTTCTTGATCTTTAAGTGATATCTTTCTTTGCTGAAATTTCTGACAGACTGTTTCTAGGTGCCCTGTTTCAAGCTTGAAAGACGGCTCTTCTAACGCATACATTTCCCAAAATTGAAGAGCCGATAACAGCGTCTTAAATCCGAGATCAGATGTCTTAAACGATTCTAAAGAAAAATAAAACCGCACGCCCCTAGCTACACTAGATAGTTCTTGTAATCTCGACAAAATCGGTAAAGAAAGACTAGATCCTGTGAGATCTACAATGCGCGTTGATCCGTCCTTACACCTTCCTAGCTCCCTTATCCAATTAGGTAAAGAGGTGATATGAGAGCAACTGGTCAGATTTAAATTACCCCCTAAATGGAGCTCCCGAGGTAAAGCTGTGAGCGCTATACAATGCAAAAGAATCAGATCTCTTCCTACTTCTAGGTATTCTGGAAGCTCTCTTAAAGAGGTGCAGTATGAGCCATTTAAAGATCCTCCTACTTTAAGCCTCTTAGGCATCACTCTTAAAGCTGTACATTTTGTTAAATGCAGATCTTTTCCCACCTCCAGTCCTTCTGGAAGCGTGATCAAAGCTGTTTCACTAAGATCTAAAAACCCTTTTATTTTTAACCCCTGAGGTAACAGGGTAAGGAATGTACATCCATAGAGACTGAAGTCTTTTCCCACTTCAAGATCTTCTGGAAGATGTGTTAAAGATGTGTAACTTAAGTCAAGAGACCCTTTCACTTGAAGCTGATGAGGAAGAGTACTCACCGATACACAATGATGAAGGATGAGATCCTTTTGCACTGTAAGCCCTTCAGGAAGAGTGATCAGCGCTATGCAGTGAGAGAGCGTAAGGTCTTCCTCAACTTCAAGCTGAGAGGGAAGATGAGTCAGCTGTATGCAGTGAGAAAGATCAAGAGAACCTCCCACTTTCAGATGATAAGGAAGAGTGATTAAAGCTTTGCAGTGAGAGAGCGTAAGGTCTTCTTCAACTTCAAGCTGAGAGGGAAGATGAGTCAGCTGTATGCAGTGAGAAAGATCAAGAGAGCCTCTAATATGAAGTTTTTGAGGAACCGCTCTCAAAGATCCACAAAAAGAGAGATGAAGATCTCTTCCAATTTCTAGCTCCTCAGAAAGATCTGTGAGACCTACGCAATAAGAAAGATCAAGAGAGCCTCCCACTTTAAGCCCTCTCTCTAATCTGATAAGAGCTTTGCAGCCATAAAGGGTTAAATCTTTTTTAACTTCCAAATCTTCAGGAAGAGCTCTTAGCCCTACACATCCTGATAAGTTAAGAGACCCCTCAATTTTGATCCCCTTAGGTAGGACTTGAAGAGCTTGATTATTACACAACAGAAGATCCATGCCCACTTCAAGATCAGAGGGTAGATGGGTGAGCGCTACACATTCTGATAAATCTAAAGATCCTTTTACTTTCAGTTTGGAAGGTAAGCTAACAAGCGCTTTACAGTTTGATAAGGCAAGCATTTTTTTAACTTCAAGCCCCTCAGGAAGAGCTCTTAATGCTACACATCCAGATAAGATGAAGGAGCCTCCCACTTTAATTCCAAACGGTATGGCTGTAAGTGCCTTACAAGAGTGCAGTTTCAGATCTTTTCCCACCTCTAAATCTTCAGAAAGATGCGTCAGCTTGATGCAATGAGAAAGATCCAAAGAATCTTTCACTTTAAGCCTCTTTGGTAGCTGTGTAAGAGCTATGCAATTAAAAAGGATAAGGTCTTTTCCCACTTCTAGATCATCTGGAATATACTTTATAGCTTTACAGTCGGTGAAGTTAAGAGACCCTCCAGCTCTTAGTCTCTTAGGTAAATGCTCAAGAGATCTGCAAGCTGAAAGAATCAGATTTTTCCCCACTTCAAGCTCTTCAGAAAGGGCTATAAGAGCTTTACATCCATAGCAGTTAAGAGAGCCTCTTATTTGAAGCCTCTTAGGGAGAGCTACAAGAGATCTGCAGTCATAGAGGATAAGATCCATTCCCACCTCCATATCTTCTGGAAGAGCGGAAATAGCTGTATTTTTTAGATCTAAAGAACCTCCTACTTTAAGGCCCCGTGATAGAGTTGTAAGCGCCTTGCAACCGGTTAAAAAAAGATCTTTTTTTATAGTCAAATTCTCTGGAAGAAAGGTGAGCGCAAGACATCTCAAGAGGTTCACTCCTCCCCCTACTTGTATTCCAGAAGGTAAGGCTGTAAGAGAGACACACCCTGCGCACTCAAGATCTTCTCCCACTGTTAGTTTGGGAGAAAGATGTGTCAACTGCGTACATTCTGAGAGATTAAGAGAGCCTCTCACATGAAGCTCCTCTGGTAAATGCCTTAAATATGTGGAGTGAGAGAGATTAAGATCTTTTTGAACCGTTAGCTTTAAAGGTAAAAAACTCTGCCCCCTTTCTTGATGATCATAGAGCTGCTTCCCCAAAAAATCTGAAGCGTCTTGACTATCCCAACTCAGCGATCCTTCTATGGTCACTTCTTTTGAACTTAAAAGCAGAAAAGAAGAGATGTTTGCAGCACACATGTGCACATCTCCCCGGATCAAGAGAGAAAAAGGGAGTTTTTCTAAAGCAGTTAATTGAGTTAGCTCTTCTGCTAAAATAACCCTTTCATATTCTGAAGAGGGAAGAGTTTGAAGGGGATGCAGCGTGTAAGCTTGAGAGGTGTCTTTGGGTGAAATGTGCACGGCTATCCTTAATGAAATTTTCAACTTCAAGAATCATAGGTGATTTTTCAACTCATCCTCATTAATCCCTGTACGTTGTTCTCAAATTACCATATCTCTTGCTTTTCCAAGTCCATTAAAATAATTTTCACCTTAAAGTTTTTGAAGAAGAATCTAGATAGCCTCAGATACTTAATATGAAAAAACTATTCAAGAAGATATCACTCCCTCTTTTCATCAAAAGAGTGCAGATGACTCCTTTCATCTTTAAGATACCCTTGATCCACACACCCCATCTGAATCACTTGATGAGCCCCTTGTTTTTCTAAGTGTAAAGCGCTGCATCTTAAAGTCGATCCTGTTGTGACTGTATCATCAATAAGAAGAATATTTTGACCTTTGATGCTCATGTTTCCTATCCACATAAACTCCTCGGAGGATAAAAGTAGCCTCTCTTCTTTAGGAATCAAATCTTGTCTAACCTTCTGCGCTTGACGCTTCAGTAACATCACAAAGGGCCTTTGAAGAAGCTTTGCCACCTCTTTTCCTAACATCTCAGCTATGTTATCTCCGAGGTGAAGTCTCCTTAATAGATGGGAGGGAACAGCTGTGATAAGATCAGGAATAGGGTAGGAGCTCTTTGTATATTGAATCACCATATAAGCTGCTAATAAAGAAGCAAGCTGAGGGTCAGGGTGTGTTTTTAGTTTTTTGATTAATATGACAGGAGGGCCTCTTCCTGGAAATGTCACCATGATGGGGCTTAATACTCGAGGTTTAAGAGGCTCTAAGTAGCTAAGACACCTCTGACAGAGATACACTCCAAGCTGATCATGTAAGAGTTTACAATAAAGGCATTGTGGGGGAAAAAGCTGCCTCACGATTTTTTGTAAAAATGGGTTTTGACTTAAATGTTGTAAAATAGGATGCATACGCTCCCCTCATTTAAAAAATAACACTCATCATGAGGCTACACTCTCTTACATATGTGTAGCTCTCTCTAAAAATAGAAAATAGCCTCATCAATAGAGAGTCAGTCCTCATACTCTCTATCTGTTATCTCACCATCTCTTCATACGCCTCTTGGCTCATCAGCTCTAAGAGCTCAGATGGATCTAAGGGCTTAATGCGGTAGAGCCACCCTTCTGATTCTGGACTGTGATTGAGAAGAGAGAGATTATCTTGGATTGCTGTGTTAATACATGTAATCACACCAGAGACAGGTGAATACACATCAGCTGCTGCTTTTGTAGATTCTAAAACTACAATCTCTTCCCCTTTTTTTACCTGATGTCCAGGTGTAGGTAAAGAGATATAAACAGCATCTCCTAACTCTTTTTGAGCATACGCTGTAATCCCTACAATCCCCTCTTCTTGATCCATCTTGATCCATTCATGTGAATCTGTAAATCGCTTCATACTCTTACCCTTTGATTATTAACGCTGGCGTGTTTTTCTTGATGTTCATACAGCAGCTCCTATTATTTAATGAGATGGCAACTGGACCACATCGAAGGGTTTGCCCCGATTGTAACATAGCTCGAAGAGAGGGTAAAATGTTGCGGTTTTCCCTTAGGCCGGTGCACTGTATAGGTGAGTCCTAACTTATCAAATTGGGTAGGATCAAATCCATAAAGAACCTCTAAGGGAAGCGTAATCTCTACAAAATACTCTTTTGAGCTTTCCATGAACTGCGTGATAATAAGATCTGGCTCACACAGTGGATGGCTATCTTCTGCTCTAAAATGCGACAGCTCTAAAGCCCGTACCCCTTGAACTTCTTGAGGTAAAATGAGAAAGTGGTGACAAAACCTCGTTGCAAATCCTGTATCTTTGAGATCCCTTGTATCTACAAAGAGCTCAATGGCATCTCCTTGTGTAAATTGAGGATACACCGCTGTTTCAAACGGCTTAGAGACAATAAACCGCAGTTTAATGCCCGATTCATTCCAACTTGCATAAGCTTCTGCAAAGTGATCTTCTCCTAAAAAGGGCTCTGTTGAAGGAAGTTGATACTTTTTACCCATAGGAATATCTTTTCCCTTTTCAAGATACGGAATACGGTGGTGAAGAGTGAAAAAGTGCATCGGCGCTAAAGGGTCTAGATAACCTGAAATCATACATCATCCTTTCTCTGTAAAAAAGTCTCTATTAAATATTTAATGTGCTCATTCCCCAGCACATCTCTTCCCTCTTCTAACACTTGACTAAGAGGATAAGAGGGAGCTTTTTGGGCAAGAATGCGGTAGAAAAAAGGGCCATTAGAAGATGCGATAAGAGGTGAGATAAACCCCGGAGGGTTTGAAAACAGCTCTTCTTGAGACATGCATGTCACATCTTTTTGCTGAAGTGCCTTTTCTTTCTTTTCAATCTGCCATAGATCTACTAAAACCTGGCTATCTAAAGAATGCATCACGTTTTGCCGGATCTTTTCTAGCACTTTTGTAAGAAGACGCTCTACATACGCCTCGTAGGGAAGCGGCTCAGGAGAGATCTCTTTTAAAACATCTCTATACACATAAGCTCCGACATCAAGTATCACCTCATCAAACCGTTTCCATGACTCATCTGCATTTTGATAAGAAGAGGGCGTTTTTTCTCTAGCTTCTTGGAAGTGGCTTTTAAGCTTTTGATGTAGCCGCTTTTTTAACACCCCGTCAAGAAATACCCTTTGAAGTGGCATTAAGACTAAATGCCGAGGTTTTTGAAGCACATGAACCGAATAAGAGGTGTCTATTGTGCTAAAAAAAAGATGCTCTTTCTCTTTAGACTCTCGGAGTTTTTGAAAAAACTGCTGCTGCTGATCCATTTCTTGGATTGGGGATAACTGAGACGCAATCAGAAGACGCTTTTTCTCTAAAGGAGCCTTTTCTAACATCTCGTAATTCAGTGCTAAAGAGGGATGCACAAGATGCTCTCTTGCTTTTTGACTCACCTCTAACCTAAGCTCCTGATGACACTGATCTAAAAAGGCTCTCCTACTTCCTGCACACTCTTTTGCAGCTGTTTTTAATGCAGGAAAATGTAAGGAAAGTAGCTGCCACCCCGCATCGCTCTCTTCAAAGCGCCTCACCTCTTGAAGAGAAATCCTACTCATTTGAAGCTTTTTAGACACCTCTCTTATCTCTAAATCATACACCCCTCCAATGAGCTCTGGATGGTGCTTTTCAATCTCTTCAAGAGAATAAAAAATAGGAGAAGATGCCTCTAGAATAGACATTCCCTGAGGAGATATCGCCTCGAAGTAATCATGGATTTGAAGGAGCATGCTAAAATCTTTTATTTGAAAAAGAGGAGAAAAGCGGTACTCTTCAATAAGGGCTGTTGGCAAAGTCACATCTTGCCTGGCTTCATAAGAAGGCTGATCAAGAAGCGGTGTATTTTGCATATCTTGGAAATAGGCGTGAAGACTTAAAATCTTTTGCCATAATAAGATAACATCTCTCTCTTGGATAGGGCTTACCTGAAAATGGTGCAAGATGAACTGAGAGACGTGATGCGCTTGGATCTTTTCTTTTGGGTATCTTAAGTGAAGCATGTCCTGACAGCTTTTCATGAAGTGCTCTTTTGCCTCTTGAAAAGATATCTTATACCCTTTTTCTTCAGCAACTTTTGCTAGATGAAAAATGACATCTGTAACGATTTGAGAAAATGTAGGTCCAAACCATGTGGTAAAATCCAGATGATGAAGGGGTAAGAAATGAGCCCCTTCTCTAACTTGATGAAATGTATTCAGCAGAAAAAGCGCTTTATTCTCCTTAGAATCAGGTAGGAGAGTTTCTTTCATCCATGGATAGTCTCTTGAAGTATACTTCTTCGCATGCAAAACCGTTTGATGAAACTCTTCTTCTACCTTTGCATATGCTATCTTTGCAATAAGAAGAAGAAGATCTCTCTTAAAAAAAATCTCCTCTAAAACAGGGATTTTTCCTAAAGCAAAAAACTTCAGCAAGGCTTCTTTTTGCACAAAAGGGGCTCTTCCCCTTTCTATAGCCCCTCTCTTATGATCCTCTTCAGAAGAGGTTAAGCCATTTAGGCTTAGAGCAAGAGGCGCTATCATGGCAATGACAAGAATCAAGATGAATTTTTTTTGATGCTTTCGGAAAAATTGCATGCTAATGTTTTAATCCAACCTCTCTAGGTTAATACGATTTTGCATAGACAACACGCCCTTGACTCCGCCGCCCTGTGATAGGACAAAGGCTCTCTTCTCTCTCCCCCTCTAAAGGAATGCACCGAATGGTCACGCCAAGCTCTTTCACAATTTTTTCCACTTCAGGATCCCCGCTCCAATGTGCCATCACAAACCCTGTGTTTTTCTCTTCATCTCCTGCTGTGAAGTGAGCATAAAACGCCTCTTTAGAATCAATAGAGGTGATATGAGAATCTCTAAAATACAGGGCTCTTGTATAAAGATTAGCTTGAATATCATCTAAAATGTCTCTTAATTGTAAAGTGATCTCCTCAGCTGAAAGGTGTGTCACTTCTTTATGCGCCTGATCTCTTCTAAAAAGAGAGAGCTTTTTACTCTCCATTTCTCTTAAACCCACTTCAATCCGGATGGGGACTCCTTTCTTAATCCATCCCCAGTTCTTCTCTCCTCCCCTGATATCTCTTTCATCCACATGGACATGGATGTTATTGCCATGATAATGAAGTTCATTGAGACTAGAAGCGAGATTTCTTGCATAAGAAAGAATTTCTTCTCGGTGCTCTTCTTTATGAATGATCGGGATAATCACCGCATGAGTAGCTGCAATTTTAGGAGGCACAATGAGTCCATCATCATCACTATGGGTCATCACTAAAGCCCCAATCATCCGGGTGGTGACTCCCCAAGAAGTGGTCCAAGCATACAGCATATCTCCGTTTGCATCTCGGAACTCAATTCCCGAGCCTTTAGCAAAGTTTTGCCCTAAGAAGTGAGAGGTGCCCATTTGAAGCGCCTTCCCATCTTGCATCATCGCCTCTATGGTATATGTTGCAGAGGCGCCAGGGAATCTCTCTGAAGGTGTTTTTTCTCCTACAATGACAGGAATCGCTAGATAGTCTCTTGCAAAAGCGGCATACACATCTAAAATTTGTAGTGTCTGCTCTTTTGCCTCTTCTTCTGTTGCGTGAACTGTGTGCCCCTCTTGCCAGAGAAACTCTGTTGTTCTTAAGAAAAGACGGGTTCTCATTTCCCATCTCACCACATTTGCCCACTGGTTAATCTTTAAAGGGAGGTCACGGTAAGAAGTAACCCATTTGGAAAACATCTCTCCAATGATCATTTCTGATGTCGGACGGACAATGAGAGGCTCTTCCAGCTCTCCTGAAGGGACAAGTTTGCCTTCTGCATTTTTAGTGAGCTTATGGTGAGTGACAACTGCGCACTCTTTAGCAAACCCTTCCACATGCTCTGCCTCTTTTTGTAAAAAGCTTAAAGGGATAAATAAAGGAAAGTAAGCGTTTTGCACCCCTAGCTTTTTAAATTGCTTATCGAGCACTTTTTGCATGTTTTCCCAAAGGGCATATCCCCACGGTTTAATGACCATGCATCCTCTAACCGGAGAGTGTTCTGCTAAATCGGCAGCTTTAATCACTTCTTGGTACCATTCAGGGTAGTTTTGAGCGCGTGTTGGCGTAATGGCTGATTTCGATTTCATATTCATAAGTGATCCGTTAAAGAGTTAAAAACCGTTTTTGAAGTAAAAGACGAAGCTGATCCCTGCCCTCTTCAAGAGAGATATTTTCAGAAAGGAGAGGAAATGTGGTTCTTCTCATCGCTTCTCTCACAGAAAAAGAAGGGAGAAGCTCATCTAAGAGATTAAGATCAGGGAATTGAAGCGCAATCGTTCCTTGATGTAAAAAGCCTTGCTTCATTTTCCGTTGAGCAGCTCCCGCAATCTTTTTTTCTCCTACAACAAGGTCGTATTTAGTGGGTCTTGCCATGCAAAAAAATGCCTCTTCAGGATGTTGAATGACAGTATCTGAGGGAGTTAGACTCATTAAAGCAGCAGACCCTACAAAATCTTGGACAACAGAAAAAACCACTTGATTGATGAGTTCATAATTTTCAAGGGTGTTTTGTGAATAAAGAGATGAGCCAGCAGGGATGAGAACAGAAAAAGCCAGATCCCACGCATGAAAAACCACACCTCCGCCGGTGGGTCTTCTTGCTAAATCAAATCCATGCTTTTTAACCGCATCTAAATGGAGCAGTTTTTCAGGCCGTGCAAAAAAGCCATAAGTTAAACTTGGCCTTTCCCAATCATAGAGATGCAAAATCGGCTTAGCTTCTGGTACAAGGGTTTTGAGAAGTTCTGCATCGTATTCCATATTCTCAGAGGCCTTAGCAGCTTTTCTTGCGATGAATGTCCAGCTCATGATCTATCTTTATGGTTAAAAATGCTATTTTACTGCAGCCTCTTGTTTAAAGGAAGACTAGAAAAAAGAGAAAATCACGATCTTGATCATACCCTGAAAAAATGCCCAAGGTCTCCTCTCTTCTTTTTCCATCTGTTTGCGAAAAAAGTCCTCAACCGAATAGAATGACCCATGAGGAAGTGTGAATCGCCCTGAAGGGATTTATCATCTTGAATCGATACTGTTTTTAACCCATGTAGGTCACCTATGTTTGATAAATTTACTAACCGCGCCAAACAGGTCATTAAGCTTGCGAAAAAAGAAGCCCAGCGCATGAATCACAACTACTTAGGAACAGAGCATGTGCTCTTAGGACTCCTTAAGCTCGGGCAAGGTATCGCTGTTAATGTTCTCCGTAATTTTAACCTCGACTATGAAACCGTCCGGCAAGAGGTGGAAAAGCTTGTGGGATTTGGGCCTGAGATGCAAGTGTACGGCGACCCAACACTCACCTCGAAAGTGAAAAAGGTGTTTGAGTTTTCTAACGAAGAGGCCTCTAGCTTAAATCACAACTATGTGGGGACAGAGCACCTTCTTTTAGCCCTTTTAAGACAAAGTGATGGAGTGGGCGCTCAGGTGCTAGAAAGCTTAAATGTCAGCCTAAAAGATATTCAAAAAGAAATCCTGAAAGAGCTTGAGACATTCAACTTGCAGCTGCCCCCCATCGGACTGCACCACTCTGCTCCCAATCCTTCTAGCTCAACAAAATCGTATGATAAAGCGTCTTCAGGAACAGAAAAAATGCCAGCTCTGAGAGCGTATGGGCACGATCTAACAGAACTTTCCAAAGAGGGAAAACTCGATCCTGTCATCGGAAGAAAAGAGGAAGTGGAACGTTTAATTCTCATTTTATGTAGGCGCCGTAAAAATAACCCCGTGCTTCTTGGAGAAGCAGGTGTTGGAAAAACAGCCATTGTCGAGGGGTTAGCTCAAGCGATCATGCGCGGTGAGGTGCCCGATCATCTTGCAAAAAAACGGCTCATATCTTTAGATCTCACTCTCATGATCGCAGGCACCAAATACCGCGGGCAGTTTGAAGAGCGGATTAAAGCGGTGATGGATGAAGTGAAAAAAAATGGAAACATTCTCCTTTTCATCGATGAAATCCACACGATTGTAGGAGCGGGAGCGGCTGAAGGAGCTATTGACGCTTCTAATATCTTAAAGCCAGCGCTTGCTAGAGGAGAAATTCAGTGCATCGGAGCTACAACGCTTGATGAATACCGTAAACACATTGAAAAAGATGCGGCTTTAGAAAGACGGTTTCAGAAAATCGTTGTCGCTCCTCCCTCCATTCCAGATAGCATCCATATCTTAAAAGGACTTCGAAAAAAATATGAAGAGCACCACCACTGCTCTTATACAGAAGCCTCCATTGAAGCTGCTGCTAAGCTCTCTGACAGATACATTACTGGGCGGTTTCTTCCTGATAAGGCGATTGATCTTTTAGATGAAGCAGGAGCAAAAGCACGGATTTCTTCCATGCATCAACCGCCCAATATTGCAGATCTTGATCAAGAGATTGAAAAGGCAAGAATTGCTAAAGAAGAGGCGATTACGCATCAAGATTATGAAAAAGCTGCTAAACTGCGCGATGATGAAAAAAACCTCCGTCAGCAACTTCAAAGACTCATGACAGAGTGGGAGCTTTCTAAAAAAGAGCATCAAGTGATTGTTGATGAAGATGACATTGCTTTGATTGTCTCTAAACAAACAGGCATTCCTATCACCCGTCTAACAGAAGCAGAAACGGCTAAAATACTCAAGATGCAAGAGCTCTTAAGTGAAAAAATCACTGGACAAGATGATGCCATTCAAACGGTTTGTAAAGCCATACGCCGCAGTAAAGCAGACATTAAAGATCCTAACCGCCCGATTGGAGCCTTTCTCTTTTTAGGGCCTACAGGTGTAGGAAAAACCCTTCTTGCTAAGCAACTTGCTATCACCATGTTTGGAGGAGAAGATGCGCTTATTCAAGTGGACATGTCAGAATATATGGAGAAATTCGCCGTCTCCCGTATGACAGGATCCCCTCCAGGGTATGTAGGATTTGAAGAGGGAGGGCAGCTCACAGAGCAAGTAAGACAAAGACCTTACTGCGTTGTGCTGTTTGATGAGATTGAAAAAGCGCACCCTGATGTGATGAATATTCTTCTTCAAATTCTTGAAGAGGGACGTCTTACAGACTCATTTGGAAGAAAGGTGGATTTCCGTAACACCATTGTAATTATGACCTCAAATCTTGGCGCTGATCTTGTCCGTAAGCAAGTAGAAGTTGGCTTTGGAGCTCAAGACAACTCTTCTGATTTTAAAAAGATTCAAGAAGCGATTGAAACAGCTGTTCGTAAAAACTTTAAACCAGAATTTGTGAATAGACTTGATGGTTCTGTCATCTTTAGAACGCTTGATAAACCAGCGCTTCTGAAAGTAGTTGATCTTGAAATTCAAAAACTTCAAACACGGCTAACAAGACGGCAGATCTCTTTAACGATCGATCCTGCTGTTAAAGAGCTTCTGGTTGAAAAAGGGTATCAACCTGAAATGGGAGCTCGTCCTATCCGTAGAGTGATTGAAACACATCTTGAAGACCCTTTAGCAGAAAAATTGCTGCAGCAAATGTCTCAAAGCATTTCACTTCAAGCTAAGGTTGAAGAAGGAAAGATTGTCTTTATGGATGTCACTCCAGTTGCCATTGAAGAGGCTCCTTCCTCTTCATAAAATACACATACCCCTCTTGAATAGAATTTTTTGTTCAAGAGGGGTATGTATGTACTCAGCCCACACTTTTTGAATAGAAATATTTAATAATCCCTTATCTGATACTTTTAAAGCAAATCCATCTATCCACTCTGATTATTCTCTCTTTTTTTACAAACAGGCTGATCATGAAGATGTGATTTTTTCTTGAAGCGTGCTGTTTAGCGATATGGAAAAGCGTAAATTCTATGTTTTTCTTTAGTTCCTAAAAATTTGATCTGTTTTTTCATTTCATTTTTTGATTTGGCTTATATCGATGTAATCTATCTCTTGTAAGCTTCATTTTTTTCATATTATGCAGATTAATTATTTAAAAAATACAAGTTGAGTCGCTATGCTATACTTCAAACATTTTCTGAGAATAGCGATAGTTATGCCACCTTCTATGCTTAAATTGATTTCTTCTGAAAAAAGCCATCTAATCCATATCTTTTCTAAGAAAAAAAGAGTCTATTTCTGCTATGTGTAAAGTAGAAGTTGAATTTATAGAAGACCTTCCTATTGAACATATTGTATGTAAAATCATACAGATGCCTAATCCTCATGTCATTATATGGTATATAGGATGCTATGGATTAAAGACAGCAGGAGTTCAATTTTACAAAGATTTTTTGTTTTCCCCTGTGCTCAGCAAACATACAGAGGCTACTTTTTGGTTAGTCGACCTTACAGCATGGAGTGCATTGAAAAAAATTCAATCATCAATTCAAAGTTTTAATAGTGCTTGCGATATAATAGAGAGCATCCCGTCTCACCAGATAAAATGTATCAAGTCATCTCAAATTTTTATGCAAATGCAAAAAATAACAGAAAATAATTTGATTGTTTACTTTAAAAGGGCTCTTTCTCGTCATTTTATTTCTGAATCTAGCCAACATTTTCAATATAGTAATATTCGATTAGGTAATATTTTTTCTGACAACTGCTCAATTTTATCTAATTGGTATAATCATGATACTAATAAAGCGTACTCTATTATTCAATATCTTGAAGGGCATTTAATTATTGATTATATTATTTCAAGAATAAGTAAAGGTAAAGAGGATCCTATTCAAATTGTCTTTACTCTTCCCAATGATGAATTAAAATATTATAGAGACACTCAAAATTCATTTCAAAATGATCTTAAATATTTTATTTCTTCGCTTTATAAGGAAGAAATCTCCATAAACATTAAATTTTTATCTTTCAATTATGGCTTTAAGAAGGAAGATCGTCCTTACAACGCTCCAGGAGGCATATTAAAAAAATGTGATTTATCCTACGCCCATTTTATAGACCTATTACCCATCTCATCTCTATAGGTAACTATTATGCAATCCCTAAAAAATGAGCCCATTGAAGATTCTCGTATTTCTTTTCAGCTAAATTATAACCATTTTCAAGTTGAAATTGAAACTGAACGACTTTTTATTCGATCTTATAAAAGTGAGGACTTTCAAAAATACGTCCAACTTTATGGAGATGCAGCTATCACTAAATACTTTGACCATGGAAAGCCAAAAACTAAATTTGAAGTCAACACTCTCATCTCTCAAAAGGGGGCCGCTTTTTTTATACAAGGTAAACCCTTTGGTTTTTTTTCTATTTTTAATAAAGATGGCCTGGATTTTATAGGGCAAATTGATTTTCTTCCTACAGAAGAGCCAGGGGTTTTTGAAATAGGTTATATTTTACATGAAAAATATCATAATAGAGGCTTTTGTACTGAAGCTCTAAAAGCCATTATTATTAATTATACACGTAGCATCAATAGCTTGGGTTATTTTAAAGAATTTTCTGTTTTAAAAATAATGGCGACAGTGCATCCAGAAAATCTTCCTTCAAAGAGAGTATTAGAAAAAATGGGATTAAGCTTAAATAAATCTCAAGAACGATTCGGGAAACCACGTTTGTGGTATTCACTTATTTTAAATTTTTAAACCTTAATCAACTAAAATTTAATGAATACTAAAGTAAAATATTTATGGAATGCCAAAAAATATGCAGACCATTCATTTGTACAAAAAGAAGCTGCAATAAATCTTTTAAAAAAAGTTCAATTAAAAGGATCTGAAAATATCCTTGATATAGGATGTGGAGATGGAAAAATAACATCTATCATAGCCAAAAAAGTTCCTAATGGTTCCATTATAGGAATAGATATTTCTTCAGATATGATTGAATTTTCTAGAAAATCTTTCAATCATGAATCCCATCCTAATTTAACTTTTTTAATTCAAGATGCTCAACAATTTGATTTTAATGCAACTATGGATGTTATTTTTTCCTCTTTTGCCATACAGTGGATGCCAAATCCAGATTTGTTCTTCCAATCTGCAAGAAAAAGTTTAAAGCCAAAAGGATATTTAGTAGCAACAATCCCTCTAGGAATCTCCACTGAGCTTGAAACATCTATTGAAATAGTAATATCTTCAACAGAATGGGCTAGCTATTTCTATCAATTTTCTCCTGAATGGTATTTTGAACGAAGTGATAACTATGAAAAATTATTAGTGAAAAACAAATTTGAATCTATTTATTTTGATAATGTTCAGCATGTTGTTCATTTTTCCTCAAAAACCAGTTTTGAAAATTACATTATACAATGGTTTTCATATTTACAGCCTTTACCCCAAAATTTAAAACAAATATTTCTTGATCAAGTTATTGATACCTACTTGAAAATTGTTGGGCCTTTAAAAAATGGAGAAATTCTTTTTAGCTTCCCAAGGATTGATATAATAGCCACAAAATCTAATCTCTAATTTTAAAGTAAAAATCCAAAAACATGATGGCATATACTAAGAAAAACTAGCAAAATGCCTCCCACTTATTAGGATAATAATACAGCATACAATAATGATTCTGGAAAAAAGGCATTATTTTTATTTTTTAATCTTCGTACTATACACTCTCTATTTGCTCATTTACTAGAGAACTTACTGATCAAATGTTCGTGTTTCTTTCCATGTAAAAATAGATAATTAAAATTATCGATGCTTTCAGTGGAAATTGCATTTAATTCCTTCAAATGGCCTTTTTGAATTTCAAACATTTTATAACCAAGATCAAAGAGAAAAACAATTAATTCTTGTATTGTGTAGCTAAACATATTACACCAATTCTCAACAAGTTCAAGAAATAAGATGGGAGAGAATTTCTTTATAGAATTTTGCCCACCTTTTAAAACTAAAAACTCCGCACCTTCAACATCACATTTTATGAAATCTATTTGGCTAATTTTTTTATCTAAAACAAAATCATCTAGTCGTTTTAAATAGCACTCCACTGTTCCTAGGGTATTCACCTCAAAAATATCTTGCTCTGAAGCAATAGCAGATCCTGCTTCAGAATAATAAAAATTTGTCATTTTTTCTTTATCAGAAAAACCAAAATTAAAATAATTAATGTTGGTTAATTCATTTAATTCAATATTTTTTTTAAATAAGTGATAAGTTGCTGCAACAGGTTCAAATCCATAAATAGTTGCATGCTTACGTAAATAAGCTAGTTGAATGGAGTACCAGCCTAAATGCGCCCCTATATCGAATATAACATCCTTTTCTCCAATCAGGTTCTCTATCATTTGCATTTCTTCTTGTTCATAAGAACCAAAATTTAGCGATTCAAATAAAGCCGAACGGCAGGCATTATCTGCGATCAATGTCAAATTAGAGCCATCTAAATGAAATTTCACAAAATCAGAATCAATTGAAATAGATTTAATATTGCATTTTTTTATTAACTTTTTCAGTTCAAACAAAGTTGAATATTTATCATGCATTTCTAAAATATATTCATATTTATCCAATTCTCCTTGAGAAAATTCTTCGATAATATTAAAAAGAGATTTATTTTCACGCTCTCTATAAAGAATTTGCGACTTTTGAATTTCCTCACTTAGCTTATTGGACTTTTTCATTTTCATTCTTTCCCTTGGTAGGTGGCATCTATTTTTTTCGATGTTTCCAACTGAATAATTTTTTTAATTTCTTGATAAAAAGGTTCTATTGGAGTTAGCGCTGAGAAATACTCATCTATTCCTTCTATCTCTTCAACAGTCCATGTTTGTATATCTGCTTCATTATGCTGAATACAGGCCTCGATTTTATCTATAAAATTGACTGCCCTTGCTTCTATTGATTGATTAGCCTCAAATTCATTCCAGATATTAAGAAGTTCAATACCTTCCTCCCCTAGAGGCTCTACAATTTTTTTCATGGCAAGGCTCTCTTTCACTTTCTTATCTTGAGCAAGGATTGGATTTTTCATTAATTGAAAAGCATGTAAATCACCTACTATTATTTCACCTATATCATGAATAATGGCCATTTTTAGAGCTTTTAAAAGGTCTAGTTGTGGAGTAAGATAGGGAGCACTAACCAGCAGCAAAAGACACATTCTCCAAGAATGATCAGCAACGCTTTCTTGTCTTCCCTGAGAGGTCCAACTATGACGTAACTCATTCTTTAGCTGCTCTGCCAAATGTAAAAATCGCAATATCTGAATGCTTTTTTCTCTAAAATCAATCATTTTGCTGAAGTAGATAGATTCTATTATCGTATTCTTGTTCTGTATTGGTTACTTTCCATAACTCCCACTTATAAGGACTATTAGTGAAAATTGTCTCTAATAATTCTGTATTCCCTTTATTAGAAAAAGCTATAAAAATTTGAGTTGTTTTATGTGAGTAAGATTTAGACTGGGATAAAAATTTTTGTATGGAAACAAAAGCTGGGTCATAAAAAGCATACTCTAAGGGATCGTTAATTTTGATCTCATCACAGTGGTAAGGCATATTAAATACAATTACATCAAAAATATTTGGAGGGATATTATCAAAACAGTTACTCAGATAGGTTTGTACTCGATCTTCTTTAAAGCCATTTAAAATGTTATTTTCTTTGGCGTTTTCTATAGCATTTGGATTGATATCAGCTTGAACTACTTTTGTGGCTCCATTATGCAAAGAGAATAAACCCACAATTCCTGGTCCACATCCCATATCACATACTGTTTTATTCTTAATAATTTCCTTTAAATTCTTAAGAACAAAAGATGTTGTCCTAAATTTATGAGAAGGATAGACATGAGGAAACAAAAGTAAAGAAACACCTTCTATTTCTGATTTAATAACTTCTTGACCTGTCATATTTACATTTTCACAAATTTGATCCGCTGATAACTTATAATATTCTTGAGTAGTCGAATTGCTCATAAAACGTCTCTCCTTATGTATGTTTTATCTTTAATGAAAACATACATCTTTTATCGTATCAAATCCAATAGAAAAATATTTGTTATTCTGCAAAAGTGATATTATTTTTTAATAATATTCCATAAAAACAATCCGCAGATCAATCTATTTTTTACAATTATTAATTTAATATAACGAAATAATCGATGAATTCAAAAGCCCTCATTTGAAACCAATCTATATTTTTTAATATTCGCCTAGCTGATATGCAGGCAAGTTATTTGTAACCATAAATTTATTCAATTAAAATGCCCTATTCGTTCTACAATGCTAACTAGATAACATCAAAGATTAGGCCCTGCATGATTAAAAAAATCCTTTAATTCCTATTTCAGTGAGCTAATATCAACACAATCGCTTCTGTAATTGTATACTAAAAATTGGTCTCATTTTGCATAAAAATCACGCAGCACGGGTTTGTTGTACTAATGCTGAAAAACAATATTTTAGAGCAAAAAAATGACAATAATTCCCCTTTCCCAGGAACTTTTATCCACTTTTTCTAGAAATTACTTTGTTAATCATACCTGCTTTGAACGCAACTTCAACATTTCTCCTCTGCGGACATCTACTTTTTAGGCTTCCACTAAAGGTTCTTTTCCACCTAGACATCATACTTCGGGCTACCGCTCTTCGACTGTATCCAGTTAGCTTTCCCCATATCGATCTTGCTTCTAGATCACCTCCCAGTCCTTTGATGATCTGGATAGCCTCATTTCTTTTTTCATAAACAGGCTCATTACGGATAACCGCTCCTTTTCTAGGAGGTGTTAGAAGCTCCTTGTTATACTTTTTAGCAAGTGCGTAGCAGTTTTCGTTATCAGCGATACCATCCATAAGAACTCTCCCTTTCTTGCTATTTGCTTTTTGAAGTGCTTTTTCAAAATAGGTTGTATCAGCCTCATACTCATCCCCAATTTCAGCTAAGATGATCTCCTGTGTCTTTAAATTCATGGCTATATGGAGCTTATTCCACTTGGATTTTCCTCCATATTTAGAGGCACACCATTCTCCAGATCCATACACTTTTAGTCCTGTAGAATCTAACACAATATCTGTCACTTGCCCACGTTTAACGAGGTTTTTAGGAAGAGAAAGCGTTTTCATCCTTCTGCAGAGCTGTGAATAGGAAATCACTTGTATATCAATACCTTGAAGAACAAGAAGAGACCTAAAAAACCCCTGTGTCTGCCTTAGAGGAAGATTGAATTGGAATCTAAGCGTCATCATAGCCATGATCAAAAAATTCGAATAGCTAAAGGGATGGCCTCGTTTTTTCTTATCTTTTACCTTAAATTTTTCATGGGCTGTAGACTCTACCCAGAAATTAATATCTCTACGATTAACTAAAGATCTGTTATATTTAGCCCAGTTACGTCGTGATCTACGTCGTGATTGCATGGGATCTCCTTTTTTGCTTTGTAACAAAAAGTATAATCCCATGCTTTTTCTTTAATCAATAAAAAATTACCCTATTTTTTCATTCCATTTTTTTTGATTGTCTATGAATTAATACAACACACCCACGCAGCACAAATAAAATTATTTGATTTTCAAAATTTATCAAAAACATGCTAATTTTTTAAATGCTTAAATACCAAAATATAATGGGAATCTAATGACTAATAGTCAAAAAAATCTCACTATTCAACTCCATGGCATAGTTTATTCCAATAAAAAATTGCCACTACTTGAATATACAAAGAAAGCATTAAGCAGCTTGTCCTTAGAAGATGTTCTTATTATTTCTGTGCAACATTTATGTTCTAGTACAAGAGCATTATGCGAAATATTTTTTAATTTCCTTTTCAATGCAAAAAATTATTTATACTTGGCAAGTGCTATTCGACAAATCCAATTGTTATAAATCTATTGCAACAAAAAAATGTAGATATTTCATTAGCCAGTTCTTTTTTTAACGGCAAACTTCCTTTTGACTTAGTCTTTGATCAAAGTGTTGATGAAATGCTAGATCAAATATTATCCAAGAATGATTTGTATTTTTATAAAAGAATACTCATTTTAGATGATGGAGGGCACCTCATAGAGAAAATAAATGCACGGTTTCCTCATGATCTTCCCATAGTAGGTATTGAGCAAACCTCTTCAGGGGTTAATAAAACTCAGGGTAAGGATTAAAAAGTGAATATTTACAGAGAAAAAAGTTCAAATTGCTGGCAAGACAGGAGCGACCAATAAAGTAATTTTTATATAATACAGATAAAATCTATTTGGAAAGAAAATTATATTATTTTTTCGACAAAATAATTATTTTTTAAATCTCATAAAATATCCCACTTCTCTAAATATATATGTTTATGGAAAGATGTTCGGATAGTTATATCTTATATCTCTTATTTTGACTCTTTCCATGCATCAAATTGGCATCAGAAGGTAGGAATAAATTTATTGATATATATAGATTTATTCGATAGGTTTTAGTAAAAAAACAAAATTTAAAAATTAGGTTTCTGTGATTTGGCCATTGATAATAAATTCGCTAAAAAAAATAGATGACATAGGAATAGGGTCATTTTTTACTTTAGCTATAAATGCAGCACTTTCAATTATGTGTGCACTTTCACTAAATGTTTGGATTTACGCATTCTTTCCTTTAGAAAAGGAAATTTTTATTTTTTTAATATGGGTTTTACTCAATATTAGCGGAGCCTACTTATTTGGCAAACTATCTGATAAATATTCTCGAAAAAATATTCTCTTAATAACAACAGCTATTGGGATTTTTGGGATTTTTTTTTTAAAAAAATATGGATTTAATCTTCCTATTATTATGTTATTGGCATTTGCATATAATCCTACTCCGATTATTAATGCTAGTTTAATCTCTTTTCACAAAAATTTTTTTTTAAAAACAAGTAAAAAAAATCATAGTTATCAAAGTCCAAAATTAATCGCCTATTCTGTATTGTTACAGGCATTTCCATGGATTTTTTTCGGTAATTTTCAAAATCTAGGATTGGAAAATTCCATTAATTTAATTTATTACTTTTCAATAATCAGTTTTATTTTTTCTTTTATTTTATTTAAGGAAAATAAAAGTTATAACCGCAATAAAAAAAATGCGACAAAAGGAGGCAAAATTTTTAAATTATATCTTGTTTGGATATCATTTTTGTTTGCTGAATCTGTATATTTCATCAGCGCTCTAGCTTTTAAAGGTGATACTTTTTTTATTTTAGCTGGAATTGGTGTCGTAAGCGGAAGCATTCTACATTTTTTACCTCATAAAGATTATCATTTAACTTATTCAAACCTGATTTCTGCGGCATATTTTTTGGGCGGATTACTCATGTTATTAGGGGTTATTGGAGCATACTTAATGAAAAATCCAATTTCATTAAAGGTATTTGGTGGGATTATAGCATGCATAGGAGCTATTTATATTCCACTGGTATACAGTCGATCATTTCAATTATTTAATTCAAAAAAAATAGGAGAAGCATCAGGGATTTGCGAAGGCATTCAAGGTATTGCATCTATTTTTGCTCCTTTAATTCTTGAATTTATTAAATATTTTCATTTATCATTTTATTCAATTGGAGCAGGCCTCAGTTTGCTTTTTTTTATCGCATTTTTTATTAATGTCTTTAGTGTAAGAGGGGAAAATGAGCAAAGGATATAATTTTGTTGAAAACACTATTGATTTACCAATGGTAGATCATGATGTTATTAAATTTTATTCTGGATTAATGGATATCAATGGAATGGAAATATTATTCCCTGATCTAGAATTAGGATGTATCAACTTTGGGTTTTGGAGTAACCTTCCTGAAAAAATTGATAAAAAAACTCGATTGGATTCTCAGATAAATTTATATAAAAAAGTGATCTCTTTTCTTGAAAATGGTCAAGATCGAAGGATCCTTGAAGTTGGATGTGGAAGAGGGCATGGTGTGCATCTAATGCTAAATTATGGATTTAACCCAATGGGTATTGATGCAGTTCCCTCTCAAATTTCTCTATGTAAAGACAATTATCCACAAGAGGCTCATAGATTTATACAGGGATATGCAGCAGATACATCATTTTCTGATGAAAGTTTTGATGGTATTATCACTCTAGAAGCAGCACAACATTTTCCTGATTTTGAGGCCTTTATAAAAGAGTCCTATAGAATTTTAAAACCAAATGGCGAGCTGATTATAAGTACATTTTTTTTCACTGGCTATTCATCTAATCCAGCAATAAATGATATTTTACCACTAAATGTGCTAGGATCTCACCATGCAGTAGGAATTGAATATGCAAGAGAGCTGCTATCAGCTCACGGTTTTTCAAATATTAATATCCTTTCAATTGGAGAAAATGTTTTCAAAGGATTTTGTAAATGGGCTCTCCAGGAAAAACCCCATACAAAACATTCTAGCCAATGGGTAGACGCTTACGAATTAAAATATTTAGATTATTTTATAATAAAATGTTCCAAACAATAACATTTATATTGAAATTGAACTTATCGATAAAATCCAAAAATTATCAATGACATCAACACTCGTATTTCAAGTAGGCTTCATTTGTGAAAGACTGTAATCATGATATCAAATCAATAATAAATTTTTTTAACATAAGTGAAAGACTTAAATTTGAACCCAGACGCATTTGGTGTTCAAATGGTATGCAAGAAACCGTAGCTTCCCACACTTGGAATTTAGCCTTACTTCTCATTACAGTAGCTCCCTATCTTGAATTAGATTTTAATATTTTAGAAGCTTTGAAGTTAGCGGTTGTTCATGATTTGCCTGAAGCAATCACAGGAGATATTCCCTTTTCAGAAATAGTTAAAAATCAAAACCTAGAAAAAATAAAGAAATTAGAAGAGATAAAAGCCATACAAGAAATTACAAGTGTTCTTCCATACAATTTAGAGGAAGATTTTTGCAACTTATGGCTAACCTACGAAAAAAAGACCTCTATTGAAGCATTAATAGTTTATTCTCTAGATAAAATTGAAGCTCAAATGCAACAGCTTAAATCTGATGTTAATAAATGGGGCAGCGAAGAGATTATTTTAGCTGCATGGCAAAGAATGCTTAAAGCATCCTCATTTAATCCATTTTTAATGCAATTATCAAAATATATTATTCACGAATCTATGGAAAAATTAAAACAATCAGATTGTTCTTTCCATGAATGTTTGAATTTTCAATTGGATGATCTATTCAGTCTTGATTTAGTCTAAAGTCTCTATAGAAATAGCCCAAATAAGGCGCAAAGAGATGAATGCCTAAATAAAATGAATTTATAAACTTAGAAACAGCTCATTTTTTAATGATAAAGAAAATGCAATATAGCATAAACATCTAAAATAATATGACGCATATTTAAAATTAAATATAATTTCAATGCAATTAAATTGACATTATATACGTAGCTTAATAGAATCGTTTTTTTAAAATATATTTTTTTAATTTAAGGGTGTTTTTTTATGTTAAGCATGCCTATTGTTGACTATGTCACTTCCTTGTATCCCTCTCTTTCTTTAAATAACACACTTGTAATCGGCTGCCAGCATATCTTATCTACAACACATTCCATGTTGAGATCTCTTTATCCATTAGGACTATCTCCTCAAAATGTTTTTCTCTTAGGAAAGTGCTATTCAAGTAATCAATCTGTCTGGCAAGAGATGCTTTCTGAGGGCATAAACGTTTCACCCTTAAGTTTTTTCTTTAAGCAAGATCTCTCCTTTGATACTCAATTCAGCAAAATAACACTTCAATTTCTTGAAGACGCCTTAAATTCCCTTAATCTATCTGTTTTTGACAAAATTATTATCATTGATGATGGAGGTCAACTCATTGAAATTTCAACAACATTAATGCTTGATCATAGAAAAATTGTGGGTATTGAACAAACAAGCTCTGGATATGAGAAAATTAAAAATAAGCATCTTCAGTTCCCTGTCATTAATGTAGCTAGAAGCGAAGCAAAACTACTTTATGAATCCCCTTTTATTAGTGAAATAGTCATAGAAAAAGCTCTGAAGCGTATAGCACGTCTTAACATGGACCTAAGACAAGTGCTCATTATCGGAAATGGAGTCATTGGATCATCCATTTACACACGAATAAAACATGACTAGGATGTAAAAATTTATGATAAAGCAGATGAAATCCAGGAATTTGATTTATCACTCTTATTACAAGATGCTGATCTGATTATCGGCTGTACTGGACAAATAAGCGTTCCTCTAACTCATCATCAATTCATTAAAAATAATTGCGTCTTGTTAAGCGCATCCTCCTCCGACAGAGAATTTGATGCAGTTCATATGAGAAAAAAATGTTCCTATATAAGAGATTGTCATGAAGATCTTCATATTGAAGGTGTTCATCTTTTAAATTGCGGCTTTCCTGTTAATTTTGATGGAGATAGAGATAGTGTTTCTCCTGTGAAAATTCAATTAACAAGGGCGTTATTAGTTGCTGCTATTATGCAAGGATGTGAGATGTCTGATGTAGCGCCAGCACTAGTACCTCTTGATATTGAGCTGCAAAGAGATATAATAAAAAAATATTCAGAGACTTATCCAGAGCTTATCCCTAGCATAGTCCAGTCAAAAAATAATAAGTTACATTATTTCTAATCTATAAATTTGCATGTATTGCTATACACTCTATAAAAACTCCTCCCTCACGTATTTGCCTTATGTCTTTGATTAAGGAACTCTCATCATCAAGATCTTACTGAGCTTTTTGATCTGTTTCAGAAATATTTTCAATAAGAGTTAAGGAAAGGATTTTTCTCTCTATTCCTGAGTAGTAAATCGCTGGATTAATTAAGGTAAAAGAATTTCAAAACTCTCTTCTTGCCTTGATCATCGATATGTATTCTTACTTATGCCTCATAGGCACGTGAGCAATTTAACACTTTAGATTCTATAGAAATCCTTCCTTTAAGTAATCAAGCTTTGGATCCAGACATAGGGATTGAAGATGTTTGCAAAGATACCTTTGCCTTATTCCTCTCGTTGATCAACTTAGTAGCGACCGTGTCTATCCTTAAGAGGCGCTCCACTCTTGTAGGTGTTTTACTTACCTTCTTAGAAATACCAGGATCTTTTCCTTCTTGAATACTAAGCCTTTCTATCTGTTCAGTTGGTACTTCTAAAACTTCTCTCTTATCCCCCGTATCTAAAGGTTCCTTTATTCCTAAAATTCTCGCCCAACCTTTTTTGCTAAGAGCAATGCTTCTTGCTATTCTTTCATCGATTCGTTGTGATTCATCAGCAGCATTAATATAGTTACTCGCATCTTTCCAATAAAATCGATCTTTTAATAGCTGTGTTCTACAAACAGTCTCTAGAAAAATGGTAGTGAAAAAATCAGGATCTTTTTCTAGATCATCAAGCTTGAGAAAATAGATCTCATTCTTTTCCATTTCTTCAGTTAGACGGTGATCAGGGATTTCTAGCCCCCACTTAGTAAATCGCTGGATTAACCGAGGCGCAAGAATTTCAACTCTCTTCTTGCCTTGATCATCAATATGCATTTTTACCCATGCTTCATAAGTACGTGGGCATATTAATACTTTAGATTCCATAGAAATTCCTCCTTGAAGCTATCAAGCTTTGGATCCAGACATGGGAATTGAAGATGTATTTGCTTTATTTTTTGCATTGATCAACTGAGTAGCGATTGCATCTATCCTTAAGAATCGCTCACTTCTTGAAGGTGTTTTACTGACCTTCTTAGAAATACCCGGATCTTTTCCTTCTTGAATGCTAAGCTTTTCTATCTCTTCAGTTGGTACTTCTACTTGGGTTTTGAAAAAAGGAGCTTTGTTGTCAGTAAGCTGCTGAGTTGAATTTTTTATTAATGGGTTTAAGAAAATTTCTTGTTCTACTATAGGAGATTTACCTCTAGTTCTATCAAAAAATTCCTGTGAGAATGTTGTTCCTCTCGCCTCAGCTTCAGCGCAACATTCTTTTAAAGCAGCAATCGTTTCCTGTATTCTTTCCTCTTCTTCCTGCTCTTCAGTTGCAGCATTGATATAGTCACTTGCATTTTTCCAATAAAACCTATCTTTTAATAGCTGTGTTTTACACACAGTTTTTAGAAAAATCGAGGTGAAAAATTCAGAATCTTTTTCTAGATCATCAAGCTTTAAAAAATGAATTTTATTATTTTTCATTTCTTGTGTTCTAAGATGAGTAGGAACTGCCATGCCCCGCGTAGTAAATCGCTTAATTAATCGAGGTGCAAGAATTTCAACTCTCTTCTTGCCTTGATCATTGGTATGCATTTTTACCCATGCTTCATAGGTATCTGGACAAATTAATACTTTAGATTCCATAGAAATTCCTCCTTTAAGCGATCAAGCTTTGGATCCAGACATGGGGATTAAAGGTGTTTGTGAAGATGCCTTTGCTTCATTCCTTGCATTAATTAACTTAGTAGCGACCGTGTCTATCTTTAAGAGACGCTCCACTCTTGTAGGTGTTTTACTTACCTTCTTAGAAATACCCGGATCTTTTCCTTCTTGAATGCTAAGCTTTTCTATCTGTTCAGTTGGTGCTTCTGGAACTTCTTTCTCAATCCTCGTATTTAATGATTGATCCATTGTCCAATTTTTCCTCCACCCCCCTGTGACAAGAGCAATGCTTCTTGCTATTCTTTCATCTTTTCGTTGTGATTCATCAGCAGCATTAATATAGTTACTCGCATCTTTCCAATAAAATCGATCTTTTAATAGCTGTGTTCTACAAACAGTCTCTAGAAAAATGGTAGTGAAAAAATCAGGATCTTTTTCTAGATCATCAAGCTTGAGAAAATAGATCTCATTCTTTTCCATTTCTTCAGTTAGACGGTGATCAGGGATTTCTAGCCCCCACTTAGTAAATCGCTGGATTAACCGAGGTGCAAGAATTTCAACTCTCTTCTTACCTTGATCATCAATATGCATTTTTACCCATGCTTCATAGGTATCTGGACAAATTAATACTTTAGACTCCATAAAAACCCCTCTGCTAACAAAACCGATTTTATAATGATAATTAAATAACATCAATTTAAAAATAATTCAAATTAATTAATTTTTAAATTAATTGTCTAATCTGGCAAAAAGGATTCATCTGTATTTGATTGAGTAATGTTTGTGATAGTTTTGTCTAACTTAATAATTTTTTTGATGTCTTTAACTGTTTTACGAAAAGATTCTGTTGATTCTCTTAGCATTTTCCCCACATTCACCATATGATTTAACATTTTATCTTCCATTTCTAGATCTTCATCACTCTTATGAGATCTACCTAGTTTTTTCTCATTATTAAAGCATTCTTGAAGAATTTCTAAATATTTATTACAGCTCTCTTCTAAAAAAAGCTTCTTTGCTGCACGGTTAAAATCAGTAAATTTTAGCCCGGGAGATAGCTCTTGTATCAAATCAATCTGATCCATTGTAAAAGCCCCTTTTTGGTATTTTAGGCTCTGTTCATGATCAATTCCATAGCATGTATATGAATCCCCCTCTTTTCGATAGAGTATATTTGATTGATTTCGATCGTGGTTAAGAAAAAGAAGATCAAAGATTAATAATTTTTGTAATGATGGAAGAATTGACATTCGTTTATCTCTAGGAATCTTATTAAATCTGATTGCACCTGGAATAAATGGTTGAATAGTTCCTTTAACTCCCCTGAGTTCAATTAAAAAAACTGCGGGTATGGGAAATTGCTCATGAAAATTCATTTTAAAAGCAAAGTGTTCGCAGTCTTTGGTATTCGCTAGTCTATTGGCCTCCTCAATGTTGACGGGTTGAATGTTTATAGGTTTAAAGACCCACTTGGGCTTAAAGTCTTGAGCTCTTAGAATAAAAACTGGGTTTCGATTATCTGAACCAAGCCACTCTGTAGCTGTATAGAGAGGACACTCATTAACTGATTTAATAAGTGTTGCATTAGTGCTTTTTTGCAAAAATTCTGAAATAGGGAACAATTCAATCCCTTTTTGCTGCTCCTTATACCATAAATTCGCTAAATAAGATTTTGCCTCCTCAATAAGTGCTAAAAAATGAGTGTTTTTAGGAAGAGCTCTTAAGCAATTTGCTAATGAATAGATCACATGAACAGGATGAGGTCTAGTGAATGTCATATCTGTGTTTAAGTGCTCCTCGCTAAATGGAGCTAAATCCGACTCAAATAGACACGTGTAAACATCTTCAATAAACTCTTCTGTGAGTATTGTGTTTTCAATATGAGTTTGTAATGCTTGAAAAACTCTTTCCACTCTTGTATTTTGAGAAACTGTTTCATTTGTAATGGTCATAGACGATGCAAGGGTCTCTTCTAGATAAGCCATAGCCTTTTCAAAGGAGGAGATAGATGTTTGTTTTTGGATAGCAGGTTGTTGCGGAGGATTTATTTTTGAACTTTTTTCTAGTATAAGTTTTTTAGATGGAACCCCTTCCTTAGCCTCTAAAGAAGCTAGATTTTTTTCTGGTGAGAAAAGAATAGAATCTTGAGTTGAAATCTCCTCCCCCATTTTAATTGTTTGAAGAGATGCTTCATGATAAGTGTCTTCATATTCTTTTTCCTCTTCTCTTTGATATGAAACATCTTCTGCATGATCTCCCTCTGATTTAAGATCTTTCACATTTAGGGTATTTGAAGTGGCTGTCGTTGGCGGCACTGTTTGAGTTAGTGAATTGTTGTAGGGAGGTTTAAACTTTTTCTTCTTTTTAGCTTGAGGTTTGTTGATTTCTGAATCCAATGTCTGCGGTGTAAGAGCAGCATCCTTTTTATAGCTTGAAGAGGTTGTCATCGGTAGGGATATTTGAGTTAGTGAATTGTTATAGGGGGGTTTAAACTTTTCCTTCCTTTTAGCTTGAGGTTTATTGATTTCTGAATGCAATGTCTGCGGTGTAAGAGGAGCATCCTTTTTATAGCTTGAAGAAGTTGTCGTCGTTGTAGTTGTTTGAGCTAATAGGTTGTTATAAGGAGGTTTAAATCCACTTCCTTTGTTGATTGGAGGTTTATATGGTTTTAGGTCAGTTGAATTCTCAGTTTGCCTCTGAGAAGATGCTGAAGATAAGACCTTTACGTTCAAGCCCTCAGATGGCAGCCGCTTTTTAACTGTATTTTGAATATGACCCCCTATTTGAGCATCTTCAACATCTTGATCATCCTGATGAAGAGGCCTTTTCACATTAAGTGAAGAGGATAAAGTTTCTTGTCCTACGGAATGGGCTTTTTTTGCCTCTTCTTTAACGCTTAAAGATGTACTTTTTTGATTTCCTGAATGATGAATTTTGAGAGAATCTTCATTATCGCTCCCTTCACTCTCAGAACTGGAGTGGGGTTGCGGATTCATATTTGAAATATTCATTCCCATATTATCACCCTTTTTATTATTCAATCTTAATTTCATTAATAACATATTTTTAATTTGAAAAACATGTTATTTTAAATTAAATATTACTGAATATTTGTAAGTAATTGATAATAAATGAATTTTTTAAAAGTAGGGTGTTTTAAATTTTATTCGAAAAATAATTATATTTTAATTCATTTAAATGCCCCCTATCACTAAATAATATCGCAATTGTGATCCTCTTTTCTCTGATAGATATTTTTTGTATGTTATGCACTACAGAGAGTTACCACTTATCCATTTTTTTCAAATAGATCATCAAGAGTTGCTTGATGGATGATAATCTCTTCAGAGTACATGGTGGTTTGAAGTCCCATCGTTGTAATCATGCAAAGAAAAAGCTGCTTTTCTGTTTTCGTCTGCTGACGAAACACCTCCATTTTCCTTAAAAGCTCTTTTGCATAAGTTTTATCAATGGCAAACGGATGGTTTGAGTATTTGATTTCACATAAAGTGATCGATTCATCGGGTCTATCAAATAGAAGATCTACTTGAGCCCCTACCTCTATTTGCCTTGCTTTAGGGATAAATCGCCAAGTTCCAGCAACAGATCCCGGATCAATTTTTAACGCTTTTCTAATCTGATCAATATGCTTATAACAGATGGATTCAAAAGAGAGTGCTGCCCAAATTTTCCAAGTTAATGCTTTGGATTGAGAAGACCAAAACCCTTCATTAATGGATTTTTTAGCAATGAGTTTTAAACTCGGTTCAATCCAATATAAATAAAAAAGGCTATATTCATCGTCAATAACATAGTAAACGCCTTTATCTTTTCTTCCATAAGGCACAAGACTTGTGATAAATCCAGCTTCTTCTAATTGCTGTAATCTACGCACAGTCCTTCCCCCACCAGGGAGCTTAGATTCAGTAATGAGGGCTGCTTGACCAATTCCATAACGGTGCTTTGCAATGATGCGGATCAGTTCCATATAAGGTTTTACATCTTCAAAAAGTGACTCAAATAATCGTACAAATTCCTTAACTAAAGGGCCATCGCTTTGAAAACAGAGCTCATCAATGCATTGATCTATAGAGAGTCCTTTTCTTATGAAAGATAAGTACAAAGGAACTCCCCCAAGGACAATATAAAGATCAAGAATTTGGCACCTCGTTAAATGAATCTGATGTTCTTTTAAAAAGCTTTCCGTCTCATAGAGAGAAAAAGGCTTGAGCTGAATGGTTCTAGTCACCCGGTTATGAAGGCCGCCTTTATTATTAATAATATTTTCAATTATCCATGAAGTAGCTGATCCACAAATAATTAACTTAAGGCGATCATCAAATACCCAGTAACGATTCCAGTATAATTCTAAAGCCGTAATCAGTTTGGATCTAGGTGTTGCCATCCATGGAAATTCATCAAAAAAAAGTACAACTTTTTTATCTTTTGGAATTTTACTCATCGCCTGAGTCAAATCCTCAAAAGCATCTATCCAATTTACTCTCGGGACAATCGATGCACCTTGATAAAAGGTATCCCCAATTTGTTTTGCAAATTCTTTGAGTTGTTCCTTTAAAGACCCTTTCTGAAGACCTGTTACATGAAAGAAAGTGCAAGGTAAAGAGCCTATGAAATTCTTAACTAGATATGTCTTGCTCACTCTACAGCGTCCATAGACAGCAATGAACTCAGCTTTTTTAGAATAAAAAAGATGGTTTAAAAGCTCTAGCTCTCTTAACCTCCCTACGATTTTCTCTTCAGGCCTTGCATTTTTAATGCCTTTTTTACTCATGCATCCTCTTTCCAAACTGGTAATTCTCGCAATTCAAATGACTTATAGCCAAAGACTTAAATTTTATTTTTGTCATTTTAAGTACTTATAATCGGCAGATGCTCAATAAAAATAGGACGCATCTCATATAAAAAATCTTCCATTGATTCAAAATTAAGCTTTCTAATCTCAGCTGATCTCCCCTTTACCCTAGTATTTGATTGATAAAATCCCTCTTCTAAAGCCATTAAAACATTTAGTTATTATCAAAATATAAAAATATTTATTAAAAACAAATGTTAAATTAAAATTATATATATTATAATTAAGGTGTAAGGAGAGTGTTTTATGAATATAATTAGAATAACTTCCCGTTTGATGGGTTCGTCAATGACAACCTTAACGAATCCCTTAACTTATAGATCCCCTCAAGATCAAATCTTCAAACGTTTTTTTTGCACTCAATCATTTGAGAAATTTTCCCAGAAAAATCAAGATAAAAACTTGGCTCTCAAAGAAAGAGACATTGTAATTTTATATGAGGGAAATCCTATTAATGGAGAAAGTCTTATTCATAGTAAAGGAAGACCTATCTATATTATTGGGAAGTTATTCGGTAGACTTATTGGTATATTTCTAACATCTCAAAATATCGACAAGTACAGCCTTCAACTTACGCCGAATGCAGATAACAACCTTACATTGAACTCTAAACCTATATTTAATCAATGGATAAGCATTGATCCAAAAACACAGTTATTGAAAAAAATTGGATTCAATGAGAATTCTCTCATTCATAGTGAAATCGTTACACAAGCCACCCGGCAAATAGAAAACTCTCAAAAAGATTCATCATCACAAGGATTCATCTATACTATTAAAACAGTAAATGAATGTTTTAATGTATTTATCATCTCTAATTATGGACCTGAGGCGCCCGTTCATATAGGCATTAAAATGACAGACCCTTTCTCTATAGAGGGTCAAAATAAGCCATATTTCCTTCCTATAACATGGAACACTCAAGCGGCGCATAAACAATCTCAACCTCTGGATCTGAGAGATATTAATTCTTATTCTCATGAAACCATGGCTCTTAAGGGAAAAGCAGATTGCGATTCACTTACGGCAATTTACGATACAACGATGAATCTATTTACTAAACTGAAATAATCAGCTCTGATTTATGAATTTAGTGGGGGTAAAATGCCCCCATTGATTTTTATCAACACTTTTGATCTAGCATAGATTTTTATTTAAAATTTCATAATTTTAATATTCAGAATGGAAAAAAGATATAAACACCCCCCGCCTCTCTCATAATTATTCTAAAATTGTGTCTGGTGGCCAAAAAGTATGCTTGCATTTGGTCAATGATAGACTCTTTGAGATAATGCCTCCCTATTTTTCTATCGTGTTTCTTGCATCCTATCCAAAGGTTGATAGCTTGTATCTCTTTAAAGGTTTTTTAAGATGAAGAGGAATTTTAGAAGTCCTACTGATGAGCGCTTCTGCTTCTTTGAGTCGATGTTTTTTTAACTCTCAAAGGGCAAAAATGTATTTAATGAGAGTATAGCGATTCTTTTCCCATTTTCTTTTGCTGTTTGGATGAAATGTCCACCGTAAGATGCTCGAACATAAAAGTTCGTGCTTAATATCCCCCCTTTTTTCTATGTGAAAAGAAGATACACTCTGCGTCCACATTCATCCAATTTTGCAGCTTTACGTTTAGCAATACAAGATATATGACAGCTATAAATTTTAAAATGACCTTTCTTAACTTGTAGGATCACTCTTGCTCTGATTACAATCTCTTTAAGAAAGAAACCGAGGATAGATTTCTAAAACAGGATGTAGCGCTTGTACCCCCTTTCTTATATAAGTTCTTAATTTTCCTAAGCAAGTTTTAGCTTTTCTGTACCTTTGACAAAGTCTCCATTGAGGTGCCCTCCAATGATTTTATTGGCTCGTATCGCATATATTTTATTTAAAATAGCTAAGATCAGAGCTGAGTATCGATCAACTAGAAAATTAAATTTTCGCAGATATCTATACAATTCATGCTAGGCTTATTTAGGTAAATTCAAATCTACCTTCTCTCTTTTTTATCTAAATCCCATAGTCCTTCATATCCCGTCAATCCACTCTTATTTTCTTCTAAAACTTGCTGGTTCGTTGCATCAAGCTCATCTTTGATTTTTTTGAAAATCTTTTGTGAAGTTTCAAAATCTAAATCCCCTCTTTTTGCTCGGTGAGCAAGATTGTTGATATTAAATTCTTCAATATTTTCAATTTTTCCTTGATGGGATTGAATATATGCATCAAGCTTAGGATCTTTATAGAATTCATTTAAACTATTCTTTAAATCATCATTGAATCGCTGTTGCAGTTTTTCTTTCAAAGAACCCTTAATTTCATCTAATGTCATTAATTGCTGTATTCGAATAACTTCTTCGATGGTAAGAGGGCAAGTTTGATAGTTGATTAATCTTTCTGCCTCTTTAATATACTCCGCCGATTTTGACAGATCTTGTATGACATTAGATAATGCATGGACCTGTCTAGAAAAAGACCCATCAATCGTATCCATTTTCTGAGCTGAAGGTTCGCCTAAATGTGTTGATTGAAGAGATTTAATTTTCCCCATTGTGCTATGACAAAAAAAGAGCCGTTGTGAAAAATTTTGCATCTGTGAAAATCCTAGAGATTGGCTTTTTCGCATGAATTGCAAACAGTTTATAATTCTCATAATTACCTCATGATATAGTAACGGTATAGATAAGCCTAATTCTCATCTAATGACGCATAAATATCAATTTTAACAATTTATTACTGTAAGATGTATTGTATTCTCATCTAAAAAAGTACAGAAATTTGGTAGCTATTCGGATGCTCTCCTTGATTAAAAATAATCTAAATATAAATTTATTAAAAATTGTCATTTTTTTATCAAATTTACTTTAGCAAATTGAACTCTGAGAGGTGTGTTTTTGATCTAAATCCCACGCCCCTTTATATACCTCTAATCTGTTTGAGCCCCCTTATATATTCCTCTACCCACTCTTTCAATCACTTTATTTTAACAAAAATGAGAGAGCATTCGAGCTGAAATGCCTCTAGACCTGGCTTCCTTAGCGCTAAAAATGGGAGCTTTCAGTAAGTCTTGGAGTAGGGAGCGATATTTAGAATGCTTCATCTTCTCAATGTAATACAAGAACACGGTAAACACAATTGGGTTCCTGTATTACATAGGGAAAAAATATTACTCTCTTTTAATAGGCATTCATATCTGCTCTCTTTTTTGAAAAAACGTTTTTGCCCTCTTTCTCATATCCAGTTCTCAATAAAAATGGGGTGCCTTTAAATAGATATTCTTATTTTTTACACCCATGTTCAAAAAAATCTCTCTTCCTAAAAACGCATCACCCCTTAAAATAGACCTTATGAATCCTCAAAAAACTGTTGTTATTGGTATGTCAGGAGGGGTTGACTCCTCTGTTTCTGCCCTGCTTTTAAAAGAACTCGGCTACCGTGTGATTGGTCTTTATATGAAAAACTGGGAAGACACCGATGGAAGCTGTCCAGGAGCTGAAGATTATGAAGATGTGGTGAGAGTGTGTGATAAGCTCTCTATTCCTCACTATACCGTTAACTTTGTGCAAGAGTATTGGGATCTTGTCTTTTCCCATTTTGTTGAAGAGCTTAAACTTGGCTATACCCCTAACCCTGATGTTCTTTGTAACAAAGAAATCAAATTTAAGACGCTTTTTCTTAAAGCTAAAGAGCTAGGGGCGGATTTTCTTGCAACAGGGCACTATGCAAGAGCTCATGAAGGCAAGCTCCTTAGAGGTCATGATACCAATAAAGATCAAACTTACTTTCTCTACACCTTAAAAGAAGAGGTGCTTCAAGAGGTGCTTTTTCCCATTGGGCATTTAAATAAAAAAGAGGTGAGAGCTTTAGCTCTTCAGCACGGCCTTGCAACCGCTGCAAAAAAAGATAGCACAGGGATTTGTTTCATTGGGAAACGGCCCTTTAAAGAGTTCATGGGAGAGTATATTGCTTATCAAAAAGGCGCTTTTAAGACGCTATCAGGAAAAGTAGTAGGGACTCACCAAGGAATTGCTTTTTATACCATTGGGCAAAGAAAAGGGCTTGGTATTGGCGGGCCCGGTGAAGCGTGGTTTGTTGTGGGAAAAGATGTTCAAGAAAATACCGTGTTTGTGGAGCAAGGGTATCACCATGAAGCGCTTTATCACTCTGAGCTCATCGCAACAGAGATCTCTTGGGTAGGAGCTCCCCCAGAGTTTCCTCTAGAATGTACAGCAAAAATCAGGTATAGACAAGAAGATACGAGGTGCACTCTTTACCCTCTTGATGACAATCAATTAAGAGTTGTCTTTGATCACCCGCAACGGGCTATCACGCCTCGTCAAGCGGTTGTGTTTTATCAAGGAGCCACCTGTTTAGGAGGCGCCTTGATTAAGTGTGCCGTAAAACAGTCTTAACCTTTGCGGATTTTACTATGTTTACTTCCATACAGAAAGTAGATAGAGCACCCAATCCCTAAAGTCAGAGTGAATTGAATCCAGGTAATTAGCGGCATCATGAACATCTGTAAAAGACACGCAAGCGTCCCTAAAAGAGGCACCCATGGGGTAAAGGGCGTTTTAAACGGACGGTGAAGTGTGGGCTGCGTAAATCTTAAAACAAGAACGCCCAGGCACACCATGCCAAATACAAACAGCGCTCCCATCGATGTGATCTGTCCTAAAATATTGACTGGGAAAAACCCTGCAATAACAGCTGCTACAAGAGAGACAATCATCGTGGTATAAAAAGGAGTGCGGTGTGTAGGATGCGTCTTTCCAAAAATAGGAGGAAGGAGTCCATCTTGCGCCATCGTATATAAAATTCTTGATTGCGCTGTAATCATCACAAGAATCACCGAAGAGAGTCCGGCTAAAATAGCTAGTTTAACAATGTATCTTAACCAAATGAAACTGGGTCCAAAACTATTCACAGCTACTCCTACAGGATCTGCAACACCTAAAAGAGAGTACTTTGTTGACCCTGTCATCACAAGACCAAAAATCATATATAAAATGGCACACACAACTAAAGAACCAATCATCCCAATTGGCATATCCCGCTGAGGATTTTTTGCCTCTTGAGCAAGCGTTGCAATCGCATCAAACCCTAAGAAAGCAAAGAATAAAATGCCTGCTCCCCTAAAAATCCCGCTCCATCCAAACTCTCCAAAAATCCCTGTGTTTTCAGGAATAAAGGGGGTGAGATTGTCTGCTTTAATAAACGCAATTCCAAATCCAATGAAAAGCACTAACACGCCAAGCTTCACAAGCACTAAAAGATCGTTTAAAAGAGCAGCTGTTTGAATCCCTCTTGCCACAAGAAGTCCAATCACTCCGATTACAATCATGGCAGGAAGATTAACAACCGCCCCTGTAGATGCCCATCCTGCATCGGTATAAATGAAAGGAGCTTCTGATAGAGACTTTCCTAATGTGAGTCCAAGATCACTCATAAAGCTTCCTAAATAGCCTGACCAAGCGACAGCAACTGCACAAAATGAGAATAAGTATTGAATGGTGATAGCAACACCCATAATCCAGGCGAAAAACTCTCCTACAGCCACAAAGGCGTAGGTATAAGCACTTCCTGCAACAGGGATGAGCGCTGCAAACTCTGCATAGCAAAGCGCTGCTAAACTAGCAATGATCGCTGCAATACCAAAAGAAATTAAAATACCAGGTCCTGTAAAGTTAGCTGCCACTTCCCCTGTTAAAACAAAGAGACCAGCTCCGATAATAGCTCCAATTCCCATGGCAATGAGGTTAAGGGGGCCAAGAGTCCGCTTTAACCCATTTTTATGATTCGCTGTACTCTTGAGTAAAGAGCCGATCGATTTTTTAGCAAAAAGTCCTTTTTTCATGATAAGGGAGGGGTTAAGGGTTTTGGTTTCGAATTTTAGCTTCCCAATCTTTAACATACGTTAAAAGCTCTTCTTCTGATGGCCTTGTGGCTAAAAATTCTAGCGCTGAAGTTTGGCTTCCTAAATGCGCTAATTTGGACAATAAATGAAGATGGGTTTTATCGGAAGAAGAGAAGAGAAAAAAGAGAGTGTGAACCGGTTGTCCATCTAACGCTCCAAACTCAATAGGCTCTTGTGGAAAAGCGGTAATCACCGCATCAGAGCCAGGTAGTTCAAGCACAATATCTCTTGGGTGCGGAACCGCAAGTCCAGAGTTTAGCGCTGTTGACATGAGCTTTTCTCTATCTAGTAAAAGCTCAGAAATCACATCAGCATCAAGTCCCAAACGAGGAGCTACTTGCCGCATGACAGCTTTAATGAACTCTTCTTTTGTTTTAGCTGCAATATGAGTGACAGCTCCCCCTTTACACATCGCTCTATAAAGCCCAAACTGCTGCCTACCGACGCGTTGCTTTTGGGACTCTTCTTCATCGAGGATATCTTCTGATTTTTCATTGAAAGGAGAAAAGCCGTTCTTACTGAGCTTTAGCTTACAATCCATGATCCAATCTTCAATCTCACCTCTACTAAATCGGTATCTACGATTGAGTTGATAAGCTGGAATTTTTCCATCTTTAAGCCACCGACGCACCGTTGTTTCTGATACGTTAAGAAGATCTGCAACATCTTTTATTTTTAAATCCATATCTCTTCCTTAACACCCTTTGAATAAGTCAATGACTTGTTGAGCTGATGTCGCTTTGAGAAGAGCTTTTCTCCGGTCGGCATCTTTGATGGCCATCGTCAGTCTTGACAAGATATTTAAATACTCTGTTTGTTTATTGTCCGGCCCGCCTATCATAAAAATTAAATGAACGGGAGCATTATCTAGGGAATTCCATTCAATCCCTCCCTCTTCTTGCAATCCAATTGCAATAAAAAACTGTTCATATTCAGGAAGTTTTGCGTGAGGGATGGCAACTCCAAGGCCGATTCCCGTGGAAACAATATTTTCACGGTCTAAAATCGCTTGATGAAACCTTGGCTTATCTTTGAGCTGATGCGCTAAATCGAGCGTTTCAATCAGTTCATCAATTGCCTGCAGTTGGGTCTTTGTTTTTAAAAATGTTACCAACCGGTCATCTAAATAGTCTGTAATTGACACAGTCCAGTCCTTTTTAATGAAATTTTTTAATAATTTGAGAAGCTTTTTAGGATCAAACATCCCTTTCCATCCGCCATGAGTCTGTTTTAAATTTGCTTGTATAGATGTCATAACCCCCTTCACCGTATTATCCCGAGTCTATCCAAAACTATCCATTTTTAACACGAACTATTTTTTTGAGACAACTCAAATAGTCTATTTTCTTCTCTTTTTATCTTTTTAGAACGTTTTTAGCAAAACAATAACGCCTGCTTTGAAAAATCAATGAAAATAAGGGGCCCTTAAAAAGAAAATAGGCGTAAGAAAAGAGGGTCCTAGCTTTTAATAAGAGCCAGTATGCCCAAATCCCCCCTCTCCTCTTTCTGTTGAAGATAGAGAAGGTTGCAGAATAAACTGCGCTTGAATCACAGGAGCAACAACAAGCTGAGCAATTCTCATTCCGTTTTTAATGATGAAAGGATCTTTTCCATGATTAATGAGAAGAATTTTAATTTCTCCTCGGTAATCTGCATCAATGGTTCCAGGTGTATTGAGCACTGTCACTTGATTATTGAAAGCAAGACCACTTCTAGGTCTTACTTGAAGCTCAAATCCATTCGGAATAGCCATTTTAATGCCTGTTGGAATGAGCGCTGTTTCATGGGGTAATACAGTCATATCTTCTTGAAGATACGCTCTCACATCAGCTCCTGCTGCAAATTCTGAGGCATAGTGGGGTATTTCAACCCCTTCTTCAGTGATAATTGAAACAATAAGGGTTCTACGGATTGACATCAATAAGCTCTTGGGTAGATAAGTTTAATAACTCTTTAATTTTATGAGGAATATCATTTGGTTTGGATGTTAAAGGGGTCATGCTAAGTTTTGTATTTCTCTCATTCCCAAGCATCATCTGTAAAAGAGAAGAGAGCTTACTTTTGAGATCATGACGTGTCACGATGCAATCAATCATGCCTTTTTCCATCAAAAATTCTGAACGTTGCGCTTTAGGAGGCAGCTTTTGACCAATTGTTTGCTCGACAACTCTTGGGCCTGCAAATCCAATTAAAGCATCAGGCTCTGCAATGATCACATCCCCTAATGAAGCAAAAGAGGCTGTCACTCCTCCTGTAGTAGGATTTGTTAAGACAGAAATATAGGGAAGCTTTTGCTCATGCAGTTTTGCAAGGGCAGCCGATGTTTTTGCCATTTGCATGAGAGAGAGGATCGACTCTTGCATTCTCGCTCCTCCAGAGGCTGAAATAAGCACAACAGGAAGATGGTGCTCTAATCCATATTCAATAATCGATGTGAGTCTCTCTCCAACAACAGATCCCATAGAGCCTGCCATAAAGCTAAAGTCTAAAACACCAAGAGCCACCTTGATAGAGTTAATGGAGCACACTCCAACAATTGCGGCTTCATCACGCCCTGTTGAAACCTTGGCCCGGTTAATTCTTTCAGGATACGGTTCACTATCTACAAAATGTAGAGGATCTACTGGCTGAATGGTGGTGTATTTTTCCTCAAACGACCCCGCATCTACAAGGAGTTCAATCCTTTGAAGTCCTGTAAGGCGGTAGTGGTAGTCACACTTAGGACAGCAATATTTATTATCTTGTAGTTCATTCGCATGAATCAGCTCGTTACAGTGACTGCATTTAACCCATCCACTAAAACTGTCTTTTTTAGTGCTTTGAATTTTAATTTTCGGTTTGTTTTTTGAAAAAAGACCCATGCGAATTATTTTACCTTAGCTATTTATTAAAACCCTATCAAAAGAAACTGTTATTAAGGAGCCTGATGGGTTTCAAATCTTTGGGAAACATCATTCCAATTGATAATATTCCAAATGTTTTTCACGTAATCTGCACGGACATTCATGTATTGAAGGTAGTAAGCGTGCTCCCATACATCAATCCCTAGAAGCGGTGTATACCCTTGTGTGCTAAGAGGATCTTGATTGGCACATGTTGTTAATAGAAGTTCTTTTTTTGCTTTATCATATCCCAGCCATCCCCATCCAGATCCTTGAATAGCCACTGTCATTTGAGTCATTTTTTCTTTAAATTGATCAAATGAACCAAACGCCTCATTAATCGCTGCTAATAACGCTCCTTGAGGCACTCCTCCTCCCCCTTGAGACACAGGAGCTAAGTTTTTCCAAAAAATGGAGTGGTTAATATGGCCGCCGCCGTTAAATTTAATCGCCTGTTGTAGAGGAATCATCGCTTCAATTTGGTGATTCTTTTCAAGTTCTGCATATTTTTCTACAGCGATGTTGAGATTATTCACATAAGTTTGATGGTGTTTTGTATAGTGAATTTCCATAATTTTCCCAGAAATTACAGGCTCTAAAGCTCCAAAATCATATGATAAATCAGGCATCTTATAAGTCATAACACATCTCCTTTTTTCCCCTAGGATACCTTCTAGGGGTTTAACGATCAATAGCTTCCCTTGGCTTCAGAACTGATGTATTCGACATCTCTTATCAAGAAAGGACGTAAAAATTCCAAGAAGAGGCATATTCTTTCAAGTTCAATTTCTATGAATTCTTGATCACAAGATGCTACCTTTTTGACCATGATTAAGAGATCGCTATATTTTCATGAGATTTCTTATAAAAACTTATTTAAAAACCGTAAGGCGTTGTCAATCAACACTGTTATAACCATCTTGATGCAGCTGTTTTTCTCACGTTCAAGGGCAACAAAATTTTACTGCTGCAATTCTTAAGATTAGACTGTTTTTTCTTTTACAAAAATTGAGATATTATCTCTAATAAGTACATCCTATTAAAAACCCAATTATTTTAATAAAATGCAATTAATTAAAATATTAAAATTAAATCACACCCATTTTCTAAAAGGAGGCTTTCCTCTTAAAAAATGCGCGTTTTGAGGAATTGACTTGCTCAATTCATGATTGGAAAACACGTTTTTAATCATAAGGAATAAATCATGCTTATCAATTTACAATCTATACGTGATCTTTCTTACTCAGCCCTTTGCTATGGATGCGGACTCAATCCTTTAAAGATGAAAGTAGCGGAAGATTTTTTGAAAAGACCCTATCAATATCCTTTGGATGCTTTACCTATTCAATCCGTAGAATTTACCAGATGGGCTCAACTTCCCATTGAATACAACTATCTTGATCTTGAAAGTTATTATTCTGATTGGGCATTTTCATCTGAAATACCCAATATCGGTGTAATTCAACAAATGCTTGAGGAATCTTTAGCCTTAATCAAAAAAGAAAAAGAACATAGATTCTTTTATATCCCTTCACATTTTTACCCCACAAATTTTCTCGCAAGCCAAATTATGACCCGTGTGATTCATAGAAAGATTTATGAAATGACATTAGAAAACCCCTCATTATCCCTTGAAAGAATTTCAGAAATTGCCATTACATCACTACAAGGTGCAGCTCTTCTTGACCAGGTCGAGAGAAGACGTAATCCTCATGCAAAACTCAAATATGTGACCTATTGTAAAGGACCTCAATCTCATCTCACCAAAAAATGTTTAAAAAATCTTGCCCTCCAAGTTGCCTTACTAGGTTTGGTTACTTTGATTCTCAACTATAACCCCCTGCATTTATTAAAAAATGCCTATTCCAAGGCGAATATTCACGATTTGAGGAGATCCTATGGAATCTAAAGTATTAATTTGCCCGCGCACTTTTGAAGCATGGGCAAAAATGCATACCCATGATCAGGGTAAATCAAGAGTGGAAATCATTGCGCCCCAATTGATCAAACGGTTTAATGAAAGAGGTATGAGAGTGCCTCTATATTTACAAACAAAAGAAATGAAAGAGAGTGATATCAATTTTCTCAAGCTTGAGGATTTAGAAAAGAATCCTGATTTTTTCACTGAGGTTTTTCAAAAAACCGTCTGTAAAACACAACTTCTAAAAGAAAGATTTTATTGGAAAAGTGTTGATGAATATATTGATGCTGCTACAGAAAAACGAAAAAATGAAGAAGTGCATGAGCGCACAATGATTTTTTTAACTAACCTTTCTGAGAAAGCTAAACTAAAAGGAATAACACTTACACAAGAATTTTTTGGTGAGGATGAAAAAGAGACCCTTGAGATAAAACAACTACCTATTCCATCATCCTCGAGAGAAACATCCACTGAGCACATAGATTGTTAAGTTCTCAAAGCATGTTATCTAAATACCAAGAGGGACTTAAAATTACGCTATCCCTATGATCGATCACATCTTATCCTACAGGTTTTTTTACTCATAAAAACTGCAAAAACCCCTTAAACATTTACCCTTCTCTTTTTAAAACCTTCTGATTAAACACTCCATTTTCACATGAGGTATAGCTCTTAGCACTTGTTCTGTAATCGGTCCAATGCAGGTTAAAAGAAGATGAGAGGGAATGCTTTTGTAGGCACAAAAAAAAGATGCTACGGTTGATGGGCTTGTAAAGATCACTTCAGAAAAAGCTTCTAATGAAGGTAAATGAGAAGGCGTGATCCCTTTTACATGATAAAGATCCATCACTTGGTGATTAAACCCTTTTTCTTGAAGGTAAGAGGCTATTAAAAATCTAGCTGATGAAGACCTGGGGTACAAAATCGACACCTTTTTAGGATTAAGCTCCTGAATATAAGGTAAGAGCCCCTCTTGAGATTCTAAAGAAGCCGTCACGGCAACATCTACCCCTCTTGATAAAAATCTAGCCGCAGTTGCCCTTCCAATTGCCATGATTGCTAAAGGAAACTCCATGATGTTTTCCTCAATCAAAAAATCAGCTGATCTTGGACTTGTCACAATGATATGGGTAAATAAAGAGAGATCACACTGATCTCTAAGAGATAAAGAGCTTTTTTCAACTTGAATGAGAGGAAGATGACAAAGCTGTTTTCTTTGCCCCTCTTTTTTCACATACCCTGAGGGGTCAAGTCCAAGATAAAGAACATGTTCCATATCTCTTAAAGTCCTTAACAGGCGTTAATACAGTGAAAGAGCTCTTTCATCTCTTCATCATCTTTTCTTGCAATGACAGCAAGCTTTCCTTGAAGAGGGATAGGCGTTAAAGGAAGAGGTATTCTGAGTAAGTGGGTGAGCTTAAGCCGGATGAGGGCGCACTCTGCAATGACAACACCCTGCAGAGCATCTTGATCAAGAAATTGTAACCTCTCTTCAATGGTTCCTCGGATATCTTGACAGATGAGATCTTGACGTAAGTTTTTGATCCCTTGCTCTCTTCGCAAGGAAGATGTGCCAATCAAAGCTCTTAGTGGAAGAGGGAGCTTCTTAATGACAAGAGAGTCCATGGAGGTCAGCCCTTGTGTTAAAGCAACTTGTATAAGCTCTTGAGGTAAGGGTGAGGGAAGATCTTTAGCCGAGTGAATTCCAATGCGCACTTTTTTTGAGATCACTGCCTGATCAATTTCTTCGGTAAAAAAAGAGGTGTTATCAACAGTTTTTAAAGAAGAGGCTTTATCTTTATCCCCTTGAGTCATGATCCAAAGGGGGGAAAATGTGATTTGAGGAAAAAAAATGGTTAGCTCACGAAAAACTTCATCTACTTGAGCTCTTGATAAAGAAGAATTTCTCGCTCCAATAATAATATTATAATTTGAGGTACTCAATGGCTTGTTCGACTTTATCGACTCCTAGGATCTCTATGCCAGGCACTTGAATTCCTTTCAAGTTCCTTTGCGGAATAATGCACCGCTTAAATCCCATTTGAGCTGCCTCTTTCAGCCGTGTTTCAATCCGAGATACCGATCTCACCTCTCCGCCAAGACCCACCTCTCCAATCACAACTGTATCAGGGTCAACAGCTCTATTACAAAAAGAAGAAGAGATCGCCATGAGAACAGCTAAATCAATACCTGGCTCAATGATTTTAATGCCTCCTGTCACCGAGACAAAAACATCACTTCGGTGAAGCATGTACCCCATCCGTTTTTCAAGAACAGCTAACAAAAGAGATAGCCGGTTAGGATCTAGCCCTGTGGATTTACGAGAGGAGGTGGCAAAGGCAGAAGAGGCAACAAGCGCTTGCACTTCAATGAGAAAAGGACGGCTCCCCTCCATTGTAGGAACAATCACAGACCCGGTAGATTCTTGTATTCTCTCTTCTAAAAAAAGCTGAGAGGGGTTTTCTACCTCAGAAAGGCCCTCTTGTCTCATCTGAAAAAGAACAATATCATCTGTTGGGCCAAACCTATTTTTTACAGCCCGTAATATGCGGTAGCCGTGCTTATAGTCCCCTTCAAATTCTAAGACCACATCGACAATATGTTCTAAAACTCTAGGTCCTGCAACTTCTCCCGATTTAGTCACATGTCCAACCACAAACGTTGTGATATGCATCTTCTTGGCTAGATGCATAAGAGAAAGAGCAAGCTCTCTTACCTGTGTGACAGATCCAGGAGCCGAGGGAATATCAGGTTTATACAAAATCTGAATCGAATCGATGATCACAATTTGAGGAGATAGCTTTTCAATGTGTGCTTGAATCAGTTCAAAATTGGTTTCACTTAAGAAATAGATCTGACTTGAAACAATGCCTAGTCTTTTTGCCCGGATCGCTGTTTGCTCAACAGACTCTTCTCCGCAAACATAGAGAACTTTAAGTTCTTCTAAAGCTAAATGCGCGCTTAGCTGGAGCATGAGTGTCGACTTCCCAATGCCAGGATCTCCTGCAATGAGGCCTAAGCACCCTACAACACATCCCCCACCAAGTAGTCTATCCCACTGAGGAAACCGGGTAGAGTATCTTGGTTTTTCTTTAAAAGACACTTCACTTAACGTCATGGGGGAAGCAGCTATAACAGCTGCTGGCTGAAATCTTGTTAAGGGAGCTACACTCTCTTCCACAAGTGTGTTCCATTTTGCACAAGCAGAGCAGCTCCCTGCCCATTTTGGGTGACTGGTTCCACACTCTTGACACACCCACAGTGTTTTGGCTTTATTTTTAGAAGGTGTCATGAGTCTCTTTTAAGGTAAAGGTATGATGGTAAAGGCGCTACAAGCAGCTGCTTGCTCTGCCTCTTTTTTAGAAGAACCAGAGCCTTGCCCAACTTCTAGTTCATCAAGATAAGCGCCTACAACAAACAGCTTACTGTGATCTGGTCCCTCTTCTCTTAACACTTTATAGCAGGGCGGCTTTTGATATTTTTTCTGCGAGTAGTCTTGCAGCTCTGCCTTCCAATTTCTCACGGGGTGAGCAAGTATTTCTTGAATATCTTTTTCAAAAGAGGTGAGAAAGACTCTTCTAGCTTCATTAATGCCGCCATCAAGATAAATGGCGCCAATCAGCGCTTCAAAAAGATCAGCTAAAATGGTTTCTCTTCCTCTTCCTTCATTCATGCGCTCCCCTTTTCCTAATTGAATAAAGGATGCCACCCCTAACTTATGTAAAAATTTCACACAGCAGCTTGCTTCAACAAGATGCGCTCTTAACCGAGAGAGCTCTCCCTCTGCTTGCTCTGGCAAATATTGGTAGAGATACCCTGATATAATGAGTCCTAGTACAGAATCTCCCAAGAACTCTAACCGTTCATTGTGCTCTGACACTTTCTCTCTGTGTTCATTAAAATAGGAGCGGTGAATAAACGCCTTTTCAAGAAGTTTCTTATCTTGAAATACATATCCAATCTGTTCTTCAATCGTAGAAATATGAGCCATTAAATCTTTCATACGATATCATTATGGCCTGAATACGAAGCGATGTCAAATGGTACAACTCAATCCCCACTTTAAAGAGCTAAAACGAGAATATATTTTTCCTATTATCGAGGAAAAATTGATGACTCTTCAAGCCTCCTCTCTTGTTCCTATTGTCAATTTAGGGATTGGAGATGTCGCCCTTCCTCTTGCAAAAACCGTTGCAGAAGCAATTGCAAAATCAGCTGATGAAATGACCTCGTTTGAAGGCATGCATGGGTACGGTCCCAGTGAAGGGTATCTTTTTTTAAGAGAAGCTATTGCAAAGGTGTCTTACCCCTTAAATCTTATCTCACCTAGTGAAATCTTTATCTCTGAAGGGATTAATCAAGACTGTACACAACTGATTGAATTATTTGACCTCAGCGTCAAAATAGGGATTCCCTCTCCCACCTATCCCGCCTACTTAGATAACGCTCTTTTGGCAGGAAGAAAAGAGCATATTCATCTCATCCCTTGCCTTGAAGAAAACGGATTTATACCGCAAATTCCAGATATTCATCTTGATGTGATCTATCTTTGTACCCCCAGTAACCCAGCAGGGGTTGCGATGAATAGAGATGCCTTAACAGCCTGGGTAGAGTATGCCAAAAAAGAAAAAGCCATTCTTCTCATCGATCATGCCTATGAAGCGTTTATCTCTTCTTCAGATATCCCCAGGTCCATCTATGACATTCCAGGAGCCAAAGAAGTGGCGATTGAAATGCGGAGCTTTTCAAAAGCAGCTGGGTTTACAGGTCTAAGATGTGCTTATTCTGTCATCCCTTGTGAACTCATGGATGGAAAGATTCACGCGCTTTGGAAAAAACGGCAATCCATTAAATCAAACGGCGTCTCTTATATTACTCAGCGCGCTGCAGAATCCGCTCTTTCTCCTCAAGGACTTCTTGAGACAAGAGCGCAAATTCAGCACTACTTATCTCAAGCGAAGATCTTAATGAGCGGGTTAGATCAGTTAAATCTGACCTATTTTGGAGGGGTGAATGCTCCTTATATTTGGGTTAAAGTCCCTTCAGGAAAAACATCCTGGGAATTTTTTGATACGCTTTTAAATAGCTGTCACATCCTCTCTATACCGGGCTCTGGTTTTGGAGCTCATGGAGAAGGATTTATTAGACTCTCAACATTTACAACTCAAGCCAACCTAGCTGTGGAGCGATTATGCCTTTTAAAATAGAAAGTAAACAGCGAGAATTTTTCCATCGCAATGGATACATTGAGTTTGAATCCCTTTTCCCCGTAAAAGATACAGATAAACTCTCTTTTCACACCGATCAAACGGTCATCAAAAGGCTCCCTACTCCCCTCATGCAAACAGAAGTTACCTCTCTTTATAGTGCAGGAAGAGATTTATGGAGAGACAGCACGGCTCTTCGTAAATACATGCTCATGAGGTCTCTTGCAGAAGTGGCAGCTGATTTAACACTTAAACCTGTCATCCGCACAGGATGTGATCAACTCTTTCGCACCACTACGATCCCTAACCCCTCTTTTCTATCGCTTTCACCTCTCTCTTCTCTCACATCCATTTTCCCCACAATTGGAGGCTTTTTAATTCGGCTTCTTGAAGGGACCTCTTCTTCTCCTTGGATTCCAGGGGCTGTTGGAAATGGCGTATTCCTCTCTCCTTCCATGGAATTTAACTGGCAAGAGCTCTTTCAAACGCCTAATCAAAGTTTCTTACTCCTCTCTTATACAATCGATAAAGCGCTTTATGTTCATCAAAGCTTAGATCCTAATACTCATACCTTAAAAAACTATGACTACGGATTTGGAGACCATTTAACTAATCTTCATCACCCGGTCATTTTCTCTCATATGACAAGGCAGTTATCATAATCAAAATCATATCTTCAAGAATTTCCCTTTTTTATTAAAGAAAGGGAACTATTGCTTTTGACTTATAGCCTTAAAGGGGCTTACCTCTTCTATGATGCCTAAAAAAATATTATAATATATCCTGAACAACCGAAGTTTAGAGATGCAAAGAAATCTATAATCAGATATTTTTTAACTTCGAATTCCAAGAAATATTTCTCTATGACACAGAAAATTGCTTGAGTCTACTCTTATCTCTCTATAAAGAGCAGAATATGGGATAAGGAAGATGATGGGGATTTTCTCAATAAAATGGGAAGATCTAATATAAAAAATTAAGGATTTTCATGTTTGTTAACGGTTTTTCAAAAGTAAATTATGATCCTATTTACGAATCATCCGATACACATAAAAAAGAACAGAGACATCCACTTTTAGCAAAAGAGCTAAGCCAGCTTGTCAACGTAGAATCCTTACCTCATGGCATTCTCATTAAAGAGGATATAGAAATATGTTCTTCTAATATCCACGCTTTTGTCCTTTTACAGTCCAAAGATGTTAAGATAGAAGGCTCTCTTACCTGTGATCATCTTTTTGTTTCACAATTTTTAAAAGAACACATCCAAAATTCTCCTACAACCTGGCCTTGCTTTTTACCGCAAAAACTTTATGTTAAAGGGAATATAGATTTTTCTGATTGCCAAGGATTGACTCATCTTCCTAAAGATCTAAAAGTAGGAAAAGATCTTAAACTCAGCCGTTGTCCAGATCTGATTGCGGTCTCTCAAAGACTTAAAGTAGCAGGCAATCTTACTTTTTCTCATTGCCAAGGATTGACTCATCTTCCTGATGATCTAGAAGTAACCGGTGATCTTAATCTCTTTTATTGCGCAGCTCTTATTACTATCCCTAAAATATTTAAAGTCAAAGGTGATCTTTATCTTTTTACGTGCCAAGAATTGACTCATCTCCCTGAGGATTTAGAAGTAAGAGGAGATTGTAAACTCAGCTGTTGTCCAGCTTTGACTTCAATCCCTAAAGGGCTTAAAGTCAAAGGTCATCTTAATCTTTCTGATTGCCAAGGATTGACCCATCTTCCTGAAGATTTAGAAGTAGGAGGAGATCTTGATCTTTCCTATTGTAGCGCTCTTACAACATTACCTCATTCTCTTCAGCTTGGAGGACATTTAGATTTATGTGAATGTAGTGATTTAACATCTTTACCCAATTGGATCACCCATTTGGGTCGTCGTTCTAATGGGAATACACGTATTATAGACCTTAGAGGATGCGCACTCTCTCCTGCAGTTATTTCAAGACTACAACACGATATCAATCATTTAGAAGGAATGCAGTTTTATTTATCTGAAGAAACTGAAGATGAATACATCACCCAGTTTGATAATCTTTTTGAAGCTGCGCAGTTTTGGCAAGAGATCATTCAAGAAGATATGCCAAAAATGGCTCAGGTTTGCGATCAACTTCATCAAAATTTGACTCAGGGACAAGATCATCAAAATCTCCTAAAATTTCTGACGCGCCTTACAGGGACAGCAGACTACTCTAATATAGCTACCCGTAAAGATCTTGCTAGACGGGTACTTAATATGCTTCAACTCATGACAGAAGATGAGTTACTCTGTTGCCATATGACATTTCTCATTCATCAAGGCCTCTCTTCTTGTGATGACCGTATCCTCGCAACTTTAAGTGATATGGATTTGTACCAGCAATTGCGTGCTATTCAACATGAATCCGTCACTTCTGAAGAGGTTAGAAGCTTAGGAAAAGGCTTTTTTCTCTTGGAAGAGCTAAATAAAAAAATCAAGGACTCTATCACGAAACTCCGTTTTGTGGATGAAGTAGAAGTTTATATGGCATTTCATATCAGGCTGCAAAACATGTTAAATCTTCCGGTACATACAAAAAACATGCTCTTTAGAAGATGTGTGGCTATTTCTGATGAGGAAATCGATCGTGTGGGAAACTCACTTTTACAAGAAATAACTGAATCATCATTTGAGGCTTTTTTAGAAAAATGGGCCCCCTGGAATCTTTATCAAAGAAAAGCATCTATCTTAGCTTGGGAGCAGCTACCTGTAATAGAGAGACCATTATTATTAGAAAATTGTCCTTATCTTCAAGATACACCAGAGCTCCCTGTACTGTATAACAATATGGTGTACGATTACAATGCATTTATGAAGAGATATCTCGATGAAGGGGTCGATTTATACGGGACAAAAGTTCACATTGAACAACTCTTTCGTATTAAGACTGCTTAAATACCTCAAGATCCTTTAGAAACATGAGGGGTTTGATGAAAAGAAGAAGATCTAAATAGATGAGCCAAAGTTAAATGGGTATTTTTTCCTGTATGAGGTAGAAAAAGAGTATCTCGTTTAACGCTTTATCTTATAATCTATATTCCGCAGAATGAGAGTAAATTCAAATGTATTCGGTCCTCTATCTCAAAAAATGACCTCTAAAAGCTAAAGGGATGCGAAATATAAGCTCTTAGCTTATGAGGCATTACGGTAACTCCCCTCTTTTGTAACTGAATTTCTTTCAAAACCCTTCAGAAAGCTCTAATTTATGAATCCCTGCAATCAAATTAAACCTTAATCCAAATCCTTTTCTAAGGCTCCTATATTAAGCTTCCTTCAAAACTAGAATTTTGAAAGAACTCTAATCAATAAAATCTTTATCCATTTTTTAAATTCTTTTATTCACACAAATGTAACATACTCCAGATGGATATATTTTTTAATTTGATTTTTTATGAAAAAAATTGAATACTCCATTTCTTAAAGATCAAAAAAGAAGTTTTTTATGCGCTTACCGATAAAAGCAACCCTGTTCTTTATTTTCCCCTCTTTCATGAAGCTCTCTTTTTTATTCCCTGTTCACCTAGCTCAAATACTCCCTTTTAAAACAATTTCATTTCTTCTAAAAGCCTGTTGCCAAACATTAAACAAGACGGCTCTTCTGATAAAAAGTTCCTCTTTTAAACAATACAACGTAAAAGGATCGTTATGACAATTTCTATAATGAATAGGCCTTCTATATCTCCTACCTTAGCAGGAGTCCCCTCTGAGAGTATCGCTCATGAACTAGAAAACGATGTGAAAACCGTTTGTAGCTTATTACCCAGTGACCCAGATGCCTTTCAGCAAGGAGTAGAGGCCCTTTATACAAAAGGGAGAGAGCTTATTTTAGCAGAAATGAATAACGCTCCTTTAACAAAAGCCTCTTTCGCCTCTGTCATCAAGACACTACATCAACATATTGAATGGGATAAGATTCCTTATCAAGATACGCTTTATAAAACTGTCTTAAAAACATACCAAATCTTCCTGGATTTAACATGGTATAGAGCCGTACTTGAAAGACGTCATGAGACGCTAGACTGTGCAGAAACGGTTCTATCTAAGATATCCACACAGATTGAAACGCTTCCTCAAGTCAGTCACGCAACAGCTTTTGTCTACAACTGCTGTAAAGAAGCTCTTAATTATCTCCATCCAACTGATAGTATGCTCCTTCGACATCAAGATAAAGTGATAAAAACCCTTAATAGCACACCCTCAAACACTTTTTTAGAAATGATAAAGCATTTTAAAACTATTTCTGATGATACAGGAAATGATTGGATAAATTCTTGGTACCTTACTATCCAACCTATGCTTTGGAGAGCGTTAACCATTCAATCGGCTAGCGATTTTAATCAAATCGTCACTCCCCTTCAGCCTGAGCTGATAGAAGAAGGGCATAGCTCTACTTTAGGATTAGTGAATCTCTACACCAATTTAATCCAAAAACCGCATCTCAGTAACGATGTGAAACAACTGGCAATTAATGGTCTAACAGAGCTTGCAAGTTTAACCGATCCTAATTTGCCCTCCTCTGTAATCCCAAGAATGGATCGAAATACTTCCCAAGCGCGGCTAGCTCAGCTCATCAAAGAAAAAGATCGGTATTATCAGACAAAAGAGTTTATCAAGCAGTCCCTACGTGAGCTCAAAACTGGAGGGAATATAGATGGCCTCAATTTTACTGACTGCTTAAACGCTCTTAAAGATTCTCATATAGAAACCCTTGCATCAATACAAAAAATCAGCTGCAATCTATCTCAAGAAAAAAAAGACAATAAAGCCTTTATCAATGAACTCGAGCAGCGTTTAGAACCGACACGAGGAGAGTATATTACAAAAAAAGAGAACGATGGATCGTTTACTTTATTAGAAGATGCTACGGCCTTTCAAGAAGTACTTGAAGTAAAACCTGAAGGAGAGGTCCAACAGCGCTTTGAACAGATCATTCAAGCCATGCATGAGCTTAACCAACAAGAACCCATTGAAGACCTTGAGGCGCTCTTAAGCTAACTCTCTAAAAGCCTCAAAGCCATTTAAGGCTTTTAATCAATCCAACTTGCAAAGGGGCGATTTTAACAAAGAGAATCCTCTCTTCTCTGATCTTTAAAAAGGCCCTCTCATGAGAGGGCCTTTTTAAGTACTCTTTCTTCATTCGCAAAAATAAATTGCACATTAGTAAAATAAGTAATTTAAATCAAAAAAATACCTATGACTCTTCTTTTTAGGAATTTTCAACTCTATTTTCTACAAATCATTTTGATTGATCATGTAGAATTAATGTGTATTAAAATTAATTCGTAAAAAATACCATTAAAGGTTGCTATGCATATTTCAAATCTTATTAACGCTTACACATACACTGATAACCTTCAACATAGGGAGTCTACTCGGGTTATTTTAGCAGAAGAATTAGATCAATTAGCGACTGCGGAAGACTTACCAAGCCGAATTGTTATTAGAAACAATGTAAAAATTTGCCCCTCTAATATAAATCATTTTGCTCTTTTACAATCTAAAGATGTCGAGATAGAGGGTTCTTTGAGCTGTGAGAACCTATCCTTTTCAGAAATTTTTGGTAAAAAAATGGATAATTCTGAGGAAAGAGGTTTTAACTTTTTACCTCAAAATCTCAAAGTAAAGGGTAATGTAATTTTTTCTAATATCTCTGAACCCTTCTCTTTCCCAGAAATATTTGAAGTGAAAGGAAATCTCCAGCTCTCTCATTGCAAAAAACTTATAACTTTACCAAAGGGACTTAAGGTAAATGGATCTCTGAATATCTCTATGTGTATAGGTCTTATATCTCTTCCTGAAGAACTCGAAGTTGGAAATGATCTTAACCTCTCTAAATGCATAGCTTTTACGACAATACCTAAGGGACTTAAAGTAAATGGCTATCTTAACCTCTCTACCTGTATAGCTCTTACATCTCTTCCTGAAGGACTAGCAGTGAAAAAAAATATTAATCTTTCTGATTGCACAGGTCTTATCTCTCTCCCTGAAAGATTTGATGTAGGAGAAAATCTTGATCTCTCTGGTTGTAAGTCACTTATCTCTTTACCACAGGAACTTAAAGTAGGAGGATCTCTTAATCTCTCTAAGTGTAAAAATCTTATACATCTACCTGAGGGACTTGAGATAAGGGGCGACCTTGTTCTTGCTAGTTGCTCAGCTATTAAAGTTTTACCAAAAGGACTTAAAGTAAAGGGGTCTCTTAACATGTCTTACTGCATAGCTCTTAAAATCCTCCCTGAAGAGCTTGAAGTAGGAAACAATCTAAACCTCTCTTCTTGTAATACCCTTATAGCTTTACCCAAGAGACTCAAAGTAAATGGCCATCTTAACCTCTCTAAATGCACATCTTTTAAATTTTTTCCTGAAAAATTCGAGGTAGGACAAGATCTTGATCTCTCTGGTTGTAAGTCTCTTATGTCTTTACCACAGGCGTTTAAAGTAGGGGGTTCTCTTAACCTCTCTAATTGTACATCTTTTACATCTCTACCCGAAGGACTTGAGGTAGGGTATGATCTTAATCTCTCTGATCGTATAACTCTTACAGAAATACCTAATGGACTTAAAGTAGGGGGTTCTCTTAACCTCTCTAATTGTATAGGTCTTACATCTTTATCTGAAGATCTTGAAGTAGAACATGATCTTAATCTCTCGGATTGTAAAAATCTTATCACGCTACCTAACGAGCTTAAAGTAGGGGGTTCTCTTAACCTCTCTAATTGTATAGGTCTTACATCTTTATCTGAAGATCTTGAAGTAGAACATGATCTTAACCTCTCTAATTGTAAAAATCTTATAGCACTACCTAACGAGCTTAAAGTAGGGGGTTCTCTTAACCTCTCTAATTGTATAGGTCTTACATCTTTATCTGAAGATCTTGAAGTAGAACATGATCTTAATCTCTCGGATTGTAAAAATCTTATCACGCTACCTAATAGGCTTAAAGTAGGGGGTTCTCTTAATCTCTCTAATTGTATAGGTCTTATATCTTTGTCTGAAAATCTTGAAGTAGAACATGATCTTAACCTCTCTAATTGTAAAAATCTTATAGCACTACCCAACGAGCTTAAAGTAGGGGGTTCTCTTAACCTCTCTAATTGTATAGGTCTTACATCTTTATCTGAAGATCTTGAAGTAGAACATGATCTTAACCTATCTAATTGTAAGAAACTTACAGTAATACCTAAGGGGCTTAAAGTAGGGGGCTCTCTTAACCTCTCTAATTGCATCGCTCTTACACTTTTATCTGAAGATCTTGAAGTGAAAAAAAACATTGATCTCTCTGGTTGTAAGTCTCTTATGTCTTTACCTAATGCGCTTAAAGTGAGAGGCTCTCTTCAACTCTATAATTGTGAGTCTCTTCAACTTCTCCCCGAAGAACTTGAGGTGAAATACTGGCTTGGGCTCTGTGCTTGCAGAGCTCTTACAACCATACCTAAGGGGCTTAAAGTGGGGAGCTTCCTTCAACTCTCTTATTGTACAGCTCTTACATCTCTCCCCGAAGAGCTTGAAGTGAAAGATAACCTTTACCTCTCTCATTGTATAGCTCTTACAGCAATACCTAAGGGGCTTAAAGTGGGAGGGTCTCTTGACCTCTCTAACTGTCCATCTCTTACATTTCTCCCTGAAGACCTTGAGGTAGAAAAAGATCTTGATCTTTCTGGTAATCAGGCTCTCATGACAATACCTAAGGGGCTTAAAGTAGGAGGGTCTCTTAACCTCTCTAACTGCACAGCTCTTCAATTTCTTCCTGAGGATCTTAAGGTAAGTCGTAATCTTGAACTCCCTGATTGTAAGGCTCTTGTAGCCATATCTAAAGGGCTTAAAGTGGGAGGTTCTCTTAATTTCTCTAAGTGCACAGCCCTTATATTTTTATGCGAAGATCTTGAGGTAGGAACAGATCTTGATCTCTCTAATTGTCAGGCTCTTACGACTTTTCCAAAAGGGATTAAAGTAAATGGCTCTCTTAACCTTTCTAACTGTATAGCTCTTCAATTTCTTCCTGAAGAACTTGAGATTGGAAAAGATCTGAACCTCTCTAATTGTAAAGCCCTTATGGTTTTACCAAAGAAGCTCAAAGTAAATGGATATCTTGACCTGTCTTATTGTACAGGGTTTACACTTCTACCCCAAGAACTTAAGGTTGGACATGGGCTTAATCTCTCTTATTGTAAGGCTCTTACAGCCTTACCTAAGGAGCTTAAAGTAAGAGGGCATCTTAACCTCTCTAACTGTATATCTCTTCAATTTCTTCCTGAAAATCTTGAAGTCGGGAATGAGCTTAATCTCTCTTGTTGTACAGCTCTTATATCCTTTCCTGCATCAGTTGTCGTAGGATCTAATCTTAACCTCTCTAAATGTAAAAACCTTGTGGCAATACCTAACGGGATTAAAGTAAACGGCTATCTTGATCTCTCAGATTGTACATCTCTTACACTCCTCCCTCAAGAACTTGAGGTAAAACATGATCTTAATCTTTCGGACTGTACAGCTCTTACGACTTTACCTAACGGACTTAAAGTGGGTGGATCTCTTAAGCTTCTCAGATGTACAGCTCTTACGACTTTACCTACTCAAGTAACACTTGGTGGGGGGTTAGACTTAGCTAGATGTTGTAATCTCACATCTTTACCCAACTGGGTAGCTACTCTAGGCCGGGCTTCTAATGGAAATATACGCCCCATATATCTCACAGAATTAAGACTCTCACCTACCATTATAACTAGATTACAAGAAGCTACTCGCAATATTGAAGGTGCTCAGTTTTATTTTTCTAGGCAAGCTGCAGAAAAATACATGACCCATTTTGAAACACTCCTCCCCGCTCTTGAGTTTTGGCAAAACCAAGGAGTGCAGGAAACATCTCTAGATCTTGAAAAAGTATGTTATCATCTCCATCTAACTCTTACCTCAGTTCAAGATCACCAAAATCTCTTGCACTTTCTTAAGCGTCTGACGGGGACTGCAGATTTTTATAATCTATCTACTAGAAGACAGCTTGCAAGCCGTGTATTACATATGATGCAGCTCATGAGTGAAGATGAGAAAATGTGTCATCATACCGCTTTTCTCATCCACCAAGGACTCTCTTCTTGTGATGACCGTATCAGAGCTACCTTAGATACTATTGGCTTTTATCAAAAACTACGTGAGCTTAAACAACCATCTGTGACTATCGAAGAGCTTAAAAGTGTAGGAAAAGGTTTTTTTCACTTAGAAGAGCTGAATAAAAAGATCCAACTGTATATCAAGTCACTTCGCTTTGTTGATGAAGTTGAAGTGTATATGGCATTTCATATTAGATTACAAAAAATGTTAAATCTTCCAATAGAGACTAAAGGGATGATCTTTAGACGAGGTGTGTCAATTTCTGATGAAGAAATAGATTGCATGGGGAGAAAGATTTTACAAGAAGTCTCTGAAAGCTCATTCGAGGTATTTCTGGCTACTTGGGATCCTTGGAATTTGTATCAAAGGCGTTTATCTGTTCCAGCTTGGGAGCATCTTCCTACTGCTCAAAGGAAATTATTACCCACAGATATTTGCCCTTATCTTCAAGATGTACCAAATAGTCCTGTAATCTACAATCATATAGTGTATGATTATGACGCATTCATCCAAAGATATATCGAAGAAGGTGTTGATGCATATGGGGTAAAAGTGCAGCTTGAGAAGCTTTTTCGTATAGAGCTCTCCTTAACTCTTTGATAATTTTTAGAAATTTTAAATCCAAAAGATGAGTTAAATCCTGCTCCAAAAAAATCGTTTTAAAGAGTTAGATAAGAGTCGCAATAACTTCCCTAAGGGGTACTACATACTATTCCTTTCTTTTGTAGATATTGAAGAGCCATTTTTTGTGAATAGGCAATACAGTCATTGACACTCACTCCTTCTAAGTAATTTCCTGATAGAGTGCAGTAAGGAGATCTTTGCTGCATGATATGTAAAACCTCTTGAATCCATGTAGAGTACCCCACATGAAGCTGAGGAAATACACCTTCTGCTCTTGTGATTAAAACCTTATCTGGAGTCGCTTTGATCTTTAAATGCTTATGAATAACTCTTAGGGCAGAAGCTACGGCTTCTTCATCAGAGAGCGTCTCATCTTTCAGCTTTACAGTAAGCCTTGTCTCTTCTTCAGTCTTGTTATGCTCTAAAAAAGCATTGGAGTCAAAGATGACTCCCATTGCCTCTTCTTGCGAACTCATTCTTGTTAAGTATCCAAACCCTTCTTGGTGTAATACTTTTTGATGATAGCCAAGATGAACAGCCACTACTCCCTTAAGAGCAATTTGACACAGTTCTGGGATTAAAAGCTTTCCGATTACCTGAGGAGGAAGCGCGCTAAAGAGATGATCTGCAAAATACACGCCTTGAGATGTTTTTATTTCAAATTGATCTCCTATCTCTGTGATGGCTAAAACCTCTTCTTGAAGATGAAGATAGGAAGTGAGTTTCATTTTTAACTGATTAATGAGCGACTCTGTCCCTCTTTTAAGCCCAAATAAGGCGGAGTTAAAAGAATTTCTCTCTTTGATCATCCCTTTGATTAAAGATCCATATTTACACTCTAACTTAGCGTATAAAGGAAAGCACGACTGAAAAGAGAGGTGTTTACTATCTCCTCCATAAATTCCTGTCACCACCGGATCAAAGATCTCACTTGCTACTTCAGCATTAAACCGTCTACAAGCAAAATCCCAAACAGATTCATCATGACTGCAAGAAGGAGGTTCTCTTAAATCCCGGAATATCCCCTTAATGAGACCCCAAGAGAGCTGAGGCATTTTTTTTAAACGCCCTCCGTCCCAGACATATCTTTTTCGTCCCTGAGGAGAGACATTGATCACCTCTTCACTTAACCCTAATCTGTGAATAAGAGATAAAAGATGGTGTGATCGATCTTTCCGAAACACTCTAGGCCCCTTCTCAAAGAAAAAACCTGTGGAGTGATCTGTTCCCATCCAACCTCCTACAGTCTCTTCTTTTTCAATGAGATGGAGATTGAATAAATGCATGTAAGGAAGAAGGGTATAGGCTAATGTGAGCCCTGAAATCCCTCCCCCCAAGATAATAATTGTCGGTTTTGGCATACTGAGCTTACTATGTCAAATCGTCAAAAAATAATTCAATTCCTAAAAACGTTTCGAGACTCCATTATCACCTCTTTTGAAACATTTGAACCTCATCACCGGTTTATGTTAACACCTTGGAGCCACAAAACAGGTGGTGGCGGTGAAATGAATGTCCTTCGCGGAGATGTTTTTGAAAAAGCTGCTGTGAACTGGTCAGGAGTAGAAGGGCCCTCTCTTCCTCTTTATGAAACTCCGACTCCCTTTTTTGCAACAGGAGTTAGCCTCATTACGCATATGCAAAATCCTCATGCCCCAACTGTGCATATGAATATGCGGTACATTGAAACTGAAGATAAAGCGTGGTTTGGAGGGGGGTATGATCTAACGCCTATGGGCTTTATTTATGATGAAGATACAGCACACTTTCATCAAACTGCAAAAAAGACATTAGATGCCTTTGACATTTCACTTTATAAGAACTATTCACAAGCAGCTAGTGACTACTTTTTTATTCCCCACAGGAGTCAAGAAAGAGGTGTGGGAGGTATCTTTTTTGATCAGCTACACTCTTTAAACTTTGAAGAAGACTTCAGATTATGGAAATCCATTGCTTTAAGTTTTCTTCCTGCCATTATGCTTATTTACCAAAGAAGAATTTCACTCCCCTTTTCCCCTTTAGATAAAGAAGTGCAGCTTAAAAAACGGGCTCACTATGTAGAGTTTAATCTTCTCTATGATAAAGGAACAAAATTTGGGTTTCTCTCAGGAGGAAATCCTGAGGCGATTCTTTGTTCTATGCCTCCTGTTGTGAAGTGGTAAAAATCCCAATATACAATAAAGAAGATAGATTAGCTCAATTAAATTAATTCGATACAATATGCAATTGAATCTTTAAAAACACGAGAAACCATTTACTCCATTTACAAAAAATGTCATTTGATATTAATAATAGTGCTATCTTCAAACTAGGAATTGTTATGACAATAGCAAGAACTCATTTAAGATTAAATTTAGATTATATTACTTTTATGCAAGGAAACCCTTGCATTGAAAAAATTATCACTAATCAAAATACCAGCTATTTCGCGCTTCTCTTTGATAACACTCGCCCGCTCTTACAAACAGGAGCTAACCATTTTGGGTGGGGGTTTTTAGTAGGTTCTGGATTTGAGCTGACAGTCCGTCTATTTTCTATTTTAAATGGAGGTGGATTAAAAACAATTCAGTCTCTTTTTAAAAAATCTATATTAAAAAAAGTGGTCTATAGTGGCCTGATTACTGGAGCAGTTGGAGGATCTTTGAGAATCAGAGATGAACTCAAAAGCGATAGAGTTGTATCCCCTAATCGGCTTTTAATTAAAGTGGAGCCTGTTCAAAATTGGTATCGCGCTATAGAACCCCTTCAAGAGGCTTTTGAATACTTCCTTTCCAATACAGACTTTATTGATAGAAATACAGCTGCTGAACTCACCGATACAATTTCCCAAAATCTTCTTTCCCATCCTGTCATAACCCCTTGTAACCATACCTTTAGTTTATCTCAAATTTCTGAGTGGCAACTATCACACTCTACATGCCCTAATTGCCGTGGGGAAATAGGACAAAATGAGCTCCGCTTTGATTGGCCTATCTCTTTGAAACTAATCAAATTTGTGCAATACACCATTCATACAGTTCAACGATCTGAATATCTCCTTCCACAACATCTGTTTACAGATGAAGTCAAAACTCGGATACTTAACTTAAGCTATGAGACTAAACAAATTATGGAGTCCATAGCAACCGTAGCTCAAGTGCATTTTAGGCAGATGAGAGCTCGAAAAGAAATTAGTCATGATGATTATGATGAATTGACTAGGTCAGTTTATGCCTGGCAAATAAATTTTTAAAAAGGAGAAAAAGATGTCTATCAATTTACAAACATTTCGTGATCTTGCTTACACTTCTTTTTGTTATGGATATGGATTAAGTGCAATAAGTCTTAAAGAAGCTGCCATTTTTATAAAAAATACTCATGCTGATCCTGTGCGTATCCAAATGGTAGAAATGTATCGATGGAATCAGATTGATCCTGCCTATAACTATCTTGATCTGGAAAGTTATTATTCTGATTGGGCATTTTCTTCTGGGATCTCCAATATCAATGTGATTGGGCAAATACTTGAAGAATCCTTATCCTTAATCAAAAAAGAACACAAATTTTCTTATATCCCTCAACATTTTTATTCTAAAGATTTTCTTGCAAGCCAAATTATGACCCGTGTTATCTATCGCAAAATTTATGAAATCACCTTAGAATCTCCTTCATTATCTCCTGAAAAAGCGGGCGAGTTAGCAATCGCTTCCCTACAAGCTGCAGTACTTCTGGATCAGACAGAGAGAAAGCATAATCCCCAGGCAAAACTTAGGCATGTAACCTATTGTAAGGGGATTCAATCTCATTTAACAAAGAAATGCGTAACAAAATTTATTAGACATATCGTTATAACGGGCTTTGTAATCTTCATTCTCAATTGCAACCCTATTCATCTCTTAAAAAATGCAATCTCTGCCAAGAAAATCAACGATCTATTGCATTCAAGAGGGCTAAATTTTTTCTCTCTTCCTTTTAGGAGGTTATTTCCTCACACTTTAGCACCTCCTTTACCTCAAAACTGACGCATTAAAAATAACTGATAACCATATAGGCTAAAGATCTCTAAACTTTGAGAAGACTTCCGTCTACAGAAGCGATTTATTGCATTCAAAAAGACTAATTTTCTATCTCCGTTTTAAGATATTATTTAATCACATTTTGTTCCCTAGTAGAGTTTAATCTTCTCTATGATAAAGGAACAAAACTTGGGTTTCTCTCAGGAGGAAATCGTGAGGCGATTCTTTGTTTGATGCCTCCTCTTGTGAGATGGCAGAACAGGGTGTTTGGAAAGTATGCTGTTAATAAAGGAATCAATAATGTTTATCAATTCACAAACCTTTCGTGATTTTTCTTATGCCCTATTCTGTTACGGCTTTGGATTAAGTGCTTTTAAGCTTAAAGAAGCCGAAGATTTTCTAAAAAAGCCCTACACAAATCAAATGGATCATTTGATCATTCAAGAGAGAGAATTTTTACATTGGACTCAGCGCCCAGTGGAATATAACTTTCTTGATCTTGAAAGTTACTATTCTGACTGGGCATTTTCTTCTAAGATCCCAAATATTGAGGTGATTCAAAAAATACTTAAAGAATCTTTAACCTTAATACAAAAAGAAGAAGAGCACAGATTTTTTTACGTACCTCAGCATTTCTACCCTACAGATTTTCTTGCAAGCCAAATTATGACCCGTGTTATTCACCGAAAGATTCATGAAATTACATTAGAAAATCCCTCTTTATCTCTTGAAAAAGCAGGAGAGCTTGCTATCACCTCTTTACAAGCTGCAGCACTTCTTGATCAGGTCGAAAGAAGGCACAATCCCCATGCAAAACTTAAATATGTGACCTATTGTAAAACTCCTGAGTCCCATCTCATGAAAAAATGCTCTAAAAACCTTATCGGCCAAATTATTTTAATTAAATTTGCTCTTTTGGTTCTTAACTATAAACCTATTCATCGCTTAAAAAATGTGATCTCTGCCCATAAAATCAACGATCTATTGCATTTCAAAGGGCTAAATTTTTTTAAGAAGTGATTGAATCACATTTCAATGTCCTCTTTACTCTAAAAGAGCCATGCTAAATTGAGAAAAGGTGTATGTATAACACCCTGGTCAGAAAATAATATTTTAGGTTAAAAATATGAAAGCAAGACCCAAGTGGAATAGGCTCATTTAGCATGGGATTTAAAGACTAGAAACTATGTCTTAGCTTAAGATAGAAATGCCTATACAGCTTCAGGAATGTGCATTTTTCAGCAATACTTAAAAAAAATAAGCTCTTAGAAAGAAAGAGTTTTTATGGATACATCCAATTCTCATGAATACAAAATCTTTGATCTTGTATAAAATGGAAGTGAATAAGACAGCTTTACGCTTTCAGTATAACTTGGTAAAATGGCTTTTATATGACATCTATTCCACCTAGACCACACATTATTTCGCAACTTGATTACCTAACGGATTTTAAACAGTTTACACATTCTTATACTCAAGCTGAAAAATGGTATCAGACCCTTAAGCCTTTACATGCTTATCAGTTTAAGATAACTATAACATCTCTTTTCTTAGGGGCTATCGCTGTTTTGATCGCCTTAAAAAAGAACCCTCGTGTTATTCCTCATCTCATCATCAGCACCACATCCCTTGTCTTAGCTTCTCCTATCATTGAACTGTGTTCTCTATGGAAAAAAGTTCATGAAGAGTGCAAACTTCACAATCTCTTAAAAGATCTACAATTAGAACTACGGTATGCCTGGCAAGCAAAATCTGATGCCATTTGTGAACTGACCTCAAGTGATAAAAAGCTTCCTACCCAATACCGTGGAAGCCGGGATGATATCTTAACCTATATGGACATTGCCATCAGTTCTTACCATCAAGTAAGTACTCCTTATTCCCCTACAGGTTTTTTTAGTTATCTGTCACCCAATGAACATCTTTGGAGAGAGTTATGTACAAAAAAAATGATGAAGCCAGCTCATATCATCGCTGATATGGATCTCATCACACTTAGTCATGACTATAACCAAATACCTCATTTTTCTAAGGGAGTTGAAGCGATTCAACAAGAAGCCCAGGCTCTTTTTCAAAAACCACCCTCTACTATTGATCCTGACACAACCGCCTCATTTGTTAAACTTAACTATAATGTAGAAACGGTTCCTCCGCGCGCTCAAACACAACCTTGGGAAAGATCTCGTATTATAGAGACTTATCTTAAGTCTTCTCTAAAAGCGATGATCCTTCACTCTTTTTTTCAGATCGAGACGCCTTTCTATTACACGCAAGATTTTTAAAATAGACTCAGCAAAAGAGATCTTAACCCATGATATCCAAGGGACTCTCAAATCCCTTGGATATAATCCACAAGCCATTTCACATTCTCTACAGGGGTATCTGGCTCAATCCCATGCCCTAAGTTGAAAATGTAACCCGGCCTCCCCTTAACTTCTGATAAAATACGGTCAACTTGCCTTTTAAGATCAGCTCTTGGAGCTTTTAAAAGGGTAGGATTTAAATTCCCTTGAATAGCTATTGAAGAGGGAATATCAAGAATAATCTGAGAGAGGTCTTTCTCCCAGTCAAATCCAATTGCAGAAGGAGATAAACTGATAAGCTCTGGAATAAACCGAGAAGACCCTCTACAAAATACAATCACTTTCACTCCCTTAGATTGCACAGCACTTACTAATCGTTTCAGGTAAGGAAGCGCAAGTGTCTGGAACTCCTCCGGGGGCAAAAGTCCTGCCCACGAGTCAAAAATTTGGATTGCATCCACCCCTGCTTTAATTTGAAGTTCTAAATATTCAATCGTTGCAGCTGTGATTTTCTCTAACCACTCATGATTAATATTATGCATGTAACGGCAGATCGTATAAGGACCTCCGCAAAACCCAATGAGAGGCACTTGAAGTGTTTGTTTAAGAAGAGTAATTGTCTCAAATACATAGTGAAGCGTCTCTTTCACAGAATACTCTATAGGAATGTGAGGAGCTTTAAGCCAGATTCCCTTCCCTTCTTTAAAATGAATCGACCACCCAAACACCTCACAAATCACCAAGATATCAGAAAATAAAATGGCTGCATCAAAATGTAAAAGACGGATGGGAAGTGTTGTAATCTCTACTGCAAGAGAGGGTGTGTGAATTAGCGTTTGAAAAGAGAATTTCTCTCTTAGCTGCCGGTACTCAGGTAAGTACCTCCCCGCTTGGCGCATGATCCAAATGGGGGGCCTATCTTGGGGCTGGCAGCTAAGAGCTTTTAGTAAAGAGTCATTCATTGCCTCAGCTTATGCAAAATCTGATCAACAGTAAACCCAAATTCTTCACTAAGAGCTGATTGAGGGGCAGACGCTCCAAAAGAGTCGATACTAATTGTAATACCATCCTCTCCAATCCATTGATGCCACCCTTGACTAATCCCAGCTTCTAGGCTTACTTTTTTCCCCGGATGAGCGTGCAAAATACTATTTTTATACGCCTCATCTTGTACTTTAAAAAGTTCCCAACACGGCATGGAGACAACTCTTACATCTTGACCTTTTTTTTCTAAAGCGTCTGCCACATTTAAGGCTAAAGAGAGCTCAGACCCTGTGGCAAAGAGGGTATAATCAGCTTTTTTCTTCTCCTGTTTGACAATATAAGCCCCTCTTCCCATCCCTTCCGCATAGCTTTTTTTTGTCCCTTCTAAAGAGGGTAAATTTTGCCGTGAGAGAATAATAGCTGTTGGCCCTTTGTATTTAAGAGCTGCAAGCCATGCCATTTTCACCTCATGACTATCTGCAGGACGGATCACTTGAAGCTGAGGTATGGCTCTAAGAGTCATAAAATGTTCAACCGGTTGATGCGTGGGGCCATCTTCTCCTAACAAAATGGAGTCGTGGGTAAATTGATAGATCACCTGTGAAGAGGAAAGGGCAGCTAGCCTAATGCTATTTCTCATGTAATCAGAAAAGGTGAGAAATGTGCCTACAAAGGGAAGAAAAAGCTGGGTCTCTGAAAGCCCAATCCCGATCGTTCCCATTGCAAATTCTCTCACCCCGTATTTAATGTTTCTTCCCTCAAAAGAAGAAGGGGTGATGACGGGAAACTCTTTCATAAAGGTGAGATCTGAACACGATAAATCAGCTGATCCTCCAACAAGTTGAGGAAGCTTTTTGGCTAAAAATTGAATGACAGCTTGAGACGCTGATCTTCCTGCCATAGGGCTCTCAAGAGTAAGACTTTGAAGCATCGCTTCTAAATCTTGAGGTAACGTTTTGTTTTGCATCACTTCTAAACGGAGAGATTTTTCAGGGTTTTCTTCTTTCCAAAGAAGAAACTGTTTTGTCCACTCTTCTTCTAACACTTTTCCTTGCTGAAGTTTATCTGCAAAAAAAGCCCTTACTGAATCTGCAACGGTAAACGGCTTTTCTTCAATACCTAGTCTTTGTTTCGTAAGTATGATCTCTTCTTCTCCTAAAGGAGAGCCGTGCACTTTATGTGTCCCTTCTTTATGAGGAGACCCTTTTCCAATCACCGTACGCATGATGATAAGGGTAGGCTTTTGTTGATGCTGCTTGAGCTTAGTAAAAACCGATTCTAGCTGATCAAAATCGTGCCCATCTGTCTCATACACTTCCCATCCATACGCCTCATAACGCATCTTGGTATTTTCAGATAAACACTCTTCAATAGGGCCATCTAAGCAAATTTGATTAGCATCATAGATCAGGACTAAATTATTTAAGCGTAAATGACCAGCTAGGGAAGATGCTTCTGCTGACACCCCTTCCATCATGCAGCCATCTCCTGCTAAGCAATACACTTTGCTGTTAAAGATTGCATGTTTTTCTGTATTAAACTGCGCAGCTAACATTTTAAGCCCGAGTGCTTGCCCGGCTGCATTTCCAATTCCTTGACCAAGAGGTCCAGTTGTTGCTTCAACACCTGCAGTCATATGCAGCTCAGGGTGACCAGGTGTTTTCGAATGGAGCTGTCTAAATTGCGTGATATCTTCTAAAGAAAGATCAAAGCCTGAAAGGTGAAGAAGAGAGTAGAGCCACATCGATCCGTGCCCTGCAGATAAGATAAAACGGTCTCTATTAAGAAATTTCGGGTTTTTAGGATGATGCTGTAAAACGCATCCATAGAGATACGCTCCAAACTCAGCACACCCCATCGGAAGGCCGGGGTGGCCAGAGTTTGCTTTTTGAATTGCATCGATAGAAAGGGCCCGGATTGTATGGGCAATATGACTGAGTTGCTCTTTTAGATCTTTTTCCACCGATTTTGCTCCTTAACAAGGTATTTTAAGCTTAAGTAACACTTCATCATAACGAAAGGAAGGGTAAGGCGTCACGTGGATTTTTCCTTCCCTTACTCAACTTAAAAAGATCCTCCCCTTCAACAACGCTCAAAAGAAAAACTTCTCTATTTTAAAAGATTTCTGCAGGCCCTTTTACAAATGTAGGTTGTGGCTTTATGAGAAGAGTTCTTTAGCCACTCTTGTGTTAATGTAAGCACAAACTCTCGGTTTGTTTTTCCAGCATCATTGAGCCAATTGGCAACAGAGTCTTGTACATATTTCTCTGGATCTTGACTTAACGGCTCAAGAAGAGGAAGTCCAAGTGAGGGGTTATTTTTTAAATCTGCAATATGCGAGCACCATACACCTCTTGGTCTTGTACTTTCCACGGCAAATCTTCTGATATAAGGATTTACATCTTGCACCCACGGCGTTAAAAGAGTAATGGTAGTAGCAATATCCTCTGCAATATGGTCTCTTAGTAAAAGCCATGCCATTTCTCTTACTCCAAAATGCGGATCCCTAGCTAGCGGCTTAATCTGTTCAAGCCGCTCTTCAAGAGAGAGATTTGGATTTAAGCTAATCACTCCTGCTGCCCACCCTCTGACACTATCTGAGGGGTGTAAAATGAGTTCATCAATGATTTTGAGTCCATAATGTTCATAAAGAAGCGCTGCCGCAAATTTTGTTCTCATCATAAAGCTTAAAGAATGTATATTTTGGATCTCATGGCTCTTTTGAGCAAAAAGCTGGGGAAACGTTTCTTGTAAAAGAAGGGAAAAATCGATCGCTAGTGCCTCTGTTAAAGAAGCCGTCTCAATTTTACCCCGGCTTAAATCCTCTAAAATATCCGCTGGAATTTTTTTGATACAAGCATACCCTTTCCGTTTAATGGTCTCTGTCATGACTATTCTCCTTTTTTTAAAGAGAAAAAATAGGGAATACGGGGTTTCTTAAGCAAGCACAACTTTAAAGTGAAAAAAAAATCTCTTAAAAAGAGAGGGATGTTTTTTCAATCAATTGACCTCTGGAAATGTTCATGTTATCATTTTTTAAGATCAAGAGCCCCCTGAAGGAGTCGCTATACCCATGTTATCTCAAACTATTCGTCAAAAATTTCTCCGCTATTTTAAAGAGCATCATCATACACTGCTCCCTTCCTCTTCTGTCGTTCCCCATAACGACCCTACACTTTTATTTAACAATGCAGGGATGAACCAATTTAAAGATGTCTTTTTAGGAGAGAGTCAAAGAGATTACACAAGAGCTACAACATCTCAAAAATGTATCCGGGTGGGAGGAAAACATAACGACTTAGAGAATGTGGGACACACAAGCCGCCATTTAACATTTTTTGAGATGCTAGGAAACTTCTCCTTTGGAGACTATTTCAAAAAAGAGGCGATTACCTTTGCGTGGGATGTATCGACAAAGGTGTTTGAATTTGACCCTGAAAGGCTCTGGATTTCTGTATTTAGAGAAGATGATGAGGCGTATGAGCTGTGGAAACAAATTATTCCCACATCAAGAATTGTGCGGCTAGATGAAAAGGACAATTTCTGGGCGATGGGAGAAACAGGGCCTTGCGGACCTTGCTCTGAGCTTTACTACGATAGAGGAGCTAAATACGGCACAGCAGAGTCGCTTCTTCATGATACAGAAGGGGAGCGGTTTTTAGAGTTTTGGAATCTTGTCTTCATGCAATTTAATAGAAATAACGAAGGGATCATATCCCCTCTTCCAAAACAATCGATTGATACAGGAAGCGGTCTTGAAAGGGTTGTCGCTCTTAAAATGGATGTGAATAACGTGTTTCAAACAGATATTTTAAGCCATCTCATCCAAGATATCGCAAGGTTATCGGGAAAACCTTATGATCCAAGCTCACCATCTACCGCAGCTCCTTTTCATGTGATTGCAGATCATATCAGGTCTCTTGCCTTTGCCATTGGAGACGGGGCGCAGCCAAGTAACATTGAAAGAGGGTATGTCTTAAGAAAGCTTGTGAGAAGAGCTGTTCGTTATGGCAGACAACTCGGTATGGGACAGCCGTTTCTTGCCAATCTTATTCCTTCTCTTATCGAAGTCATGGGAGATGACTATCCCGAGCTCAAAATGGCCAAAAGCCGTACCCAAGAGCTGTTAACTGTTGAAGAAGAGGCGTTTTTAAGAAACCTCACTAGAGGCGGAAACATCCTTTCTTCCATTACAACAGCTGCTCAAACAAGAGTTCCGCCTCAAATCACAGGAGAAGAGGCGTTTAAACTTAAAGACACTTACGGGTTCCCTTTAGAAGAGATTCTTCTTATTGCTAAAGACTCTAGTATCACTGTCAATCTTGAGACGTATCAACTCCTTGAAGAAGAGGCTAAAGAAAAATCTAAGGCAGCAAAAACCCAAGAATCTTACGCCGTAAAAGAAGATCTTTATCAAACCTTAAGTGAAACAGTTCCTCCTTCTCTTTTTACTGGCTACGATCAGTTTGAAGGAAAAAGTACCGTGAAAGCCATCATTGTAGAAGGAGCATTAGTCCCGCAAATTGCAAAAGGTGTTGAAGGGATCATTATCTTAGATCAAACCCCTTTCTATAAAGAGATGGGAGGACAAATTGGAGATACAGGCACGCTCTTTCATGAAAGAGGCTCTTTAAAAGTGCAATCAACAAAGATGGCACCTCCTCATCTCACAGTTCATCATGTCCTCTCTCAAGAAGGAGTCATTCAGGTAGGAGACAGTGTGACGGCTTTAATTGATATCACAAGAAGACATCAGATTCAAAATGCCCATACAGCCACTCACCTTTTGCACTTTGCTTTAGTGGATATTTTAGGAGCGCATTTAAAACAAGCTGGCTCTCTTGTAGAGCCTAATCGGCTCCGCTTTGACTTTAATCACCATAAGCCGTTAACAGAAGAAGATATTTCTCTCATCGAAGAGTCTGTTAACAGTAAGATTAGAGAAGATCACAAAGTCAAAACCTATGATATGTCTTATGAAGAGGCAAGGCAAAAGGGAGAGATTAAACAGTTCTTTGGAGATAAATACGGAACCGTTGTGAGAGTGGTTGACATCGGCTTTTCTCAAGAGCTTTGCGGAGGGACTCACACCTCATCTACTGGCACGATTGGGTATTTCCGTATTGTAAAAGAAAGTAGCATTGCAGCAGGCGTGCGCCGTATTGAAGCTGTCATTGGAAAGCAAGCAGATGTATGGGTTAAAGAATCAGTCAAGCTCTTAGAGGAAAAACTTCAGTCTCAAGCTCTTGAAATTAAAGGGTATCAACAACAGCTAAAAGCAGCTAGAAAATCTGTCTTAAAAGAGATGGCTAAAGACCTCATCCAAAGAGGGCTCATCCACATAGGACAGGCACCTCACCCTATCCCTTTTATTCAAGGAGAAGTGAAGGTGGAAATTGCTGAATTAGGAGATACCGCTCAGCTTATTGCAGACCATTTCCCCTCAAGTGTTGTTCTCCTGGGGACCGCACTTCCTTCTAAATGTCAGGTGATCCTCAAAATCTCTTCTGATCTTGTGAAAAAAGGGTTAAATGCCTCTTCTTTACTGAAAGAATTCTTGCCTCTTATTGAAGGGTCTGGCGGCGGAAAGCCAGATCTTGCTCAAGCAGGCGGCAAGGCGCCAGAGCACCTAAAAGAATTTTTAACCAAGCTATCTAAGAAGATCTGTGAACTTTCATAGCCCCTCACTCCTCTCTTTTGTACAGAAAAGTTTAGAGACCCCCTCTCTTCTCATGGAAGGGCTATGGGACGCTCCCAAAACGCTTCTTTTAAGTTTACTTCAAAAAGCGCATCAGAAAAATATCTTACTGATTGTGGATGATCCTCAAGCGTGTAAAATTGTGGATAACGCCCCTTTTTTTGAGATGAACTCTGTCTTTGAGTTTCCCTCATGGGAAACGCTTCCTGGAGAGTCTTTAGACCCTAGCCAAGATATTGTGGGAAAGCGGCTTAAGCTCCTTCACTACCTATTACAAAGAGAAGAGCCGTGCATCATCATTGCCTCACTGCAAGCAGTCCTTCAAAAAGTTCCGGTCCCTCACCAAATCCGTGAAGGGTCTCACCTTTTTAAAGAAGGCATGGAGCTTTCCTTTTCAGCTCTTCCAGAGATGTTAACAAAGCTTGGATATCAAAGAGCTAAAGTTGTGACCGATAAGGGAGAATTTGCTGTGAGAGGCGGCATTATTGACATCTTTCCCATCAGCTCCATTGAGCCATTTAGGCTAGAATTTTTTGGAAATACTCTAGAGAGCATTCGGTCATTTGATCCTATTGGTCAAAAATCTATTGCTAGACATCAACAGATTTTTCTCTCTCCTGCTAATGAAAAAGCGCTTGTGGAAGAGGAGCAAACATCTCTTTTTACTTACCTTAACCCAGGAGCCGTAATTTTTGATAATCTCCTAGCACTTGAAAATCACTGGGTCTCTCTTCAAAAGCTTCCTTCTATGACATCAAAGGCGCTTTTAACACTTAACGAGCTCTTTTCTCATGTGGAAAAACAAAAGGTGCTGTTTTGGAGTGAAGAGCCTATCGAAAAACTCTCTGCTGTCACCTTAGAGCAGCCGGTAGGAAGAGCTTTTTATTCAGGAAAAGACAAACTGCAGCCTCTTTCTTTTGAATGCTTTAATAGGTCCTTTCAAACATCTAGATATCATCACCCCTTTAAGCCAGCTTCTTTAGACCATAATCCAAAAAATGTTGTGTTCATTCATGAACATGAATCTGAAAAGCAGGTGTTTATCAAAGAATTCCCCCACATCTTGCACCCTCAATTTATTAAAGGATATTTATCTTCGGGATTTGCTTTTCACGATTCAGATGAAGTGATTTTCCCCATTACAGAGCTCACACATAAACAAAAAGTGAGAAGAGAGCAGTGGAGATCAACCACTCACACCCCTCCCTCTGATTTTCATGAGCTGAGTGTTGGAGATCTGGCCGTGCACTTTCATCACGGCATTGCAAAATACCTCGGTATAGAAAAAAGACCCAATCATGAAGGGAAAGAAACCGAATACCTTCTCTTAGAGTATGCAGAAAGAAGTAAACTCTATGTGCCTATTGCCCAAACGCATTTAGTCAGCAGATATATTGGCTCTAGTGAAGAAATCCCTACACTTCATACCTTGGGAACCAAAAATTGGCAAAAAGCTAAAGCGTCAGCGCAAAAAGCTATTGTGGGGTATGCGCAAGATTTACTACGCCTTCATGCTGAAAGGGAAGTCAGCGGCGGCTTTGCCTTCAGGGAAGATAGCCAAATGATGAAAGATTTTGAAGAAGAGTTTCCCTATCCAGAAACCTCTGATCAAAAAGAGGCGATATTGCATATTAAAAAAGATATGGAGTCGCCCCATCCTATGGATAGGCTTCTTTGCGGAGATGTAGGGTACGGTAAGACGGAAGTCGCGATGAGATCAGCTTTTAAAGCCGTTGCTGATGGGAATAAACAAGTAGCTGTCCTTGTCCCTACAACGGTTTTAGCTCTTCAACATTATGAAACCTTTTGTCATCGGATGCAAAATCACCCGGTTGTGATTAAAGTAATCTCAAGGTTTCAAACGGCTAAAGAAGTAAAAAAAATACTTCAAGAAGTATCAGAGGGAAAAATCGATATCCTCTTAGGAACGCATAGACTTCTTTCTAAAGATGTGATCTTCAAAAACTTAGGGCTTATTGTAATTGATGAAGAGCACAGATTTGGAGTAAGAGCCAAAGAGCATCTTAAGCAGCTTAAAACTGGCGTTGATTGCATCTCTCTTTCTGCAACACCTATACCCAGAACGCTTTATCTCTCGCTATTAGGGGCAAGAGAAATCTCTCTTATTAATACCCCTCCTCAAGATAGGCTTCCCATTAAAACAGCTCTCATTGAGAGAGATCCTCATGTGATTACAAACGCGCTTCTAAGAGAGCTCTCAAGAGATGGACAGGCGTATTTTATTCATAACCGCGTTGAATCCATTGGGCATGTGACCTCTGAGCTCCAAAAGCTCCTCCCTCAAGCTAAAATACTCTCTGGGCACGGCCAGATGTCAGGAGATGAGCTGGATACCCTTTTTCACTCCTTTAAACAAGGAGAAGCAGACATTCTTGTTGCGACAACAATTGTAGAAAATGGAATTGATATCCCCAACGCCAACACCATCTTAATCGATAGAGCCGATCAATTTGGACTCTCTAGCCTCTATCAGCTAAGAGGCCGCGTGGGAAGGTGGAATAGACCAGCTTTTGCCTATTTCCTCGTGCCGAGGTTAAGAGAGCTTCCTGAAATTGCAAGAAAAAGACTGAATGCTCTTTTAGAGGCTAAAGGGTATGGAGGCGGCATGAAAGTTGCGATGAGAGACTTAGAGATTAGAGGAGCAGGCGACATCTTAGGAACGCAGCAGTCAGGACAAGTTTCAACCATTGGATTTCACTTCTACTGTAAGCTTCTTAAACAAGCAGTTCTTGCTTTAAAAAAACAGCAAGAGCCCTCTTTTTTTGAAACCAAGATGGAATTTAACTATGACGCGAAGATCCCTGAAACCTACATTCAAGAAAGCTCTTTACGCCTTGAGATGTATCACAGATTTGGAGAATCGCATACGTTAGAAGAAGTGGAGACCCTTTTTATGGAGATGAAAGACCGCTTTGGAGCGCCCCCGCCTCCCACACTTTGGTTATATCACCTTTGCCGTATCCAAGTTGTAGCGTCTCAAAAACGGTATACGCTTCTTAAATTTGGCTCTCACACTTTAAAAACAGAACAAATGACTCCTCAAGGCACCCGTAAAGAGCTCTTTACACTCCCTTCAGATAAAAATCCAAAGCTCTTTGAAGAAGCTGTGCTAAGGCTCCTCTCCTAAACACAATAAACCTTGGCTTAAACCTAGAGAAGATTTGCTCCAAAACAGCACTTTTTGTCATAATCTTTTTCTTATACAGAAGGATTAATCATGCCACAAGTGAATAGCAATGAATTCAAAGCCGGTCTCAAAGTTGAAATCGATGGCGAGCCGTACACCATGACCAGTAATGAATTCGTTAAACCGGGAAAAGGACAACCGTTTAACCGTACAAAGTTAAAACACTTGATGACAGGACGTGTGATCGAGAGAACCTTTAAATCCGGCGATAAACTCGAAATTGCAGATGTTGCTGAATCCAAAATGCGTCTTCTCTACGTTGAGCAAGACTCTGCAACATTTATGCATGACGAGTCGTTTGAGCAAATTCAGATTCCTCTTTCTCTAATTGGCGATCATCAAACCTGGCTCATGGAAGAAGTGATCTATTCCATCACTTTTTATAAAGGATCTCCAACAGAAGTGGTTCCTCCAACCTTCATGGAAATGATCATTAAAGAAACAGCGCCAGGTGTTAGAGGAGATACCTCTGGCCGTGTTCTTAAGCCTGCGATCACTGAAAGCGGAGCAAAAATTCAAGTCCCTATTTTCGTTGAAGAAGGGGATAAAATTAAGGTCGACACTCGGACAGGTGAATACGTCTCTAGAGTATAAATCTTGATCTCTTTGCAAAATCTTTTATTGCGAGCAGAAATGCTCGCAACAGTCAGAACTTTCTTTTCCACCCGAAATGTCATCGAAGTTGACACCCCCCTCTTAAGTAAATCAGCGCCCATTGATGCGCATATTGATGTGATGACAGTCACATTTGCATCAAGACAAAAGGCCTACCTTCACACCTCCCCTGAATACGCCATGAAACGGCTCTTATGTCACTACCCAGTGGATATGTATCAACTCTCTCATGTCTTTAGAGAAGAAGAGATGAGCTCTCGTCACAACCCTGAGTTTACCCTTATTGAATGGTACCGTAATCACTTCTCTTTACAAAAGCTTATCGAAGAGACTCTTGAGCTCATTCAGCTCTTTCTTGGCCCCTTAACGCCTCAGTTTTTAAGTTTTCAGGAACTTTTCTTAAAGTTTTTACACTTTGATCCTTTTTTTGTAACAAAAGATGAGCTGTATCAACAAGCGCTTAAAACCTCTTCACTCCCCTCTCCCTCTTCTTTATCTTGGGATCTTGACACCTGGCTTTACTACTACATGGGATGCATCATCGAGCCTCAGCTAAAAGGGCTCTATGTCATAGATGCCTTTCCTCCTTCATGGGCAGCCCTTGCTAAGATTAAACAAGAAGGAAATATCACTGTTGCAAACCGTTTTGAGATTTTCTTTAATGGGATTGAACTTGCTAATGGGTTTGAAGAGCTTCAAGACCCTTTTGAGCAGCGCATCAGATTACAAGAAAATAATAAAGAAAGAGTGAAACAAGGAAAACCCCCTCTTCCACTCGATGAACATTTTCTTGCAGCGCTTGAAAAAGGGCTTCCCTCCTGCTGCGGGGTGGCAGCTGGGTTTGACCGGCTCCTCATGCTGCTCACAAACGCTTCTTTCCTCAAAGAGATTTTACCTCTTTCATGGGATGATCTTTAACCCTTTTGTTAAAATAGGTGGTCTTTTCTCAATAAAGCATGAAAACAAGATTTTAAGAGGACAGCCTTATCTCTATTCGTTTTCACGCCACCCTGGATAGCAATGAATAAAATCAAATTTTAAAGCTATTCTTGACGTATTAAAATCCATAGAGGTATGATCCAAGTAAGTAAACTCTCTTTTAAGGACCTATCCTAATGAATCCCACATTTTCTCCCTTTTCCTCACGTGAATATTGTAGTCAAAATGGAAACTCTGCCCCTTCCTTTCACACGCTTGAAGCAGGAATTAAGTTCATTGAAGATATCCTCCAAAAAAAGACTCTCTGCTGTCATGATGTGACCCATCTAAATAAAGCATATCAAACGATACGTCAACTAGAAAACAAAAGTGAAAGCTCCTCTAATCCCAATTCTTCAGCTCTTTTACATAACCTAGTGCAGAGAGTAGAAGCGATGAAAAGCAGTCAAATCTCAGCTGAAGAGATCATCACTGCCTACCATCTACAGCAGTGGAAGATATCTCCTCTAAGTGAAGTTAATACTTCTTTTTGCGCTCCCATGAACTTGACATTAGAAAAAATGAGGGAGATCGCTACACATCTTCCTTTTTGTAAATCAGGGGAACTTTTTGAGGCAGATGTTAAGGCCCTTCTAGGAAAGAGCCATTCTTCAGATATTGCTGCCCTATTGCAAACGAAAAAAGATCAATTTGATGAATACCAAAAGAATATACAACGAGAGCAAAAACTAGCTAGCTTACAGCAGTTAAGAGAGCTAAATGCCTCTCTCTACCCTTCTTATCTTGAAGAGATTCTTCAAGAAGGCTTTTTTCACCTCTATGACCATCTCATCTCTATGAAAGCACTTTCAACTAAAGTAGAAAGATCTGCTGCCATAGAAAACCTCTCATTTTCCTCCTTTTCTAAAATTATTTTGGAATTTAGAAAGGCAGTTTTTTCAAAAATAGACAAGATCATACCTCAAGGTAGCTCAAATACCGTATTTCTCTTAGGGAATACTGGATCTGGAAAATCGACTACTCTTTGTTACTTACGAGGAGATGAGATGACCTTTCAAGATGGAGCTTATCAATCCTCTACTGATGAAGGAAACCTCATTGGAAATGATACAGAAACATCTTGCACCCTTTTTCCTAATACAACTGTAAAAGACGACCTTGTCCTAGTGGATTTCCCTGGATTTGCAGATACGCATGGTGAGGTGATTTCACTTGCTATTGAACTAACACTTAGGTCTTTAACGAGAAAATACTCTCCTCAGATCGTTCTTGTGACCTCCATCACAGATACTGAAGCTAGATTTACGCATCTGCATCTTTTAGGAAAGCGGTTAGAAAGGGTGCTTGGAACCTTAGATCACTGTATATTAGGGCTGACAAAATATTCTAAAGATATCGATTTCATTAATATCCAAGCTATTGAAAAAAGGCAAAAAGAAGAACTCTTATCTCCCAGTGAAGAGGAGAAAAATCTCATTCAGCAAATTCAAGCTTTAGAGCCTTTTGCAGGGGCTGTTCCTGCGATTCAAGATCAGGTAAATATCCTTAAAGAAAAACTATCTAAGCTTCAAGAGTTAAGACCCGCCTCTTCTGAGAAGGCCCTTCCTGATACAAAAGAAAAATCTAGGCACTCCGAGAATCTTATCCAAAAAGAAGAGGCCTTTAAAAAACATTCGGGGATTAAGAATGTCATTTCTCTTAAAGATCTCACAAATCAAGAGCAATTAAAAGAGATTATCCAAACACTCCAGGTGCAAACAAAAACAGAATCTACGAGGATTTCTAACACCTTAGATGCAGCTGATGAAAGACTTTTAGAAACTCTTTTTACTAATAATTTAAAAAAGGTAATTGAAGAGAAACAAAATTTTTCAACCTTTTCGTTAACCTCTATCTCTAAAAATATTTCAAAAGAAATTGAAGCATTTGGCCAAAGGATTTTAGAAACAAGTTTAATCAATACCCTATTAGAGAAATCTCATCCAGAGATTGGAGAATTTTTACATTTAGAAAGCATGGATCCTGTGATCGTTAGGCAATATGATAAGAAAGTCATCACAGACTGTATCAATGGATATATTAATGAAGTGATCTCTTGCCTTCTCATTGCAGAAGAGATCATTAAAGAGCTCAAAACAAAATACCTGACTCTTAAGAGTCAAGAAGCTGAGCGGGAATGGGCCTCATTAAGAAGCTATATCCTCACATTGTCTAAAGGAATTCCTCCAAATGCGCACCCTGATAAAATCAAAGAAGCTTGGGAATCGCTTCAAAAAGAACATCAGGAACGATTAAATAGCGCAGAAAAGGAGCTAAAGCTTTCCAAAGGAGTAGAAATTGTTTTACTGATTCCCCTTGCCATTCCATATGGTATTTTTTCCCTATTTAAAACACTAAAGCAACGAAAAATTTCTAGGGAATTTATGCAAAATACTATTGAGGAGTTGTATCAAGGAATTAAAGCCGCAGGGCAAGCTGTGATCACTTTAAAAGACATCGAAAATACGGTTAAAAAGAAAGATCAATTTGATGAAGTTTTCTTATCTCACACCCTGTCTTTAGACTCCGTTTCTTCTTTAAGAGAATCCCTTCAAAATCAAATTGCTCAAATAGAAAAGATCTATGGAAAGGAAGAGTGGAATGAACGAGTCAATCTCATCACGAATCAACTCACATCAGATTTATCCTCTATCAGACCAAACTTTCCTCTTGGAGAAACTCTCTTATATATGCTCATATCGCAAGAAGTGGCATGCAAAGACTTGCCCCCTTATTTTAATGAACATACATTCTTAGCAATTATTTACTCTTTTCTAAATTCTCCTCTAGGATCTGACTTGGGAAGCTCTACAGTAAAGTATCAAGAGATTCTTAAACGGTTATTTTCAGATTGGAAATTCACCCATCACAACAATCTTAATTTAAATGATCCTTCTTACTTTTTTCATATCTCTTCAGTGACAGATCAAGAGTATCACTTACTAACTCAACAAAGGCAAAAATTATTAGAGCCCGGTAATAAAAATGCCATTTCACGTCTTCTCTTTGCTGATGCGATCTCTAGGCTTTGGAAAAAGCTACCTTCATCTATAAATGACAATAAAAAACCTGGATTATTGAACTCTATTAAAAATGATCAGGCCAAGATCCTTGATGCAATTAGACAAAACGCATGGATACTTGAATATATTAAAGAGCACCTACGAAGTGATAAAGAATTCATTCTGGCTGCTATCCAAAAAAATAGCTCTGCATTTCTATTCATGAATGAAATTTTAAGGAATGATCGACTGTTCTTCTTTGCTGCTACCCAGCAATATAGCTCAGCGCTTCAGTATGCAAGTGAATCATTAAAAAATGACACCGGGCTTGTTCTTGCTGCTGTCCAGAAAAATGGCTCTACACTTAAGTATGCAAGTGAATCATTAAAAAATGACAGATTGATTGTTCTTGCTGCTGTCCAGCAATATAGTTTAGCACTTGAGCATGCAGGTGAGGCTTTAAAAAATGACCCAGAAATCGTCCTTGCTGCTATCCAGAAAAATGGCTCTGCACTTCAATTTGCAAGCGAAGCTTTAAAAAATGACCCAAAAATCGTCCTTGCTGCTGTCCTGCAATATAGCTTAGCACTTGAGCACGCAAGTGAGGTTTTAAAAAATAACCGAGAGTTAATCTTTACTGCTATCCAGAAAAATAGCTCTGCACTTCAGTTTGCAAGTGAGACTTTAAAAAATGATCACGAGGTCATCCTTGCTGCTGTCTTGCAAAATGGCTCTACACTTAAGTATGCAAGTGAATCATTAAAAAATGACAGATTGATTGTTCTTGCTGCTGTCCAGCAAGATAGCTTAGCACTTGAACATGCAGGTGAGATTTTAAAAAATGACCGAGAAATCGTCCTTACTGCTGTCCAGCAAGATAGCTTAGCACTTGAGCATGCAAGTGAAGTTTTAAAAAATAACCGAGAGTTAATCCTTACTGCTGTCCAGAAAAATGGCTCTGCACTTCAATTTGCAAGTGAGACTTTAAAAAATGACCGAGAAATCGTCCTTGCTGCTGTCCAGAAAAATGGCTCTGCACTTCAATTTGCAAGTGAGACTTTAAAAAATGACCCAAAAATCGTCCTTGCTGCTGTCCAGAAAAATGGCTCTGCACTTCAATTTGCAAGTGAGACTTTAAAAAATGACAGCAAGGTTGTCCTTACTGCTGTTCAGCAAGATAGCTCTGCACTTCAATTTGCAAGTGAATCATTAAAAAATGATCCAAAGTTTATCCGGATGATGAAAATATTGAGACTTTAAAAAATGATCGAGAAATCGTCCTTGCTGCTGTCCAGAAAAATGACTCTGCACTTCAATTTGCAAGTGAGACTTTAAAAAATGACCCAAAAATCGTCCTTGCTGCTGTCCAGAAAAATGGCTCTGCACTTCAATTTGCAAGTGAGACTTTAAAAAATGACAGCAAGGTTGTCCTTACTGCTGTCCAGCAAGATAGCTCTGCACTTCAATTTGCAAGTGAATCATTAAAAAATGATCCAAAGTTTATCCGGATGATGAAACCATCATTAATACTCTAGGGAAAAGATATGCCTAAAAAGTAAAGCTAAGTATTTTAGCTCTTAAATCAATAAATTAAGACCGACTCCTTAGGTTAGGATCTCATGCCCCTTTACCCCCCCCCGTTATCTATCTTTTTATTTGTTGTTAATAAAAAAAATATAATTAATATTATATTAAAATAAAAAATAATGATAATATAAAAATAAAGAGGAGAGGTGATCATGATCGATATTCAAAGATGCTCTTATGATCCTCAAGGGAAAACTCAGCTAAAAGATTTAACCTCTGAGGAGCTCTCTTTGTTAAAAAAAGAAGGGCAATATGATATTACCTCGCATGTGGCATGCATAGCTAAAGAAATTTTTAAAGATCAAATCACACCTCGCTATAGACTCTCTCTTAATCGGTATGAAGTCACTCTTCAAAATCTTGATTCTCAAAAATCTAAAGAATCCATAACTTTGCGTTATACTGAAGGGAAGTGGAAGCTTTATACAGACGGTAAAGAAACTGATTTACTCCAAGAGAGTCAGCTATCTTCTCATATTCAGCAAACTTTACAAAAAGTGCGCCTCGCTTGGTCAACCTGTAAAAAATCTTCTCCAGTGAAAGAAGAAGCTCCCGCTACCCCTCCCTTAAAAGAAAATTCTTTGGTCCAGGAGCAAGTTAAAGCTCTCTCCTCAGACATCACCCAGCTCACGCAAAAAATCAATGCTTATTCCTCTTTAGAGCATTCTTTACAATCAAGATCTGATCTTAAGGAAAGCATCAAAAAGCTCTCATCTCTTATTCAATCGTCTTCTAAACTCTTCATGCATAGCTCTTCTTTGAGTAAAGATTTGACCTCATCCCTTGAGCAGTTACAAAAACTTGTAAGTCTCATCTTCTCTACGATAAATGAGGAGGAGAAAATAAGGCATAACCCAAGCGATCCTCATCTACAAGAGATCGACGTTAACCAAGTATCGATACCGCCATCTTCTCTTGAAGATGAAGCGTCTTTAGAATTAGACATTCATCAAGAAGAGAGTATATTGCCCTCATCTCTTAACACACCCTCTTTACAAACAGCCTCTCATCCACATTCAGAGCTAGCTTCTTCAACCACCGCTATAAAGACTTATTCTCACCTAGGTCAAGAAGAAGATCTCTATCTTAAGCTTCAGCAAGAAAAAAAGGAGCTTGAAATCACTATTCAAACTCTTAAAGCAACCCTTCAAAATCTCTCTCAAGGGTTTTACGGGGTTAAAGATCAATATCTCCATTTAGAAAAAGTTGCCAACTGCCAAACTGAAGAATTAAAAACTCTACACCGTGATTATCACGCGACCTTAAAACTCTCTCAGGATATTAAAACTGCCTATGCCTCTCAGCTAGAGCTGCAAGAAAAAAAGATTCAGGAATTAGAAGAGGGGCTTTTGCAAAAAAATTCCACCTCCCCCCCCATTCAGCAAGCCCCTCTCTCGCCCCCCGCCACTTCTTTACAACCGCTTCTTGAAGAAAAGCCCGTCTCCTCTTCTCCAAAAACCATTGATGAAACCTTAAAAAGTCTTGAGGCATTTGGACAAGGTCTTCAACAATTGGCTGAAGGTAAGCTCTTGAAGAAAAATATTGCTGGATCTGCTTTAACAAACCTTGCTTATCTTGATCCGAAATTCCCTGAAAAATATTCAGAATTAGACTATAGAACATGGATTCAGAAGAAGATTGCCACCTCCTTGGATGATGTCTCTCTCAAAGCCTATATTCAAAGTCTAAAGGTGCACCTGCAAAAACATCAAAAAAATCCTTCTTCTCCTAAAATCACCTTTCCCACAATTGAGAAGCTCTCAGGATATCTCTCTCAGGTTTTACAAGATCAAGAGTTTACAGCGTATCTAGCTGACTTAAATTCCTCTACAGGAGCCATTGATCCAGGTTCCATTTTGGGAAAATACACATTTTTATCCCCTAAAATCAGCCAACTCCGAACAAATTTAAGCTTTATTTCTAAGCAGTACCAAGCTTTCATCTCAAAAAAAACAGCGATGCAACCTAAGACAATGATGAAATTTGAAAATGCAGAGAAATTAAATCAATATCTTGGAATCCTTCTAAAAAATATGCTTAAGAGCTTAAATCAAACCGATTGGAGAATTGAATAGATGGTTTAAGCTATCTAATAAGGAGTCCTTATTAGATAGCTTAAAAGAATACGCATTACGCTTGAAAAGAGGGAGGTAGATCGGCGCTCTCCTCGGTTCCAGGGTAAACCTCTGAAACAGCAACTTTCAGCATCTCTATTTTGGAATCATCACACATTTTTAAAACGATAGAGTCTTCTTGTACTTTATCTACAATACCAATGATTCCCATAGCAACCACTCGGTCTCCTACCTTTAAAGAGCCTCTTAGCTTGTCTGCTGCTTTTCTCCGTTTTTGCTCAGGACGCCATAAGAGAAAATAGAAAAATAAAATCCCAAATCCAAACAGTAAAAAAGTTTGGGGTAAATTGTTTTCTTGTCCTTGCGTGTTAAATCCATCCGCCAAGAATCCTTTAGCGGTAAAAAATTGTAAAAGCTTGCTGTTCATGTCACAACCTCGAATGGTGAAATTTCTCAAAACGATTGATTGTGCCTCAATAATCTGCATCGTTTCAAGTAAATTCGGCTTTCATTTTTTCTATTTTCTTGTCAGGAGGCAAATATTTTCAATGTGAGGTGTGTGAGGAAATTGATCCACCGGCTGAATAATCTTAACCGTGTATCCCGTTAGTGCCTCAATATTCTTCACTTGCGTCTTAGGATTACAAGAAATATATAAAATTTCTGAAGGGTTTAAGAGTAAAAGCTCTTGAATTGCAGCTTCATTGAGCCCAACTCTTGGCGGATCTACAATCACAACGTCTGGTTTCTCGGTTTCTTGAGATTTTAAAATATCTGCAACATCTCCTTGATGAAAATCGATATTTAAAATGCCGTTATGTTCAGCGTTAAGTTTCCCATCAAAGACGGCATAAGGGTTAAGTTCAATACCGATCACCTTTTTCACTCTAGGAGCGCACACAATGCCTAAAGTCCCTGTCCCGCAGTAAAGATCATACACACAAGAGTCTACATCAAAAGAAGGGAGCCTAAGGGCTGCTTGATACAGTTTTTCTGCTTGCAGGGTATTGGGTTGAAAAAAAGAGCTAGGGCTAATTTTAAATGTAAACTCTCTTCCCTCTACTGTCAGAGTTTCCATGATGTGAGAAGGGCCTGCAAGATGCATCTCGAAAAACTGCGTCGGGCGTCCTTTAATGGCTTGATGAATTTGGAGAAAAACCGAGATGGATGGGTCGTTAATACAATCTATAAAAGCATTTAGCTGCTCTTGAGAGAGCGCAAAATGAGGATCTCCTGAAACCGTTAACATGATTAACGATTGTCCTGTTTTTTTAGACTGCCGAAATGTTAGCGTCCGTAAAGCCCCAAGTCCTGATCTAAAGTTAAAGGCACTCAGCTGTGTTTTTTCCCACCAAAGCCTTACCCTTGCAAGTAAATCTCTACACTCTAAAGGTCCAATGGTGCATTCATAAAGATTGAACACTTTACCTCTTGATTGCTTCAAAATGAGTCCTAAAAAACAGTCTCCTGCTTTATTTTGAGAGAAGGAAAACTCCATCTTATTGCGGTAGTTCTCATGGTGCTCACACGGTATAATAGGAAGCGGCTTAAAAGGAGCAAATAGCTCTTCAATGACCTTTTGTTTACGTTGAAGCTGCTCTTCATAAGGGATATCTTGAGAGGAACACCCCCCGCAACTTAAAAAATGCTCACAAATCTTATTCATAGGAAAAATCATATCACATATTTTTCTATCTCAGGTAGATGAAATAAGCATCTCTTATGATAGCCATCTATAACCCATTCTGTATTTGATATCATCTCCTATTCAGTGATACGCTTTAAGCTTTATGTTAGATGGATTATGTTTTCTTAATGATGAGTGGCTATTATTATCAAAAGCCACCCTTCCTCTTTCTGATCTATCGATTATAAGAGGGTATGCTGTCTTTGATTACTTACGTACGTATCAAAGGGTCCCTTTTCACCTCAATGATCATCTGAATCGGTTAAAAAAATCGGCAGATCACGTGTATCTCACGCTCCCCTATTCTCTTGAACACATCGCCTCTCTCATTCATGAAGGGATTGCAAAATCCCCCTTCCCTGAGGTGGCGGTTAAAATTCTTCTCACTGCTGGCCAAAGTGAAGATTATCTCTCTCCTTTTTCTCGCCCAAGCTTTTGTATCTTATTTACACCCCTTGCCTCTTTTGCAAGTGAGTGCTTAGAAAAAGGGATTAAGGTGATTACAACACGTGTATTAAGACCTCTCCCTCAGGTTAAATCCACCTGTTATTTACAAGCTCTTATGGCTTTACAAAAGGCCAAGTTAGAGCAAGCCGATGATGCCCTTTATGTGAATGCAAAGGAAGAGGTTCTTGAAGGATTAACAAGTAACATTTTTGTTGTGAGTGGGGGGTGTTTGATCACTCCAGAATCTCCTGAAATTTTACCAGGGATTACAAGAGACATTGTTAAACGGTGTGCAGGCCCTGATATCTCTGTTAAAACAGAACCTCTTCCTTTAGCCCATTTCTCTGATTGGGATGAAATGTTCATGACATCAAGCACTAGAGAAGTCATGCCGATTGTAGCGATTGATCATCAACTGATTGGATCAGGAAAGCCAGGTCCTTATACCAGAGAAATGATGCGTAGGTTTAATCTATATACCAAAAAAATATGGCCCTCTTAACCCCTGTAATACGGCGCTTTAAGCACTTTCTCCTCTGTTTGAACACCACTATTTGCTATTACCCATACTATTTTATTGCTTTTTTTATATTCCTTTAAAATACCTCTATCATCTCAATGCCTTATTCATGTAAACTAAGCTTGAGTTTGAGTTCTTAGGTCCCACGTGCAACTGTTTGTCGAGGGGAAACAGATCGATCAGGCTTTTTTAAAGCCCCATGTTGGGCACTTGTTAAGGAAAGGAATTTTATGCAAAATCAAAAATTGTACGTCGGCAGCTTGCCATATAAAACATCTGAAGAAGAATTAGCTGATCTCTTCGGTCAATCTGGTGCTGTGGCGTCTGTAAAGATCGTAACAGATTCAGTGACAGGTCAATCTAAAGGATTTGGATTTGTTGAAATGGAAAGTTCTGATGATGCACAAAAAGCAATCGAAGCATTGAACGGATACCAACTAGGTGGAAGAAGCCTTATCGTTAACATTGCACGTTCTTTAGAACCACGTAGTGGTGGCAATGGTGGTAAAGGTCGCTTTAACCAACGTCCACGTTTCCAACAATAATACCCCTTGATGAATTGCTGCCATAAAGTGCAAATTTGATGCGCAGCAATTCATTCTTCATGATTTTTTTTTGAGCTCTCTCTTTGATTCTATGACACACCTTAGGTAAATAAGCTTTAACTTTTGAGCTAGACATCTCATTTTCATTAAAGTGGTCCTGTTTGTTTTAAGCTCTCTACCAGACTATTAAAAAAATAACCCCTTCCTTCTGATCGAGTTTTTTTTAACCTCTTATCTCTCCTATCTTTTTTTAGAATAGATATGGGCATAAATATCTAGAAACCCCTGAATTTTTAAACAAAACAAATGCGTTTAAAATTAAGAATAAATGCGTAATAATAACAACTTACTAAAATTAAATTTCATTTTTTGATTCTATAAAGGACTTATATCAATGACTCATATTCCTCATAATTATCCGAATAAAAGAGCTCAAATTAACCGTGACACTTCTCAATCAGATGCCAGCTTCCTAGATGCTGAAAATACCCTTACTACAACCGCTAATAGAGTGAATGTAGCAGCAAACATGGCATTATCTCCTGAGCAATCCTCAGATGAAGAAAAAAAAGTCGAAAGCTTTTTTAGCTCTTATAACAGTAGTGATTTTAACTCTTACCGAAATATTCACTCCTCACCATCACATGTAGAGCGCATCTCTATCGTAGAAACTCACCTTAGCCAAGAGAATACAATCATTTATGCATCTGAAGAGGAGTATGATCTCACTCCTGAAAGAACCCCGACTCCTCACTATTTAGAAAATGAAGAGGGCTTGAATCAATCCCCGCTCTTAAATGCAGTTGCAGAAGAAAATCCCTTAAGAGAACATCCTGTAGTTAATGAGAACCTTATAAGAAATGCTACAACTCATGCAGATGAAGAAGAGCCAACTCCCCCTCCTAGATATACACCGCACCCTCAAGAAGTGATTCAGCGATCTCAATCTTCTCACCAAGAAAACAAGAATCATTTAAGCTTGAATCTATCTTCTATAAGAAAAGCTGGGTCATCTAGCTCCATCCCTGTCACGCTATCTCGTCATCACACAGCCTCGTCTAGTCCATCTGAAGAGTCTCCTGCAATCGATGAAACGCTGATAATGCAGATTATGGATAACTTGCTATCTTTAAAGTTACCTACCAACTACATTTCTCTAGATGTCCTTTCAGAAAAATACGCGCTCTTGTTTGGTAATTTTGAAGAAGCCTCCGTTAAGATGGTGCTCACGCATCGCCCTATAGCGAGCTCTTTAAAAACACTCTCCTCTCTATATCATAGCTTTACCCGGTTGAAAGACTATACTAACTTCCAAGCAATAGAAGAGGCCTATACGAAACATACTAAGACCTATCCAGCCTTATATTCTCCTCCTCCTCTTAAGCAATTTTGTAATCCTCTTCTCTTATCTCGAATTCGGTCCACGCTCCAAGAGAATCCTCTCTATAAGATTCATGATTGGACAGGAATCTCTTCAGATAAAAACCTTTTTGTCATACGTAATGAAAGAGATATCCCCGCTTGGATCTTTAAACCTGTAGCAGAACCTACTCACCTTCAGTATGAACTCTGCGCCTTAGCTCTCAATTATGAAGAGCAATTTCCCCTTCCTAGATCTTTAGGGATTCAGCTCCTTGATCAGCCAGGTATTGCGACGTCTTTTATTATAGATGCAGTTCCGCTCTCTACACTTAAAGAAAACCCTAAATCCCTGCTGCCTCTCATTGATCTGCAAAAAATCTTGATTTTTGATTTATTATTTTGTAACCAAAATAGAACAAGCAGTAACTTACTGATTCAATACGACACTCAAGAGGGAAATCTCCTCGTTAAAGGGTATGGCATTAGTCATGAAAATTGCTTACAGAAAAACGATGGGATTAAAATAGATTATCTTGATGTCTTCAGTAGCTCTGATTTTTTTGCTCAAGAAATTCATTCCCTTTTCTCAGAAACTGCCTGCGAAAAATATGCCACTATTATGGATGAATTTGGGATAAATCTTTCTATGATAATGTGGATGCGCTACGTCGGAAAAACCTTAAGATTAAAGGCTTCACAATTTACGCTCCATACCCTAGCAATAAAATTAAGAAATAAATTTGACGCGTTTGAATGAAAAGCTAACTCCTCGTATTGAGGAAGATCAAATACCTAGAGATTAAACAAAAGCCCCGGCTCTATTTTAACAAGGTATTTGATCTCCTATCTCAGCTTTAGCACAATTTAATAACAGCTCTTTTAATAACCATTCTAATAAGGCATAGCATAAATCTGTTAGTTCCTTTCAGTTTTTACTGATTGAAATAAAGAAATCGTTCTTTTACAATGAAGTTACTAAAAATAGTCATAACTTTTATAGAGGTTTTATGGAAATCCAGTCGGTCTTATATTCCAATTCTCATCAAATAGTGGCGCAGCTGACTAAAGATGAAACAGGTGATATTAAACAGGTGGAGATTTGTTCTGAAAATCTAAAAAACAGCTTATCCATCAATGGAATCTTAATTCCTAAAGTGGATAGAAAAGATCAAAAGGCTAGGCTCTATTTAAAAGATCAATCCTCTGACCCGAGATATTTTGCGCAGTTATTTATGAAAATCATCTATCAGCAAGATTTAGCTCGTGGAGGGTTTTACTGGAAAGATGCCCCCTCTCAAACTCCCTCTCAACTCTTTGAGCAGCAGTTCAATTATTTAACAATTTAGGCTTAAGCTTAGTCCTATTTATAGCCATGATGAAAAACCTCAATAGAGAGTAAAATCATGGCTTTTTTTCTTATTTTTACCTGTAAGTTTTCTTAAAATATCATAAAAATACTATTAGGGCCTCTTACCGCAAGATCTGCTTTATCCAGGTGAGCATCGTTTACACAGGGCTAAAATAGCTAACCTTTTTAACCCCTAAAAAGAAGAGAGGCTTTGCTGCATCAAAAACTCTTCTATGCCATAAATCCCTTAGCTTGGCTTTTTGAAATAGAGAGCGATTTGGTTTAAATAGTAAGAAGATGTAAGATCCAGAGAGAACGCTTTAAAAAGTAGATCGATCTTAGATAGATAGGTAAATCCATCGAATAGAAGGATAGCTTGACCCTTTTTCATCAGCTTTGCAGCTTGGAAATAAGCATCTGGTGCCCGGGTACCTAACTGAATGGCTCTTGTGTAAAGCTGCTGACACGTGAGTGTGACTCTGCTTTGTAAAGTGATGCTCTCTTCTGAAGATAAGAGATTACCTAGATGGTGATAGGTATCTGCATGATACCGATCTACATTAAGAGCTTCTAAAAATAACTCTTGAGCTGAGTTAAATAGTTTTCCTTGGATCTCTATAGGATTTTTAAACTCTTTTCCCAGATAAAAATAGGGCCATGCAGATTGCGAAGCAATGGATAAAGATTTTAGATACAAATTTTTCTTTGTTAAAGAAGTGGTATCTTTTCTTTTGAAAGATGTGACATCATATTGCTCTATCTCTTCTTTCCCATTATCTTCCTCTTTTAAGGTTAGAGCATAGTGGCCCAATATTTTTGCCACAATATCAAGTGGATAGTAGTAACTTGGTGGACGTCGATATTCCATGTGATAGACTTCGCTTGCAGCCTCAAAATAGAGCTCCTGCTGTGTAAAATACTGCCCACCAATCTTAATTGTCTCATGAGGTGATATAAACGCTCCTAAATGGTAATATGCATGAGGAAAATACTGCCAGCCTCCCTCAATCCCTTCTATAAAAAAGGGATTAAGTTCTTTAAGGGCTTTTTTATCATTAGGAAAGTGGGCTTGTAAAAATTCTGCGTTTAGCGAAGCACCATTAGCGCAACACAGACCGAATTTAACCGTTGAATTAAAATAATTTTCAATCAATTCTCGATCTTCGTACCTATCAACTAAATGTGTTTTACTTAAAAGAAATAATAAATTTGCAATATCTTGGAAGCATTCGGAATAACTTGCGCACTTCATAGATTTTATAAAATATTTTATTGTATTGCGTTTAATGTGCTTCTCAATAGAAGAATCAATGAACTTTTTTAAAATAATTGAAAAATAATTTTTTTGTGGATCCATAAAAGTCAGATCTCTTACCTCATGCCAATGAGGCATAATAGCTAAATAATGCGGAGCGTATTGAACGGCATTTTCAATTACTGTCCCTATATTTTTAACGCTACCATCTGGAAAAGTGATGGTATAGTCACTGATAGGTCGGACTCTGTCTTTATCTTGACCCATGATGCCTTGACAGCTAGCTAGCAAGATCGCAGCTTCTAAGTTATGAGGGTTAAGATGAAGCGCCTTAAGATAAGGTTCTGGGATTCTTTCACCCCCATTTTTTTCAGCTAGGAGTCCAAGTCCTATGTACGCTTCATCATTACGAGGATTAAGTTCAAGCGCTTTAAGATACAGCTCTTCTTCTTTTTGAATCCCTAAAGGGAATAAGATTTTTTCTTGATTCTCATTGTTAGAATGGCTCTTTTGCCGCCTGGGAATTTCCTGATATCTCATCACCTTTCCAAGTAATGCATAATTCCTATCATCATGAGGATTGAGTTCGATTAATCTAATCATGTTATTGATAACCGGAGTTAAGTTAAGTGTTCCTTGATATACGCCAGATGGGGAATAACATTTTCCAAGAGACGAGTAATCAATAAACATACATTCTTTAACTAAATTTTTATGGAGGCGTTGATCAGAAAAACCTTTCTCTATGGCTTGTTTATAAAGCTCTTGTTGAGTCATTTGCATGTATTTGTGAGAAGACTTCATATCACACGTCAGCTCAAAAAGCTCTTCCTTTGTGCAATCTCTTCCTCTTTCTTGATCGTGTTTTAAAAGAGGATGCATTCTCCCGTAGTTAAAAATGAGAGCTGCATTATGAGGTTCATGATCAATTGCTTGAATCCATCTTTTTGTCGTGATGTACCTTATCTGACGTATAGATACATCAGGATTACTCATCAGCGCATAATCACGATCTTGTTTTATTTGAGGTTCTAAAAAATCTTGTCTTTGAAAAGATCTGGGTGTACTTGTCTCAGGCGCCTCGGCAGATAACTGCTTAATTTTCTTTAATGCTATAGAAGATGAAGCATTTTCTAGGGAGATTTCGGGACTAGGTACATGCTCATAACTTGAAGAGCGCGGCCGAATGGTCATGATTATCCTCCTTAAGGAATGCATGCATTTTTAATCTAGTGATATAAACATCTCACTTGGGTGAAAAAATGTTATCCGTTTAACTCAATAAATAAAAGAAAAATAGGTCTTTAATTTTTCAAAATATTGATATTAAACAGATCCTATACATCCACTTTTTCTCTTCCATAACGAAATATTTTAAAAAAATCTAGTTTAAAGGCCGGCTTAATTCATGCAATTTTTTTGCTGTTTTGATAAGTTCAATATAAGCTTTTAACTTGTTATTGTTCTCCATTAATGAATAAATTCTCCATGCCTTAGAGAGATACAGGGTAGCTTTTGTATAGTTTTCTAACTGAGAGTAAAGATCTGTCATCATCAATAATGCTTTAAATGTAGGTAAAGAAGATTTCATCCATTCATCAGAAAGAAGGGTTAATTTTTGCTCTAAAAGAGTCAACTCTGAAGGAGCTTGCTTAAGCTTTTCTATTTCTATTAAACTTAATAACATCGCTTCTTTAAGCCAAAAATAGTCAGGATGAACGTATTTTTCTAAAAGGCTTTTTATATTTTCACTCTCTGAAAAATCAGGAAATGTTTTTATAAGATCAATCATCATTGAGGAGATTTCTTTTAGATAAGAAAAATCCTCTTCCTTAATATTCACCCTTGTAAATAGCTGAAAAGCCTTGTCTGGTTCATACATTAGACAGTAGCTTTTAATACTTCTTTTCATCACTTTGAGCTCTTTTGCAAAAGCTTGAGACAATTTATTTTCTACATCTATTGCCCAAAAAGGTTTTTGATTAATTGGGCACTGCTCTTCCATAAAAGAAAGAGTTTCAAGTTGAATATGCGCTGAAATTAAATTTTGTTTCTGATAAGAAATTCTCTTTCCTAAATCCAGCATCGATTCATTAATAATATCTTCTATTTGAGACGCTGCATATTGATAATATTCTTCCCGAGCTGCACGCTTTTCATAATCATACATGCCACAGTTACTATCTATATATAGGAGGTACCTAGTTGAAAGCCCCTCATAATCTTGAAGAGAGAGCATTGTATTTTGAATCCCCTTTAATAATACATAGAGCCTTTCTTCTTTATGAGAAAAACTCTCAATCATTTCCTTTATCTGTGATTGAAGAAGGTCCTCTCGAAAAAATTTCTGCACTGTATTATAAAAACAATGACCTAGGATCCTCATAGGCTCTCTTTCTTCTTCGTGCTGAGGCAGCGTCAAAAAGGTCATTTTATTATCTACCACAGGATAAGTTCCTTTTGATTGGATGGCATCTGTAAGTTTAATAAAGTATTGTAAGCATTCCGCTCTAGAATCTTGATTCATATTTGGCAAAGCCAATAATTTTTGCATGTGCTTTATATGTTGAGAAAAAATATTTTCTAAATGGCTTGTCTTATCTAGCTCATAAAGAATATTTTCTAAATGGTTTATCTTAACTAAAGGAAAAAAATCGCGATAAACAAGCTGGATGATTTTTAAAAGTTGAAGATTTAATTTAAAAGATGCTGTAGGAGATAGCGATCCTATATGTATCCCTTGAAACAAAATTAATAGGCTTCTTTTTTCTAAATCATGGATATTCATTAACTGGTTAACGACCTTATTCCACTGCTGACAAACAAGACGGCAATTAAATATTGTCTTACCATCTAAAGATTTCACATCTTGCTTTAGATCAGAATATCTTACTAGCCCTATGATATGATGATAGATGTGATCAGGAATGAGCTTATTAAGAGACATAATAGACCCCTTTTTTAATAAATAATTTCCAACTTAAGAAATATTTATTCTAAAAACAAGAATCAAAAAAGTCATGTGTTATTTTTCGCCGAAGAAAAAATGGCAACTATTTAGATGCCCCACCACACACACATTTGTGTATAAATAGGAGTATGATCTAGCTCTTAAAAATCTAGAGAGCTAACTGAGGAGGACCTGTTAAGTGATAATGATTTCATTAATATTCTAGTTTTGCTTATGGGCTGTGGAAAGACAACTTCTAACTCGGTAAAAGAGTTATCAGAGATATTCCTGGTTTTTTTTGTTTGAGCTTCACCATCTAAAATATCTTATTCCTCTTGATGGTTACTCAAAGGGATTTTAGGGTCTTTGGTAAATGCTAGAATAGAAGAGACTCTTTTGCTCCTAGTCCATCTAGAAGGTTTTTTCCAGGTGCTTGGCTTTAGTTCTTCTTCTTTTTTTTAAGTCACTTTAAAGATTCAAGCTTTGCATGATAGTATGCTCTTCTTGAATAGCTTCATGATAAGAGTTATCTATCTCCTTGAGAAATTCTTATAACAGAGTCCTTAAAGCGCCTTAAGGAGCAGAAAGAAGAGTCTTTTTAGGGCTAAGTATCCCTCTTCTTTCTCTTGTTCATGTCTCTTAATCGTCAAAAGAAAAGCGTTTGTTACGAGCTGCTTTCTGCTTGTAAAACAGCACCTTTTTTAAAGACTTGAATCAATTTGATAGATGCCCTCAATTGCTGCTCTGGATTCATTAAAGATTTCACTCTCCATGCTCTAGAAAGGTAGTGAGAGGCCTTCGCATACTCCTCTAGTTGAGCATATATCTCTGTCATGATCAATAATGCCTGAAATCTTGGAAAAGAACTTACTATCTCTCTATCTGAAAGCATTGTTAATTTTTGATCAAGAAGTATAAGTTCTGAAGGATTTTGCTTAAGATTTTCTAAACTCGCCAACTTTAATAGGACAGCTTCTTTTAACCAAAAATAGTGACGGTGAGTTTTTTGAATTAAAAGATTTTTCAGGCTTTCACTTTCAGGAAAATCAGGAAATTTTTGGATCAAATGGATCATGATTGATGATACTTGCCTAATATGGACGAAGTCTTGTTCTTGGATATTAAGTCCCTTAAAAAACAAAAATGCCTTTTCAGGTTGATTCAGTAAAGAGTATCCTTTGATCATTCTTTTAGCGATTTCTAATTTTTTGGAAAATCGATCAGAAAGTTTTCTTTCTAACTCTAGTGCTTGCTCTGTCATTTGATTCAGGGGATACTGCCCTTCAATAAAAGAGCCGGCATCATAGTCCTGAGAAAATTTTTTAAGTAGTTCTAAAGCATCACTTTTTGGATATTCTGATGGATCAACCTGAGAGATTTGATCTTCTATCCATAGCACTTTCTCTCCTGAAAATTGCTCTACAGTCTCTTCTTCTTCTTGAAAAAGCTCATACATCAAAAAATCCATCTCAGCAAATAGATCATTTAAACGAGAAACTTTTTCCGATCTAGAGAAAAGTTTTTTGTGCAATTTTGCCTTAAGATATTTTGAATAAAATATGTTTCTTTGATGAGATATTTCATTTCCTAAGTTGAGGAAAAATTCATTAATCATTTGATCAAACTGTAATGAGGCATAGCTACAATAGAGCTCTCTTGCTATTTGTTTATTCTCCTCTTCAATAGCAGCGCTTTCTGTATCTTTATTTTTAGAGGGAACATTTTTTATTCTAAGCCCTTTAAGAAGAAGATAAGTTCTTTCCCTATTTCCTGAGAAGCTTTCGATCATCACTTCTATGGCTTGTTGAGGCAATTTTTTTACTAAAAATAAGGCTAAATCTTGAGAGAAAAACCGGATTCCATGCCTTGAATCATACACAGTGTCTTTTAGTTGCCGTAGCATCAACTGCGCAGCTTTTTGTTTAATGGTATTATATTGCCCCTTAAATACAGCTGCCTGAAGACATTCCACATGTTCATATAAAGCTCTAAAGTTAGATCCTGCGATACCTTTTGAGCTTTTTAACTGCTGCTCTATATAAGAGAGATGCTTTACAAGAGTATTTCCAAGATCAATTTGTTTAAAGTGTGCAAAAAAATTAAGAGGAATCCGTTGAATGATTTTCAAAGCATCTATATTAAAAGGGGTGATAAAACTATAAGAAAGAGTGGAAGAACGTAATCCATGCAGTAAAATAAGCAGTCCTCTTTTTTCAAGATCATGAGAGTTCATGATTTCATTTAAAGTTTTATCCCACTGTTTACAAACAAGGTGGCAGGAGCCTAGAGTTTTAATATCCAAAGATTGTGAGCTCTTTTTTTGATGAGGATATCTTACAAAGTTAAAAATGCTTTTAGATGTATAATGAGGAATCACTAAGTCACCAAACATAAAAACCCCCTTTTTTCTCTTTCAGACAAACTATTTTTCGCAGCACATTAATAATGTTAAATAACAATGTTAAAAAAGTCAAAAAAAACACCCCAAAAATTGCTTTTATGAAGATAAAAAAATGTAGGTTATTTCGTCTTTTTCTTCTATTTTTTTTCTTCTCTCAAAATAAATTGCATTTTTTCAGCTTATTTTTTTCAAATCTATTCATTTATGCGCTCTCAGGTGACTTTATAACTCTTTCTTTATAAGCAATAGGATACGGCTGTAAGAAGTTTTCCTAAAAAAACATCTCCATTTTTGAGCTAAAATAAGATTAAAAAAATCATTTTTTCTCAAAATCATCAAGAAATTCCATCTAAGAAGTTATAAAAGCCTCTTTTTTAAGTAAAAACTCTTGTTTGTCAATAAATAATTGCCTTTAAGGCGCCTATCTAAAAAAATAAAATCCCATGAATATTTAAGATAAAAAATAAAAATACTGCTTTTTTTCTGCTCACTTAATGCATCACTCTTGTGTATAGCATCAGAAATAGTTTAAAACTTAAAAACATCTTAAATTTAGGATAAGATTAGGCATTTTTTTCTCTATTCATCAGAAAAAATCATGAATAAGTTTCATCATCAAAAAATAAAATCCGATAAAAATCAAATGCCCATCTTTTAAAAAAGGCTTCTTTAAACAGGAATGACGATGATTAAAATTAGAATAAAAAAAGACAAAAAAAAAGCCCTAACTTTGTTTCCAAGTTAGGGCGAAAAAAAATCTGGCAACAACCTACTCTACCATACTCTCGTGTACAGTACCATCGGCGATGAGGGACTTAACTTCTGAGTTCGGGATGGGATCAGGTATTTCCCCCTCTCTATAGTCACCAGAAAAAATGTTGGATAAGTTTTCATTGATATAAAATAGCGCTTGTAAGATTAATCACAATTGAATTGGATTCTAGGCTTACAGCTTTTTATTATCATTGACTTGGCCCTTAGTATTAAGGGTAAAGCCGACAATAAAAAGAAAGATCAAGTCAATCGACCTATTAGTATTGGTTAGCTCAACGTATTACTACGCTTACACATCCAACCTATCAACCCGGTAGTCTTCCGGGGGTCTAATTGGGATACCTTATCTTGAAGGAGGCTTGGCGTTTAGATGCTTTCAACGCTTATCCTTTCCGAACATAGCTACCTGGCTATGCACTTGGCAGTACAACCAGCACACCATTGGTTCGTCCACTTCGGTCCTCTCGTACTAGAAGCAGCTCTTCTCAAGTATCCTACGCCCACGGCAGATAGGGACCGAACTGTCTCACGACGTTCTAAACCCAGCTCGCGTACCACTTTAAATGGCGAACAGCCATACCCTTGGGACCTACTTCAGCCCCAGGATGTGATGAGCCGACATCGAGGTGCCAAACACCGCCGTCGATATGAACTCTTGGGCGGTATCAGCCTGTTATCCCCGGAGTACCTTTTATCCGTTAAGCGACGGCGATTCCATTCTGAACCGCCGGATCACTAAGCCCTACTTTCGTACCTGCTTGACTTGTTGGTCTCGCAGTTAACCTCTCTTATACCTTTACGCTCAACTCGTGATTGCCAACCACGATGAGAGAAGCTTTGGACTCCTCCGTTACTTTTTGGGAGGATACCGCCCCAGTCAAACTACCCGTCTGACAATGTCCATCTCCCGGATTCACGGGACAGATGTTAGAATTCCGACTTTTTAAAACTGGTATTTCACCGTCGACTCCAGCAGCCCTAACGAGCTACTTTCACAGTCTCCCAGCTATCCTACATATAAAAAGTCAGAAGCCAATATCAGAGTATAGTAAAGGTTCACGGGGTCTTTCCGTCTTGCCGCGGGTACACTGCATCTTCACAGCGAGTTCAATTTCACTGAGTCTCGGGTGGAGACAGCCTGGCCATCATTACGCCATTCGTGCAGGTCGGAACTTACCCGACAAGGAATTTCGCTACCTTAGGACCGTTATAGTTACGGCCGCCGTTTACCGGGGCTTAAATTCAATGCTTCACCTTGCGGCTGACATCTCCTTTTGACCTTTTGGCATTGGGCAGGCATCACACCATATACTTCCTCTTAGACGAGTTTGCATAGTGCTGTGTTTTTGTTAAACAGTCGCCTGGGCCATTTCTCTTCGGCCTATCGACGCTTCTTGACGCGAAGTCAATAACATCAACAGGCCCCTCTTCTCCCGAAGTTACGAGGGTAATTTGCAGAGTTCCTTAACGAGAGTTATCTCGCGCGCCTGAGAATATTCATCCTATCCACCTGTGACGGTTTTGGTACGGTCGCCTTCGAAAACTAGGGATTATTTCTTGAAAGCATCGCGCCACGCTATCGGTTCCTCCGAAGATTCCCCTTGTCCAACACCAAGCTTTCCGTGACCGGATTTACCTAGCCACCAGCTCCATGCTGAAACGGACACATCCAATGGTCCGCGCGTTTAACTTACTTTGTCATCCCGTCGTATCATCTACGGCGGCGCAGGAATATTTAACCTGCTTCCCATCACCTACGCGTTTCCGCCTTGGCTTAGGGACCGGCTAACCCAGGGAAGACGAGCTTTACCCTGGAAACCTTAGATTTTCGGCGAGGCAGATTTTCACTGCCTTTATCGTTTACTCATGCCATGCATTATCACTTGTATGCGCTCCAACACTCCTCACGGTATATCTTCATCGCACATACAACGCTCTCCTACCACGTACAACTCCTTAGAGTTGCACATCCGCAATTTCGGCTCTATACTTCGAGTCCCGGATATTATAGGCGCAAAGTTTCTAGATTGGTGAGCTATTACGCACTCTTTAAATGATGGCTGCCTCTAAGCCAACATCCCAACTGTCTTTGAAACTTTACTTCCTTTCCCACTTAGCATAGAATTTGGGGCCTTAATTGGCGGTCTGGGCTGTTCCCCTTTTGACTATGAAGCTTATCCCCCACAGTCTATCTCCTGGTTCATCTTCCTGGTATTCGGAGTTTGATTTCCTTCGGTAGGGCTGTCGCCCCCCTAGTGAATTCAGTGCTCTACCCCCAAGAATTTACATAACCAAGGCTAACCCTAAAGTTATTTCGGAGAGAACAAGATATCTCCAAGTTTGATTAGCCTTTCACCCCTATCCACAACTCATCCAAAACTTTTTCAACAGTTACTGGTTCGGACCTCCACAAGGTGTTACCCCTGCTTCATCCTGGTCATGGATAGATCACTTGGTTTCGTGTCTACATCAAATGACTTAACGCGCTATTAACGCTCGCTTTCGCTTCGACTCCGGAACGTTTTCAGTCCCTTAATCTTGCCATTTAACGTAACTCGCTGGCTCATCATGCAAAAGGCACGCCGTCAGCCGTTTCCTTAAAAAGGACATAGGCCTTCGACCGTTTGTAGGCTATTGGTTTCAGGTTCTATTTCACTCCCCTAACAGGGGTTCTTTTCACCTTTCCCTCGCGGTACTGGTTCACTATCGGTTATCGATGAGTATTTAGCCTTGGAGGGTGGTCCCCCCAGATTCAGACCGGATTTCCCGTGGCCGGTCCTACTCAGGTACCTATCGTGCTCACTTCACTTTTCGTTGACGGGGCTATCACCCTGTTTCGCTAACCTTTTCAGGTTATTCAACTAAGATCCATCGATACACATATTGACAGGCCCTACAACCCCAAGAGTACGAAACTCTTGGTTTGGGCTTTTCCCACTTCGCTCGCCGCTACTATGGGAATCTCTTCTAGATTTATTTTCCTCAGCTTACTGAGATGTGTCACTTCAGCTGGTCTTGCTTTATTACCCTATGTATTCAGATAATAATGATGAGACATTACTCTCACCGGGTTCCCCCATTCGGACATTTCCGGATCAAAGCTTCTTTCCAGCTCCCCGAAACTTATCGCAGGTTTGCGCGTCCTTCCTCGCCTATCGATACCAAGGCATCCACCAATAGCCCTTAGCAACTTGATCAAAATTTTGAAAGCTGCTATTCGCCTTAATCGTTCATATTGTGAATTATCCTCAAGCGCTAATTTACATCAATGAAATTATGCGCTTTTATGTAATTAAAACATAAAAATTTTAAAATACTTAATAATTAATTAAAAACTTATCCAATCTATCAAGAAAACAATCAATACTTATTAGTATTGCATCTCATGCTTAGACATGAGAAGGGAAATGATGTTACAAGCAACAAGCTTGCTCAACCTAATGGTGTCAACGGAGGGTTGACATATCCATTTCGTCCTTAAAAGGAGGTGATCCAGCCCCACCTTCCGGTAGGGCTACCTTGTTACGACTTCATCCCAGTCATCAGCCTCACCTTGGTGACCTCTTTCCTTACGGTTAAGTCAGCCACTTTGGGCAAAACCAACTCCCGTGATGTGACGGGCGGTGTGTACAAGGCCCGGGAACGTATTCACGGCGTTGTTGCTGACACGCCATTACTAGCAATTCCGACTTCATGCGGTCGAGTTGCAGACCGCAATCTGAACTGAGATCGGCTTTCTGGGATTTGCTCCACCTTACGGTCTCGCTGCCCTCTGTACCGACCATTGTAGCACGTGTGTAGCCCTGGACATAAAGGCCATGCGGACTTGACGTCATCCTCACCTTCCTCCTAGTTAACCTAGGCAGTCTCATTAGAGTCCCCACCATTACGTGTTGGCAACTAATGATAAGGGTTGCGCTCGTTGCGGGACTTAACCCAACACCTCACGGCACGAGCTGACGACAGCCATGCAGCACCTATATAAAAGTCCTTACGGAAAATATCATCTCTGATATCGTCCTCTATATTTCGAGCCCAGGTAAGGTTCTTCGCGTTGCATCGAATTAAACCACATGCTCCACTGCTTGTGCGGGCCCCCGTCAATTCTTTTGAGTTTCACCCTTGCGAGCGTACTCCTCAGGCGGTGTACTTAACGCGTTAGCTCCGACACAGCTAGGGTTGAGCCTAGCTACATCAAGTACACATCGTTTACGGCAAGGACTACCAGGGTATCTAATCCTGTTTGCTCCCCTTGCTCTCGTGCCTCAGTGTCAGGTATAAACTAGAAAGCCGCTTTCGCCACCGGTGTTCCTCCACGTATCTACGCATTTCACCGCTACACGTGGAATTCCGCTTTCTCCGTCAATCCTCTAGAGAGATAGTTTCAAATGCAGCACCAGAGTTGAGCTCTGGTATTTCACATCTGACTTATCAATCCACCTACGCACCCTTTACGCCCAATAATTCCGATTAATGCTTGTACCCTACGTATTACCGCAGCTGCTGGCACGTAGTTAGCCGGTACTTTTTCTCTTGGTACCCTCAAACGCACTTGTTATTCACAAATGCACCTTGTTCCCAAGCAAAAGAGCTTTACGACCCGAAGGCCTTCATCACTCACACAGCGTCGCTCCGTCAGGCTTTCGCCCATTGCGAAAAATTCTCGACTGCAGCCTCCCGTAGGAGTCTGGGCAGTATCTCAGTCCCAATGTTGGCGGTCAATCTCTCAATCCGCCTAGACGTCTTAGCCTTGGTGCGCCATTACCACACCAACTAGCTGATATCCCATGAACCTCTCTTTAACCGCAAGGTCGATTACTCGATCCCCCACTTTAATCTTAAAAGGTATCCCTTAAAGACCACATTCGGTATTAGCGACCGTTTCCAGTCGTTATCCCCAGGTTTAAGGCAAGTTATTCATGTATTACTAACCCTTCCGCCACTCCACTACAAGTTGCCCTGTAGTAGCGTTCGACTCGCATGCCTCATCCACGCTGTCAGCATTCAATCTGAACCAAGATCAAATTCTCAATTTGAAAATTTGATTATAAAAAATCATTTAATATAAAGGCACTTAAAACGATTTCTCGCTCTAAGCGCACAAGCTTGTTATTATATATGCTTGAACATCATTTCTCTTCACTATCTAAACAATCAGTAACAACTTCGTGTTACACATTCTCTCGCACTTCGTTTTGAGGATGGCTACTAGCTTACTTTATTTTCTCTTTTTTAAGCAATCATTTTCTTTTCGCTTAAATCAGATTTTTTTCAGTTACCGTTTTTTGAACTCTTATCAAGCTCTTAAACGATTCGCTTTCGCTTTTCTCTCTCACCGTCGTTTTGAGGAAAGCATAACAATACTAAAGATGGGATTTATTTCGCAACGCTTTTTCTGAAAACAAAACGTAAAAAAACCGTTTCTCATAGAGGAAAATAGTTTTTTTTGGGCGAATTTTTTTTCGTTTACCCTTTCTTCTATGCAGCTCTTTTTGAGCCCATTTTTCGAAAAAATGCGAAAAAAAACATTCCAAGAACGTGATGAAACAAAGAAAAAAGGGCTTTTTTTCTGACAAAGGACCAAATAGTTGTCTGTTTGCGGGTGAAAACTTTAGGAAAGTTTGAACGATTTTAGGCTCTTAGGAGCGCATTTATCTCAAACTGCCCTAAAGATGAGGATATTTAAGGAAGGTTATTTCCTCTTAAAAGATGCCAGGTGTTTTGCTGCCCTGACCCCTCTTATAAAGGTGCTTGAGAGAACCTCTCATTTTAGAAACATCATAAGCTACTCATTATAAACAATTTAAGATATTTATATCTCTTTAGAGCCCCCTTCAGTATTTTTGAAGAAGCTCCTTTTTCATCAAAACCCCTTCTTCTAAAGATCACCTGTAAGCACCTTATGAAAGAGTGGATAGCTGTCACTTCTTCAAAAAAACGAGAATACAGTTTTACGTATTTTCAGAAACTGTGTAGGGAAAAAATAAAGCCCTTCTCTCTTTAGAAATCAGGAAAACCCATGCCTTAATGAATAGAGTTAAGAGGGAAGACAGCTGATCTAAAGCTTTGCCTCTCTTGTTTTTTTGATTAAGTCTCAAGTGTTTTTGAGGTGAATTTAAGGCATTCACCTGATAAGAAAAGGCTTAAATAGCTCTTAAGCTCTTGATAATAAATAAACTCAAGAAATCCCTGCATGAATGATATCATGCATTCTGATGAGCCCAACAAGACGAGATTCTTGAATAACAGGAAGCGCCATGATCCATTGATGCGGTTTTTTCTGCATCCGTTTCAAAGCATCCCAAGCAAGCTCTTCACTTTGAGTGGTGATTGCTTCTTTTGTCATCACTGCTTCTAAAGAAGTGTCCATCACATCAGGGCCTCTTTGCTCAAGGGCTCTTCGTAAGTCCCCGTCTGTAAAAATCCCTTGGAATTGTTGCTGCCTGTTAATAATAAGAACGCAGCCTAGCTTTTTTTGAGAAAGCTCTGGTAAAACATCTTTTACCTTTTGATTAGAAAAGCTAAGAGATAGCTCTTCAAGAGGTAGCATGAGCTGTTTCACTTGAAGCGTCACTTTTTTCCCAATGGCTCCTGAAGGGTGGTTAGCTCCGTACTCTTTGAGAGAAAATCCACGCTTTTGCATGAGCGCAATAGAGAGTACATCTCCAAAAAGAAGCTGCACTTCTGCAGATATGGTAGGAGCTAAATCAAAAGGGCAAAGCTCCTTATCAACAGGAAGTGTGAGTGATAAATCAGAGAGTTTAGCGAGTTTACTCTGCGAATTTGAGACAAGAGCGATTGTTTTTATTTTCCGCTTTTGGATAAAGGGGATGAGATTTAAAAGCTCTTCCGTCTCCCCGCTTTTACTTAACATCACTAAACAGTCGTGCTGTGATAAAATACCGATATCTCCATGGAGAAAATTCATCGCAGGAATATAGAGCGCCTTCGTTCCTGTAGAGATGAGTGTCATGGCAATCTTCTCTGCAATAATTCCGCTTTTCCCCACTCCTGTGATGACGATAAATCCTTGGGTATTTAAGCAGAGGTCAACGATTTTTTCCGCTTGGTGTAAATCGAGTTTCTCGTAAAAGTAGGCAAGCGACTGCTTTTGATGTTGGAATAACTTTTCTAGCACAAAACTCCCTAAAATCAGATCTCTTAATGATAGGGGATTGGCTTTTTTGTCAGAAGAAGATAATGTGAAAAAATCATAGGGGAAGAAAAAGATGAAACATGCCATTACGATTTCTAAAGGAGATGGGATCGGTCCAGAAATCATGGACGCCGCACTACATATTTTGAAAGAAGCAGGAGCTGATCTTGAACTTCATGAAGTGGAAGTGGGAGAAAAAGTGTATTTAAAAGGGGTTTACTCCGGGATTGAACCTCAAACCTGGGACACCCTTAAACAGACAGAAGCTTTTTTGAAGTCTCCCATTACAACGCCTCAAGGAGGAGGCTTTAAAAGTTTGAATGTGACCATTCGAACTTCACTTGGGCTCTATGCTAATATTAGGCCGTGTGTTTCTTACTCTCCTTATATTGCCACCAAACATCCCCTGATGGATGTGGTGATTATCCGGGAAAATGAAGAAGATCTTTATGCTGGCATTGAGTATAGACAAACGCCTCACGTCTATGTCTCTCATAAAATCATCACAAGACAAGGGTGTGAAAAAATCATTCGGTATGGCTTTGAGTATGCTAAACATCACGGCCGTAAAAAGGTGAGCGTCTTTACCAAAGACAACATTATGAAATTTTCCGATGGACTTTTTCATCAAGTGTTTAATGAAATTTCAAAAGAGTACCCTGATTTACTCTCTGAGCACTGGATTGTAGACATTGGATCTGCAAAACTTGCCACCACCCCTGAGAGTTTTGATGTGATTATTCTTCCTAATCTCTATGGCGATATTTTATCTGATGTGGCTGCTGAAATGACAGGATCTGTAGGACTTGCCCCCTCTGCAAATATTGGAGCTCACAGCGCTATGTTTGAAGCCATTCACGGATCGGCTCCTAAAAGAGCGCATCAAAATATTGCAAACCCTTCCGGGCTCATCCTAGCTTCTGTCATGATGATGGCCTATCTCAAAGAATTTTCCCTTGCAACTCTTATTCATAACGCGTGGTTAAAAACCATTGAAGATGGCATCCACACCTATGACATTTTTAACCCAGCTGTTAGCCAAGTTTGTATGGGAACAAAAGAGTTTGCAAGATGTGTTGTAAAAAATTTAGGAAGTCAACCTGAGAAAATGCGCTCTCCGATCTATCAATCAGAAACAAAAATGATGGGGGTGCCCCCTATCCATCCTATATCTACTCAAAGAACTCTTGTTGGCATCGATGTTTTTATCTATAGAGAAACATTACCAGATCAATTGATCCATCAACTAGAATCGCTCCCCTCTTCTCCCTTTAAGCTTGAGCTTATTTCTAATCGAGGCGTGAAAGTGTGGCCAGGTGGTCATTTAGAAACTGCTTGCTCTGAACAGTGGAGATACCGCTTCTTGCAAAAAACCCTTAGAGCGCTCTCTCAACAAGACCTCATCTCCCTTTTGGAGTTTCTCACTCAATTAGGCTATGACATCATTAAAACAGAAAATCTTTATACATTTGATGGAAAAAATGGGTATTCAGCTGTAGAAGGCGCTTAAAAAAAAGGATAAGAGTTTTCTTTTAAACTCTTATCCCCTTTGCTTCATAGCTTTGTCTTGGATTAAAGAGACGGCTTTTGCTCTAAATAAAACTTCATCCGGTTTAAAAATCCACATCCATACATTCCATCAATCACTCTATGATCAAAGGTTAAAGAGACATGCATGACAGAACGAATCCCAAAGGTATTATCATCAAGAACAGCTACTTTTTTATGAATAGCTCCCATCCCAATGATGGCAACTTCTGGATATCTGATGATTGGAATACCCATCAAGACTCCGGATATTCCAAAATTTGTGAGCGTAATCGTCCCCTCTTTCACCTCAGCTGGTTGTAGCTGATTCAGTCTTGCTCTTTGAGAAAGATCACTGATACATCTGGCAAGTTCGGAAAACTTTAAATGAGGAACATGAGGAATAACAGGAACTAAAATGCCTTGGTCCACACTAACTGCAATCCCTAAGTTGATCTGTCTTTTAATCAAGATGGTATCTTGATCTAAAGAAGAGTTTAAAAGAGGGTATTCTGTTAACGCCTGAGCAATGGCTTTAGCAACAAAAGAGGTCATGGTGAGTTTTACGCCGTGCTCTTTTAAAAAGGCTTCTTTTTCTTGTTGAATAAAGGTAAGGATTTCTGTGACATCAACTTCTGTGATTAAAGAGGCGTGAGGCGCTTCATAAAATGAGCGCACCATGTTATCTGCAATCGCTTTTCTCATCCCTGTCATTTTGAGATGCTCAACACCTTCTACCTCTTTGATCATAGGAGCTTTGATAGCAGATCTTTTTTGTTCTACATAAAGCTCTAAATCTCTTTTAGAGAGTCTTCCCTGATGGCCTGTTGCAGAGATAGAGCTTAGCTCTTCTAAAGAGATATTTTCTTCTCTTGCAATCCGTAAAAGAGCAGGAGAGTAGCTCTCTCTCATCGCACAAGAGGGAGTGATCACCTCTTGTATCACCTTTTTTTCTACTACTTCTATAGGATCTTTTCCTTTTTCTGAAGAAGGCTCTATGATTCCTAGCTCCTCTCCCACTTCCACTTCTTGATCAGGAAAGGCGGTGATTTTTCTTAAAATACCTGAGGTGGGTGAGGGAATCTCACTATTAACCTTATCTGTAGATACTTCGAGTAAAGGTTCATCCAGATAGACGGTATCTCCTTCTTTTTTAAACCACTGAACAACCGTAGCACTGACAATGCTTTCCCCGAGTTTAGGGAGAGCGACAAGATATTCTTCTGACATGATGAACCTGGAGTTGAATTTGATGAATGAATTGTTCCCACCTTGCCCTACCTTCTTGAATATGGAGTATTAAAGGAAGAGCGCAAATGGGAAGTGAGGCGTGTTCCAAAGAGAGCTTAACATGATCTTTCTCTGTACACACCAGTAAATCAGGAGAGTGCTGCTGAAAAAAAGCGGCAAGTTCTCTAAAAGAAAAAGCAGCATGATCGGGTTTAAAAAAGGCTGCGCACACCGTGCCATGAACTAACTTGACTTGTTGCACAAATCTCTTAGGATTTGCAATGGCACAAAAAACCCCTACCTTTTTCCCTTCTAAAGAAAGAGGAGAAGTCCGTTTAAAGACAACAGAGGGAGCCTCTAAAAAAGGGAGTAAAGGCTTACCCATCACCGCAATAAGAGTAGCTTCTTTTAACCGAGAAGGAAAATCTCTTAAATAGCCTCTTGGTAAAAAATGTTCATTATCAAAAGGGCGGTGAGAAGAAACAACAACAACATTAAAATCTCTATGAAGCCTTTGATGTTGAAATCCGTCATCTAAAAGTAAAATCTCTGCCCCTTCATGAATCGCTCTTAAGGCAGATTGATAGCGATCTTTTCCCACCCACACTGCAACAGCCGGGTGCTGTCTTGCGAGTAGAAGAGGCTCATCCCCCACTTCCTGAGCGCTCATCGATGAGACTACACGGAGGGGCTTTTTGCTTCTTCCCGCAGACGATCCATATCCTCTAGATAAAATAGCAACAGTGTAATTTTGAGAGAGCTCCCTTGCTAAATAGCTAGTGAGCGGTGTTTTACCCGTTCCTCCTGCTGTAACATTACCAATGCTAATCACAACAGCAGACACTTTTTTAATAGGAAATAAATGGAAGCGGTAAGCTTGATTTTTTACCCAAATAATTGCTTTATAAAGGAGACTTAAAACCCAAAAGAAAAATCGCATGACGCTCTTTTGAGAAATCACCTTTTGCATGTACGCTTCTAAATCCATTGAGTCATTTACCTTAAAATGCGCTATAGAGATCATGGATCCCAATCTTTTGTACGGGAATACATTTTTTGTTCCCCTACATTCTAAGCGTATGGCTTCTTTTAATTCCTCTCTATCTTCATCAAAAAGAGGTTTTGAAGGGAAATTTTTAAGGATTTTGAAAACAGATACTCAAGAGAAATTCTTTTTCTACCCCTTTTCATAGTTCTTAGAAAGGAAGCTAATGTGTTGCTATCCATCAAAGAATTTAAGCTCATAACCAAGCTTCACTCTCAAAAGAGGGGTATTTTAAGGAGCCCCCAATCCAATTTACTTAAGATGAGCTGAACTTTCCATTCCCTGTATGTATCTCCAAATCCCATAACCCTTCATATCCTGTTAAACCGGTCTTCTTTTCTTCTAATACTTGACGATTGAGTTCATCCATTTCATCTTCAATTATCTGAAAAATATGTGCTGAAGTTTTGGCATCTAATTTGCCTAATCTTGCTCGGTTGGCAAGGTTGTTTATATTAAAAGCCTTAATATTCTCAATTTTTCCTTGATGCGCTTCAATGTACGCATCAAGCTTAGGATCAGCATAAAATTTAGCATCTGATCTCTTGGCATTTTCATCAAATCGTTGTTTTAGCTTTTCTTTTAAAGAATGATCAATATTATCAGAGTGCATGAGTTGATACATGCGGATCACTTCTTTAGCTTTAAGAATATAAGATTGATGATTGATCAAATTTTCTGCCTCTTTAATAGACTCTGCTGATTTTAAAGGTGTTTGCAGTTGAGAGATGGTTGAAAGAGAGCGCACTTTGTTAACCGTGATCGCACAAAAAAAGAGCCTCTCTGAAAAGCTTTGCACCTGTGAAAATCCTAACAATGGGCTTTTTTGTATAAATTGAAAATAATTTATCATTTTTATAATGACCTCATAAATAGGGGTGTTATAGACAGCTTAATTTTCATCTTACTATAAATACATATCAATTTTCACGATTTATGGATGAGAAAAAATCTATTGACTAATCCAAAATTGGCGTTAAAATAAAGGGCTTTTAAGAGAAAAGGTCCCTACTTTTACTCTTAAAAGCTCTATCAAGTGGCTATTTTTAAGCTCTCTTCTTCTTATAGAACTTAAAAACCTTCTCTCTTGATCACTACATTATAAGGACTCATATGACCATTGCGATTGTTGGCTCCACAGGTGCTGTAGGACAAGCCATTTTAAGTGTTTTAGAAAAAAGAGCGTTTCCTTTTCATACTCTTAAGTGTTTTGCCTCTTCTCAATCTGTAGGGAAAAGTTTCTCTTTCCTAGGAAAAGAGATCACTATTGAACCGCTCACTTCTTCTTGCTTTCAAGGGATTGATCTAGCTTTTTTTGCAGCAGGAAGTGCTGTTTCTCTTCAGTTTGCAAAAGAAGCGGTGAGTCAGGGATGTTTAGTAATTGATAGTAGCTCCGCATTTCGTATGGACCCTGTAGTGCCCTTAGTGATTCCAGAAATTAACTCTTATGCCCTCTCTCATCACCAAGGTATTATCGCCTCTCCAAATTGCACAGCGACAATGGCTCTTATGACACTTTTTCCCCTACACAAAAGTGCTCCTTTAAAACGAGTTGTGATGTCCACCTATCAAGCAGCAAGCGGGGCTGGCTATCAAGGTATGCAGCATCTTAAAGAAGAGACAAAAGCTTTTCTTAATCAAACGCCCTTCTCTTCAAACGTGTTTCCTCATCCTTATGCATTTAATCTTTTCCCGCATAACGCTCCTATGACCGCTTCGAGATATAATGAAGAAGAGGTAAAAGTGATGGAAGAGAGCAGGAAAATTTTACAACTCCCTCATCTTAAAATGGGGGTGACCTGTGTAAGAGTTCCTGTGATGCGCGCTCACTCTCTTTCTATCAATGTAGAATTTACTAGGGGCATATCTCCTGAAGAGGCGTATACAGTCTTGGCCACATCTCCTGGTATAACGGTCTTAGAAAATTGGGAAGAAAACCGTTTTCCGATGCCTGTTGATGCGTCGGGACAAGATGCTGTTTTTGTAGGAAGAATCCGTCAAGATCTCTCTCAAGAAAATGCTCTTGATTTATGGGTAGTAGGGGATCAACTTCTTAAGGGAGCAGCGCTTAATGCCGTTCAAATTGCAGAGGCCCTTGCAAGCTTTTAATATATAGAGGCTCTTTGGTAACAGGATGGGTAAAAGAGACAGATGTGGCATAAAGAGCAATACCTTTACTCCAAGAAACCTGACTGCCATACTTTTTATCCCCTAATATAGGACACCCAATCGCTTGCATTTGCGCCCGTATTTGGTGATACCTTCCTGTTTGAAGCTCAATTTTAAGAAGCGTTTTACCCGGTTTTTTCTCTACTTTTTCATAGGTTAAAATCGACTCTTTACCGCGCGGAGACACCTCTGCATGAAACTCTTTATGCTCTAAGAAATGCCTTAGCACCCCTTTTTCTAAAGGAGGCGATCCTTCAACCCACGCATGGTAAATCTTTTGGATATTGCGCCCTCGCATCTCTTCTTGCAGCCGGGAAAGTGCTTTACTGGTTCTTGCAAAGATCACCACTCCAGCCACGGGTTTATCTAACCTATGAATGGGCTCTAAAAACACACTGCCAGGTTTATGAAACTCTTTTTTTACCCATAGCTTAGCCATCTCTACGAGTTCTGGTTGCGTAGCGATGTCTGCTGGCTTATCCACGACTAGGACGTGATTATCACAAAATAGAATAGCGGCGTTGTCTAAGAACTTCATAAAGAAGGAGGGTTGTAGCGGTTGCGACGTTTAAAGAATCTGCAATCCCTTTCATCGGGATACTGACACTGATATCAGCAGAATTGAGCCAAAAATCAGAAAGACCAAGCTGCTCTGTCCCCACAACAATGGCAACAGAGGATAAGAGGTTTGCGTCTGTGTAGTTTAAAGAAGCAAACGGCGTTGTAGCAACGGTTTGAATCTTTTCTTTTTTGAGCCACTCGAACACCTCTTGACTTGAAGATTCAATTACAGGCAGGGTAAAAAGCGTTCCAACACTTGCTCTTACAACATTGGGGTTATAAATATCTGTACACCGATCACACACAATCACCCCGTCAGCCCCTACTGCATCAGACGATCTTAAGATGGTTCCTAGGTTCCCGGGTTTTTCAATCGCCTCTGCAATCACATAAAGAGCGTTTTCTTTTTGCTTTAAATCTTGTAAGGTGGTTTTCATCTGATAAGCCACCCCTAAAAGACCATCAGGGCGGTCCCTATAAGACACCTTTTTAAAGAGCTCTTCTGAGAGTTCAAAAAGAGGCGCCTTGATTTGATCGATTAGCTTCTCTTCATTACTCCCTAAGAAAAAAGGAGGACAGTAATAAAACGACTCAAATACAACTCCTGAGGAAACAGCTCTTTCAATCTCTCTATACCCTTCAATGAGAAAAAGAGAGGTTTTATCTCTTTCCCGTTTTTCTCTTAAATGCAAAATGTTTTTAACTCTCATATTTTGAGAACTTGTGAGTTTATTCACCTTGCCACCTCGCATATGTGCCTGAAGGAAGATCTAAAGGACCTTTAATGGTGAGCTCCCCTTTTTCTAGCACACCGTTTCTATTGTCCATACATTGCTGTAAAAGATGGTGTAAAACAAGCGGTGTATATCCTGGAGTGTGAGAAGAGAGAATGAGAAACGAGGGCCCATCTGCAAGGAGCTCACTACACAGCTTTAAAATCTCTACCAGATGCGTTTCAATCTTAAAGATCTCTCCGCGGTTTCCTCTTCCAAAAGTGGGCGGATCTAAAATGATCCCGTTATAAAGGCTCTTTCTTTTCACTTCCCGGGTTAAAAACTTCACTACATCATCCACAATCCACCGAATAGGAGCTTTTTCTAAATGATTGAGTGCGCAGTTTTCTCTTGCCCAAGCGACAGCTGTTTTTGAAGCATCCACATGGCAAACACTTGATCCCATCTGAGCTGCTGCAAAGGTGGCGCCTCCCGTATAGGCAAAAAGGTTGAGCATTTTAGATTGAGAAGATAACCTTGGCCTTAACCAATTCCACAGCTCTCCATGCTCTGGAAACATCCCCACATGTCCAAAATCAGTTGGCTCTAGTTTAAATTTAACTGACTCATGCTCAATCACCCAGTGAGAGGGAAGGGACTTTCCTGTCCATCTGTTAGAAGGCTCTCTTGTAAAAGAGGCGTGAGCTTTTTTCCACTCTGTTTTGGGTAAAGAAGGGGCCCATACGGCCTGTGAGCACGGTCTTGAAAACACATAAGGGCCAAACTGTTCCAGCTTTTGTTCAAAGCCGCTATCTAAAAGTTGATACTTCATATAGCCCAAATATCATACCGTATGGAAGAAAAAAAAGAGACCTCTTTTCGTTTTGATCCAAGAAATATGTTAGAGTCTATTTTTTTATAAAAAAAAGGCACACAGTTCATCATGACACATTTCCTTTCTAGACGGAATGTATTCATGAGAGAGCTCTCCAAAGCTTAAGAAAAAAGCGTGATCCATCACCCGGGCAGCAAATCCCATATCTTGTGTGGAGATCAAGACACTTCCTCCTTTTTTCTTAAAACTTGTTAAAATATGGATCAAAATATCGGTATTTTCTGGATCTAAAGCAGATGTGGGTTCATCGAGTAAGAGAAATAAGGGCTCAAGTAAAAGGGCCCGGGCAATGGCTACGCGTTGCCTTTGCCCTCCAGAGAGCTCATGCGGCATAGCATCAAGATAGGCGTGCACGCCTAAAGACTCACACACCTTTTGAATCTGGATATAACGATCTTCTTTTACACCTTTACAGTGTAAAGTGAGCGGCTGTAAACAGTTTTCAAATACAGAAAGGTGCGGAAAAAGCGGGTACGATTGAGAGACATATCCCATTAAATGCGCCCTTTCACGAGATAAAAGAGTTGAGATCTTTTTCCCCTCATAACTCACTTCTCCTTGATAGCTTTTTTCCAGCTGGGCTAAACATCTTAAAAGAGAGGTTTTTCCAGACCCACTTTTTCCTAAGAAACAAGTCACCTGACCTAAAGGAATCTCTAAGGACACCTGAGAGAGTATGGTTTTATTCTTAAAAAGAGATAGCTCTTTAACTTTTAACATAGAAAAACCGTCTTTCTAAAAATAGGGATAAACATTTAATCATTAAAGACATCACCGTATAAAAAAGTGCTACAGTGAGGTAAATCGGGACAGGCTCCATCTCTCTTGAGACGATGTTCATCCCCATACGGGTGAGCTCAAGCACGCCGATCGAAGAGACAATGGCTGTACTTTTAAGAAGTGACTCAAGTTCATTATTAAGGTTGGGAAGAACAGAGAGAAACGCTTGAGGAAAAATACCAAAACGGAGGCTTTGATAGGTTGTATACCCTAAAGAAAATGTCAACTCCCACTGCGATACAGGAACAGCATCAAGGCCTGATTTAATGATTTGGGTCATATACCCTGAAGAACACAGTCCAAGTGAGATAATCGATGCTGTAACCGCTGTCATATCAATCTTCAGGACATCAGGAATCACAAAATACATGAGAAGAAGCTGCACAAAAAAAGGAATCGCTCTTAAGACAAATGTCACTCCTTCAATGCATTCTGAAATCCCCCGTATTTTTAAATGCCGGCAGGTAAGTATTCCGCACACAGTCCCAATCACAAGACTCATGATAAAAGAAAGGAGAGCGATTTGAAGGGTCATGACAGATCCCTTCATAAGTAAAGGAAGGGCGTCCCTAATCATCTGGAAAGAGTCCATTTAAATCTCAAGGCCCCACTTTTTCTCAAGTTTTGCAATAGAGCCTTCTTGGATCAGTTCCTCTACAGCTATTTTCACTTGCTCAATGAGCGCTGTATTTTGATGCTTAATGCAAATGCCATTTCCTAACGACGCTTCACTCTCAGGAAGAGGAAAACTTAAAACTTTAAACTCAGGGTATTGCTCTTGAAACCTTTTAATGAGCGGTTTATCAATCGCAACGCCTTGACACTTACCATACCTCAGCTCCAAAATGGCATCGGCAATATGGGTCACTTGTTTGAGTTTAAAAGGAGAAGATTTTACAAGAGCTGCCTCTTGAAAGGTTCCGGCTTCCACACAAATGGCGCCTACCTTCTTATCTATGAATTCTTGATAAGATAAGTTTTGATCTCCTTTATAAAGAAGTGAGATTTCACTTATCTTCTCGCCTTGATAATAAATCATATGCATGGCTTCTTGCCTCTCCTTTGTTATCGAAATGGCCCAAAGAAGAGCGTCTACTTTCTGCTGCTTTAAAGCGAGCATTAACCCCGCCATACTTCCGTAGTCTTTGATCACAACTGTCTTACCCAGCTTCTTTGCAATGAGCTCTGCCATATCAATATCAAACCCTTCATAAGACCCCTCTATTGTTAAGCTCACAAAAGGGGCGTATCCACTTGTTGTTCCAATAACAAATGTCTCTTTGGCAAAAAGAGAGGTAAACAATAAAATACCTGATAAAATAAGCCGCATATTTCCTCTTAAGGTCTCTAGTTTTTTTGAAATGGTTTGGCTACATGTAGCTCTTATGTCATATTTCTTATCATGTGATCAAATTTCTACTCACAGAGATCCATTTTATCGTAAATAACTGTTTCTTGTAAGCCTGAATACAGCCTGTTGTATCAGTCTACATTCCACACCCTCTCCATAAGGTTAGGTCAATTTTTAATGATTTTTTGGAAATGATGAGGATACCCCTTCTTCAGTAGACAATCGTATGATGGATGGGAACTAAAATAAAAATGATCGTTTTAGGAAAAGTTGTTAAGCTATAATGGCCCTTTAATTTTAAAAGTTAAAAATGGATTTTATCACTTTAAGTCCTTGCTCTGTTTCTATGAAGGATTTAGAATGAAGAGATTCTATTTTTAAGAGGATGTGATGAAGTATACAATTCCTAAAGGGCTTTTTGATATTGTGCCCCATGAGTCTAAAGAAGAAGATCTGTGGCGCTCATCAGAGAAATGGCAATACGTTGAAGGAGTGCTAAGATCTATCTCCTCAAGCTATGGGTTTAAAGAGATTCGCACGCCTATTTTTGAAAATACAGACCTCTTCATTCGGTCTGTGGGAGAAAGCTCTGATATTGTCTCTAAAGAAATGTACACTTTTCATGATAAATCTGATAGATCCATGACCCTTCGCCCAGAGGGGACAGCTGCTGCTTTAAGAGCTTACTGCGAAAAAAAACTCTATCAAGCTCCTGGATGCTCTAAGCTTTACTACATAGGACCGATGTTTCGGTATGAAAGACCGCAAGCTGGAAGATACCGGCAGCACCATCAGTTTGGCGCTGAAGCTCTAGGGATTGGATCACCTGAGCAAGATGTCGAGATGATCGATTTTCTCTTAGCAATTTATAGAAAACTTGGCCTTCATAACCTGACCGTGCATTTAAATTCTGTGGGAGATGAAGTCACAAGATCTAGATACCGAGAAGCACTCCATCAGTTTCTTCTTCCTCACTTTGATCATTTATCAGAAGAGAGTCAAGTAAGGTTTTCTAAGAATATTTTAAGAATACTTGATTCTAAAAGCCTAGAAGATAAAGAGATTTTAAAAGGAGCGCCTTCGATCTTAGATTTTCTCTCAGAAGAGGCAAAAGAGCACTTTGAAAAAGTTAAAGCTCTTTTAACATCTTTAAAAATACCCTTCCTGATTGATCATAAGCTTGTAAGAGGACTTGATTATTACAATAAAACCGTCTTTGAAATCATCTCTCATGGCCTTGGAGCTCAAAATACCATAGGAGCGGGTGGTAGATATGATGGTCTTCTAGAATCCATTGGCGGGCCAGCCCTCCCCTCTGTTGGATTTGCAACAGGACTAGAAAGAGTTTTACAAACCATGCATAAAGAAAAAGCTCCTTTTCCTGAGACTCCTCATCTTGATCTTTTTTTCATTCCAATGGGAAAAGAGGCAAGAGAGGCGTGCTTTAAAGAAGTGACAACTTTGAGACACCTTGGCTGGAAAGTCGATCTTGATCTTTCAGGAAAAAAAATTCAGCACGGCCTTCAGCTTGCCAACAGTTTAAATGCCCCATTTTGTATCATTGTAGGAGATGATGAGCTTAAGTCGTCCTCTCTTGAAATTAAAGACATGAAAAATAGATCTTCCTCTCTAATTTCTTGGAGTGAAATTGCATCCTTTTTAACCCATCATATTGCGGAGCAGTCATGACTGATTACAAACCTTCTCACACCTGCGGACAGTTAAATGAAGCGTTCACCAGGACTCCTGTCACCCTTTCAGGATGGGTCCATAAAAGACGAGATCTAGGAGGCCTACTCTTTGTGGATCTTCGTGACCGGTTTGGACTCACTCAGCTTGTCTTTGATCCCGTTTCAAATCCCTCTCTTTATGACTCTGCCATTAAGCTAAGATCAGAATGGGTGATCTCGGTAACAGGAGTTGTTAGGCCAAGAGCAGAAGGGATGCATAATACCCGCATGTTAACAGGAGCCATTGAAATCTCTGTAGAGACTCTTACTGTTTTATCTAAAGCCAAAACTCCCCCATTTTCCATCAGTGATGAGATGATCGATGTGAATGAAGAGCTCCGTTTAAAATACAGATATTTAGATATCAGAAGGGGCGTAATTGCAAAAAATCTCGTCCTTCGGCATCAAGTGATGCACTCTCTTCGGAATTTTCTCTCTGATCAAAACTTCATCGAAATTTCTACCCCCATTTTAGGGAAATCCACTCCTGAAGGAGCAAGGGATTATCTTGTCCCTTCAAGGATTTATCCAGGAAATTTCTATGCCCTTCCTCAATCCCCTCAAATCTTTAAGCAGCTTCTCATGGTTTCTGGGATGGATAGATATTTTCAGATTGCTAGTTGCTTTAGAGATGAAGATTTAAGATCCGATAGGCAACCGGAGTTTACACAAGTTGATATTGAAATGAGCTTTGCACATCCTGATGACTTAATGCATATGGTAGAAACAGTGATGATCAAGCTCTTTAAAGACCATAAAAAATTAGACATTTCTGCCCCGTTTCTCCGTATGCCTTATCATGATGCTGTTGAATATTACGGAACAGATAGGCCAGACCTTAGATTTGATATGCGGTTTATACGGCTTGATGACATTGTGAAAGCATCTACATGCTCTATCTTTTTAAGTGAGCTTGAAAAAGGGGGTTGCATTAAGGCATTTAAAGTTGCAAATGGCACTACGCTCTCTCGTAAAGAACTAGAGCGGTACACCTCTTTTGTGGAGCAATTTGGCCTCAAAGGGCTCTCTTGGATTAAACGGACACAAGACGGAATATCATCTCCAATTGGGAAGTTTTTCTCTCCTGAGCTACTTTCTCAAATCTTTGAAAAAGCCCAACTGGAAGTAGGAGACATCCTTCTCATTGCAGCGGGTAATACTATCTCTGTAAACCAAGGACTTGATCACTTAAGACGGCTCCTTGCTAAAGAGCTTAATCTCATCAAGAGTGACACGTTTAGCTGTTTATGGGTTGTGGATTTCCCTTTGATGAAGTGGAATGAAGAGCATAATCGTTTAGAAAGTGAGCACCACCCTTTCACAGCCCTTCACCCGGATGATCGTCATTTAATTGATGAGGACCCCTTAAAAGTGCGGGCCCAAGCGTATGATATCGTCATTAACGGCTATGAAGTTGGCGGCGGCTCTCAACGTATTCATGAGAGCGATTTACAAGAGAAGATTTTTACCCTTTTAAACCTCTCTTCTCAAGAAGTGGAAGAGAAGTTTGGATTTTTTGTAAATGCGCTTCAATACGGCACGCCCCCTCACCTGGGGCTAGCTCTTGGGCTAGATAGACTCATTATGCTCTTAAGTGGCACAGATAATATCCGCGATGTGATCGCGTTTCCTAAAACCCAAAAAGGCAGCGATCTCATGATGCAAGCTCCAGCTCCTGTTTCTTCTAATCAACTCCAAGAGCTTGCCATTCGAGCAGATTTTAAGGAAATCACTTGGACATAAAGAAGCGAAGCTAGTAACTTAAGAGATAAAAAAGATGATGAGGAGATCTACATGAAAAAATTCATATTTGCACTATCGCTCTATTCCGTAACATGTTTGGTCTCTAACCCCTCGCAGCCAGATGCTTTGGAAGAAACATCTTCTTCTAAAGATGTCGCAAAAATTTCAGAAGCGTTTGGGCATTTAATCGGCAAAAATCTCGATTCCATGGGATTAAGATTTGATATGGCTAAAGTGATTCAAGGGTTAAAAGATGCCTCTGATGGGAAAGCGCCTCCGATGAGTGAAGCAGAATGCATTCAAGCCATTACAACAGCTCAAGAGATTGCGTTTAAACAGGTGTCTCAAGAGAATTTAGCTAAAGCTGAAAACTTCTTAAATCAAAACTTAGAAATCAAGGGCGTTCATCCTTTAGAGGAAAACAAAGTTCAATATATTATTACGCATGAAGGAGAAGGAGCTAGTGTGGATGAAAGCTCTACACCTCTTATTCGTTATACCGGAAAATTTCTAGATGGCTCTATTTTTGGCTCCTCCCAAGAAGCTGAACCTGTAAGACTTGATGAAACAATCCCCGGCTTTAGTAAAGGGCTTTTAGGGATGAAAGAAGGGGAAAAAAGAACGGTTTTCATTCACCCTGATTTAGGCTACGGAACACAAGGGTATCTTCCTCCTAACTCTTTACTCACGTTTGATATTGAAGTGATTAAAGCCAACTCTCCTCTTCAAGAGGAAATTCCCTCTTCTTCTCCTATCTTTAAGGGAAGCCCTGAAATTGCTACCCCTTTTGAAGATTCTCAGGCAATTAGGTAATATCAGTTACTCTATGCAAGTTGTTCTTTATCAACCTCAGATTCCTCAAAATACAGGAAATATTGTAAGAACTTGCGCCTGTACTGGCTCTTCTCTCATTTTAGTCCCTCCTCTTGGGTTTAAAACCTCGAATAGGTGGCTAAAAAGAGCAGGACTTGATTACTGGGAAGGGGTGAATGTCACCATTGATGATACCTTTGAAGACAATCTTCCCCTTTTACCCTCTTCTTTCTATTTTTTCTCTTCTAAAGCCACAAAACCCTATACAGATATTTCTTTTAAACCAACTGACTATTTGATTTTTGGATCAGAAACAGCTGGACTTCCCCCGAAGTGGCTAGAAGAATTCCCAGATCAATTTTATACAATTCCTATGCTAGAAGAGGCAAGATGTTTAAACCTCTCAAATAGCGTAGCCATCGTTTTGTATGAGGCGTGGAGGCAGCAGCAATTTTTGCCTCCTCAAAAACCAGGATCTAGGATCCAAAACATTTAAACCCTTTTTTATGAGAGGCTTTTATGATGACTTTTTTTCGAAGACCTCTTTACCTTCAAATGTTAATCGCCACATTTTGCGGCGCATTTCTAGGGATCTTTTTAGGAGATCTTTGCACCATTTTTGCTCCTTGGGAAGAGGCGTATGTCATGATTTTAAAAGTGACAACCATCCCGTATTTGATCTGTGCTGTGATTCACGGAGTCGGAAGACTCTCTCTTGATCATGCAAAAAATATTCTCCAAAAAGGGCTGTTATTTATCACCTGTTTTTGGATCATTAACATCTTATGCATCTATCTCATCGTCTATCTTTTCCCCAAATCAGATGGGGTTCATTACGCAAGTTATACCCAAATTCAGCCCTCATCGATTAACTTTGCAGAGCTTTTAATCCCCTCTAACATCTTTGCAGCCCTTGCCAATAACCTCATTCCAGCAGTTGTGGTCTTTGGGCTCTTGATTGGTATTGCTCTTATGCATGTCCGGGAAAAGCAAACGTTTATGGGCGTATTAGATACGTTAGTAAAAGCTTTGACAACGATGACAGGTTGGATTAGTAGACTAGCTCCACTAGGAACATTTTTGATTATGGCAGATCGCATTGGCTCAATGCACCTGATTACCTTTAAACAAATTGGCACCTATCTCATTCTCTACATTTTAGGGATGTGCCTTTTAGCCCTATGGATCATACCGCATATTGTCGGGATGTTAACGAACATACCAGCTGGCAGATGGCTAAAGAGCTTAGCGCCTATCATGCTAGTGGCTTTTACCACAAATCTTGTCATCGTTACCCTCCCCTTCCTCATCGAAATTATTAAACGGGAGATTGAGATTTATTATCATAAAGAAAGCACGCTAAGTGATCAGGTGCAAGGGATTGTCTCTGTCCTTTTCAACCTGCCACTAGGATCTCTTTTCATCACTGTATTTATCTTTTTTACTGCAACATTTTATAACATCTCGATTAATAGCGACTCTCAAATCCAACTCTTTCTCACTACCTTTTTAACAAGCTTAGGATCGATTGGAATGGGATCTTGGATTAATTCTCTTAACTTCTTATTAGGAACGCTTGGCCTCCCTTTAAACGCTATTGATACGTATATGGCAACGCTTCCCTTTACAGCTGGATTTCAGTCGATCACATCTGTCGTAGAAATCTCTAGTCTCTCTTTATTAGTTGCTCTCAGCTCTCACAAATTCTTAAAATTTGAATTTGGAAAAATTGCTAAACATCTTCTTCTGATTCTATTTCCTGTGTTTCTTTTTATTGGAGCGTTTAAAAACTGGATTAAACTTCCCCCCATTACAAATCCAGCTCCAAGTATTTATCATTTAAGTCTTCCAGAGCCTGTTAAAGTGCATGTTTATGGGCCTCAAGACCTTCTTCCACCTCCTAGATCTAAAGATCCCTTCGATAGGATCTTAGCTTCTAGAATACTCCGTGTAGGGTATAACCCAGAATCTGTCCCGTTTTGTTTTTATAACGAAAAAGGAGATGTTGTAGGGTATGACATTGCCTTAGCGTATGCGCTCGCTCAAGATTTAAAATGTCAGCTAGAACTTGTTCCCATTAACCTCTCCTCTTTAGCTAAAGACTTAAACCAAGGGCTCTATGATATTGCTATGTCATGCATTAGCATTAACGAAGAGAGATTAGAAAAAGCGCACTTTACGCAGCCGTATTTAAAATCACGCCTTGCCTTTACGCTTAGAAAAAAACTCCGCAAAGCCTACGCTTCTCCTGAAGCGCTTTTACACCACCCTCATGTGAAGCTTGTCGTAAAAAGAGGCTCTACGTATGAAAAAATTGCCTACTCTTTAGTCCCTCCTGCAAAGATTGCTTTCATTGATGACTACGAAGACTTCATCACGTATTATCCCAATGATGTGTTACTAAGAGGAGAGTTTCAGTCGCTTTCATGGAGCTCTAACTACCCCGATTTTACCGTCATTATTCCAGAATCTCTTAAAGCTAAAGACACATTTGGGTATATGACAGCGCAAGGCAGTCATAAGCTACAAACCTACCTTGATGCGTGGCTTGAGCTGAAAAAAAGTGAAGGGTTTACAGAAGAGCAGTTTAATATTTGGGTGCTTGGAAAAACTGCTTCTTATAAGACCCAAACAAGACGGTGGTCTATTATCCGGGATGTCCTTGGCTGGACAGAAAACTAAACGAGTCGTTATCCCCTTTCTTAAGTCATAAAGAAGGGGGATTTTCCTATGTATAAAGGGCTGCCTTTAGCGATTTTAAACGCATGAAGCTCTAAACCAGAACGATTACTCTCTTGTTACTTATTGAATTTCCTGAAGTCTATTTTTTGATGCATTTAAAAGCCTTTCATCCCCTTACCTCTTTTTAATCTTCTAAAATACTCCTAAGAGTTCACTCAAAACAGCTTCTTTATGACTCTATACCGTATGATATCCATCTTTATGATTGCCAATAATTTTTATTTGCTTAACAATTAGAGGCTAATAAAAATGAAACTTTTCGCAATATTTATCTATCTATTTGCTTTATGTGGGTGTCACTCTTCAACTACAGAGAAAAAGCTAGACAAGCAAATCCTTCGCACAAGCTTAGGAACTGATATTGTCTCTTTTGATCCTCGGAAGGGGGTCAGTATGCATAACCAGGCAGTTGTTAGGATGCTCTTTACGGGTCTTGTGAGACTCAATGAAGAGATGATCCCTCAAATGGAGCTGGCTGAATCCTATCAAGTGTCTAAAGATTTTAAGCAATACACCTTTAAAATTAGAGAGTGTTATTGGTCTGATGGCTCCCGTATTACGGCTCAAGATTTTGAAAATACGTGGAAAGCAGCGCTCACTCCAGCGTATGCCTCAGCTAACACCAACTTGTTTTTTAATTTAAAAAACGGCAAAAAGACCTTTTTAGGGGAGCTCCCCATCGATGAACTGGGAGTTAGAGCCCTAGATAGCGCTACCTTAATCATCGATTTAGAAGAGCCTAACCCCCGTTTTCTAGAGATTTTGATTAACTCAATATTCTCACCTGTGCACCCCAGTATGCAAACTTCTGCTCCGAATGAGAAGAAGATCATATCCTCAGGTCCTTTCATCTTAAATAAATATTTATTTCAAGATCGCATTATTTTAGAGAAGAATCAGGGTTATTGGAATGCAACGGCGGTTCAGCTGCATCAACTTCACTACTATATCATTAAAGATCAAGCGACAGCTCTTTTGATGTTTGAAAAGAAAGAGCTCGATTGGTTAGGAGAACCTACTAGCCGCATTCCAACAGATTCGATTCCAACGCTGAAACAAACCATGAATCTTCACACCTGCCAAATCGCTGGGCAACAGTGGATGTTTCTTAATACCACTAGGTTTCCCTTTAATAATGTCAACATTCGAAAGGCGCTCACTTACGCCATTGACAGGAAGATGCTCATGCAAGATGTGATGCATCTTGATGATCCCTCTCCTATTGTTGGCCTGGTTCCTCAAGTGTTAAAGAAAGGAAGCCCGTTTGCAGCTGGGCAAACACCTCTTCCTATGAATGTAAAAGACCTTTTCTCTCTTGGGCTCCAAGAACTAGGTGTTTCTTTAGAACAATTTCCTCCTATTACGATTAACTACAGCACGTCTACAAAAGCCATTGCAGCCATTCAACAGATGTGGGAAGAGCAGCTAGGGATTAGAGTCAAAATTGAAAATGTCGATGGCCCGATCCTGGTTCGAAAATTTTATGATCAAGACTTTCAAATTGTGTGGTCAGGTTGGGTAGTTCAGCATAACGACCCTTCTAACACCTTAGAGATTTTTAAGCTGAAAAATGTACAGCCTAACTATACAGGGTGGGAGAATAAAGACTTTATCCACTATACAACAAGTTCTTATAGCGCGATTTCTGAAGAAGATAAGTGGAAAAATGTGTGCGCTGCAGAGAAAGTGTTCTTAAATGAAATGCCCTCTATTCCTGTGACAGAGATGACCATTTTCTATCTGCAACAGCCATATGTTAAAAACATATCGGTGAACTCTTTACTCCTCATTGATTTTGACCGGGCAGTGATTGAACATTAAGGCTCTATTAGAGCCATTTTTTCCCCAGCTAATAGCTTGATTTCATGCGCGTTAAACGATGACCTCACAAAAGGGCCTGCATACATCTGAGGTATTCCAATCAAGTATCCATACTCTTCATACCGCTTAAATTGCTGAGGGGTGATGAACTCTTTCACAAGAAGCTTTCTTTTATCTGCTTGAAGATATTGCCCAATGGTGACAATTTGACACCCTGCATTTTTTAAATCTTGCAGTGTTTCAAACACTTCACTCTCTGTCTCTCCAAGCCCCACCATGAGTCCTGACTTCACAAAGGACACCTTTTTTGAAGCGTGAGCATACTGAAGCATCTTAAGTGTTGTATCATAAGTTGCCTTGTGACGGATTCTAGGGCTTATGCGTCTTACTGTCTCAATGTTATGATTAAAAACCTCTGGATGGCGGTTTAATACAAGATCAAGCGATTCTACACGGCCTTCAAAGTCGGTGGTCAGAACTTCAATCGTACACTCTTGATTTTTCAATCTAACAGCTTGAATGATTTGTCCCATCTGCTCTCCCCCACCATCAGGAAGATCATCTCTTGCCACCATGGTAATCACGACGTGTTTAAGGCCAAGTTCTGCAACCGAGAGTGCAATTCTCTCAGGTTCATCAGCCTCTAATGCAAGAGGCGTTTTCGTGAAGTCAATATCACAAAAACCGCAATTGCGCGTACACGCTTTTCCAAGAGCTAAAAATGTAGCTGTTTTATGAGAAAAGCAGTGAAGTCTATTCGGGCATTTAGCCTCTTCGCAGACGGTATTAAGACCATATTTTTCTAAGATATGATTCGTCTTAGAAAGGCTTTTTCCTTTAGGAAGAGATCTATGCAGCCACGAGGGAAACCTTCCCCCTTTCCCTTCAGGATTAGAGGGGAGTTGATTTAAGACTCTTAACTTAGGTAAAGGGGCTGGATTGAAAACATCATCTTCTAGAATCATTTGAGGATCTTAGGGGGAAAATGTATCGGTGTATTTTGAGCAATGAGTCCTGACTCTAACCAAGCTTCTGGAAGCGTTGGATGAGCGTGAATGGTCTCTGTCACACATTCAATGGTGAGTTCATTACTGATCGCAAGAGCCATTTCCGCAATTAAAGATGACGCGTTATGCCCGACTACTTGAGCCCCTAAAATTTGCCCTGTCTTTTGATCAATCACAACCGCTGCAAACCCCTCTGTTTCAAGCGTTGCAATCGATTTTCCAAGCGCTTGAAAAGGAAACTTACCAAGCTGTGGAGAATACCCTTTTTGAGCTGCCTCTTCAAGAGTCATCCCCACTGTTGCAATTTCAGGATGGGTAAAGATGACAGCTGGCACTGCTTCATAATGCATATAGGCATCTCCTCCTACGGCGTTTGTTGCAGCCACAATCCCTTGATGAGAAGCTACGTGAGCTAGCATCACTTTTCCTGTCACATCTCCAATTGCATAAATCCCAGGAACAGAGGTCTCCATTTTATCATTCACTAAAATAGCTCCTCTCTCTGATGTCTTCACACCAGCCATTTCTAATCCAAGACCGCCTGTATTCACATTCCTTCCGGTTGCAACAAGTACAATCCCTACAGAAATAGGGTCTTGCCCTTGGATGTGTACAGTCACTCCAGACGCAGTTTTTTCAAGGTGACTTACAGTGACTCCTGTTTTCATCTCGATCCCTTTTTTCTTAAACGCTTGGGTAAGGGTTTGAGAGATATCTTTTCCAAGAGATGTCACAAGAGAGGGAAGCGATTCTAAAATGGTGACTTTAACGCCAAGCTCTGCATATAAAGAGGCAAACTCACACCCAATATACCCTCCTCCAATGATGGCCATGGACTCTGGAAGTGTTGTCATTTCTAAAATGGATGTGGAGTTAAAGATGTGGGTATGATCACAAGGAAATGCGGCAATGTCAACCGGTGTAGATCCTGTTGCTAGAATAAACTTTTCCCCTTTAATGTAGAGGTTGTCTTCCCCTTTCACTTTAATTTCAAAGGCATCTGTAAATGTCGCTAACCCTTTAAATATCGTGATTTTATTCGACTTAATGAGCCCCTCTAAGCTTTGACGTATTTTTGTGATGACGCCGTCTTTACGCTCTTTCATTTTATCGTAGCGAACTGAGATTTCTCCAATCGTAATACCCAGTTTTTCTGCCTGCTTCACAACGTGTAAAGCCTCTACGCCAGCAATTAACGTTTTAGTTGGAATGCACCCTACATTTAAACATGTTCCGCCTAAGAGATGCTTTTCAATCAGCGCCACTTTTTTTCCTGCTTGCGCCGATTTTATCGCGGCAACATATCCCCCTGGACCCGATCCTATCACTACTACATCGTAACACATTTTTTCGGTCATGCATCTATCCTTTCTAAAAATGTGATTTTATCAAAGGTTGAGGTAAAAAAACACCCAAAGTTATAAAATTAATAAAGAGGAAATCAAATGAAGTCTGCAGAACGTCAAAAAATGTGCCTAAATTGTGATGGGAGAATTCCTTATGAATCTTCTCAATGCCCTTATTGCTTTGCTCCCATTCAAATGGAGGGTGATATGAAACCGTTTTCTTCTTCAAGAGAAGATCCCCTAGCAGCTCTTTATAATCCCCCTTACCCCTCAAAACCTCTCTCCCCTTCAGAAGGGATCTCTTTACCCTCAGAAGAGCCTGTTCAAGAGAGTAAAGAAGAGGGAATGTCTTTTTCTTCCACCGCCATGTTAGTTGTAGGAAGTAATCTTTTTACAGTTGGACTCTTGCAGTTTTTCTTTTCAGAGCAAGGGATTTTACACTTAGAGATGAACGCTAGTTACTGGTTTTTGATGTTAATCATCTCTTTGCCTCTCATCTATTTTGGACTCAAAAGTCCGAACAAATAATCTGGCTAAGTCATACATCAAAACCTTCCCCCTAAATATTTAGGACATCACACGGTATAAAAAAAGGGTTTAAAGAGATATGCATTCTCTTTAAACCCTTTGTATTTTTAAGTGCTTTGACTGCTCAGTTTAAGACTCTATTTCAGGCATGAGAGAGAGGTTGACCCGGAAGGGAGCTTGAAAAGAGCTATCTTCTAAAGGGACTTTTTTTGAGCTCTTGATTTCCGGCAGCACCATTTGAAATTTAAAAAGAGCGTGAGCAATCTCTTCTTTAAGCGTTTCACTTAAGTGATTAAACAGCTCAAACGCTTCATGCTTAAATTCCATGAGAGGATCTTTTTGTCCTACCACTCGTAAATGCACCTCGGATTTTAAATAGTCAATCATAAGAAGATGTTCTTGCCACTTTTTATCAATGCTCCTGATCAAAATATTCCGCACGATATCAACGAGAATATCAGAAGAGTAAGGGTTCATTTTACCTTGAACTAAAGCTTCAATGTTATCTATTTTCTTACGCTCTTGCTCCATTTTTAAACGAAACGCTCCTATCACTTGCTCTGTAACCCGTTTTTCCACTTCTAGAGGAGCTTCTACTTGTAGATCAAAGGTGACAGGGAAGTTTGTGGTGAGCCAATTTGTAAGCGATTCTAATCCTTGCATAGAAGCTTGCTTATCAGTTCCTAAAAACCTTGCCACTTTTTGCATAGAGAGTCCTTCTAACACCTCTTCGGCAAGAGATAAAATGTCAGTTGTATGGAGCACATCGTTACGAAATGCATAAAGCTCGGCTCTTTGCTTATTCATCACATCGTCGTATTCAAGAGTGTGTTTACGCATTTGATAGTTTCTTTGCTCAACTCTTTTTTGCGCGGTTTCAATTGACCTATTCAATACCTTAGCAGAAATCGGCTCTCCTTCAGGAGGACGGAACTTATGTAAAAAGGTCGCCACACGGGGGGAGGTAAACAGCCTTAACAATGAGTCTTCAAATGAGATAAAAAATTTGGAGCTTCCAGGGTCCCCTTGTCTTGCACATCTTCCTCTTAACTGCCGATCAATCCGTCTAGATTGATGTCTTGTTGTTCCAATGACATGAAGACCTCCAAGTGCTGAGATATCAGGAGAGAGCTTAATATCTGTTCCTCTTCCTGCCATGTTCGTTGCGACCATGATCGCCCCTTTTTCTCCAGCAAGAGCAATCACTTCTGCCTCTTTAGCATGATTTTTCGCATTGAGTACAGTATGCTCAAGTTTATTTTGCTTTAAGATCCTGGAAATTTTTTCGGAGATATCCACCGACTCTGTTCCAATTAAGATCGGGCGCCCCTCCCTATGTACCTTTTGAATCTCTTGGAGCAGCGCTAAATATTTTTCCCGCTCTGTCATATACACTTCATCATCAAAATCAAACCGGCGTGAAGGTTTATGGGTGGGTATGGAGAGAACATCAAGTTTATAAATCTCTTTAAATTCACTTGCCTCTGTCATGGCCGTTCCTGTCATGCCTGCTAGTTTTTCATACAGCCTAAAGTAATTTTGAAGCGTAATCGTCGCATAGGTTTGCGTCTCGCCTTGGATCTCAACGCCTTCTTTAGCTTCAATTGATTGATGAAGGCCATCAGAAAATCTGCGGCCAGGTTGCGGTCTTCCTGTATTTTCATCAATGATGACAATTTTTCCGTCCTGAATGATGTAATCGACATCTTTTTCCATGAGAAGATACGCTCTTAACAGCTGCCTTAAGTTATGCGCTTTTTCTTTCCGCAGTGCATCCTCTTCTCGTAAATTCACCTTTTGGCTTAATTTCTCATCGTCTGTAAGAGCTGTATTTTGATCAATGAGCGCGTAAGCTTCTCCTAGATCTAACATCGTAAAGTCGTTAGCAGACTGCTTCATCTCTACCCAAAGGTGCATCCCTTTATCAGTGAGCTCATATTCATTGCCTCTTTCATCAACTGTGATATAAAGCTCAGAAAGAGCCTCTATTCTCTCTTCCTTATTCTGCTCTCCGTAATAGTAAATATCCCATTCATCCACAAAAGAGCGCACTTTAGGATCTTCTTTTAACCGCTTTAAGATCTTATTGTGGGGCATACCTTTACCCACAAGCCACAGCTTACGAAAGGCTGCTTTAGCGCTTGCCTCATCTTCTTTAGACAGTTTAACCTCTTTTTCCTTCAAAAAATCTAACTGATCAACTGTTTTTTTTGCCTGTGTGGCGAGCTTATTGCAAAGATCTCTTTGAAACCGGATCAGCTCAGAGACAGGGGGCTCTAAAACATCATACATTTGACGAGAACTTGCTACCGGGCCTGAGATGATTAAAGGGGTTCTTGCTTCATCAATGAGAACAGAGTCCACTTCGTCAATGATGGTAAAATAGTGCCCTCTTTGGCATTGATCAGATGCTTGCTGCGCCATGGAGTTGTCTCTTAAGTAATCAAACCCAAATTCAGAAGCGGTTCCATACACAATATCTGCTGCATACACCTCTTTTCTAAGTGATTGAGGCGTCGCATTTGTAAGAGATTTAACTGTCATCCCCAGCCATCTAAACACCGATCCAATCCACTCACAGTCCCTTTGCGCAAGATAGTCATTCACGGTGACAAGATGAACCGGTTTTCCAGTGAGGGCGTTAAGATATAGGGGCATCGCAGCAGTAAGGGTCTTCCCTTCTCCTGTTTGCATTTCTGCAATGGAGCCGTGATGAAGGGCAATACCTCCTAAAATTTGGACATCATAAGGAATCATATCCCATTTTTGATCATACCCCGAGACATGCATCTCTATGCCGCAAAGCCGTCTACAAGCCTCTTTTACCACCGCATACGCTTCAGGAAGAAGATCATCAAGTGGTGCTCCATCTTTTAGTCTTTGCCGAAATTCTGCTGTTTTTGCTTTAAGCTGATCATCTGTTAAAGACTGCAGTTTTTTTTCTTGAGAATTGACTTCTTTAACAAGTTTTTGATAACGACTGAGCATCCGTGTCTGTTGGGTTCCAAAAAGATATCTAAATATAGTTAACATGATGATTTCTACTTTCTTACAAGCGGGTTAAAGCGCAACTGATTGACTTTTCTACCCACCATACCAGCTTTAGATAAAATGAGCAAAACATGCCTATGATCTTAGGCATCATTTTTCTTTCCAAACCCCTTTTAAACCTCTATAATCAAACTGTTTTTTCCCCTTGAAGTTTGCGTTAAGGAATAATTAACTATGCCCCACATCTATTATACCGACAGAAACACTCAGGAAAAAAAGATTGAAAAAGTCTACAAAGGGTTTTTAGTTCGCCTTTTCTATAGACCCCACTTTCTGTTAAGAGGTGTGATTAGGTTATTGCGTCCTTTAATCACTCACTCATCTCTTGTCTCAAAGCTCTATGGCAAATTACAAAATACAAAGTGGAGCCGGCGTAAAATTACTCCTTTTATTCAGCAATATGCTGTCAATATAGAGGAGTTTCAAGACGCTCCTCACACCTTTAAAACCTTTAATGACTTTTTTATCCGGAAACTTAAAAAAAATTCTAGACCTCTTCACCCAAGCTCCCGTGTTGCCGTACTCCCAGCCGATGGAAAATATCTTGTTTTTCCTAAAGCTTCTCACTCTTTAAAGTTTTTCGTAAAAGGAAGGCCTTTTTCCATCTCTTCTCTGATTAAAGATCCTGTGCTTGCAAAAACATATGAAGAAGGGTCTCTTCTTATTGCCAGGCTCTCCCCTCCTGACTATCACAGGTTTCACTTCCCCTGTGATGGCACACCTCTCCAGTCCCGTCCCATCAATGGCCCCCTCTTCTCTGTCAATCCGTTAGCCCTGCAAAGTAGACCCTCTATTCTTGCAGAAAATAAACGGGTGATCACCCCGTTTGAATCGGTCCATTTTGGAGTGATATTGTATCTTGAGATTGGAGCAACAAATGTCGGAACCATTCATCAAACCTTTTCCCCTTACACCTTCTATCATAAAGGAGATGAAAAAGGGTATTTTTCCTTTGGAGGGTCCTCACTCATTCTCCTCTTTGAAAAAAATACCATTCAATTTGAGGCAGATTTAGTAGAGGCGTCCTCTCAAGGAATGGAAATATCTGGGAGATTCGGAGAGCCCATGGGTATCTCACTTAGGTGACAAATGGGGCAGTTCACATGATGCCCCCTTGCAGGACAAAACTCTCTAGCAAAGTAGATGATTTGTAAATGGAGCTTAATCCAATCTTTTTTTAAGAAGATCTTTTTTAAATCCATTTCAATCTTCTCAGCTGTTTTTGCAGAACTTAGCCCCCATCTTTTTGCTGAGCGGATAATATGGGTATCTACTGGAAAGGCGGGGATATGAAACGCCTGCGCCATCACAACAGAGGCTGTTTTATGCCCCACCCCGGGAAGGCTCTCTAACGCTTCAAATGACTGCGGAACCTCTCCTTCATACTCTTCAAGAAGGATTTGAGAGAGCTTCCAAATATTTTTCGCCTTTGTGGGGGAAAGACCGCAAGGCCGGATGATATCTCTAATCTCTTCAACAGTTAGCCTCACCATCTCTTCAGGTGTTTTTGCTTTTTTAAAGAGATGAGGAGTCACTTGATTCACCTTAGCATCGGTATTACGGGCTGATAACACGACCGCAATGAGGAGTGTATAAGGATCAAAATGTGTAAGAGGCGGCTTGGGATCTGGAAAATAGTGCTCTAAAATCACTTGAATATCTTTTGCTGTTTTTTTCATTTCCCCACACAAAATTTAGAGAAGATGGCACTTAAGATCTCTTCTGTCATATCTTTTCCAATGATCGTTCCCAGTTCTAAAAGAGTGCTTCTCATATCTGCGGATAAAAACTCCGGAGAAACCCCTCCCTTAAATCCCTCAATCACCTGGGTAAGATAACCTGTGGCTTGTTCAAGTGACTGCTTATGTCTTAAACTTGTGATCACAATTTCATCTTTGGAAGGAGCGCCTCTTTTCCAAATTTTTGCAAGAATGGCCTCTTTTAAGAGGTCTATGCCGGTGCGCTCTTTGGCAGAAATGCCAATGGATCCTAAAGGCTGCGTATGAGAAGAGGGAAGATCGATTTTATTCCAGATGACAACAGTCTTCTCTAAATCCATCTGCCTTAAAATGTCTGCATCTTCCTCTCTTATTCCTTGAGTGGCATCTAAGACGATTAAAATGATATCAGACTCTTGAAACGCCTCTATTGACCTTCTAATCCCCTCTTGTTCAATCCGTTCCTCTGCCTCTCTAATCCCTGCTGTATCCATCAGCTGAAAATGCAGACCGCCGAGCTTTAAATCAGCATCTAAAAGATCTCTTGTTGTGCCTGCAATCTCTGTAACAATAGCTCGTTCTTTTCCTAAAAGAGCGTTCATTAGAGATGATTTCCCCACATTTGGCACTCCGGAAAGACACAATTTAATCCCTTCTTCTAAAACCCTTCCCTCTTCAAAGGTTTGAGCAAGACGCTGCATATCTTTTTTAATCTCTTCTAAGGAAGAAGTCACCTCTTCAAAAGAGGCAAATTCAAGCCCCTCTTCTGGAAAATCGACCCACGCTTCTAAAATCGCTGCAATATCAAAAAGTCTTGTTTGAAACTGTTCAATGGCCTGAGAGAGTTTTCCTTGAAGCTGATTTTCTGCTGCATGAAGAGCTAGGGTGTTTTTCGCTGAAATGAGGGTTTGAACAGCTTCTGCTTGAGCCAGATCTATTTTTCCATTCATGTACGCCTTAAACGTAAATTCTCCAGGAAGAGCCGCTCTTGCTCCTACTTCTAAAATCCTTTCTAGCACAGATTTTGAGATGAGGCTTCCCCCATGGCAATGAATTTCAACGGTCTCTTCTCCTGTATACGATTTAGGAGCCTTCATTACAACAGCCATCACCTCATCAATGAGGGATCCATCTTGACTTAAGATAGCGCCTAAATGCATCGTATGGCTTTTGTATGAACGGATAGGGCCTTTATAAACTTTTTCTACAATGGAAATAGCTTGATCCCCTGAAATACGGATGATCGCAACGCCTCCCTCTCCTGGCGGCGTTGCAATCGCTGCAACGGTTTCTCCTACAACGTAGGGTCTATGATTAAAATGTGTCATTGGTGCAAGATAATACCTGAAAAGAGGGTCTTAAATCCAATCTCATCGTAATTTATGAAGCACTTAGGGCTAAAGAAATGAGATCGGAAAGAGAGAAATTCTCTGGCAATGTGCTGATCACTTTTTTCACCCGTTTTTGCGCCTCAGCTGGATGATACCCTAAATGAATCAACGCTGACACTGCGTCATTTAAATGCGATGATGGGGCATCTAAGGCAGAAGGAATAATATCACTTTTACTCATCTTATGCATTTTATCTTTTAACTCTAAGATAAGCCTTTGCGCTGTTTTTAACCCAATACCTGGCACTTTAGAAAGTAGTGGGACATTAGCTTGCATAATAGCTGTTTGAAAATCTCCCATTTCAATATGTCCTAAAATAGAAAGAGCTGTTTTTGGACCAATACCACTTACTGTGATGAGCTGCTGAAACAGCATTTTTTCTTGAGGAGAAATAAATCCATACAGCGCATGTTCATCTTCTTTAACAATGAGTGTCACATGGAGCGTGATCACCTCTTTTAAAGCAGGTATTTTTTCATAGGTTCTTAAAGAAATATGGACTCCGTATCCAATATTTCCCACATCTAGCACCACTTTAGTAGGAGCTGCTTCAACAACTATTCCTCTTAAAAATTCAAACATGAACGGTATCCTTATAATAAGCGTGACAAAGAGCAATCGCAAGAGCATCAGAGGCATCAAAGGGCATAGGAGGCTCTTTAAGACTTAAGTGCATTTGAACCATTTTCTGCACCTGCTCTTTACTAGCGCTTCCCTCTCCCACAACAGATTGTTTCACTCTTTTAGGGGCGTATTCAAACACAGAGACTTTATGTCTTGCAGCTGCAATGAGAACAGCTGCACACGCCATCCCAAGCTTAAGAGCGCTTTGCACATTTTTATACACAAACTGCGTCTCTACAGCCACTGACTCTGGTTTAAATTGCAAGATGAGCTGCTCAATGGAGTTAAAAATCACTAAGTACCTCTCTTGCTTTAAAGCAAGTTTTGGGGGTCTAATCGCTCCAAAATCAAGCGGTTTAATCCCTTCTTGACTCACTTCAATGAGCCCATATCCTGTAATGAGAGAGCCGGGATCAACTCCTAGAATGATCTGTTTTTGTTTCATGAGCAAGGTACACCATATCCTTAACAATGTTCACAGCTTCTTCTAGAGGTAAATCAAATAACGGATTTTCCTTGAGAGGCTCTTTTAAAAATTTTTGATAATCTTGGCTGTGGCTGACCCTGTAGTCACTATTTTTCTTAAGAAGAGGAACCATCTGCGTCCACTTAGACTCTTTCTTTTGGAGAAAAGGGAGATAGTTCTGTTGAAACCATTTTTTCGTTGATCCGTCAACATCCACAAGCTTGTCACTATAAGCTGGAGCCATTTGATCATTTTTGAGCGCATATTGCAAGTACTTTTCTCCAATCAAATACGAGGCGTACTTTGTGGGAACATGAATATCTGTCTCAACCCCTTCAATTTGCGTAGATCTTCCAGAGACGGTGTAATACTTACCCACTGTCACTTTAAAAAAAGAGCTTGCTTTTGGATCTGTAATTGTTTGATATTGAATGGACCCTTTACCATAGGTTCTTGGATCTCCTACCACAACTGCGATACCGTAATCTTGAAGCGCTTGAGCCACAATTTCTGCAGCAGAAGCTGACATCTTAGAGGTGAGTAGAACAAGAGGGCCTTGGTAATACACTCTAGGATCGATATTCCTTAAATATTGAATTTCCCCTTGGGCATACTTAGAAATGGCCACAACGCCGCTTGTCATAAAGGTGCTAGCTACTTTAACAGCCTGACTTAAAAAGCCTCCTAAGTTCCCTCTTAAATCAATCACAAGGCCAAGGAGCTCTCCTTGCTTTTTGATGCTGCGAAGCGCCTCTTTAATATCGGCATCACAGCTAGAAAACGAAGACCCTTCGTAAAAGGAGGGAAGCGTAATTTTTCCAATGATACCATACCCAAAAGGCTCTACTGAATAAGAGACTCTCTCTTCATTCATCGCCATTTTCTCTCTCATCAAAGACACCTGGATATAAGAATCCGTATTAGGACCTCTTCTTTTAAGACAAAGAGTGATTTCTCTTCTCCCATTTCCTTTCATGAGAGATAACACATCTTGATAAGAGCTTCCCATAAGAGGTCTGCCATTGATTTCAACAATGAGATCTCCCATCTCTATTTGTCCGGATCGAGCAGCTGGTCCCCCTTTGATTAAATCCGTAATCTCAACGCCGTCTAACCCCTCTCTTAAAACAACTCCTACCCCTTCAAATTGCTTTTCGAGTGACGACCGCATTTCATACGCCTCAGCAGGGGTAAAGTAGGCTGTATGTGCATCAAGCCCTCTTGCCATGGCTTTTAAAAGATGCATAGCAAAATGGTGCTCTTCTCCCTCTCCTGTGAGTAAATAGCTGTTTTCATACTGATGAAACCTCTTTTCAAATAAGAGACATGCTGACCTTTTGCGGTCCTGTGTCCAGTAACTTGTACTTTGTTGCCTGTTTTCCAGCATAAATAAACGAAAGAGCTCAGAGCGAAACCTCTCTCTTAGCTCTTCCAAAGAGGTGGCAAAGTGAGATGCTCTTTCAGAGGGAATAACAATCCTCAAAGCTTCTCCTTTTTGCATAAACTCTTCATAAAACTGCTTACGCCACACACGGGACCTTTCAATCGCTTTAATCATGCGCGTATTTAACATGATAAATTCAGGGAATTCATCGGCAAAATAGCTATCAATCAGTTGCTCGGTCATAAAAGAGGAGAGCTGAAGAAAGGGTCTTACTTCTGATTCTGTTAAATACATTTTCTGCGGATCAAACTGCTCAATAAAATTGTGCATGGACCGTTTGGCAAGAGAGGGCGTCATCTCATGCGTCTCCACATGCAAGCTAAACATCTCTTCCATACAGTCTCTGACATCTGTCAAGGTGAGCTGCTCTCTTGGGGCATTTGCATCTAATGTGATGGCAAGGCTTATGCAAAGTAGGACTAGAAATTTCATATTCACCCTCTCTATTAAAATACAGGCGGAAAATTAAAATGCACTTTAAAATTATTTATTATAGAAGTTATTGAAAATAGGGAAGAAAAAGTGTGCATTTTCTAAACTTGCAAAGAAAATAGAGCGCCGAGAAAAGCCTGTGATGTGAAGAGGCCTATTCTCGAAAAGCGCTTGAGATCTCTTTTTTTATAAAAATTAGGAGCCGTGAGCTCTAAACAAGAACTTAAATGGACTTTTTCATGACGTAAGTTTTTAAAAAAGAGGCTTACATTGCGATATAAAATATGATTCCTTATTCTCAAACTGAATCTCACAAGAAGGCATCTAGATGAGCTATCCTATCTCCTCTACTCTAAATCAAAACGGTATACCCTTAAGTCACATGAATAAAAATCAGGAAAAAAAGCGCGCTCTAGAAGATGACTCTTATGATATCCCTACAAAAAAATGTGCTCTAGATCACGCCTTTGATGACCTACCTCAAGAATTATTTCATGCGATAACCACTTTATATCAGCCAGCTGGAATGAGGGTGACAAATGCTTATCAAGAAAAGGAAGGTAAGGACTACGGAGCGTGTAGGTTAGAGCTTAATGAACAACAAGTTGTTTTCCGGGTTGCTAAAGCAACCCCTAAAAAAGCTGGGCATTTTGTGACAGTATGGCAAAGATCTCATAAAGGAGCCTCTTATGTCCCTTTTCAAACTCATGACGCATTAGAATTTATTGTCGTTAGCGTGAGTGATCATCTCAATAGGGGGCAATTTGTGTTTGATAGAAAGGTGTTAATAGATCAAGGCATTATGGGAAATCAGCACAAAAGAGGCAAAGGTGCCTTTAGAGTTTATGCTCCTTGGGTAAAACCTACTAGTCCATCAGCTCTTAAAACACAAAGCTGGCAAGGGCGCTACTTCCTTTCTCAAAATCCTCCTGATCTAGAGGCCGTACGCTGGCTTTTTAAAGAAAAAAAGTCAGATGACCCGGGTTGAAAATGTCCTCTTCTTTTCTGTGTATGGCTACCTTTTAACCATCTAGAAACAATGCAGTAACACTTTAGTTATAGCCTTATACGCATAAGTTTTGTGCCCTCATCCGTGAATAAGGACTTCTTTTTTAAGCACTTTATCTTAGCCTTTTACCTGGGTAATTGGCCAAAAATTTTCAAAAACACTTCTCATATAACGAGCTTTGAATTATGATCGCCCCATCACTGTAGTGAGATGGTAAGTGAAAATATTTAATGTAAATCTAATTTCAAAGGGGAAAAAAAGCTATTTCTTCTTGCTAACGCTTGTAGGGCTTCTTGTAGGACTTATGGGATGTAGCTCTTCTTCTCAGCCTGAATCTAAGCAAATATTACGGCTAAATATTGCCCATGAACCTCACTCTTTAGACCCTAGAAGAGGAAGAGATTACATTGGCTCTGCAATGCACTATTTGCTCTTTGAAGGGCTTTTAAGGCTCAGTAACGACGCCTCACTAATGCCAGCTCAAGCACAAAAAATCGATATTTCTGAAGATGGACTTATCTACACGTTTCATTTAAGAGATGCTGTTTGGTCAGATGGAACAGCAGTGACAGCTCAAGATTTTGAGCACTCTTGGAAAACGCTTCTCTCTCCAGATTTTCCCACACCAAGCGCGCATCTTTTTTATCCGATTAAAAATGCTAAAAAAGCCAAACTTGGAGAAGTAACAGTGAGTGAAATAGGCATTGTATCAGAAAATGCTAAAACGCTTGTTGTCACACTTGAAAAGCCAACGCCTTATTTTCTTAAACTTGTAGCGTATTGCGCGTTTTTCCCTGTGAAACACACGCTTGATCAAGCAAGCGGTGAGTGGATGAATCAAACCTCTTCGCAATTTATCTCTAACGGCCCTTTTGCCCTCAAAACGTGGAAACACCATAAAAAAATCAATTTAGATAAAAATGAGCATTATTGGGATGCGTCAAGTATTCATCTAGATGGCCTTAAAATCAGTATGATTTCTGATGAAAATACGGCGCTCAATTTGTATGAAAATGGAGATCTCGATATTTTAGGAGCCGGGCTTTCTCCCATTTCTTCTGATGCCGCCTCCTACTACCATAAAAAAGGGCTTTTGCATACCGTTGCAGCTCCTGCTACTACGGTGATCACCTTCAATACGACAAAGTATCCGTTTAATAACATCAATATCCGTAAAGCGTTTAGCTATGCGATTAACCGGCAGCAGATCACCCAAAATGTCACTCAGCTCAATGAAATCGCTGCAACAGGAATTATCCCTCCTGCCTTTATGCCAAATAGACGGTCTTCTTGTTTTCAAGATCACGACACGCAAAAAGCAAAGTATCACCTCTCTTTAGGACTGAAGGAGCTGGGTATTTCCTTAAAAGATTTTCCTAAGGTGATGCTCAACTATACATTTTCTGAGCTAAACCGAAAGCTTGCTCAAGTGCTGCAAGATCAATGGATGCATACTTTAGGCATTCAAATTGATTTGCATAATCTCGAGCATCAAGTGCATATCGAAAATTTAACCACGCTCTCTTATGATCTCGCTCAATCGTTTTGGGTGGCGCAATATAGCGATCCGATGAGCATCTTAGAAAGGTTTAACTCTAAAAATAATTATAAAAATTACACAGGGTGGGAAAACAAAGAGTATACCGATCTTCTTGAAGAGTCAAGTCAGGTGATGCCCTCAGATCAGCGCGTAGAGCTCTTACAAGAAGCAGAATCTTTAATTATGGAAGAGATGCCCATTGCCCCGGTTTACCACTGGCAATTTTCTTTCCTGGCTAAAGATTATGTCCATTTTCCTCCCCTTCTTCCTAACGGCGCCTTTGATTATTCCCGCATTCACATGGAAAAAAGAGAAGAGAGCCTTCTTTCTAAAGAGACGCTCCCACGTCATTGAGATTTAAAACAAGGCGGGGGGTGCCAAGTAAGTAAGTGACAAGAATAGGTGCATTTTGAGAGCCCTTCGTGGTATGCTTTTTCTCTTAATTGATAAAAAAATGAAAATATTATGATCAGACTTTTGTCCACACTTCTTACTTTAGCCTTAGGCGTTTACGGTTTTTGGTTTCTCTCCAATCACTACCCTGATGTAACCACAAAAATTGTAGAGCACTTAGATATCCGGCAATTTCATGCGCTTGAGATGAAATACACAGCCAGTCAGCTCATGGATAAACATAGGGGAGAACTTTTTCCAAAAGGGAAATCTCACTATCTAGCTCCCTTAACCGAGTTTTACCCTTACGCTTTAATGGAAGTGAAATACACCCCGTCAGCAGGGTATACCAAAGAGTCTCTTTTACTTTGGGATTTAAGTGACGGAGAGGCTATTTTAAATGGAAAATATTGGGATAAAACCCATGGATTTGGAGATTGCCTCTCTGCTAGTGCCTCGCACTTTGATTTTAAAGTGCTCCATTTTCTCTCATCTAAAGGCGGATCAGTGGCAGAAGAGCAGCTTTTAAAAGGGTTATTTGTAGATGCAAGAACCTTGAAAGGGTGGATCACAAGTTGCCTCAAGAAAAAACTCATTATTCAAAATGGATCGAGCTACCGCCTCCATTTTCAAAACCCTAAACTCCGCATCACTCCTGAAACGCAGCTAGAGGAAAAACTTCTCATTAAACCGTTAAAAGAGTCTCCAAGGCTTCCCTCTTATTTCTCTTTAACCCAAGTGGAAAAGATGGCAAACTGCGCCTTTGGAGAAAACTTCACCATTCGGAAAATCACCCTCATTTATCTTCCTGTACACAACTTGATTGTGCAAAATCCTGATGGGTCGGTCCAAACAACGCTTTGGAATGCGTTCAATGGAAGGCCGTTTATCCACTCTTCATCAGCTAGCTAGAAGGGAAGAGTTTTATATTTTTTGTATCCAATCATTGACGAATACCCCTCCAAGGGGTAATATGTTCCTTTTCAATCTTTTTGGAAAGATGGCTGAGTGGCCGAAGGCACGTCCCTGCTAAGGACGCGTACCCTCACGGGTACCGTGGGTTCAAATCCCACTCTTTCCGTTTTCTTTTGATAAACTAAAAAAATTCTTGGTTATTATTTTAAGCGTATGCATGCATCTGTTGGATTAAAAGTCCCCCCTTACTCTAAAGAATCGGAAATGATCGTTCTGGGGTGCATGTTAACCTCCATTGGAAGCTTAAACATCGCGGCTGACCTTTTAGACGATAAAGACTTTTACACCTCTGAACATCAAATCATCTTTCAAGTTCTCAAAGAGTGCTTTGTACAAGATAAACCAGCAGATATTCATATTGTTGCAGAAGAGCTCAAAAGAAAAAAACAGCTTAAAGCGGTTGGAGATATCGCGTATCTCACCACACTTGCGCAGTATGCAGGGACAGCAGCTCACATTGAAGAGTATACAGACCTTGTTAGGAATAAGTCGCTCCTTAGAAGAATGATTCAATCGGCTCAAACGATTGAAAAGCTAGCCTTTGATGATCCAGATGATGTTTCTGCAACTCTTGATTTAGCGCAGCAAAAATTTTTCCAGATCAGTCAAGCAGCTAATACGTCAAGCGGCACTTCGATTAGAGACCTTCTCTCTGGAGCTAAATCCCCCTCAAAACTGCCCTATTTAAAAGAGCTTCAAGCAAAGCAAGAAGAGTTTCAAGCTAAAGGGGAAGAAGAAAGTATCACAACGGGAATTCCCACCCATTTTTCTGAACTCGATAAACTCTTAAACGGACTATCCCCTTCTAACTTAATGATACTAGCAGCCAGACCTGCGATGGGAAAAACTGCTTTTGCCCTCAATATGGCAGAAAATGTGTGCTTTAAAAACAACCTTCCTGTTGGTATTTTTTCTCTTGAGATGACAGCCGATCAGCTTCTTCACCGTATCATCTGCTCACAAGCAGAAGTAGAATCAGAAAAAATCCGCACCGGCTCTTTAAGCGGCCATGAGTTTCAAAGGGTCGTTGCTGCTGTTAACCGGATGCAAAAGCACTCGATGCTCATTGACGACTCTCCAGGACTCAAAGTAACAGACTTAAGAGCAAGAGCTAGACGGATGCGAGAGGCTCATGGCATTGAATTTTTGGTGATTGACTATTTACAGCTTCTCTCAGGCTCTGGAAATTTAAGAAGTCAAGAAAACCGGCAGATGGAAATTTCTGAAATCTCTAGGCTACTTAAAACACTGGCAAGAGAGCTGAACATCCCGATCCTTTGCCTGTCTCAGTTATCTCGGAAAGTGGAAGAGCGGACAGGGCACCGTCCGATGATGAGTGACTTAAGAGAGAGTGGATCGATTGAGCAGGACTCTGACCTTGTCATGTTTCTTTTAAGAAGAGAGTATTACGACCCTTACGATAAGCCAGGAACAGCTGAGCTCATTGTGGCAAAAAACCGTCACGGCGCGGTCGGAAACATTCAATTTGCCTTCCGTAAGGAAATTGCGCAGTTTGCCAACCTCTCTTCCTCAGGATTTGGAGATCAAGATAATAGTGAAGCCTTTTCTTCATTTTCTCCCTCTTAAACCGTGAGAGGAAGAAACAAAATAATATTTTTATTCTTTTGAAGAACCTACTTGCTAAATAACTCTCGTTCCAGCTAATATTTTTATTCTCACTGAAGTTTAATAGGAAAAAGCATCTGAAAAATCTGTGCCCCTTGATTATTTCTATCACTGATCAAATCTACCCAAGAGATGAAGCTGCGTGAAAGAATTATTTTGCACTATTTTACGTGTTTTGTCCCGCTACAACCCTTTTATCTTGATTAAACCTATTAGCCAAAAGGAGATTATGTCTTCCCAGCAACCACAAGGCTTTAGCCGGTTCCGCTCATGGTTTTTCCCTGTTTATCAACATGAATTCAAGCTGTTTCTTCCTCTTATTTCAATCTTTTTCTTTATCTGCTTTAATTACAATGTGCTAAGAATTATTAAAGACTCTTTGGTGATTACTGCCCCTTCTTCAGGAGCTGAAATTTTGCCGTTTATGAAAGTGTGGGTCATTTTACCCATGGCACTTTGTATGACAGTTGCCTTTACTCGTCTATCGAATAAATACTCAACTGAAAAAGTGTTCTATATCATGATGACCTTTTTCTTAAGCTTCTTTGCTCTTTTTGCGTCTGTCATTTACCCCCTAAGAGATTTTCTTCATCCGCATCAATTTGCAAACTATTTAGAAACGCTTCTCCCGATTGGACTCAAAGGATTCATTGCGATCATTCGTAACTGGACCTATACCGCGTTTTATGTCATGGCAGAACTTTGGGGAACAACCATCATGACTGTGCTTTTCTGGGGATTTGCAAATGAAATCCTTGATGTCAAAGCAGCAAAACGGTTCTATGTGCTCATTTTGATTGGAGGCAATCTCTCTGCGATCTTTGCAGGAAGCCTTTCCACAACCGTTTCTTCTCTTGCAACAAGTTGGGCCTTATCTTCAAATATTGACTCTTGGCAATATTCACTCATGATGTTAAATGCTGTGATTATTGCAAGCGGCGTTATTCTCTCTCTCATCTTTAGATGGCTTCACCGCAATATTATCCGCACCCCTCTCTATCAAGACCAGCTCCCTCCTGATAGCGGATCTCCCTCTATTCAAATGAGCTTAAGAAACAATTTCCACTACCTCACCAATTCTAAGTATCTTCTTTGTATTGCAACCATCGTGCTCACCTACCATATTTCCATCAACCTTACTGAGATGATTTGGAAAGATCAGGTGCAGCAACTGTGTCCAGATCCTAACGATTTTTGTGGATATATGGGAAATGTCACCACATGGGTAGGAATCATCGCCACATTCATTGCAGTTGTCACAAGCTTTACCATTCACAGGTTTTCCTGGACATGGAATGCTATGATTGCCCCGCTTCTTCTTTTAGTCACAGGAATCATTTTCTTCTCTTTTGCCCTCATGAAAAATTCCTCTTTAGGGCTAGCAATTAGCGCTTTTTTCCATACCACTCCTTTTGCCATCAGCATCCTCTTTGGAACCATGCAACAAGTGATCTCTAAAGCTTCAAAATACACCATTTTTGATGCAACAAAAGAGCTTGCTTTCATCCCGTTAAGTAAAGAATCCAAACTCAAAGGAAAAGCTGCGATTGATGGTGTGGGATCACGCCTTGGAAAATCAGGAAGCGCTCTTGTTTACCAAGGTCTCATTGTCTTCTCAGGAACAGTTGCATCCACACTCCCTTATGTTGCTTGCATTTTACTCCTTTCTGTTGCAGCATGGATGGTGGCTGTTTTCTACCTGGGAAAACAGTTCCAAGCGCTTGTTTATCAAAATGAAGGGGGGTCTTTTTCCAAAGCTCCTCAAACTCTCCATTCTGAAGCCGCTTCAGGATAACAGCTAATTTAAAATTAATTTATAAGGAAACTATTTCTATGTCATCAGTGAAGAAGAAAAGAAAATACAAAATGGCAAAACATAAGCGTAAAAAACGTCGTAGACAAGACCGCCATAAAAACTAATTGTTTTCTTGTTTTTACTGATTCACTCTCTAGTCTGTATGATCTTTAAGAGAAACTAGACTAGAGAAGAGCTCATACGTGAAGAAATAGGGTGCAGTTCTTATCTTTTCTACTTATGGCAACTTGAAAAGGAATCAGATGTCTAATACAATCTGTTCATTACAATTTTTTACGTGATTTAATCTTATGTGGACCTATCCCCAAGAATTTGATGTCATCGTGATCGGTGCCGGTCACGCAGGGTGTGAAGCTGCGCACGCAGCTGCTAAAATGGGGTGCCAAACCCTTCTTCTCACCATGAATCTAGATACCATTGCGAAAATGAGCTGTAACCCCGCCATTGGGGGAACGGCAAAAGGGCATCTTGTGAGAGAGATCGACGCTTTGGGAGGAATCATGGGGAAAATGGCCGATCAAACAGCCATTCAATACCGCATGCTCAATAAATCCAAAGGGCCAGCTGTATGGTCTCCAAGAGCGCAAAGTGATAAACTTGCCTATCAATCGGAAATGAAGCGGTATTTAGAAACGGTTCCTCATCTTTTTCTAAAACAAGGCACCATTGAAGATCTTCTTGTAAAAGACGGAAAAATTCAAGGGGTGACGACACAAGAAGGGATTGCCTATCTTGGGAAATCAGTCGTCATTTCTGCAGGCACATTCATGAGAGGGATGATTCATATTGGATCTACAACTTTTTCTGGAGGAAGAGCAGGCGATAAACCGTCTAAAGGGCTGTCTGCTTCTTTAGAAAAATGGGGCTTTTCTTTAGGAAGATTAAAAACAGGCACACCTCCAAGAATCCATAGAAGAAGTATTGATTTTAGCCAGATGGAGCTTCAAGAGGGAGACGTGGATGTGCAGTTTTCTTTTGACAAGCTAAAAACAGCAAAACTTCCCCAAGTGCCCTGCCATATCACCTATACAACGCAAGAGACAAAAGAAATCGTATTAAGTCATCTCCATCTTTCTCCCATGTATTCGGGGAAAATTCAAAGTGTGGGACCTAGATACTGCCCATCCATTGAAGATAAGTTTGTTCGGTTTAGTGATAAAGAAAGACATCAAATTTTTGTAGAGCCAGAAGGGCTGACAACTGATGAATTTTACATTAACGGGATTTCCACATCGCTCCCGTTTGATGTTCAGCTATCCATGATTCGAAGTGTGAAAGGGTTAGAGCAAGCAGAAATCATGCGGCCAGCTTACGCCATTGAATACGACTACATTAAAAGCGGTCAGTTACTTCTTACGCTTGAAACCAAGCAAATTGAGTCTCTTTTCTTAGCTGGGCAAATTAACGGAACAACAGGGTATGAGGAAGCTGCTGGCCAAGGACTAATCGCGGGTATTAACGCAGCTTCTAAAGTGCTTGGGCTCTCTCCTTTTTGCTTAAAGAGGTCTGAGGCGTATATTGGGGTGATGATTGATGAACTCACTACAAAAGAGCTTCAAGAGCCTTACCGTATGTTTACAAGTAGAGCAGAGCATAGGTTACTTTTAAGACAAGATAATGCCGATTTAAGACTTCGGTCCATGGGATATGAAAGAGGACTGATTACAAAAGAGCAACAAGATCACCTTCTTCATAAACAAGAACAGATTGAAACAATCAAGCACCACCTCTCTAAAAAGCACTTCAATTATGACGGAAAATCGGTCTCACTCTCTCAACTTCTCTCTAGACCTGATTGGAACTACACAAGGCTACTAGAAGAATTTCCAGACCCTCTTTATACAGCCTCTCCTGAAGTGCAAATGCAAGTTGAACTTCAGCTCAAATACTCAGGCTACATTTACCGGCAGCAAATCGAAGTTGAAAAACTTAGCCAGACAGAAAATACAGAAATACCTAGCTCCTTTGATTACAAAGAAGTGCTATCTCTTAGTCAAGAAGCCAAAGACCGCCTTTCCAAAATAAGACCCCGTACCCTTGGGCAGGCGTCTCGTATTTCAGGCATTACCCCAGCAGATCTTCAAGTATTGATGATCTCTTTACACCAAAAAAAATATCAAACCCCTTTATATGAAAACCTCTCTCCCGATTCCAACTGTTCTTCTTGTCTCTGAAGAAGTCTCTATAGCTTTAGCTCTCCAAGAAACTCTCGTTGTAGATTGCAGATTCATCCACACACTGGACTTAAACCTAGCCCTTCACGCTTTAGAAGAGGGCTCTATTGATGTGATCATCATGGACGCCCTCTTAATGGAAGACTCTAGCCTCTTTAAAGGGTTAGAAGAGCTGTCTCAAAAAACAGCCGCTTCTCTTTTTGTATTAACCAATCAATTCTCTCAAAGCTTTATTCAAAAAGCTTTGCATGCCGGGGCCTCGGATTTTCTCCCCTACCCTTTTCCTCTACAGCTCCTCAACCAGCGGATTGTGATTGCGCTGCAAAACCTTCTTTTTCACCCCCCTTCTTTAGAAGAAAAAAGGGAGGATGAAAACACGCCTTCTGATGAAAGACGTAATGCTGGGGACATCAGTTTACTCACCATTGAAATCGATTTTAGCCAAAATGAGGCTCCCCCTTCTGAAGAAGATTTAGTTCAGCTCATGACGGCTTTGCAATCTAACCTCCGTAAACACGACATTTTACTTCCTCAACAAGGAGGAGATTTTGTGCTAATGCTCCCTAAAACATCTCAGCATACAGCAGAACTTGTCGCAGAGGCAATTCGCCAAGATATTGAAAAGCAAACCTTCCCTTTTTCTATTTCCATTGATTTGATCCCCTGGAACCACTCTTGCGCAACCTGTGAATCAGCTGCAGAAGAGTTTGATCATTTAGTTGAAGTGGCAAATCAAGTGGTCTCTGAAAAGAAGCATCAAGCTAGGCCGCTTCTTACCTCTTCATGAGATTTCAGCTCATTCATCTCACTGCTGTCCCGATTTATGAGCAATTGTTATTAGAAGAGTATCTCTTAAAGCACTCTGAGGACAACTATATCATTATAGCAAACGGGACACCGCCAGCTATTGTCATGGGAATCTCTGGAAAAGTAGAGGAACTGGTTCACTTAAGTAAAGTGCCAGAGCATATTCCTCTCATTCGAAGATTTAGCGGAGGAGGAACAGTAATTGTCGATGAAGAGACTGTTTTTGTGACCTTTATCTGCCATAAAAAAGAGCACAGTTTTATGCCGTATCCAGAGCCTATTTTAAGATGGGCAGCTTCGATGTTACAGCAAGTCATTCCCTCTTTAGAGCTTAAAGATAACGACTTTACCTTAGGAGAGCATAAATGCGGAGGCAATGCTCTATACATTAAAAAAGAGAGGTGGCTCATTCACACCTCGCTTCTTTGGGATTATAAAGCGCATCACATGCAGCTTCTTAAGCACCCCCCTAAAACCCCTCTTTACCGCAAAAACCGCGATCACGAAGCGTTTTTATGTAAGCTGAGAGATTTTTTCCCGTGTAAAACAACATGGGTGCAAAATCTCCTATCCTCTTTTACGGATCAAGGAGCCACTTCCCTTGAGCCTCTTCCTATTTTGCCCCCCTCTCACCTTTTTTCTACCCACATCATCACAAAATCTCTTGCTCAAAATAATTAATTAAGAGACACTACAATTCAAAATTACTGTACTATTTTTAAGATTTGAAGGAGTCGTTATGCGCCTGACAGTCTCTCAAATGACAACAGCTTTTACTTACCTCTCCCTTATACGCGCTCTTCCTGAAGATGTGGATATCCCTGAGCACTATCTCCTCGCAAAAATTGCTAAAAACACCTCTCTTCAAAACACTCCTCCCTTAGATCAAGAAAGTAAGGCTCTTATCCCCTCTCTTTATCACACAGCAAAAAATGTGATTAACTATACCGCACATAAACCTCTCATGCATTTAGCGCTTAGCTTGGAGAGTTTCATCAGAAATGAAAGGGGGAGTGTAGAGGCCCTATCCAAGCAAAATAGGGTAAATCTTGAAAAACTTGGTCAAGAGTATCAGGAACAGCTGCAGCGATTTGCTCCTTTAATCACACTTCTACAGCAAATCAAAAAAGCCTCTATACAAACGACAGATCAGCTGATTTTAGAAATCGCGGTATTTTCCACACCGTCATCTAGCATAGAGGCTTTAGATTTAAACGGTCTTTCTTCTTCTGCGACTCGAAAAGAGCTCTTTCTCGTTCAAAAAGCTGTGGAAAAGATCTTTGAGGCGCCAAGAACACTGCAACGGATCAAAATCAACTGCCAAAGGCTTGAAAAAGGAAAGCAAGAAATCATAGAGCTTGCCTCTAACCTTGCTAAAATCACCCTAGAGTTAGAAGAAAAGATGCACACTTTAGAAGAGCTTATGCTAACAGCTAAGCTCTTAAATACAGAAAAAACCCAGGCTCTTTTAACACTTGAAGAAGAGGCTCATTTTTATCTCTTATCCTCTTCTCACCTCACCTCTTCTTGATGATGACAACACCTGTAAACGATCCTCTTATAGCGCTTCAAAGAGAAATCCAATTAAAAAAAGAGGCTGTTGAAGCGCTTCATCACACAACACAGTTAATTCATGAGCTTAATCAAAAGCTCTCTTTACTCTCACCGCTTCCCTCTCCTCATACTCTCTCACTTCCTCCACCTGAGCAGCTAAAAAGCTATATTCAGCTTGCCTACCGTATCCAATCAGAAGAGGTCATAGAGGCGCAAGAACAAGAAATTACTGGGTTGTATGAAGAGATTGGAAAGATGAAAGCAGAGATTGGAGCTTTACAAGAACGGGTAATTGCGTTAAAAACATTGATCATAAAGTTTGAGCATTTAATTGAGGCCAAAAAAGCGTCTAAAGACGCCTCTCAAAAGCTCTCTTATGAAATAAAAAAATAACCTCCTTTATAAGGAATGGATGATGAATTTCTTACACTTATTCACGGTATCCCCCTTATCTTTTTTTCATGAGAAGGTGAGAGACCCTTTAATCAAGCTTAAAAAACCTCTTCTCATATGGATCCCAACAACTCTTTTCGTTGCAGCTGTATGGGGAAAAAAACCAGCACTGAAATGGTCTTCTTGCGCTCTTGTGATCTACTCCTATCACAGCGGATCTTTATCACTAAAGAATCTTCCTTTATATGCTCAAATTCAGCGGGTTTGTTATCTAGCTCTTCCTTTTTTTTGCCTGTATAGTAAACGGTTTCCCTATTACGCGCTTCCTATCTATAGCCTCCTCACGATTTACAGCATGAAAAAAGAAGAAGCGTTATCTAAGGCAATTATCGATAGCTCTCTTGCTCTTGAACTACTTCAACAGACAAATCAAGAAATTGAAGAGCAGCTTAAATCTGTAGAAAGAGAAGCAACGCTTCTTCAGCAATCTTTTGATGCTCTTTTAAAAAGGTACCCTTCATCTACAGAAGAGCCTTTACCTCACAACGTGCATCAACAAAGGGTCTCTCTTGCTACTCAGCTCTCTGAAATCACAAAGCTGTGTACACTTGCCTCTAATGAAAGTGAAGTGCAAAAACAACTGATTACTATTGATGAAGAGACAATGAGACTCTCTCAGCTAAGACATGCGTGCACACTTGAGACTGCAAAAATCAGCGAGCACACAGAAAAACTTAAAACACTCACAGAAAAGCTTGAATCAATCGTTGGCCAAGCTTCAGAACAAGAATCTGAGACGAAAGATCTTCTTAATTTGATCCGTCAAAATTTGTTATCTTTACCTTCTGTAACCCCTCTAACTTATTCCAACCCCTCCCCAATTAATGCCAAATAAGCTCCGTAAAAAACATGACAGGTCCCTCAGTTATTTTCTCGAAAAGCTCCAAGAAAATCTATGGTCTTATGCCAAGATTATTATCTTATGGGTGGGGATTTATCTAACGCTTTTTACATAAATCCAAGAGATCTATCCATTTGCCTAAGTTACTAATAGATGAATCACAGCTGTATAGATTCTCATCTCCCTCTTTTCAGGTTTATTTTCTTGCTTCTCGCATCTATTGTTCTAGAGAAAGAACCTCTTCTTCTTTCCCAAGTTCCTTTAAGAGATCAATCACTATTGCATAACTCTGAGATGACCACTTATCCCCCTCACCTAGAGCTTTCCTTCTTGTTTCTAGCATCTTATGTGCTAAAGTGAGCGCCTCTTCTCTTTGCCCAAGTTTCCTTAAGAGATTAATCACTATTGCATAACTCTTTGATATCCACTCATCCCTCTCTTCCAGGACTTTTCTTCTTGTTTCTAGCATCTCATATGCCACAGTGAGCGCTTTTTTTTCTTCTCCAAGCTCATTTAAGAAATAAATTACGCTGTTATAGATATGAGACATCAAATAATTCCCCTCTCCTAATTCCTTTCTTATTGTTTTTAGCATGTGTTGCGCTAAAGAAATCGCTTCTTCTTTTCGGTCAAGTTCTTTTAAGAGGTCAATCACTCTTTCATAACTCCTAAATGTGTAGTAGTCTCCTTCTCCTAGTTCCTCTCTTCTTATTTCTAGCATCTGTTGCGCTTCAAAAAGAGCTTTTTCTTTTTGCCCAAATTCCTTGAAGAGATCAATTATTCTTTCATGGCTCTTAAATGTGGAGTGATCTCTCTTTCCTAATTTCTCTCTTCTTATTGCTAATATCTGTTGCGCTTCAGAAAGAGCTTCTTCTTTTCGTCCAAATTCTTTTAAGAGATCAATCACTTTATCATAGCTCTTAAATGTCCACTTATTCCCCTCTCCTAATACTTCTCTTCTTGTTTCTAACATCTTTTGCGCTACAGAGAACGCCTCTTCTTTTTGTCCAAGTTCCCTTAAGAGATCAATCACTTTATTATAACTCTTAGATGTCCACTTATTCCCCTCTCCTAATGCTTCTCTTCTTGTTTCTAACATCTTTTGCGCTACAGAGAACGCCTTTTCTTTTTGTCCAAATTCCCTTAAGAGATCAATCACTTTATCATAGCTCTTAGAGGTTAACTCGCTCCCCTCTCCTAAATTTTTCCTTCTAATTTCTAGGACTTGTTTTCCTAATATTAAGGATTCGTTTTGTTTACCTAATTGCTTAAGAATATCTGATAAATTATCATAACTTTCTACCGTATATTCAGATGTTCTGCCAAAAATGTTTTCTCTAATCTTTAGAGATTCTCTTCCTAGCTGTTCGTTATTCATTAGCTTACTTTTTAAGCAATAAAGCTCTGCCATTATTAAAGACTCTGCCCCATGAGGAAGGGCTTTCCCCAGCTTAATTCCTTGATCAATATATTTGAGTAATTCATCCCTATTAAAATAATTACGACTTAATATCCATCCTAGGTGACTTAATAGCTGTACATACTCCTCTATAGAAAGTGTTTTTTGTTTTCCCTCTATTTCATAGAGTTTAACAATGTGTACTTGATAAAGGTCCGCTAACCTTTCATCCAAGTTCCAATTAGGTATACGGTGAGGTCTTCTAAGCTCAGTAATTTCTTGATTAAGCGCAACTATAGCTTCTTGAAGGATACTGCTCTTTTCTGAGAGCTCTAGCTGATACGCAGTCACTTTTTGAACAAGAGAGTGAATTTGATAATATTTTTGTTTGTCAAATTTGTAGATTTTTTCCTGAAAAAATGTGTAGTCCTTTAATAGCTTAATAGCCCCTGCAATCGCAATATCATCCTCATCAGGATGGTATTTTTTGGCCCAAGTGTGCAGTAAATCAAAAGGGATATCTTCCTCTTCGAGCAGCGCAATCATCTTCATCATGCCAATTGCTAAAGTCCCCCGCTCTTTTTGACTAATTGCCTCTAAAGAGACTTGCCAAGTGATAAAAATAGATACTTCTTCTACAGGGAGATTAATATCATCTTTGCCAGGAAGTTTGAGATGACGTTCTTTAAACCGCTCTTCATATTGACAAAGAGAGATCATCTCTTGCTCTAAATATCTTGCAATATGGGAAAGAGCTAGTGGATGGTGCCCCACTGCTCTAGCTAGCCTTTCTGCAGCTTGTTGTTCTTCTTGAATGGGTTTATCTACTTTAGTGAGATAACAGATAGCCTCTTCTTTTGAGAACTCTTTTAAGGAAATCACATGAAATCCATTGACTTTAGCTTTATCCCCAATCCTAGTTGAAATGAGGATATGACATTTCTTTCCATGAGGGATATAGTCGCTCAGCTCTTTAAAAAAGCTCTCCTCATCCGCTCCATCAACGATGATCAGTCCTGGCAAGATTATTTGCTGAATAGATACTTTGAACTCAGCTAAGGTATCCTCAGGCTTCTCTTTTTTAATATTAAGAAGGCCTGCTAGTTCAATGAGCCCAGCTCTTACTGCATCAGGAGCTGTGGCTTTGATGAGATGAATAAACTTATAGCCAATAAGTTCTGATGCATATTTAAAACTTAAGGTACTTTTTCCCATGCCTCCAAGCCCTGCAATAGCTACTTTAGAAACATCTTTAAATCGTGTTTTTAAATCATTCAGCTCTTTAACTCGTCCTGTAAATAAAATCTCTCTTTGAGGGATATTGTTGAGACAAGAAGGTGATTTAGCTAAAGAGCTCTCATTGGAAAGAGCATTATTTTTAAGAAAAATGTCATATTTCCATGGGGTTAGATTACCTTTAGATCTTGGCTGAACGAGAGGAAAACTATTTTCTATAGATGTTTTTTTAGCAGATGAAAAAAGAAGTCTAATCTGTTTTTCAGCAGCAGTTATATGATCCTCTTCATCTTCTAGAAAGGAAAGTGTCTTGATTCTGCCTCTAGAAATCTCTTCTGAAGAGATCTTTTTTTCCCTCTTATCCATATAAAAACGCAGGAATCTAGATAAAAGTAATGGTTCAAGCGTTAATTTATTTTTTTTGTCCGCTTGATGATCTAACTTTAATGCCAGTGTACGGTAATTGGTTTGTTTTCCCTGATAGTAAGGGTCTTCTTGATACATCAAGTCATCAAATTGATCTACAAGAGAAGCTTCTAAAGAAGGAGCGCCCATTTTTCCATAGGTCGTATCGTCATAAAGATCTCCATCACTATTTTTCCGTCTTAATGGAAACGGCTTAAAAATTCCTGGAAAGGCAAGGGTTGCAGCAAGAACATCAGACAGAAGAAAATCTCCATATTTAGGATCTTCTGAAGTAAACTGAATCGTTTTTTGGGTTTTTAAACTATAAACTGAAAGATGGATATGCTTATATCGCTCAGGATACCGTCTAATTTTTTCAGCGAGTTCTTTTAGAGTAAGATTCTCTATTTCTGTTTGATTGGTTATGATCTCTGCAAGACTATTTTGTAGAGTCTTCATTTGACATAAGGCAAGAGTAGAAGTAGATCTTTTTTCTTTTGAAGAATTTGAAAAATAAAGAGCATCAAGTTCTTTAAGCTGAGGATGTGTAAGAGATGAATCTATATTAAAGAGATCTTGAAGTGAAGAAAATGGTAACTCCTCAATTTGTGAGGAGGTGCATCCAAGGGCTAAGAGCGTAGCGATAATGCCCCCCATGCCAACACCTGAAAATCTCCTAATATCTTTTAGAATCTTTTTTGATTCTAACCCTTTAATGATCCCTACAAATCCCTCTTTCTGCTGATAACCTCCTTCTAAAATCAGGTTAAATGGCGCTCTTTCATTAAAATCAACAACCTTCACTTTTTCTAGTCGTTTGGAGGCTATAAAGTTCTCTAAAATGTTTTTGCATCTTTTCATGATGATATGCTCAGCCTCTTCTCCGTGTAAATACGCAAGAGGGGCCTTACCCGCTTCATCTATTTTATGAGGATCAGCTCCTAATGAAAGAAGAAGCGTAATTGCATCTGGCTGCTTTCCTTTGACAGCAAAGTGAAGCGCTGTTCCACACTTCTCAAGTTCTCCCTTATGAATATGCACTGCTTTATCAACAAGTGCTTTTATGGCAAAGAGATCTCCTAAAAAGGCAGCTAGTTGAAGAGGCACTCTTCCTGAGGCATCTTTCATTTCTAAAAGGTGTTTAATGCTATCATGCTCATGATTTAAGAGATGCTCAAGCATCTTCGGCTGGTTTAAATGAATAGCCAAATGGAGAACAGTTTTGACATCTGGAATAGGGTCTAAGAGACTGATCTCTTTAAATTGATTGTGCTTGAGAAGAAGCGCTAAGATATTAGGATCACCTGAGGCAACTGCAAGAGCGATGATTGAGATGCTATGTTTTTCAAGCTCTAACTCTTGTCCTGTTATTCCATAGTTAAGAAGCTTTTGCAAGACCCCTTCATGTCCTTCATGAGTGGCTAGGTGAAGAGCAGTAAGACCGAGAGCATCTTTATCTTTAATATTTACAATACCAGAATTTTCATGAAGAAGAGTTTCAAGCATGTCTTCCCTTCCATAGATAGCTATTAGATGAAGGAGTGTTTTTCCTCTAAGCTCCTCTCTTTCTTCTAATCCTTTGAGTTTCATTAGATCATTCTCAGAAATATGATTAATGATATAAGAGAAAAACTTTTTATTCCCTTCCCGGATCGCTGCAAAGACAAGATTCATTCCTTGTAAATCGTAGAGCTTAAGTAAATGATCATAGGAAAGAATTTCCCACTCCTCGGATATCATCTCATTTAAAATGTGAGAAAAAAGATGATCCGCTAGATGCTCTCTACTCTGCAAATTCTCTTCTTGAACTGTTTGAATAAATGCATCATCAAAGCCGTATGTTTTCATGAAAGAACGCATTTGCTCTTTCTGAACGGAGTTTATCGCCATAGACTTTATATCTAAGTGAGATGAGCTTATCTCTTGATAGGATGAGGTGACTAAAGCAGAAGGTTTAGATGGGATAGGAGCTAGAGGTTGATTGTTTTGATGCTGAATAGAAGAGACAGGAGCGCTCATTAGATACCTTTCATGGATAGGATTTTAAATCAAATCATGTATCTTGAAACTCTACCCCATTTTTATCAAATTAAAAAATGCTCTACCTTAGGATTAAGCACTGTACAATGGGTGCAAAATAAAATCTTCTCCTTTTAACTCTTTTTTCTATCAAGCACAGCTTCTCACTCATTAAAGATTAAGGGAGTAATGAGAAAATATCAGTCTATGATGACAAGCTTAAAATATGAGACACCTTGAACAGCATGACGCTCTTTAAAATCAGTAAAGGATGATTAACCTCGGCATCCTTATTTCTTTTTTAATCTGTAATTGCTTAAAGAGAGACTATCCTTAACTTGCCCCATTGTGAATAACATTTAAAGTGGCTTAAATATTTCTTAATCACATCTTACATGCGATACTAAGCCACTTTAAATGACCCTCACACTACTCTATTGTTACACCTTCAAAATGCATGCCCTCTAAAATATGAAGAGCCTTTTTTAAAGAGGGAGTATTAAACACTTCAGGAAAATCCTCTTGATTCAGTAGATCAGGCCATGTAAGAAAAGCCATCCATCGATCAAGAGGTGTATGGATTTTAGTCACTAGATCTTTACTGCTATCTTGACAAAACTTCTTTAATTCAATGGTATGAAGCTCTAAATCCTCCAAATGGCTCCAGCTACCGCTATCTGATTCAAGACGAAATACATGATGATATCTATCAGGAGATGGAATCCGGTTAGAATTTAAAATATCTATCATTATCGTCTTAGAAGGAGTTTTATCCCTCTTTTCTGTTGAAAATTGCTCGGTATACACTTTTGCCCAATCATATAATGCTTTTTTCTCATGAGCTTCATCATCATTTACTTGGATGATAATACGGCGCCCTTTTCCATCTTTCCCTTGAGCTTGAATATCTAAACATGAAGCTTGATCTTCATGATATTCTTGAGGATTATAAGGATTTAAAAGAGTCAGTAGGGTCACCTGATCCTCTTGTTCTAAAATAGCGTTAACTAAAGAAATGAGTAAGTCTTGATGCTCTTCAATGCCGAAGAGTTGTTGTAAAACTCTATCAACATGTGAAATGGTTTTTTTCATAAACATTTTTACCTCTTTAACTTGATGCATGAAAAATAGATAGATGGGTTTGATATGAGACAAACTCCCTTTCGTATATTTTATCAAAGTAGATCAAAAACGCCATCTTTTTAATATTAACTATTTTTAATTTCATTAAGGATAAATGCTATATAATTCAATCCTGTGTTTTTAAAAATACAGAATTTAGTTTTTTATAGTATATTGATATCATGCATTAGCACGCCCTGCCCTGTATCTCTATTATCCTTCATCAGGAAGAGAGGTGAGATCTCTTAACGCCTGCCTAGTTGTATCTCTTCCCATCTTAGCAATTGATTCTGTTAGAGGGATCTTTTTAGGGCACACTTTAGCGCAGTTTTGGGCGTTACCGCAATCACTGACGCCTCCCTCTTCCATTAGGACACGGAGCCTCTCTCCTCCTTTTAGCTTCCCTACAGGATGGGCGTTAAATAGCCTCACCTGAGAAATCGCAGCTGGCCCGATAAATTTAGATCTAGGATTTACCTGCGGACACCCTTCTAAGCAACATCCACATGTCATACAGGTTGAAAGCACGTATCTAGCTTCTGCAACTTGGGGATCTTGAGTAGGAGGTGTCCCTTGGGCAAAAGAGCTATCAACCTCCACCCACCCTTGAATCCGTTTTAGATGCTCAAACATCACACTGCGATCTACAACAAGATCTCTAATCAAAGGGAACTTAGTAAAAGGAGCTAGGGTTACTGTATTATTTTGAGTTTTTGCAAGAAGAGGTTCAATGAGTGCTGTACACGCTTGTCTAGGAAAGCCGTTCACAAGCATGGAGCAAGAGCCGCACACCTCTTCAAGACACCCTTGCTCCCAAGCAATGGGATTAACTCTCTTCCCTTGCCTATTAATAGGGTCCTTCTGAATATCCATTAAGGCTGAAATCACATTATAAAACGGCTTTAACGTGAGTAAGAACTCTTCCCAATATTGATGATGAGGCACTCCTCGATAAACTTTTAAAATAAACTGTGTCATACCGGAAGTCCTATATTAGTAGGGACATTTTCTAAGGTGGGGTTTACTTTTTTAGCATGCACATAATCTCTTGCTAAAGGCTTTAAGTGTCTTATGTCAACGGGTTTATAAGAGATGGTAGGCTCTTCTTTTGTATAAGAGGCAAGAGTTGTCTTCAGCCAGTTCTCATCATCACGGTTTGGATACTCTGGCTTAAAATGCGCGCCTCTTGACTCATTACGGGATAAAGCGCTCACTGTCATAGCAAGAGAGAGCTCTAACATGGGAGTAAACTGCTGAGCGAAGGTAAGAGTTTGATTAAGATGGGATCCTTGATCATCAAGCGTTACAAAAGCTACCCTCTCCCGGATCTCTTTTAACTTTCCTACGGCTTTTTGAAGATCATTATTATTTCTTTTTACAGTCATATGACGCACCATCACCTCTGCCATTTCATCATGAAGCTTATGGATGTTTTCACTTCCTTGGTAAGAAAGGAGTCTCTTTTGATCCTGCTTTTCTAAAAAAGTAGCCTCTTCATACAGCTTAGAAGAAAGATCTTTTGCACGCTCTTGAAGTGTCTCTAAATAGTTTGGTACTTCGTTACCACAGGTGAGCCCTGCAAAAATACAAGCTACAAGGGAATTTGCCCCTAACCGATTCGCTCCGTGATACTCAAACTCTGACTCTCCAGCTGCAAAACACCCTGTGATATTTGTCATCTGACGGAACCTTTGATTGCGGTCCGCATCATCAGCTGCTGGAAAGTCCACCCAAGCGCCTCCCATAGAGTAGTGCACAGCTGGATAGATTTTCATGGGAACTTTTCTAGGGTCTTCTCCCGTAAACTTTTGATAAATCTCTAAGACTGACTCCACTTTATGCAGTGTCTCTTGGGGAAGATGGTGCATATCTAAATACACGCCCTCACTGCCTCCTACTCCCATGCCAAGCTCACACACCCTTAAAATCTCTCTTGCAGCCACATCTCTTGCAATGAGATTGCCATATCCTGGATACATCTCTTCTAGAAAATACCACGGCTCTCCTGTCTTACCGCAACATCTATCTATTCCATCTGGAAATGTGAGACTCTTAGAAGAGTCCCCCATCACCCAAACCCTTCCTCCTTCTCCTCGAAGAGACTCCGACATGAGCCGTAATTTATCCTCTCCTGGGATAGCTGTTGGATGAATCTGAATAAACTCTCCATTGGCATAGAGCATTCCTTGCCTAAATAATCTTCCATTTGCAGCGCCTGTACAAAAGGTGGAATTGGTGGATTTTTTAAAGATGAGGCCAGGGCCACCTGTTGCAAACACCACAGCATCTCCTCGCACGCTTTCAAATTGCATGGTGATGAGATTCATGAAGACAATGCCTCTTGCACACCTTTTTTCATCCAAAATGAGCCGCATGAATTCGTGGTTTTCAAATTTTTGGATCTTTCCTAACACCTCATACCGCCTCACCTGTTCATCAAGGGCATATAACAGCTGCTGCCCAGTTGACGCTCCGCAAAACGCTGTCCTATGATACAGTGTCCCTCCAAATCTTCTAAAATCTAATGTCCCCTCACTTGTTCGATTAAAAGGACATCCCAAACGGTCCATCATCCGGATGATTCCAGGGGCAGCTAAACACATCTCTAATACGGGGGGCTGGTCAGCTAAGAAGTCACCCCCCTTAATGGTGTCATAAGCGTGAATGAATGGAGAGTCGTCTTCTCCTTTAAGATTCATCGCTCCGTTAATACCCCCTTGAGCACAGACAGAGTGCGATCTTTTGACTTTGGTGACAGAAAAGAGCTTCACTTTGCACCCATTTTCTGCAAGACGCATGGCAGTCGATAATCCAGCTAATCCCCCACCTACGACAATAACCTCTTTTTCTTGATCCATACCGCCTTATCCAGTTAAATTAAAATAGTAGGTTCCCCAAATGGCCATCATCCCTAAAAGCGTTATAGTCCCCATCAATGACCACGTCACAATTAAAGCCATTTTTTGTGCAGATACTTTTAAAATGACACCCCAGGTGATGAGAAATGTCCATAGGCCGTTAAAAGCGTGAAAACAGGCAGCTAAAACAAACGCTGTATAACATATGGCTGTAAAAATCGTTTTAAATGTCTCTCGTACAGAAAGAAGGGTGACTTGTCCCATTTGAGATCCAAGCGCAACCAATTCGTGAGGAGCTTGTTTTTGCGCTTCTAAAAAAGAAATGAGCTCTTGTGTGTTTTGATTGTTTTCTAGTTCCCTCACGCTACTGATCAAGATAGAAGAATCAGAGCTGTCTGGAGGATAGGTTTTTACGACCTCTTCTAAATGTCTCTTACTATTTTCAGAAAGAAGGGTGGCTTTTAGCTCCTCAATTTGAGAAGGAGAAAACAGCTTGACCCCAATCTCTTCTGCCAAAAAGTAAAGCTTTGGATCAGCTGGGACTGTGATAGCATAGTAGTTAGCGCTTCCTTGATGCAAAGAAGCTGGATAGGTAAGAAACCGGAATTTACCCACATGTAAAATGAGTCCCACACCTAAAATCAAAGAAGCAATTCTTTGCCAATAATACGCTCTATTTCTTCCATTTGAAGGAATTAGAGGGCGTGACCCATCACTCCTACCACCTCTTAAATAAGACCCAGCTAAATAGTGAAGGCCCCATAACCCATGCGCAATTAAAGGAACTCCAATTAAGGTCCATTCAATGAAAGGAAGGTAAGGAAGTGCATGGATGGTATTGACAAGATGGATAAATCCTGTCTCTTTTTCCCCAAAAAAAAGCGCTAGTTGCGAGTTAACAAGAAGATGCTCTATTAGAAAAATAACCAGCCAAAGGCCTAGCAAAGAGTGTATTCTTCTTAAGATAAAAGGAAGGGGTACAACTGATTGGCTCATGATTTTGCATTAAATAGATCTTCCCTCTTTTTGAAAAGAAAAAAATTGATGCGCGTTATGTGTTGTGACTCTAGCCACTTCTTCAATAGGGATATTTTTGAGATCAGCAATCATTTGAGCTGTTTCAATGACATAAGACGGCTCATTCACTTGCCCTCGTTTTGACTGAGGCGCCAAATAAGGAGCATCTGTTTCTATCACAAGCGATTCAAGAGGCGTCTCCTTAATCACATGTTGTAAAGCTTTTGCATTTTTAAATGTCGCAATCCCGCTAATGGAAAGAAGCCACCCTCTTTTTAAACACTCTTTTGCCTCATCATGAGTGCCTGTAAAGCAGTGAAGAATCGCTTTTACCTTTTCTCTCTTCTCATCCACAATTTTAAAAAGATCATCAAACGCCTCTCTACAGTGAAAAATTAGCGGAAGAGAACACTCCTTTGCAAGCATCAGATACTGCTTTAAATGCACTGCCTGAATCTCTTTAGAAGCTGTTGATGAGTAGTAATCAAGACCTGTCTCTCCAATAGCCCTTAAATTCCCCTCTTTGGCATGGAAAGACACCTCTTCAAAAAAAGCATCCCCAATCTCTACAACATCGTGAGGAGTAGCAGCTGCAGTATTAACAATCCAAGGGTATTGCTTAGATAATTCAAGTCCCTTATTTAAACTCTTCTGATCTGTACAAATATTAACAATGTGCTCAATGCGGCAGTCTAAGGCTCTTTTGATGATCTCTTCTAATTGATCATCAAATGATCCAAGTGTTAAGTGGGCATGCGTATCAATCCACATAGCATCTCCTTAAAAAGTTTAAATGGGCTCTATACTTTGAGAAAAAAAATATGCACTCGATTTTATAACTGCGTCTAATTTTTTGAATCAAAAATCAAAAATACACACCCTCCAAATAGCTATTTTTCATCCTATTTTAAGATGAATAATACTCCTATAGGAGTGTATAGTGCATTCTATTTAAACAACTTAGGGTTTAAAATAGGTAAAAATGATTTATCTTGATTGTTTTATGAATGAGTAGGAATAATGAGAAATTCATCTATTTTAAGGAGACGCCTCATGCTCATGAGAAATACCCTTCGATGGGCGGGAAAAAATATCTCTTTTTTCTTAGCCCCAAAAGAAATAACAGGAAAATTTACTCCTCATTTTTTCAGTACAACAACCAAAAAAGCCACTGAAGTTGCCTCTTCTCAATTAGAGTCTAAAACTTCTCCCTCTACTCAAAAGCTTCCATCCCCTCATGCACTATCAAAAGATCTATCCCTTCCAGAACATGAGGCTAGGCCCCCCTTTATCAGAGACGCCTCATGGTTAAGACCCCTGATGGAAAAAGGCGTTATCGATGCTGAAGCAGAAAAAAAATTCCTCGCATCATTTGAGCCTCATTGGGTATCAGAGCCTAAAAACTTTGTTCAAATCGATTTAGACAAAGCAACTCATAGCGATCTCATTGCTCTTTTTCCTGTAATGAGTAAAGGAGTTATTGATCCTGAAGTAGACGAAAAGATCACCCAGATATTGGATGATCAGATGAATGCAGATTTTGCTATAGAATATGCTAATCCAGAGCTTGACCGTTTAATTGAGCTCAATCATGGGAGAATTGAAAATATTGAAGATTTTGACATGTTTGACCTGAGGCACAGAGCTACCCTTGGCGTGCTTGATGCAGAAACAACAAGAAAGGCACATGACAGGGTGTATGCTTATTATGAAAAGACATCTCAAGACCTTATCGATGAGGGAGAGCTAACTGACTATTCTGCCTATTTTGAGCCGGATTTAGAGAATGATCTTTTAGAAGATAAGCCATCCAAAGACTTATCCCTTCAAGAAAATCAAACAGAGCCCCCCTTTATCAGAGACGCCTCATGGCTAAGACCTCTCATGGAAAAAGGCGTTATCGACGCTGAAGCAGAAAAAAAATTCCTCGCATCATTTGAGCCTGATTGGGTATCAGAGACTAAAAACTTTGTTCAAATCGATTTAGACAAAGCAACTCATAGTGACTTAGTTGACCTTTTTCCTGTAATTAGTAAGGAAGTTATTGATCCTGAGGTAGATGAAAAGATCACCCAGATATTGGATGATAAAAGGAATGCAGATTTAGATTTAAAATACGCTAATCCAGAGCTTGATCGTTTAATTGAGCTCAATCACGGTAGAATTGAAAATATTGAAGATTTTGATATGCTCGAGCTACGGCACCGAGCTAATTTTGGTATGCTTGATGCAGAAACCACAAGAAAGGCATATGACAGGGTGGATGCTTATTATGAAAAGATGTCTCAAGATCTTATCGATGAAGGAGAACTAACCGACTACTCTGCCTATTTTGAGCCGGATTTAGAGAATGATCTTTTAGAAGATAAGCCATCCAAAGATCCACCCCTTCAAGGAAACCAATCTAAGCCCATTCTTCTCAGAGAAGCCCCATGGCTAAGGCCTCTTATTGAGAAAGGCGTTATCGATGCTGAAGCAGAAAGAAAATTCCTTGCATCATTGGAACCTGACTGGGAATCAAACCCTAAAGACTTTGTTCAAATCAATTTGAACAAAGCCACTTATGATGACCTGATTGATATTCTCCCTTTAACAGTTAGAGATATTATTGATCCTGAGGTGGATGAAAAGATCACCAAGATGCTGGATGATCAAATGAATGCAGATTTTGCTATAGAATATGCTAATCCAGAGCTTGATCGTTTAATTGAGCTCAATCATGGGAGAATTGAAAATATTGAAGATTTTGATATATTTGAACTAGAGCACCGAGCCAGCCTTGGCTTGCTCGATGAAGAAACAGCAAGAAAATCTCAGGAGAGGTTGTTTGCTTATTATGACAAGATGTCACAAGATCTTATCGATGAAGGAGAGTTAACTGACTACTCTGCCTATTTTGAGGAAGAATTAGAAAATGAGCAAGATCTTCCAGAAAAGAAATAAAAGAATCTACGCCTGCTAAAACAGACTATTCTTATTAAAAAATGTGCATATCGCATATTATTGAAACAATCACCACTAATTATGATAAAAATCATTTTTATTGATTGTTTTATTAATGGATATGAATAATGAGAAATTCATCTATTTTAAGGAGTACACTATGCTAATAAGAAATATCCTTCAACGGGTGGGAAAACACACCTCTCTTTTCTTAATCCCAAAAGAAACTAATGGAAAGTTTGCTACTGTTTTTTTCAGCACAACAGTCACCAAAGCAACTGAGGTTGCCTCTTCTAAACTCGGATCTACAACTTCTCATTCTACTCAAATGCAAGAGCCTATTCTATATACAGCACCTCACCCTAAATCCTTTCAAGAAAATCAAACAGAGCCCACCTTTATCAGAGATGCCTCATGGCTAAGACCTCTCATGGAAAGAGGCGTTATCGATGCTGAAGCAGAAAAAAAATTCCTCGCATCATTTGAGCCTGGTTGGGTATCAGAGCCTAAAAACTTTGTTCAAATCGATTTAGACAAAGCAACTCATAGTGACTTAGTTGATCTTTTTCCTGTAATTAGTAAGGAAGTTATTGATCCTGAACTAGACGAAAAGATCACCAAGATATTGGATGATAAAAGAAATGCAGATTTTGCTATAAAATATGCTAATCCAGAGCTTGATCGTTTAATTGAGCTCAATCACGGTAGAATTGAAAATATTGAAGATTTTGATATATATGAACTAGAGCACCGAGCCAGCCTTGGCTTGCTCGATGAAGAGACAGCAAGAAAATCTCAGGAGAGATTGTTTGCTTATTATGACAAGATGTCACAAGATTTGATTGATGAAGGAGAGCTAACTGACTACTCTGCCTATTTTGAGGAAGAATTAGAGAGTGAGCTTAATTCCCTAGAAAAATAAACTGGTTTTTTAAATTTCTATACAAGCACTTTTATGAGCATCTCAAAAAGTGCTTGTATTGTTGTAAAAATGGGTTATTTTGCTAATTTTTCGATGGCATCATAGATCATACTTACGACCTTACTCCGTGCTTTACCTATAACTGTTACAGTTTCTTTAGAAACTGTATGAAGATCTAGCATATCGATAATGATATTTTTTTCTTGTAATCCCTCAGCTTCTTTAAATGAAGTATAAAGCAGTGAAGAAGGTTCTTTCGCTTTATTCCCCTCACTCATCCTCGCTATCAAAGCTGTATTAGCTCCCCTTTTCTCATTAGAAATGACAATAGCTTGAAAAGAGATCCCTTCAGCTGTCTTCACCTCAACAATATCTCCTTGATGAGATATCATAGGATTACTTGCTAATTTAATCTGATTAAGAAATTTATCCATTATTCTTTGATACAGCCATGAATTTTTTAAACTTCCAATCTTTTTTAATAGAGGATCGTCATGATCCGTTGTACTCACCTGGTTTATCACAACAATAGAGTCATTATGAAGACGATTATCATCATCTTTACGAATAATAATGGTTTCATCTGTCTGAGCTATTTTAAGAGATTTCAAGGCAATCCATATGATTTTTTTTGCAGTCACAAAAAGAACCACCCTAGGTCTTCCTGCTTTTTGCGTAAGAAATTTTCCTGTTATCACAGAGGGTGTTTGAGATGTTCCAATATCGCCTGGTGAAGTAATCACTTTAGACATTAAGGGAGGTGTTGTAGAAAAAGACCGCTTAGCAATTGCTTGAATAGCCTGAATAGAGATAGAGGTTTGACTCGTATTTATTTTCAGTAAAGGGAAGACGTTTTTTGTAAAACGGAGCGCATAAGAATTGATCATAAAGACTCCTTGTTATAAACTTTATTTTAAATTAATTTGAATATTAAAAATAGAGTTAATTTAAAATAATTAATAAAACTATTTATTTTTTATTTGTTATTGAAATAAAAAGGAATTTAATTAACGAATAGTTTTAATAATTTTGAATTGTTTTTAACCCTTACCCAATCTATAAAAGCACTCTTTAGGGGGATCACATAGGTGCTATGCGCTCTCTTGTCTAGAGTCAAAAGTCATGCACAATTTGTATTGGGATTTGGGAGTTATTTTGGTATGATGGAAGAGGCATGGCCTCTCTCTAGAAGGAAATCTATTATTTATGCTTATACTAGCCGCCTCTAACGTATTTTCTTTAGCCTATTCTCAATCAGACCCTTTTGGGAAAGTCGTGATTTTAAGCTTAGTTCTTCTCTCTATGGTTTGCTGGATGACGCTTATCTACAAGCTGTGGATGGTTTATCAAGTGAGTAGGCTCTCTCGTTATTTTGAAGGAGCTCTTAAAGCGCAAAAAGCTCCTTTACTCACTCTTGATGCCTCTTCTTTTCCTGCTTTAAAAGCACAAGGGTCTCCCCACCCTTTTCATCACATCTTTTTCTCTGTGAAAGGGAAAACCATTGATCTCTTGAATAAGAATCAATACTTCCTCTCTCAAGGAGGATCCTCTTCTAATGCGTATCTCACCGCTAATGATCTCAATGTGCTTGAAGCGTATGGCCTCATGATTATCTCCTCTCAAAATAACCTCTTAGAAAGGTATCTCTTCATCTTACCCACGATCGTGACACTTGCTCCGTTTCTTGGGCTCCTAGGGACTGTATGGGGGATTTTAGAGACCTTTACAGGGCTTCAAGGAGGAGGAAGCTTAGGATCAAGTAGCGCTATTTTAGGAGGGATCTCTACAGCGCTAGCCACAACTGTTTTAGGGCTCATCATTGCAATCCCTGCCTTAATCGGCTCTAACTACCTAAAAAACTACTTAAAGAGATATCTTTCAGAAATGGATGATTTTCTCACCCTCATCATCTCTCAAATTGAAATCCAATATAGAAAAGTCGAATGAAAAGATCGCTTAGACATGAGACAGCTCCTCTTGAGTCAGAAATCAACCTCACTCCCCTCATCGATGTTGTCTTTGTTCTTTTGATTGTTTTTATTTTAGTTGCTCCCTTACTTGAATTAGACCATGTAGAGCTAGCTCAAGGAGCCTCTAGAGGAGGCTCTACACAGCCCCCTAAGCAGTCATCCCTTACCATTCATGTCAAGCAAGACGATACCATTTGGTTTCAAAGCAAATGCGTCTCAGCAGATGAGCTCTTAAAAATGCTTAAACAAAGCTTTAAAGAAGCGCCTCATCAAGCTCCTCAACTCTTTCAAGATAAAAGAGCCCATTTTGGAACCTATCAAACTGTAAAAAATGCCATTGAAATTGCAGGATATGACCAAATGGATGTGATTTTAAAACCGCATTAAGTGAAATAACCCTATGATGTTAAAAAAGCTCACATCTTTGGTGATAACACTTCACATCATCTTTATATTTTTTCTCGTAACACCTCCCTCCCATTCACGTAAAAAGCTCTCTTCTTCTGTGAAAATCCGAACCACGGTTCCTTTAAGAAACCCCTCTCTTGCTGTGAAAAACCTCTCGCAAAAAAGCTCTTCCGCTCCTATCAAAGGCGCATCTTCTTCCGCTATAAGTTCAGAGAAAAAATCTTCTTCTCCCGCTCAATTAGAGCCTAGAGTAAACCCCAGAGTAAAAGTAGAGCCGTCTTCTACTCCAAGCTCTCAAAAAAAGCTGCCTAATCTCTCGGTCTCTTCTAAAACAGTCTCCTCAAAGTCAGCCTCTTCAGTTAAAACTCAGGCAGGAACGAATATAAAGCCCTCTCCTGTAGAGCTTAAAAAGCAGCAAGCCCCCTCTCAATCTTTAAAGCCGCCCTCTTCTCTTGCTGCTAAACCGCTCCCTAAAACCTCTTCTTCTCCTAAAGTAGTAGATGCTCCTCAAAAGCCAAGAGTGCCTCAATCTTCTCCCTCCTCTCCTGTAGTAACTCCCTCTACGATAGAGCCCTCTTCTCTTTCATCTTTTGAAGCGTGGAAAGAGATTGAGGAAGCGCTCGCTAAAATTGAAGAGAAAAGCTATCCTAAGACACAAACTCCCTCATGGGGATCTTCTATAGCTGTAGTGCCTGATGATGTGGATCATGAAGAAGAGAGCTCCTATTCACCTCACGCTCTCTTTTCTCATGAGGGGGCTTTAAGCGAAGAGGATTTAGTGGTGGGTTTTTTATATACCTCTCTTCATCTTCCAGAATCAGGTGATGTGAAAGTGTCTCTCACATTAAGAGCTGATGGAACGGTGAAGGAATTAAAAATCTTAAATGCGGAAAGTGGGAAAAATAGGCTTTATCTGGAAAAAAATCTCCCTAAGCTTCGATTCCCTGTAAAAAAACCTGAAGAAAAAACATGGATTTTCAATTTTTGTCATGAAGTTTAAACTCTTTTTAACCTGTATTCTCTGCTGCATTACTCCTTTAATCACCCTGCATCCCTTAGAGGAAATCCGGGTTTGTTTAAGTAAGTCAAACTCGTTAGACCCTCTTTATTTGGGTAAAATCACCTGCTCAGATGGCTCTTTTTCAGATAGCTATTTAACGCAGTTACGCTCAGTACTGCGCTTTGATATGCACCATAATGGAGAGGCAGAAGTCATCCCTTACCACCCTGATAAAGAAAAAGCTCTTGCAACTGCTGCAGACTCGTTCCATGCAGCAAAGTGGAGAGCTTGGGGAATCACTTATGCTGTACAAGTAGAAGTGAAAGAGCAATCTCTTTTTCTGTCTTGCTACTCTTCTCATAATTCCTCTCTAAAGAAATTTACCCCCGTTAAACTCTCAGGAGTCCTCTCTCAAGATCGTAAGCTCCTCCATAGACTTTCAGATCATCTCTTTAAAGCGCTATGGGATAAGCCAGGGATTGCAAGCTCGAAGATTTTGTATGCGATGAAGGTACAAAAGCAACAAAAGGTGATTTCAGAAATTTGGTGCTGTGATTTTGATGGAGGAAATGCGGTTCAGCTGACCCATGAAAATAACTACTGCATTACCCCTGTCTTTTTATCTTCTGGATCTAATCAATTTCTCTATGTCTCTTATCAATACGGAGTCCCTAAAATTTGTATCGCTCCCCTCTCAGGAGGAAAAGGACAAAAGATACTTGATCTTAAAGGCAATCAGCTCCTCCCTGCCGTCTCTCCTCAAAAAGATCAGATTGCGTTCATATCCGACGCTTCAGGAAGAGCTGATCTTTTTATTGCTCCTATTTCTAAAGAAGGAAGAGAAACTTCTAAACCTCTTCAGCTTTTTTCTTATCCAAGATCAACGCAAGCCTCTCCCACCTTTAGTCCTGATGGAACCCAAATTGCGTTTGTTTCTGATAAAGAAGGGATGCCATGCATTTACCTCATCCCCTCGTCGTATCAAACAAAACGGCAGTCCCCTATTCTCTTATCCAAAAAAAACCGGGAAAATTCTTGCCCTGCTTGGTCTCCTGATGGAACAAAACTGGCCTATAGCTCAAAAACAGACGGAGTAAGACAAATTTGGATTTACGATTTTAACTCGAGAGAAGAGTGGCAATTGACAGATGGCCCAACGCATAAAGAAAATCCTGCGTGGGCACCTAACAGCACTCACCTTGTATTTAATTCTACAGATGGGCACTCTTCTGAGCTATATCTTGTGAATCTCAATCAACCAGAGACCATTAAGATTACAAGTGGTGAAGGAGTCAAACACTATCCTGCGTGGGTAGGAAAATAGAGAGTAGTCGAAAAGAGGGCTTCTCATTTACACTGTAACGAACGATATTATTGAATAAGGAACTTTTATTATGAAGACCATCATGCAGATCAGCTCTTCCATCCTTTGTTTACTCCTCTTTACCAGTTGCCAAAGTAAATCTGGCAATATTTGGGATGATAATCAAACAGGGGCGCATTATAAACAACATATGACAGCTGCAAACCCTTGGGATAGGTCTCATCAAGCAAGCTTTTCATCCAATGAGTTTCTCCCTTTAAATGATGACGATCTTAAAAATCAGTTTACAGATATCTCTATCCCTCAACCTAAAAAAGAGTTAGGATCTAAAGGGATGCCAACTGTTGAACAGTTTAATCAACCTCAAGGCGCGCTCTCTAGCTTATTCTCGCCGATTTTCTTTGATACAGATCAACATAGCGTGAGAAAAAAAGTGTATATTGAGCAAGTTCAAAAAGCTGCAAGCTATCTCAAATCCCACCCTAGTACCTATGTGATCATTGAAGGGTATTGTGATGAAAGAGGCCCTGAGGCGTATAACCTTGCTTTAGGAACAAGAAGAGCAAACTTTGTAAGAGGGCTTCTCATTCAACACGGAGCAAAACCTGATCAAATCCACACGATATCTTTTGGAAAAGAGCGGCCGTTTGCTTTAGGACATAATCCTGATGCTTGGACACAAAATAGACGGGCTCACTTCCGTATCCATCACGAAGGAAAATAATGCGCTCAGTTTGGACTCTTCTTCTTTTAGCTTCTCTTATCTCTGGATGTACACGCCTTCAAAACTCCTCTTTAACAAACGGAGTGGTAAGCGACTTACGTCTTGAAATGGCAGATTTAAGGCAAAGAGTAGGAGAATCCGAGCTTGATTTAAGGCTTCTTGAAGACCGCATTGAAACAATAGAGCATCATGTGCGGTCTTTTGAAACTACAGCAACTACGCAAACAGCAAAAAAGATCAGTGAGCTGGAAAAAACTTTAGAAAAAATGCATCAAGAGATGCAATCTCTCATGCAATATGCTAAGCAATCTCATCACTCTTTAACGCATCATGCAGAAAAAATGGCGCTTCTTGATCAAAAGTTTGAAGAGATTGGCAAACTACGCACAGCTCTTTCTAAGCTATCTCCTAAAAACACTCTTTCTTACCGCGTAAAACCTAAAGACTCTCTTCAAAAGATTGCAAAAGATCACAACGTCTCTTTAGAAGAGCTTAAAAAAGCTAATCACCTCTCTTCTGATGTGATTCGGCCAGGTCAAGAACTTAAAATACCCTCTTCCTCATAAAATTAAGGCTCTATGGATCAAAAGAGTCAAAAAATTGCTGTTTTTGATTCGGGACTAGGAGGACTTACTGTTCTAAAAGCTCTGCAATCTCTTCTTCCTTATGAAGATTTTCTCTACCTTGCAGATACAGCGCGCCTCCCTTACGGCTCTAAAAGTCCTGCTAAAATCATCCATTACACAAGAGAGATCTGTGATTTTTTACACCAGCACTCTGTTAAGCTAATTGTGATGGCTTGTAATACAGCAACAGCTGTTGCATTAGAAAAAATACAGCCGTATTTTTCTATTCCCTTAATTGGCGTGATTGATCCTGTGATTCCTCAAGTGATTAAAGCATCTTATCAAGGAAGAATTGGGATTTTAGGCACACTTGCCACGATTCAGTCTGGGGCTTATCAAACAAAATTAAAACGTCATTTACCTCATGCAGAGATTACAGCTACAGCTGCGCCGCTTCTTGTGCATTTAGTAGAAGAGGGGTTTGCCTCTCACCCCATGACCCATCTTGCCCTTGCAGAGTATCTAGCGCCCCTCATTCAAGCAGAAAGTGACACCGTCATATTAGGATGCACGCACTTTCCTCTTTTAAAGCAGCAAATTGAAGCGCTCCTTCCCCCCTCTACTCATGTGATTGATCCCTCTTTTGCGTGCGCAGAAGAGGTGAAAAGGATTTTAGAAAGTCTAAATCTTCTTAATCCTAAAACAACTATGACGCAGCCTACGTTCTATGTCACAGATAGCCCAGAGAAGTTTCAATATCAAAGCGGCCCCTTTTTAGAAGAGGCGCCCTCACATGTGCATTTACATGAAGGAAAAGATCCTTTACTCTTGAATCCTCTAGAGCTTGCGGCAGCTTTATCTTAAATATGTTCTATAAAGAAGCTTCATTATCTTAAGCTAAGAGTCACATGAGCCACTGCAAAAGAGGGAAAGCAGCAGTCGATATACACAAGAGGTGATGTTGTTTTGAGTTTAAGTGCGTGAGAGAGCCTAGCTGGTTTAATCATCACACAAGGATGAAACACCTCTTTAAGCTCATCTTTTACTTTGTTAATTGAGGGGATATAGCTTTTCTTAGGATCAACCCAATGAATCGAGGGACAAATACGCGATATCCAAGGAAACTGTCTTTTTTCTTGTTTAAAGAAAATATGGACAGGATAAGGAGCAAGCGAGAGAAATAAAAACGCTTTTAACCAAGTGGCCTCTGTTAATACTAATATGGCTCCTGGATATTTCTCAAGAAGCTCTAAATTTTGTACTCTTAGGCGAAAGAGCGGCTTTAACAGATATTGGGAGAAAAAAGGAAGCGCTAAGCTAGAGAGCTTTGAGAGTAAAAAGATGGAGAGCCCAAAGGTTAAAAGGCTAATCATTCCAAACCCTGCAGCAGGAGAGAGTTGTAAAATATCGCTAAAGACAAAGAGAAGTAATGAGGCGATTAAAACTCCGCAAAAACTTAAGAAGTTACTAGCTGCTAGAATTTGTCCTCGTTTAGCATCTGGACTATACACCTGAACAAAGGTGTCAAAAGGAACAATGAAAAGGCCGCCGCACACCCCTAAAAACACTTGAAAGCAAATTACTGCGATAAGATGGGTGCTAAAGAGAAATAAGAGTCCTAAAGAAAGAGCAATCAAAACCCCTGCAAAGCAAGACATCCCAATTTCTACACGTTGACGAGAGATTTTTCCGCTTAAGTAGGACCCTACTGCAATACCAAGCGCTGTACTTAAGAAAAGATACCCCCCTGCCACATCACTTAAGCCTAAAGAAGTCATGGCAAAAGGAATGACATTTAGCTGAATAAACGCTCCTACAAAGAGAAAGTAGGCAGAGCTATACATGGCAATTAAGAGGTACTTTTTCGTCTTACAAAATTGCAGCGTTTTTAAGATATCATTTATGAAAAGCCCCTTAGGAGGGTGATCTCCTTGACAAGGAGGGGTGTACTTCACTCCAAATGTGGCGATAAATCCAGCTAACGCAATGAGAAGACAGATCCCCGCAATGGCCACAAAATGGTGCGCTGTGATCTCTGTTAAAAAAGAGGCTAAAAAGGTTCCCACAATCACGCCAAGATAGGTAAAAGAGGTGATAAGGCCATTAGCAGAAGACACCTTATGCGGAGGAACAAGCTCTGAAATAATGGCATATTTAGAAGGGCCAAACATCGCGCTATGAGTGGCTAAAAGAAAAAGAAGAAAATAACTTCCTAAAACGCTTTTAGATCCAAAAACAAGCATGGCAACTAGCATGATGCCCATTTCTACAACTTTCATGCCCATTAAAAGCCTCTGTTTACTCAGTCTATCTGCAAGTGTTCCAGCAACGGAGGAGAAAACAAGAAATGGAATCACAAAGACAGCGCCAGCTACTGACATGATTTTACTGGCATACGCCTCTCCCATCATATCAATGAGTAAGAAAGCGGTGACAAGTTTAAAAATATTGTCGTTGAGAACACCTGTAAATTGCGCAATGTTAAGGAACTGAACGGAGTTTTGATGAGAAGGAGAGAAGCCAGGAATTTTGAAGAAAATGTCCTCTAAACAGCGGATGATTTTATTTATATAGAACATCATAAATAAGGTCTCAAGAGAAGGGGGTTAATTTTTAAATTCCAACAAAAGAGATCACCACCTTGCTTAAAAGAGTTAAAGAAAGACTTTTTTTATTCAAAGAGAGAAGATCCATGGGAGAAATGGTAGCATAAAAAAATGAAGAGCGCACCAAAGTTTTTCCCAGGTTTATGTCTAAGGCAAACTACTTTCTTTAAAAATTGGATTTTTCTTTCTGCTAGAGGGGCTGATTTTTATCCATTCTTCCTCTGATCTTTTTTTAAAGATGAAGAGAAACGTTTGTTACTGTAGTCTTAAAGAGGTGGGTGGAGAAGAAAAAGCCCTTTTCTTCTTCATAACGCCCTTAATTTGACAAGATATTCATGAAGGTTTTTGTTTCCAATTCCCTCTCTTCTCTAGCAGAGTCTCTTTATCACTCTCTTTTTATTAAGGATTCCCCTCTTCAGAAAAAATGGGTTGTCATCCCTCATGAAAATGTAAAAACAGACCTCTATTTAAAGTGGCTAGAAAAAACAGATGTCATTACAGGGATTAAAGTCATCACTTACCATGAGCTCCTCTCTCTTCTTTTTCCCTTGGTTCCCTCTCGCTTAGAGCTTACCCTTCGTCTTCATATCGCCTTAGATGAGATCTTGTTGCCTCCTGCTATCGCAAGCTATCTCTCTACAGGTAAGGATAAAAAGCGGCAAGGATTGATCCAAGAAATCAGCACGCTTTTTTTACATTACCTCAAGATGCCAGAAGACGCTCTTACCCTTTGGCTTCAAAAAGAAGGGTGGCAGCAATCTCTTTGGAGAGCGATTTTTCCAGAAGAAATCCCGACCAAAAAAGGCATCCCTTTAAATGGACACTTCTTTTTCTATAACATAGCTACAGTCTCTTCTGATGAATATGCTCTTTTTGCTAAGATGCATACAGAGTGGTTTCTCTTTTCTCCAAGCGAAATGTTTTTAGGAGATCTTAAAACCAAAAAGCAGCAACAAAAGCTCTTAAAAAAAGCCCATACCTCTCTTCATCAAGAGCTTCTTTTTTACTTTGCTCAAGACCCTCCTCTCTTATCGAATTGGAAAGAGGTGTGTCAAAAGCAATGCACTCTTTTTGAAGAAGAAAAGTGGAAAGAAGATTTTAAAGCGCCCGACTCCTCCTCGATGCTCCATACCTTGCAGCTGGAATGGTTAACCCTGGAAAGATCGCATACCCCTCCTGATACCTCATTACAAATCCACTCAGCTCCTACAAAACTTAGAGAAGTGGAAGCCGTGTGGGAAGTGATTCATCAAAGTGGCAATCAAGGGAAAGATGTCCTTGTTCTAGCCCCTGATATCGATGAATACGCCTCTCTCATTCAGTTTGTCTTTTTAACAAGAGAAGGGTCATTTGATTATACCATCCACGGGGTGAAAGAAGAGAGTTTATCTCCTTCTTTAGAAGGACTTAAACTTTTACTGACGCTACCTGAGTACCGCTTTTCAAGAGAGGTGATGGAAAAACTCCTTGTCAATACCCCCTTCTTAACCCGCCTTAACATGACCTTAAAAGAGGGAGAAGAGCTCACGAAATGGATGCGCACTTTTGAGCTAAGAAGCCAGTTAGATGAAGGACAGGGTAAAGACTTTTGTAAAGATACAGGATCGTGGAACGGGGCTTTAAAACGGGCAGTAGAGAGCTTAGTCACGGTCTCTTGCTTTGATACTTCCCTTGAATGGACAGATACTACTCTTTTAAGCCAGTGGATCACGTTAAAAGAAGAGATGTTGAAGCATTTATATCCTCTCTCTCAAGAGATCAAGCAATCTGCTCTAGAGTGGGAGAAGTGGCTTTATGCTGTGATAGATACGTTTTTTGATAAAGATGTTCTTATGCCGTATTTTCAAAAAATACTTCGCCTCTTAAGAACGATAGAGAGTGAGCACCTTTTTCCCTACAGCGCTATTGAACCTTTAATGAGGTCTGTATTTGAAGCAAGATCGGGTAAGATTCCCTCAAAATCTCTTGAAGCTATCACCTTTACCTCTTTTACTTCAGGCTCTTTAACCTCTGCTAAAACTGTGATCCTCATGGGAATGGAAGAGGGGTCTTTCCCTAGAAAAGAGCCTGCATCTTCTCTTGCACAGCTGCCACTTCCCTCTAAGCTAAAAGAGGCGCAAGACGCTCTCATGAAAGCCTTAGCTTCGACTCAAGAACAATTAATCATCACGTATACAAGATGCCACCCGGGTGATGGTAAAGTGTTAAACGTATGTCCTTTAGTAGAAGAGCTTCAAAAAGATAGGGGAAATATTTTAACTCTTCATCATCCCCATTCTTCTGAAGATTCGTCGTATTTTCAAGGAAGTGAGCTTCAAAGTTTATCACACACACATTACACGCTTACGGCTCACCCTCTCTCTCAATCTCCTTTAGAAGAGCTGGTTTTGCTGCCTCCCTCTTTCAAACCTGTGGTTTCCATCCAGGCGATTAAAAAGCTTGCAAGACACCCTTTTAAATTTTTCCTTCACGAGAGACTAGGAGTACGGTTTTTTAAAGAAGAAGAGGGAAGAGAGTTTGTACTCCCTCCTTATGTCCTTTATCCCTTTAAAGAAAAAGGTCACCCTATTTCTTTAGAAGAAATAACAAAGGAGCTTGAGCAGCAAGGCAAGCTTCCTATAGGCTCTTTTAAAGACGCCGCTCTTTTAGCTATCAAACAAGAGATTGCTGACTATCAAGAGGCCCTTGAGGCGTTTTGTTTAACTCCGTCCTCTTTTATGACTATTGTATTAAGTCCTTATTGTAAAACGCCTTATCTTATGGATGAAAAGACAAAAGTAATCCCCTCTCTTACCCTCACTTTAAAAACAGGGGAAAAGGTGCAGATTGAAGGGACTCTAGAGGGACTATCCTCTAAAGGGTTTTTCTTTCAGGGAGACTTTTCTTTAGAAGATCTCTTAAAAATATGGCCTCTTTATTGCCTTGCCTCTGTGATCTTCAATGACTCATCCCTTCCTCTTTTTTCTGCAAAAAAACGGGAGCAAAAACCGTTTTCACTGAGCAATCCGTTAGAATCTTTAACCAAATACATGGACTATTTTCATAAGGCTCTTCTTTCTCCCTCCCCTTTACTTCCCTCCATGGGTAAGCGGTTATTAAAAGAGTGCGCCCCTCTTAAAATTGAAGATGATCCTCTCATTGAATGGGGAATAAACCGGAACCTCATACCCTCTTTCCCCTTATGGAGTGAAAAGTGGCGCTCTTACTTACAAGAGGTGTTTCATGAACTTCTTTGATATTTTAGCTAAAGAAACTCCTATACCATCTCGCCTCTTCTTAGAAGCGTCTGCAGGGACAGGAAAAACCTTTACCATCGAGCATCTCTTCATCAGGTTACTGCTTGAAAAAAAATTTTCCATCCATGAAATTGTGGTTGTCACCTTTACAAAAGCTGCGACTAGGGAGCTAAAAGAACGTATACGGTGTAATTTAGCCCTCATTGTAGAAGGGAAAAAAAGCTACCCTTATTTAGAGCAGCTATCTCCTCAGCAAAGAAGTGCTCTTCAAGAGGCACTTAATCAATTTGATACCGCGCAAATCTTTACGATTCATAGCTTTTGTCACCACCTATTGCAGCAATTTGCGTTAGAGACAAACACCTCTTTTCACCTCAGTGAATGGGAGCCTCATGAAAAAGAGTGGGAGATGAAAGAGTTCTTACGCACACAAAACACTCTCTCCTCTGGGCAGCTCCGTAAGTTACTCCGCTCTTTAGCAAATGATATTACTACGCTCATGGAAAAACTCGGGGCATCTTCTTCTCAAGAACAAAAGTGCCCCTCTTCGAAAGAGCTCCTAGAAGAGGTGAACACGTGTCTCTTAGAGATCACACCCTTTCCTGTGGAAAAAGAGTTTGAGGCTCTTAAAGTTCACTATAAGAAAATGAACTCTAAACAGTTTTCATCGCAAGCTAGGCAACTAGAAACGGCTCTTCAAGAGCAAAAAATACCGCTCGATCTATGGGAAGAGTGGATTACAGCCCCTGACTTTTTCTTAGAAAACCTCCATAGGGATCAAATCAAAGTAAAAGGATCTCCTCCTCAAGATCACCCATTATTTCACTTAAGAAAACATATTGTGCCCAGGCTTCAACTTGCTCAAAACCGCTTAAATATCTTAAAAACACTTCAAATGAGCTGGAGGGAGCATGAGCAACAAGTGGCAGAAGAAAAGGGAAAAATCACCCCTGATGACCTTTTACAAAAAGTGTATGAAGCGCTTAAATCCTCGGAGTTCATAGAATCGATTCGGAAGTGTTATCAAAGCATTATCATTGATGAGTTTCAAGATACAGACCCTCTTCAATGGGCTATTTTTCAAACCTTATTTCTTCAAGACCCCTCTAAGAGAGCCTATTTCATTGGAGATCCCAAACAATCGATCTACGGCTTTAGAAAAGCAGATATTTACACCTTTCTTGAAGCGTCTAATCATTTTGCTGTAGAGAGTAAAGCGATTCTTCACCGTAACTTTAGATCCGGGTCTTCTCTCATTTCTCAGCTCAATCACCTCTTTTGCCACCCTGGGTGGATGCATCTTCCTCGTCATAATACCCATTTAGAAATCCACCCTTCTACAGCTGCTGTTGAAGGAGAAGGTGAGCTTATTTTTATGATCATGGAAGAAGAAAAAACCAGGTCTTCTAAATGGCCCTCTCTTAAGACAGAAGAAGATTTATTATTTCCCTTTATTGTAGAAACCCTTCAAAAGCTTGCCCTAAAGCCTCAGCAGGTAGCTATTTTAGTGAAAGACAGATATCAAGCAAGACGGGTACAAAACTTCTTAACCCTTTGGAATATCCCATCAGCCCTTGGCAAAAAAGCGCCTCTTAAAGAATCACTAGCTTTTACATGGTTAGAAGAGCTTGGAGAGCTTTTTCTTGATCCTCATAGCACCTCTTCTCTGACAAAACTTCTCCTTGGCCCTTTTGCACAGCTCTTACCTCATGAAATCACAGGGGAGGCTCTCTTTAAAGCCAAGCAGCACATTTTACAGTTAAAAGAGGTGTGGCTGCAAAAAGGGTTTGGCGCCTGCTTTGCGCTTTTTCTAAGGTTAAGGCTAGGTAAAGATACTGCTCTATCTTGCTGTTACTCAAGCGGTCAACACCTCCCTTATGAAGATCTGTTAGAGCTCATTCCGCACCTCTTTTTTTCTCCAACACCCCACCACTTTAAAACCTCTTTACGTAAGTTAAAGCAAGAAGGCTCAGAAGATAGGCTTAAGCCGTCCTCACAAGGGGTGCAAATCATGACCGTGCATGCCAGTAAAGGGCTAGAATTTGACACGGTGTTTGCTATAGGGCTAGCGTCTCGTACCCCTTATCAAGATCTTTCTCCCTTAGAACTTGAAGAACTTGATGCAGAAAAGATGCGGCAATTCTACGTTGCGCTTACCCGCGCAAAAACAAGAGTCTATATTCCTATTGTGCATGAAATACCCACGCCCTCCTACGGTTTAGGAGAAGGATCTCCTGTTGAAATCTTTCTCTCAAGAAGAGAGCTCTCTTTAAATGCGTTTTCCTGCGTGCATTTAAAAGAAGGATCGTTTTCCTTAACGCCCCCCTCTTTAGAAGAAATACCCATTATTCCCCCAAACCCTATGCCAGAGCCTCTTGCGGTTAAACCCCTCTACTCCTTTTCTTCACTTGCACATTATGAAAAACAAGATGTAGAAGTGACCCCTGATGGGCTAACAGCTGGTCTTGAAACAGGGCATGTGATCCACCGTATTTTAGAGCGGTATTTTAACCAAGAAGATGCGCTCTTAAACCTCATTCGTCAAGAAATTATCCACACTTCTCTAGCGTCTCAAGAAGAAAAAATACACGCTCTTTTAGAAAAGACACTCGGGCTTAACTTAGATGGATTTACCCTTCTAGATATTAACTTAGAGACCCTTCAAACCGAAATGGAGTTTTTATACCCTTCAGGAAAAGGGTGGATGAAAGGGTTTATTGACCTTTGCTTTCTGCACAATCAAAAGGTGTATATTATTGATTGGAAAAGTAATCAAATACCTCAAAACTCTTTTCATGCTTTACAAGATGTGATGCAGTCTCACGACTATCTTTTACAAGGGAAGATCTATGAAGAGGCGCTCCAAAGATATTTAAGACACTACCCCGATCTTACTCTGGGAGGGATCTATTTTATCTTTATCAGAGGCCCTTTTGTGTATTCCTACACCTCTTAAGACTTTAGCAGATCACTTTTGAAAACGTTGTAAAACACGCTTTAATGCGCATTAAATACGCTGTTAAAGAAGCCATACAAGGAACAGTCATAATCGCCCAAAGAAGATGCGGCGGACCGTTTAAAATATGAAATACCAAGTAAATAGGTAAGAAGGTAAATAGCCAAGAGGTGATGGCATTATAATACATTAAAAACTTTGTATCTCCGCAAGCAGTTAAAATACTTAATCCAATCCAAGCTAGCCCCTCTGCTAAGAAAAAGAACCACAGTCCGTAACACGACTGAATGAGAAGATGCATTTGATCAGGAGAAAACGGGGTTAAGAAAAATGCATGAATGCATTTTCCAGGGAAAATTAAAAGGAAAAACCCTAAGATCACCATAATCCCTGACAACATGAGAAAAGCCGACTTTGCAGAGCGGATGACCTTATCTTTATTATCACTTCCAATCAAATAAGAGGCGATGGTAAGAAGCGCTTGCCCCATCCCTTCTGTTAAACAGGAGAAGAAAATACAAAGATTCCCTGTAATGGATAACACAAGAAGATAGTCTCCCCCTCTTCCTGTAATGATTTTAACAGCAGCCACCCAAGCCGATAAAATGCTCAGCTTACTCACAGCTGTTGGCGCTCCAAGTAAAATATACTGCTTCATTAAACTGGGATGAATTTTCCACTGATTGGTCCCATACTCTTTTTGTTCTTGTCTTCGCATAAATAAGATAAAAAGCACAAGGCAGTAAAAGAATTGCGAGATTACAGTCGCGTAAGCCGCTCCCCTAATCCCCTGAGAGGGGATATAGTTAGGAATTCCAAAGATCAAAATGATATCGAGAAATAAATGCAAAATAGAGCTGATAAACATCACACAGGACACTGTGGAAGATCTCCCTTGCCCTGTGAAAAATGTCGATAGAGCAGATCCTAAGGGAAATAAGAAATTAGCTCCCATGAGGATATGAAAATAGGGGGTAGCAAGCGGCTCAATGCTCTCTGGGAAAAAGAATTTTGCAGCGATGAGTCCAAGAGGGAGTGTAAAAGACATCGAAAGAAGAGAAAACCAAATCGCTTGCCATACAACAGATCCAATTGAGCAGTGATCTTGCGCGCCTTTATATTGCCCCACAAACACTTGAGACATCGAAGAGATCCGAATGCAAGGGATTTGAAAGAGCAAAATAAAATAGGTAGCAATCGAGCACGCCTCTAAAGCCTCTAGGGAATATTTTTCTAAGAAAAACCTATCCATGAGGTTGGTGATACAGACAAAAAGAAGGGAGATGATCAGCGGCCAAGAGACGGTATACAGCTCTTTAAGACTGCCTAGAGAGTGCTTTGTTAACTGGGTAGAAGGAGAATGGGAGAATCTAAACATGTGTGAGCCCATCACTCTTCAGCGCATCTAATCCATGCTCTACGCTCTTTCTCATGAATGTTTTGTCCAAATAGGTGTCTTGTGTATTTTGTAACACAAAAGCGTAAGTCTCTTCTTGTGGATGAAATGGTCTCATCAAAATATCTAAGAGAGGCGCATCATCTTTTTTGCACAGCAAGGAGAATGCACGTCTTTTTAAAGCGTACTTCGTCACTTCTTTTACTTGCACAGGGTCTTCATGCTTGTCTTAAACTCCTTATCTCCTGAGAAAGCGATGTTTATCCTTGGATGAATTTTTTAGAAAAAAACAGCATCTTCTTCAAAGAGATCTCTCTCATTCCTTGTCTTGAAGATTCTATGACGACTCTATTTTTTTTCATATGATTTTAAATAAAAATCGTCATTTTTTGAGGTGAAAAATCAAACAATGATTGATAAACAATCATTTAGCCTATTTCTTTGATAAAAAATCACCTAATTCTGTGTCTTGAGATATTTGATTCATATCCGTACATCTCTTGGTTTTTCTTTCAATCAAGAAAAACCAAGATTATTTCTCTAGAATAGAGAACTGATGAATATCATATTTGTTACTACTGAATGCTACAATAGCCTCTTACTGCAGTAATAAATTGAAAATCAATCTCCGTTCCATCTGATGATACATGAACATAAAAATTCTGTTTTTGATTAAATGCTTGTTCAATTGATTTACTGAGTTCAGACATATTTTGTTTGTCTTGAATGTAGACTTCCACTTGATCTGTATTATGAGGAATGGCTAGCAACACTTTTTGAAACAAAGAATAAAGTGACTGAAAGACTACATCAGAAAAACCGCCTTCAGGGGTTAAAGTAAGACTAAAAGTGGTTTTACTTCCACCTATAGGAAAAATGTATTCCCCAACAGAAATATCCAATTTTGAACACATTCCTTGAGGAAGTTCATTCATCATTAGCGTAGCATTTGTCTTTAGATTCTCATCGTCTTGTACTGAAAGATCAATCAATTGTTGTGAAATAGTTGTTAAATCCAATACTGTAATAAGGGCTTCTGGATCTATGGTTGGTTCAATTGTCACTTTAGGAATGATGACTACTCTCCCTCCCCTTGTGGGAATTGTAAAAGTCGTAGTAGCCTCATGACTATCATAAATTAATATCCAAGGCTTTCCTTGATGATTCTCTAAAGCTTGATGTATTAATGAGATCATTTTATCTTGAGATTCATCTTTTGGAAGAGAAATACGTAATTTACGTGCAAGATTTTTATACGCCTCTAATTTTGTAACTTCATTAGAGTAAGAGAGAGTCTCTATAAATGAATAGGAATTTCTATACTTATTGATGAATGCAGCGATAAGCTCATGTGTTTCAACACGTTGAGCTCCCTTTAAAAGAAGCGATTGATGCTTTTCTAACGTTGATTGAATACTACTCAACTTAGACGCTTTTCCTTTTAATGTTGCTGAAAGAGAATTGAGATTTTCAGAAGTTTTCAACTGAATTAAGGATTCAAATCCCTCTGCTTCATGTTTTTTATAAAAATTAACAACTGCAGCTTCACCTGATTGAACCAGTTTATTTTGCCTTTCTCGGCTTAAATTAAAGCTGGTGAGATTTACGCCTTGGTCATCAATATTAATGATTCTGTAGTGCTCAAAAGAATTTGTTTCTCTTAATAAATCTTCAGCATTTGAATAAACATCAACTAAAGCTTTTAATAAATCCCCTACTGTGTCAAATGAATTTGCTTTAGGTAATTCAGGTGAAGAATGAAAAAAGCTAAAACCCAGTGTTTGATTATTAAACTTAGATCTATCTTGTACATTTTGAATGACGCCCCCTTGCTGGTACTTTTCTCGATCAAAAGTATCAATAGGGAGATTATAGATCATTCCTCCGTCTAAAAATTTCCCTAATTCGAGATGTTCACTCCGAATGCCATTCTTTTTTATATGCATAGTATGGGGTTTAAAAGCTCCAGGGATTGACATAGAAGCTCTAACCGCATCAGAAATAATGATATTCGCATGCTGTACATCTTCCGAGTTGAAATCAACAATTGCTCCCTTGCCATTGATCTGAGTGGCAAATATATGAAGATGTTTAAAAGGGTAAGAAATGCGAATCAGTTGGTGAAGCTCTCCAAAAGTACAATACTCTATACCCGTCTTTTTTCGGATTTGACTCTCAATCCAAATTCTAAAAACTTCCCCTTCGCAAATTCCTGTCAGCGACCACAACTGCTGAAATAATCCCTTAACTTGATTAACCATCGTGGGAACAGGATTTAAAAAGCACTTTAAAATATCATTGGTATATTTAATCAACTGTGGCCACTGAAGAGGATTAAGCACTTTTTTAGCAACATCTGTAATTTTTGTCTTGATTGCAGGGGAATCCAAGAAAGACATCATATCCATCCCTTTCAGAATAGACTCCATTTCCGCATGGGTAAAATTCAAAGCAAGAAGTGTACTATTAATTGCCCCAGCTGAAGTTCCTGCAACACGGGTCACCTGCGATAAAGCTTTTCTTTCTTCTAAAGCTTTCAAGGCTCCTACATAAGCTACTCCTCTTGGTCCTCCTCCTTTAAATACCAGATTATGAGGACTCTTAGTGGAAAAATTAGGAGGAGATGTAATCTCTCTTTCCCTTTCAGAGAATAAATTTCGTATCAGAGCTTGTGTATTAGCATGAGCTAATTCCCGTACTCCGGTTTCTATACTGCCATGTATACTTAGCTGACAATTTAAGGCATATAATTTTTCCACTAACCGAGGATTTCCACTTAGAGCTGCTAAATGCATCGGGCGATGCCCTAACTTATTTTTATGCTCAATATTTGCTTCATATATTTTTAACAAAGAAAGTGCTTCAAAATTTTCCGCTACAACAGCATAAGAAAAGGGTGTATTCCCATGACAATCTTGCATTTCAAGGACTTGATCACATAAATCGGAATGTTTACTCAGAAGATGCTTGAGCATTGCATTTTTATGAAAATGAATAACTAAGTGAAGAAAAGATGCCTGGGAAGCGGATCGAGATAAGAGAGAAAACGACTGACCACTTACCGTTTTACTTCTCATAGCCTTCAATAAAACATCTACACACTCATTGTCGTTATGAATCATTGCATATTCAGCAGGAGTAATCGTAAATTCCCTGTGAGCTAGCGAAGAGGCGTGTTGAGTCCCTCTATAGATAATTGTAGAATCAACGTCTAATTTTTTAGATATAAATAACTTAACTATATGAAGTTGATATGTTTTAATCGCTTTATGAAGAGGTGTTTTATTTTTATCGTTATGAGTGTCGATATCAAAATATCTTAAGAAAGTTTGAAATAATTCAGTATATCCTTGTCTTGCTACCACATGGAGTGCCGAATTATTGTGATGATCACGATGTCTAGTACCTATGTCATAGGTGATGAGTTTTTCAGCTAAAGAAAGATTTCCTTTGTTAATGGCTATCATTAAAAGAGAACGTCCTTTTAAATCAACAACTTGACTTAAAAGTTCTTGTGATCTTGCCTCTCCAAAAGAGCTCCAAGCATTTTCATCGCAAATATATTCAAAACACTTCGTAAAATTAGCTTCTGGAATAGGAAAATGTTGAGAAATTTGCTCATAAACATTGACTGCATTTGTACTACTAGATGCTATTTGGGGAGAAGCTGTGCTCATAAAATCTCTTGAGTTAAAATTTTTTCAGAATTCTACTCCGACAATATATTTTGATCAATAAAATTTAAATTGGTTACATTTCTGCTAGAAATCAGTCGTGCCTTAAACTCTTGTTTCATCAAAAAAAGCTGTTTTTATGAATATTGATGAGCTTAAAAAACAATATTTGTAAAATTTATCACTTATATTGAAATTTTTTTACATATTTTTTAAAAACAGACTTTATGCATTTTTAATGCAAGAATATGATCAACCGCGTAGGTGAAGATAAAATCAGATCCTGCTCTTTTAATGCAAAGAAGCTGCTCATAAAGCACAGATGAGGCATCTAAAAGCCCCTCTTTTGCCCCGGCCATAACCGCTGCATACTCACCGCTGACATGATAGCTACAGATAGGAAGTAACACCTCTTGACGGAGCCTATAGATGATATCAAGATAACTTGTAGCTGGCTTAATCATCACCATATCAGCCCCTTCTTCTATATCAAGCCGTGCCTGCCTTAACGCTTCTCTTGCGTTCGCAGGACTGAGTTGATAGCTTTTTTTATCCCCCTGAGTTAACTTCGATCCTACGGTATCTCTAAAAGGCGCATATAGAGAAGAGCTATACTTCGCAGAGTAGGCTAAAATGCTGGTATCAATCAAACCGTTTTGATCCAGCGTCTTTCGAATGGAGAGGATACGGCCATCCATCATATCACTAGGAGCTACAATATCCGATCCTGAAGAGGCATAGCGATAGGCCATCTTGCATAAAATTGCAACCGTTGGATCATTAAGAACATAGCCGTCCTGGTTAATCACTCCATCATGTCCATGAGAGGTAAAAGGGTCTAAGGCAATATCTGTGATGATACAAAGAGAGGGGAGTTCTTTTTTGAGAAGCTCTACAGCTTTTAAAATCACATTATGAGGACTTAACGCATAAGACCCTTCTAAATCTTTTAAAGACGCTTCAATCACAGGAAAAAGAGCAAGCGCCATCACTCCTAGCTTGTGGTAGTAGGCAGCTCTTTTAAGTAATACATCAACTGTCATGAGAAAATTCCCTGGAATGTGAGGAATTTCTTGTTCTTTTTTCTCCCCTTCGATGATAAAACACGGCATCACTAAATCAGAAATGTGTAGAGTTGTTTCCTCTATAAGTTGCCGAATAGAGGCAGTTTTACGATTACGGCGGGCCCTAATTGTCAGCATGATCATCCCCTTTTGGCTGTAGTTTTCTTTCTAACAAAAAAAAACTTATTCACCAAGAGTTATGCCCCTCTATGGGAATCTTCTAGAGAATTTACATGTTTTCAAAAGAGTATCAAGGGGTAAAGGTTCTATCTTAAGTGCCCCTAGTGGTATTTTTACTTGAAAGAGGAGTGTAATTCTGTCACTCTAAAGGGATAAGAGTACAAATTCAACCTGTAATAACCGGCAAATGTCTTAAAGGGATGCTTATGATTGAAGATTATGAAGAGTTCTCAGAAGGTCAACTCAAAATTCTAAATCACTATGTAACAAATACCACAAGTAATGTCTTTGTCTTAAAAAATCTCCCTGAGGTCATTAAAGGGGCTTTATTTTCTAGATATTCGAGATCAGCGCTTGGGTTAAGATCACTTCTTCTCAAAGATTTTATCCTCAATGAAGAGACAAACTTTGGAGCTATTTCAGGACTCTCTTCTGAAGAAGACACCCTTGATAGTCAGCAGCAATCAGTTGCCATTAAAAAGGCGCAAAATTTCTATGACCGTATTTTAGACGGTTATGGCGATGACTCCATCGGAGAGCTAGGAGGCGCGCATCTTGCTTTAGAAAACATCTCGATGCTGGCTGCAAAAGCTGTTGAAGATTGCAGGATTGGAGGGTCTCCTCTTGAAAAATCAACCCGTTATATTTACTTTGATCAAAAGCTGAAAGGAGAATATCTCTTTTTTAGGGAACCTATCTTAATGACCTCAGCTTATAGAGAGCTTTATGTTAATACCTGTAACTACCTGTTTGATTGTTATTCAAAACTGATCGCTCCTTTGACAGAGGTGATGGAGCAAAAATTCCCTAAAGACCCTTCCATCTCTCAAGGAGCTTATACAGCAGCGATGAGAGCTAAAGTTCTCGACTGCTTAAGAGGGCTTCTTCCAGCTAGCACTCTTACCAATATGGGTGTCTACGGCAATGGTCGTTTTTTTGAAAAATGGCTGCAAAAATCTGAAGCGTCATCTCTTACAGAGTTCCAAGATATGGCTAAAAAGTCTTACCAAGAGCTCTCAAGCGTCATACCTTCTTTCATCAGGAGAGCAGAACCGTCTCACTACTCTTATAAAAATTTTCAGCAGTTTACCCAGCAACTAGACCAAAACCTCTCTAACGTCTCAAAGCATCATGTAGGCTCTTTAGGAAAAATGCAAAAACCAGGTGTGAGACTGGTGCATTACGACCCTACAAGCCCAGCTAAAGTAGCTGCAGCTCTGTTATTTCCTCATAGTGATAGAGGTCTTTTAGAACTAGAAGCTTACTGCCAAACACTTTCTCAAGAAGCGCTCTCTGAAATTCTAGAAGCTGCAAGCGGGGTAAGAGATAACAGAAGACATAAATCTCCAAGAGCGTTAGAACATGCGACTTTCACCTTTGAAATGTTAGCTGATTTTGGCGTCTACCGTGATCTACAAAGACACCGTATGCTCACACAAGATCGGCAGCTTCTCACCTGTGATTTTAGCTACTATCTTCCTGAAGAACTTATTGGAACATCCATGGGAGAGACCTACATGGAAGCGATGGAAGTGGCAAAAAAAGCGTTTGATACCATTGTGCAAGAGTTTCCTGAGGAAGCGCAGTATGTCGTTCCCATGGCTTATAATATCCATTGGTATTTTCATGTGAATCTGCGGTCACTGCAGTGGCTCTGTGAGCTTAGGTCATCACCTGCTGGTCACCCTGGATACCGCCGTATTGCTCAAGAACTAGCAAGTCAAGTCTCTTCTGTCTGCCCCTTCTTTGAAACCTTTTTCAAATTTGTCGACTATGAAGGGTATGATCTAGGAAGACTTAACCAAGAGATTAGAAGCCATCAAAAAAAAGAGCAGCTCAATTCTAATTAACTCTTTTTTTAAGCCCAGCTTAATAAAAAATATACCTTAAGTATCAGCTTCCTTTTCCTAAAAAGAACAGGGAAGCTCTCTTGAATTTTTGCATGATCTTGGCTATTCTAGCTAATCTTTTAATGATGAGGATGTATGTTTAAGCTGCGCACCCAATTTGAGCCAAAAGGCGATCAACCTCAAGCCATTCGAGAGCTCTCTGATGGTATTATACAAAATAGAAAATCGCAAGTGCTCCTAGGGATCACAGGCTCTGGAAAAACATTTACCATGGCTAATGTGATTCAAAAGGTGCAAAGACCAGCTCTTATCTTAGCGCATAATAAAACCCTTGCAGCTCAGCTCTATCAAGAATTTAAAGCGTTCTTCCCTGAAAATGCTGTTGAGTACTTTGTTTCGTATTACGACTACTATCAACCAGAAGCGTACATCGCAAGAACAGACACCTACATCGAAAAAGATATGGCCATTAACGATCAGATTGACAGGATGAGGCTCTCTGCTACTAGGTCACTTTTAGAAAGACCTGATGTGATTATCATCGCCTCTGTCTCTTGCATTTACGGTCTTGGTCTTCCTGAATACTTTAGCGAGATGAAGCTCTCTTTAAAAGTAGGTGACATTAGAGAACGTGATGATATCTTACTTCACCTTGTGCAAATGCACCACACAAGAAGTGATTATGAAATTGCACGGGGAACTTTCCGCGTAAGAGGGGACGTCCTTGAGGTGATGCCAGCTTATGAAGAAGACATTGCCTACCGTATTGAGTTCTTTGGTAATGACATTGAAAGAATATCTCTCATTGACCCTCTTACAGGACAAGTGTTAGGACGTCAGCAAGAGCTCTCTATCTATCCCGGCTCTCACCACGTGACTCCAGATGAAGTGAGACTTAAAGCGTTAGAGACGATTCCAGCAGAGTTAGAATCAAGATCCGCTTTTTTCCAAGATAACAATAAATTCATTGAGCATCAACGGATTACCGAAAGAACGAAATACGATCTTGAAATGATCAAAAATGTGGGCTTTTGTAAAGGGATTGAAAACTACTCAAGACATTTTAGCGGAAAAGCAGCAGGAGAGCCTCCTGCTTGCCTCCTGGATTATTTCCCTCCCGATTTTATGATTTTTGTAGATGAGTCCCATCAAACAATGCCTCAAATCCATGCAATGTATAATGGAGACCAAGCTAGAAAACGGGCGCTCATTGACTTTGGGTTTAGACTCCCCTCAGCACTAGATAACCGCCCTTTAAAATTTGAAGAGTTTTATAAAAAAATACCTCAGGTGATCTATGTTTCAGCAACACCCGGAGCCTGGGAAGTGAGTGAAGCAGAAGGGATTGTAGCGCAGCAAATCATCCGGCCAACAGGGCTCTTAGATCCCATCATTGAGGTAAAACCTGCTACGTATCAAGTAGATGACGCTCTTGAGCAAATTCGTCAAAATACAGCTCAAGGAGGAAAAACCCTTGTCACTACCCTCACAAAAAAGTTAGCCGAAGATTTAACCGGCTATCTCAAAGAAATTGGACTAAAGGCTAGATACCTTCACTCTGATATTGTGACACTTGAGCGCGTTCAGATCATTAACGAGCTCCGTAAAGGTACAATTGATGTACTAGTCGGTATTAATCTTTTAAGAGAAGGACTTGATATTCCTGAGGTATCCCTAGTCACGATTCTAGATGCTGATAAAGAAGGGTTTTTAAGAAGTGAGACAGCGCTCATCCAAACGTGCGGAAGAGCAGCTAGAAATGCTGAGGGAAGAGTCATCATGTATGCTGATAAAATGACTAAATCGATTGAAGCCACTCTTCGTATCACGAAAGAGAGAAGAGAGATCCAAATGCGGTATAATGAAGAGCACGGCATCACCCCAAGATCAACAAACCGGATGGAGGCTCAAGATTTAGCTAGAACCTTTGGAGAGGTGATTGATGAGCTTCCTCAAGAAGAAAAACCTGAAAAAGGGCTTATCACCCCAGAAGAAATTGATGCTAAAATTGATTTCTATAAAAAAGAAATGAAAATAGCTGCTAAAGAACTCAGGTTTGAAGATGCTGCAAAACTGAGAGATCTCCTTCATCAATATGAGCAACTTCAATTGATTGAATAGCCTTTTTAACAAAAATAAGTAATTGTTTAAATACCCTTCTTGAGAGGGGCAAAACAAGCTATAAATTTATTTAAATCGTCATTTTTTTATCGAAAGCTTTATAAAAAAGCTATGAGAAAATATTTTTTTAAGAAAATGAGGAGATATCTGAATGGCTACATTAAAACTCTCTAAATAAGAGATCAGGTAAGGAAGGGATATTTGTTCTAGTGGCATTGAAAATTTTTTGAAAAAATCTCCCCTTTCTGCTAAAATTTGAATGTATGAACTTCCCTGAATTCACTTATGATCAGCTAGTTGCCTTACTTAAGCATCAAAGTAAAATGATATTTGAACAAGATCAAATGATTAAACGGCTTGAGAAAAAAATTGCCAAATTCGAAGGAACAGTCACACCCCATTCCCCAAATAGTACTCCGCTCACTTCTATTGATCAAAAAGATGTGAAGGATGCTCCTAAGAAAAAAAGACAGCCTAAAGCTAGGTCATCTAAGGGATCATTACCCCTTATTTTGAAAAAATCCAAATAGCTCATCTTAGTTTAAGCTTAAAGTAGATCACCACTCCTTTCATACGAAAATAAAATATTTTTTATAATTACATCTTAATACTTTTAGGCTTCATAAAACCCCTCTTTTAAACCATTAAGCTTTAGGCCAAGATAAAGAAAATACTATATCGTTTCAGATATTTTTATTGTAAAGCTCCTGGCTTAAGCAAGTCAATTATACTCCTTACCTTTTCCCTTAAAATCAGAGATCTCATTGACACAAAGCATCTTAAAATTCATAATTTAATTATTTCTCTTAATCATGAAAAAAAGGGGTCTTTTTTGAAAACACGATGGATCCAAACTATAATATTTTTCATCTTCCTATGCTCTGCAAGGGCTAGCTTTTGCTCGTTTGAATCTCATGAGCCCATTTTACTCATCCCTCTTGAGAAGTCAGCCAGTGTCTATATCACAAAAACATTAGCCTCTTCTTTAAAAAGAAAGATATTCATTATTTCTGATGAAAATGTGTATCCCAGACAAGATATTGTTGAAAGCCGGTTAAAGCTGCTTGTGAAAGAAAAAGGGGTAGCAAGAGAGCATCTCAAAGCGAGCTCTCATAATTTAGATCTTCTTAAAAAATACAATATTAAAGTGCTTTTTCATGTAAGAGATTTAAGGCAGCATGTGATTTCTTTGGCTCATCACCAACTTGATCGAAAAGCGTATCCAGATATCGTAAGACTCTATCAAAAAAGAGGGTGTGATATCTCTTCTTGGACTTTGCAAAACTTTATCGAAGCGATCATCACCTATCTTCCAGAAACCGTTGAGATCATGAAGGGTTGGATAAAAGTGCATAAAGAACAGAAGATACCCATACTCATCACCTCATATGAGGACTTTTCTGATGCAGGCGCTCTTTTTTTTGATAAAATATTTCATTTTTACTCTATTCCCCCAAAAGCGATTTCTCTTTGTAAACTCCCTAAAACCTCGTATTACCATTTTAGGAAAGGGACAAAAAATGAGTGGAAAACAGCTCTTTCTATAGAGCAACAAAAACGGATTGAGAAAATCATACCGGATGAATTCTTTGATTTCTTTGGATGGGAAAAATAAACCTGTAAGCGTAGCTTCTTATTCTATCACGCATCAGGGCATAAAACCCCTTAAAGCTTATTGAATATTTAAACTTCTTTACAGCTCTTCTTTTAAGGAAAAAGGTCAAAAAGATCTCTTCTCAGCAGGTGGAATCTACCCTGTAGTAGAAAAAGAGTGTATTTAAATCTATACACCCTTTTTCTATATAATAAATTATTTTTATTACGGTTAAAAATCCCGTTCTTTTTGAAGAATCTGACTATATTCATCTTGAAGAAATTTTTTCATAAAAACTTTTCCTAACTGAATTTCTTCTTCCTTCTCATGGGCTTTAAAGTTAAAATTAAAAGGGTTCAATTGAAGAGGAAGATTGATTACAACTGTTCGATCTGAAAAATCTACAGGAAGTTTTTGCTGTAACTGTTTGGCATCTTGATAGAGCTGCGCTATTTGGTCTTTAAAATAGCTGCTTGTTACATCAAATCCCTCTTGTAAAAAAGAGGATTGTGCATTTAAGACAAATCCCTTAGGAGAAGTCTTTTTTTGGGTATCTTTATCTACCGTCTCTAAAGGTTTATCTTGAAATACGCTTCCATCGATAAACCTTTCATTCACACCTGTTGTAATGATAGAGCTTCCTTTTTCTTTAAATCGAAGAGAGTGCGGTTCAAAAAGAAAAGGAATCGAAAGAGCTGCTCTTAGAGCATCTGAAATAATCGCTTGGTTATAGGAGGATGAAAGAGATGACTGATGTGTCCCTTCATCTTCCTGAAGATCTTGATATCCAAAAATCACTGTTTTAGGTTTTTTTGCATTCAGCAAAGCCCCTGAAATAAATAGTTCTTTAAATTTCTCAGGATGATTTTGACGCTTTTCATCAAGTTCTTCAAATGTACAATGGGAAATCCCTGTTGCCTTAGCGACTAATGATTCTAGAAAATGGGTTAGCTGGTCTCCTCTACTCATCCCTCTTACAGATACTTTATCCTGAAAAACCCTAGAAACCAGTTGTTCTAAAGTTTGAATATTGCGTGTATCATGCACTTCACGTAATGTTTCATTAGAAAAAAATGTCATCTTATTCAGTGAAAGATCTCCCTTAGCTCCATAGAGATCAATAAAATCTTGAAATAGGGTGGTTGAAGAAGAGATTTGAGCTGTATAGGGTTGAATCATTTTAGCAAATTTTTGACTTGCTTCACCTGAAGGACATTCTAAAAAATTGAGGAGATTAAAATCGTTTAAAATCGTGATGATTTCTTCTGACGTGTACCCGACTGCTTGAAGCGTTGCTATAAGAGCTCCTGTAGAGACTCCAGCTACACGCCTCACTTCACGAAAAAAGCCCGATTCTGTCCCCTGCTTGATCACTTCAGTCATTGCCCTTGCAGAAACTCCAGAGCTTGGCCAAATGATCTGCTGAGGAAGGGTCTTTAAACATTGAGTACTGAGCCCTTGATTCTCTTTCTGTTTTGCCTCTATATCTTTGAGAAATGCATACTCTTTGAGAATATCTGCATGACGTGCCTCTGAATATTGAGAAGAATCATTTAGGTACCGCTCATAGGAAGTAAAAACTGAAAATCCTGCAGGATTTTTAGCATTAATATCTGCACCTAAAAAAACCAGAAATTTGATCTTCTCTCTTGCTTTTGCCGAATCTGGATAGAAATAATTTGATAATTCTTTATACACACCTGAATCAAATACAACATCTTGCAGGAGAAGAATTTTCATTGCCTTTAGATCACTCAGCCTAGAGGCTAACTTTAAGGGAGTATCACCATTTACCTCTTCACTCATCATGCCATGCGCTTCCTCTGCATGGTGCTGAAATAAATACTCTAGTACTTCATACTGTCCATGTTGAATAGCAAGATGAAGTGGATTACCCCAACGACTTTTCCGATAGAAAGAAAAAGGATATTTATAATGCGTATTAGGATTAAGCCGCCTCCTCTCTAAAATGCGGCTCCCTTCTTGCATTAAATCTTGAGGAAAAGGGTCTTTATAAGGATGATTTTGTTTAAATTCCTTCAGTAAAAAATCAAGAACCGGAATTTGTCCTTTCATGATAGCAAGATGGTAACACTCAATTCTACCCCATACTGATTCCCAATCTAAGAGCGCTAAGTGATTTTCCCTTTTCATCCTTTGAAGAAAAGGGAGGTGCCCTCCCTCAATCGCATAGTGGATAGGAGCTAGACCTTTGGCATCTCTTGAAAACACCTCTGTACTAGGAAGATAGGAATAGATTTGCCAAGCACCTCTAGAAGCAACAAAATGGAAAAGGCTTTTTTGATCGGCTGTTTTTTCTAAGAGTAACTCTTTATCAAAGGCTCTAAATTTAAATATTTCATTTAGTTTTTCTAATGAGGCGTACTGAACGACATATTGAGGTAAATTTAACCCCTCTGAACTCTTTGCAATTTGCCAAAAAGGGTCTTGAAGCAATTCTTTTGAAATTTGAATAGTAGAGATCATTTTCTGAAAAATATTCTCATTCATCTTTTGATCATGAGGACCACACTGACTAAGATCTAGGAATTCCTCACTCTCCCTCGCATGCTCTCTAGGGTTAAGAGAAGGTTGCATATCATTTTGAATCTCTAAGCTCTGAAGAATATTTTGAGCAGCACAGGTTTCATACGCTGCCACCCCAGGGATTAGAGATGAAATTTCATGATACAATATAGAGACTTGATTAAAGCAACCTTTTGCTAATACAGTCACAGAATCTATCAAAGGTTTAAGAATTTTTTCCCCAACTACTTCAGGAAGTGTTTTGAAAATACGGGTGACACTACCATTTAAATCTTCTGTTAAATGCGCTGAAGACACATCATAAATTAAGTTTGGCTCGCAATAAATCGGAACTGAAACTGTTCCATTTAAACCGAAGAAGGGTTGAATGACCATCAATGACTCCAGACTGTTTTAAGCAAATCCTATATTTTCATTAAAAATCGTGACTTCGCTCCCTCATCTACAAGAAAGGAATGGATTCTCACTATTTCTTATTGATTAAAATATATGCTTGGAATTGAAGATATCTGATAGAAGATTTTTTTGCACCTCCAATGAAATGAGGCATTGTTTAAATGAAAGAGCCTTGAATTTCTCTTCAAGACTCTTTTATAGGAAAGATATTACTCAAAATGCGGCTTAAGCACTTTAGCAAGCTGCATCATATCAATCGGCTCTTTTGAGCCAAATACTTTGGCAAGTTGCTCATCTGGAACAATTTTCCTCTTATTTTGAGGATCTTGTAAGCTATGTTCTTTGATATAGCTCCAGATCTTTTTCGTTACATCCCCTCTTGAGCTTACATCACCTACAACTGATTTCAGATCGTCTGAAATGACAAAACCTTTAGAAGAAGAAGCCCCTTTTCCTTTTTTTCCTTTTTTAGGAGATACGATATAAGGGGTTTTCGGGTGATTGACATACTTAGTAGAGAGTTCATCTAAGTGATTAACAATCACATTACAAGCTGGATAGTTAGAGCAGGAGAAAAACGGTTTTCCAAACCGAGATTTTCGTTGAACGATTTTCCCATCACATCCAATTGCAACACAAGGTGTTGAAGAGGTCATTTGAGGATCATCTTTCTTTAAGATATTCACAATGCCTCTACATTTAGGGTAGTTTTCACACCCTAAAAAGGGGCCAAATTTTCCAAACCGAAGCTTCATCCCTTGCTGACATTGAGGGCATTTTTGATCCCAATCAAAATCCGGGGCATACTCTTCTTTATTAAAATCTAGCGCCTCAACAGCTGTTGTATAAGCGCATTCAGGGTAGTTTGAGCAGCCGTAGAAGTATTTATTGCGCGACCAAATTTTTTGCAGCTTATGTTGACACTGAGGGCAGTCTAAATCGGTGAGTTCTTTAGGAACAAACGCCTCTTTTTCAGCACTTTCAACTGTGGGGATAAAGTCGTTCCAAAACGCTTTAAGAAGCGCTTTCCACTCCACCTTATTCTCTGCAATCTGCTCAAGCGAGTCTTCCATATTCGCTGTAAAGCTTACATCCATGATTTGCTTAAAGTTATCCTCTAACATTTTTGCAATCACGCGGCCAAGTTCTGTAGGCTTAATCGTCCCTTTTTCCTTTGTAGTATAATCGCGGCTTTGGATCTTTTGCATGATCGCAGCATAGGTAGATGGCCTTCCAATCCCTAGCTGCTCAAGTTCTTTTACAAGAGATGCCTCTGTAAATCTAGCAGGGGGTTTGGTAAACGATTGAGTTGTTTTGACTTTTTGAAGATTTAAAGGCTCTCCAATGGTTAAAGGAGGAAGGAGTGAAGACTCTTTTTCCGCATCTAAAAGCTTATCTTCTCTCTCTTCATAGACCGCTAAAAAGCCAGGAAATTTAAGCTGCGAGCCCGTTGATCTTAGCATAATGTGATCACTTGCTAAGATATCACATGAGACGGTGTCATAAATAGCTGGGTTCATTTGCGAGGCGACAAAACGGCGCCAAATGAGTTGATACAGCTTGAATTGATCTGAGGTGAGATACCGCTCGATTTTTTCAGGAGGGTGCTGAAGCGTTGAGGGTCTAATGGCTTCGTGGGCATCTTGCGCGCTTTTTTTAGTGGAAAATTGCCTTCCTTCAGAAGGGAGATACTCTTTACCATAGGTATTTACAATATACTTTCTCACCGCTGTAATCATTTCAGGAACAACCCGGACAGAGTCGGTACGCATATAGGTAATTAACCCCTCAGAGCCGTCTTGTCCAAGTTCAACCCCTTCATAAAGCGTTTGCGCAATGTTCATCGTTCTAGTTGCTGAAAAACCAAAATGGCGGCTAGCTTCTTGCTGAAGTGTGGAGGTGATAAAAGGGGCAACAGGATTGCGTCTTTTTTCTTTCTTATCTAAAGAATCGACTTTAAATTGAGACTTTTCTAGACGCGCCTCTATTAGCTTTGCAATCTTTTCATTGGAGATGAGATAAACATCTTTCCCCTCAATCAGTTCCTTCTCAACTTTTTTACCATCCACACTGATGACAGACGCTTTAAGATCGTGCTGATCCTTTAAGGTTTTAAAGAGCCCCTCAATGGACCAATATTCTACAGGTTTAAACGCTTCAATTGCCTTTTCCCGGTCAACAACGAGTTTAAGAGCAACAGATTGCACCCTTCCAGCAGATAAGCCGCCTTCTCGTTTACCTTGAACTCTTCTTGTTAAAATCGGAGAAATTTTATATCCCACAATACGGTCTAAAAGCCTTCTTGTTTGCTGCGCATCTACAAGGGCTTGATCAATATCTCTTGGATGACTAAGCGCCTCTAAAACAGCCTCTTTTGTAATCGCGTTAAACGTCACTCGCTTTGTTTCTGTTTTAGGAGGAAGTATGGATAAAATATGCCACGCAATCGCCTCTCCCTCCCTATCCGGGTCAGGAGATAGATAGACAATATCTGCAGCTTTTGCGGCCTTTTTCAGCCGGCTAATCACATCTTTTTTATCATCTAATACAACATATTCAGGCTCAAAATCATTTTGGATATCAATCCCAAACCCCCGTTTAGGAAGATCTCTAATGTGGCCAACAGATGACTCAAATGTGTAATTAGAGCCTAAAAATTTCCGCAGCGTTTTAATTTTGGCTGGGGATTCAACAATAATAAGTGCTTTTTTCATCGATTAAAAATAAATTATTTTATTGTTAATATCATTAAACCACGATTTCGCGCAAGTTAACAACAAATTTGCCACTCTATTTTGTTTTGAAAAACCTGAAGATCATTATGCAAAGAGAGGCTCTTTTGAAAAAAATATATACCCACTAAACCGTTTACTTTCTCTAGGGAGAATCTGCTTTTTTTCAGCTCTCTATTTTTTATAATTTTGACTTTAATCATAATTCAGCTATTTTTTTCAGCAAATGGTAAGGAAGGACATGATGTGTAAAGCAAAGAAGTGGCTGTGGAAAGTTGCGCTCACTCTTCTCGTAAGCTGCTCTTCTCAAGAAGAGAGCTCTCTTCATCTCGATTTTGAAACGCTCATGGGGCATAAGCTTCCCACATGGAATTACCATATTCAAACCCCAGAAGATTTTGATAACCTTCACTTCTTTAAACAGATCTATGAGAAAAATATCCCTTTTCTCAAGATGAAATCGACCATGTTCTATGTGCCTAAAATCATCCATTTTATTTGGCTGGGGCCTAGACCCTTTCCAAGAGAGTCTTTAGATAATATCCGGTCTTGGATTGCAAAACACCCTGACTGGACGATCAAATTTTGGACAGATAGGGATATGCCGCTTCCTCATAAACAACTGCAGCTATGTAAAATCCAAGATTTGCAGTTTATTGCGCTCTTAGACTGTTATAAAAAGTCAGACAATTATGCAGAAAAATCTGATCTTTTAAGATATGAGATACTCTATCAAGAAGGAGGCATTTATGCAGATCACGATGTGAAGTGCTTTCAAACATTTGAGCCTCTTTGTAAAGCGTTTGATTTCTACTGCGGGATGGAAATACCCTCTTCTTCTTCTTTTGCCTCGTCTGTACTCCCTGCTAATAACATCTTGGGAGCAAGACCTGGCCATCCGATTTTTAAAAAAGCCATGGAGTGGCTAAGTGACGAGTGGGACCGTATTGAGCTTGAGTTTCCAGGGAAAGATCGGGATTCGATTATCAACCGCGTGACACACCGCACATTATTTGCTCTTGAACTTGCGTTTAAGCAAGCGTCTAATCAAGACAGCAATAGAGATATTGCACTCCCAACTTTTTATTTTAACGCTCCAGAAGATCACCTCTCTATTTTTTCTAGACATCTCTACCGCGGAACATGGTTTGAAAATGAGACAGAGTTTGAAAAGCTCACCAATAAAAAAATTAAAAAGATCTCTAAAAAAGCAGATAAAGTACTCCTTGCTTTTGCGGCCTTTTCCTTCATTAATATTACAGGGATGACTCTCCTTTGGATTAAATATAGAAGTTTAAGGCGTCATCAGGAATAACTTCAGGGTGATTGGAGAGTGACGTTAAAAAACAGTGAGCTAAAAGCACTCTTTCAAAGAGGGTTTATTCCAGGCCCTTTTGAAACAGAAGAGGAGTTTAAAAAAAGAGTGCAGCGCCGCCCCCCTCTTCATCTTCCAGAGTGGGAAAAAGTCGCCCCTTATCTTCAAAAGCAGTGGGGATTTTCTATCAACTGGGTCCCTGTGATCTACAGTAAAAAATCCCTTTTTATCTGGGAAGGAGCAGCTTTTTGGAGCGGGGGTGATGAGGTTCCTTGTGTTCAAATCCGTCCCTTTTTATCTCAGCATGAGCTCTTTACAAAACAGCTACTACCCATTCTCTCTCATGAAGCTGTTCATGCAGCAAGAGAGACATTTCACGAACCTTTTTTTGAAGAGCGTCTAGCTTATCACTTCTCCTCTTCCTCTTTAGAAAAATGGGTCTCTCCCCTCTTCCAAAAAATCTATGAACTCCCCATTTTTGCTCTATTGATCGCTCTTTTCCCTTTGACTCCTCTCATCAGCTCTTTTGGGTTACTCTTTTTTGTCCTGAGACTCTCTTTAAGACATCTTGTCTTTCATTTGGCTTTAAAAAGAGCTTCTCTTCCCATCCTTCTTTGCTTAAGAGATCAAGAGATATTTGCTATTTCTTTACCTAAATATACCCTCTCCTTTGATGGCTCTTTAAGGCATCACATGATTAAAGCTCTAAGCCCCTCTTTTTTCTCTTAGCTTTAAGTCTTAAGACTCCATTTCTCTTAAAAACCAGGGAGCATGCAAATAAATCTAGACGCAGAAATAGGAAAAGTATAAAAACGGTTTCATCAAAATCATACCGAACTCTAAACTAGATAACATAGATCAACTCAAAAGGACCCGTATGTACCAAGTTCCTTATGTCATCGAAGACACAGGCCGCGGCGAAAGAGCCATGGACATTTTTTCAAGACTTCTGAAAGATAGAATTATTTTTATTGGAACGGAGATCAATGACGCTGTTGCCAATAACGTCATTGCGCAGTTGTTATTTCTTAAAGCTGAAGATCCCAAAAAAGATATCAGCATTTATATCAACTCTCCTGGGGGCTACATCTCTTCTGGTCTGGCTATCTATGATACCATGAAGTTTGCAGGGTGCGATATTAACACCTATTGCATCGGTCAAGCAGCGTCGATGGGATCTCTTCTTTTAGCAGCGGGGACGAAGGGGAAAAGATTTGCTCTTCCTAACAGCCGTGTGATGATTCACCAGCCAGCTGGCGGTATTACAGGAACATCTGCAGATATTGCTGTACAAGCGCAAGAAATTTTAGAAATGAAAAAAATCACAACGAAAATTTTAAGTGAATGTACAGGAAAAACAATTGAACAAATCACCAAAGATTCCGACAGAGATTTTTACATGAATCCTGAGCAAGCTCTTGCTTACGGTATCATCGATAAAGCGCTTTATAGCACACCTAAAGTACTGCCTGGACCTGCATAAATTATTTACTACTTAAGAGATTTCATGACTAAACCTAAACAAAGCCAACAACCTGCCACCTGTTCTTTCTGCGGAAGATCTGAAGAGGCCGTTGACAAACTCATCTCAGGCCCTCAAGCTTTTATTTGCGATCGTTGCGCAAGACTGTGCATGGATATTGTAGAAAAAAAACCGCTCTCTCATGAGTTCAATCTTTTAAAACCCAAAGAAATCAAAGAAAAACTTGATGAGTATGTGATTGGGCAAGAAAGAGCCAAAATCACCATTGCAGTAGCTGTTTATAACCACTATAAGAGAATCAGGTCTCTCAGTAAAGATAGCGGCATCCCTTACAGTAAGTCTAATGTGCTTCTTTTAGGGCCAACAGGTTCTGGAAAAACGCTCATGGCAAAGACACTTGCAAAAATTTTAGATGTTCCTTTTGCCATTGCTGATGCGACGACTTTAACAGAGGCTGGATATGTGGGAGAAGATGTGGAAAACATCATACTCCGTCTTGTTCAATCAGCTGATTACGATATTGAGCGGGCTGAAATCGGGATTATCTACATCGATGAAATTGATAAACTCAGGAAAACAACCAGCAATGTCTCCATTACAAGAGATGTCTCTGGAGAAGGTGTTCAGCAAGCACTTCTTAAAATTGTGGAAGGCACGCTTTCTAATGTCCCTCCTAAAGGAGGAAGAAAGCATCCTAACCAAGAGTACATCAAAGTGAATACAGAAAATATTCTCTTTATCGTAGGAGGAGCGTTTGTTCACCTTGATAAAATTGTAGCAAAACGGTTAGGAAAAGGGGTGATTGGATTTGGATCAGAGGAAAACCAAGAGGTGCATTCTGAAGAGACCAATTATCTTCTTTCTAAAGTAGAAGCTGATGATTTGAAACAGTTTGGACTCATCCCTGAGTTTGTAGGCCGTTTTAATAGCATTGCTAACTGCAATGAGCTCACAGTGGACGATCTGGTTAAGATTTTAACAGAGCCTAAAAATGCGATCGTTAAGCAGTATCAGCAGCTCTTTGCTGAAGAAGATGTGTTGCTGAATTTCACCCCTGACTCTCTAAGAGCTATGGCAGAAAAAGCAAAAGAGACAGGAACGGGTGCTAGAGCGCTTCACATGACCGTTGAAAAGCTTCTTCTTCAACTCATGTATGATGTGCCCTCAGATCCATCCATCCAGGAGATTACCATCACAGAAGAGTGCATCACGAAGGACGCCCTTCCTCTCATTCGAAGATCTGTTTAACCTTGAGAAGACGCCTCTTTTCACCCAAGGGGGCGTCTTGAGGTGTGTAGGCTTCTATCCTCACCTCTTGACTTTATCGTGATAAAAAGAGGTTTTGATTGATTTTTTATCATAGGAAGATTACAAAGATAGCCAGGAAATCTCTAATGCTTGAAACTCATATTGCTTATTTATTTGAAGAACTAGGACTCGGAAGTACTCCCTCTTTTGATCCAAATGGGGTCCTTATTTTTCCCCTTGAAGGGTTTGATATTCACATTGTGAAGCAATCTCTTGGAGTTCATATTGTATCTAAGCTTGCTCCCCTTCCCAAGAAGAATCAAGAAACGTTTCTCTTAAGACTCCTCCAAGCCAATTTTCTAGGACAAGGAACAGGCAATAATGTGCTGGGATTAAGTGATGATGAAACAACCTTAACTCTCTCTCTTTATCTCCCTGAGCACACCAATTTATCCACCTTAAAAGAGGGTTTGGAACAAATAGCCAATTACACAAGCTATTGGAAAGATGAAATTACTCAACATGAAGCAGGAAATTAGGATACAATAGTCAACATGTCTGGATATTTAATTGCAGAAGAAGGTCCCCTCGCAGGTCTTAACCTAAATTTAGAAGAGGGTGTAGAATGGATCGTTGGAAGAGACCCCGATGAGGTTTCTATTGTTCTCGAAGACCCTATGGTGTCCCGTAAACATGCGGTATTGCGTTTAACCCCTGAAGGGTTTACCTTAGAAAATTTGAGTCATGTTAACCCTGTCATGAGAAACGGCGTGGAAGTGTTAGATCCTATCTCTCTTTTTGAAGGCGATTTAATTCAAATCGGAAACACGTTATTTCGATTTTCTGAGCATCAAGAGATGACAGAGTCTCATGACTCTTTCTCCTTTGAGCAGGGAGAAGATTTAGCCCATTTATCTCACCCTACTTCTGTCGATTCCAGATGGATGATTAAAGTCGCTTCTGGACCCAACTCTGGAGCTGAATTTCAGATGGCCTACGGCAAGAGTTATGTGATTGGAAAAGATGCTGAAATGTGCGATATCTTACTTCAAGACTTAAGCGTATCAAGACAGCACGCCAAAATCCATGTCGATAAGCAAGGCAAACTCTTCATTGAAGATTTAGACAGCCGGAATAAAACGGTGGTTAGAGGTGAGCCTGTTGTAGACATCTTAGAGCTTAAATCTCAAGATCTTGTGACACTCGGAACCACTGTCATCATGGTGATTGATCAAGAGCAAGATTTAGAGACAATGGTATCAGCTCTTCCTCCTTCTATAAAAGAAGAAGAAGAAGTCACTCCTCCTCCTAGAGAAGAGCCCAAAGAAATTCCTCCTCAAACATGGAGAGATATCATCTTATCGAAAAAACAAATCGCGCTTGGAATTTTAGGAATCACGCTCCTTCTCACCTTGTTTGCAGGTATGATTTCTCTTTTTCAAGAAGAGCATCTTCAAAAGCCTCCTAAACATGAAAGTGAACAGATCCAAGAGATCACAGCTAACTACCCAGCGATTCAGTTTTCTTATAATGAAGGATCAAGAAAACTCTTCATTACAGGACATGTTCTTTTACCGGTAGAAAAACAAGAGCTCATCTATCAACTAAGCGGTCTTTCTTTCTTAAACACGCTTGATGATCAATCGGTTGTGATCGATGAACTTGTGTGGGAAAATATGAACGCTCTTCTCATGACAAATCCTGAATGGCAAGGGGTGTCTATTTTTTCTAAACAGCCCGGAAAATTTATCATTAGAGGCTACTTGCAAACAGCTGAAGAGTCTCAAAATCTTACTGACTATTTAAACATCAACTTTCCTTATCTTGATAAACTAGAAAATGAGGTCATTATTGAAAGTACGCTCTTAACGCAAATCCAAAGTTTACTTCTCGATAAAGGGTTTAATAACGTCGCGTATCAACTCATGGATGGAGATCTCATTCTCTCAGGAAGAATTGATGCGAAAGATAGTGCCGAATTTGATCTTCTAACACTCCATTTAAAGCAGCTGTCTGGGATTAAAGATGTAAAAAATTATGTTGTCTCTACTAATGAATCCAGCTCTTTAGTGGACTTAAGTGCTGAGTACCGTATTACGGGATTCTCCAAAAAAGATGGGGAAAATCAGTTCGTAGTGATTAATGGAAAAATCCTCACTTTAGGAGATTTTCTCGATGGAATGGTCATCACGGCTATTTCCCCTTCGATGATTTTCTTAGAAAAAGATGGATTAAAATTTAAAATTCACTACAATCTGCAATAAAGAGTGAGGAAACAGGTATGTTCGGCCTAGAGAAAACAATCAGTCAAGGTTTTACATTTGATCTTGAGCAAGATTTGAAAAAAAATCCCTCTAAACTGCAGGAAACTTTAAAGCTTGCAGAGGAGAAGATTCAAACCCTAAAATCTCAGCTAAGAGAGGGAGCCTCTGGCCAAGAACTGGATCACTTAGGGACTTTGCTCCACGGCTATCTCGCATTACATAAAATTCTTAAACGTATTTCTTTAAAAAAATAGGAACGGTCATGTCAACTTCAAACTGGTGTACATTATCATTTACAGATCTCATTACAGGCTATAAGCAGGTTCAAAGCAGACTGACTTCAAGAGTCAAAGGGCTTGCAAGCAACATGTCTAACGCAACTCCTGGACAGTTCTTACTCATTCAATTCATGATGAGCCAAGTGACGCAAATTGGAGATTCGATTTCAAACTTGATTGGGCAGGTTCAATCGATGATCAATAACTCTGTCCGTAACCAAAAATCCAGCTAATTTTTAACCCCTTAACTTGAGAGGATGTATGTCAAAGTTACAGCTTTATAAAGATGATTTTGTTCTTCTCCTAGAAACAGGTTTTATTGCAGCTGGGCAAAGTGATGAAGACTCGGCTTCAAAACTCTTTAAATCAGCTCAGCTCTTAGATCCTCAAAACATGCTCCCTAAAGTGGGGTTTGGATATATTCATCTCCTCAAGCTTGAACTTAAAAAAGCGGCCTACTGCTTTGAGGAAATTTTAACGATAGAGCCTGACAATCAAATGGCAAAAACGCTTCTTGGCCTTGCCCTTTCTCTTCACGCGAAAGAAGTGGCTAAAGGGGAAAAGCTGTTAGAAGAAGTGCTGGAAGAGACAGAAGATACCTCTATCTCAAAAGTGGCAGCCACAACCCTTGATTTTATTGACCGCTTTGTCAAAAAGCAGCCGACTCCCTTAGAGGGCGTGCCTAAAAAATCTTCGAAGAAAGGATCTAAAAAATGACATCACGCTCTTATGATGTAGGCCAAACAGTAGCGCAGCGCTTAGAAGGAAACACGCAAAATTCAAATCCTGTAGGAAGACCTTTTAAGTCGTATATGGAAGAGTCTCCTAAAGTCAATTCCTCTTCTAACTCTGTGTTAAATCCGGCTCAAAATATACTGCAAAATCTTGGCAGTCCTTCTTGGGACTCTTTGATGAATCAAGTTAAGTCGTCTCAAACACTTCTTGGCGATCTCAATAACGATTTGAATAATAAAAATTTAAAATTCAAAAAATCTGAGCAAAACCTGATTAAACGGAAGTTAAAAACAGCAAGCTCCTACTTAAAATCTGCTGATGCAAAATTGCAAAAAGAGGCTCCTTCAGAAGCGTCTTTGCAAAAGCCTCTTCCTTTAGAGAAGTTAGCCGACTACATTGATGAAGGGCAATCGAATCTCTCTTCCGTTCAAAAAAAGCTCATGCAATTGATGAAGAAAGGGGATACACTAAACCCTGCAGATTTTTTACTTGTTCAGCTCAAACTCGCTCACGCTCAGCAAGAAATTGAATACACTTCAATGATGGTCTCTAAATTGACTGACGGCCTTAGAACAATGATGAATATTCAATTATAAAAGGTAATAAATACGGCATCTATGGAAAACAATCCCTATTTTGATAACCTCATTAACCACCTTGATGAAGTTGAACTGACAACTGTCCATGGACGCATTACCCAAGTGGTTGGCATGCTTATCCGGGCCATCATCCCTCAGGTGAAAGTGGGAGAAGTGTGCCTTATTAAACGAGAAAAAGAGCCTCTTCTTGCAGAAGTGGTCGGGTTTACAAAAGATGAAGTGATTTTATCTCCTCTAGGAGAAATGCACGGAATTGGCCCCTCTTCTGAAGTGATCCCGATGAAGATCGCTTTAAAAATTCCTGTTGGCCCTGGACTCTTGGGAAGAATTGTGGATGGACTGGGTAAGCCACTTGATGAAAAAACCAAAGGGCCTCTTCACTTAGAAGAGAGTTACCCCGTGATTAACACCCCTCCTCACCCATTAGAGCGGCAAATGATTACAGAGCCTCTTTCGACAGGGGTGCGGTGCATTGATGGGATTTTAACGGTCGGGAAAGGGCAAAGAGTGGGGATCTTTGCAGGTGCAGGTGTTGGAAAATCAACGCTTTTAGGGATGATTGCAAGATATGCAAAAGCCGATGTCAATGTGATTGCACTCATCGGGGAAAGGGGACGAGAGGTGAGAGAATTCATTGAGCATGACCTTGGAGAAGAGGGACTTAACCGCTCTGTGGTTGTGGTTTCAACCTCTGATCAACCGGCTCAAGCCCGTCTTAATGCAGCCTACGTTGGAACTGCTATTGCCGAGTATTTTAGAGATCAAGGGAAAAATGTCATTTTGATGATGGACTCTGTCACCCGTTTTGCAAGAGCGTTAAGAGAAGTTGGGCTAGCAGCTGGTGAGCCGCCTGCAAGAGCTGGTTTTACCCCTTCTGTCTTTGCCACACTTCCTCGTCTTTTAGAAAGATCGGGAAACTCTGATAAAGGCACCATCACAGCTTTTTATACCATCCTTGTCGCAGGAGATGATATGAATGAGCCAGTAGCTGATGAGGTTCGCTCGATCTTAGATGGACACATTGTTTTATCTAATGATCTTGCCAATCAGTACCATTTTCCCGCCATTGATGTGCTTCGCTCTGTTAGCCGGGTGCTGACTCAAATTGTTCCGAAAGACCATGTTCAATTGATTGGAAGAGTGAGAGAAGTGCTTTCCAATTATAAGAAAAATGAGCTTCTCATCCGCATTGGGGAATATAAAGCCGGCTCTGATAAGAATGCTGACTTTGCTATTAAATATGTCGATAGAGTAAATCAATTCTTAAAACAGCCTGTTAGTGAAGAATCCAGCTACAACCAAACAGTGGATCAACTGAAAATCCTTCTTCGATGAGCTCTCAAAAGTATCCTCTTAATCAACTCGTTGATATCAAAAATAGACGGCTTGAAGAAGCTGAAACTGTGTTACGGGCGAAAAAGCAGATCCTCTCTCAAGAAGAAGCTAAACAGCTTGAGCTTGAAAAACAAAGGGACACGGTTAAAGCTCACTATCAAGATAAACTCACTCAGCTAAGAGCTAAACTTGATGAAGGAACATCCAGTGTTAAAATCACGCAAATGAAGCAATACCTTAAAATGGTCTCTGAAAATTTGAGTGTCGAAGAAAATAAGGTGAAAGCGCAAATTAAAGTGGTTGAAAAAGCTGCGCAGGCTGTAGAGACCGCAAAACTTGATCTTTTTAAAAAGCAAAAAGATGTGGAAAAATTAAACCTTCATCAGAAAGAATGGAATAAGAAGACTCTTGAAGAGGAAATGAGAGTTGAAACTCTTGAAGAGGATGAAATGGGAAGCACCATGCACTACTTAAAACATCAAGAGAGTCAAACGCATGAGTAACATCACACACCCTTCAACAACCACGATTTCTCAAAATCCTCAAGCTGCAGAAGAATTTGTGAAACCTGATTCCACCCAGTTTCAAGACCTCATGAAAGTGAAAGAGTCTGAAGAAAAACAAAAAAAGAAAAAAAAGCGGCCTCAAGAGTTTGAAGAAGAGCAAAAAAGCGCATCCCGTACGCGCCTAGCAGCTGAAAATAAAAAAGTGAAATCCCTTAAAACTCAAAGCGATAGCACGCTAGAGAATAGGGGTTATAAAAGAGTGTTAAAAAGCACATTTTTAGAAGCTGCTGCAAAAGAGAGAGCGTTAAGAGAACTCTCTCAATCTCAAGAAAAAGAACTCTCACAAGCTAATATTTTAGAAGAAAAAGTCACTCTTTCTGAAACGGTATCTCTTCGTCAAGAAGAAGCGGTTGTCATGCAAGAAACTCCTCCCTTATCTCAACCCCTCCCCTTGCAGGCTTATTCTGAAACACCTCTTCAAAAAGAGCGAAAAAAACCTGTAACACCCGCAGCTCTTAATCCCCCACCTTCTCAAGAGCCTCTCCTTTTTTTCCTCTCTCCTCCGGCTGTTAAAGCTCCCACTTATACCCTCTTAAGCCCTGAAGCGCTTGCTCTCTTTGAGAAGATGGTCTCTGTGATGACTGTGATGCATACATCAGGGATTACAGAAACAACCATTCACCTCAATCCTGAAGAGTTTTCTTACTCCTCTTTTCAAGGGACGCAAATTGTCATCCGGGAATATAGCTCAGCTCCTTTGATGTATAATATCGAGCTTTTAGGAAACGCTGCAGCTGTGACGCTTTTCAAAAAAAACCTATCTTCCCTGGAAAACAGTTTTAAAGAGGGCAAACGGAAATATAAAATCAACCGTCTAGAAGTGTCTCTTCTTCCTCTTGCACAAAAAAACTAACTATTCTTTTTTACAAAAAAGAGTTTTTTCAAGCCATTTAGGCTCTTCTTAATTCTTATCCCATGATCATTGATCCCTAGAGGGATTTGTGTCACCCCTCTTTTTAAAATTTTAGACGATTGCCCTCCCACGCCAGCTTGAAGCTCTCTCCATTTTTTACCCTATAGAAAGTAGAGTGAGATGTTAAGAGAGGAGTATCTATTTTCCCTTAAACTTCAGAAGGACATTTAGGATGAAGTGCATTTTAATCTGCAATTCTTAGAGTCCTCTCTTTACAAATCTTTGAATTTTATATATGCTCACAGGCGCTTATGAATCAAATTCCTTATAACTGGACTCAGAGAGTTGAACTCTCTCTTAAAGACGCTTCTCTTCTTCCTGAAGAGGATAATTACTTTTCATTTCCTTGGAATCAAGCTGCAGAAAGTATTCAAGATGCCCTCCAGCTCTCTTCTTTAAAACTTAAGCCTACTAAACAAAAGTGGAAAAAGGCTTCCTCTTTTTTAAAGGGCATGGGAGAGAATCCTGTCATCTACACCTTTGAAGTGTACCCCCTTCAAGAAAAAATTTTTATTGTGCTCTCTCAAGAAGATGTTCTTAAACTCACCTCGACAGCGTTTTTTGCTGAAAACTCTCCTATTACACTATCTAGTCCTGAGCTTCGGCAAGGATTTTATCAATTTCTTCTCTTAAAGGTTTTACACGCTCTTGATCAGCTCTCCTGTTTAGCAAAAACTTCTCTTCGTATGTTGCAACCGGAATCTCTTCCACAAGATGAGGGCCTTTGTATCAATGTCCTCTCTGAAGTGAATGAAACTGTTTTAGAGGCAAGAGTCATCTGTTCTAGACCGCTTGTTAATGCTGCGAAAGAGTACGCTCCTTTACAAGAGCATTTTCTTCTTTCAGAAAAAATGGCCCCTCTTGAGCTCTCTCTTTCTAGAAGCATTGGAAAAACAGCACTTACCTCTTCAGCTCTAGACACTTTAGAAGTGGGAGATTTTGTGATTTTAGATGAGTGCTCCTTTGATCCTCTAAAAAAGCAAGGGATCTTTGTGGCAAGTTTAGGAAAACACCCTCTTTTTGAAGGGGGTGTTAATACGGAGCAGTCCACTTTAACAAAGTGTATCTTCACCACTTTAGAACCTGCTGTCCCCCTCAATCAGCCCCTTATAGACTCTCAGGTCTTCTTTGAGGAAAAGGTGAGCTCTGAAGATGTCATTGATATTGACGCAGTAGATTTAGAACTAGATTTAGATATAGAAGATGCGCCCTCTCAAGAAGAGCCGCTAGAAGAATCTGTGCCAGCTTCCTTACCCATTCCCGAGGTGCTACTCTCTTTAGAGTGTCACATAAGCCCTCTTACACTCTCCCTGCAAACTCTTTTACATTTACATCATGAAAAAACCCTAGATGAGAGCCCTACAAAGAGCGATGTTGTCACGTTAGTTCATGAAGGTAAACAGATTGCTCAAGGAGAGCTCATAAAGCTTGGGGAGATGGTAGGAGTCCGTATTTTAGAACGCTTCTCTATCTAATGTATGGAAGAGGAGAGGTTTTATAAACAACCCACTTTAGTTGAGTATAAATTCACTAAAATCCCTCTTTCTATCCCTTCTCAAATTGGCCCTTATAAAATCGACTCTTTCTTAAGTAAAGGAGGGATGAGTCTTCTTTATTTGGGCACTCACCCTGAAACAAAAGCTGTCATCGCGATTAAAGTGCTCTCTTTAGAGTATGTCAAAAGCCCTGAAATCATCAATCAGTTTCTCCATGAAGCCAAAATGATTGGACTCACCAATCATCCAAATATTGTCAAACTCTATGGTGAAGGAAAGTGGGAAGGGGGCGTTTATATTGCCATGGAATTTATTCGGGGGATATCTCTTCGGCAGTTCATTACACAACACTCCTTATCTATGAAAAAATCGCTAGATATTTTCATGCAGACAGCTCACGCTCTTGCGCACTTCCATGCTCACGGGGTGATTCATGGCGATTTAAAACCTGAAAACATTTTAATAACAGAAACTGGAGAGGTCAAAGTCATTGATTTTGGCATTGCAAAACTTCAGGAAGAGATTCAAAAAGAGGGAAAACAATCTTACCGAATGGGGACCCCTACCTATATGAGTCCTGAGCAAAAAGAAAATCCCCTGTCCATGAGTTTTGCCTCTGACATTTATGCGCTTGGAATCATTGGGTATGAACTTTTCATGGGGAAGCTCAGTTTTGGAGTGATCCATCTCTCTCAAATTCCCGGCGGCCTCCGTCCCATTTTAGAAAAAGCTTTGGCTATTTCTCTGAAAGGAAGATATGCAACTGTGCTTGAATTACTCTCTGATGTGTCTTATTATCTTAAATCAGGAGGTCTTGAAAAAGATAAACCTAGCCTAGATCAGGTAAAAGAAATACAGGAATCTCTTCAACACGCTAACCTCTTACTCTCTCCTCGGCTTCTAACTCCTACTTCATGTTATGAAGGAGCGATTGCAAAGCTCACGGTTCTTGGACAAACAACTCCTTATTTTGATGTCATTCGGCTTTCGAATGACACGCATGCTTTTATCTTAGCAGAGCCTAAAGTAGCAGGTCTTGAAACAGCTGTTTACTTAAGTTCACTAAGAGGAAGTATTAGAGCGTTACTTCTTACTTCAGAAAAGTTTGAGCTCTCTTCTTTTCTCTTTGAGCTGCAAAAGCTCATCCAATCAGACTTCTTGCATCAACACTACGCCTTTTCTTTTTTACTTTTAGATTCTTTGCAAGATGAGCTTAAGCTAGTTTGCTGTGATGAGTTTGCAACTCTTATGCATTTAACCCGTGGAAGAAATTCTCTTTGTAAACTTTCTAACAAAAATGGACCGCTTGGCGCTTATCATCAAAATGAGTGGCACATTACACGGGTTAAGTGGGAAGTTGGGGACACGCTTCTTTTTCACACCTTTCCTTCTTCTCTAGATTCTTTAGTCCAAAACACGTTACAAAACCTCTCTTATCACGCCCCTCAAAGTCAAGTGGATCATTTCATGAAAAAAATAACGCCTTCTCTTGGGGAAAAAAAACCTCATGTAGCCATTTCTATCCACCGTATTGGATAAATAATAAGCCGTATCTTTTTTACTCTCTTTTTTCTTATTGTTTATCAATAAAGAGTGTTAATGACTACAATACAGTTCATTTTTATTCATTTTATTTTAATCCAAATTAGATTAAACTTGCGTAACAAAGAGCGAGGGATGAAAAATGTTATCATCAAATGCAATTTATAATTTTTTTTCTTACTGTATTTATTCTCCTCAACCCCCTGTTAAAGAGATCCATGCATCTCAAAACAAGGGGCAAAATCCCTCTTGTTTAAATAATCACTATGAATCTATATCAGACAGTAGATCTTTTTCTTCCTCTCCTTCTGAAAATCTTTCCCCCTCTTTTTCTATAAGGCCTGAGCATTCAGATTCTTCTACACATAAAACTCATGTGATATGGAAAAATTTTAAAGGTCTTATTGAAAATCCTCTTCCTTTACTAGGACTACTTTTACTAGGAAATATCTTTATCTACACCAATCCCTCGTACCCTAGATTAAATACTCTGATCCAAAAAGTAACAGATTGCGCTCTTCTTTTTTTAGGAGCCCTCATCGTAGGATTTCTCTTCCCTTCTGATCTAGGAGAGACTCAAAAAAACCTGCCTCCTGAAGAGCCTCTTGTCATCGTGGAAGACCTCCCTCACTTCCAAAATTTTGTTCAATCCCCTCCGATGCAAGGGTATAGGTCATCTTCTTCAAGCACATCCCTCTATCAACAGCCTCCTATTGAGTCTGATTCAATCTCTCTTCAAGAAGACGATATTGCTTTATTCTTAAACAAAGTCAAAGAGTATCTTCTACCGTATCTAGAAAGAGCTTCTGATCAATCGTTTCATCATCTATTTGAATCAGAGTGGGATGAACAGATAGCTTTTGCGCCTCATCAACTCCCTGTGGCTACGATTCAAAACCAAATAGACACTTTAACTCCAAAGATGATGCTGAGTAATAGACTTAGCCCCTCTCCCATTCAAATTTCTTGGCCAGAACTTTCTCATTCCATTTTAGAAAAAATTGTATTCTTGAATGTCTTAAGAAACGTGATTCAAAAGAGTTCTTCGCAAGAGGAGCTTTTTGATTGGTTAAAAGGAATTTTTGAAAGAGAATGCTCTTCTTCCTTAGAAAGCATAAAAGATAAACTCATGCTTGATCTCTTATCCAACAATAAAAATTATTTGTTAGGAAAATGTTTAGAGATGCATGAAGAAGACTCTATTGAGCCCTTTAAACTGTTTCTTTTTTCTTAAAACTCTCCCCCTTTTTAGCTGCATTAATAGCAATTTCCTCCTGTCTGGGAGGTATAGGGCCCATCACATCCTCACTTAAGTCTCCTTTCTAATTCCCTTCACCGCAGCTTTTTGGATAGAGCACAAAAAATTCATCCAATATCGCAACCTAGATTTTTGATCTAAAGGGCTTCCATAAGCCTTCTTCTTCATAGAAAAGAAGAGGAAGTGATCACTCAAACATATATTAAAAATAAAAAAATATTTATTTTATTACATAAAGAGGTTATGGAATAAAGGTTAAACTTAAAAAAGGCCTCCCATGACAAAAGAGAGAAAATATTCAGTCCTATCCCTTGCATTTGGAATCTGTTTAATCGCTCCTCACTCTCTTTGGGGAGATATAGAGACAGCTTCTCCCTCTGAAGAAATCTGGGGAACAATATGGGTTTTTCAAGGAGACCCTATAGATAAACTTGTTGAGGGACCAGTACAGATTCAGCCTATTTTATTAAGTAATACATGTATTGATAATAATGGAGGCGAATTAACCATCTCTATTAATCCCCCTGATGGTTCTTTAAAAATGCGTAATTTTCGTTCATCTGCCATAGTTGGAACAAATAAGGGCATGACGGTTATTAAAAATAATGCCCCTATCTTTTCTAACATTGAGGGAGGGTATGCTTCCTCAGACGGGGGAGTTATTCAGGCCACTAACGGAGCTAGCATTGACATTGAAAAAACAAAAATCAATATAGAAGATAAAGCGATAAGTAGTCAAGGAGTCGCTGCAGCTAGTGGAGGGATCATTAGGCTCCTGAATTGCCCGATGAGTTTAAAGGGAGTAAATGTCTACGGATTAAATGCAAGAGGCCTATATACAAATGCTACTCCATCAGCAATTACATATGAATCAGCTGATATTCATGTAGAGAGTTCAACCATAGGAATAGGAGCTACTTCAGCAAGTGGAGCATATGTGAGTTTAAATAACTCTACGATCAATCTCGTAGCAAAAGACAGTTTCAATCAATCCTATGGATTATCTGCAAGAGGAATAGATAATAACGGAAATCCCTCAACCATTATATGCCAAGGGACTCATATCCAATCATCAGAAGATCCTATCAATACGGTATATGGAGCTGCTGCAGAAATTGGAGGATGTGTTCAATTAAGCACAACATCTATCGATCTACAAGGTAATAACTTTTATGGATTATATGCGAGAGGGAAGGGAAATGCTTCTACCCCATCCACAATTGACTTCCAGGCAGATTCTATTACGCTAAATGGAAATGCAGGAATAGGAGCTTTTGCTGGAAATGGAGGGAAGATTCAATTGGGTCAATCTGATATTCAGGTAAACTCTTCAGGCGGGGGCGCGGGAGCTGCTGCAAAAAGCGGAGGAAATCTTAACTTAACAAGTTCTAGCATTTGGATGAGCGGGCAGACAGATAATTGTTATGGACTCGTTGCAAGCGGGGTAGAGGATAATAAGCCATCAACAATGACATGTACAGATATCCATGTTGCCATAAAAGATCAAAGCTCTAATACAGCCCATGGAGCTTTTGCAGAAGATGGAGGAAATATTCAATTAAGCACAGCTTCTATTGATCTAAGTGGTCATTACTTTTATGGATTATATGCAAAGGGAATGGATAATGACTCTACACCCTCCATCATTAATTTTCAGGGAACTTCTATTTCACTAAATGGGGGAGCCGGGACAGGAGTTTGTGCAAGTCACGGAGGAGTTGTTAACCTCATGGGGGAAATAGAAAGCTCTTCTCCTAAGAGTGTATTCAACATGATGGTTAATGGTCTTGAGCCATCTGATTCTTCTTATGGTCTTTATGCAGATTCTAAAGGAAGCATTGAGATGAGTAATATGGATATGATCATTGGTGCCCCTCTTTCACTAGGAATGGAGGCAATAGATAGGGGCTCATCCATTACCTTAAATAGCGTGAATATGCATTTTTCACAGCCTAATGCTACAGGTGTGAGACTAAGCCATAGCTCCTCCATTAACCTGAATGCATCAACGATAAAAGGCCCACAAACTTTAAGCAAAAGAGGGCATGAACAAAGAGCCTTAAGACTCTCTGAAGAAGCTATTTATCCGGCCATTTACTCAGGCACTACATTAGAGAATGAACGTAACTCTTTTAAGATGACAGATGGTTTAGTCGAAGGGGATTTTACCCATCTCATTTATGCCGATCATTCCCAGCTAGAGGCATCTTTTGAGAGAAGTTCAGTGATCAGTCCCCATCTAAAAACCCCTTTATGTCACGCAACAAAAGATAGCTTAGTGAATATCTACGCATCTGATAACGCTTCTTTAACAGGAGATTTAGAAGGGGAAGGAAATATCCATATCTCTCTTTTAAATGACACCTCTTGGAAGGGAAAAAGATCAGAGGAACTAAAACCTATTGTTCAATTAGAAATTCATCAAAACAGTTTATGGGAGGTAACAGGGAGCTCTTCCATAGATCTTGTGAATCATCAAAGAGGTACGATTGAAATGGCTCCTATCACAGATGCCGGAGCTACTCTTCTTGAAATTGAGGAATATCAAGGAATGGGAGGGAATGTCATTTTAAATACAGCGCTTGGATTTAACAACTCCGCTTCTGACTTAATGACAGTAAATCACTATACAGCAACCAATCCTACAACGCTTACCCTTCGTAATCAAGGCGCTCCTCAAGGGATGGTTTTAAGCCACACCATTCCTCTTATAAAAGTAGCAAAATCTGAGTCCTTAGATGAGGGAGCGTTTGTTTTGGATGAGTTCATGAACGCAGAGGGGTATAACTACACCTTTCAGTACGATCCTCACGACCCCTTTTGGCATATTTGGAGCCTTCAGCTAGAGGAAAACACCGATCACACATCTCTTTATGCAGCGCTTCCCTCTAACGCACTTAGCTACAATTTATCACTCATTGATACATTTCATGAAAGAATGGGGGCTTTACCAAGAGAAGAGAGTTCTACATTATGGAGTCGGTATAGCTATCAAAAAGGAGATGCGCATCAAACGTATCACGGGACTGCTATCCAAAAAGGCAGGTCTTCCTATACCAATCAAACCTTTCAAGTAGGAGCTACTCTCTTATCTAAAAGGCATCAAAATGGACATCAAGATGATGTCGGTGTGTACGGAGCTTTAGGAGAAGCAGCAAGTCACATTTTACCAGAAGGAGCTCCATCTGGTAAAAATAAAATGGTTATCCAGTCAGCTGCTACCTATTGGACCCACTTTGGCCCTTCAAGAGAGTATCTAGATGCTGTGATTCAAGGAAGCTATTACCGTACTCAGTCAGCTGCTTTAAAAAGCCAAGCTAAAACAACGGGCTTTAGCATGACAGGGTCTTTAGAAGGGGGCATTCCTTTTCAAATGAATCTAGGATTTTTCATTGAGCCAGAAGTGCAAATGATTTCACAGCTCATGCATTTACACTCCTTTTCTGAAGGGAATAGCCGTGTTAAACTCAAAAACATATCTTCCTTTGTCACACGGCTAGGCGTAAGAGTTGGTAAAGATTGGCCCCTATCAGAAAAACCTATCTCGATTTGGGCAAGAGGAAGCAGCTATCATGAATGGCTTGGAGGTTCAGAAGCTATTTTTGATCCTCAAGGAAGCTCTACTCCCTTTTCCTTAAAACAACCTAAATCGTGGGGAGAGTTTAATGTAGGGGTAGATGCGGTTTTAAGAGAGGCGCTATCTCTTTATGGAAGTACAGGATATACCACAGATTTTAGCTTAAGTCATGCGTATGATGTAGAGGTAGGCCTAACGTGGAGATGGTAGAAAAAAAGTTTAACTCATCTTCTAAGTACAGAAGTAACGACCTATTTTCTATTCACTCATAAGTCTCTCTTATCCCATGGAAATGAGAAGAGCCAACCTTGTCGATAGGAAATTTTTGAGTGAAATCTATATTCTTGTAGAAGGTTAAAAATATCTCTTTTAATTAAAGGGGGTATTTTTAACCTTAAGGCCCTTAAGCTTTTATTCAATGACTACCTACACTTTAGAACTAGTCAAAGAGATGCCTAAACAATCAACAACGGCATTTTAGCCCTTAAATGGTTCAATGAGAGCAGGGTTAATTATTTTGCAATTTACCTGATCAAGCGTATACACACCTTTCACTCAATCGTCATACTTCTAACAGATTTTTGTTTTTTAAGATGCAATGCGATTTGGTTTAAGTAGTAAGAAGATTCCATATCAATAGAAAATGCTTTAAAAAGTAAATCAATCTTGGATAAGTAAGTCACTCTATCAAATAGAAGAATCGCCTGACCTTCTTTCATCAAATTCGCTGCTTTGAAATAAGCATCAGCTTTTTGAATACCTAGTTGAATCGCTCTTGTATAAAGTTGTTGAGGAGTAAATGTAGCCCCATTTAATAAAGTGATACTTTTTTCTAAAGATACGAGATGACCTAGATGGTAGTAGGTCTCTTTATGATAGGCATCGAGATCAAGAGCCATTAAAAATAGCTCTTTTGGTGAGTTGAATCTCTTCCCTCCAATCTCTAGAGGATTTTTAAATATTGTACCTAAGTAAAAATAGGTCCAAGCTGATTGATGTCCCAGGGATAAAATTTTTAAATAGATGTTTTTCTTGGTCATAGGAGAGGCCTTTTCCCCCTTCAAAGACAAGAAATCTTGTTGATCTCTCTCTGCCTCATCTTCTTCTAAAGTTTGCGCGTAGTGTCCTAATACCTGAATAGCTGTATCAAGAGTCCATTGTTTACCCTGCGCATTATATATCTTGTCGTATACACCCCATGCTGCCTTCTTATAAAGCTCTAACTGAGTGAATTTTTGCCCCTTAATCTCAAGAGTTTCATGAGAAGATATCAATGTTGCTAAATGATAATAGGCAAAAGGGGAATGTTTGTTGTTATCATTAATTATCTCGGTAAAAGAGGAAATAAGTTTTTTTACATGGATTTCATCATGAGGGAAATGTGCTTTAAGAAACTCCGCAAATGCGGAAGCCATATGAATAGAAACTGGATAGCATTCAGCAAAATCGTAACAAAAATATCTTATCCACCTTAGATCCTCATCAGGATCAACCAAATGCGTTCTACTTATCAATAGTAAAATATTTGCAATTTTCTTTATATTTTGACTATCATAGCTACACTCTTGTGCATACATAAAGCATTGTAAAGCCTGCCGTTTAATATGCTTTTCAAGAGAAGAAACTATAAACTTTTTTAAAATAATTGAAAGATATTTTTTGGATTTATCTATAGTTTCAAGCCGGTACCAGCTATCCCAATGAGGAGCTGTGACTAAATAGTGAGCAGCAGAGGAAATGGCTTTTTCAATCGCTATACAAGTCGTTGTAATAGTGTCGTCTGAAAATTGTATGGTCTCATCTTGAACGCTCTGCTCTCCTCCTCTACGGCTTAAAAATCTATTCCTTTCATCTCTATGAATTGAAAATTTTTCCACTTCATCTAAATGTAATATCGCAGCTTCTAAGTTACTAGGATTCATTTGAAACGCTTTGAGAAAAAGATCTGTCACCTCACGATGATGTCTTGCTATTTTAATAAGTCCAAGTCCTACATAAGCTTCATCATTATAAGGATTGAGCTCAAGCGCTTTAAGATAAAGATCTTCTTCTTTGTTAATACCGGGGAGAGAGAAGACTTTTTTTTCTACCCAATCCTTTTCCCCCGGGTCTTCTAGACGCTCATTAAGCATCAAATAATACCTTACTACTTTCCCTAATAAAGCGTAGTTCATGTCATCATTTGGATAGAGTTCAATCAATTTAAGGAAATTATCTACTTCCTTAGTGACACTAAGTGTTCCTTGATATCCATTAGGATAAGTAAATTCTTCAAGAACTGTGTAGTTGATGAACTGATATTCTTTAGCCAACTGTTTATAGATGCATTTCCCTTGAAAATCTCTCTTTGCTGCTTCCTTGAAAATTTCCTCTTGCTCCATGCAGACGTATCTATGTAAAGTATCACTTCTATTCAATAGCTCATAAATACAGTCTTGGTAATTCAGATCTCTTTCTTTACCATAATCCCGAGTTAAAAAAGGGTGCATTCTTCCGTAGTTAAAGACTAAAATCCCATTATTAGGCTCATCATCTATGGCCTTGATCCATCTTTCTGTAGTAATGTGCCGGATCTTTATTATCAAGGTATCAGGATCATTCATGAGAGCATAATCACGGTCTTTTTGGACTAAAGCTGATCCTTGAGAAATATTCTCCTCTCCTGTCTGAAAAGCCTCTATAGAAGCGCTTTTAATTTTCTTCACAGATGAAGCATGTAAAGCATTTTCTAAAGAAGGGTTTTCTTTTGAAACCTCTGAAAGAAGTAAATTTTCATGACTTGAAGAACGGGATCGAATGGTCATCATAGCCTCCTATGGAATGCATGGCAGTGTGAATAAAATTTATGATAATATTCTTTTCAATAAATGCCAAAAGTAAACTTCTTTTGAAATATCCTCTCCTCAAAATGTATAGCCAGCTCTGATTTAACAATTAAGTAGATGGAATTTTTGAGAAAGAGAATAACTTCATGGACCCTAGAAAGGGTGTAAAAAAAGGAAGTTCATCGTGGATGACCTACTTAAGGGCATGAGTCAACACTTAAATTTCATAAAGAGCATGCGTCTCTAGTAAGACTGTGAAGAAAAACTTCCTCTAAAAGGGGATCTTGATTCTCTAGATTAAAAAATTTCTAGAAATAATACCCATTTTATGATCATATAAGCACCTCATTCATAACGACTTAACATCTTAATTAAAGTTTGCTTTTACAATAAAAACCATCTCTTTTAGGATGGCATTTTAATACCTATGCAGAAAAAATTTTCCTTAGACAAACTCATTTTTCAGGTGTCTTCAAAACTTAGTCAGAAGCTAACAGCTGCCTTTGGGCTGCTGCTGCTACACCACAGCTTGCTCTCTCATGACGCTTCATTTGTAAAAGAGGAGTATTATCCAACTCTCGTTTCTTTGACCTCTAAAGCCTCTTCTCCTCTTGGGCAGTTAGATCACCGAGAAGACACTTATACGATTAATTTTAACAGCATTTCTGCAGCAGCTTATGTTCGGTTTGTGAGTAAAATTACCCATTTGAATTTTATTTTTAATGAAGATGAGCTCAATTTTAATGTGACCATTGTCTCTGAAGAGCCTCTATCTCCTCGTAATATCACCTCGACACTCATTCAAATCTTAAGAGTTCATAACCTTGTCGTCTTAGAACAAGAGGGGAATTTACTCATCACATCTGTGAGAAATGTTTCTCAGTTAGCGACAGTCATTAACGAAGATACGCCGCCACATCACTGCGCCTCCCCGCTTGCAACAAAAATATTTCCGGTTAAAAATGCTAGTGTAAATACCATTGCCTCTGTCATTAAGCCCATGCTTTCAGATTCAGCTCTTTTAGAAATATCTCCTGAGACAAGACAAATCATCGTGACAGACATTGTGACAAATCTTGATAAAATTGCCTCTCTTTTAAGCTCCATTGATACGCCCTATACACCTTATGAGGTGAGTTCTTATCAAATTCACTATGGGGATATTGACGAGATCATTAAAACAGCTACGCAAATTTTATCTCCCTTAGCAGAAGGCACTACGCTCCTTTTTATCCCAAGAGAAGATACAGGAACCATTTTCATTGTCTCAGCTCCTCACCTCATTGAAAAATCGCTTCTTCTTTTGAAAAATCTCGATTCTAAAGCGTCACAAGAAGAGAGCCGCCTCCAGCACCATTTATCGGTTTTTCTCTATACCCTTCAACACAAAAAAGGAAACGACTTTCTCATTTCTTTGAAAGACCTTGAAGCGCAAATTGAGAAGCAAGGAGGATCACGTAAGCTCACCGATTCTCTTGCAACAGCCAAATGGATTAAAGACTCAAATTCGATTTTATTCTTAGGAGATGAAGACACCTTAGATAAGCTCAAAAAAATGATGCCTCTTATCGATACCAGGGGGGCTCCAACAGACACGGTTTCTTTACAAACGCATGCATTCATTTATAAAATTAAATTTGCAGATCCTCTTCAGCTGAAAAACTCTTTTCATCAGGTGATGATGGATTTGAAAAAATCTCACCTCCCTGATGAGAAGTTAATTGAGGCGATCAGCTCTTTACAACTGATTAAAGAATCTAACTCGTTAATATTTACAGGAACGGACGGCTCTTTAGCCAAAATTGCCGAATTTCTCAAAATTTTTGATTCTCTTGATACGTCTGATGGAGCTCAGCAAATTTTCATCTATCACCCTAACTACCATAACGGAGAGGAACTCTATCAAGCGTTTAATGAACTGATGGGGCACTTAAGCACAAGTGGCTATAGCGATCCTCTCATGGCAGAGGCTGTGAAAACCATGCAGTGGATGCCCCTTGCTAACGCCATGGTCTTTTCAGGGGCGCCCTCAACGCTTGGCCGGTTAGAAGCGATTGTCACCTCTTTGGATCATGCAAAAGCCTCTTTTTCTGAACAAGAAGCCACCACTTTTTTTATTTATAAGCTAAAAGAGGCAGAGGGCAGCTCTATTCTTAATAACTTAAAGAAAGTGGCCAAAAATCTAGAGAGTTCAGGACAGACGCATCTCAAACTGATTCAAACGTTAGAAGAAGCCACATGGATTCCAGAGAATAATTCGATTTTACTTAAAGGAAAAGCGTCTAGCATTGAGCAAGCTAAAGTATTAATCTCTGAATTTGATTTTCCCTGTTCTGATCCTGCAGCTCTACGTAAAAATACATTTTTTATTTATAAGCCGCTCTTTTTAACGCCGCCTGTCTTTTTAATGACCCTCAAAGACATTGGCACAACACTTCGGTCTTCAGAGTTTATAGAGTCTTCATTACTTATCGCGATTGATAAAGCGCAATACATTGAATCCACTCAAACGGTCGTCTTTACAGGTCATGAAGAGACCTTGCAAAAAATTAAGGAAGTGATTGCTCAAATTGATGTTCCTGTCCCTACCAATAATGTGGTGCAAAATTTAGGACAAGACACCTTTTTGATTTATAAGATTCAAAACGCTCCTGCCTTAGAGCTCATTGCAGCGCTCAAAGATTTAGGAAGTCAGCTTGGGCAAGAAGGCGTACTAGCTCCTGAAGAGCTTGAGGTCATTACCGATCTTAAATACATTAAATCCACTAACTCCCTTCTTTTTACAGGAGATCCTGAAATTTTAAAGAAAGTAGAGAGCATGGTTAAAGACCTAGATACCTCTATACTCATTGAAGCCCCTGAAACAGATAGACAAAACCATTTTGTGGTGTATACCCCGCTTCATCATAGCGGCTCTGATCTCATCCAAATGCTAGATGAGTTTCAAACAAGCCTTATCTCTACAGGGATTGTGAATAAGGAGTTATTTGACACAATATCTCATTTAAAGTGGATTCCAAGAACAAGATCGCTCATCATTTCAGGGAGTTTAACCTCGATTAAAAGTGTCGAAGAGCTCCTCGGGAGATTTGATGTTCCCTCACTTCCTGAAGAGTCTTCTGGAGTCATTGAAACCATTGATAATAGCTCTTTTCTCATCTATAAGCTGCAATATCATCAAGGCAGTGAAATCTTAACAGCGCTTAAACAAATCGGGTTAGATCTAGCTCAAAATAGTTCAGTTGGAGGGCAAAATCTTTTAAGTGCCATTAACTCTCTTCAGTGGATTAAGGTCACAAACTCTCTTCTTGCCTCAGGTCAAGATAACTCTTTAAATAAACTTCAAGAGCTCATGCAAAGTTTAGATGTCCCTTTAAGACAGGTGTTTATTGAAGTGCTTGTGATTGAAACCGATCTCACAAACACCCAAAATTTTGGGCTGCAGTGGGGCGGTAACTTGCAATACCTGAACAAATTTTCTGTAGCAAGTGGAAATTTCCCCCTCTCTTCTCCTAACTCTTTTACCAAAGGGCCCTCTTCAGGAATAATACCCAGTTTACAAACAGCTCTGCAAGCGATGCCCCCCTCTCCTACCAATATCCCGTTTGTCAACGGGTTTGATTTAGGTGTGATTGGAGATTTGATTTTTCATAAAGGAAAGTCGTTTCTCTCTTTAGGAAGCTTAGTGAACGCTCTTCAAACAGATACCGATAGCACAGTGGTCCTTAACCCTCAAATCATTACACAAGATAACCAAACCTCTTCCATTTTTGTAGGCTCTAATATCCCCTTCATTGGATCGCTTGTGACAACAGATTCTAATATCTTATCCTCTTCTTCTAATATCGAATACCGCGATATTGGATTTAATCTCACGGTGACACCCACCATTGGGAGTAATGACATCGTCACTCTTGATATCTCTAATGATATTAGCGAAGTGATTAGTCAGCCAAGCATTGGGCAGGTGAATGCAACAGGATCTTCTACAAGTCAAATCACAGGGATTACCACAAGTCATACCACAATGAATACGAAGGTGCATGTTCCTGATAAACACTTTGTTGTGTTAAGCGGAATGGTTAGAGACTCAAAAGCGAGATTTAAATCCGGGATTCCCTGCCTTGGCGGTCTTCCTATGATTGGAGCCTTTTTCTCTGAAAATGACCGTATCATGAGTAAGCACAATGTGATTATTTTTATGAGACCGCATATTGTTAATACCTATGAAGAGTACAAACTGATTACACAAAATCAAGAAAATAAGTATAAAGAAGCTGCCTCTCAAACCTTTCTAAAAGAAGATTTTGATTCAGGAATTGATATGATTAAAGATATTGATAATGAACCTTAAGAGAACAAAACCTTCTTCATCACTCAATCTCAGTGCAAAATGCGTGAGATCTAAAAAGAGATCCATCACGATTGCAAATATTTATTTATAATTTGATTTCTTAGTTGAATAGAAGGAGCGCTAAGGAGGCTCATTAAAGTGATGACTTTAGCTACTGAAAAAGTCCATTCACGGGAAAATAGAGACTCTTGTGTGATATTAGAAATATAAGAAGCCAGCATGGAGTAAATGACAAAGTAAGATCCCACAACAGGAAACATCGCAAATCCCGTAACAACCGAAAAATTCATCCATTCTGTTGGCCAATCTTTATCTTTTTCCTTATACCGCTTTTCTAAATAGGTAAATAAAGAAAAACTTCCTAAAGCTATCAAAGCCACTGTTGCTAATTTTTTATCCGTAGAAGAAAGGTAAGCACTTTTTCCTAAACAATATTTTATTACAGCAATCCCTGCTGGAATTTCAGCTGGGATCAAGTATTTTGCAATAGCTAACATGAAAAACTCCTTTTCATACAGTAAATGTAAAAATATAGCGGTATCCATTATACAATACATATAAAATTCAGGGAACCTTTCAGAAATGCCCTGAAAAACACCTGCTAATTTTTTTTAATAAAAGGACTTTTTTCAAAAAAAAAGGGAAATACGCCTCCATGGATATCAAAAATGACAAGTAACTCGTGGGGAAAGTGCTTTGATCTCTTCTCTAGATCAAAGAGACATTTACCCAAGCATCTTGCCCATCTGCTCTATAAAATTTTCTCTTCGCTGAACCATAGGAGCGCTAAGTAAGCTGACAATCATGAGCACTTTAGCCATCGATAACATCCACTGACGTGAAAATAGAGGCTCTTTTGTTAAGTGAGGGATTTCAGAAGAGATCAAAATATAAGAAATGCTGTAGGCAGCTGTCAGAGGAAATGCAGCAAGTGCTGCACTCACAAGAAACATACCTTCTTTTCCCCCTTTTTCATCTTGCTTTGCATCCAAATAGTCTAATACATGAATCCCAATAAAAGCGGTAAAAGCAGCAGCTGCAATCTTTTTATCCATGAAAGAGAGGTGAGAACTTTTTCCTAAACAATATTTTATCACTGAAATCCCTGCTGGAAACTCCGCTGGAATCAAGTACTTTGCAATAGCTAACATAAAAAGCTCCTTGAATAAAATGGGTTAACGACTTTTAATTTTATCAGCATAAAACAGGGGGTGAGTTATTTTCCATCTCCTCATTGAACGAAAAAGTCCAAATTTTAGGCATTGAAATTTTCCTAGTAAGCTCTTCTCTTAAAAATCAAGAAAAATAGGCTTAAATTTTATGACGGTTATCTCAAAAATACCCCTCAAATTGTTGTGTTTTCAATGGAAGTTAGACGAATTCTTCTAAATATTGTATGCTACACTCCTTAAGAACTTTTTTAGAGGGTATGATGATGCTATTTTCTTTTCTCCGTAAAACTATACTCTCCTCTCTTTTTACGCCTCTTACTGCTACCTCTCTCATATTAAGCGGATGTTTTCACCCTGAAGAGAGACTTGAGCCGCAGATTCAAATCCATGTGCAAGACACCTACCTTAAATCTCTTCCCTCTTCATTAACGCCTCTATCTCCTATGGAGCAAAAAGAAGAGTGGGCAAATGAATGTAAGATCGGAAAAGGGTTTGCCAAAGAGCTAGATCTTTACCAAGCGATGACAGCCTTTAAAAGAGCTGCATTTTTACTCCCTTCTCAAGAGACGACAAGGCTTTTAGAACTGAATTACATGGTGTGTCTTAGCTATTATCTAGGAGGTAAATATCAAAGTGTCTTAAATCAATTTGAACTATCTCCTCTAAAAACTACCACCCCTCTTTTTAAGCCGTATCAAGATCTTTTGGTGATGCTGTATGACTCTAGCTTACAGCTAGGTAAAGAAGAAAAAAAAGAAACCTTGATTAAATACATGGAGTCTTACTGCCCTTTAGTTGCTGATAAACTCCTCATCATAGAGGCGCTAAGAACAGCTGACTTTCCCTTTTTATTAGAGACTCAAGAAGATCATCCAGAAATCAAAACGGTGCTAACAGGTTTTTTTCAGCATAAAAAATCGTCTTCAAAAGCGCAGCTTCTAAACGCTATACTTCCCGGATCTGGCTATCTTTATCTGAATCAAAAGCAATCTGCCATCACCGCTTTCTTACTCAATACCTTATTTACCTGGGGCTCAGTCTATAGCTTTCAGCACCATAACACAGCCCTTGGCCTCATCTTAGCCGGATTTGAAGCAGGATGGTACTTTGGAGGTATTCACGGTGTTAAAGATGAAGTGAAGCTGTATAATGAAAGGGTTTATGAAGCGTATGCCATCCCTATGATGAATGAATACAAATATTTCCCTATTTTTATGTTAAGCTATGGTTTTTAAACTGTTTTTATTTTTCTTACCGCTCTCTTTGTTTTCGCTTCCTGGGTATGAAGAGCCTTGGGGAAAAGATAGCGATCTCTCTTTCTTTCCTAGGAAAAAGTCCTCTCAGCAGACAGCTAGTTCTCTTTCTCCCCTAGCTTATGGCATGAAAAGGGTGATTGTATTTCATCAACAGGTGATATCTCCTGTTGATGGTCCAAGAAGCCATTTTAGACCGTCAAGCTCCACCTATATGCTCCAAGCCATTCAAAAACATGGCTTTTTTAAAGGGTATATTATGGGATGTGACAGGTTATTACGAGAAAATAGCGACCCGTGGGTCTATAGAACAAGATATATTCATAGAAAAATATGGAAAATAGACCCTCCCCGGTAAGGGAAGGGGTTCATAGAGAAAAAGAGTTACTCGAAATCGCCGTGTTCTAAAGGCTCTTCAAACTCTTCACTTTCTTCAAAGGTTTCTGTTTCTTGCAAGTGAGGCACTTCTATAGCTGAATCTTTAATCGTTTGACTTCCCGCTCTTGACCTATGTTTTAACACAAAGAGAATCGGGTTTCCTGTAAACTTATACTGCTTTCTAAAGCACCGAATTAAATACCGTTTATACGTCTCTAACATCAGCGTTGGATAGTTTACAAATAATACAAATGTCGGAGGCTGCGTCTCCACATGCGTCATGTAGTAAATACGGAGCCGCTTTCCTTGAATCATCGGAGGGTGATAGAGCTGAATGGTTCTTTCAATGAATTTATTCAGCTGACCTGTTGTGATGCGCTCAGTCTGATATTTTCTCACCTCTTGAATGAGATGCGGAAGCTTATCTAAATTTCTTCCTGTATGCGCTGAGGCAAAAATGATGGGGCAGTGAATGAGGAAGCTAGCTTCATATTGCACTGATTTTAAGCAGTGCTCCATCCGAAACCCTTGAATGAGATCCCACTTATTGAAAATCAAAATGCACCCTTTCCCGCTCTCTTCAATAAGACTTGCAATCTTTTTATCTTGCGCAGTGAGCCCTTCTGGTCCTTCAATCACAAGCACACAGATGTCTGCTCTTTCAATCGCTTGTGCTGTGCGAATCGCTGCAAATTTATCCACCACTTCATGTTCAGATTTTTTGCGCCGAATCCCTGCTGTATCAATGAGCGTCATCTCAACGCCATTTAAGGTAATATCTGCATCAATGGCATCTCTTGTCGTTCCTGCAACAGGACTGACGACCGATCTCTCTTCTGCAAGAAGATGGTTAATGATGGTGGATTTCCCAACATTTGGTCTTCCAACAATTGCCACTTTAATCCGGGAAGACTCTATTTCTTCTAGTTCTTCTAACTCAAGTCCTTGAAGCGCTGTTTCTAAAAGTTCTGCTAAATGCAGGCCGTGAAGAGCAGATACCCCGATCACATTTTCAATCCCTAGAGCGTAAAACTCATAAGCTTCTTGCATCATGGAGTAGTCATCTACTTTATTGACCGCAAGAGTGAGTGTTTTCCCTTTTTTCATGAGAAGTCTTGCGACAAATTCATCAGCAGGAGTGACGCCTGCTTTTCCATCTACAACCATTACAACAGTGTCTGCTTCTTCTAAAGCAAGGGCTACTTGTTTTTGAATTCCCTCTTGGAAAGGTAGGTTAGGGTCTAAAGCAATCCCTCCCGTATCAATCACGTCGATAAGATGTCCAAAAACCTCTGTCTCTCCATAGATTCGATCTCTTGTTGTCCCTTCTTCATCATCCACAATGGAGATTCTTTTGCGGCAAAGCCTATTAAAAAGCGCTGACTTTCCCACATTTGGTCTACCGACCAAAGCTAACTTAATTTTATGTCTCACATCTTATCCATTCTTAAGGAAAGAGAGTGTATCTCTTTTTCAGATAATTTAAAATAAAAACAAAAATTTTGTTATAAATGTAAGGTTTTTTATTCAGTCAGTAACCCTCTTGATTTGTTTCAAAAGAAAGCGGTGTTATTCTTCATGATGGGTTTCAATCAGTTGTAAAAGACGAATCAGCTCATCGCGGCTAAGGGTTTTAATGACCGCTTGATCATCATACCCTAAAATATCTTCTACAAGAGTGAGCTTTCTTTCAATGAGGTGGTGTATTTTTTCTTCTAAGGTAGACCGGGTAATCATTTTAAACACCTGAACGCCCCTACACTGCCCCATGCGGTGAATACGGTCTGTCGCTTGATTTTCTTTTGCAGGATTCCACCATCTGTCGTAATGAATCAGCACTGAGGCAGAAATGAGATCAATACCCACCCCTGCAGCTTGTAAAGACCCTACAAAAATTTCACACTGAGGATCGTTTTTAAACCGCTCCACTTGCTCTTTACGGTCCCGTGTAGAGCCCCTAATGGAGGCGTATTGAATGTTTTCTTGTTTAAGATAGTGTTCAATGATATCAATCATTCCTAAATATTGAGAAAACACAACAAGCTTTTGACCGCTCATCCTCGTTTGTTGTAAAAGATCTACAAATAAATCCCACTTTCCAGAAGCGTGCTTTTGATAACTACTTTCTTGATTTAAATAGAGCGCTGGGTGGTTACAAATCTGTTTCAGCTTGGTTAAAAGCGCAAATACATGCAGATAAGGAGCTGGCTTACTCACATCATGTAGCATAGGAAGAAGCTGATCTTTAGAAGCTAGATACACCTCTTGATACAGTTTTTTTTGCTCTTCTGAAAGCGGCGCGTAAGCAATGGATTCCACTTTTTCTGGAAGCTCTAAGAGCACCTCTGTTTTTTTTCGTCTTAAAACAAACGGCTGGATGAGTCTTGCCAGCATCTGTTTTTTCTCAGGATCTTGCTGCTTTTCAATTGGATGGACAAACAGTTCTTTATAGACCGTTTCTGTAGGCATATAACCTGGAAGCACGACATCAAAGAGCGCTTTAAGCTCAAGAAGATGGTTTTCAATCGGAGTTCCTGTTAACCCAATCCGGGTTTTGACTTGGATGTTTTTTAGCGCTTTATGGGTTTGAGAGTGGTGATTTTTAGCGGTTTGAATTTCATCAAAGATCGCAATGGAAAAAGGAAGATCCCCAAGTCCTTCTTTTTGAGACCGAAGCGTTCCATAAGATGTGAGGAGAAGATCAAATTTTTCCTGAAAATCTTCTAATGTTCTTTGAGCGCCGTAATAAATACAAATTCTTAAATGCGGTAAAAACCTCTCCAAAAGATCTTGCCAGTGAAAAATCACCGATGTGGGACAGACGACAAGAAATTTACCCTCTTTATCTTCATGAAGAGCTGCCACTAAAAGCGCCATCGCTTGGTGCGTTTTCCCAAGACCCATTTCATCACAGAGAAGGCCAGAGAGGCCGTAGGAGTGAAGAAACCATAACCACTTGAGACCTGCTAACTGATAAGGACGAAGGGTACTTTTAAGCCCGTTGATACAAGGAGGTGTTGACGGCTCCATCAACTGCAATCTTTTCCACAATATCAAACTTGCCTCATCTTCTGGAGGTAGCGTTGGATCTAAAGCTAAAAGATGCAAAAGCTCTAAGGTAGTTAGTGAGATGAGCTCTCCTTTTTTTAGCCACCTTTTTTTAGGTAAATTTTTCAGCCAATTAAACCGAGAAGATTTTAAAATAATGAGCCCAGCTGATGAGAAAAGATACCGTTTTCCTTCTCCTAACGCTTTCCAAATATCATAAGGGAGTAACTCTCCAATAGCTGTTTGATAAAGAAGCTTAACTGACCAATACCCCTCTTTTTCTTGAGAGAGCAGCTCAAGTTTAAGCTCAAGCGTATCTGGTTTTTGAAGCCTCACATCAAAATCCATGATATACGGTCTTAAAGCATCGATTTCATAGGCGACAAAATACGGCTCTGTTTGATCATCAATCTCAAGAGGTTGAAAATAAGGAGAGGGGAGCTTCATCTGCGGAGGTATAGGAGCAAACCCTTGCCCTTTAACAAATGAGTAGTCTGCAAATAAACTCACCTCTTCACTTTTCACGCCCGGATAAAAATGGTAAAAAGGAGACACTTCAATCTTATTATTTTGATTTAATGCGATTTTAAGTCCTGACGAATGGACAGGAGAGTGCTCTGTAAAAAAGCCGTTAACCGATTCAAGTTCTTCTTTATGATCTTTGATGAACTGATTGATGCATTCTTTTTTAATCATTAAATTCGGTTTTAAAAAAGGAGATACGCGCATCTGATCTTTGGCATAAAACCCTCTTCCTTTAATGTAAATCCACTCAGGAAAATCAATGACTGCCTCTCCTTGATCAATGAAATCAAGCTTGGATTGAAATTTAAGCCCCTCTTGAGTCAGCTCATACCCAAGAGCTGAATCAATGCAGGTGATATGCGTTTCAAACCCTTCATATCCATGAAGCCAGTGGCGATGGCGAGAAACAAAAGAAGACACTTCTTCAGCAGAAATAACGGTTTGTGCTTTAGGAAAAAGCACCTGATCTAGCTGAAAAAAACCTTTTTCTGGAAGATAGGCCCAAGAGCCAAATTGCCCAGCTCTCTCTTCTTCTAAATCCCCTTTTTCAAAGAGATATCCTGTGATCACAAGCGCATTTTCTTCATTAAAGGCAAGGTGGTATTTTACAGGTATCATCTCTTCATGAATCAGAGCCCCTTCCAGATGATTTTTCAGTAAAAAATGGTGCTTATGTAAAAACTCTCCGATATGATTTGAAGAAATCACCTTTTCTTTCAAAAGAGGATCGACATAAGAGGGGATAAACCCTTGTCCTGGAATGTAAATCCACTCTCCTATGAGTTGACAACTCTTCTGATCTCTTCTTGCAGAATCTAGACAAAGATCAAGATGAAACGCTTGCTCTTTTTCATCGTAATTAATTTTTTTAATTTGTTGATCAGATGTTTTTTGCACCTCTAAAGGAGAGTTAACGGTTAAAAGAGCGGGGATCAGGCCTGGCCAGTTGGCCTCTGCGATATAGAAGAAAAACTTGAGATGGGTAAATTCAATCACCATCTCTTTGGGAAGTGTCGTTAAATCCCCTCCAAAACGGATCTGATACGGCTGATTTTCTTCTTGCTCTTGAAAGCACCCCTTGGCAATATCTGACCAAAAAGAGAGCTCAAAGGAGAGCTCAGGAGTTGGCATCCCTGCCTTCCAAAGGGAGAGCTCTTCGGGGTCTAAATTAGAAAACTTCAGAGAGGTTTCTTCTGTTTCTTTCTTTCTTTCCGCAATGAGGGTTTTTAATTGTTTTTTTCCTGTAGGGGTTTTAGCCTCAACTGAAAAAAGCTTTTTTCCTATTGGAGAATTCGCATAAAAGGTGTGATCTGACACCCTTTGTAACCCTTCAGGATCTTCTCCATGCCGCCTCATCGCAAGACGGCAAAGCGCGCTCCATAAAGAGTGTTGAAAACGGATATGTAAAGGCTCAGTCTGATGATTAAAAATCCGGATCCATGCTGCTGCCTCATGGATACAGCCTGTTTGATCTTCTGTGTGATCACAGGTGCAAAAGTGGTCCTTGAGTTCACAGCTATCTGACACTTGAAGAAAAGGCCAGAAGGTGTCTTTACCCACTTTCACCTCTACTTGATAAGTGCCCCCAGAAAATACAATTTCCCCGGCACATCCCTCATCAAGAAGCTGTTGCCCTTTTTTTAAATTCTCTTCTAAGAAAAAACGGTGTGGCATTCCTCTCTCACTTCGTTAAGCACTCAAGTAGATGCTCATTCATAGACTTAAAAAACTTCAAAAGCCCCTATCCAATAGGGGCTTTAAGGACCCTTAAGCTATTATCCTTCAATCAGATCTTCAAAGATCACAGCCTATTAAAAGCTCTCTAGATTTATACGATAAGGTAATACAGCATTTTTTATCATAAAAAAATAGCTAGAGCTCTCTTCCTTAAATCACACTTTCAGGGGTGACATACCTATAGCCTAAGTCAGTTGCCACAGGCTCATTTGTCACATGCCCTTTAAAGAGGTTAAGCCCTGCCATAAGTCCTGGGTCTTCTTGAAGCGCCTCTTTATACCCTTTATTAGCAATTTTGAGCGCGTACGGCATCGTGGCATTAGTTAACGCAATCGTTGAAGTTCTAGCGCACGCTCCTGGCATATTCGCAACGCAGTAGTGAACAACACCCTCTACATGGTAAATCGGATGGGAGTGCGTAGTGGCCCTAGATGTTTCACAGCACCCTCCTTGATCAATTGCCACATCGACAATGACAGACCCTTTTAGCATCTTTTTCACCATCGCATGGGTGATGAGCTGAGGAGCGAGTTTTCCCGGGATGAGGACAGCTCCAATCACAAGATCGGATGTTGTGACATGTTGTTCAATGGAAGAGGGGGAGGCAAAGACCGTCTTTAACCTGGGGCCATAGAGATTATCTAGCTCTCTTAATCTTGATAAATTGTTGTCTAGAATCGTCACATCCGCTCCTAACCCAAGCGCCATTCTAGCAGCTTGTGTTCCCACCACTCCGCCTCCTAAAACAGTCACTTGAGCCGGAAGCACACCTGGAACGCCGCCTAAAAGAGTGCCTCTTCCTCCGTTAATCATGTGAAGGGCATTAGCCCCTGCTTGAACGGCAATTCTTCCGGCAATTTCACTCATAGGAATGAGAAGAGGAAGTCTTCCTTGACGGTCTGTCACGGTCTCATAAGCAATGGCGATCACTTTTTTATCAATAAGATTTTTTGTTTGAATAGGATCGGGAGCTAAGTGGAAATAACAAAAGAGAATTTGTCCTTCTTTAAGAAGAGGAAATTCACTTTCTTGAGGCTCTTTCACTTTAATCACCATTTCAGCAGAGTAAACTTCTTCTCTACTACTTACAATCCGAGCGCCTGATGTGATGTACATCTCATCAGAAAAACCAATTGCTTCCCCAGCTTTTGTCTCAACCATCAAATGGTGGCCAGCTTGCACTAAAGCGTGCACCATCTCAGGGGTGGCCCCTACTCGGTACTCTTTATCTTTAATCTCTTTAGGAATGCCAATTGTCATCTGATGTTTTGTCATGGGATGCTCCTCATTTTTTTAGACAGCTCATTGTACATGATTGATCCATGAAAAACAAATGTTGCTTTGCCATGCAATTTCATATGGTCTTCATCACACTCTACAACGATTTTTTCCCCTGAAAAAGGCACCACCTGTACGCTCCCTTTAAGGTCGTATTTCTTCCTTGCTAAAACAGCAGCAGCTGCTGCTGCTGATCCGCAAGAGAGTGTCTCTTGTTCAACCCCTCTCTCAAAGGTTCTGATATAAAGCCCCTCTTCTTTTAACACTACAAATGAAACATTTGATCCCTCTTCCCCCATGAAAAAGTGGCGTCTTACTCTTGGAGCTAAGCGTAAAAAATCGTCATGATGATCGGTAAATGTCACGCTATGAGGAACGCCGGTATTAATTCCATAAAAATCATACCCTTCAATCCTCACTGGCTCCTCATGGATCAAATGGTAAGGGCCCCACTCAACCGTTAAAGACTCTTCCTTAATTGATCCATCAGGGGATTTCTGGAGGGATTCATGAATTGATCCATATGCAATATGGTCTCCAATCTCAATGGATAAAGACGTGCTCATGAGTTTATGCCGTGAGGCAAAATGGGTGAGCGACCGGAGTCCATTTCCGCACATAGAGGCCTCTTTTCCATCCGCATTAAAAATACGCATACGGAAATTGGCTCTTGAGGAGTTTTGAAGCAGGAGAACACCATCTGCTCCAATCCCTTCTCTTCGATCACAAAGATGCAAAATAAAGGAGGGACCAAGAAGAGCGATACGCTCTTCTCGGTCATCCATTACGATAAAATCGTTGCCAGAAGCGTGATATTTATCAAAAGGGAGCAGCATTAATTACAGCTCATTAAACGACGTGATAATCCCATCAATTAAACCAAACTGGAGAGCATCTTCTGAAGAAAACCACCGGTCTCTATCAATGGCTTGACTCACCTCTTCGACCGTTTTTCCTGTGGCTTTTACATAGATGTCAATGATTTGCTTGCGTGTTTTTAAGATCTCTTCTGCTTGAATGGAAAGATCACTTGCTTGCCCTTGGATCACTCCCATGATTCTGGGTTGGTGAATCATAATCCTTGCATGCTGTGTTGCAAACCGTCTTCCAGGAGCTGCGCATAAGCTTAAAATAGAGCCCATCGAAGCTGCAAGCCCGGTGATAAGCGTTGTGACAGGAGATGTGATCATTTGAACCTGGTCCCATATCGCAAACCCAGAATCCACCGATCCGCCGGGAGAGTTGATCACAAGAAGGATGGGTTTACCTGGATCAGAAATCTCTAAATACCACAGCTTACGAATCACATCTTTGGAAGTTGCCCCGTCTACGGCATCACAGAAAAAAATTCTTCTCTCTTTTAAAAGAGCTGCATCAATTTTTGCATCTATACTCCCTGATGGAGCAAGAGGCTTTTGGGGTGTTTCATCATCATCTTCTTCTAATATGTACATATCGCCTCGTTTTTTTTCTTATTATCAAGTGGATTAAATTTTCAATCAACGATCACTTCAGGATAGAGAGGAAAACTTTTTAAAAGTTCCTGCATTTCTTTTTGAACCGTGTGAAGCACATGCGGCATCACAGTCACTTTTGCAAGACTCATAGAGCCTGTTTTTGGATCCCTATCAGGGGTGGCATGCTTTAAAATCTTCACGATCCATGAAGCGATTTGCTTCATTTCAGGCTCTTTCATGCCAAGGGTTGTCATTGCAGCTGGCCCTATCCGGATCCCTGAAGTGTACCACGGCCCCGCTTCATCAAAGGGAACCATGTTCCTATTCACGGTCACATGCCCCTCTCTTAAAGCGGTCTCTGCTTGTCTCCCTGTCAGCCCAAAGCTTTTTTTCACATCAAAAATGAGGAGGTGATTATCGGTTCCCCCCGTTGTTACGGTAATATTTTCTTTAAGTAGCTCTTCGGCAAGGGTTTTAGCATTCTTCACAATTTGATTGGCATAGAGAGAAAATTCAGGAGTACTTGCCTCTTTGAAAGCAAGCGCTTTCGCTGCCATCACATGAGGAAGAGGGCCTCCTAAAACAAGAGGGCATCCTTTATCAATCACTTCTTTATAGGTTTTTTGACACAAGATCAAACCGCCTCTTGGACCTCTAAGCGTTTTATGCGTTGTTGATGTCACCACATGGGCAAAAGGGATGGGGTTGTAGTTTCCTGTGCACACATGACCTGCAACAAGCCCTGCAAAATGAGCCATATCGACCATGAGAGTTGATCCTACAGAATCTGCAATTTCTCTTAAAATCGCAAAGTCAATGAGTCTTGGATAGGCAGAATACCCTCCAATTAAAATCGCTGGCTTTTCCTCTTTCACAAGCTTTTGAAGCGCTTTATAATCGATGAGGCCAGTTACAGGATCTACATCGTAAGAAACAGACTGCATCATTTTTGAAGAGAGATTGTGCCGAAATCCGTGGGTTAGGTGTCCACCTGATCTTAACGACATCCCCATCACCTTTTGACTCATCATGATCTGCCGCATCTTTTCATACTCATCAGGGGTCATTTCATCTACTGTTTTTTTCCCCAGTCTTGCAATTTCAGGAGTTTGAATACGGTGCACAAGGATAGACCAAAAAGCGACAAGATTGGCATCTGCTCCTGAATGGGGCTGAACATAGGCGTGATCACATCCAAAGAGTTTTTTCAGTTCATCGGTTGCAATCTGTTCAATCGAATCGACATTATCACACCCTGCATAAAACCTATGAAAAGGAAACCCTTCGGCATATTTATCGGTTAAAAGATTGCCCATGGCCATTTGAACAGGAAGAGAACAAAAGTTTTCAGAGGCGATCAGTTTAAGATGCGATCTTTGATCTTTTAGCTCTTGAACAATCAGCTGTGCAATTTCAGGCGAGGTTTTTTGAATGGTGTCGAGGGCTGCTGCATACGAAATGCCCTCTGATGTCCTCTTGGACTCAGGGACTTTGGAGAAATAGTTTTGAAGGTAAGGTGTCATAAAACCTCTTTTTACAAGATTTTGCAAGCAAATCGCTTGAATAGGTTAGGTTGATTCTGACAGAAAAGGGCTATTTTATGCGACTTTATATCTGCTATACCCCCCTTTTCATTTTAAAGATACCCCCTTCTATGAATTTCTACTTGAGGAGAAACAAAATCTGGCTATAATCTAATAGATTGAAAAGATAAGGATACTTAAGCGATGAAAGAAGCTCTAAAGACGATTTTAGACATCCAAGAACTCGATATGAAGATGCTACGTCTGATTCGAGTTAAAAAAGAAAGGCTCCAAGAAATCGAGCAAATCGAAGCTCTTCGCCAAGACCTTCACCAACAAGTTGTGGAAAAAGAAAAAGAGATTGCTCAGCTCTCTCAAGAAATTTTAATGCTTGAGCAAAAAATTCAAGAAATTGTTGATAAAATTAAAAAACTTGAAGCTCATCAAGGAACGGTTAAAAAAGTTGAAGAGTTTAACTCTGTAACGCAAGAGATGGCTGCTTTAGAAAAAGAGCGTGCCTCAACAGAGCTTAAAGTTTCAGATCTTGTAGATAAAAAAGTGAGTGAAGAAGAGATCCTTGGCAAAATTAAAGAAGGGCTCTTAGCTTCAGAAGAAAATAGCTTAGCTCTTGAAAAAGAGATTAAAGAAACCATTCAATTGATTAATCAAGAAGGGCGCGATCTTAAAGCCGAGCGTGACGATTTAGCCAAAACAGCAGATGTTGAAGTGTTAAAAATCTATCAAAGGCTCTTTACCAATAAAAAAGACCGCGTTGTTGTGCCTTTAGAAAATAGAACCTGTAGCGGGTGCCATATTGCGCTCACTGCTCAACATGAAAATGTGGTGCGTAAAGGCAATAACCTTGTGTTTTGTGAACACTGCTCACGTATTCACTACTTCAAATCTGAAGAAGAAACACACGAAGGGTCTACTGCAAAACGAAGACGCAAGCGTCTTAACTAGAAGCACTTTGAGGGGAAAGTAGGCAATCGCTGGTAGAGAAATCTACTGGAGGAAAGTCTGGACTTCATAGGAGAAGATACCAGTGAAAGACTGGGGGCCGTAAGGCTACGGAAAGTATCACAGAAAACATTCCGCAGTAGGGACTTTAACTACTGACAGGCTGAAAATAAAGGCTTTAAGAGCCTTTCACACGGATTGAAAAATCCGGTGCGATAAACCCTATCTGAAGCAAGAAATTAAGCTTTTAGACTCTTGTGTTCTCCGCACATAAAAGCTTACAAATCGCTTGAGGGCTTTGGCGACAAAGCCCCTAGAGGAATGATTGCCCAAGACAGAATCCGGCTTATCGCTTCCCCCTCTTTTTTTTCACATCTCTTTTCTTCTTCGTGATTTTTAGGGATGTATTTGTCTCTTCTTTCGCTTAAAAAATAAATATCTATTCACAAAAAAATATCCTTTTCACATAAAAATTATTGATAAAATAGATCAATTGAATAATCTTACATGATTAAGCCATCATAGGAGATTCAATATGGTCATCTCTAACCGTACTTTAACGGAAGCAGGATTAACGAAAATAGCTTCCCTTTCTTCTCAAAGCTTGTCTCAAAAAATTCGGCTCTACTCTTTCCCATCTCATATTTCAGCAGACCTCTGTAAATTTTATGAAGCTTTACAACAACAAATTCAGCAAGGAAGAATCTATGCTGGTGACCTTGATAACCTCGGTCAAGATATTCAAATAAAACCTTATCTTTTAAAAGAGGGCTCTACTTTTAAATTAATTTCAAAAGCAGAGGCCCTTCAGATGCAAAGGATTTATTCTCCCTTAAGTCCTGATCAAAAAAATAATCTTCCTCAATTCCATGATCATCTTACTCAGTGGGTAGAAGTTTTAAGAAAAGAGGTGATTCCTGAAGAAATCCTCAAAACCCTCTTTCAAGATACCTATCCTCATGAATCTCTTGCTCATCTTGCTGAAGCTTTGGACTCTTTTATTGAAAGCTCCCTTTTAATCTGTGATCAAACTTGGTTATTAGGTCTTAAATGCTACCGAATCAACCCTTCTCATCAAGAATATTTTATAAGAGATTTATGTGATGAAGAACAAAAAAAAATCTGCGAAATAATATGGAAAGGCATCTTCTTACAGCTGAATCATCTAAAGCAACATGAAAACGTGCATCAAAGAAAAATTAAATCCTATATCACCTACATACTTTCTCTTTTAAAGCATGAATCTTTTCAAAAAGCGCTCACTTCACTTCAAAAAATTGAGCTTATGTCTTTAATCAATCCTTTAATTGAACCTCAACTAGGTTTACATTTATCTCAACGTCTTCCTTTAGACCTTATCGATAGTTCATTCTTAATTGAAAATCTCACACAGTGGATCTGTGTCTTAGGAGAAGAAGTGATTCCTGAAGAATTGCTCAAAAATTTATTCCACTTCTCATACTCTAATCTCCCTCTAATCATGCTTCTTGAAGCTTTAGATCTGATGGTTGATCTCCAATTATTAAAAAATATTTCTTCTTTTCCTCATCTAAGATGTTATCAAATGCAAACCTCTCTGCAAAAAGATTTTCTTCAAAAATTTTCTTCTGAGAAACAACAAAAGAGCTATTTGATCACATGGAAAGGCATTCAACAGCAAATCCATCAGCTCAAACAAAATAAAAAAACTCATCAAGAAAAATTGGAGCTCTACCTTAATCATGCAATCTTACTCTTGAGGAGCCCCCTGTTTAAGCAACTACTCAACCTAGAGTCCGTAACTCAAATTCCCGCTCAGCCTGATTCTTTGCTTCATGAGCAACCTTTTTCTCAAAATATTATCTCTCAAGCCATCCACATTTTAATAGCTTCGCACTCTATAATGCAATCTCATGATTCTTTGCTTCATGAACAGCCCTTTTCTCAAACTATGATTTCTCAAGCCACTCAGGTTTTAATAACTTCACACTCTGCAATTCAATATCATGAAGAGAAATTAATGAAGGCCCGAGGAGCGAAAGATCGCAAAGAAGAAGGAATTGCCTATGGTGTTTTAGGAAGTGTTTATGATGAACTAGGAGATCAGGAGCAAGCTATCACTCATCACTTAAAGCAGTTAGATATTGCCGAAGATATAGGAGATCAAAGTGCTAAAATCATGGGTTCAGGTAACCTAGGAAGTGCTTATTTTGACTTAAAAGAGTTTGATCAAGCCCTCATGCACTATGAAATCTGTCTAAAATTAGCTCAAGATATTCAAGAATACTCAATAGAAGGAGCCGCTTATTTCAATTTAGGAAAAACCTATCAAGCTTTGCACAATCCCAAACAAGCTGCTATCTGCTACAATCGATGCTTAGCTCTTAGTCACACTATTCAAAATAAGACATTAGAAAAGATGGCGTTAAGCAAGTTGGAAGGTCTACATCAGCCTTTAGATGAACTTTCTCAAACAGAAGACGGTTTGAAACAATATTTACTTCTTGCTCAAAAGAGAGGAGACCGTTGTTCTCAAGGACGTGCCCATGCGTATTTGGGAGATCTTTATATGAGGTTAAAAAAGCACACTCAAGCAATCGAATGTTATAAAAAATGCCTTAATATTGCGATAGAGTATAAGGATCATTCCCTTGTAGGCAAGACTTATGGCCGCCTAGGGAAACTTTACATAGATTTAAAGCAGCATAATACTGCCTTAGACTGCTATGAAAGCTGCTTAAAGATTGCCAAAGACATTTCAGATAATCAAATGCGAATAAAGGCTCAGCTTAGTTTAAATAATTTATATAGATCTTTAGGTAAATACCCTGAATTGATCAAGTATTATCAAGATAGCTTAATATATGCTAAAGAAAATAGAGATCGTGCTACTGAAGGACTCGCTTATCGTCATTTGGGAAAGGTCTATCAAGATTCAGAAAATCATGAGGAAGCGATCAACTCTTATCACCAAGCTTTAATCATTGCTCAGGAACTTAACAATTACGTAGGGGAAGGAAAAGCTTACAGTAATCTAGGGAAGAATTATCATGCTCTAGAAAAATACGATCAAGCAATCGAATTTCATGAAAAACATGCTATGATGGCTATAAGATTAGGAAACCTCGCTCAAGAAGGTAAAGCTTATCTTTACCAAGGCAAGGCCTATCAAGCTTTAAATAAGTACCCTCATGCAATTGAGTTTTATCACAGGCATCTCAACATTTCTAAACAACTTCAAAATTTAAGCGAAGAAGCCACCGCCTACGATAATCTAGCCCTTGCTTATTTTGATGTGGGGAATTATAACACATCTCTTCATTACTATGAAAAATATCTAAAAATGGCTCAGGATACTCAAGATCTTAAAATGCAATTAAGCGCTTATATGAATTTGGGAGCTGCCTATATTCCCCTCCATGATCAGCGTGGATTAGAGTCACAAGAAAAAGCTTTATCTCTAGCTAAACAGTTAGGAGATCGCTTTAGAGAAGGATTCATTTATCATAATTTAGCGATCATTTATAAAAATTCATACGAGTTTTATGAAGCTATAAAATATCAAAACAAATCTCTAATGATTGCCCAAGAGCTTAACAATAGAAAACTAGAAAGCACAATTTATGGTAATTTAGGACATTTACATTATGCTTTAGGTGAGTATCAAACAGCATCGAAATATTTTGTAAAAGCTTTCGATATGCATCAAACTCCTCAGCAAAAAAAACAATACGAAGGAACTTTTTTTCATGATATGGGGACTATATATCAGGCCCAAGGAGATTCTGCAAAGGCCTTAACTTATAATCAGCAAGCTTTAGAAAAAGCTCAGGCTTGTAATGATCGACAAGGGGAAATGTACGCTCGTAATAGCTTAGGGATTATACATCAAAACTTAGGTCGGAAGATTCAGCAACTGTTAGAAAATAATAATAAGACATTAAAAACAACAACTAAAAATCAGCAACTTTCTTCTCAAGAGCTTAAAGAACAAAATCTACCCTTTAATACTACCGCTGAAGATCACTATCAAAAAGCGTTAACTCAATATGAGGCGGCTTTAGAAATTTCAAAGGATCTTAAAGATAGGTTAGTTGAAGGAAAAATACGAGTTAATTTAGGAAATCTGTACGGGGCTTTGAATTATTTGGATAAACAGCTAGAGAACACTAAAAATTATTTAACAATTGCTAAAAATGTTCAAGATCCTATGTCTCTGGGGCTAGTTCATCACAATTTAGGGATTACCTACCAACGCTTAAGCGACACCTTTCAAGCTGAAACCAATTACCGACAAGCAATTGAAATTTTTTCCTCTCTTGAGCGTAGTACAAAAAAATCTCAATGGCAAGTTTCTCTTTTTGAGGATTGGTCAAGATCTTACTTAAATCTAGAGGACCTACTTATCCATAAGGCAAGAGATATCGAAGCGTTAGAAATTTCAGATGCAAGGCGAAGTCGTGCACTTTCCTCTCTTATTTCTCAAAAGTTATCTTTAGAAAAAAATCAGCCCTTAACCTATCCACAGATGCGAGCGCTTGCACAAACACTGAAAACCACTTTTATCGTATATTCTCTTTTGAATTCTAACCCTGATAATATTAAACTTACAATTTGGGTTGTTTCTTCCCATGAAGAGAAGCTTCAATCCATTAACCTCATAAATTCAGCTCCCGGTGAACCTTGCAAATTTGGCATTATTCTTCCTAATGAGGAATTTTTAAAGAAAAGTAACATTTTTAAAAAATTCCCCTATCAAGCTAAAATACAACGTCCGCAAAAAAATCAAAAACAACCCAGTCAGTTCTTTAATGAAAGGCTTTCTGCATGGTACGACATTTTTATTACGCCTATAAAAGAATATCTTCCTCCTAAAACGTTTGGTGATACCCTCACCTTTATTCCTGATGGATTTTTGGCTCATCTTCCCTTTGGAGCTTTTTATAATAAAAAAGACAAAACTCATTTAATTGAGCACTATCCCATTTCAATTTCACCTTCCATTCAAGTTCTCTCTCTTCTTAATCAATATCCTAAAGAATTTCCTGATCAATCTCTTTTAGTCGCCAATCCTCTAACCCATCCAGATGATCAAGTATCTTCACTGCCAAAAGCTGAGGAAGAAATTAAGCAACTCAGTGCTCTTTTAAAAGAACAAACCTTAATCCGCCCCCTTGCACCTATGATAGGTACAGAAGCAACTGTAAGTAAAATTGTAGAACGTGCTCCTGATGCTAGATTAATCCATATTGCCTGCCACGGAATAGCAGGAGAAAAACCTACGAATAGTCCTGATTCTATTTTTGAAGGATTCTTCAAATTAGCTTTTGTTGATCAAAACACACCTCATCAACTTCATGCCGAAGAAGTTGCCTCAATGACACTTAAAGCAGACCTTGTCTTTATGAGCGCCTGTCACTTAGGAAGAGGGAACCTTAAACAGGAGGGAAGTATTGGTCCTATTTGGTCATTTTTAGGAGCTGGAGCAAGATCAACAATTGCCAGCTACTGGCCGCTTCCTGATTCAGAGGTTACAGTGAAAATAGTGGAAATTTTTTACAAGCATTTATTTGGAATCGGCACTTCTAAACTCGATAAAGCTCGGGCACTGCAGCAAGCCATCTTGATGGTAATGGACATAGAAGCCTCCCCGGGAAAATCAAAAATTAGAGACTTTCCTCGTCAGTGGGGGGCTTTTTTCCTATCAGGACTCACTGAATAAACACTACTCTTCATCCTTGCAACTCTTGTAAATCCTTTAAAGAGTTGTAGGTAAGTTGAAGAAAACTCTCTAATCTATTTAACTCTCTTCTTGTTTTGCTAGCGGATGCGCTTTATCATACACTTCCTTTTTAATCCGCTTTGATACATGGGTATAAATCGTTGTCGTTGCAAGAGAGCTATGCCCTAAAAGCGTTTGAATGGTTTTAAGATCCATCCCTTTTTCTAGCCAGTGAGTTGCAATCGTGTGCCGTATCGTATGAGGAGTGGCTTTTGCAGCAAGCCCTGATTGCAAAAGGTAGTCTTTAAAGCCCCTATCAACCGAGCGTACAGAGATTCTTTCTCCCCATTTATTTAAGAAAACAGCTTGCTTATCACGCTCTTGTTGATGCTTTTCTCCGTCCATGTACCGATCAGGAGAGCTCAGGTACCTTTGAATCCATTGAGAGGCTCTTTCTGTCATGGGAATGAGGCGCTCTTTTTTCCCTTTACCCCGAATTCTTAATGTTAAATTTTTACTATCAATATCCAAACGGTTAAGCCCTGCAAGCTCACTAATTCTAAGTCCTGAACTGTAAAAGAGCTCCAAAATCACCCGGTCTCTTAACCCTAATAGGGAGTAAATATCTGGCTGCGATAACAGCCTTTCAAACTCTTCTTCTGATAACGGATGAGGCAGTGTTTTATCCCGTTTAGGCCCCTCAATCTCTTCCAGAGGAGTTACTGTAATGACTTTATTTTTTACAAGAAACAGGAAAAAAGACCTGAGGGATGAGAGTTTACGGAGTACCGACCGTTTTGCAAGCGTTTTTTTATGAAGATGTGCTAAGTAATGCCTAATACTCCACTGCGTCACTTCCCTAGGAGGGATATCCGGGGTAAAGGCGATAAATTCTTCAAGATCCATTTGGTAATTGCGGATCGTGTGCGGGGAGGCATTCTTGATCGCATATAAATAGGTTAAAAACTTTTCTTTCCACTCTTGCATAAACTCGCTCTTTTGATAAACTATCATTCTTATGATTACTTTAGCAAATATTGCCAAAAAAGTTGGCACTCGTCTTTTATTTGATCAAGTGAATGTCTCTTTTAACGTGGGACATCGGTACGGATTAACAGGCCCTAATGGTTCGGGAAAATCCACTTTAATGAAAATTATGATGGGGCTTGAAGAGCCTGGAAGTGGAACTGTTGTTCTCCCTAAAAAAGTGGGCTTTCTTAAGCAAAATATCGAAGACTTCAAACACTTTAGAGCGCTTGACGTGGTTATCATGGGAAACCGCCGTTTATGGGCAGCACTTCAAGAAAGAGATGCTCTTTACGATCAAGACATGACAGATAGCGTGGGCATCCGGCTAGGAGAACTTGAAGAAGTGATTGCAGAAGAAGATGGCTATAGCGCAGAATCTGAGGCAGAAGATCTTCTCTCAGGCATGGGAATACACGCTTCTTTCCATTTAAAAACCATGGATCAAATCCCTTTAGATATCCAATTTAGAGCGCTCCTTTGCCAAGCTCTTTTTGGAGAGCCTGAAGCGCTTCTTTTAGATGAACCTACTAACCACCTTGACTTAAGCTCCATTCAGTGGCTAGAGCAATTTCTCTTGCAATACCGCGGCACTCTCATTGTCATCAGCCACGACCGCCACTTTCTTAACACCGTGACAACAGATATTGCCGATATCGACTATGACACCGTGATCATCTACCCAGGAAATTACGATGTGATGATTGAGATGAAAACAGCTGTAAGAGCAAGAACTGAAGAGGAGAATAAATCTAAAGAGAAGAAAATTTCTCAGCTGCAAGATTTTGTCTCAAGGTTTGGAGCTGGAACAAGGGCTAGTCAGGTGAAATCTAGAGAGCGAGAGATCAACCGGCTTCAGCCGATGGATCTTAAAAAATCTAATATTCAGCGCCCCTATATCCGTTTTTACCCTCCTGAAAAAACCTCTGGGGAGATTGTTTTAAAAGCTGAGCACATCTCTAAAGCGTTTGGAAGCCAGCGTGTGATCAATAACACCTCTTTTGAAATCTTACGCGGTGATAAAATTGGCGTGATTGGAAATAACGGACGGGGAAAAACAACCCTTCTTAAGATGTTAGCTGGCGTTTTGCCTCAAGATCAGGGAAAAATTGAACATGGTCACCAAGTGCAAATGGGCTACTTCCCTCAAAATCACTCAGATATCATTGATAAAAAACAAGGCATGAACCTCTTTGACTGGTTAAAAAATCAAAAAGATGGGGTGTATGATCAAGATGTACGAAGTGTCTTAGGAAAGCTTCTTTTTGCAGGAGATGATGCGTTTAAATCTGTCTCTATTCTCTCTGGAGGAGAGACGGCAAGACTGATTTTAGCTAAAATGATGATGCTGAACTTTAACTTTTTGATTTTGGATGAGCCGAACAACCACCTTGATCTTGAAGCAGTCTCTGCCTTAGGATGGGCATTACAAGACTTTAAAGGGACAGTGATTATGTCATCTCACGATAGGGAACTTTTGAAAGAAGTGGCCACAAAAATCATCGCTTTTGAAGAAGATGGCATTCATTTATTTGAAGGAACACTAGAAGAATACTTAGCAAAATGATATGGTAAAGAAAAGAGTTTTTAATCAAGAACTAGGTTCTTATCCCACGTTTAAAGGAAAGTAATGAATCATATTGAGGCATTTTCACAAGGTTCATCATTCCCTTCCTTTCCTTTAGAAAATGCGCTAAATACCTACATCAGGCTCTTTTTAGAGCCTGATGTGCTAGACCCTAATAACATTACAGCGATTGCAAAAACAGCTGTAGAACTTAGTCATTTTGCTAAGCTTTTGATGGAAGAGTCTTCCTTAACTCTTAAAAAAACAGCAAACGATCTAGAAGGCCTATTAAAAGCCCCTCTTTCGCTTAGCCGTGAACAAATCCCTCTATCTCTTCTAACAGCTGCAGAAAACCATTTAAAAGATCCTGAAAAAGGAGAACTGACTGCTTTAATTCAAGAGATCTCTTCTCATCAACTTGCACTTAAGCTTTTCTGTGAAGAGCTCTCTTTGCTCTCTCACTCTATTCATAGCGCTTAACTAGCTCTTATTGAATGTAAAAAACCATCCCTTTCTCATGAATAAAAAAATATTTTATCCATGCAATAGTTGCATTAAACCAAGTTAAATTTTATGGTTTTTTCAACTAAGTACTCTCGTACATTCACTCTCTTAAAAATAGCTTAATCGGTCAAAAGAGGTTCTATCTCCTTAACTATTATTTCCTGAGAGGAATGGATGGATGACAAAACAATGAACCTTATGTTGAGGAAAATATCATGACAATCCGTCCTCGTTCTCCAAGTGATGCATTTTTATCACCCTCGGAAATGGCACAAGAAAAAGATTCCTTACAAGGAGGCTTTAATACTTCTCAAGATCCGGTACCGTTAAAAAAAATTAAATCTGTATTTACAGAATCTCTTGAGACAAGAGAGCTTAACGCCTTGCAACAAGATCCTCTCTTAGAAAAGCCTCTAAAAAAAGATAGAGATTATATCTTGATGAATAATCCGGATATTTCCTTAAGAAAGATAAGACACATCATCACAGAAAGATGGTTACGCGTAATCTATCAAGAGCCTAATAACGGGGTTTTACTCTTTAACTACGGCAGAATGCATCCTCTTTTAACTGAGGATCACGCTAAAGGGAAAGGACTAAATGGCAAAACTTCTATTAGCACGCTATTAAACGAGATGGACCCTTCTCATCAATATACCTACATGAATCAAGAAGAGCTTTTTCATGAGGCAGCAAAAAGAGATTTTCAAGGAAAATGCATCTATCAACGTTTAGCTAAAGAATATCAATACACTAACTACACAACGCTTGGGAAATATGAGTACTTAGCTGGGGGGTATTTGGGAACACTTAATACCGATTTTGCAATAAAGAATTTTCTCAAACTTATCGAACTCTATCCTAACGACGATAGGAATTATGCCCTACTTGCAAAGCTCATCAATCATATTTTGATGATTTCTCAAAAAATGGATAGTTGTAACAGAGAAGCGCTGCATAAAGAGATCGTATTTCCTCCCTCTATGAACACTGCAGAAGATCTTTGCCTTAAAGCGCTAGAAATTAACCCCCTTAATGATGAAGCTTATGTAGGGCTTGGACTCTCTACTCGCAAAAGAGACACAAGATCCGATCAAGAGTGCTACATGAAAGCGCTACATCTCAATCCCTATAATCTAGAAGCTGCAATCTTGTTATCAGGGGCGGTATTAGATGACGCAAAAACAGTGACTTTTGCAGATGGTAAGATCATCAATATTCGCACACTGATAGAAAATGCCTTTGAATATGCTCCGCACCAATTAGCCGGGATCCCTCACTGGTATCATATGGAAGACCTTCTTTACACAGACCTGAATCAAAATCGCTCATCCGTAATTTTTAGAAAATTGATCGCTTCTCCCTCTATTGAAAAACAAATCAAACGAAATATGTTACAATCTATCATGAATTCCTATGACCATAGTTATGGACTGGAGTTTGGAGATGCATTTGCAAATATTTTATTTCTTTTAAGTCAAACACCTTTAGCAGATCCTGATAAAGATCAAGAATTGATCGAATATTATTTTAGCCCTCCTTTTGATGAGGATATAACTGCTGCTCATATGCTCTCTCTCAAGGTAGAGTTTCTTAAAGCCCATTTTCCTCATGATCAAAAACGGCTAAAACAACTGATTCCCTTGTGTATAAACGTCATCGATGAGGGGAATGAACATTGTGAGATTTTATATTACTCTTTAGCTACGTTGATACCCCCTAATAAAACGGTTGAAATTCAGGAAAAAACATTGGCTCAGCAAGAGCTCTATAAAGAGGCGGCATACAGTGTATACAACCAATTTTACGATACAAATAACGAGCAATATACGTTTGATACAGCAGCTAAGATCTTAGGCCACTATGCGATGACTTTAGAAGACGAAAATAACGAAGAAAACCAAGATCAATACCATTACAAATCTTTTACCCTTGAAGATAACCCTCCCCTTACAAAGAAAAATATCTTTTTAAAAGCTTTATCCGTTGGCCATTACTCTGCCTGGCCCTATTTTTATCTAGGAAAAGCATTTAAAAACCCTTTAGAGATTGAAGGTAAGGCATTTAACTCATCTAAAGAACTTTTTCTAACAGCTCTTGATATTGATCCCTATCATGCAGAGAGTTACTATCAACTAGGTAATCAATTATCTTCAGAAGAAGATGTTACGTTATTAGATGGAACGGTACTAAAGTGTCAGCAACTGTATACAAGATCCATTCAACTAGGAGTCCAAGATCCTGATGCTTACTTTCAAGCAGCCAAAATCATGAAAAAAAATCAGGGGGTGATTCTTTTTGATGATTTTACTTATTTATCTAAGATTGATCTGCTTTTTAGAGCCTTTTCTATGAATGAAACATCTTCTTACTACTTAAAGCAGATTGCACTCCATTTTCAAAATACAAAAGGAGAGAGGTGTATTTCTGAATAAATAAAAAATATTCGTAAATAAAAACCGTTTAAAACGTTTTGAAAGAAGTTTATTTTTGATGAATAAAAAAAATATTCATTCAATGCTTGCATTAAACAAATTTAAATTCTATGGTTATTCCAAATCCATACTCTATTACATAGAGTTTCTTAAGAATAGCCGGATTGATCCTCTACTCCCTTAATGATCCTGCCATCAGAGGAATTAAGGGCTGACAAAACAATGAACCTTATTTTAAGGAAAATATCATGACAATTCGGCCCCGCTCTCCAAGTGATGCATCCATCTCACCCTCAGAAATCGCACAAGGAAAAGATTCTTTAGAGAGAGGCCTAGATGCCTCTCAAGACAGTACACTTTTAAAAAAAATTAAATCTGTATCTACAGAGGCTCTTGAGACAAGGGAGCTTAACGCCTTGCAACACGGTCCTCATATTGAAGAGTCTCTAAAAAAAGACCGGGATCACACCTTGATGAATAATTCTGATATTTCCTTAAGAAAGATTAGACACATCATCACAGAGCGGTGGATCAAATCCATTTACCAAGAGCCTAATAACGGCGTTTTACTCTTTAACTACGGCAGAATGCACCCTCTTTTAACTGAAGATCACGCTAAAGGGAGAGGTCTTAATGGAAGAGGCTGTATTAACGAATTATTAGAAGATATTGATCTTTCCCAACAATATGTCTGTATGCATCAAGAAGATCTTTTTCATGAGGCAGCAAAAAGAGATTTTCAAGGAAAGTGCATCTATCAACGTTTAGCTAAAGAATATCAATACACCAACTACACAACGCTGGGGAAATATGAATATCTAGCTGGCGGGTATCCTGGAACCCTGAATACTAGTTTTGCAAGAAAGAATTTTCTTAAGCTCATCGAACTCTATCCTAACGATGATAGAAATTATGCCTTACTTGGAAAGCTCATCAATCATATTTTGATGATCTCTGAAAGAATGGATCATCGTAACAGAAGAGAGGTGTATAATGAGATCGTATTTCCTCTTCATATGAACCGTGTAGAAGATCTTTACCTTAAAGCGGTAGGAATTAATCCTCTTAATGATGAAGCTTATTTAGGACTTGGTCTTTTGAATCATGAACAAAGCAAAGAAAAAGCAAAAGAGTTCTACCTCAAAGCCCTTCAGCTCAATCCACATAATCTAGAAGCTGCAATCTTGTTATCAGAAGTAGTATTAGATGAGGCAAGAACAGTCACTTTTGCAGATGGTAAGAGCATCAAGATTCGTACACTGATAGAAAATGCCTTTGAATATGCTCCGCACCAATTAGCCGGGGTCCCTTACTGGTATGATATGAGAGACTTTCTCTACACAGATCTCAATGAAGATTGCTCCCCCGTAATTTTTAGAAAATTTATCGCCTCCTCTTCTGTTGAAAAACATATTAAAAGAAATACATTACAATCTCTTATGAATTCCTATGACCATAGTTATGGACTAGAGTTTGAAGATGCATTTGCAAATATTTTATTTTTTTTAAGTAAAACACCTTTAGCAGATCGTGATAAAGATCAAAAATTAATTGAATATTATTTTGCACCCCCCTTTGATGATGGGGAACCTGCCATTGAGATGCTTTTCATGAGGATAGATTCTCTTAAAACGCATTTTCCTTATGATCAAGAACGTTTAAAAAAACTAATTCCCTTGTGTATAAAAGCAATCTGTTCACAAAATTCTAATTTCAAGATTATATATTACTTTTTAGCCACATTGATATCCCCCAATGAAACGGTTGAAATTCAGGGAAAAAAATTCACTCAGGAAGAGCTCTACAAAGAAGCTGCATATGGGGTATATCATGACGTGTCCTATACAAGTAATGATCACTATACATTTGATACAGCAGCTAAGATCTTAGGCCACTATGCAATGACTTTAGAAGACGAAAATAGCGAAGAAAAACAAGATCACTACAATTACAAATCTTTTACCCTTGAAGATAACCCCTCTTTTACAAAGCAAAACGTCTACTTAAAAGCTCTATCTGTTGGCCATTACTCTGCCTGGCCTTATTTTTATTTAGGAAAAACATTAAAAAAACCTCTAGAGGTTGAAGGAAAATGGTTTAACTCCTCCCAAGAACTCTTTTTAACAGCTCTTGATATCGATCCCTATCATGCAGAGAGTTACCATCAGCTAGGTAATCTATTATCTTTAGAAGAAGATATCACTTTATTAGATGGAACAGTACTGAGCTGTCAGCAAATGTATACAAGATCCATCCAACTAGGAGTCCAAGATCCTGACGCTTACTTTCAGGCAGCCAAAATCATGAAAAAAAATCAGGGAGTTATTCTCTTTGATGACTTTACTTATTTATCTAAGATTGATCTGCTTTTTAGAGCCTTTTCCATGAATGAAACATCGTTTTACTACTTAAAACAGATTGCTCTCTATTTTCAAAATACAAAATGAGAAAGGTGGATTTCTTAGTAGATGAAAAAAATTTAAAAACGTAGATGATGATTTAATCTTATTAATTTTTTTACAAATCAAAGCCTCTTAAAAAGTCTTGAAAGAAGTCTATTTTTGATGAATAAAAAAAATATTTATTCATTAAATACTTGAATTAAACCGAGTTAAATTTTATGGTTGTTTTAACTATATACTCTCATACATCCACTCTCTTAAGAATAGCTGGGTTGATCAAAATACCCCTACTCTCTTAATGATCCTGCTATCAGAGGAATTGATGGATAACAATAATTAACCTTATTTTAAGGAAAATATCATGACGATTCGTCCCCGCTCTCCAAGTGATGCATACTTATCCACTCCAGAAATGGCACAAGAAAAAGATTTCTTAGAGAAACCCTTAGATGCTTCTCAAGACAGAGTACTTTTAAAAAAAATTAAAACTGCATCTACAGAAGCTCTTGAGACAATTGAACTTCATGCCTTGCAAAAAGATCCTCATGTAGAAGAGTCTTTAAAAAAAGACCGTGATTATGTTTTGATGAATAATCCAGATATCCCCTTAAGAAAAATTAGGCATATCATCACAGAGCGGTGGATCAAAGCCATAACTCAGGAGCCTAATAACGGGGTATTGCTCTTTAACTACGGCAGAATGCACCCTCTTTTAACTGAAGATCACGCTCGAGGGAAAGGACTTAATGGAAGAGGCTGTATTCGTGAATTATTAGAAGATATTGATCTTTCCCATCAATATGTCTGTATGGATCAAGAGGAGCTTTTTCATGAGGCAGCAAAAAGAGATTTTCAAGGGAAGTGTATCTATCAACGTTTAGCTAAAGAATATCAATACACCGACTACACAACGCTTGGAAAATATGAATATCTAGCTGGCGGGTATCCTGGAACCCTGAATACTAGTTTTGCAAGAAAGAATTTTCTTAAGCTCATCGAACTCTATCCTAACGATGATAGAAATTATGCCTTACTTGGAAAGCTCATCAATCATATTTTGATGATCTCTGAAAGAATGGATCACTGTAACAGAAGAGCGCTGCATAAAGAGATCGTATTTCCTCCCTCTATGAACACTGCAGAAGATCTTTGCCTTAAAGCGCTAGAAATTAACCCTCTTAACGATGAAGCTTATGTAGGGCTTGGACTTTTTAATCACGAAAAAAGCAAAGAAAAAGCAAGAGAATTCTACCTCAAAGCCCTTCAGCTCAATCCACATAATCTAGAAGCTGCAATCTTGTTATCAGAGGTAGTATTAGATGAGGCCAGAACAGTCACTTTTGCAGATGGTAAGATCATCAATATTCGCACACTGATAGAAAATGCCTTTGAATATGCTCCGCACCAATTAGCCGGGGTCCCTTACTGGCATGGTATGAGAGACTTTCTCTCCACAGATTTGGAGGAAGATTGCTCATCCGTAATTTTTAGAAAATTTATCGCCTCCTCTTCTGTTGAAAAACAAATTAAACGAAACATGTTACAATCTCTCATGGATTTCTATGACCATAGTTATGGACTAGAGTTTGAAGATGAATTTGCAAATATTTTATTTTTTTTAAGTAAAACACCTTTAGCAAATCCTGATAAAGATCAAAAATTAATTGAATATTACTTTGCCCCCCCTTATGATGATGAGGAAACTGCCATTGCAATGCTTTTCATAAGGATAGATTTTCTTAAAACGCATTTTCCTTATGATCAAGAACGTTTAAAAGAACTGATTCCTTTGTGTATAAAAGCAATCTGTTCACAAAATTCTAATTTCAAGATTATATATTACTTTTTAGCAACATTGATATCCCCCAATGAAACGGTTGAAATTCAGGGAAAAAAATTCACTCAGGAAGAGCTCTACAAAGAAGCTGCATATGGGGTATATCATGACGTGTCCTGTACAAGTAATAATCAATATTCATTTGATACAGCTGCTAAGATCTTAGGCCACTATGCGATGACTTTAGAAGACGAAAATAGCAAAGAAAAACAAGATCACTACAACTACAAATCTTTCTCCCTTGAAGATATCCCTCCCCTTACAAAGAAAAATATTTTTTTAAAAGCTTTATCCGTTGGCCATTACTCTGCCTGGCCCTATTTTTATCTAGGAAAAGCATTTAAAAAGCCTATAGAGGTTGAAGGAAAACGGTTTAACTCAGCTAAAGAACTTTTTTTAACAGCTCTTGATATCGATCCCTATCATGCAGAGAGTTACCATCAGCTAGGTAACGCAGTATCTTCAGAAGAAGATGTTACGTTATTAGATGGAACAAGACTAAAGTGTGAGCAACTGTATACAAGATCTATTCAACTCGGAGTCCAAGATCCTGACGCTTACTTTCAAGCAGCCAAAATCATGAAAAAAAATCAGGGGGTTATTCTCTTTGATGACTTTACTTATTTATCGAAGATTGATCTTCTTTTTAGAGCCTTTTCCATGAATGAAACATCGTCTTACTACTTAAAGCACATTGCACTCTATTTTCAAAATATAAAAGAAAAGAAGTGCGCTTCGTAGCGGGTGAAACCCTTTAAAATCAAAAAAATACACCTCTTATTGATTTTTTAAAAAGACAAGAATCTAGCTCGTTATAACTCTATAACGAGCTAGATTACACCAGGTTCATCCCATTTTCTTAGGAAAAGGGATCACTTTTAAATCTTCTGCTGCAATGACATCAGAAAAGATCTGCCTAGCTTCTTTAGCAAAGGCGCTCTCTTCTTGATACCTCGCAGAAAAATGGGTTAAGATTAAAAGCTTCACACCGCTTTGTTTGGCAATCAAAGCTGCTTGTTCAGCTGTCATATGAAGATACGCTTTAGCTAAATGCTCATGCTCTTTTAAGTAGGTGCTCTCACAAAGAAGAACTGTAGCCCCGTTAGCAGCTTTTAGAGCCCCTTCACAGGGAAGTGTATCTAACACGGAGGCAAAGATCTCTCCTTTTTGCATAAAGCTCACATCATCTAAAGAAACCCTATGGCCGTGTCTATCAAGAGATCCTTTAGCGATCAGTTCTTTGACTAAAGGGCCTTTAATATCTTTTTGATTAAGAAGTGTTTGATCAAACCGCCTGACATCCTTTTCAATCACGCGGTAGGCAAAGTTTTCAATGCCATGCTCTAATCTGTACGCCTCGATACAAAATGTGTCATCTTCATGAATGATGCCATCATGTTCAACAGGATGCTCAATCACATGGATATTTTCATGATAGGCTGTTCCATACCGCAGCCTATCAAAATACACTTTACCGCTAGCTGGATAGTAGCAATGAATAGGGTGTTTCACTTTATCAAGGTTGAGCCTCATGAGCATAGAGCCAAGCCCTAAGCAGTGATCCCCATGAAAGTGGCTCACAAAGATTCTGGTTACACAAGGGGGGGCAATATTTGCAAAGATAAACTGCCGCTGCGTTCCTTCTCCTGGATCAAAGAGAAGTCCCTCTTCATTCCATCTCACTAAATAAGCGCCGTGGTTACGGTGCCGCGTGGGCTGCTGACTTGAGCATCCTAAAATGACGACATCTCTTAAACTCATACTCTTTAACGGCCTTTATCTTAAAAATTAGATTGTTATTTTTTTAAACGGACTACGCTGTTTTTTTGGCAAAAAAAGAGCATCTTCCTAAGACAATACCAAAAAGCCCTCCTGTCATATGAGCTGTATTGGCAATAGAGATATCAATAGGATCTGCTAGGACAAGCTGTAAAAGAAGAGCAATTACTTCAAGCGCAAACATCACCATCACAAATCCTGCCATCACTTTAATCACTCTCTTCTGCAGGGGATACCCCTCTTTAGGAGCGATTTTCTGACGAGACCAAATGAACCCAAATATCCCGGTAATGATGCCAGAATACCCGATAAAAATAGGGCCGCTCACTCCGTATTGAGCAATATTAGAAAAAACAGCTAAGAGGAAGGAGAGAAAGAGATATTTAGCAGCTCCAATTCTGATCTCAATTTGCGTCCCTAACATAAAAAGCCATGTCATATTAAAGAAAATATGCAAAAAGCTTCCGTGAAGAAAAACAGGGGTAATAAGACGCCATAGCTCTCCTTCTTGGATTTGCGTCATGAGAGCGCTTCTGGGGAATTGAAGGACATCTTTAATGCTCCCTTCTGGAAGAAAGCTTAAAATACCTTGCCATGTAGGCTGCTCTTCAATGCGGTGAAGCTCTGTTTTTTCTTTATGAGAGAGGTGATTTAAATCGGTAGACTCCCGTATTTCATATTTTTTAAAAAAGCTCTCTAAATTTTCTAAATATTTAGGATAGTCAAATAAGAGCTTTTTGTGGACGGGAAGAAACGGATATTTCGATCCAATCGGGCCGATGTCCTTTTCAACCACTCGCATTTGAAAGGTAGTGATCACAAAAAGCGCTACGCAAAGAGCAATGAAGAATTTTGTTAAAGAGAATTGATTTAAGCTGAAAAAAGAGAGCGCTCCGATTTGATTGCCCGGGTTCTTGAAGCGTGTGTTCTCTTCTTGCAGCTGAGCTTTAAAAGCCCCTTTACTATTTTTTCTAGGTGAGGAAGCTCTTTTTTTAAGTGTCACTGTAAATGTAAGATCCCCAGCTAGCCACCTTTCATAATAGGAAAGAGCTTTTACAAAACTCTCTTCTTCAATCACCCATAATCTCGTGTTAGAGACTCCATCAGAATCAATCACACTTTCAATTTGTTCTTTTTGTAAAAAGAGTTGGAAGTGAAGAGCCTCTTTTTCTTGCTGAAATTCTCCGAGTAAACGCATATGACAATCTTTTTGATGAAGGGTGGATATCCAACAAGAAGGAGAAGTACACTGCGCACCCTCTCTTCATTTGTAGTTTTATAGATTCCGGTTCAATTACATTTCCTGATCACACGTGGATGGATAAAGATGATAGGAAATCTCTCTTAAGATACCACAAGGCTTGGTTTCATGGAAATAGATGACATTTCCTAGATCAAGATCAACATGCAGAAGTATTTCCCCAAATATCTGTTGTATTCTGCCCCTTACGCTCTTAAGAGTTTTTACATCACTCAAGAAAATAAAAAACAATACTGTTTTTAATAAATGAAAAACACTCTATGAAATTAACGTTGTTTATTAGTTTTGTTTAAAAATATAACATTTTAGATAATTACTAATATTGCTTTTATAATAATAGTAATGATAAAGTAATACATGTAATTAATAATTAAACAAGAGGTTTATGCCAATAAACAATAATTACTTGTATTCAAACTTGAGTATACAGCTGGACCAAGCTATTAGAAGAGGAGATGCTGATCAAGTTAAATCCATTTTAGATCAGACTGAAGCATTTCCCCCTTCTCTAATCGAAAGTGGAATTACCCTTCTTATTAATCAAGATAACCCTGCTGTCACATCACTCATGAATATCCATAGAAATGCACTCAATCAGAATGCAGAGCGTGTGACATCTCTTTTTAAACAACTGATGACTCATGCAAGCCAAGAGCGTTCTTTGTTATTTAGCTTAAACAGTATAGAGACCATGGTTCGAATTTTTGATGTGGAAAGGATCAGCTTCACTCCAAATGATCAAGAAACCTTGGGGGCCTTAAGTTTCCAGTTAATCAAACAAGTGAAAATATTTTCTAATTTCCCTCAGGCTTTAGACCGTATAGAAGATGCTAGTGAACAAGAAGGTGCCAATGAAAATGCTATTAATCAAAAAATAGATAAATTATTCAACCAGTTCATCTGTTTGTTTCCGGATTTTGCTGCTGCAATATCAACTTCATCTTCTGAAAAGCTTGAGCATCTTGAGAAGTTAGAAAATCGCATTCCTTATATCAATGACTCAGGAAACCATCTCAATGAATTTCTTCTCTTGCTCTTTTCGAAAATTCCTCATTTGATGAAAGTTAACCAGAAGCACGGACTTGGACACCTCCTCTTCTATACCATTTCAAAGCAAAATAAAGAACTAGCAGAGGCATTAATGGATCATCCGCGTCTCCCAGAAATTATGAGTCATATCCAAGAAGACGGAAAGGTGATTTCCTACGGTTTTTTTGAACTTTTAAAAGAACTCATTGAATTCCCCTTAGAGAATATGGGTCATCGGTATTTACCTGAAAAACTCCTGAGTAAAATGACATCAAACTCACAATTTAAAGAGCAAAGAAACTATAGCTACTCAGATCTCTTAGAGGATCTTTTTTCATTTGATAAAGAGTTATTTAACATGATCCTCTCTTTGAACAAGATACAACAATTGCATAAAGAAAATTTCTTGTGACTTTAATGAAAAACCTAGAGGGAGTAAAAAACAGTCATAGGAGACAGATTCTTTGCCTGCTGAAATTCCCCCGATCAGTGCTGGCAATTTTTTTATAGGCATGCCTATCAAACAAAGATAGAGGGTACAAATGTACCCTCTATCTTATTTTTCTAGTCACTACTCTGATTCCATTTTTCTTAAGAGCTCAAGCTTCATCAAGCTAATCCATGGTTTTTTATGGATAAAGAAGCGGCCATCCATCTCCTTTAAGAAGCTCTAAAGAGGAGTTTCATAAAAAAATAGTGATAATATCATCTAATAAAGGTGACATCCCTTATTCAAAGCAAAAAATTTTAAGAATAGAAAAAGTTATCAAACTAGCTGTACCTCTAGGCAATCCGACTGAATAAGTCCCATTCCTTCAGAAAGACGCTAATAGAAAACTTCTTCAAAGAAGCCTCTCAGGCTAGAGTCATTCATATCGCATCTCATGGAAGTGTAGATGTAAAGCTGCTTGACAATCCTGACTCTCAATCTATTTTTAACAGATTCTTTTATCTAGCTCCTAAAGAAAAATACATCCTTGGGCATCTTCATGCTAGAGAAATTGCAGAATGGATTGATCAATTTGAGTCAGTATGGAAGAATAAAGCTGCCTTAAAAAAACCCTCTAAAAAAATGGAATTTTTGAACTAAAAATAGACGTTATTTTTAGTCCAAGGTCCACTATGTAAGTGTAGGGCACGCAGATAAAACATCCTATTTTACACTGATTATTCCATGAAAATCATGGTGAGTACCCTATGAGTATTTCCTCAAATATCTTGACTCAAGCAGGATTGACTAAAATCCAAGTTACCCCCTCTGATGCTAACTCTCATAAAATCCGGCTCTACTCGTTTTCGCACCAAACAAAGGGTGATATCAGTAAAATCAAATCTGCCCTTCAAGATCTCCTTCATCAGGGAAGAAGCTATGAAGGCAATCTTTCTCAACTTCATGAAGATATTCAATCAAAACCGTATCTTCTTAGAGAAGGACATGTCTTAAAACTCATCTCAGAAAAGCATGCTGATGAACTCCAAAAAAACTGCGATGATCTAGCTTTTCTAGGGGCAACTCTCCTCCAAGAAACAAGCAAAAAAGACTTTACCCATCAATGCCTTCTTAATGAAGCCAGCTCACTCCAGACATCCAACTCAGTAAATCCTCATTTTGACTCTATAGAAGCTCATCAACAAATCAAGTTCTACCTGGTTTTTTTAAAAGGCTTATTAGAGAGAAAAAATTCCCTCATGGAAGGGTGGGTTTACATGAAGTTAGGAGACCTCTATCACTCTTTAGGAGAGCATCATCAAGCCTTAGAGTACCACAAGAAATTTTTAAAAATTGCACTTCTCTTGAAAAACCTTAGAATGAAAGCAAATGCCTACAGCTATTTAGGAATCACTTATAGCGCGTTAGGAGATCACCATCTAGCACGCAAATTACATGATAAGCATTTAAGTTGCGCTCTTGAGTTAAAAGACCCTCAAGGAGAAGGTAAAGCTTATGCGAATTTAGGTATTACTTACCGCTCTTTAGGAGATCATCATCAAGCACTCAAGTTACATGAAAAACATTTAAATAGCGCCCTAGAACTTAAAGACAAATTAGGAGAAGCAGGAGCTTATTCCAACTTAGGAATGGCATACGCCTCTTTAGGACATCACCATAGAGCTGTTGAATTATACGAGAAGCATTTAGCTATTGCGTTAGAACTTCAAAATAGATCAGAAGAGGGATCTGCTTATTGCCAGTTGGGAAATGCTTATCAAGCTTTAGGAAACTATACCAAAGCTCTTACATTTCATCATCACCATTTAGCTATTGCAAGAGATCTTCATGACCGTACTGGAGAAGGTATAGCTTATGCAAATTTAGGAATTGACTACGCTTCTTTAGGAGACTACTCAAAAGCCATTACATTTCATGAAAAGGATGTATTAATTGCCCTTTATCTTAAAGATTTGGTTGGAGAGGCAAGAGCGTATTGCAATTTAGGAAATGCTTACCGATCTTCAGGAAACTATCTTAAAGCCATAGAATTTCATGAGAAAGAATTAAACATTACTCTCAAGCTACAAAACAAAGTAGAAGAAGGTATGGTTTATGGAAACTTAGGAACGGACTACTATGCTTTAGGAAATCATGCAAAAGCCCTAGAGTTTCATCATCAACATTTAAGAATTGCTCTTGAACTTAAGGATAAGGTGGGAGAAAAGGCAGCTTATGCCAATTTAGGAAATGCTCACCATTTTTTAGGAGAAGCTCATCAAGCCCTAGAGTGGCATCATAAAAATTTACAACTCGCTTTAGAGCTTAAAGACCGTGTAGGAGAGAGGGGGGCTTATACAAACTTAGGAAATGCCTATAGTTTTTTAGGAAAGTACCACGCGGCAGTTGAAGTGCATGAAAAGGCTTTAGAGATTGCTCTAGAGCTTAAAGACCGCGTTGGAGAGGGAACGGTTTATACGAATTTGGGGTTAGATTACTATAGTTTAAAAGAGTATCTAAAAGCTATAGAGTTTCATAACAAGCATTTATTGATTGCTTTAGAGCTAAGTGACCGCATTGGAGAGTGTAACGCTTATGGCAATTTAGGGGCGGCTTACCTCTCTTTAAAAGACTACCCTCAAGCCTTTAACTGCCAAACAAAATCCCTAAATATCGCTCTAGAACTTAAGGACTCTGCAAGAGAAGGGATGATTCATCTCAGTTTAGGAAGCACCTATGCTTCTTTAGGAAATATTCATCAAGCAGCTAGCTGCTATCATAGAGCTTTAACAATCGCTCTTAATCTAAACAATACTGTAGAAGTAGGTAAGGCTTATATCAATTTAGGGACGGTTTATGACTCTTTGGGAGCGTATGATAAAGCTATAGAGTTCCATGAAAAAGCGTTAGCTATTGCCCTTGAGCTCAAAGATGTGTTAGGAGAGTGGAGAGCGTATTGCAATTTGGGAAGAATGGATTACCTTTTAGGAAACTATGCCCAAGCAGAAGAATATTTTCGTAAAGGTATTCACATTACGAGCCCTCTTCAGCAAGATGTCAAAAGAGCTCAGTGGCAGGTGACCTTATTTGAAGAGTGGTCAAACCTTTATCTCATTTTAGAGGAAACACTTCTTCGTCAAAATAAAACTCTAGACGCTTTAGAAATCACGGATATGAGAAGAGCAAGAGCTCTTTCTTCCTTGATCAGGGACAAATTATCTTCTCAAAAAAGGGAAGCTCCTTTTCTAGAACAGGTCTCATTTACTACCATGCAAAAGCTTTCTAAAAAATTCAATACTGCTTTTATTACCTATTCTTTTATATACCCTCAAGAAGGGCCTTATATCAAGGTTTGGATTATCTCCCCCCATCAAAACTCTAGAGAACCTATTTCTCTTTCTCTCTCTTTTGACTCCAATACATTTAAGAATATCTCCACTCTTTTAAAAACATTTCCCTATGGACTAAGGCCCCGCGTTAAACGAGGTGAAAAAGCAACAGATGCCTTTCAAAAACACCTCTCCAGGTGGTATGAACTCCTCATTACTCCTTTAGAGCCTTACTTATCTGAGGTAAAGGAAAATCAAAGCCTCACCTTTATTCCCGATAAGTTTTTAGCGCACCTTCCCTTTGGAGCTTTTTATCATGCAGCAACAGATCAATATCTGATTGAAAAGTACCCTATTTCACTCGCCCCTTCTATCCAAGTTTTACATCTTCTTGATGAGCTTTCTCCCTCGTTATCTCAGGGTATTCTCTTGATGGGAAATCCCTTAACACCTCATACCCAAGATAATCATTTGAAATTTACTGAAGTAGAAGTCAGGGAAATATTAGCTCCTCTTATGAACGTTCCTTTAACTCAAGTATTAACACAGGAAAACGCCACAACAGAAAATTTCCTTAAACAAGCCCCTCAAGCTAGGATCATTCATATTGCCTGTCATGGCATGATAGAAGAAAATGCACAGGATCATCCTGATTCTAACTTTGATCCTCACTCTGTGTTTAAAGGGCTCTTTAAACTCACGCCAGATGAGGCTCACCCCTCTGGAATTTTCCGTTCTGAAGAGATTGCATCTATGTCCCTTAAAGCAGATCTTGTCTTCATGAGCGCCTGTCATCTTGGAAGAGGAAATCTAAAACGAGAGGGGAGTATTGGCCCCATATGGTCTTTTCTAGGATCTGGAGCCAAATCCACAATTGCAAGCTACTGGCCCCTTCCTGATTCCGCCGTCACAGTGCAAATGGTAGAGGTATTTTATAGGTATTTACTAGGGATAGGAGCTCCTAAACTAAATAAAGCAGAGGCTCTGCAAAAGGCCATACTCCTAGGAATGCAAAAAAACCGCGACAATATAGAGCAGTGGGGATCATTTTTTTTATCTGGGTTGATTGCGTAATTTATTTTCTAGAGAAATTTTGATAATTTTTAAGATTGATTAGGATAAAGCTAGTTTCTTATAAAAAACTATTATAACTATTCAGATACCCCCTCCTGATAAATTTTTTATTCCTTTTTACAAATATAGTTAGTAACCTGGGAATATGTCGATAAAGCCAGAAAATTTTACACCAGATTTTAATGAAGAACTTTTAAAGACGCTCCCTAAACGGACACCACTATATGTTCGCCATTTGATACGACATTTACTGATTGTAAATCAACAATCAGAGGTTGCTATTCAACAATTAAAAGCCGAGGTTCAAGATCTAAAAGCTCAGCTATCTAAAAATAGCTCTAATAGTCATAAGCCTCCAAGTAGTGATGGTTTTAGGAAAATCCCTAAAAGCTTAAGAGAGTCTTCAGGTAAAAAAGTTGGAGGACAAGAGGGACATAAAGGTGCCGGAAGATCGCAAGTGAGTCATCCTGATCATACGTTTTTATTAAGCCCTGATCGCTGTCAACATTGTCATGCCCATCTCCATAATATTACAGGAAGATGCGTAGAAAAAAGGCAAGTTTTTGAGCTCCCTCAACCTAAGATAGAAACGACTGAATATCAAGCTATAGAAAAAACATGTTTGCGCTGTGGACGATTAACAAGGGCTTCTTTTCCAGAGCATGTGAAGGGTCCTGTGCAATTTGGAAGCAGGGTTAAAGCTTTAGCTAGCTACCTGAGCTCTCTACATTTTATCCCCATAAATAGAGTCTACCAAATTTTTAAAGATCTTCTTGGAATATCCCTATCTCCAGGGAGCTGTATGAACATCAATACACAGCTTTTTACAGAACTTCACTCGTTTGAAGAGGGATTAAAAAAGGATCTTTTAAGTTCAAAAGTCTTACATTTTGATGAGACAGGAATGAGATGTGAGAAAAAGCTGAAGTGGATCCATGGTGCAGCATCTCCAGATGGCAACTCTTTATATGATACATCATAAGAGAGGAAAAGAAGCTATGGATACAATCGGAATCTTACCTCTTTTTAAAAACTATGCTGTTCACGATCATTGGAAGTCTTATTTTAATTATCCGGGCTCAAGTCATGTGCTGTGTAATGTCCATCATTTAAGAGAGCTCAATTTTATCTATGAAGAAGAGAAAGAGGAACGTGCCTTAGCTATGAAAAAGACTCTTCTTTTTGCTTATCAAGCTCTCAAAAAAGGGCCTCTAGCAGAAGAAATTATCAAAGAAATCCATCACTCTTATAATAAGGCTATCCAAGAAGGATACTCTCATCACGCAAAACTTGAATCCTTAACTCCTGGAAAAAGAGGAAGAACTAAGCAAAGGCCCGGAAAAAACCTCTTAGATAGGCTAGAGCAAAACGTCTCTTCTGTTCTAGCATTTACCAGGGACTCTAAAATCCCTTTTAGTAACAATCAAGGGGAACAAGATATTCGGATGGTTAAACTCAAACAAAAAATTGGAGGGTGCTTCCGAACACTTCTTGGAGGGCAAATTTTTTGCCGAATTAGAAGTTATCTTTCCACAGCCCGTAAGCAAAACTGGAATATGTTGGATGCAATTACAGATGCTATCCAAGGAAATCCGTATCACCTAACAGGTCCTCCTCAGTTAGCTCTTTAGATTTTTAAGAGCTAAATCATACCCCCTATACACAAATATGTGTATAGGGGGGGTATCTGAATAGTTACAAACTATTTTATTAAAAAATTTAAAAAAACATTGATTAAATATCGTTTTTTAATTCATATTATTTTTTTATTTATGGAATAAAGGAATTATAACTGAGTATTTCTCCAAAAATCTTAACTGAATTGGGATTGACTAAAATTTCTTTAGCACCCTCTCATTCATCAAGCCATAAAATTCGACTCTATTTTTTTTCTGATCAGACGCCAGAAGATGTGGCAAAGGTCCAAACAGTATTTGAGCTAGAAATTCAAGGAAAGAAATATAATGGGCATACCAACAAAATATTTCAAGAAATTCAAGATAAACCACTCCTTTTAAAAAAAGGAAAGGATTTTAAATTTCTTTCAAAAGAGGATGCTTTTCAGTTAGAAGAAGTAAAAACTTATCACAAACTAGGAATGAAATCTGAGTCTTTAGGAGATTATTATACAGCGATCGATTACCACCAGCAAGACTTGAAAATTAATCTTACACTTAAAAATCGCATAGGAGAAGGAATAGCTTATCTCAATTTGGGAAATGTCTATGATTCTTTAGGAAATTACCGCGAAGCAATTAAATACCATGAAAAGCATTTAAAGATTGCTCTAGATCTTCAAGACTGTATAGGTGAAGGTAGGGCTTATTGCAATTTAGGAATTGCCTATCGTTCTTTAGGGTATTACCATAAAGCTATCAAATACCATGAAAAATCTTTAAAAATTTTTAGGAGGGTTAAAGATCTTTCTCGAGAAGGAATAGCTTATCTCAATTTGGGATATAATTATAATTTCTTAGGCGATTACCATGAGTCGATAGAATACCATAATAGATATTTAAAAATTACTCTAGATCTTCAAGATCGCACAGGAGAAAGAGTAGCTTATGATAGTTTAGGAAGTGTTTCTCACTCTGCGGGAAATTACCTGCAAGCTCTTGAATTTCATAAGAAGGCTTTAATAATTGCCCTTGAATTCCAAGATACATTAGAGGAACAAGGGTGTTATATCAATTTAGGAAACGATTACACTTCTTTAGGAAAGTACCAAAACGCAATAGAACACTATGAAAAAGGATTAACAATAGCTCTTGAATTTCAAAATTGTGTACGAGAAATGGATGCTTATAATGGCTTAGGAATTGCTTTCTATCATTTAGGAGAGCACCTTAAGGCTATCGAGCACCATCAGAAGGGTCTAATAATTGCTCTTAAGCTTCAAGATCACGTAAAAGAAGGGAAATTTTATGGTAATTTGGGAAATAATTACGATGCCTTGGAAGAGTACTATAAGGCTATTGAATACCATAAGAAGCATTTAAAAATTGCTCTTAAGCTTAAAGATAAATTAGTAGAAGGGAGTGCTTATACTAATTTGGGAATCGCTTACCAGGCTTTAAGAAATCCTTTTAAGGCAATCAAATATTATGAAAAGAGCTTAACGATTGCTATTGAATTTCAAAATAAGATAACTGAAAGCAATATTTACTGCAGTTTGGGAATCGCTTACCATGATTTAATGGAGTATCAGGAGGCAATCAATTACCACAAGAAAGATTTAGTAATTGCTTCTCATCTTCAAGATCAAGTAGGGGAAAATAGGGCTTATTGTAATTTAGGAAATGCTTACTGTAATTTTGGTGATTACACTGAAGCAGAAAAGTGTTTTGATAAAAGCATTGAGATTGCTGCAATCCTTCAACAAAACGTCAAGCACTCTCAATGGAAAATCACTCTATTTGAAAAGTTATCTACACCTTATATTGGACTTGAAAAGACACTCCTTCTTCAGGGTAAAGCCACAAAAGCTTTAGAAATCTCCGATACAAGAAAATCCCGGGCACTAGCTTCACTCATATCCGAAAAATACCCTTTAGAAAGCTCTGATGTTGATTCTCTAACATCTTTAATCATTAAAGAAATGCAAGAGTTATCTGAAAAACTTAATACAACATTTGTCATTTATTCCCTTGTGAATTTAAATCAAAATAATAGCATTCAAGCTTGGATTATAACCTCTCAGCAAAATCATAAAAATCCCATCTCAATCCCTTTGTCTTCTAACCTTGATGAATTTAAAGATATTGATGCTATTTTAAAAACATTCCCCTATGGAAAAAGGCCTCGAGTAAAAAAGGGCGAAAAAGCTACTGATACCTTTAAGAAGCATCTCTCTCAGTGGTATGAGCTCCTGATTGCTCCTTTAGAACCATATCTTCTAGGATTAGATTCAGACCAAGGCCTCACCTTTATTTCTGATGGTTTTTTAGCCCACCTCCCCTTTGGAGCTTTTTATAGCGCATCCGATCAAAAATATCTTATTGAAAAACATCCTATTTCATTTGCCCCTTCTATCAAAATTTTATATCTTCTTGAAAAATTACCTAGTTTATATTCTGAAAAAGTACTTTTAATAGGAAATCCGACAACCTCTTGTGAAAAGGACAATAATTTGAAGTTCACTGAGATAGAAATCAGAGAAACTTTGGTTCCTCTTATGAAGGTTCCCTCCAAACAAGTTTTCATTCAAGAAAATGCAACGGTAGAAAATATGTTGAAAGAAGCTCCCTTTGCTCAGTGGATTCATATTGCATGTCATGGTGTCATTGAAGAACAATACAAAGATAAACTTGATTCCAAGTTTGATCCTCACTCAGTTTTTAAAGGATTTTTTAAATTAGCTCCAGATGAAACTCACCCCTTTGGACTTCTTCACTCCGAAAAGATTGCATCTATGTCACTTAAAGCAGACCTTGTTTTCATGAGTGCCTGTCATCTAGGAAGAGGAAACCTAAAACGAGAAGGAAGTATTGGGCCTATTTGGTCTTTTTTAGGAGCAGGTGCAAAATCCACAATTGCGAGTTACTGGCCACTTCCGGATTCAGGAGTCACAGTACAAATGGTAGAGACATTTTATAAACATTTACTCGGAATAGATGTTCCTAAGCTCAATAAAGCACAGGCTCTAAGAGAGGCTATACTCATGGGAATGAGAAATAACCGTGATAACATAGAACAGTGGGGAGCGTTTTTCTTATCAGGATTAATCGAATAAACCCCCTCTATTTTATGAGTTAAGATAGATTAGACACGTTAACTCACTCAACTAAGAGGCCTATCTCAGATAGGCCTATTTTATTTTTCTAGGAGCTTTTTGGAAAGGCAACCTTAAACACATCATCGTAATGATCTGCAAAATGCACCTTCATCCCCTTTTTAATATAAGGAGCTAGTTCATCAACATCCCGTTTATTCTCTTTAGGGAATATGAGTGTTTTCACACCTGATCTTCTAGCTGCAATGAATTTCTCTTTTACTCCGCCGATGGGGAGTACTTTACCCGTGAGTGTTAGCTCTCCTGTCATCCCTAAATCTTGTAAAATAGGCTCATCTCTTAATAGAGAAATGAGCGAGGTGAGCATGGTCACTCCTGCAGAGGGGCCATCTTTAGGAGTGGCGCCTTCTGGGATATGCATGTGCACTTGCTTTTTCTCAAAGAAAGCCTGACCTGGTGCATACTTCGCATGAGACTGCTGTAATACGCTCCATGCAATTTGAGACGACTCTTTCATCACATCCCCTGCTTGCCCGGTCAGCTTCATCTCGGTTTTATCAGAAGAAAACTGAATCGATTCCACATAAAGAGTCGCTCCTCCCATAGAGGTCCAAGCAAGCCCCATGCAGACGCCAGGGGGAGTTTTAGGATAAAACCTGTCTGTTGTAAAGATGGGTTTACCTAGGTACTTCTCAATATTACTTTCTGTAATATGATGGGTGGAAGATGGTGTATCTTCTCCTTTCTTCTCTTGTTTTTCCTGCTCTTTAACAACTTCAACAGCTATTTTTCGTAAAATTTTTTTCAGGCTATTTTCAAAATTCCTCACTCCTGATTCTCTTGCATATCCATTGATGATTTGCTGAAGAGCCTCTGGGGTAAAGTCCACATGGTTTTGGGTAAGGCCCATTTCTTTTTGATTACGGGGAAGTAAAAATTGCTCTGCAATTTTGACCTTTTCTTCCATCACATAGCCAGAGAGTCTTAAAATATCCATCCTATCTTTTAAAGGCTCTGGAATCGTATCTAACGTGTTAGCTGTCACAATGAATAAAATATTAGATAAATCACACCGCACATCTAAGTAGTGATCTAAAAAGTCTTTATTTTGCTCAGGATCTAACACCTCTAAAAGCGCAGAAGCAGGGTCTCCTTGATAGCTGTTACCCAGCTTATCCACTTCATCTAGCATGATGACAGGGTTCATCGTTTGGGTGAACTTAAGCGCTTGGATCAGCTTTCCTGGCATCGATCCAATGTAGGTGCGTCTATGCCCTTTAATTTCTGCCTCATCCCGCATCCCTCCGACAGAAAATCTATAAAATTGACGGTTCAGTGCTCTTGCAATACTTTTTCCAATGCTTGTCTTACCCACTCCTGGAGGGCCTACTAAACAGATAATACTTCCCTTCACACCGCCAGAGAGCTTTCCTACGCTAATAAACTCTAATATTCTCTCTTTGATGTCTTCTAAACCGTAGTGATCTTCTTCTAAGATCGATTTTGCTTTTTTCACCTGGTGCATCTCTTCGCTATAAATACCCCAAGGCACGGTTGTAAGCCAATCGATGTAGTTTCTACAAACGCCGTATTCAGCAGATTGCATATCAAGCACAGAGAGCTTTTCCATCTCCTCTTTAATGACACTCATCACATCAGAAGGAACGACTCGTTTTTTAAGACGCCCTTCAAACTTTTCAGTATCCATCGATCTGTCTTCTCTTTCAATGCCCAGCTCTTTACGGATCGTTTTAAGCTGCTCTCTTAAGAAGAAGTCACGCTGCGCTTTACTAATGGTTTGTTCCATCTTTTGGGTGATGGAGCTTTGTAACCGGCTTAAATCCAGCTCTTTTTTAAGAAGTAAAAGCGCCTTATCAATCCTTTCATTAAGATCAAACGCCTCTAGCACCTCTTGAAGCTCTTCTCTTCCAGCTGTCGTCAAAGCGACGGCAAAGTCAGCCAGTTTTCCTGGCTCTGTAAAGTCAGAGTGGGAAAGAAAAATCTGGAGCTCTTCTTTAAATAAGGGATTTAGTTTTAAAAGCTCTTTAATGGTTGTAATGATGCTAATCGAATACGCTTTAAGCTCTCTTGTAAGTTTACCTTGCCGGTCCTCATGGTAGGTGACATAAGCTCTTAAATGCTTACCTCGTATCTGCCTTTTCATGGATATGCGCTTTTCCATATTCAGCACAACCTGCGCTCCCCCTTGCTCCATGGGGATAATGCGGAGTATCCTAGCTAAAATCCCTACACGGTAGAGATTTTTAAACCCCACAGCCGTGATTTCAACATCTTCTTGCTTGGTGAGAAAAAGACCCATGCATTTATGTTTAGTTTTAGCCACAAGCTTAAGCACTTCATAAAGAGGGCCTGGCTCAATCACAACAGGGGCTGCCATACCCGGGAAAAAGGGTCTTTTCGTTAAAGGAATAATAAACACTTCATCCGGTCCTGGCGTGAGAAGAATCTCTTCTTGTTTAGCGTGAAGAGCTTCTCTAACAGTTTCGGTGATGATATCTTCATCTTCGTCATTTAAATCTTCGATTTCATCTCGCATACAAAGGTCTATTCCTTCTTTAGTTCATTGGACAAGTAGGTATTCATTTTTCAGGATGAAAGAGCTTTAAAAAAAATGGATTTTTTTAGCCCCTCTTCAACCTTAAGATGGATGTTGAGGTATACAAGTTACTCTCCTTCTTCTCAAAGAGGGAGAGAAAATCGTTTGTCTTTATATTCACTTAACCTCTCTACGTTAACAGCTAGCTTAAAATATGACAACAGGGGAGGAAAAGAGAGGCTTAAACACTTCTACGTGAGTGCTTATGGCTATAAGAATTGAAGAAAGTATTTCGTTTTTACTAAGGGCGCTTTTTGAAACAAGATAAGGTGATCCCATTGCATTTTGTAAAGCAGCTGTACATTTGTAAAAGCCCATTGATCAGAAAAGGGGGATTAGAAAATAACATATCCATACTTATAGTTTTGATGATAAGTTTAGGAGAATCTTCTGGATGATAATACTTCCCTTGGATGGATTCTATGAGGTTGAACCAAATATTTTCATAATGCTTACGTGTTAGTAAAAAGTAGCTCCTCATCCGGTAAAAGATCTACCCTTAACTTTTATTGCCTGCCTACTCTTAAGCGCTTTCTTGCTCAATAAAGCTCTATCGTATTAGCCTTCTTTAGGCGTGGTATTTTAGTCATAATTTCTGTCTTTTAAAGTAATTATAATATTTCTCTATCATCAAATTATAAAAATATTTATTCATAATTAAATATCAAATTAAAATTATATATAATTAAGATGTAAGGAGAGTGTTTTATGAATATTATTAGAATAACTTCCCATTTCATGGGTCCTTCAATGAGCATCTTAAAGAGCCCCTTAACTTATAGATCCCCTCAGGATCAAATTTTCAAAAAAATCTCAATCAAAGCTCCTCTTTCAAGAAAGGGGATATTGTAATCTTATCTAAAGGAAATCCTATTAATGGAGAGAATCTCACTCATAGTAAAGGTAGACCCATCTGTATTATTGGAGAGTTATTTGGTAGGCTTATTGGCGTATTTCTTACATCTCAAAATATTGATAAAAATAGCCTTCAACTTACGCCAAATGAAAATAATGGCCTTATCTCGAACTCTCAGCCTATATTTAATCAATGGATAAGCATTGATCCAAATACACAACTATTAGAAAAATGGGGATTTAATGATAATCCTCTTATTCACACAAAAATTATTACAAAAGCCACTCAACAAATAGAAAAATCTCAAAAAAATTCTTCGCTGCAAGGATTAATGTATGAAGTTAAAACAACAAATGAATGCTTCAACATATTTGTCATCTCAAACTATGGGCCTAACGCTCCAGTTCATATAGGGGTCAAAATAACAGATACCTTGTCTATAGAAGATCCCAATAAACCATATATTCTTTCTATAGAATGGTATAACCAAGCAGGATATAAAAAATCTCACCCCCTAGATATTAGAGATATTAATTCTTATTCCCAAGAAACAATGAGCCTTGTAGGAAAGGCTGATGATAAATCATCTATGCAAGTTCAAACAGTGGTAATGGATACATTAAAAGAGTGAAAAATATTATTAATTTGATTTTTTTAAGAATGTATAGAAGATGTAACTAAAGAACAATGGGGGGCTATCCTCTTAAGGATAACCCCATGTGTTCTTAAGTAAAACTTGTTTTTAATATAATTATTTTTCTAAAAAAAGATGTAGTAAACGATGGTGTTACTCAGCCTAACACTCTCGTGAGCCTTTCTTTCCCGTCTATTTTTATAAATAAATTATAGTTGTTATCTCTGTATAATCTTCATGTTAGGCTTATTTGAGTATATTATCATCTAAAATATCGGTCTTTTTAACAAAATTTCTGACCCCTTCATAGCCTGTTAAATCGCTCTTATTTTCTTCTAATACGAGCTGGTTGAGTGCATCAATTTCATCATCGAGTATCTGAAAAATTTTCTTTGAGGTTTCAATATCCAATTGCCCTGATCTTGCCCTATGAGCAAGATTACAAATATCAAAATCTTCAATATTTTCAACTTTCCCTTGGTGAGCTTCAATATACGCATCAAGCTCGGGATCAGCATAAAATTTAGCATCTATTCTTTTTGCGTTTTCATTAAATCGTTCTTCCAATTTTTCTTTTAATAACTGATCAATTTCATCAGAATGCATCAATTTATACATCCGCATCATTTCTTCAGCTTTAACAATATAATCTGGATGATTGATCAATCTTTCTGCCTCTTGAATAGCCTCTCTTGATTTGAATAAATTTTGTTTTGGAGAGATGAGTGAATGGTCTTGCTTTAGAAGAGAGGAGGCAATTTGACTAGCTGATGGCTCACTTAAATAGGTTGATTGAAGAGCTTGAATCTTACCCCTTGTACTATGACAAAAAAAGAGTTTTTGAGAAAAATTTTGAGCTTGTGAAAATCCTCTAGATTGGCTTTTCCCTATGAATTGCAAATAATTTATAATTTTCATAATTACCTTATTTTATAATACATTTATAGATAACTATCATTCTTACCTAAGAATACATAAACATCAATTATAACATTTTATTACTGTAACATGTATTGTATATGACACTGCATCACATAGCTGTATTAGATAGTTTGCTCATCCCTAGATAAGTAAATGCGATCCTTATCCTCGTCAATCTATGAGCAAGAGAGTCGGTTGCTAAAATCCTTGATCTTTTTCTAGTCTAAAATCCCTACAGGAGGGCCAATAGCTTTGGATGCATTTTTTTGATCAGGTGGCGGTGTTTCATCTTGTAAAGCAGCTGTACATCTGTAATCCCCTGAGCCTCCCATCGCTGTAATGGTAGAGCCTGTAGAAACCTGGCGGCAAACAGAAAATTCTTTTCCTTCAGCACATATCCACATCACTGTGTAGGGCGTTTGAGAGTCTGTAAAATTATGCCCAGGTAAGCTCTGACTTATCCATTGAATCCCTTGCTTTTGTAAAACGGGTTGACTTCCAATAGACGTTCCATCTGCTGCATAAATTTGAGCAGTCAAAGGATAACTACTATCATTAATGAGCCTAATGGACCCGGCAAATGCAGATGATGTTAAACAAAAGGTGATCCCGATCATACGGATCCAAAAAGCATTCATGCACCCTCTCCTGATTATTGATGAATCTGGAGAGGGTGTAAAACCTCTACGGACTCTTTTCTTCTGATCCTTCCATAAATGCCCATTTAAAGTCGATACCTCCTAAGTTAGAGACAACAACTTGATGGATTTTGGGGTTGCAAAGATAAATAAGGGTGTAGTGAAAGATGGGAATGATAGGCATCTCTTCTCTTAGGATCGATTCACACTCTTGAAAAATGTGCTGCCTTTGTTTAAGATCCACAGCATGGAGCGCTTGATCAAGAAGTGTTTTATAACGCTTATTTTCCCATCCCGTGTTATTTGAGCCTCCATTTTTAAATTTGAAGATCTCTAAAAAGTTAAGCGGATCACTATAATCTGCAACCCATGAACTTGCAGCGATTTGGAAATGTTTTTTAGACGTCCGGTCATAAAACACTTTTCTCTCCACAGCATGGAGCTGCACATCAATGCCTAAGAGCTTTTTCCATTGAGATTGAACAGCTTGGGATATCAGGTGGTTTCTTTCTCCTGCAATGTACATTAAAGAAAGGGTGGGAAGCGCTTTGAGAGAGAGCCCCTCTTGCTGTAAAGCCTTTTCAAAAAGGGCTTGAGCCTCGGTAATATCTTCTTCTTCATTATGTGTCATTTCACTCACTTTCAAAGAAGGGGGAATGAGGCTAAAAGCTGGCAGTTGATACCCTTGTGTTACATGCTCAATGATCTCTTCTCGTTTGACACAAAGAGCAAGAGCTCTTCTAACCAAAGGATTTTGAAGAAAGGGATCTTCTGTATTGATTCGGAAAAAATAGGTGCCAAGCATCGGTTTCACATGAATCTTCCCTTGTTTTTTTAACATTTCAAGGGACCCTACAGGAAGGGTTGAAAGAGGAGATCCTGCCCAGTCAAGCTCTTTTCTCTCATAAAGACTAAGCTCAGCTTCTTCACTCACCATCACAAGATCAATTTTTTTCAAATGCACATTTTTTGCATCCCAATATTCAGGATTTGCAACGACAGATAAGCAGTCGTGATGTTTCCACTCTTTCATCAAAAAAGGGCCATTATACATAAAAAATTGCGTATCTACTGACCAATGGGGATGCTTTTCATCCACTGTTTTAAGGAGAGGAAAATAGACAGGAAGTGCTGTGAGTTCAAGAAAATAGGGAGTGGGGTGGATAAGTCTCACTTCCAAAGTTTGATCATCGATCACTTTAACACCCACCTCTTCAAAAGACACCTTTCCTTCTTTACACTCTTTTGCATTTTTAATGGGATAGAGTTGAAACGCTTGATCAGAGGGAAAATGGGATCCTAGAACAGTTGACCAAGCATAAGCAAAATGGTGAGCTGTCACTTTTTCCCCTGTGTTCCATAAAGCGTCTCTTAAATGAAATGTATAGGTGAGGCCGTCTAAGGAGATATCTACTTTCTCAGCAAGAGAAAGTTCTGGCTTTCCTTCTTTATTAATCCGTGTGAGACCATCGAAAAAAAACTTTACAAGTGTCATGGACTGTAAATCTCTTGCCATCCGGGGGTCAAGAGTGGCTGGATCCCCTCCGATGTTAATCCGTATGCACTCATTATTTGGGGAAGAGCAAGAAGAGAAAGCAATTGCAATTAATATCATATTGCATAATTTCGTTAAAATTCGCATGATGATCTCCTTTATTTATCCAAATTTAGAGAGGAGTTATAAAAATGTCAATTGCTTATCAATCTATTTTACCCACTCCCATTTTTAATACTCATTTAATTCCATTTATCCAAAATGAATTAAACAACTATTACGATAAATGCAATTTATTAAGACAAATTGAAACAATTGCATTTCCAGGAACTGTATTTGAAAAAGTAAAAGACCTCTCTTCTCATTTAATGGAGGTCACAACAACCAGCTACTTAAGTGCCGCCCCCCTTTACATCGATAAAAGATTTGTGCGTGAAGTAAGAGCGCCGTATGTAATTTCCTCTCCGCAGCTTCCCTCTTCTCAAGAACTCCTCACTCAGGTGTTAAAGAGGCAAGGGACAAGGTATTTTTGGGGAGGAAATGTGTCTCAAGGGATTCCTGAGATGATAGCGCTTTACCCAGAATCCCCTGTTCATGAACATGATCTCTTATGTAAAGGGGTGGATTGCTCAGGGCTCCTTTATGAAGCCGCTCAAGGGCTAACGCCTCGTAACACACGGGATTTAATTCACTACGGAGCTCAAATACTTCAAGACCCCTCTTCTTTATTAGAGGTGCAAAGAGCCTTAAAGCCTCTTGATCTCATTGTGTGGAATGGACATGTTCTCATCGCTTTAAACCCGTATGAATTGATTGAAAGTAGAGAAGGGAGGGGCGTTGTCATTTCACCTTTAGAAGAGCGCCTTTTTGAAATTAGAACCCATTTACAGCAAAAAAAAATACCTTTTTTCATCAGGAGATGGCATCCTGATTTCTTATCTTGACGAGAAGACCTCGTTCATTTCAATCTTATTAGTAAAAAGGAGCGTGTTTATGTCTCAAAATCCCGATACCGGAAAGAAAAAAGCTTTAGAAGCTGCAATTTCTTTAATTGAAAAACAATTTGGAGAAGGGTCTGTGATGACTCTGGGTAAGCACTCGGCTACCCGTGAATTTAGTGTCATTAAAACAGATGCCTTAGCTCTTGATATTGCGCTTGGAATTGGCGGCGTTCCAAGAGGAAGAATTGTAGAAATCTACGGACCTGAATCGTCAGGAAAATCCACACTTGCAACCCATATTGTGGCTAACGCGCAAAGAAACGGGGGACTTGCTGCTTACATTGACGCAGAGCACGCTCTTGACCCTTCTTATGCAGCAAAAATTGGAGTAAATATCGATGAACTTCTCATATCTCAGCCAAGTTCTGGAGAAGAGGCGTTAAACATCGCAGAAACACTTGCAAGATCTAACGCTGTGGATGTGATTGTGATCGACTCTGTTGCAGCCCTTGTTCCTAAAAGCGAACTAGACGGAGAAATTGGAGATCAATTCATGGGACTTCAAGCTAGAATGATGTCACAAGCACTTCGTAAACTAACAGCTACTCTTTCCAAAAGTAACACCTGCGCGATCTTCATCAACCAAATCCGTGAAAAAATCGGGGTGATGTTTGGCAATCCAGAGACCACAACAGGGGGAAGAGCGCTCAAATTTTACTCTTCCATCCGGATGGATATTAGACGGACAGGATCGATTAAAGGAGCAGAAAATGCAGAGATTGGAAACCGTGTGAAAGTGAAAGTTGTAAAAAACAAACTAGCACCGCCTTTTCAAGTTGCCGAGTTTGATATTCTCTTTAACGAAGGGATATCTCGCATTGGATGTATCATCGATTCTGCAACAGCGTATGGTATCATTGATAAGAAAGGGTCTTGGTTTAGCTACGCGGGCAATAAACTGGGTCAAGGAAGAGAAGCTGTGAGAGAAGAGCTGAAGAAAAACCCTCAACTCACTAATGAAATTGAAAAAGCTGTGTTAGCAGCTGTAGAGCAAAAAAAGCCGACAACTGCAGTTGCTGAAGAGATGGGCCCTGATCTCGAGAGTTAATTCCCTCTATTTTAATCCTAAATCATAGAGCTTATGATACATCTTTTGCATGCAAGGGGTGTTTAGATTAAGCTCTATGAGATAAGTTTTTGCTTTGCTAAGCTCTTCCTTAAAAGCGCTCACGCAGGCATCTTTTCCTAAGATCACTGCAAAATTCATACCGTGTAAATTTTTCTTATCTGTAGAGAGATCTGTTAAATCATCTGCCATTTGAAAGGCGATCCCTAGATGGTACGCGCACGCTTTAACTTCAGAGAGCCTTGCTAAATCCCCCCCTCCAAAAATCCACCCCAAAACAAAGGTAATATCAAAAAGCGTTCCCGTCTTTTGATAGGCAGTTAAATAAAGGGTTTCTAGAGAAACCTCGGGAGGATAAAGATCATAAAATTGCCCTGTTGTCGCCCCTAAAATCCCCGCGCACAAAGAGGCTTCTTGAAGCGCCCTCATCCCTCTTACCTCTGCATCTAAAGCTCCCTCTTTTTTCATCATCACACTACTTGTATGAATTTTCTCAAAAGCTAACGTGATTAAAGAGTAAGAGGCTAAAAGAGCAATTGATTCGTTATACATCTTATGACATGTGAGCTGACCTCTTCTCTCATCATCATTATCCATGCAAGGAAGATCATCTACAATGAGAGAGGCTGTATGAAAAAACTCTACAGAAAGAGCTGCCTCAAGAACGGAGAAGCTCTGTCCTAAAGCCTCTGCAATTAAACAGACTAAAAGAGGCCGGAACCGCTTACCCCCGCTTTTTAAGCTGTATTCACAGGCATCCCGGAGGAGTGTTTTAGGGCCCATCTTTAAAATAGCTGCATCAATAGCTGATTCAATGAAGAGCGTATAAGTATCAAAATCGTCTTGAAGGGGCATATCTTAGTCTTTTGGTTGACGTGTTTGATAACGCGTTTTCTCTTTAAGTACGCCTTGGATCACCTCACAGGGGTAACAAAAGGAGTGTTTTCCAATCAATGTTCCAGGAGTTGTCACCGCATTACACCCAATTTGGGTGTGATCTCCAATGATGGCCCCAAACTTACGTAAATGCGTTGATATTTTTTTCTGTTCATACAAAAAGGTGATAGCCTCTTTATCAAGCCTAGAATTGGCGATTTTAACCCCGGCACCTAAATTCACGTCGTTCCCTAAAATAGAGTCTCCAACGTAGTTAAAATGAGCTGCACGGGCATGATTAAGAAGTATGGAGTGTTTAACTTCTGTTGCATGACCAATTACGCACCCCTTTCCTGTAAGTACGTACCCTCTAATGTAAGCCCCGTGCCGAATAGTCGTACCTTCTCCTAAAATGACAGGCCCTTCGATGTAAGCGCCTGGCTCAATCACGCACCCTTTAGCAATAGAGATTTTAGAGGGGTTAACTAAATGCACCCCTAAAGGGATATCTATTTCAATATTCCCAAGTGTCTGCGTTTGAAAGTAGTCTTTCAGATGAAGAAGCGGATCCCATGCAACCTTTTCAAGATCAATCAAATCTTGATGATCAAATCCATCAAGATTAAAGAAATATTTTGCAGATAATTCTTGCATGCAATTTAGCTCCGTAATGAGGAAAGGGTAATTTAACGTCTAATAGAAAAAAACCCTTTTTCCTTCCGTTTTTTACAAAGGGTAAGATCGCTATCCCAAAGACCCTTCATTTAAAAAAATATAGGCTAAGAAATCTCACTTTTTTATGCTTAAGGAAACAAACGATGACTCTTATGGCGCAAACAAAGGATTTTTTTATGCAGATGAAACTTGAAAAAAGCTGGTTTACCCAGCTTCAACACGAAATTGAAAAGCCGTATATCCAGCAGCTGAAAGCCTTTTTACAAGAAGAATTTAATCAAGGAAAAACCATTTACCCGCCTCAAGAACTGATCTTTAACGCCTTTTTACAAACCCCTTTTTCTGAGGTGAAAGTGGTGATCATTGGACAAGATCCCTACCACGGTAGGGGGCAAGCTCATGGTCTTTCTTTTAGCGTCTTGCCAGATGTTAAAATACCTCCCTCGCTTAAAAATATCTATAAGGAAATGGAGTCAGATTTAGGCATTGTACCGCCAACAAACGGCTGCTTAGACTATCTGGCTAAACAAGGCGTTTTACTCCTTAATGCAACACTTACTGTCAGAGAGGGAGAGCCTAAATCGCATTATGGAAAAGGGTGGGAACAGTTCACCGATGCCGTTGTGGATGTTCTTGTTCAAAGAAAAGATCCCCTCGTATTTATCCTGTGGGGAGCTTCTGCCAAAGAAAAAGGGCAAAGAGCTAAAGGATTGCATCACGCTGTTTTTGAATCAGCTCACCCCTCGCCTTATTCCGCCACCCAGTTCTTAGGATGCAAACATTTTTCTAAAACAAACACGTTCCTTGAGTCTGTGGGTAAAACTCCGATTCGTTGGTCATAACTCTTTCATACGTTCATGATAAATTGATCATAACTCTCTTTATGAACAGTGTGAACGGACTGTGAACAAAGTTATGAACAACTTTTTTTCTCTATGGAAACCCCCGAGTTATGAACATTTCCACACTGCTCTATAAGGATGATATTTAATATACTTAAATACATATACTTTAAGAGGGGTGTGGAAAATTCGAAATATAACCCCTTAACAAAAAAAGACTTTTCTTGAATGAAAGTTGCTTATTCCGGTTTTTCAAAAAATAATAGGCTGTTTTATCTTGATCATAACCTCTTGATAGATGGGTGACAATTTGATCATAACGGGTTTTATCAACAAGATGAACAGAGTGTGAACAGTGTTATGAACACACCGCTTTTCCTATGAAAAAACAGGGGTTATAAACATTTCCACACCGCTCTATAAGAATGATATTTAGTATATTTAAATACCTATACTCTTAAGAGGAATGTGGGAAATTTCCCCATTCTCTTCCATCACCTCTTTTTCAAAAAATAATGTGCTGTATTTTTAATATTCCCTCTCTCTTGATAA